>NZ_WQLA01000009.1 GCF_009755275.1 Mucilaginibacter aquatilis | reverse complement strand
AAACATTTCTACCTTTGCACTCCCAATCGCAACGAAAGGGAAACAGATTGAAAAGCGGCAGAGCGGTATCGGGGAATAGGTTTTTAGATAAACGACCCGCCAAAAAATAAAAAAAAATATTTTTTGGAAATGTAAAAAAGATATCTACCTTTGCACTCCCAAACGGAACGAAGCCAAACGGCTGAGAATCAAAAGGGAAAGCGGTTAACAGCAATTGTTAACCAAGATTGAAAAAGCCTGAAAGGGCAAACAAACAAGCAAGATCACTTATCGCAATGATAAGCAGATATAAAAGCTGAACCGAGACGGGGAAGCGATAAAGTTCTTTTAAGAAGTAACATGTAGCGTAGCGGGAGAGATAATGAAGATTATCACTCTGTCAATTAAAAAAGAAACCTTCAGAATAAAAGCTACTGAATACTGTATAAAGATATACAAATAATCAGATTTCTATTTTGAGTAATAGGGTCTGGATACAAACAAAACATTTTACAATGGAGAGTTTGATCCTGGCTCAGGATGAACGCTAGCGGCAGGCCTAATACATGCAAGTCGGACGGGATTTGGGAGCTTGCTCCCAATGAGAGTGGCGCACGGGTGCGTAACACGTATGTAACCTACCTTAATCAGGGGGATAGCCTCTCGAAAGAGAGATTAACACCGCATAACATCATGAGATAGCATTATTTTATGATCAAATATTTATAGGATTAAGATGGGCATGCGGGACATTAGCTAGTTGGCGGGGTAACGGCCCACCAAGGCGACGATGTCTAGGGGATCTGAGAGGATGGCCCCCCACACTGGTACTGAGACACGGACCAGACTCCTACGGGAGGCAGCAGTAAGGAATATTGGTCAATGGGCGCAAGCCTGAACCAGCCATGCCGCGTGCAGGAAGACGGCCCTACGGGTTGTAAACTGCTTTTGTACCGGAATAAACCTTGATATGTATATCAAGCTGAATGTACGGTAAGAATAAGGATCGGCTAACTCCGTGCCAGCAGCCGCGGTAATACGGAGGATCCAAGCGTTATCCGGATTTATTGGGTTTAAAGGGTGCGTAGGTGGCTTATTAAGTCAGGGGTGAAAGACGGTAGCTTAACTATCGCAGTGCCTTTGATACTGATGAGCTTGAATACAGTTGAAGTAGGCGGAATGTGACAAGTAGCGGTGAAATGCATAGATATGTCACAGAACACCGATTGCGAAGGCAGCTTACTAAAGTGTGATTGACACTGAGGCACGAAAGCGTGGGGATCAAACAGGATTAGATACCCTGGTAGTCCACGCCCTAAACGATGAATACTCGATGTTGGCGATATACGGTCAGCGTCTAAGCGAAAGCGTTAAGTATTCCACCTGGGGAGTACGCCCGCAAGGGTGAAACTCAAAGGAATTGACGGGGGCCCGCACAAGCGGAGGAGCATGTGGTTTAATTCGATGATACGCGAGGAACCTTACCCGGGCTTGAAAGTTAGTGAATGATTCAGAGACGAATCAGTCCTTCGGGACACGAAACTAGGTGCTGCATGGCTGTCGTCAGCTCGTGCCGTGAGGTGTTGGGTTAAGTCCCGCAACGAGCGCAACCCCTATGTTTAGTTGCCAGCATTTAAGGTGGGGACTCTAAACAGACTGCCTACGCAAGTAGAGAGGAAGGAGGGGACGACGTCAAGTCATCATGGCCCTTACGTCCGGGGCTACACACGTGCTACAATGGGCAGTACAGAGGGCAGCTACCTGGCAACAGGATGCCAATCTCAAAAAGCTGTTCACAGTTCGGATCGGGGTCTGCAACTCGACCCCGTGAAGTTGGATTCGCTAGTAATCGCGTATCAGCAATGACGCGGTGAATACGTTCCCGGGCCTTGTACACACCGCCCGTCAAGCCATGGAAGCTGGGGGTACCTGAAGTATGTAACCGCAAGGAGCGTCCTAGGGTAAAACCGGTAACTGGGGCTAAGTCGTAACAAGGTAGCCGTACCGGAAGGTGCGGCTGGAATACCTCCTTTCTGGAGCAGTATTCGACTTGGTAGCCTTGAAGGAAGAAAAGGAAAGAGACAGAATTCTGCTACGCACATGTATTTCTTAGAAAAGTAAAGAAGAAAAGAGAAACCCAAAAGAAAGCCATATCAGTAAGTGGCTACATCAAACCATAGTCTCGTAGCTCAGTTTGGTTAGAGCACTACACTGATAATGTAGGGGTCAGCAGTTCAAATCTGCTCGAGACTACTACAAGGGAATTCTTATTGGGGAATTAGCTCAGCTGGCTAGAGCACCTGCCTTGCACGCAGGGGGTCAACGGTTCGAATCCGTTATTCTCCACGCTGTTTACTACAGGTATCACTACACGATACCGTTACAGATGTAAACGAACGTTCTTTGACATATTGGAAGAAGTAATTCAAAAACTGAAATAAACAACAGTGAAGGACATTACAAAGAATAAAGAATATAGAATAAAGAGTACAGACAGCAATGTTTTGATTCCCGACGCTATACTCCTGACTCTAAGTAATAGAACTAAATAAAAACATACCATACCGAGCAAAAGCGGTATAGGTAGAAGAAAGTAAGAAAGGGCACACGGGGGATGCCTTGGCTCTCAGAGGCGATGAAGGACGTGATAAGCTGCGATAAGCTACGGGGATTAGCAAATATGAATTGATCCGTAGATTTCCGAATGGGGAAACCTGGTTATCTGAAGGATAACCGCATAGAAGCGCGAACCTGTTGAACTGAAACATCTAAGTAAACAGAGGAAGAGAAAACAATAGTGATTTCCTGAGTAGTGGCGAGCGAAAGGGAAACAGCCCAAACCTATCTTGTTACGGCAAGTTAGGGGTTGTAGGACCACGACGTGGTATATTAAACTGAAGCGGAAGGGGATGGGAAGCCCCGCCATAGAGCATGAGAGCTGCGTACGCGTAAGGAATAATAACCTAGTGGAATCCTGAGTACTGCGGGGTCGGAGACGCCCTGTAGGAATCTGCCGGCACCATCCGGTAAGGCTAAATACTACTGAGAGACCGATAGTGAACCAGTACCGTGAGGGAAAGGTGAAAAGAACCCCGAACAGGGGAGTGAAATAGAACCTGAAACCGTGTGCTTACAAGCGGTCGGAGCAGACATGATCTGTGACGGCGTGCCTTTTGCATAATGAGCCTACGAGTTACTCTTCTCTGGCAAGGTTAAGTGTTTAAGACGCGAAGCCGAAGCGAAAGCGAGTCTGAATAGGGCGTGCAGTCAGAGGAGGTAGACGCGAAACCTTGTGATCTACCCATGGACAGGTTGAAGGTGCCGTAACAGGTACTGGAGGACCGAACCGATAAACGTTGAAAAGTTTCCGGATGATTTGTGGGTAGGGGTGAAAGGCTAATCAAACTGGGAAATAGCTCGTACTCCCCGAAATGTTTTTAGGAACAGCGTGGCGGTAAAGTTATACAGAGGTAGAGCTACTGATTGGGTGCGGGGGAGTCAAATCCTACCAAATCCAGACAAACTCCGAATGCTGAATAATATACGCTGCAGTGAGGCTCTGGGTGCTAAGGTCCAGGGCCGAGAGGGAAAGAACCCAGACCATCAGCTAAGGTCCCCAAATTACTATTAAGTTGAACTAACGAGGTCCGGCTGCACAGACAGCTAGGATGTTGGCTTGGAAGCAGCCATTCATTTAAAGAGTGCGTAACAGCTCACTAGTCGAGCGGCCGGGCATGGATAATAAACGGGCATTAAATAGTATACCGAAGCTATGGATTACATGTAAATGTACTGGTAGGGGAGCATTCTGCCGCCGGCGAAGCATGACACGACAAGTGCATGTGGAGGTTGCAGAAAAGCAAATGTAGGCATAAGTAACGATAAGGCGGGAGAGAAACCCGCCCACCGAAAGACTAAGGTTTCCTGATCAACGCTAATCGGATCAGGGTTAGTCGGGGCCTAAGGATAATCCGAGTGGAGATTCCGATGGACAACTGGTTAATATTCCAGTACTTTTGATAACTGCGATGCAGTGACGGAGTAGTGACACTTCCGCGTTCTGACGGAATAGAACGTTAAAGGCCGTAGGTATAGGGATTGTAGTTAAGTACGCAGACCCTGCTGAAAGCTGATAGTACACAAAGCCTTCGGGTGGCGTGATAGTGAAGGTAATCAGACTTCCAAGAAAACCTGCTAAGCTTCAGGTTATCAAAACCCGTACCGTAAACCGACACAGGTAGTCGAGGAGAGAATCCTAAGGTGCTCGAGTGATTCATGGCTAAGGAACTCGGCAAAATGGCCCTGTAACTTCGGGAGAAGGGGCGCTGTCAGCAATGGCAGCCGCAGTGAAAAGGCCCAGGCGACTGTTTAACAAAAACACATGGCTTTGCAAAATCGAAAGATGACGTATAAGGCCTGACACCTGCCCGGTGCCGGAAGGTTAAGAGGGGATGTTAGTCGCAAGGCGAAGCATTGAATCGAAGCCCCGGTAAACGGCGGCCGTAACTATAACGGTCCTAAGGTAGCGAAATTCCTTGTCGGGTAAGTTCCGACCTGCACGAATGGTGTAACGATCTGGGCGCTGTCTCAGCCATGAGCTCGGTGAAATTGTGGTATCGGTGAAGACGCCGGTTACCCGCAACGGGACGGAAAGACCCCATGCACCTTCACTACAACTTAACATTGATATCGGATACAGGATGTGTAGGATAGGTGGGAGACTGTGATCCGGCTTCGCTAGGAGTCGGTTAGTCAACGTTGAAATACCACCCTTTCTGTATTTGGTGTCTAACCCTGCAAAGCGGGGGACATTGTTTGGCGGGTAGTTTGACTGGGGTGGTCGCCTCCAAAAAGGTAACGGAGGCTTTCAAAGGTAAGCTCAGTACGCTTGGTAACCGTACGGGGAGTGCAATAGCATAAGCTTGCTTGACTGTGAGGCAGACAAGCCGAGCAGGGTCGAAAGACGGATATAGTGATCCGGTGGTTCTGCATGGAAGGGCCATCGCTCAAAGGATAAAAGGTACGCTGGGGATAACAGGCTGATCTCCCCCAAGAGCTCATATCGACGGGGAGGTTTGGCACCTCGATGTCGGCTCGTCACATCCTGGGGCTGGAGAAGGTCCCAAGGGTTCGGCTGTTCGCCGATTAAAGTGGCACGCGAGCTGGGTTCAGAACGTCGCGAGACAGTTCGGTCCCTATCTGTTGTGGGCGTAGGAAGTTTGAGTGGGGCTGACCTTAGTACGAGAGGACCGGGTTGGACGAACCTCTAGTGAATCTGTTATGGCGCCAGCTGTACTGCAGAGTAGCTACGTTCGGAATAGATAAGCGCTGAAAGCATCTAAGTGCGAAACTAGCCACAAGATGAGACTTCCCTTGAGGGTCGTGGAAGACTACCACGTTGATAGGTTACAGGTGTAAAGGTGGTGACATCATAGCCGAGTAATACTAATTGCCCGACGCTTTCTTCGCAAACAGATAAGGTGGTGTGATCTTCCGGTCACACCACCACAATCAAAACAACAATATTACTGCAATGTATATTCAGTACAATAGATTACTTCTTTCAATAATATGTCATTGTTTGACGTAGTATAAAGTACCAAGTATAAAGACCGGAACAAAGTCTAACTACTTTCTACTAAGCACTTACTACTAAAACATTAAAAATATTCAGGTGCCTATATCGGCGGTGTCCACCTCTTCCCATTCCGAACAGAGAAGTTAAGCCCGCCAGAGCCGATGGTACTGCAGTAAAATGTGGGAGAGTAGGTCGGCGCCAAACCTTACAAGTTAATCAACCCCTTGCGACCTTATCGTAAGGGGTTTCTTGTTTCT
>NZ_WQLA01000008.1 GCF_009755275.1 Mucilaginibacter aquatilis | reverse complement strand
AACCATCATTAACCATAACTCAGCTTACTACACTGAGGTAGTAAACAAGTTCAGCGCTTATAAAAATGCTAAAGGCGTTAAACAACTGAATGCACAATTAAGCCGCAACCCTGCTTTAGCCAAAAGTTATGTAGAAGGTTTATACGCTTTCCAAATGAAAGAGGGCCGCTTTGGATTGAAAGCAGACTACCGCATTGATTTAAACAAGATAGACTTTAAACGTTACGGCTCATTATTAGAGAGCTTTTACAAAGAGACTGCTTTCCACAGCTTTTACATGCAACATGAAGGTATGTACAGCGAAATGGTAGCCAAGGCAAACAACGCATTCACTTTAGCAGCAGCACAAAAGTCAGTAAGCGCACAAGGTTACCAGGTAGTGGTATCAGCCTTAGCAAAAGGCATCAATACCATGAGCATCAAAGGCCATGCCTACACCGAGGGTGTGATCTTTGCAGGCATGCAAGCTGAACCAACTCAAAGCGCTCCTGCACAGGTACTGGCAAGCAGAGAATAAACTGCAAAGCAATAGAGCCCCTAAGTAGATTATTAAATAGATTGTGAAGTAGGATAGGCCGCGTCATTTGATGCGGCCTGTGTTGTTTATTAGTTAACGTACTTGTTAAGGGTACCAAGATTATGTACCGCGCTACCCATGGTGTTATTGAAGTAAGCGTAGACGGTTTTCTCGTCAGCTATCCATTCTTTTATATATGTAGAATATTCTTGAAGAAAATCGTCGGTATAACTGCCACGGTAGCCGCCTTGCGGACCATGAAAACGAAGATAAGCAAAGTCGGCATCACCCACACGAAGAGGCGCTGCCGAAGCGGGCAAATCATGAATCACTAAACCTGCTCCATAATCATCAAGTAAATCAAACACATCGTTGGTATACCATGAACGGTGCCTGAACTCCACCGCAATTTTCCATTTAGCAGTAACATCTGCTTGTTTAAGGGTAGCTAACAACAAGCTTAGCTGTGATATATTAACTGTTGTTGCCGGTGGTAATTGCAGGAGTACGCAGCCTCTTCGGTCTCCTGCAAAATTGATGATATGCATGAACTTATATACATCACCGGGCGAGAAAGCCAACGACTTGTTATGCGTTATGTCTTTCCAAAGCTTAAAAGTAAATCTGAACGTTTCAGGAGTTTCGGTAGCCCACCGCGCAACTGTTTGGGGTAGTGGTAGTTTATAAAATGTGCTGTTAACTTCAACACTGTTAAACAATGAAGCGTAATAGGTTAAACGGCTTTTTTGTTTAAAATCTTCAGGAAAGTGCTGCTTATTGGCAACCGGTAAAACAACGTTGCTGGTGCCCGAAAAATAAGCGCTGCTAAAGTCAAAATCTATCCCTGTCATATCAGTTAAACACCCGGACAAAACAAGTGTGTTAACAACTGGCAATATTTAAGAGCTTAATAAAGCATTTCAATATAATCTACAATTGTCATTCCGCCTGGCATCCGGCCTTCAATTGTACGTGTGCTGGCTTTGGTTTCATTAAGTAATAAGCCTAGTTCACTGTCAAACTTGCTACCCAGGTTCAGTTTTGCACTGTATTCAGTAAATGTCAAGGCAAGGCTAGCCAGTGATACTTCAGGGAGGTATACTTCAGTAGTTTCGGGTGTCTCTTGCCCGGCACACAAATCAATGGTCATAAATGCAATAAAGTTGGTATTGCAAATATACTTTCAAGTCAAGGCGCAATTATCAGTGTAAATACGCAACTTAAAAATCACGTAATACTACCTGTTACAACGGAACCTCGAAAAGCTGATGCCTGATAGCAAAAAGAACCAAACCAGCTGTATTGCGGCTGCTTGTTTTAGTTAACAAGTTATTACGATGCCCTTCTACCGTTCGCACGCTTATAAACAGTATCTGTGCAATTTCGGCATTATTGAACTCCTTACATATTAAATCCAAAACGGCACGCTCACGTTCGGTGAGGGTTTCATGTACAGGCTTTAGCTTTTTAGATGATTTATTACGTGCCTTGGCGGCAGCAGTAAGCGCGCGCAGGGTTAGTTGATTAATGTAAAAGCCTTCGCTGTAAACCATTCTAACTGCCTTAATCAAATCTTCTTTATCGCAGTTTTTTGCTAAGTAAGAGGCGGCTCCGTCGTCAATTACCTGAGTAATCAGCTCCTCTTCCAAATGAACCGATAGCATAATGATTTTAAGCTCCGGTTTGCTTTTATGCAGCTGGCGGTTAAGTTCAATGCCATTCATAAACGGCATGTCGATATCTAACAGGGCAACGTCAGGTAAATGAGGTGCAGCTTTGAGCTTTTCTAAAAAATCGAGTCCGTTTTCGGCAACAAACAACAACTCAAATTCATCAACTGACTGTATAAGCATGCCAAGGCTTTGTCCAAATATTTTATGATCATCCGCAATTGCTACTCTTACTTTATTCATCAGTAATTAATTATTTAAAGGATATGTAATATCAATCCTAAATCCTTTGCCATGAGTATTGAAAACCTCGTAAGTTGCATCAATAATACTTAAACGGCTTTCAATGTTTTGCATGCCCATGCCATTCCCCGTAAAACTTGCAGGTAAGCCTATACCATTATCGGTATACTGTATTAGCAATGTATGAGGATTGGGGCAGGCAAAAGTAATTTCTATCACGCTTGCCTTAGCATGTTTTATAGTGTTGTTTAATAACTCTTCCAGCACACGGTATATGGCAGTTGCAGCTTCGGTTTCCAGGCCGCTTATAATTTCAGGTGCCTGATTGTCAATGCTACCTTGCAGGTAGTTAGTGCGGTTTATAAATTCAAGTTGTTTATTTAATGCCGCATTTAAACCATGCAACGTAAGCAACGATGGTGAAAGATGATGTGCAATATGGCGTAACTCGGCAACAATTGTATCAATGGTCTCCTTAGTGTTGCTTTTAAACAGCTTAAAATTGCTTTGTGCATCGCCCGCTGGTTCAAAAACATCAATCATCAGGCGCAAGCCCGATAAGGCCGCTCCAATATCGTCATGTAAATCCTGACCTATGCGTTTCCTTTCCGCTTCCTGTGAGGTAATTACGGCGTTAAGCAATACACGCTGATGCTTTAGCTCAGCTTCCTGCGCAAGTTCTCTTTGCTTAAGCAAGCGGTTCTGGTTGCGTACATGCATGTAAATGATTGATAATGCCAAAGCCAGCATCCCCAGCGTACCAATACCTAGTAAAACAGCAATGTTATCCCCTGTTACCTGCATCAATCAGAAAGTTAAGGGTTACAGCAAGCAGCCAGAAAGAATATTTAGATAATTGTGTTGGTATAAGCATTAAGGCTGTGCCGTTATTGTAGCTGAATTTATTGGCTAAAAATATTTATAAAAGCTGAAAAACCGCTTAAATAAGTGTAAAAAGCTATAGTTTAACGAAATAAGCTACCGGCAAGAACTTGTGACTTGTGCTGATGGTATTTTCCCCTGAATAAAAAATCACGTATTTATACGTATAAAAAACTACGATTGCACTTATTATTTTTGAATAATGGTTAATATGGTTAATCCATAACGGCCTGATTAAACCAATACAATAATCTTTAAGGTAAACTATAACGAAAACATAACAAACTGTTAATGAGTTATATTTATTGTAGTAACCAGTAAGGAACCTATACAGAACGATATTGTGATTATGACCTTACCTACGCCTAATCAAAATGTAGATGGTAAATTATTTAGCCTGTTAGTGGCCAGTGTTAAAGACGCTGCCATTATTTGGATTGATATTAACGGCTATATTTTAAGCTGGAATTTGGGTGCAGAACACATACAAGGTTACGCCGAAAGTGAAATAATTGGACAGCATATTTCAGTATTTTACCAGCCTAATGACATAAACCGCAAACAGCTTCGCAACAACCTTAACCAGGCGTTAAAAAATGGCATGTATGAAACCGAAGGTTGGAGGGTACGTAAAGACGGTAGTAGCTTTTGGGCGCACGTGGTATTTACAACACTTTATAATGATAACGGTCATTTGATTGGTTTTGCCAAAGTAACCCGGGATATGACCGAGCGAAAGCTGCTAGATGATCAAAAGGCCCATGCCAACGCCGAGCTTGAACGAAGGGTTGCCGAAAATACTCGCAAAATTCTCACTACCGAGTTACGCTTCAGAAAACTGATTGAAAATAGTTATGATGGCATTGCATTATTAGATCGTAGCCTGGTAATATTTTATCAAAGTATGTCGGCCGAACGTATAAGCGGTTGGCGTGCAGGTGATTTGGTGACTCTTAAAATGGTTGAAATTACTCATCCTGATGATGCTGACTCGCTTAAGCAGCTCTTTAATGAGATACTGGCCAAACCCGGAGTGCCTGAAATTTTGACTTACCGTATAAGGCATAAAAACGGTAACTATATATGGATAGAAAGCGTTTTTACAAACATGCTTGACGACAAAAACGTGAAGGCGATAGTGTGTAATTTTAGAAATGTAACCGAACGCAAAAGTGGTGAAACGGAACGCGATAAAATGATAACGGATTTGGTGCAGCGCAATAAGGATTTGGAGCAGTTCACATATATTGTTTCACACAATCTCAGGGCACCGGTAGCTAATATCACCGGATTATCTACACTACTCAATGCTACGGTTGATGACGATCCGGAAAGTCAGGAAGTGTTGCAGGCTCTTTCATATTCTATCAATAACCTGGATAAGGTTATTTTAGATTTAAACCACATTTTACAAGCCGGTAGCGCTGCCAATGATAAGATAGAGACTATTGATTTCCCTATACTTATTGAAGAGATAAGGATGAGCATACATCATCTGATTGAGAAAAATAACGCCATTTTGATAGCTGACTTTAATGATATAAGTCAAATCAATAGTTTAAAGAGCTACATCTACAGCATATTCCAAAATTTAATAACCAATAGCATTAAGTACCGCCGGGCTGACGTGGCGCCGCTTATCATTATTACAGGTGAGCGCGATGGCGATAAAATTAAAATCTCTTTTAAAGACAATGGCAAAGGGATAGATCTTTCGCGCCACGGCAATAATTTGTTTGGCCTTTACAAGCGTTTTGACCGTAGCGTTGAAGGTAAAGGAATGGGTTTATTTATGGTAAAGATACAGGTTGAACGCCTGGGCGGAACCATACTGGTACAAAGTGAGCCAGAACAGGGAACAGAGTTTATCATTCAGTTTCCGCTTAACAAAAAATAGCGTTTTGGTGGTAAATACCCGTTATAAAATTCAGGTATTAATACTCGCAAATTCAACCTGATACTTTCATAATTTGCACCAGCTCAACTGTTCATTTAACTCAATTTGATTCTTAGTTTTTGTTAGTATATAGTTTTATTTTAGGTAAGGGAAAACCTCCAAACGCAAGGTTTGGGGGTTTTAATAAATCCATTTAGCACATGCATTAGCTCAATATTTTCATATATTATCGTATTTTTGGTAACTGTATTTGTCCCCTGCAAAATCAGTTATGTTTGGTTGTGTAACCCGTTTATATCACTCGTCTTCGTTACGCACGGTTCTGTTGGTTCTAGCATTTTCTTTCCTTCCATTTTACTGGTGCTGTGCCCAGGCCATAAGAGTTATCACCACTAAAGACGGCTTACCTCAGTCGGTAGTCTCGGGATTACATCAAGATCGCAATGATTTTGTTTGGGTAGCCACACGTAACGGATTAGCCCGTTATGATGGTACCAAATTCAAGGTTTTCCAGCACGATAATTATAATCCGGCAACCATAGCCTCCAACCTCATTATATCAACCACTTTTACCGGAAAGAATACCCTCTTGATTGAACATGAATCAGGAGAAATAGACAAACTCAATACCAACACAGAAGTAATCAAACATTATCCTGCTGCTAAAAATTTAAAAAGCAAAGGTTTACGCTTTGTGAGGCGTGGCTGGCTTGTTGATGGTAAAGAACAACTGTGGGCCGTTCAGCGTAACAGGGGCTTAGTTTGTGCCACAAACAACGGGCAGGTAAAACTATATTCATCGGCAAATAAGGGATTGCCATCTGACACCATACACGCCCTAACGTTAGATAAACAGCAAAATGTTTGGGTGCTTACACAGTATGGCTTAAGTAAATTCAATGCCAGTGCCGGAAGATTTGAAAATTACAAATGCTCGTTAACGCCTGATTTTAATAACTACTTTGAGTCGGATAAAGAGATAATTGATTTGCACCAGCGATCAAATGGTGATTTGATGTGGGGCGATTGCCGGTGTCTTTATTTTTTTAGCACTACTAAGCACTCTTTCAAAACCACACCTATGCCCAAAGCAAATGTGCATGGCGTGCGCTGGATAAGAAGCGGTAATGACGGTAAAGAGTATTTTGAAAATGGTGGAGAAATTTTTGAATACACCGACAAGTTAGGGGTCAAGCCCTTGTTTAAAACAGGAAGCGGAGTACAATTTGATGCCTGCTCATTCATGGTCGACCGTTCGGGACTGTTATGGGTAGGCACCAACACGGCAGGCATTCAACAAGTTTCTTTAAATACCCCCCGGTTTACGTCACATAACTACAAATTAAGCTTCCATCATGATGTGCTTGAGCAATTACTTGCTATAAATGCCGACGCTACATTCAATTGGGCTACCGCTGACGGCCCTAAAGCTGCGTCAAGCTATCATTTTAGGTCGGTTTATGACAACGATCATAATTTATGGATGGCATTAAACAACAAAGTTTGCCTTTATAATAGCAAATCAAAAGAGGTAAGTCAAATGCCAGAAGTCCCTATAACCAAAGGTATTAAGGACGGGGGAATAGGTGTTCAGGGCATAACTATCACCGCCGATGGCCAGCCAATGGTTATTGCCTATAACGGCCAAATACTTGAGTGGGATAGCAAAAATAAAAAATGGATAAGCTTTATTGATGCAAAGTTTATAAGCAACAAATTAAGCGAAACTGTAATTCCGAGAGATATATTGAATGATGGTGAACGGCTATGGATTACTACAGATGGAGACGGTTTATTAGTGCTCGATATTAAGTCTAAATCGCTGAAGCAGTTGAAATATAAGTCGGTCAAAGGATCGCTTCCAACTGATAAACTGTTAGGGATTCTACCAGATCCTAAACAAAAAGACATTCTTTGGATTGGGGGGTACGAGGGCTTGATTTGCTTCAATAAGAAAACCCTTACCTGTGAGGTGTTTTCATTAAAACAAGGCTTACCTGACAATACCATTTATTCGCTACAAGCAGACAAAGGCGGCTATTTATGGCTCAGCACTAATAAGGGGTTGTGCAGGTTTAACACTCAAAATAAAAATGTGCGCATTTTTCAAACAACACACGGCTTGCCCGGCGATGAATTTAACCGTTTTCATCACCTTAGTTTGCCCGATGGCCGTTTAGCGTTTGGAGGGCCAGACGGCTGGACAGCATTTGATCCGGTTAACATCCGCAATGATAATTTCAAACCACGCGTTGCTTTAACCGGTTTGGAAATAAACAACGCCTACACCGATCATATTTCAAACAATAACACATTTACCACTATGCATGATGTGCAGGAACTCCAACTGCCTCATGATCAAAATACGCTCACCTTTCATTTTGCCGGTTTGCAGTTTAATCAACCTAATGATTTGCATTACCGATTCAGGATGGTTGGTTATGATGATGATTGGATTGAAGCTGATAATTTACAATCAGCTAGTTACACTAAAATTCCTCCCGGTATTTATCTTTTTAAGGTTAACGCCAGCAATACATCAGGCCAGTGGAGCAATTATATAAGGTACGTACGCATAACCATCAATTCACCTTGGTGGCTTAGTTGGCCGGCTTACATATTGTATGGCCTTATATTAGCTTGTTTAATTTGGCTGTACACTAAATATCGGATAAACAAAGAGATAGTTAACAGGGAGCTTGAGCTAAAGCAAAATGAATCGAAGCAGCTTAGAGAAGTTGATGAGCTTAAAACAAGGCTTTTCGCTAATATAACGCACGAGTTTCGTACGCCGCTTACGCTTATTTTAGGTCCCGCTGAACAGTTAAAGCGTGAACAATCTGTTTCAGGTCAGCACAGCTTGCTTGCTGGAACTATTGAACGTAATGCCCGGCATTTGTTGCAGTTGATTAACCAGCTAATGGATATGGCTAAGCTTGAAGCCAACGCGCTTACTCCTTGTGAAGGTGTAGGAAGTCCGGCTGTAGCAATCAATGCTATGGTGTCGTCGTTCGCGCAGGAAGTAAATGCGAAGAAAATTACCTTAAGCTTTGAGGATGGTACTAGTGGTAGCAATTATCTCTTCGCGTCAGATTTGCTTGGGCATATTGTTTTTAATTTGTTAGGCAATGCTGTTAAGTATACAACCGAAAATGGTGAAATTAAGATAATCCTGATTGCTGTAGATAAGGGCGTACAGCTTACGGTTAAAGATACAGGCCCGGGTATTCCTGTTAAGGATTTGCCTCACATCTTTGACCGCTTTTATCAGGTTAGTAACAATCCACTTTATCACGAAAGTGACGCGGGGCTTGCAGGTACAGGTATAGGTTTGTCAATGGTTAAGGAGATAGTGGAACTGCAGGGCGGTAACATTGGTGTTAGAAGTGTTTATGCCGATGAAGGAGCTGTTTCAGGCACTGAGTTCACCGTCTTTCTTCCTTATAAAAAGCCCGATATACAAACAACTGCGGTGCAGGAAGGCATAGACCACAATGCTACATCGTTGAACAATGAGATCAATCCGAGTACAACATCAGCGGTAATCTTACTGGTTGAAGATAATCCTGACTTAGCTGCATTCATTATCAATAGCCTGTGCAATCATTACCATGTAGAGCATTCCTGGAATGGTTTGGAGGCAAGTAATATGGCATTGGAGCTAATGCCTGATTTAGTTTTAAGTGATGCACTGATGCCTGTGATGGATGGTTTGGCGCTGTGTAAAATAATAAAAGAAGATTTGCGCACAAGTCATATACCGGTTTTACTACTTACAGCCCGTTCCGGCTCTGAAAATAAAATAGAAGGATTGGAAATTGGAGCCGATGATTACCTCACCAAGCCGTTCGAAGTAGCCGAACTTTTACTTCGCATCCAAAACATACTTAAAAGGCAGCAAAGCTTCAAAGATTTTATAAAGAGAGAGCTTAGCCTGCCCGCAAAAAAGGAGAGTGCTCCTCAGGTAAATGTGGTAAACGATGAGTTTATTAAGAGCTTATATAGCTTTATTGACAGCAATTTGGGCGATGCAGGCTTTGGCGTTGACCAACTTTTGACACTCACCAATATGAGCCGTACAAGTCTGCACCGAAAGGTTAAAGCCATAGCAGGTATGTCAACTACCGAACTTATACGCAACTACCGTTTAAAGTGTGCATCCGTGCTTTTGCAACAAGGCTATAGCAGTTCTGATGCTGCTTACCGTTGTGGATTTTCCAGCGCCGCTTATTTTTCAAAATGCTTTCGTGATGTTTACGGCCTTACACCCGGCGAGTTTGTAAAACAGTCTTTAACCGCAAATTGAAACGATTTTTATAGCAATTGAAACAGTATTGATAGGGTAAAGGCAGTACATAATGCACTTTTGCACTGTTGTTTTGAGGTGCCGAAAATTACATCTGAGACAAAGATATTTCAACCTAAACCTTATTTACAATGTCTGTTAAGTTTATACTAAACCTTATCATCATATTGCTTACGGGTTTATTTATCACAGCGCCCGTTTATGCTGATACTTTTGCGCCTGCTTTAGTAAGTGAGGAGGGCTTTGGGCCAAGTTCACTACTATTGATTGTGCCTGTAACTGCACTGTTAGGATTGATTGTGTTAGGGTTTTTACAATCAGGTAAAAAGCCTTACAAAAAAAACATGCATGTTGATATTGAAGAGCAAGCATTAACACGAATACACAATAAACAAAGTAATCACAGCCGCGAGTTTAAGTTTGATAACAAGCGTATGCAAAATTATTTAGCTAAGCCGGTTGCAAAAAAGGAATACACCTAAACCTCAATCGCCACTCCAATCACGTTTTACTGTATTGCAAATGGCTCAAATAGTTTATGCAGGGGAAAAGCAGTTAAATGTAAAAGGGCAAGCTTAACGGCTTGCCCTTTTTATTGTAAGTCAAATTTTGTCAGCTACAACAGGTGGTTCAATTGTTGAATCATCAGCCGGGCGTTTACGCCAGTAATTAGCCAGTATAGAACCGGAGATATTCATCCACGGACTAAATACCGCAGATGCTAAGCCAACTGTAGCCAGTTTACCCATAGTGCCCGCTAAACCTGAGGCCATACCACCATTTTGTAAACCAACTTCAAAGGCTACGGTACGCGATGAGTTTTTATCCAAACCAAAGAGGCGGCTTAGCCAGTAGCCAAAAAAGTAGCCTGCACCGTTGTGTATCACCGATGCCATAAAAAGCAATAAGCCTACGTTTAACAAATTTTCGCGTCCTGCAGCTGTTGTTACGGCCGTAAAGTAAACAATGCCAAACATGGAAAGATAAGGTATAAACTTGTCAACCTTAGGCAATGATCTATAAAGCTGGTGATACACAGCTCCGACCAAAAAGGCGCCAATCATAAAACCAAAAACTTCTAAAGAGAGTAGAGCCGCTTTGTTAAAATTGCTCTCATATATATGGTATAACCCAAAGGGGAGGGCAGCGAGGTAACAAGCACATAGCAATGCAATTATGTAAACGTTACGACGCTGTGGTGCCGGTGCCCGCTTTAAGTAATCATGTAACAAGGCCGCGCCTATAGGTACCAGCACAATTTTGATGATTTCCATCATCATATTAATGAACTTGATTTGGATAAGTGTGCCCGCCAGCAACTTCATCAGTACAGGAGTTAAAAAGGGAGCTGCCAAAGTTGCCATGGCTGTAACCGTTACCGATAATACAAGGTTGGCACGTGCCAGGTAAACCATAACATTTGATGCCAACCCGCTTGAACAGGATCCTATGAGGATGATACCCGCTGCAATTTCGGGGTCAAAGTTAAATACTTTGGTAAGCAGCAAACCCATTAAAGGCATTACGGTGAAGTGGCAAGCTAAACCAATAAGCACACCTTTGCCTGTACTGCCAAGGCCGGTAAAATCGCGCAGGCTCATTTGTATGCCCATGCCAAACATTACCATTTGTACCACAGCCAAAATGAGCCACTTATTGCGCAAGTCGAAACTGCCCCACTTCAAAAAAGCTTCGGGGTAAACCATAGCCGCAACCACAGCAGTGATAATCCAGGCCGTGTATTGATAATTTGCTACAGCAGGAACTGCACCTATGCCAATGGCTCCAAACAAGCAGAGGCATACAGCCGCAGGCTGGCAAATGTGAGTTGCTGACGCAAAAAAACCGTACAACAATGCCAGTGCAGCAATTCCGGCTGCAGCAAGGCATATTTTTCTAACCGCTTCCATCGGTTGAAATTGTTAAAGTTTGGTTGCTATGTATTTAATGGCCGTTGGCGGGCTTGCCACAATGGGCACTGTTTTATCGGCTTCATCCAATCCGTCAACCACACGCGCCATTGATGCCTGTGCCAGCAAAACTACATCTACCTGCGCCGATAGTTCGCGCAAGGCAGCAGTAACAATTTTATCGTGTGTTTCGGTATCGCCGCTCATGAGCGCTTCAAAAGCACCGTCGCAAAGCTTCGATACCAGTTCTATTTCCTTGCCGGCCAAAGCAGCGCGGCGTTTAACCAGGTCACCGGTAGGTTCTAACGTGGTAGACAACGTGGCTATTACGCCAATTCGCTTACCTGACTGCACAGCTTCGTCGGCCATGGGTTGGTCTACACGTAATACCGGTACACCGGCGTTTTGGGCAGCAGCTTCAACCGCCGCACCAATTGATGAGCAGGTAACCAGGATGTAATCAGCTCCTGAGTCTTCCGCCGATGCAACGTAATCGGCAACACGCTTGCTAATAGATTCAGTTAAACTACCGCGGCTCCTGATGTTTTTTACCAGGCTATCGTCTACAATATTAACAATGTTTACGCCCGGCAAATGGTCTTTAACCAGTTGCTGAAACATGGGAATCAGCGTGTGAGAGGTGTGAATTAATCCTAAAGTCTTCATCTTTGGTTTATAATGGTTTTCCTTTTAGTACGGTTAAATAATAATTTTCGTCGCCTACTTGCCCACCTTTAATGTTCACCTGTAGCCCATCTACAGGTTTATTGGGGGCGTAGGCTTTACATAATGGTGCGCCGGGCCATAAAGGAGCTATCATTTCCACAGCTTCAATGCCCAAAGCACGGGCAGCATAGCTGGATGTATCGCCACCGGCAATCACCAGGCGTTTAATATGTGTTTGGCTAATTACGGCATCAGCCACAAGGCCCAGTGCCGTACCAAATATTTTAGGCGTTTGCTTGCGAATGGTTTGTGCATCCCAGCCACGGCTTTCAAACATAGTCTTTGCATTGGGCACACGCTCATCGTGGTTACCGGTACTGGTATGTATAATTACGCTTTTGCCTTGTTTAATGCTTTCAATAGCTTTTTGGATAGCTGGTACTATTACTATACCCACATCTGCACCTGATGCCAAAGCAGAGGTATTGATTGCAATACTTTCAAAATTGTTGTTTAGCGCTACTTCTATCTGTTTAGATGCTACCGGCGACAAACTACCCGAGATAATAAGTAATTGCTCAACCTCATCAGCCGCAGTCCATAGGGCAGGCTTTCCAACTTCTCCTATCGACTGCCAGTAACTGCCTAAAGCCATCTCAATACCCGATGATCCTACCGAAAATAGCGGACTATCACTATCTGAATATTCATCTATGAGACGGCCAATCTTGGTTAAATGTGTGTCTTCCTGCCCATCAAAAAGAACAACATCGGCACCGTTTTTAATAGTTTGTGATAAGGCTGTTTGTGCCTCTTCAAACGGCTTGCTTATTTGTAATATGTCCAGCAGCCCAATGGTTTTAACAGTCTGTTTAGATAAATGCAGCCGCAAGTCGCTTTCATCAGCCGGCGTAACCGGGTGCCGGCTCATTGAAGGGTGGCGGTCTAACCGGTAAATTTCACCCTTACTGCCAATACCCATTCGGGCAAACAGGTTGCCAAAAAAGCAATACCTTCCTAAAGCCGGGGCCGCTACCAGTAGCGGTACAAACGGCGCTTTAAATATCTCTGCACCAACATCTATTGCCCGGCCAATGCTGCCAATGGTGGGCGAAGAATCGAACGTGGAGCAAACCTTATAATGAACATGCGGAGCGCCTAATGCTTTTAACGCATTAAAGGCAGGCTTTAATACAGCCTCCATATCATTAGGTGGCATAGAGCGGGTTAGTCCGGCTACACCAATGGCTTGTAAGCCGCTATAGCGAGATAATTGTGCGGTTGTTGGCGGCTCCATAAACAAAACGGTTTTGATGCCCGCACGGCTCAAAAATTCCAGCGCATCTGTCGATCCGGTGAAATCGTCGCCGTAGTAGGCCAATAAAAGATGATTGTTTGCCGCCATGCTTTAACTACTTACCGCCGAATTTTTTAACTGAGTTATTAAACTCAGGGTAGGTTGATGCTGCTTGTTCGAGGGTTAGTCCGTCAACAGCGCCTTTCCAAGCTTGTTGCAGGGCTACCACGCCACCGGTTGGCCCGTCAGGGTGAGCCATAATGCCGCCGCCTGCCATGTAAAGCAAATCGGTGGTTTGGGTCCGACGATAGGTTTCGAACGCCTGACCGCCCCACTGGCCCGATGATACAACTGGTAATACAGTAGTGCCATTATCCAATGGTGTTAAGCAAGCCTCTATCGAGCGTACAACCGAATCATCCGACTCCCAAAATTTGTTTTGGATGCCGTTTACGTGTATCTGGTCAACCCCGGCCAAACGCCAAAGCTTTTGGTACGCCGGGAACTCGATACCCAGCAAGGGGTGACGGTTAAGCATACCCCAGCCATTGCGGTGTCCATGAATGGCCAACTCGCGCTGATCGCATATCTTTTTTACGCCCGATAAGCCTACGCTGTTTAAGCTCACCATGGCACAAGTGCCCCCTGCGTTTAAAATATACTCGTACCGGCGAAGCATGCTGTCAACCTCGTCGCTTAAGTTAAACGCGTACATGACCTTTTTGCCGGTTTTATCGGCATGAGCATTAATTACACGCATAATAGCATCAACCCGGTCTTCAAATGATGAGTTGGCCGATGCAGAAAGCAGCTCATCATCTTTTATAAAGTCGATACCTGCTTCGGCTAAAGTTTTAACTAATTCGGCCGTTTGCTCAGGCGTCATGCCTATGCTAGGCTTAATGATGGTACCAATCAGCGGACGATCTTGCACGCTGGTTAATTGACGGCAACCTTCAATACCAAATTGCGGGCCTTTGAAATGCTCGCTGTATGATGCCGGCAGTTCAATGTCCATCAGCTTTAAGCCGGTAAACTGAGTTATTTCGTATAAATTACCCTGTAAGGTAGAAACCAGCACCGGCAGGTTGTAGCCAAAGTTCTCAACCGACCATGAAACCTCTATGCTGGCGCGATGATATTCGCCCGTTTTTGAGGTAGCGCCCGGAATTGCAGGCTCTTTTACGGTTTCAAGGTGTGTTATCTTCTCCACTCTTGCCGCGAAACGCGCTTTTAGTTCCTCTGTTTCGCCCGGAACGGCCACGAACGTCCCGCTTGATTGTTCGCCTGCTAAAACCTGCGCGGCTTTTTCTAACTTGTAAGGGGTTTCTATATAATATTTGCCGGTAACTCTTTCCATAACTAAACTGTAACGATTTGTTTTCTGATTTTGTAACCGTTTAGGCCAAAGTACAAGATAACCAGGAAGCATAGCAGTGGTACAATGTAGCCCGATTGAACATTATCGCCGTTACTGTCAATAATAAGTCCCATAATTACAGGCAGTATTGCACCGCCAACTATCGACATGATCAACCATGAAGAGCCTGGTTTGGTGTCGTCACCTAATCCTTCCACCCCTAAGGCGAATATTGTAGGGAACATGATAGACATGAAGAAGCCTACACCGCCTAAGGCGTAAATTACATAACCTCCTTCGCCTAAAATGGCTACCACGCAAAGCAATGTAGCTAATACGGCAAATACAGATAGTAATACATTTGGCTTTATAAATTTTAGTAAAAAGGTGCCAATAAAACGCCCGGCAACAAAAAGGCCACCATATAGCCAGCTTAAATAAGTGCCTGCAGTTTTCTCGTCAAAATGTGCGCCTTGATGTGCCATGCGTATGAAAAAACTGGTTACACAAACCTGCGCACCCACATAGAAAAACTGAGCAATAACTGCCCACAGTAAGTGGCGGTGACGTAAGGCGCCTAAAAAGCTGCCACCCGATGTTTCCTCCTTGGCTTTGTTTTTTATTTCGGGCAAGTTGCTCACTTTAAATAGTAGAGCCACTGCAATTAACACACAGCCTAAAATGATGTAAGGCACTTTAACTGATGCTGCTTCACCGGCAAAGTAGTTTGCTCTTTCAACGGCGCTCATGGCTGCCAGTTGTGCTTCTGTGTACTCTTTACCCGATAAAATAAATATGGTGCCTAAATATGGGCCTACAATAGTGGCAAGACCATTGAATGATGCAGCAAGGTTGATACGAGTAGTAGCACCTGCCGGGTCGCCCAAAACGGTGGCGTAAGGGTTCGCAGCAGTTTCCAACGTTGCTAAACCACAACCTATAATAAATAACGCACCTAAAAATATAGGATAACTAAGCGTATTTGCTGCCGGAACAAAAAGGAATGCTCCACCTGCAAAAAGGGTTAAGCCAATAATGATGCTGTTTTTGTAACCAAACTTTTTCAGCAACATACCTGCCGGAATAGCCATCAGAAAATAGGCGGCAAAAACCGAAGTGTCAATAAGTGTTGATTGCCAGTTTTTTAATTGACATGCTTTTCTTAAATGTGGAATAAGTATAGAATCCAGATTGTGGGCCATGCCCCACAAAAAGAAAAGGCTAACAATCAGAATAAATGGTAAAGTGTAGCTTTTACCTGAGGAGTTAGTTTCGGTTACCAGGCCTGAATCCTGATCGGTAATTAATGCCATTAGTTTAAATTTGGTTATCGGGTTAATTTTTACGCTTCGTCAGCAGCAGGTGGTCACAAGCCAGCACAACTTCTCCGTGCTGATTGATGACTTCCACATGTTCCGTAACGGTACCGTATTCAGGCTTTTTAGCATCCGTTTTTTCAGAAATAGTTACCTCTGAATGGATGGTGTCTCCAATAAATACCGGTTTTACAAAGCGCAATTTATCATAACCTTTTGAAAAAGCTTCAGGATTTATTTCGGAAGCGGTTAAGCCAATGCCAATAGCAAATATCATAGTGCCGTGGGCTATACGCTGTTTAAACGGTTGGGTGGCACACCACTCGGCGTCCAAATGATGAGGGAAAAAGTCGCCCGTATGACCGGCATGTACCACAAAATCGGTTTCGGTAATGGTACGGCCAAGGGTTACGCGTTTATCGCCTACAGTATAATCTTCAAAAAAGGTTGATTTAAAGTACATGGTTTCGTATTTCGGATTTCGGATTTTCGGTTTCGGATTTATTTTTCTCTTTTATTTCCCAATATGTCATTTCGAACGATAAAGAAAAATCTTTTCGGATTGATAAGCTAGACGCTTTGAAAAGATTTCTCTTCAGGTCGAAATGACAGGGTTTTAAATGTTAGATTTTATTCTGTCAATTCTCTAATTCAGTAAATTCTGATTCAGATATCTTTCAATTGCTCACTTACCACAACACCGCCGGTATCGCTGCTTTGGTAAGCGCTTTCTACCACGGCCATGGTTTTTATCACATCTTCTACATGCGTTGGCAGCACATGGGTTTCGCCGTTTTGGTAGCGCATCAGGCTCGACATAGTGCCGATGAAGGCATCCGGGAACCATGAACCTTCCAGTTCAATTTCTTTCCACTCGGGTTGTTTGCCTTCTTCTACAATGCAGTACTCAAATTTGTCGGGCACGCCGTGTGGGTAATCCATCAGCAAGCCCATACGTGCTTTAATGGCGCCTTTGGTACCTTCCCACTTGATAAAGCTTTCCTGGTTATGCGGACCAAAAGAGTGGTCGTGATTAGTGTTTATCACAGCGTGCATGGTATCGCCATAATCAAACAAAATGGTCGACCGCGATGATGATAGCTTTTTAGCAGGATGTTTAAGAGTTTTGGCATACACACTCTGTGGATCGCCCAAAAATGAACGCATCAAATCAATGTAGTGGATGCTGTGGTATTGTATCTCTAAACGCGGATGAACCATTACAAACGGGAACAATTCCCACGGTGTTTCGAGGGTAACACGTACCTCCATATCGTAAAGCTCACCAATTAAACCTTGGTCGATCATGTAACGGGCTGCGCTTACGTAAGGTGCAAAGCGCAACTGGCAATTAATGGCAGCGTTTAGCTTTTTACGGCGGCAAACTTCTAATATCTCTTTGGTTTGCCAAAAGTAATCGCCCATGGGTTTTTGGATGAGCACGCCGCTGCCATCGGGCAGTTGCTCCAAAGTTTCCACAAACTTTTCGGGCATTATGGTGATGTCGTAAACTGCTTTAGCCGGTGCATTTGCCACGGCATCGGCAACGGTGTCATATACGTTGGGGATGTTCCACTCGGCGGCCAGTTTTTCGGCACGGGCGCGGGTACGGTTAGTTATCCCTACCACCTCAAATCCTGCTTTTTTATAGGCTGGCAAATGTGCATCGGCCACAATGCCGCCTGCACCAATAATAATGATGGGTAACGGGTTATGTGGTAGTATGGGTTTATAAGGTATTTGCATGTTTTTCGTCCGTAGTAAGTTGTGTGATCTTCTGCTGCGCGATTTTTAGTATTTGCGACACAGCAGTATCGGTATTTATGGCTGCCAAAACAGCCTCATCAATAATGTGAGTTATTTGCGCCCAGTTGCTTTTTTGCGGAAGCATACGGGCTACGGTATGCAGTTCTTCCAGTTTATGATAGTAAGGGATAATGGCATTTACTCCGCCATGGTTCCAGGTAGAAATGCGGCAACCTATTCCACCTTCTAAGGTTAATAGTTTATCGTTACGCTGATTTACGGCAAAACGTAAAAAATCATAAGCCGTTTGCTTGTGCCTGCTACCTGCGCCAATGGTGTACAACCAGTAAACGTTCAGCGAAGCAGATTCAGTGCCTGGCGCAGCAGGCAATTTAGCCACATCAACCTTGCCCTTAACGGCCGATTCGGCAATCACTTCGCACATGGATGCAAAGCCGAACCAGTTCACCATCATGGCAGCCTCGCCACGGGCAAAGGCCATACCCATTTGCACCGATTCGTAATTAACCGATTGGGGGTGTACAGCCGATTTATCAAGGAACAATTGTTTAAAAAATTCCAGCGCTACAACAGCTTGCGGGGTATCAACATTAACTTCGCCGTTGGCATCGGTTAGCTGGCCGCCGCGCGTCCAAAGCTGTAGTACAAAATCAAATACGGTATTATGCCCATCCGGGTAACCGGCAAACACGGTTCCGTAAAGGTTTTGTTCGGGGCGATTAAAGAAACGCGCCACGGTTTGAAACTCATCCCACGTTTGCGGTACGCGCAGGGGAGTGCCATGCTGGTCAAAGTATGACTGTTGCTCACGACTGTCTTCAAACAAGTCTTTGCGGTAAATAAAGCACTCCGGGCCATCATGAAACGGCAACCCCGCTATGCTTTCACCAAACTGCTGTGCCGCCAAAAGCGACTGGCTCCATCCTGAAGGGAAATCTTCTGGTGGATTTTGGGCAATTAAAGGTTGTAAATTGAGCAATGCACCGGTGGTCCAGGCTTCGTAAAGCCAATCCGTAACAACATGGGCAATATCCCAGTCACCGTTTTGCAGGCCTTTTTGTTCAATGATGCTATCGTAAAGCAGCTCCAGGTCCATCGGCACCATTTCGGCTTTTAGCGTGCAGCCGGTTTCGGTGCAAAAGCTATCCCATATTTTTTGCAGGGCGCTTTCAAAAGGGCCAAATTTACGTACTGCTATCCTGATGGTGTCTTGCTGACTCATACTTACGCTTTAAACTCCTGTAAAATGGCTTCGGTATTTTCGCCCAAAGCCGGCGAACCTTTTTCTGAGGTAAATATTTCGCCATCAATGCGGATAGGGCAGCGAGTAGTACAATAGCTGTAACCATCGTTCATGCTCACTTCCTGTATCATATTCAGCGCTTTAAAGCCTTCCTGTTGCATCAGTACATCCCAGCTTAGTACTTCGGCACACCAAATATCGGCAGCTAAAAGTACTTCTAACCAGCTCTCGGTAGTGCCGGTTTGCAGGTGTGCAGCCAGTATGGCCTTAATTTCGTCGCGCTGATGAAACGCCTGACCAACGTCCGTATAAGCTAACAGCGCATCGCACTGTAGCAACTGCCCTAATTGCGGAATTGACCCCATAGCCAAAGCCATGTAACCATTGCCGGTTTTATAAACACCATAAGGTGCGCCTAAATAGGCATGGGCATTGTTCTTTTCAGAGCGTTCGGGCAGTTTACCATCATAGTAATACGTGGTAACGGCTTCAAACTGCAAATCATAAGCAGACTCGAGCATGCTTACCTGTATTAGTGCACCTTCGTTTTTAATGGTTCGGCGTACAAGGCAAGCCAGTATACCTTGAGCAAGGTGCGTTCCGGCCAGCATATCAATAATAGACAAGCCCATTGGTACTGGTCCACCGGCATTGCCAGTAAGCCAGGTAAGGCCGGTTAATGATTGTAGCAAGAGATCTTGCCCCGGTTTATCTTTCCATGGACCAACGTTGCCATAGCCCGAAATTTCGCCGTAAACAACGTTGGGATTAACCACTTTTACGCTTTCGTAGTCAAAGCCTAAACGCTCCATTACGCCGGGGCGATAGTTGTGCATTACCACATCGGCCTTTTTTACCAGTTCCCAAACGTTTTGGCGGTCGGCTTCATTCTTCAGGTCGGCGGTAAAGCTTTCCTTATTGCGGTTTATGGCATGAAAAACCGACGATTCGCCATTCATGATCACGTTTGATGTGTACAGGTGGCGGCAGATATCGCCTGTTTCGGGGCGTTCTATTTTTATAACACGGGCACCCAAATCGGCCAGTCGTAAACCTGCCGAAGGCCCCGATAAAAACTGGCTGAAATCAACCACTAAATAATCTTCTAATGGCTTCATGCTTCGGTTAAATTAAATTGCTGGTTAATTAATTCGGTGCTCACTCCGGGGCGCGGTGCCGCAACCGATGAGTAAAGCCGTGTATGATCAATACGGATTGGGCAGCGGGTGGTGTTCAACTGGCTGCCATCGGGCAAAATAACCTGTTGTTGTATACCCAGGGCCGTAAATGCTTCATGCTGCAAGCTTTCGGCGTAGCTCAAAATTTGGCTGCACCAAATATCAAGTGGCTCTAAAATAGCAAGCCACTCGGCAGTGGTTTTGGTTTGAAGCTGTGCGGCTATTAATTCCATAATTTCATCACGCTGGTCAAACCACGACGATTTGGTAGCGAAAGCACTTAAATCGATACCTAAAGCCTTGCCTATGTGATGTAAATCGCCCATGGCTAATGCCAAATAAGCATCCTGCGTACGGTAAATGCCATAAGGGGCGCTTAAATAGGGGTGACCGGTACCTTTAACCTTGCTACGCTGCGGTAAGGTTTCGCCATCATTTAAATGTGTGGTTAAGAATTCGAATTGCAGGTCAAGCACCGATTCCAACAAACTCACCTCAACCAAAACGCTTTTTTGCGTTTTAGCTCGTTTAATTAAGGCTGCTAAAATACCCTGTACAAAGTGTGCTCCGCACATAATATCGGCCACGGCCAATCCAAAAGGAACAGGGCCTGCATCTTGTGTGTCGGACAGATAAGTTAAGCCAGATAACGACTGAATTAACAAATCCTGACCGGGGCGAGATGCCCATGGGCCTTTGGCTCCGTAACCGGTTACCACGCCGTAAATTATTTTAGGGTTGATGGCTTGCACGGTTTCATAATCCAGTCCTATTTTTTCCATTACACCGGGGCGGAAGTTGTGCGTCATTACATCGGCCTGAGCAATAAGTTTTTTAACCCGCTCTAAATCCTCTAGGTTTTTTAAATCGGCCGCGTATGATTCTTTGTTACGGTTTATGGTATGGAACACCAAACTATCGCCATTAACAAATATGTTGCGGATGGCAATTTGCCGGCCGGCCTCACCTTTTACAGGGCGTTCGATTTTTATTACGCGGGCGCCTAAATCGGCCAGGCGAAGGCCTGCTGTTGGTCCGGCCATAAATTGGCTAAACTCCAGTACAATCAATCCTTCTAACGGTTTAACCATGCTGAACCTCTTTTTTAGATTCGCGGTAAAGGTTATCTAAAGCATCTAAAACTTCGGTTTCGCTGCCGCCGTTCATTAGGTAATTGCGCACAATGTCGCCGCCATGATCCTGAAAATACATGGACCCGTTATAACGCGGACGTAAAAATGCACGTTGCAGGGCTGGCAGGGTGTTGCTGAAGTAATCGGTGCTGATGGCGTTGGTATGTTCGCTGGTCCAGGCCTGTAAGTGACCGGGCTGACCGCCATTGTCGGTAAATAAACCGGCCTGGCAATCGGGAGATGCTACAAATTCGGCATATTTCATGGCAACATCTACGTTTTTGCAGTTCGATGAAACCGCTAAACCGGTACCACCCAAGGTAGAACGCAGGTTGGTTTTGCCATCGAGCGTAACCATATCATGAAAATGCAGCAATCGGCGGGCATAACCCACACGAGAGTAGTTGGAATATCCGTAAGCGAACGGACAGTAAGCTATATCATCGGTAAGCGTCATGCGCTCGTATACTTTAATAGGGTTGTAGTTAAAGCATTTGGGGTCAACCAGTTGAGCCAACTGGCGGTACATTTGCAAGGCTTGTATGCCTAATTCACGACTAACCACGGTATCTTCTGTCTGGAACGGATCTTCGCCCAATGAACAGCAGAAGGTGTAAAATGTCATTAACGAATCAATAGGGATCAGCGGGCAGGCAACCAGTCCGCGTTTAGCCAGATCAATTAATTCATCGTAGGTCGAAGGTACATCTATATCATGTTCCTGCAGAATATCCTGGCGGCTTGATGCTACCGGAGTGGCGGCATCAATAGGCAAAGCCCACTGCTGGCCATGAAAGTTATAGCTTTCATATGATTGGCCTACACTGTTGAACTCCTGGTCTTTCAAGAACTCAGGCGATAAAAACTCATCGAACGGTAAGATGGTGCGTGTATTGGCTGCAAAGCCGGCCCAGGGGTGGTCGATAACCAGCAGGTCGTAACGGGCCGCCAATTGTTCGATTGAAAGGTCGGCAAATTGCTGTAACGAGCGTTTTTCCCAGGTAATTTCAACACCGGGGTTCAATTCGCTAAAACGCTGTGCGGTGGCAGTCATGGGTACAAAGCCTCGGCTGTGGTTCCAGGTAATTCCTTTAAGTATAACTTGATCAGACATAAATTTATGTATAGACGGTTTAGTAACATGTTAGCTGAAAACCCGCCGGCGTATGGTAGCATCGGTTTCAATAACATTCACACTAAACCCTACTTAGATTATTGGTACGTTAGCAAATGTATTGGCCTGAGCATAAAATTGCTTATACTATATATGCAAGGAGTTGTAATATTTTAGCATGACTTATTTATAAAGCAGCAAAAATGTCCTTATGCATTGTCGCCAAGGGATGATAATAACTATATTTTTCTAAAGGTCTGAATAGTCTTTGTGGACATTAGATTGCATTGATTCAAATTGTATCGAAATCGCACAATACGTGTTGCATAGCCGCACATTAGTTATTCAAACTTATATATTAAATATCTGATAATTTGACACTTGCGTTTTTGGTATTGTTTTGTAGCTTTATAAAGTATTCTTGTTTGGAATAAATGATTGAATACTCAAAATTTAAACGGCTTATGAAAAAGTTTACCCTTATTGCATTTATGGTTTTAGGCTGCTCTGCAGCTATGGCTCAAAACAAATGGACTACCGAACCCTATTTAACTAAAAATCTGTCTTCGGCGGGTATTAAGGATGTTTTTGCCGAAACATCGGGCGGTAGCATTTCTGTAACTGGTGTTGCTGCATCAGAGGCCCGTATTGAAGTTTATGTATCGCCAAATAACAGTAACGATGATATAACAAAAGAAGAGATAAAGCAGCGCCTGGAAGATAATTACAAACTTGAAATTACAGATGCCAATCACGAGTTGCATGTTACAGCTAAAAGTAAAGCATTCAACTTAAATTGGCGCAAAGCTGTAAGCATATCTTTCAAAATATATGTGCCTAAAGCAGTTGCAACCAATTTACGTACAAGTGGTGGCAGCATTAACATTGGCAACCTTACCGGCGTGCAAAA
Organism: Mucilaginibacter aquatilis; assembly: GCF_009755275.1. Lineage (GTDB taxonomy): Bacteria > Bacteroidota > Bacteroidia > Sphingobacteriales > Sphingobacteriaceae > Mucilaginibacter > Mucilaginibacter aquatilis. The sequence continues at coordinate 275,602 of NZ_WQLA01000008.1, read as the reverse complement.
CTTTGCTACCAGTGGTGGTAGTTTAAAAGTTAACAATGTAAGCGGTAAAATCAAAGGCCGCACATCGGGCGGCAGCATTCATATTGATAATGCTAAACAAGAAATTGACCTTACCACCAGTGGTGGCAGTATTGTGGCCAGCAATTGCGAGGGTAAAATTAGCCTTACTACGAGCGGCGGATCATTAAAGTTAAATAACCTTAGCGGCGATATTAATGCAACTACCAGCGGAGGCAGCATTCATGCCGACGGTATATCGGGAGAATTAATTACGTCAACATCAGGCGGTAGCGTAAATTTAACTCAACTGGCTTGCAGTGTTGAAGGCTCAACCAGCGGCGGCAGCATTCACGCTGATTTTAAAAGCGTAGGTAAGTATGTAAGATTGTCAACAAGTGCAGGTGGTATCAGTATCACAATGCCAACGCCTAAAGGCCTTGATCTTGATTTAAAAGGCAGCCGTGTAAACGCATCATTAAGCAATTTTTCGGGTACTAAAGAGAAAGATCGTGTAGAAGGAAAGCTTAACGGTGGCGGTATTCCGGTTACTGCTCATGCATCAAGCGGTTCTGTTAATTTGAGCTTCAATTAATAAACATACAACCTTATCAATCATTCTGCAGGCCGTTCTTTTTTGGGAACGGCCTTTTTTGTTGGATTTTCAATGGCAGTGCCAACAAAGCGATTCTTATACTTAAAAAAGTTAAAGCAAATGTTTTCAACAAAACTTACTAACCCGAAAATTGATGTTATCTTGCTTGCTTATTAATTAAATACATCCAATTGCCTCCATGGAAAACATGCAACATATAACCGCCTCTAAAGAAGCGGCCGAAAACTGGTTCAAATCAGAAAGTTACCTTAATGGTTTAGAAATAAAACCTCATGCAGCAACTGATATACTTGAATTTGCGCGCCAGTATGCTGCCAATAAACAGCAGTGGGACACGGCGTTTGAATATTTGAAAAATACAGATTTAAAATCGCTAAACGAGGGTAAGCATAGCTTGGAAGGCAGTGATTTATACATAGCTGTAAGTGAAAGCACAAATAAAGATTTGGCTGATGCAAAATGGGAATCCCATAAAAAAGCAATTGACATTCAGTATGTAATTGATGGTGCCGAGCAAATGGGAGTTACCCAGGCATCGCAGCTTAACGTTACCGACCCTTATGACGAACTGAAAGACGTTATGTTTTATAAAGGTGAGGGTGAACTGCATTTAGCAACGCCGGCTGAATTCTTTATTTTTTTTCCGTCTGATGTACACCGGCCTATGGTTAAAGCCGATGGCTATTGGGGAAGCAAAAAGATTGTTTTGAAGCTAAAGTATATTGAGTAGGCATTGCTAAGGAGCTTTCAAAGCGGAAAATTCCTGATGATGGTAAGAGTAATTTTAGCTGAATATAGTGGGCAACTATCATATTCATTTTTGAGCCTTAAAGAGGTTGAAGCAAATGCATGATATTTTGGTGTATGAAGCTGCTTAAATAGAGTTTTTATTGTAATTTTAAAAACTAATTGACCCCCTCGTTAAGTGTGAATTTAAATATTGAGAAAGCTCAACATCTGACAAATTCAGATATTTTAGCAACCCGGGCCCTGTTTTACCGTTACGGAAGTTGGCTATTAGGTTACATAGTTGAGATAGTGAAAGATCATGAAGTAGCCGAGCAGTACCTGGCAGACATTTTTAAAGAAGTTCCTTACAAACTTAACGAGCTTAACAGCACAGGAAGCGATTCGTGGAAACAATTAAGAATGCTTGCGCAGGCTAGATTGAAGACAGCTTACAACAGAAATTTAAGTGGAAAAGAGCTTTTCTCTGAAAGGTTAAAGTTTGACGGAGTTGTGAGTGGTTTAACTATTGAGCAACAAATTGTGTTTTGCGGCGTATATTATTATCAAAAATCAACTGCAATTTTGGCTCATGAGCTTAATTTAACTGATGCTGAAGTGAAGAAAATTTTAAGGGAAGCTTTTATAATGATGAAAAATGGATAAGAGGATACATGACTATATAGAAAGTGGCATCCTTGAAGCATTTGTTACCGGTGCTACATCAGCAAATGAAGAGCGTGAGGTATTGCAAATGAAAAAGCAATTTCCGGAAGTAGAGCAGGCACTTAATGAATTGGAAATTGATATGGAGAAGCTTGCAATGCGGATGGCTTCGCCGCCGCCTCCGCAATTGTGGGATCGTATTGAAAGCGAAATTAATGGATTGACAGTTACATCCAAACATTTACCCCAGCATCCAGGCGATGAAAGCCAGCGTTCATCTCAGCATAATCACAAGCCCGATTCAGGGTTTATTGAAGTAGAAGGCTCATCAACCCACATGCGTATACATAAAGTGTGGCGCTGGGTGTTTGCTGCTGTATTTATATTAGGCAAAGTTTTTCTTGGCTTTGCTATCTATTATTATTTGGAAAACCGCCAAGCTAAAGAAAATATACAAGAGCTTAAGCTTGAGATAAGGCAGCTTAAGAGCAATCGTTAAATTGTTAAAATAATCAATACAGATTTTTTTGATCGGAATCTTATTGCAATGAGCATATAGCGTTCGTTTACACCTATGTTCTACTCAGTTGTTGAGCTATCTCCAGCCTCATTCCTCCATTTAAATAGATCGTAGTCAAAAAGCCCTTTGATCAATTTAACATTAACACTGATATATAAAATGCTTAAAAAGTTAGCAAAATTACCGTTACCTTCGTTAATGCATATTTGCACAGTTGTAACGACGATTATATGGCTACAGAAGTAAAATGTCCTAATTGCAGTCACGGTTTTCCTATTGAGGAGGTAATGACTGAGGAGTATAAAAAGCAGCTTAGAAATAAGATGCAGCAGTATACCCAGCAAAAAGAGGACGAATTCAGGAAAAAGGAAGAGGAGTTTGCTGTAAAGCAACGTCAGCAGCAAATGCAGTTTGAGCAGCGCCTTACCGAGGAGAAGCGGGCTTTACAGCAAGATATGGAGCAGTCACTACGCAAATCAATACACGCCGATGTAGAAAATCAGATGCGCATGCTCGAAAATTCGCTTAAGGAGCAGGAAGAAAAGCTGCGTACATCGCGTCAAAAAGAGCTTGAATTTTTACAAAAAGAGCAAACGCTTAAACAACGCGAAGAAGAGCTGGAACTGATAACAGAACGCAAATTACAAGAGCAGCGCGAGGCTTTAGCCGAACAAATACGCAAACAGGAAGCCGAGAAATTTTCATTGCGCGATAATGAGTACCAGTTTAAGGTACGTGAACTTGAAAAGCAGCTCGATGATCAGAAAAAACTGGCCGACGAGATGAAGCGTAAAGCCGAGCAAGGTTCCATGCAGTTGCAGGGTGAGGTGCAGGAGCTGATGCTGGAAGAGCAGCTACGTAGCTACTTTCCGTTTGATATGGTTAACGAAGTTGGTAAGGGCATACGCGGAGCCGACTGTATACAAACTGTTCGCAACCAATTTGGGCAGGAATGTGGTAAAATCATTTACGAAAGCAAGCGCACCAAAGAATTTGGCGGCGATTGGATAGAAAAGCTGAAAAAAGATATGCGCCATATGGGTGCTGATATTGCCGTTATAGTAACCCAATGCTATCCAAAAGATATGGAGTGCTTTGGTGAAAAGGATGGCGTTTGGATATGTTCATTTAGTGAGATAAAGGCTGTTTCTTATGTGTTGAGGCAGGGTATAATGAAAACCTCAGCCATTGTGAAGGCGCAGGAGGGTAAGGGTGATAAGATGCACTTGCTTTATGATTACCTTACCAGCAGCGAGTTTAATGAGCAATGGAAGGCACTGCGTGAAGGTTTTGGCAGCATGCGTATGTCAATACAAAAAGAACGCGAGGCCATGGAAAAGTTATGGAAAGTGCGTGAAAAACAATTAGAGAAAGTACTGTTAAGCGCGGTTCAAATACAAGGCTCAATTGAAGGTATTGCCGGTAATGATAATATACAATTAAGCTTAACCGATGATGACGACTTGTTAATGCTGGGCTAGCATAGAGGCCTTTTTCAAAAACAATCGGGCGGTTGGGTTGTCGGTTAAATGATTACCAACCGCTTTTTGCATGCAAAGAAGCTTAATATTGTGCTTACTGATGTTGGTGCTTGCAACAATTACTGCCAAAGCCCAATTCAACGATACCACTAATTACCATTTAATATTCAACGGTTCAGGCACGGCCAATCGTGCTCCCGAAGGCAATACCTATTTGCTTAATAACGCCTTGCGCTTTGAAGTAAAAAAGAAAAGCGTTTCACTTAATGCAACTAACTCCTGGGTTTACGGAAAATCAAATGGATCGGTCACCAATAACGATTATTCGGCAGCCATTGACTTTAACCTGTATAAAGCAATTCCGCATGCTTACTACTGGGGGTTAGCCAACTATAACACCAGCTTTTCACTTAAAATCAATAATCAACTACTGGCAGGGGCGGGTATTGCCTACAGTATTTTAGACAGGCCCAATGCTTACCTCAACGTAAGCGATGGTATACTATATGATTTAAGTGACATAAATACCAGCGATACCACACGCGAAGTTTATAACACTTACCGAAACTCATTAAGATTACAGTTTCACTTTGTAATTAAAGATTTAATTACAATTGATAGCGGTAACTTTTGGCAGCCATCTTTACTGCGGTCAAATGATCATATCATTCGCACAACATTTGGCTTGGGTTTTAAAGTAACTAACTGGCTTGCTTTAAACAGCTCATTTGCCTACAATAAAATCACACGTACAAAGGCCGAAAATACTTTACTTACTTACGGACTTAAGCTTGAGAAATACTTTTAAAGTTATTGCAGCTCAGCCAAAAGATTATCGGTATCTAAACGCCGGGTGTACATAGTAAGGCTTCCGGTTTCATCAGTTGGCCAAAATTCACGCGGGCGATCCCAGTATAGTTCAACGCCGTTCAAATCAGGGTCGTTTAAGTAAATAGCCTCAGATACTCCATGGTCTGACGCCCCGGTTATTTGCTGATAACTGGCATCAAGCAAACGTTTCAAAATAGCTGCAAGGTCTTTACGCTGGGGGTATACAATGGCAGTGTGATATAAACCCGGGTAACGGTCAGGCGCAGGTTCTGAACCTAGGCTGTGCCAGGTATTTAAACCAATATGATGATGGTATCCACCTGCTGATATAAAAGCAGCCTGCGCTCCGTATTTCATCACCAATTCAAACCCTAACAAACCACAGTAAAAATCAAGTGAACGTTGTAAATCACTAACCTTTAAATGAACGTGACCAACGCGCGTTTGTGATGGAATAGAATAACTCATATAAATATATGTTTAAACATCAAATTTAAAATTTGTAACTGTTACCTTTGTATCATGATTGTCAAATCTGCCGAATTTATTTGTAGCAATACACAAATTTCAAAATTGCCACCTCCCGAAAAGCCGGAGTATGCTTTCATTGGCCGGTCCAATGTAGGTAAATCGTCACTTATCAATATGCTTACGGGCAAAAAGGGCTTGGCAAAAACATCGCAAACGCCAGGTAAAACCCAGCTAATAAATCATTTTTACATAAATGAGCAGTGGTACCTGGTTGATTTACCAGGCTATGGTTATGCCCGCATCTCTAAAAGTAAAAAGGAAGATTGGGATAAGTTTATACGTACCTATTTAGATAAGCGCGAGAGTTTACAATGCGTACTGGTGCTTATTGACAGCAGGCACGAACCGCAAAAAATTGATGTAGAATTTTGTAACTGGCTTGGCGAGAAAGGGCTATCATTTGTGTTGGTATTTACCAAGGCCGATAAGCAATCAAGCATTAAAACCGATCAGAATATTGCCAAGTTCCGTAAAGCCTTACTTGCGACGTTTGAGGAAGTGCCACAATTTTTTGTAACCTCATCAGAAAGTAAGTTGGGTAAAGATGAAGTGCTGGGCTTTATTGATGAAGTGAATAAGGGTTTCGAAGTAAACTGGTAACAGCGAAACTATCTAACCCTTAAAGTCTGAGCATCCTCATACTAATGAGGATAGATTGAACAAATTGAAATGAAAAAATACTTTTCTTTAGTTACCTTTTCGCATACCATATTTGCCATGCCTTTTGCCTTTATAGGCTTCTTTTTGGCGGTTACAACTACAGAACATACGTTCAACTGGGTTAAGCTATTGCTGATGCTGTTATGCATGGTATTTGCCCGCAATTCGGCCATGGCTTTCAACCGCTATTTGGATAGGGATATTGATGCGCTTAACCCTCGTACCAAAATTCGTGATATACCGGCCGGCCGCATTTCGCCCACAAATGCGCTCACTTTCACGCTTGTCAATTGTGCGCTGTTAATTATTACAACATGGTTTATAAATGAACTTTGCTTCTTTCTTTCGCCGGTTGCGCTATTAGTAGTGCTAGGTTATAGTGCCACCAAACGTTTTACGGCGTTATGCCATTTGGTATTGGGTTTAGGTTTATCGCTAGCACCTATTGGTGCATATTTGGTAGTAACTGGCGAGTTTGCCATGTTACCTGTATTTTTTTCGCTTGCCGTAATTTGTTGGGTAAGTGGTTTTGATATAATTTATGCCCTGCAAGATGAAGACTTTGATCGTAACCATCACCTGCATTCTATACCTAGCGCGTTAGGCACTGTAAGGGCATTGAATCTTTCAACCTTTTTGCATGTGCTGTCGGCCATATTTGTGATACTGCCTGCTGTGTTTTATGAGTTTGGCTTTGCTTATTATATTGGCTTGGCCGTTTACTGCAGCATGCTGGTTTACCAGCACCGCCTGGTGAAACCAAATGATTTAAGCCGGGTAAATTTCGCTTTCATGACAACCAATGGTATAGCCAGCGTGGTATTTGCTGTGTTTTTTTTAATTGACAGGTTGTGGATACACAAATAGCCAACGAAAAGTTCAGGGTTGGAATGGCCCGCTTTGTTACTTTTACCGACGATGAGTGGCAGCTGTGCTCACAATATATTGGCTACCTAACATTAAAAAAGAAAGAGAACTTTACCGTACCCGAAAAAGTTGAAGACCGCCTTGGCTTTATTGTCAATGGGTCTGTTCGCTATTTTTACATGAAGGATGGGGAAGAAGTTACCGGTTACTTTTGCTTTGAAAAGGAATTCGTTAGCTCATACAAAAGCTTTTTAAGGATTGAGCCTGGTATTAATTACATTCAGGCTTTAGAAGATACAGAGATGATTGTTGTAACCCGCCAACAGTGGGAACAATTGCTGGCGAATCCAAAACTTGCTTATAAAATGGAGCGCTTTGGCCGCTTACTGGCCGAACATTATTTGTGCTGTTATGAAGACCGTATAGCTGCCTTTGTTACCGAAAGCCCGGAAGAACGCTACTTGAAATTATTAAGCAATGGCAAAGGCGTGTTGCAACGTATACCTCAACATTATATAGCACATTATCTGGGTATTACTCATGTATCTTTATCGCGTATACGTAAACGTATATTTGCCGATAGGCCGGTAGTTTGAGCACACAAGTAAACGTTGCAAAAAACAATTCTCTTAGGAATTTCTTATTTTTAGGAAAATCTGTTTTAGCCGAAAACTTATGCACGAGAGCTTCCTGTTTTATATTTGCCTGTTGCTTATTATCATGCTGCTGGTTATGCTGGCGCAAAAAATCAAAATCTCTTACCCTATTGTATTGGTTGTAGGTGGCTTTGCTATAAGCTTTATACCATCGGTTCCATCAATACATATATCACCACAGCTAATTTTTTTAATTTTTTTGCCACCGTTACTTTACGATGCAGCATGGCAAACATCATGGAAAGATTTTTGGAAGTGGCGAAGGGTTATTGCTTCGTTCGCATTTCCCATAGTAATTATTACGTCTGCAGTAATTGCTGTAATTTCTAATCAGCTTATTCCTGGATTCACCCTGGCATTAGGTTTTTTACTCGGTGGAATTATCTCACCGCCCGATGCCGTTTCCGCAACATCCATTTTAAAAGAAGTAAAGGTGCCTAAACGCACATCGGCCATATTAGAGGGTGAAAGTTTGCTTAATGATGCATCCAGCTTAATTGTTTACCGTTTTGCGCTGGCGGCAGTTATAACGGGTAGCTTTTCAATAGGAGAGGCCTCTTATAAATTTGTTGAGGTGGTTGTAATGGGTATTGCTACCGGGTTAATTATAGGAGTGATTTTTTATGCCCTTCACCGCTGGATGCCCACTACAGCCAGTATTGATACAGTACTAACCTTTGTGGAGCCTTACATTATGTATATAGTTGCCGAGCATTTTCACTACTCAGGGGTGTTGGCTGTAGTTACCGGTGGTCTTTATTTATCCAATCGAAGTCATGTTATACTCAATCATGTAAGCCGGTTACAAACAGTAAACGTATGGCAAACTATTGGCTTTTTATTTAACGGTTTCGTTTTTTTGTTGATAGGTTTGGAGTTTACCGCTGTTATAAAAGCCACGGGTACAAACCTTAATAGTAACCTCATTTACGGCATTGTGATATCAATTGCCGTAATCATACTGCGGTTACTTAGTACCATGGGCGCATCAGTTTTTACCATGTTTGCCAGCAAATTCATTAAAACTGAAGATAGCCGACCGGGATGGCGCGGTCCCATGGTAATAGGATGGGCAGGCATGCGGGGTGTTGTTTCCCTTGCATCGGCGTTGTCAATACCACTAGTGCTTAAAAGCGGGCAGCCATTTCCGCATCGCGAAACAATTGTTTTTATAACCTTTATTGTAATCATGTTTACGCTGGTGTTTCAAGGGCTTACATTACCGTGGATCATTAAAAAATTTGGTGAGCCTGAGCGCGACTACCTTATTCCTGAGCAAGAGCAGGAGGCAATGGTCAAATCTGAAATGAAGAATGTTGCCTTGGCATTGCTAGATAAGGAATATAAAGAAGATGCAATTAGCAATATTCTTTTAAAGGAACTCAAGACTCGTCTTTCAAATGAGTTGGCTTATGTTGATGGCAGGCACAGCAGAGATGAGCATGAAGCTGTGCAAAACAAACTGCGTTTTCAGGCCGCTTACAAACATGTAATTGAAGTACAGCGTCAAAAGCTGCAGGAGCTTAATCAAAAGCCCGAGTTTGAAGAAGATGTAATTGATAAATATGTCTCTCAGCTTGATTTGGAAGAAGAAAAGTTAAGGCAGCAATTTGAGTTGTAAACGAAAATGACAATTGATAAATAATCGTACAAATGCAACTTAGTTGCTTTTGTATAGCTTTGCTGATATGAATTCAGCACAATATGATGTTATTATAGTTGGGGGCAGTTATGCGGGTTTGCAAGCCGCGCTAACTCTAGGGCGTTCGCAGCGCCAAGTATTAGTTATTGAAAGCGGAATGCCTTGCAACAGGTTTACGCCACATTCTCACAATTTTTTAACCCATGATGGCAAAGAGCCGCATATCATTGCTGCCGAGGGCAGGGAGCAACTCAAAAATTATTCAAACGTAAAATTTTTGAAAGACACGGTGTTGCAGGCGCTTCAATTCGATGAAAATTTTGAGATTACCACTATCTTTGAAAATAGAATCACCGCGCGAAAGTTGCTTTTTGCAACCGGAATCAGCGACATAATGCCCGATATAAAAGGTTTTGAAGAGTGTTGGGGAAAATCGGTTATACATTGTCCGTATTGCCATGGTTATGAAGTAAAAGGCCAGATTACAGGAGTGTTTGGTAATGCCGAAAACGGATTTGAATACGTTAAAACCGTAAGCCATTGGGCAGGAAAAGTGACGTTATTTACTAACGGGCCTTCATTGTTGAATACCGAACAAGCTCAAAAGCTTGCGGCTAACAACATTGCAGTAATTGAAACTCCTGTTACAGAAGTAACTCATGCTCAAGGACAGATATCAGGCGTTGTTTTAAGTGATGGGATCACCGCTGATTTAAGCGTTTTGTATGCACATACTGCATTTAAGCAGCATTGTGATATACCCCAGACTTTAGGTTGTGAAATGGCTGATACGGGTCATATTAAAACAAATGGCTATGGCAAAACCAACGTCAACGGCCTTTATGTTGCAGGTGATTGCTGTGATCCGTTGCGTTCGGTGTCAAGTGCTGTACGCGGTGGTATGGCCGCAGCGGCTTTTTTAAATAAAGAACTTATTAATGAAGATTTTTAAACCGTTATTATATTTAGCCATCCTAGCCACTTTTTTTGGCTGCGGTAAAAGGTATTCAATAGTCCGATCGGCAAGAGGAGAGTATCATATTGATAGTACGCTTACCCTTGACTCGGGCATAGTGAAAACTTATTTGCCTTACAAAAGGAAGATGGAGGCGCAAATGAACGCAGTTTTAGGAGAAAGTGCTGTAGCTTTAGAAAAGGAGCGTGGAACAGAAAGTCTGCTTGGAAATTTCTACGCTGACGCGGTAGCTTCCGAAGCCCGTAAACTGTTTAGCTTTGACTTTACCATACCCACTACCAAAGGTGGTTTACGTAACGAGATTCCAAAAGGCAAAATAACTTTAAGTACCATATTTGAACTTATGCCATTTGAAAATGAGCTGGTGCTGCTTAAGCTTAAAGGAACTGATGTACAGCAATTGCTCAATTTTATAGCAGCAAGCAACGGTCAGCCGGTTAGCGGCCTGCAAATGACCATAAGTGATAAAAAGCCTGTTAACTTACTAATTAATGGAAAGCCGTTTAATGTTGCCGACACCTATACCGTGTTAACGTCAGATTACCTGGCAAACGGTGGAGATAACACTAAAGGATTGGCAACACCGCTTGAACGTAAAACAATTGGATTGCGCGTGCGCGATGCACTTGTAAACTATGTAAAAAATCAAACCGCATCAGGTAAAGTAATTAATGCTCAGTTAGATGGACGAATTAAAGAAAATTAACCGCAGGCAATTTGTTAAGGTTGGAGGTGTACTTGCAGCTTCGGCGGCGATGAGTGCTTACGCTGTTGATGCGTTAGCTGCAGGCGATTTGCAGCGGTTAACCATTTTGCATACCAATGATGTGCATAGCCGTATAGAGCCATTTCCGATGGATGGTTCGAGGAATCAAGGCTTAGGTGGAGCAGCAAGGCGGGCGGCTTTAATTAATAAAATTAGGCAAGAGCAAAGTAACGTGCTATTGCTCGATGCTGGTGATATATTTCAGGGTACACCGTACTTTAACATGTTTGGCGGCGAACTTGAACTAAAACTCATGAGCGATATGGGTTACGATGCTGCAACCATGGGCAATCATGACTTTGACAACGGCATTGAAGGGTTTTATAAGCAACTACCAAATGCTAATTTCCCTATACTAATGAGTAATTACGATTTTAGTAATACCGTAATGCATGCATCTACCAAGCCGTATAAAATTTTTAACAAGCAGGGCTTAAAAATTGGTGTATTTGGATTGGGCATCGAACTAGCCGGATTGGTTGATCCGCGGAATTACAAGGAGACGCAATACCTCGACCCTGTAAAAAAAGGGAATGAAATAGCAGCCCTGCTTAAAAATGAATTAAAATGCGATTTGGTGATATGCCTCTCGCATCTTGGCTATAGTTACCGTGAAAATAAAGTATCTGATAAGGTGCTTGCTGCACAAACCCGTAATATTGATTTGATAATAGGCGGCCACACTCACACATTTTTAGATGAGCCTGAAGATGTGAAAAACCTTGACGGAGAAGTTACTACCATAAACCAGGTTGGCTGGGCTGGTATAAATCTTGGGCGTATTGACTACTATTTTGAGAAACGCAACGGTAAGAAAAGCAAACAGGCCTCGCAATATCAAATAACCAACGGCCTTTAATTACTTAACCTTTACCACGGCCGATTGGCAAACGTGAGTTGGTACTATTCCGGTGGCATTTATTACTGTTTGTGCATCCTCTGGTAGTGTGTTGCCCGAAAATACCAGCACGGTATCCAGGCCAAACTTATTGCCACCTAGTATGTCGGTATGCAGTGTGTCTCCAACCATTAAAATATCTTTTTTGCTGATGTTTTCGTTCTTAGCTCTGACAAGGTCATAGGCAAACATAAACATCTGCGAATCGGGCTTGCCAAAGTGCAGGAACTTTTTGCCTACAATATGCTCAATCATATTAGCGAGTGCACCAACGGCAATAGCAACATTATGCATGGTTACCGGGTAAGCAAAGTCGGTATTGGCAACTATGGCGGGTATATTGCGTTTACGCAACAGGTTAACAGCTTTGTTTAAATCTGCAAACCAGTCAAATCCTTCATCGTCCATAAAAACAAGGCCGTTTACATGATTGATGTTTTCCTCCGTAATATCACGCACAGGAATGGTATGTAGTCCGGCACTTTCAATATAATGTGCCGAATCATCTGTACCCAGATAAGCAACAATGCCGCCATCCACTTTTAAATCGAGATAGTCTTTAGCCAGCATTCCTGATGATATGATTTTGTCGGGCGTTATCATATCCAGCCCAAGCTTCACAAATGATTGGGCTAATTGCTGGGGGCTGCGTGATGCATCGTTGGTTACAATGTAATACTCTTTGTCGTTAGCTTCCAGGTAGTCAAAAGTATCTTTCATACCCGGAACCAATCCGCCGTAATTTTTAATAACGCCAAACGAGTCGAAAAAAATTACTTTATAACGGTCGGCAAGAATTTTAAAGTCAACAGTTTTCATCATGGTTTCCGTAAGAGTTCACCGCAACTTTATAAAAGCGATGGTTATAAAATTCAGAGCATAAAAGGTAATTAGCCTTTCATTAGTTTTAAAAGCTGAGTTATTTAAGCTTTAGTGCCTTTAATATTACCTCTGCATCAAAATCGCGCTCAACTGAGGGCAGGTAAATATCATAGGCTTCCTGCTGTAATTTATTGGCATACTGCTCATGGAAAAAGTGTTTACCATCTTTAATTACATAATTAAGTATAAAAAAGCGATAAGCCTCTTTCATAAAATATACCTCATTAACAGTAAGCGGATTATGCTTGTGATATTCTTCTAAAAATTGAATAAAGCGTTTCTCTGTAAGCGTTGTTATGTAGTAGCTAAACACCGTGCGGTCGCCTACATCAGAAACCACCCTGCTAAAGAAGTAAAAGTCCATTACACGGTTAGTCATCCTAAACCAATCATAGTCCCAACGTGAATATAACTCCTGCTTATGCGTTACCGAAAAGTTGCCAATGTTCCAATCAATAAACACCGGGATAGTTTGAAAAGTATTTGCCGCGTACTTGGCCCGTCCTTTTAAATACTTATCACAATGATAACGCAACTGATCTACTTGGCTGCGCGTGCCAAATATGCTTTCGTTTTCAGCAATCTGATCTAATAAACTATTGATATCAGTACGCATAGTCTTTGAAGACTTTGGCAACACCTTGCTTACACGTGCACAAGCCTTATGAAACTTAGCTGTTTGCTGGGCAAACTTGCGTATGTTATTGTCCTCTAACCGACGGGGCAAGCGTTCCATTATACGCGTTGGATTGTAAAATACCACCCAGGCTTCCTCACCGCTGCCGCGATGCCTGTAAATGTAAACCCGGTTATTTTTGAGTAATGACTTTGCAAGGAAGTTTTCATAAGGGTACAGCAGGTTATTGCTTAAGCTGTGTATTATACGATGATCTTCTTTAAAGTAGTCATATTTTCCAAAGCTTGATAGCTTTGCAATTACAATATCATCGTCTTCAAACCTTATTCTGAAAACTAAATTGGTTGATACATTGGCGCTTATATCGTCAATGCTTTTAATAATTTTTGAGGCATCATATCCTTCCCAGGCTTTACGTACAATTTGCCTGCTTAATTCGTGGTCCATAATTGGTTTTAAACGGTTGCCGTGGTTAGCAGCAAACCATTATATAATTTCAAAATAACGTTTAAGTTCCCAGTCGGTAACGTGCCGGTTAAACTGCCGCCATTCCCAAACGCGTGTGTTGGTAAAGTGCTCAGTAAACACATCGCCAAAAAGCTCGCGGGCAACTGCCGAGCTTTTCATGGTGGTAGCTGCATCAAACAAATTGGTAGCAATGCTGCCATTGCTTTTATAATTGTAGCCGTTACCGCTAACGGGAGGCAAATTTAATGGTAATTTATGTTTTATACCATATAAACCAGAAGCTAATGCCGCGGAAAGGGCCAAATAAGGATTGGAGTCTGCCCCGGGAATACGGGTTTCCAGGCGGGTATAATCGTGTGCATGGTTCAGTACCCGCAAAGCAGCTGTTCTGTTATCAATTCCCCAGGTAACGGTAGTTGGTGCCCATGCACCCTCCACCAAGCGTTTGTAGCTATTAACGGTAGGTGCGTACATAGGAACTATATGAGGTAAACAATACAACTGCCCTGCAAGATAATGCTTCATAACTTCGCTCATTTTATTTTCATCCGCATCGTCATAAAACAAGTTTTTGCTTTTATCCATGCTCCACAGGCTTTGGTGTACATGGCCGCTGCAACCCGGCAAATCATGGCTCCACTTTGCCATAAAAGACGCCATAATGCCATGTTTTGAAGCAATTTCCTTAACGGCATTTTTTAATAATGCGGCTTTGTCTGCAGCGGTCAAAACCTCGTCATGCATTATCGCTATCTCGTACACCCCGGGTCCGGTTTCGGTATGTAATCCTTCTACAGGTATACCAAACTGGGTGAGCAGATTGAGCAGATCAAAGTAAAAATCGCTTTGCTGCGAAGGACGTAATATGGAGTAACCGAACATTCCCGGCGTAAGCGGATTGATGTTGGTAAAGTTTTTCTGCTCGAGTGATTGTGCTGTTTCAGAAAAATTAAACCACTCAAATTCCTGTGCAAACTCAGGGTGGAAGCCTAAGACGTGGCATTCTTTAGCAATTTTTTTAAGCAAAGTACGGGGGCAGGGTACCTGCTCATTGCCCTTCACATCAAAGTCGGCCAAAAAAAACGGCATGTCATTTTGCCACGGTATAGTGCGAAAGGTTGATAAATCAATTTTGCATTGCTTATCAGGGTAACCCGTATGCCATCCGGTAACATTTACATTATCATAGCCTTGATCATTGCTATCCCAACCAAAAACAACATCGCAAAAGCCATAGCCATCATTAAGTCCGGCTTCAAACTTTCTTCGATGAATTACTTTTCCCCTTAAAACACCGTCTATATCTGCAAAGGCAAACTTAATGTGCTGTATATTATGGTTGTCTAAGTAGTCTGTTATTTGTTTTTTATCCATAAGGCGTAAGGTTATGTGATAGTTGAGCAAGTTAAATAAATATGCAGTAATAAAGCTACACTTACATGGTTAAGCTAGTTTTCAGCAGGTAATTCTTACGCTATTTTCTTTAAAATTAACATCGGTACGGTTATTGTTTTATACGTAAAGTAAGACAATGAGTTTGTCTACTTAAAATGATTGTTGAACTTAAGGATTGTGAATCATGAAAAATCAGGAAAATTTAACAAATAATGGTCAGGGCTCAACCACAGCCGATCGTAAATTTGCCAACCAGCGCGAAGTACAAAAATCAAAAGGTGTAAGTAACAGTGGTGGTCAGCCTTCGTTTGTAACGTCAAATAAAGATAGCGACCGCGGTCAGAAAAACAAAAAGTAAAGAACTAACCACATTTTATAATTTGGGCCCTTTGTAAACTACAAGGGGCTTTTTTGTTGTTTATTAATTTTTAATTAAATTTGTATCGGCAATTTATAGTCTGCCTAACGGTTATTTATAAACACAACAATTTTAGTTTGTACCCGTAAAAAGCATAAGATATTGCCTTATATTTACGGTACTACTTTAATGCCCCTGTTGAAATTTGTGCTATTGATTTTGATGTTTTGCCTGCCTTTAGGTTGGGTTAAAGCGCAATCTGCCGCTTCATTGCCGGTAGCAAAGCACAATAACGCACTTACCATTTCTGATTTGGATAAATTGGTTAAACGCTACCGTTATTCAAAACCTGATTCAGCTGTTTACTACGCAAATCAAGCTATTTTACTGGCCCAAAAAACTAATGATCTAAATGGCAAGGCTATGATGCTTAATCATTTAGGTATGATTGATGATAACTTAGGCGAGTTTGAATCATCAAGAGCAAAATATTCTGAGGCACTGCAGCTGTATCGCAAAAAAGGTAACGCTGTTGGTGAAGCTGCTGTTATAATACGCCTTGGTGTGGTTGAGCTGCGGAAGGGTAATTATGATAAAGCAATAGGATATTTCTTACAATCCCTTAAGGTTGCTGATCGTAGTAATAACGAGGCTGGTAAAATGGAAGCTTATTTAACCGTATCAGAAGGTTACGTAGGCCAGCGCAAATTTAAAATGGCCCTTACTTACCTTAACATAGCCGAAGGGATTAACAAAACGCTTCCGTTTTCAAATTTATCATTAAACATTTATAATAATTACGGTATTATTTACCGTGAATTAGGCCTTACCGAAAAGGCTAAAACTTACCTTGAAAAAGGAATTCTTTTAAGTGATGAGCCGCAGTACCAGGGGCTAAACATTTCGCTTACAAATAACCTGGCCAAAGTATATAACAAAGAAGGTAACAAGCGAAAGTCAATTCAGCTGCAAAAATCGGCATTGGAGAAGGCGCGTAAAATTCAAAACTATTTGCGCGAGTATCAAACCCTTACCGGCCTGGCTGATACCTATGGCGCTTTAAATGGTAAAGAAGCAATACATTATTACAATTTGGCTTTAAACCTGGTGCGCGAAAAGGGTGCACGTAAGCAGGAAATTGAGGTTTTGGGTAGGCTAGCTGACCTATATAAATCGCAAAAAAACTTTGAAACTGCATTGCTGATGAAGGAAAAGCAGAATGCTTTGGCCGATAGTTTTTTTTATAAAAAGATGGCCAGGCAGGTTGTTAGCCTACAGTCGGGCTATGAGTTATACAAATCGAAGGCGCGTGTTAACCAGTTGAAGCAGCAAAATAGCCGTCAACGGCTTGAAAGCAACGTATTTATAGGTTTATGCATCGCATCATTGTTTGTGGTTGCTATTGTAAGCTACTATTTTTATAAAACGCGTAAACTTAATAAGCTTCTTAATACGGCAAATACCAGTCTGGAAGAATCTAACCGGGTAAAAGATAAACTGTTCTCAGTATTAGCACATGATTTACGATCGCCGTTTGCGTCGGTTTTGGATTTAATGCATTTACTTGAGGATGATGATATTGGTGCCGAAGAGCGCGTAATGCTGGTGAAAAAGCTTACTACTGCTGCAAACATATCATTAGAAACGCTTAACATGCTCCTTAAGTGGGGCGAAATGCAAATAAAGGGCGTAAGGTTAAACAGTATGATTGTTGAACCTAAACAAGCTATTACACGGGTAATGGGATTGGTAAGCTCAAGTGCTGAGAAAAAGAAGATCAGGATAATTGATAGGGTGGACGAGCATATGGCTATTACTGTTGACCCTAATCATTTTGAATTCATTGTGCGTAACCTGTTATCAAACGCAGTTAAGTTTACGGCGTCGGGCGGTAACGTTATTATTGCGGCCGAAATAGATACAGAGTTATCTGAAGTTGTTTTTTCTGTAACAGATAGTGGCGTAGGTATAAAGGCCGAACGTATTGATCGTATCTTCAACATCAGCAACACCAGTACCAAAGGTACCAACAATGAAACAGGTACCAGCCTGGGACTTTTGATTTGCAAAGAATTTATTGACCTTAACAAGGGCCGTATTTGGGTAAACAGCGTTGTGAATCAGGGTTCAACGTTTTATTTTGCCTTGCCTTTATTTAAGGTTACTGTGCCCGGTGTACAGATTGACACGTTGTCGATAAAAGCTAGCAAGGCCGATATTTAGTGTTATATTAATTGCTGGCAAACACAATTTGTGCGGTGTTGCGGCTGGTTTGTTCCAACAATACTTTTTTTCCTTCGGTTAGTTGTTTAATTAAACCCTGTTCAAAGTGGCGTAAGGTTATCAGCTTTAGGTTGCTGTTATATTTAACATTAAAGTTTTCCTGCAGCTGACCCATCAGCTTTTCAAATCGCTCGTCAATGAAGTCAAAACATGCAGACAGGCTTAATGCCGAGGTTTGCAAAACGTTGACTTTTAATAGGTTTTGAGCAAATATGTTATAGACATTGCTCAAATGCTTTTCGGTAATGAATGAATAATCTTTGGCTGATACTGATAGCAGCACCTGATTGTCTTTTACAATTATTACAGCTTTTTCAAAGCTTTGATTACTTGTGTTTCCAATTTTAGTACCAGGTGCTTCAGGATCACCAAAGGGCTTTACCAATAACGGGATACCTGCGTTTTGTAAAGGCTTAATAGTTTTTGGGTGAATTACCGTAGCGCCGTAATAAGTCATTTCCATAGCTTCTGCGTATGATAATTCATCAAACTTTACGGTATCAGTAAATAATTTCGGATCGGCGTTAAGTACACCCGGTACATCTTTCCAGGTGGTAACAGACTTTGCATTGAGGCAGGCCGCAAATATAGAGGCTGTATAGTCAGACCCCTCACGGCCAAGCGTTGTGGTGAAGTTTTCTGATGTACCTCCTAAAAAGCCCTGCGTTACAATAATGTTTTGACTTAGCATTGCAGGAATATCCTGCTGTATGCTTTCGCAGGTTTTAGTCCAGTCAACTACGCCTTCCCTATAAGTATTATCGGTATGAATGTATCCTCTTACATCAAGCCATTTGCTATTTAAACCGCTTTGGCTTAGGTAAGCATCAACTATACGTGTTGACAGTAATTCGCCAACCGATACCAGCTGATCGTAAATGAAGTCAAATGTGTCTACCGGCTCATCTTCCAGCATCCAGTCAATCTCAACAAACGTGTTATTTATCTCGTCAAATACCGGATGCTCGGAGCCAAACAACTCATGCATAATGCCGTAGTGGTATTGCTTAATCTCATCGTAAAGAATGTGCATGCTATCATGCTGCTCGAAGTAAGCTTTGGTAAGTTTTTCAAGCGCATTCGTTGTTTTTCCCATTGCCGATACCACAATCAACAGTGGTCCACCAGCATACTTTTTTACAACATTTGCCAGGTTTGCTACTCCTGCAGCATCTTTTACCGATGCTCCTCCAAATTTAAATACAAGCATTATTAATTATATCGGGCTGTAACGGTGCCTTGCTTAAGCAGCGTTTTAATTTTTTCGTAAGGGATTTCTAACGTAGTACGGCCGGCTGCATAAGGCTTAATTTCATACTGGTTGTATAAAAACGTAATGCCTACCGGTGTAATTAAAAAGTTTTGGTTCAGGCTGAATTTGGCGTCCTTAAAAAAATAATTGTTAGCCAGTGAAGCCGTTTCAGAAAGGTTTTCTTGTTTACGGAAAATTTGCTCTGCAATTTTGTTCAATTCGTCTTCATAACCTGGCCTGAAAATGTCGCTCAGTAATATTTTCTTTTTACCGGCCACATCCCAGTTAAGGTATCTAACAATGGTCATTCCGTGCGCACCACCGGTAAACTGGTATCCGTTGTATTCCAAATTAAGTAAGCTGCTGTCTTGACGTATTACATCAACTTTACTATTTAACTCAAAAAATGCCGGTGATTTAGGATTTTGTTTTTTGAAATCTTTGTAGTCTTGCAAAAATTGCCAGCTCAGGCGTTGTAGTCCGGCTATTCCTTTTTGACGGTCTAACAGTGTTGACAGACCGGTTACTACAGTATCATTAAGTAAAGGCTGATTATCAAAAGCAGGATAGCGAAATTTTATAGTAGTACAAGCACTATCAGGTTTGCCGGCGCAATCATCAGCTTTGGCGTTTATGGTTTTAAACTGATAAGTAAGCGTGTCCTGCCATACATCAGGAATATCGTTTTTTGGCTTTCTTTCTACGCAGGCGGTTAAACTCAGGCCAGCTATGCTTATCAGTGTTAAAAATTTAGTTCTCATAACGGATAGTTTAGTATCTGCTCGGTTGATAATGATGCATTAAGCCAACCTGCCTCCAGGCCGGCTTCATATTTTTTATAAAATTTTATTGCCGGTTCATTCCAGTCAAGCACCTGCCAGGTCATTCCTCTAAAGCCAAGCTCCCTAGCCTCTTGTATCATGCGGTTAAACAGCATTTTGCCGATGCCTTTTCCGCGCATAATTTCAGTTACTATTAAATCTTCAAGGTAAAGGCGGCTGCCTTTCCAGGTTGAATAGCGCACGTAATAAAGGGCAAAACCTACAATAAATTCATTCACCTCTACAACAAAGGCTTTCCAAACTGGTTTTACGCCAAAGCCGGCTTCTTCAAATTGTTGCAAGGTAACCGTCACTTCCTGAGGGGCACGTTCGTATACTGCCAGCTCCCTTATCAATTCCAATAACCGCGGACAATCTTGCTTTTGCGCCACTCTTAAATGTGCCTTCATATGTACAATTAATTGTTTTTGTAATGCTTAATAACGCGGTCGCCAAAAATGGTGCTTCCTAAACGTACCATGGTGCTGCCTTGCTCTATGGCAATCTTATAATCTCCAGACATGCCCATTGATAGGGTGTCAAAACTGTCTTCATGCCTGAAAAAGCTTTGGGTTATGCCATCAAAAAAGGTATCTAGCTCGTAAAACTCTTCTTTAATCTGCTTTTCGCTATCGGTATTGGTAGCAATGCCCATAAGCCCACGTATGCGAATGTTTTTCAATTGAGCAAACTCTTCAGATCGCAGCAATTCAATCACTTCATCAAAACCAAGGCCGTATTTGGTTTCCTCGTCGGCAATGTAAACCTGTAGCAGGCAATCAATAACACGTTTGTTTTTTTCGGCCTGCTTATTAATTTCCTGCAGCAATTTAAGACTGTCAACCGATTGTATAAGGCTAATAAAGGGCGCAATGTATTTAACCTTATTAGTTTGCAAATGGCCAACCAAATGCCATTCAATATCTTTTGGTAGTGCTTCATACTTTTCAACCAGCTCCTGCACTTGGTTTTCGCCAAAAATGCGCTGACCGGCGTCGTATGCCTCTTGTAAATCGCTCACAGGCTTGGTTTTGGAAACCGCAACAAGGGTTACACTAACGGTATCGAGTTCGCGTTTAACACTATTAATATTATCAGTAATGCTCATTTATTATGTAAATTTGCTCTTTAAAATTAAGCTACATAAGCTGCTGCTAAAACTGCCTTTTATTGGGCAGAAATGTGAGGGCTACTTATGAGCCCGCTAAATTACGGAATGCGTATATATAAAATCTTGTTTTTTTTTGCAGCGGTTGTTATGCTTGCCTCGTGCAAGCAAGGCAGGCCCAACGGTATTCTGAGCCCCAAGCAAATGGTGCCTTTGTTGGTAGATGTTCACATAGTTGACGGAAGTTTATCAAATGTGCCTGCAATGCCCGATAGCTTGTTTAAGCATGGCGTAAGCCGGTATGATAAAGTTTTTAAAGCACACGGGGCAGACAGCGTTCAATTTAGAAAAAGCTTTGCCTGGTATGCTAACGAACCCGACCAGCTTTATGATATTTACGTTAAGGTAAGCGATATCATCAAGGCAAAGGTTGATTCATCATTAAAAGCTCGCGCCAAAGCCGATTCATTACTACAAGTTAAACAAAATAAATTATTAGCCGAAAGGGCAAAACGTGTTGCCGATTCGGTAAAAAAAGCAGAGAAGCTTAAGGCTGACTCCATACGTAAGAAGGCAAAAACAGATTCTGCTGTTAAAAAGCCTGTTAAACCGAAACTACTATAATGTTATATCCAGATAATAGTGCTGATAAATTAGGCTTTACCGAAGTAAAGGAGTTAATAAAAGCACACTGCCTGAGTACTATGGGCCAGCAAATGGTTGATAAAATTCAGGTGATGAATAATTTTGATCTGATTCGTAAATTTTTGAGTCAGGCCAATGAATTTAAAAACATACTGCAAAATGATGTGGCATTGCCCATCAATCATTTTTTTGATATAAAATCATTGGCCAACAAGGTCAGAATTGAAGGCACTTTTCTTAGCGAGGAAGAGTTTTTTCAAATACAAACTTCGTTAACAACTGTGTTTGCAGTTATAGCTTATTTTAATGAGCGCGAAGGGCAATATCCAAACCTGGAGGCCTTATTTGAGCACCTGCCCATTGAAAAATCTATACTCAAAAAAATAGATATGGTGCTTGATGCTAAAGGTAAGATACGTCCCAATGCCTCAAGAGAATTACAGGATATTACCTCGGGCATAAGCAAAGCCGAACAGGAAGCGCGCCGTAAAATTGACCATATTTTTAAAAGTGCAAGCTCAAGCGGCTGGACGGCAGATGGCTCGCTTACCATACGCGATGGCCGCTTGTGTATACCGTTATTGGCCGAAAACAAGCGAAAGCTTAAAGGTTTTATACACGACGAATCGGCCACAGGGCAAACAGTTTACATTGAGCCCGAAGAAGTTTTTTCACTCAATAATCGCATTCGCGATTTTGAGTTTGAACGCCGCCGCGAAATTGTAAGAATTCTTACCCAGTTAACTGATGAGCTCAGGCCATACGTTCCGTTACTGCTGTCATATCATGGTTTACTTACCAAGCTTGACTTTGTTAGGGCAAAGGCACTGTTTGCCATTGATGTTGAGGGTGTAATGCCTGTGGTTGTTAACGAAGCCAGATTACGGTTTATCAATGCCCGCCATCCATTACTGTTTTTAAGTTTTAAAAAAGAACAAAAAACAGTAGCGCCGCTTAACGTGCAAATTGATGAAGGTACGCGTATCATCACCGTATCAGGCCCTAACGCGGGAGGTAAATCAGTTTGTATGAAAACGGTTGGTTTACTACAAATGATGATACAGGCCGGCTTGCTTATACCGGCTGATGAGAGCAGTACAGCCGGTGTGTTCAAACAATTGTTTGTTGATATTGGCGACGACCAGTCTATTGAAAGCGACCTGAGTACATATAGTGCCCATTTAAGTAAAATGAAGCACTTTGTTGAAATGGCTAACGGCAAAACCATGATCCTCATTGATGAGTTTGGTACAGGCACCGATCCGCAGTTTGGTGGCCCAATTGCCGAAGCTGTACTTGAATCGCTTAACCATAAGAAGGTGCGCGGCATGGTAACCACGCACTACTCTAACCTTAAAATATTTTCGAGTAATACTGAAGGCATTGAGAACGCCTCCATGCTGTTTGATAATGTGCAAATGAAGCCATTATACCAGCTAGAGGTAGGTAAACCCGGCAGCTCTTATGCATTTGAAATTGCCCAAAAAATTGGATTACCTCCGCAGGTGCTTAATCTGGCAAAAAATAAGATAGGTTTTACGCAAAAGAAGGTTGATACATTATTGGTTGACCTGGAGCGGGAGAAAAAGGAGATTTACGATACCAAAGTACAGCTTAACCGCCAGCAAAAGCGTGTGGATGATTTGCTTACAGAGAATGAAAAGCTGAAAAGCTACCTGGAGGAAAATCAGCGTGCGCTTATTCGTGATGCCAAGCAGCAGGCTAAGGATATTATTACTAACGCAAATAAGCTGGTTGAAAATACCATTGCCGAAATCAAAAATAACCAGGCTGATAAGGAGAAAACACGGGCCCTACGTGAGAACTTAAACCGCGAAGCGCAAAAGAATACGGTTAAAACGGAAGCATCTGCTGCCAAGCAAATTGCCGATGAGGAAATTAGGGTTGGTGATTGGGTAAAGCTTACGGACTCGAACACTACAGGCCAGGTAATGGAAATAGCCAAAGACAACATTATTATTGCCATAGGTGATTTGCGTACTGTAGCCAAGCGCAAGCGCGTCCAAAAGGCATCTCGTAAGGAAGTTCCTAAAGAAATACGTCGGGCAGGCACCAGTGCTTCCTCTACCAGTGATGTAGCCGGTTTTAGTCCGGAGATTGATGTGCGGGGAATGCGTGGTGAGGATGCGTTACATGCTATTGAAAAGCTGTTAGACCGCGCCATTATGATGAGCTTTGGTAACCTCAAAGTTATTCATGGCAAGGGCGATGGTATTTTACGGAAACTAATACGTGGCTACCTTAAGAAGTATAACGAAGTAAGCCACATGGAAGATGAACACCCGGATAGGGGCGGTGATGGAATAACCTACGTGCATCTCAAATAACGAAGAGTAAGAACATTAAGAAAGATACTTAAAGGGTATCAGAGCTGGAACATATTGCCGGCTTTGATACCCTTTGTTATTAAACAACCGCAGGGGCGTGGCGTTATAGAGTAATGTATGATGTAAAAGATTTTGTGCTGGAGGTGCATAACCGTTTATATGCCGTTTACGGCAGCCAAATAAGGTACTTTCATGACTATGATCCACTGAGTGAATTGGTGTCAACCTTGCTTTCTCACCGTACAAAAAACAGCCACTCGGCAGAGGCATTTACTAATTTGCAAAACGCCTTTGGCTCGTGGGAAAGTGTACGTGATGCGGATGTAGCTGAGGTGCAGGTAGCACTTAAACCTTGTACATGGCCCGAGCAAAAAGCACCAAGATTACAGCAGGTTTTACGGCTTATTACAGAACAGCGTGGCGAACTTAATTTAGACTTTTTAGCTGGTATGAATGTGGACGATGCTCGTACGTGGCTGGAATCTTTTCCGGGAGTAGGGCCAAAGAGCAGCGCTGCAGTAATATCTTTCAGCAATTTGCGCGGCAGAGCATTACCTGTTGATTCGCATCACTATAGGGTAGCTGTAAGATTAGGATTGATTGATGTAAAGATAGGTGAGGGTAAAGCCAACCGGATTTTAGAGAATCAACTACCGGCTGAGTTTACTGCTAAAGAAATGTTTGATCACCATCAGGTGATGATGAGGCACGGCCAAAAGGTGTGTTTTTATTTGAAGCCCGCTTGTGGTAATTGCGTATTACTGGATAGTTGTGAGACAGGTAGAAAGATAGCAAGCGCTGGTGGCGAGTACATTTCAGGCCAACCGCCAATCAACAATTAAGAGCCTACTTTTTTGGGCAACTGCCGCAGCGTTTACCTTTCTTGTACTTTTTACAGCACTTTTTGTAAACGCAATCAAGTTGAAAAGTAAAATCTTTCAATATAAACTGATTAGCAGTATATTGGGATGTGTTATTTATTTGCTCTTGTTCCATGGCACTTGTCGGGTACAAAAGTAGTTTATATTTATTCTAAATAAAAATACTGTTTAAAAGTTATTAAAACTATCATGAATAAACTATTCCCAATTTTGTTGCTCACTTTAAGCAGTGCGGTATCCTGCTTTGCACAAAATATTGATATAAAAAGTTCTGATAAGCACATACACTACATGGGGCGCGTTGATAGCAAGCCCGATAGTACCATGTTGTCATGGTCGGGCAACAGCGTTAAGATTAATTTTAGCGGCAGTGAGGTTAAGGCATTGCTTAAAGATGAGGGTGGACAAAACTTTTATAATATAATTGTTGACGGGCAGGTGGTACAAAAAATAAACCCATCAAACCAAAAGCAATGGTATACACTGGCCAAAGGCTTGAAACCTGGAAGGCATTCATTAGAGTTATTTAAACTATCAGAATGGGCTTTTGGCAAAACATGGTTTTATGGGTTTAACCTGGAAAAAGGTGCACAAATTTTGCCCGCCTCTCCTGGGAAAGCTCGCAAAATTGAGTTTTATGGAAACTCTATAACCTGCGGCTTCGGCAACCTTGATACAACCAAACTTGACAGAGGTACACCGCCGTTTGAAGACAATTACCAGAGCTATGCCGCTATTACCGCCAGGCATTTCAATGCCGAATACAGTTGCATTGCGCGAAGTGGTATAGGAATTATGGTAAGCTGGTTCCCATTAATCATGCCCGAAATGTACAACCGTTTAGATGCCAATGATTCAACAAGCCGCTGGGACTTTAGCAAATACACGCCTGACGTAGTAGTGGTGAACCTTTTCCAGAACGACTCATGGATTGTTTTAAAACCCGAAAATGAACAATTTAAAGCCCGCTTTGGTACGCAGGCACCCACACCCGAATTTATAATTAAAAGTTACCAAAACTTCATTTCAACCATACGCTCAAAATATCCCAATGCGCAAATTATATGTGCACTTGGTAGTATGGATGCTACTCGCGCAGGTTCGGCGTGGCCGGGTTATGTTCAGCAAGCTGTAAAAAACTTACAGGATAAAAATATTCACTCGCTGATGTTTCCGTTCAAAAATACCGGCGGGCACCCAAGTTTAAAAGAGCATAAAGCAATGTCTGAGCAATTAATAAGCTTTATCAGTAAGAATATAAAGTGGTGATAGCTTAACAAGTGTATTTGTTAGCAAAGATTTAACTCACTTCAGGACGCTGAAACTGATGCATATACAAAAGCGGCAAAGGCTCAACAATCAGGAATTGTTGAGCCTTTGCAATTTTATGATGTGTAACTTTAAGGAAACATAATGTTACCCGTTTACATGTATGAAAGCTTATCAAGTATACTGCTTAATAGCTTTACAGCATACAAATGCACTTAACCTATTTCTTTTGATAGATCAAGAAATGCTGCATAGGTAGTCCATTTTTGTCCTCGACAAAGGTAAACCCATTAGCGGCCAGTTCTTTGGTAATTTGTTTTTCGGTTGTTTTGTGAAGCTCTTTAATAGGCACTTCGGGGTCTTCACCCCGATATTCAAGCATCACAATTTTACCTCCCGGCTTTAAAGACCTATATAAAGCCTGCAAGTATTCCTGCGGAAACTCCAGCTCGTGGTAAACATCAACCAACAAAGCTAAGTCAACGCTATTATCAGGCAGGTTAGGTGATTTTTCCATCCCTTTCACCACCTCTACGTTGTTTTGTTTAAGCTCTTTACTACGCAGTTTTAAATAGTCAAGCGCTTCGTCTTGCAATTCAATAGCCAAAACTTTACTCACTTTAGGTGCTATGCGAAAGGTGTAAAAACCTGTGCCGGCACCAATGTCAGCCACCACGCTCTTTTTATCTACCGGAAGGTTTTTAACAGCAAGTTGTACATTTTCCTCCTGATTGCGTGTGTCGCGTTCAAGCCATCCGGCACCGCTAAAGCCCATAACCTGGGCAATTTCACGGCCCTTGTACACTTTGCCTATGCCATTTTTAGCCGGCTTTTTGTAGGTGTAAACGGTGTCTTTTTGTTGGGTTGCCTTTTGTTCGTCAGTACGGGTAGTTGCATGCTGGTTACAGCAGCAAAAAAACAACACGGCGGGTAAAAGGCAAGTCCTTAAAATTAACATAGCTTGAGTGTGATTTACGTTAAAGCAAGGCTAATGTACCTTATTTGTTTTAAAAAGGCATATAAAATATCAAGTAAGAGATAGTTGCGCTTAACTGATTTTTTTATCGCAATGGCTCATTTGCTTTACCAGCCAGTAGCTGGCACCGCCTGCAATGCCTAAACGTAAAATAGTACTTAATAATAAAGCAATGGTGCTGCACATAATAATAATGGTTTTATGACCAAAAGCCCTGGCATTTGATCTGGTTTGAATTGTATCCTTGTTTACGTAATAATTTGCGTAGCTCAACTACCATCGTATTGTTGCCCACAATATAAAAAAAAGTATTTTGAAGGTTGTATGATTGCTGTAGCAGCCACTCGGTTAAACTATGATGGCCATACACATCATTGCGGGCAATTGGTTGCAGTGGCGAACGCAGATATTCTTTAAACTGATTACGATGCTCCTGATTGCCAATAACCACTGCACCTGAAAACCGCGTTGACGGCAGCGTAAGCTGCTGCATGGCCAGCAAATGCCCAATGCTGCTTTCATCACCCAGGCATATAACCGATGATGTAACATTAGGCGTTTGCCGGGTTGAGTTAGTACCAACATAGCTTACAGTATCACCCTTTCGCAGTTTTTGTGCCCACTGGCTGCCTGCACCATTATGGTTGGCATCAACAAACAGCGTACAGGTTTGGGTTTCGGCATCCCAGCCCGATGGGGTATAGTCACGATAGGTAAGGTCGGCTACTTTGCATTTTATATACGGTACTTCGAGCCAGGCATCCATAGTGGTTTGTGGCAGGTGGAGGTCAATTTCAATAATGGTTGATGGCTCCCACTTGCGCACTTCAAGTACTTGGCCGTACTTAAGCATTCGGCTTTCTATTAAGCCTAAAGCTTTTTTCTTTAATCGGTGCAGGGTATGGCTTTGCATTGTAATAATTGCTGATTAATATTACAAAGTAAGCCAGACTGCTCAACTCCTGAAATGGAACAATTAAGGTAAGTGTTGGACTATTTGCGGTAAGTTGCTTTAAAGGCTAACGGTGTTTTACCGGTTGATTTTTTAAATAAGCGTGAAAAGTAAGTATGGTCATCATAACCTACTTCATGCGCAATTTGCTTTACATTAAGGTTGCTGTAATATAAAAGACGTTTGGCCTCTAAAATTACCTCATTAGTTATCCAGTATGAAACCGGTAAGCCTGTTGTGTTCTTTAACGATTCGTTAAGGTACGACTCAGAGATGTTCAGCATGGATGCGTAAGCTGCTGGGCGCTTCTCTGTTTTGAAGTTAGCATTAAGTATGTTTTTGAAATCCTGCATTATTTGCGAAGGACGTAACTTCTTCTTACCAGAGTCGTGCAGTGTTTCATAGCCACAGGCGGCCATACCTATAAAGGAATGTAGCAGTGAATGCAGTATCTCAAGGTAAAACGGCGATTGTTTATGATGATTAAAATGATTGTACAGTAGCTTAATTAGCGTAAGGCAGTGTAGGTGACTCGCCTCATCGAGTTTATATGGTTGCTGCAACAGCAGCTGGTTTTCAAACACCATGCGATATTCTTTTGGAACCAGCATAGTATCAACCGCAATAAACCAACCTTCGGCTTCGCTGTTTTCTATTTTATGATGAACCTGTGCAGGCAGCACATAAAATATTGATTTTTCGTGAATAGCAACCTCTTCAAAGTCAATCATGATAGACCCGTAACCACTATCAATCATAAAAAATATGTAATGATCATCGCGGTGTGCACCAAGATTTTTTACGTCCTGCATGCGCGCGTCAAAATCGGCAGTATGTTTTATTTCAATGCCAATTCCGCTGCGTACGGTAAGTTTATGTACGGGTATGTGTTGCATAAATAAACCCTCCCTGGTAGGGGAGGGTTGCTAAATATGTTAAATTGTAAGTTGGTTAAATTAAGCTGTGTAGCCTAATATTTTCAACACCTGCTTACTATTTTGCTCTTCGCCAAACACTTCAAAGTTAAATGTTTCATCGCGGTTACGGCGTATTAAAACGTGCTTAGGCGATGGTAGTAAGCAGTGATGTATACCACCGTACCCGCTCAAAACCTCTTGATAAGCCCCTGTATTAAAGAAGCCTAAATATTGCACTTTACGTGTTTTAGGCATATAAACACTGTTCATGTGTGCTTCCTGGTTGTAATAATCCTGCCCATCGCAGGTTATACCGCCAAGGTTTACGCGCTCGTACTCAGCATCCCAGTTGTTTATAGGCAGCAAAATGTACTTTTGGTTTAACGCCCAAACATCAGGCAGGTTAGTAATGAATGAGCCATCCAGCATTAACCATTTTTCACGGTCATTTTGTTGTTTACGGCCTAATACTTTGTATAAAATGCCCGAAGCCTCGGCACAAGTATATTTACCAAATTCGGTAATGATATCCGGTTCTTCAACTTCGTGCTCAGCACAAATCTCTTTAATACGGCTTACAATTTCATTGATCATGTACTCGTAATCAAAGTCAAAAACCAATGAATCTTTAAAAGGCATACCACCACCAATATCCAGTGTATCCAGGTGTGGGTTTATCTTTTTAAACTTACAGTAAAGCGTAACGTATTTTTCCAACTCATTCCAGTAATACGGTGTATCAGAAATGCCCGAATTAATGAAAAAGTGCAGTAGTTTAACGTGGAAGTTAGGGTTTTTCTCAATCTTATTGTAATACAGATCAATTACGTCCTCCATCCGGATGCCCAAACGCGAGGTGTAAAACTGAGAGTCAGGTTGTTCTTCCGAAGCTATACGTATGCCAAGATTGCAAGGCTCATCAAGCTCAATCTCGTCATCATAAATATTAAACTCCTCCTTATTATCTAAAACAGGTATAATGTTTTTAAAACCGTCGTGCAGCATATCAACAATATATTGCTTGTACTGATAGGTTTTAAACCCATTGCATATAACCGTAATTTCTTTGCTTACTACACCTTTTTTCTCCAACGCATCAATCATTGGCATATCAAAGGCCGATGATGTTTCAAGGTGAATGTCGTTGCGTAATGCCTCTTCAACTACGTGCTTAAAATGCGAGCTTTTGGTACAATAGCAATATTTATAGCTGCCGCGATAGTTGTTTTTGATAATAGCCTGCTGAAACATGAGTTTAGCCTGCTGAATTTTTTTAGATATGATTGGCACATATGTAAACCTCAACGGTGTACCGTACGTTTCAATCATTTCCATCAGGTTGAGGTCATGAAAGTATAACTCATCATCTATGATCTCGAAACCTTCCTGCGGAAAACCCACGCTCAGGTCCAGAAACTCCTGGTAACTTTGCATTCTTTATTACGTAGTTTAAATTTTGGCAAAAATGAATTTTTTTTAGCTAAATAGTGCTTAAAAACTCATACAATTTTATCGCTCAATTGTAATTTGTTAATCAACTATAGTTTGTTGGTTATAAGCTTGTTGACCTATGGGTTTAGTAATTAAGTTGTTGAATGATTACATAGGTATAAAAACAAACCATATTATGTTTAGTTTGAGCAGCTTGCAATCGCATAAATTTATAGCATAAACCAGCTAATGAGCCAACCATCACATCGCCTTCCGCATCTTGCTGAAAAATTCAGGTGTTACACCAATGTACGAGGCTATTTGCTTTTGAGGTAGCTGATGAATTAACGTAGGATAGCGCTTGCAAAAGCGGTCGTACCGTTCGGCAGCCGGCAAACTCAGGTTATCAATAAGGCGTTGCTGGTAAGCTACTAATGATTTTTCGGCCAGTAAACGAAATACACGTTCAAACTTAGGCACTTGTTTATATAAATCTTCCTGACTGCTTTTTGGAAGCAACAGCATTTCGGTGTCTTCCAATGCTTCAATATTAAGGCTCCCCGGCTGATGGGTAAGTAAGCTGTACATGTCGGCCATCCACCAATCGCGCGGGGCAAAGCTAAGCACATGTTCATAGCCGTTTTGGTCAACGGTATAGCCCCTTAAGCATCCTGAAATAACAAACGCCGAGTGGCGGCAAACATCGCCGTTGGCAACCCAATGGTGTTTGCGTTTAATTTGCTTAGGTTGAAGCATGCCGGTAAACAAATCCTTTTCGGCTGGCGTAAGCATCACATGCTTGCTTACATTCTCAGTAATCAGTTCAAAATGCGCGTTCATAAAAGAATAAAAGTAAAACTTTATTCATGAACTGCAGGATTTCAAAACGTAGATTGAAATTATCACTATTAGGTGTGCAAAATACACTATCCTTAAAAACTATAATTAATAAAGTGGGTTTCAAGTGTGTATATCGGTATTAGAGCATGAAAAACAGAATTCTATTGATAGACGATGACAAGCTTACCCTAAGCATAACATCATTAATTCTTGAAAAAAGAGGGTATGTAATTAAACGCCATGAACGTGTTGAAGGTATATACGATGCAATAGAAGAATTCGAGCCTCATTTAATTATACTTGATGCAAGGCTTCCGGATGGTGATGGTCGTGAAGTTTGCCGTGATATAAAATTGAATACGAATTTGCAACATATACAGGTTATTATGTGTTCGGGTTTAATGGATATTATGGAATCGTATAACCAGCAAGGACCACCCGATGGAGTTATACCTAGACCTTTTGACATGGATCAGTTTTTAAACCTTATCCATAATAAACTTCCTTTGGCGGCATAAGTTAATAGCAAAAAGGTGTATGTAAGATAAATATTACATGCACAGCCATTAGCATAAGAACAAAAGGCCATGCACTGGCTTGTATATTTGTAGCCATTCTACCTGCATGAAATACTTAGTTTACATTAGTACCGCCGATCATCTGATGAATCAGGATGAGCTTTTGGATATACTGGAAGCAAGCCGCAAAAACAACAAAAAAAATAACCTTACCGGAATGCTGCTTTACGGTGAAGGGGTGTTTATACAAATGTTGGAGGGTGAACCGTCCCAACTTGCCGAAACATACAAATCAATTGAGCACGACTTCCGTCATAAAAATATTATAAAAATGACGGAAGGAGAATTGGAGCAACGACATTTTCCGGAGTGGCGTATGGGTTTTAAAGCAGCTAATGCCGATGAACTGGCGGAATTTGATGCTTACATCGATCCGCGGCAACCCGGATTTTTAAGCAACGAAAAGTCAAATGCCATCATTAACATGATGAAAACTTTTGCCGACACCAACCGCATGTCTGATAACTACTAATAGCAAGTTCACGATTAAAAATTACAGATAAACAACTATTATCAGGCTTCGCTAATCTATTCTGTACAGTTTCCTTAATAACAAAATCGTTATCTTTACGGCCTCATGAGTAAAATTGTAACGCCGTATCAAAACCAACAGTCAACTAAAAAAGAGCAGGTTGCCGATATGTTCAATAACATATCAAAAACCTATGATTTTTTAAACCACTTTATGTCGTTGGGTATTGACATTGTTTGGCGTAAAATTGCAATTAATGAGCTTAAGGCTGCACAGCCAAAACGCATACTTGACGTTGCTACAGGCACAGGTGACTTTGCCTTTGAAGCATTATCCATATTAAAGCCTAAAAAAATTATAGGTGTTGATATTTCAGCAGGAATGCTTGACATTGCTAAACAGAAGATAGCCAAACGCGGACTAAGCGATCGTTTTGAAGTGCGTTTAGGTGACTCTGAAAAGCTACCATTTGAAAGTGATGAGTTTGATGCACTTACAGTTGCTTATGGTGTACGCAACTTTGAAAACCTTGAGGCCGGCCTGGCCGATATGAGGCGCGTATTAAAACCAGGCGGCAAAGCTGTAGTGCTTGAGTTTTCAAAGCCGAAGGTGTTTCCGGTTAAGCAGCTTTACAATTTTTATTTTAAATATATAACACCTGGTATAGGCCGGCTTTTCTCAAAAGATGCCCGTGCCTATTCATACCTGCCCGAGTCTGTTGCTGCATTTCCTGATGGTAAAAATTTTGTAGCCCTTATGGAAAAGGTTGGTTTTAAAAGCACTAAAAACAGGCCTTTATTATTTGGTATTTGTTCTGTTTACACAGGTATAAAGTAAATGATGGTAAAAAAGGCCATAACGTTACTGGCATTAGTGCTACTTGGCAACCTCTGCTACGCACAGGTGCAGGCCTGGGGTGGAGGTGCCGATGAAAACCTCATAAGTTTTGGCTTTAGCTTTCAATACATACAGCAAGATTATAAGATTGTAAGGCAGGATACATGGCGCACACCCATAAAAGATCCTGAAACAGGTAGCAATTTAACCAGCCCTTTAACACGTATAAGCTCAAAGCCAACGCCCGGTTTTACAGTGGGTTTTATAACACGATACAGGGTAGCCGAGCATTTAGAGCTGAGAACGACGCCTGCTTTGGTATTTGCCGATCGTGAGCTTAATTATGAATTTGAAAATAAGGCTGATGATCTTAATCGTCAAATTCAAACCACATCTATTGACATGCCGTTGTTGCTAAAGCTACGGTCAGACAGGTTAAAAAATTTCCGGGCTTATCTCGTTGCCGGTGTAAAGTACTCGCTTGCAGTGAATAAAGGTAAAATTGACCCGAACGACGAACCTTTGCAACAAAAAATCCTAAACCGGAGAGGAATAGGATCATATGAGTTTGGCTTGGGATGCGATATTTATTTCGAGTACTTCAAAATGTCTCCTGAAATTAAGGTAGCTAACTCCTTTAACAGTGTTTTAGTTGGTAACGCTCCCTTAAGCCAGCCATTAAATAAGTTATTTTTGCATAGTTTAATGTTTAGCTTACATTTTGAGTAACTCAAATTACGCTACCTAACTACGCTTTTGCATTACTATTAATTACGCCTTTAATAGTCGTTCAACTGTTCGCCAATGGTTTGTATTTCCTCAGCGCTAAAGCCTGCATCATCCATTGCAGCCCAAGTATACATTGTCTCCTTATATATGCTTATTGAAAAATCATCGGTAGTGACATCATAGTAGGTGGTTTCGCCTTCAATATGCGGGTGCACGGTGGCTTCAATCAAGCGGCTGTTTATTGATAGTGTTATTCCAAAGTCTTCCATAGTTATTTTGTAACAACCAAATCACTGTTAAGGTTGTGTTAAAAATTACAATAATCTAACATTTAATACTTACCTTACAAAACAATTAATTTAAACTAAACAACTGATGGCTTTTATTGACCGCGTGTTGGAGCAGCCTTCCTATGGCTGGGTGAATGAGAATGGTGATTTATCAAAGCCTAAGGCTTCCCAAATTTTCAAAGAATTTTTTTTCAGGCTAAACGTTTTTTCTAATAAAAAGAACTGGCTATCATTCACAAGCTGGATGATGATTGTGTGCCTGGCAGTTCCGTTATGCTTTTTCATCTTCAAGTATTTTACGTTTGGACTGTTATTTATTGCTTTTGCTTACAGCATGATAGTGATGGGTTCGCATGGTACAGTTTGGTATCACCGTTACTGTACTCACCGGGCGTACAAGTTTCGTAACCCTGTTTGGCGTTTTATTACGCAGAACATTACACTTAAGATTATTCCCGAAGAGATATACGTTATATCACATCACGTGCACCATGCCAAGTCAGATCAGCCGGGCGACCCCTATAATGCCCAAGGTGGCTTTTTATATTGCTTTTTAGCGGATGTTAACCATCAGGCCATTGCCCGTGATATGGATGAGCAAACCTACAAACGTTGTGTAAAACTAATGCAGCATACTGGCCAGGTATCTAATAGTTATTTGCGCTACCAAAAATGGGGAACGTTGGCTTGCCCGTTGCGCACCATTGCCGGTATACTACTTAACTGGGGGTTTTGGTATCTGACGTTTTATTTAATTGGCGGCCATGCACTAGCTTGTACGCTATTTGGTGCCGCCGGATTTTGGGCTGTTGGTGTACGTACTTTCAACTATGAAGGGCACGGCAAAGGAGAAGACAAACGAAGAGAAGGTACAGATTACAACCAGGCCGATATGTCGGTTAACCAGGTGTGGCCGGGCATTGTAGCGGGTGAGTGGCATAACAATCATCACTTATATCCTAAAAGTGCACGTTCAGGGTTTTTGCCGCACCAGCTTGATTTAGCCTGGTGCTATATCAAATTCTTGCATCTTATTGGTGGTGTTACGGAGTATACCGATTCCAAAAAGAAGTTTTTGAAAGAGTACTACCAGCCATACAAATTGGCGCAAATACAGCCGCAACCTGTACTTGTAAAGTAGTAAGTTCCATATAACAACAAAACCCGCATCAAGCGGGTTGTGTTGTTTAAAAAGATGTTGCCGAAAAGGTGGTTGTTACATTC
This sequence comes from Mucilaginibacter aquatilis, assembly GCF_009755275.1. Lineage (GTDB taxonomy): Bacteria > Bacteroidota > Bacteroidia > Sphingobacteriales > Sphingobacteriaceae > Mucilaginibacter > Mucilaginibacter aquatilis. The sequence continues at coordinate 240,176 of NZ_WQLA01000008.1, read as the reverse complement.
TGTTGTATAATCGTACCCAGTTTAACAGCTTTCCTTCAGTACTCTCATCAATGGTTTCTGTAAGTCTCCATATCCAGTTGTTTTTTATAGATGATGGATTGTTCATACGTGAAGACGCATCGGCTCCTATAACATCCTGCATGGGTAAAATTGCAATCTTTGCAGTTGAGGCATAAGCCTGGCGTGCCAGAACATCATGTATGTTTTTTGACTTTACCGACTGGCCCGTATACTGCTCAATTTGCTTTTTAACATCTTTGGTTACATCTTCATTAAACCAGCCAACGGTGGTATTATTATCATGCGTACCTGTATAAACAAGATAGTTTTCCTGATAATTATGTGGTATGTATAATGATGCTGCAACGTTGTCTCCGAACGCAAACTGCAAAATTTTCATACCGGGCATTTCAAACTCATCGCGCAGCTTAAATACCGGTTCATCAATTTCACCTAAGTCCTCAGCAACAAATGGAAGCTTACCTAGGGCATCTTTAACAGCATTAAAAAAGTCATTGCCAGGACCGGTTTTCCACTTGCCGTTTTTGGCAGTGTCATCACCGGCGGGTACTTCCCAATAAGCAGAAAATGCACGGAAGTGATCTAACCTGATAAGATCAAAAAGCTCCATGTTTTTTTTCAGGCGTTTTATCCACCAATCGTAACCTCTGGCTTTCATCACGTCCCAGCGGTAAACAGGCATTCCCCATAGTTGCCCATCGGCATTGAAGTAGTCCGGAGGTACGCCAGCAACGCCCGCCATTCGGCCATCGGCATCTAAATTAAAGCCATCAATATTAGCCCAAACATCAACCGAATCATGGCTTACATAAAATGGTATATCGCCAAAAAGGGTAACGTTTAATTGACTGCAATAGCTTTTAAGATCATGCCATTGGCGATCAAAAATAAATTGCTGCCATTTAATTTCGTTAATAGTAGCCTCCTGCAAACTGCTAAAGCGTTTGATAGCTGTTGCTTTACGCTGCCTGTGTTCTGCCGGCCATTCGTACCAAGGCTCGTTATTAAAGTTTTGCTTTAAGGCTATAAACAAGGCAAAATCATCAAGCCAGTAAGCCTCTTTTTTGCAAAACCGTTCATATTGCTTTTCCAGCTTGTTAAAGTTTCCCTCGGTATAGTTGCGGTATGCCGCAGCCAGCAACTGACTTTTTATATTACTGGCCTCATTGTAATCAACTTTGGCATTTACAGGCAGGGTGAATTTTTCAATATCCTTGGAGGTAAGCAAACCTGCTTCAACAAGCAACTGCGGACTTATTAAAAGGTTGTTGCCCGCCATGCTACTTACCGAGCTATAGGGCGAAAACTGCTGCTCCGCACCGGTTGGGTTTAATGGAAGCAGTTGCCAGTATTTTTGTCCTGAACGGCTTAAAAAATCTGCAAAATTGTAGGCGCCTGTACCCAAATCACCCACACCAAATGGTGAAGGTAATGAAGTTATGTGCATTAGTATACCAGCTCCCCTGTTTGTTTCAGGTAGCTGCAGTTTGAGTACTGCTAATGGAATGGTATTAAACACATCTTTAATGCGAATACTGCTTTCAATAGCTTTTCCATCAATGCCATTTAAAATGTTACTCCATTCGGCAGGTGCTTCGGCCGGTAGTATAACGCGGGTATTGCGCCATTTTAATTCATTTGCATTGCGATCCTGGTCGCGGCAAAGCTCAGGTAAATTTACAGGAGCAATGGTTAAATACCATGTTTGCTTATAGCGCCGCGCATAAGCTATGATATAATCGCTGTAAGCACCTTTCACCTTCAGCGGAATATAGCTCCCTTTAGCAAAAGCCTCAGCGTTTTCCCTGCGTTCGGTAAATAATTTTTGTGTAAGCCACAATTTGATCTGTCCGCTAAAGCGTTCATTCCATAGCTTACTAATTAGAGCTCCGTTATCCTCACTGTCACTAATTTCAGTTAGAAAACGGTTTCTTAACTCGTAATCAACAGGGCGGCGGTTATCAGGGTCAACTAAGCTTAAATCCCATAGATCGGTACCCTGGTAAACATCAGGTATACCCGGACTTGTGAACTTAAGCAATACCTGGGCTAAAGAATTTATAATTCCATAGTCAGCAATTTTTTGATGGAAGGCTTCGAATGAAGGCCAAAAGTCGCTTTCTTTATTTAAAAGCTGTGCAGCAAAGCCTAGTGTTGCCTTTTCATATTCCTCATCAGGTTGTGCCCAGTTTGAGTTTGTTTTGGCCTCCCGTAATGCCTTGGTCAGGTACTCTTGCACCCGGTTTGTAAAATCATCTTCGGGCTGGCCCGGCATTGGGTATGCCCCTACCAGTGTTTGGTAAATGAAGTATTCATCATTAACGTCGGGTGCCTCACCTTTTTTAAGATCGGCGTTTATTTGTTGCCACTGCTTTACCGTTTTAATCCATGTTTTTGATAAATCCGTAAGCACGTTAAGGCGAGCCCTAACATCTTCCCCACGTTTTGTATCATGTGTTGATGTGCCATTAATAGCAAGCGGCCATTGCTGTTGACGCTGCTTCATCAGCTTATGATATTCTTTAGTGCTTATACCAAACGCTTCCGGCGCATCACCAACCTCGTTATGACCAATAAAGCGGTTGTAGGTATACATTAATGTATCCTCAACTCCTTTAGCCATTAGCGGGCCGCTGAACTGCATTAAGCGCTGATAAAATTGTAAGGCGCGTTGGTTGTAATCTGCACTGCCAAGTTTTGGCTTTTCAAGCAGTACAATTTCCAACAAATTTAAAGCCGGCCGCAGTTTAGCATTTTCATCTTTGGCCTGTGTAAATATTGCCTTTACCGCATCATACTCATCGGGCTGCAACGGTAGTTGATTACCATAGTAGCGGTATACAGGGCAAAGAATAAGCAGTTGCGCAATAGCTTTTTTAACCAAATCGGCATCAATGCCGTCAATCAGTTTTCTGTCGGTAAGTTTAAGGCGTTTAAACAGCTGATACAAATTGTCCAGCTCGCCACCCATGTGCTCAAATAAAATAGCTGCTTTTTTAGTTTTTATTTGCTCATGAACCGGTTTCTCACTATCAACAAGGTCATTGTAAAAAGACGTAAATCTCTTTTTTGCTCCAGCGTTAGTAAACAGATTATTTAACACAGCCAGGTAATCGTAGCCTGATGTACCTTGAAGCGGCCAGCTTTCAGGAAGCTTTTCGCCGTGTTCGAGGATTTTTTCAGCGACTATATAAGTGTCGTCGCCGGCAAGTTCTCTTAAGCGTTCAAGGTATTGAGCAGGGTCATAAAGTCCGTCAATATGATCAATGCGTAAGCCTTTAAACACACCCGCCTCAACCTGGTGCTTAATAAATTGATGAAAATGGTCAAATACGGCTTTGTCTTGAATGTTTAAGCAAATAAGACTGTTCACCGTAAAAAAACGCCTGAAGTTAATACTTTGGTCGGTTTCCTGCCAGCTGCACAATCGGTAAGCTTGAGTATTTGCTAATTGCTTCAACAAATCGTGGTTTTGGTTTACCAAAACTATGCTTTGGTCAAAGTGCTGCTTAAAATCTTCATCTTTGAAGGCCTTAATAAGCTTTTGCTTTACACCCTGCCATCTTATTGCATACAGGCCTGTATCGGTAGTTGGTAGGGTATTGATACCTTTAACCAGGCTTTGCAAAGATTTATTCTCTGTATTTTGAACGTTGCCCAGTATACTAGCATAGGAAGCAGGGCTTAGCGGATATAAACTATCAAAATATTTAAAAACCAGGCCCTGCTGCTGTTCATAGGCAACTAAAAGTTCGTTGTTTTCAATAGTTTCGTTTAAGCTGCTTCCTAAAAATGGAACCATAAGCGGTTCATCCCTGAATAGGGCAGAGGTCCATGTTGCATCAAAAAAAGATGCGTACATAGAGAGTTTCCCCTTTTCAAGTACATCCATTAACCACGGGTTATTGTGATGAAAACCCATGTGGTTAGGAACAATATCCTGCAACCAGTCAATATTACTTTGTGCTAATTTGCCAGTGATTGCTTTTAGCTGTTTTTCGGTGCCAACTTCAGGGTTGATGCGATGCGGATTCACGCCATCATAACCGTGCGTGCTACCCGGAGCCGCCTCAAACACAGGGGAGGCATATATTGTACTTACACCCAGCTTTTGCAGGTAAGGAATAATACGCTCAAAATCATCAAACGTAAACTCCGAATGGAATTGAATACGGTAGGTAGCAACAGGATTATTCATTAATATAAATTATAAATGATTCGGGTTGAAGTTGCACAGGTGCTTCGGTAATTAAACTTGATGGAGCGGCATGCGGGCCGTTCCATTTTACATCGGCAGAATCAAATTGTTTAGTCCATGACGATGACGTAGCTGGTAAATATAGTGTTTGAATGTTAAGAGAAAAGTTCATCAATACTATTGCCGTCTTATCTCCATTTTTACAGGTAAGCGTTAGCGTGTTTGTTGCTGTATCGGCTACCGCTTTGGTTTCTTTTCGGCTTAATTTACTTAGTGGTGGTAAGCTTTTACGAAGTGCAATAAGCTCACGGTAAAAATTGAGCATAAGCTTGTGCTTGTCGTTACTTAATGAATTCCACTGCAACTTGGAATTTTCATAAGTTTCCTCCGACATTGGGTCTGGCGCTTCGCCCTGCGCATGAAACGCCGCAAATTCTTCTTTACGTCCTTTACGCACAGCTTCTGCCAATTCAGGATCAGTATGGCTAACAAAGTACATAAAGCGATTGGTCTCGGCCCATTCTTCGCCCATAAACAACATAGGTAAATAAGGCGATGTAAGTACAGCTCCGGCCATTAACTTTTGCATCTCGAAGCTGAACAGTTCGCTGCTGCGTTCACCAAGCATCCTGTTTCCCACCTGATCATGGTTTTGTGAAAACACTATAAACTGCTCTCCACCATTTTCGGTAGCCTTGCTGCCAAAATTCTTATCACGATGCGGCGAGTATTGACCATCATAAACGTAAGCATCATTGTAAGCCTTAGCTAAATGATCAATACCACTGAAGTCGCTGTAATAGCCTGTTTGTTCGCCACCTGCTGTAATACGCAATGCGTGATGAAATTCATCTATCCACTGGCTGTCCATGCCATAACCAGCCTTTTTGATGGGGTTGATGTAACGCGTATCGTTCAAATCGCATTCAACAATCAAATAGTGTTTTTGGCCTGTTTCCTGCATTAAACTATCCACGCTGCTTTTAATTTCTGCCAGTATATGCACAGGGCTAAAGTCTTTAATTGCGTGTACAGCATCCATCCGCAGGGCATCAATATGAAAATCGCGGAACCACATCAGCACATTTTCAATAAAGTAATGACGTACGGCATCGCATCCGGCATCATCAAAGTTGATGGCGTTGCCCCATGGCGTGTTATACTTTTCGGTAAAATAAGGCCCATAACCATTGAAGTAATTGCCTTCAGGACCAAGGTGATTGTACACCACATCAAGTACAACTGCTAAGCCTTTAGCATGGCATGCATCAACGAGTGTTTGTAAGCCCCTGGCACCACCATACGAGTTTTGTACTGCATAAGGGAAAACCCCGTCGTAACCCCAGTTGCGCTCGCCGGGAAATTGAGCAACAGGCATAATTTCAATAGCTGTAACACCAAGGCTTACCAAATGGTCAAGCTTGGCTTCAATGCCTCTAAAATCTCCTTCGGATGTAAAGGTTCCGGTATGAAGCTCATATATGATGTAGTTTTCCAACCCCGGATTTTGCCAGTTGGCATCCTTCCATGCAAATGCTCTTAAATCAATCACCTCTGATGAGCCATGCACACCGTCGGGCTGACTTAAAGAAGCTGGATCGGGTAACTCATCGCCACCATCAATCGAAAATTTATACTTGTCGCCAGTATTTATTTCATCGCTTGTAAGGTGCCAGTAGCCCCGTTCTGCTTTTTGCAAATCAAGGGATTTGCTATTTAATTTCAGGGATACCTTTTCAGCTTCCGGCGCCCACACCCATACCGATGCGCGGTTATCAGTGATACTAATTCCCGGGCGTGTATTAATTTGATTCATTGTAGCTTTGGTCATATATTACCGGGTGATGAAGCACCACAATTGAACGGCCGTTAACAGTTATGTTCGACTCTGCATCATAAGTCTCTTCGTCAGCAACGGTATGGTTGGTGGTATCAATAATTTTAGTCCAGTTTTTTGAGTACAAACTTCCTGGTAACTTATATTCAACAGGCTCCCAATGGGCATTAAAAATCACGTAGAACCCATCATCTATAATTGCTTCACCAACGCTGTTGCGTGTACGTAGAGCACGACCGTTTATAAATACTGCCAATGATTTAGCAAAGTCAGTATTCCAATGTTCGTCAGAAAACTGTTCACCTTCGGGTAAAAACCAGGCAATATCTTCAACCCCTTTAATTGGGGTACCTCTAAACCAGCGCTTGCGGGCAAAAGCAGGGTGCTTACGCCTGAAGTGAATCATCTGGCTGGTGAATTCAATAAGTTCCTGATCAGCGCTAGACCAATCAACCCATGATATTTCGTTATCCTGGCAATAAGCGTTATTGTTACCGTTTTGGGTACGGCTCATTTCATCGCCTGCTACCAGCATAGGTACACCTTGCGATAGGAATAGCGTGGTGATAAAATTACGTTTCTGCTGTTCGCGTATTTGGTTTATCGTTTCATCATCAGTGGGACCTTCGGCGCCATAGTTGCAAGAACGGTTGTTGCTTTCCCCGTCTTTATTATCTTCACCATTGGCATCATTATGTTTGTCGTTGTAGCTTACCAAATCATTCAGAGTAAAGCCATCATGAGCCGTAATAAAGTTTATACTTGCAGTAGGGTTTCTAAAATCGTCTTTGTATAAATCGGCGCTGCCGGTAAACCTCGATGCAAATTCAGCAAGGGTACTATGCTCGCCGCGCCAGTAATCGCGCACGCAATCGCGGTACTTGCCGTTCCACTCGCCCCAGCCTTGTGGAAATTTACCTACCTGGTAGCCACCTTCGCCTACATCCCAAGGCTCTGCAATTAACTTAACCTGCGATATAATCGGATCCTGGTGAATAATATCAAAAAAGGCACTCAGGCGGTTTACCTCATGCAGCTCGCGCGCCAGGGTAGAAGCCAGGTCGAAACGGAAACCATCAACGTGCATCTCAGTAATCCAATAGCGCAGGCTATCCATTATTAAACGCAGTACGTTTGGCAGGTAAGCGTTAAGGGTGTTGCCTGTACCGGTGTAATCCATGTAATGGCGCTTATCTTCGGTGAGGCGATAGTAGCCCTCGTTATCAATACCCTTAAACGATAGGGTAGGGCCAAGCTCATTACCTTCGGCAGTATGGTTGTAAACCACGTCTAATATCACCTCAATACCTGCTTTATGCAGCTCCTTAACCATTTGCTTAAATTCGGTTACCTGTTCGCCTTGTTTACCGGCGCTGGCGTAGCGTGCATCAGGTGCAAAGTAACCTATGGTGTTATAGCCCCAATAATTGGTTAAGCCGTTTTCAACCAAATGACGGTCGGCCACAAAGTGGTGCACAGGCATAAGCTCAATAGCGGTTATGCCAAGTTTTTTTAAATACTCAATAGTTACCGGATGCCCTAATGCTGCGTAACTGCCACGTATTTCTTCGGGAATCTCAGGATGAAGCTTAGTGAAGCCTTTTACGTGGGTTTCGTAAATTATTGTACTGTGGTAAGGTGTTGCAGGTGGACAGTCGTCCTCCCAATCAAACTTCGAACTTACAACAACGCTTTTCGGTATAAATGGAGCACTGTCGGTTTCACTGAAGCTGAGGTCTTTTTCGTCGCTGTAAACATCATAAGCAAAAAGAGAGTCATGCCAGTCAATAGTGCCTGATATAGCTTTTGCGTACGGATCGATAAGTAATTTATTAGGATTAAAGCGCAAGCCATTCTGTGGCTCATATGGGCCATGTATGCGATAACCGTATAACTGGCCCGGCTTTAAATGCGGCACATAAGCATGCCATATATGGTGCGAATGTTCTGTAAAATCTATTTTTAGGAATTCAACTTCATCTTGTGGTGTTTTAAATAAGCAAAGCTCAACTTTAGTAGCATTGCTAGCATATATAGCGAAGTTAACGCCTTTGCTGTCAGGGGTAGCGCCTAACGGATAAGGTTTACCTGGGAAACTGTTTGTTTTCATACCTCATCAAGGATTTTAAACAAAAAATGTTTGAGAAGTGGATAAAATGCGTATAGCTATTAACAAGTACAGGGAGTAAGAAAGAATACTTAATACTTTTATAAGCCATTTTTCTTTGACACGGCATGTAGGTGTGTTGATAATGACGTCTGAGAGCTATGGGAAAAATATAGTGTTTTTTGTACACTAACTATTGCATCATAATAAAATCAAACTATATTTGACAATCGATTGCAGAGATTGAAAACGCCTCATTTTAAGTATGGCGTGCTAGTTAAACCAATTGCCATCAATGTTAAAAACCCAAGCAAACTGAATGCTAATATTAGGTATAGATATAGGGACATCATCAGTTAAGGTATCGGTGGTTGATGCTTGTTCACAAAAAGTACTTTCATCGGCGCATTATCCTGATACTGAATCACCAATTATCTCTTTGCAAATTGGCTGGGCCGAGCAAGACCCTGAAATGTGGTGGCAGCAGGCACAGGAAGCTATTAAGGTGTGTAATGCTAAAGGCAATTACAACCCGCAGGATATTGCTGCCATTGGTATTGCTTATCAAATGCATGGGCTTGTATTAGTTGACCGCAATCAACATGTGTTACGCAACAGCATCATTTGGTGTGATAGCAGGGCAATTGAGTTTGGTGATAAGGCATTTGAAGCTATAGGCGAGGAGCGGAGCTTATCACACTTGTTAAATTCTCCCGGTAACTTTACGGCGGCTAAGCTGGCCTGGGTTAAGCACAATGAGCCGCAGGTTTTTGAGCAAATTGATAAGATCATGCTTCCGGGGGATTTTATTGCCATGAAGCTTACGGGTGAAATAACTACTACGGTGTCGGCACTGTCGGAAGGAATTTTTTACGACTTTAAAGAGGAATCTCTATCCAAAGATGTAATGCGCTTCTTTGGTTTTGATGATGACTTGATACCGGAGGTAAAACCTTTGTTTTCAAATCATGGCGGGCTAAAGGCCGATGTAGCTGCTGCTTTGCAACTTAAAGCCGGTATACCGGTAGCTTATAAAGCTGGTGATCAGCCTAATAATGCTTTGTCATTAAACGTACTTAACCCCGGCGAAGTTGCTGCAACAGCCGGAACATCGGGTGTTATTTATGGTGTAAGCGACCAACTTGCTTATGATCCGCAATCGCGCGTGAACACATTTGCACATGTTAACTACAACAAGGCACAGCCGCGTATGGGCGTTTTGCTATGTATTAATGGAACAGGCAGCTTAAACCGGTGGGCTAAAAACCTGTTTGGTGCCAACATAAGTTATACAGAAATGAACAGCCTGGCTGCACAGGCGCCAGAGGGTAGCAGCGGGTTACGTATACTGCCATTTGGTAATGGTGCCGAGCGTATGCTCTGCAATAAATTGGTAGGCGTTCACTTACACCATATTGATTTGAATTTACATCAGCAGCCGCATATATTCCGGGCAGTGCAAGAGGGCATAGCATGTGCTTTCCGTTATGGTTTGGATATTATGCGCAGTAATGGTATGAATCCTACAGTAATACGCGCAGGTAAAGCCAACCTTTTTTTAAGTGACTTATTTGCCCAAACCTTTGTAAACGTAACCGGCGTACCTGTCGAGCTTTATAATAACAATGGCAGTGTTGGCGCAGCTTTAGGTGCGGGTATAGGAGCGGGCATGTTTTCATCGTCAACCGAAGCATTTAGGGGCATGGAAAAATTGCAGGTGATTGAACCTAAACCTAAAAGCAAGATTGACGAAATTTACGAGGAGTGGAAATTACTTTTGAACAAGCAGCTTACTGCCGAGACTCCTATGTAAGAAGCGATTGTAAAGTAACGGCTGGAATTATAGAATTAGAATACAAGATAACACAATCGATTAAATAGATCCGGAGTCGAAATTTTGATATCCGCAATTAAATAATTTATGAACATAGTAACAGGAAACAGAGAGTATTTCAAAGGCATAGAGCAAATTAAATTTGAGGGCCCTGAAAGTGATAACCCTTTAGCCTACCGCTGGTATGACGAAAACCGGGTGGTTGCGGGAAAAACCTTAAAAGAACATCTAAAGTTTGCCGTAGCATACTGGCATTCTTTTAATGGTAACGGAAGCGATCCATTTGGTGGTGCTACCCACAACTTTGCTTGGGATGAAAAAGCCGACGCTGTTGAACGTGCTAAAGATAAAATGGATGCCGCATTTGAGTTTTTTACCAAGTTGGGCTTACCATACTATTGTTTTCATGATGTTGACATGGTTGACTACGGTAACGACATTAACGAAAACGACCGCCGTTTACAGGTATTGGTTGATTACGCTAAGGAGAAGCAAGCTGCCAGCGGAATAAAATTACTTTGGGGCACTTCTAACCTGTTTTCACACAAACGTTACATGAACGGCGCGTCAACCAATCCTGATTTTCATGTATTGGCGCATGGTGCAGCACAGGTAAAAGCAGCCTTAGATGCCACCATTGCCTTAGGTGGCGAGAACTATGTGTTTTGGGGTGGACGAGAAGGCTACATGAGCCTGTTAAACACCGATATGAAACGCGAGCAGGAACACTTGGCTAAGTTTTTACACGCATCGAAAGATTACGCCCGCAAACAAGGGTTTAAGGGTACTTTCTTCATCGAACCGAAACCATGTGAACCAAGCAAGCATCAGTATGATTATGATGCAGCAACTGTAATTGGTTTTTTGCAGAAATACGACCTGCTTAACGATTTTAAACTGAACCTGGAAGTTAATCACGCTACTTTGGCCGGGCACACATTTGCCCACGAAATGCAGGTAGCTGCTGATGCAGGTTTATTAGGCTCATTAGATGCTAACCGCGGCGATTATCAGAACGGCTGGGATACCGATCAGTTCCCCAACGATATTACTGAAGTTACCGAGTATATGCTGGTGTTGTTGCAGGCCGGCGGTTTACAGGGGGGCGGTATAAACTTTGACGCAAAAATACGTCGTAACTCAACTGATGCTGCCGATTTGTTTTATGCACACATAGGCGGAGTAGATATTTTTGCCCGCGCGTTGATTATTGCCGACAATATTTTGCAAAAATCTGATTACAAAAAGGTGCGTAGCGAGCGCTATTCATCGTTTGACGACGGAAAAGGAAAGGAATTTGAAGAAGGTAAACTTACTCTGGAAGATCTCAGAGCTTATGCAATCGATAACGGTGAACCAGCCCTAATTAGTGGAAAACAGGAGTACCTCGAAAATTTGATTAACAGGTTTATTTAAGTATACTTGTTGCCAGTTAAAACCAAAAATCCAAGTATACATTAAAAAATGAAAGAGTTAATCGCAGGAGATTGGATCGTATTCGCAGTCTACTTTGTTATTGTGGCCGCTTATGGCTTATGGGTGTATCGTCGTAAACGCAACGCCGACGCTACCTCAAAAGATTATTTCTTAGCCGAAGGCTCGTTAACCTGGTGGGCTATAGGTTCATCTTTAATTGCTTCTAACATCTCAGCCGAGCAGTTCGTAGCTATGAGCGGTAACGGCTTCACCATGGGTTTGGCCGTATCTGCGTATGAATGGATGGCCGCTATTACCCTTGTAATTGTAGCCATATTCTTTATTCCGGTTTACTTACGGAATAAGATTTTTACCATGCCGCAATTCCTGCACCAACGTTATAATAGCACCGTAGCTATGATTATGGCGGTGTTTTGGTTGTTGTTATACGTTATAGTTAACCTTACCTCAATTTTATATCTGGGTGCAATTGCCGTTAACGGTATCTCTGGCATAAACTTCACGGTTTGTTTAATTGGCTTAGCGTTCTTTGCCGTTATCATTACCTTGGGTGGTATGAAGGTAATTGGTTTTACCGATGTTATTCAGGTATTCTTCTTAATAATGGGTGGTTTAGTAACTACCTATATAGCAGTTAGTCTTGTAGCCGAGCACAGTGGTTCAACAGGTGTATTGAATGGGTTGAAGATCATGAGCGAAAAAGCGAACGATCACTTCCACATGATATTGAAGAAAGACAACCCGAGCTTTATTGATTTACCTGGCTTAACCGTGTTGTTGGGTGGTATGTGGATAGTAAACTTAAACTACTGGGGCTGTAACCAATACATTACGCAGCGCGCTTTAGGTGCAAACCTTAAAACTGCCCGTAACGGTATTTTATTTGCGGCATTTTTGAAATTAATGATGCCTTTAATTGTGGTATTGCCAGGTATTGCAGCTTACGTGTTGTATAAAGATCAAGTGTTTGATGCCGGCGCACAAGGCAGTTTAAAGGAGAACGCTGATAACGCTTATCCAATTTTATTAAATCTGCTTCCTGCGGGCTTTAAAGGGCTTTCATTTGCAGCGTTAACAGCTGCGGTTGTGGCATCTTTAGCTGGTAAGGCTAACAGTATTGCTACTATCTTTACCTTAGACATCTTTAAAAAGTTAAAACCCGAAACTCCTGACTATAAACTGGTATCGGTGGGTAAAATAACCGTTGTAGTAGCTATGATATTAGGTGTGGTAATCTCTCCATTTTTAGGTATTGATAAAAAAGGCGGTTTCACCTTTATTCAGGAATATACAGGCTTCGTATCTCCGGGTATTTTCGCCATGTTTATTTTGGGCTTCTTCTGGAAAAAAGCCACATCAAATGCAGCTTTGTTTGCAACAATTGGTGGCTTCATATTCTCAGTAATATTTAAGTTCCTTCCAAAATATGTTGACTTATCATTCCTGTACTCAAGTGGTTTTGCAGTAGTTGGTAAAGACAGCGGTAGATATGAAATTCCATTCCTTGACCGTATGGGCTTCGTATTTATCATTTGTATTATTGGTATGTGGATTATTAGTACTATTGAAACATCAAGAGGTGTTAAAACGAATGGCCTTGACGTTGATACTTCAATGTTTAAAACATCAAAATCATTTGCTATAGGTTCATTGCTTATTGTAGGCATCCTGGTAGCGCTATACTCTTTACTTTGGTAGTAAAATTATAACAACTACAAAAGGGCGGTATCTTTAAAAAGACACCGCCCTTTTGTTTTACACCTGCACCTGCCGGCTAACTCAAATGTATTTAAAATGTCACGAAGCAATATCGCTGCTTAAGCGTTGTAACTTGTGCGCTTTACGGCTATCTAAATTCAAAATACAATCTATAAGTGGAAACCATTCTTGATATAACCAACCTAACTAAAAGTTACGGCAGCGCCGGTAAAACCCTTACCGTACTCGATGATATAAATTTTTCAATTGAAACCGGCTCAAGTAATGCCATAGTAGGGCCCTCGGGCAGCGGAAAGACAACATTGTTAGGCCTCTGTGCGGGTCTCGACCGCTCAAGTGCCGGGAGTGTTGTACTTAACGGTATCAACTTAAATAATTTAAATGAAGACAAACGTGCGCAGGTGCGTAATCAATTTGTAGGCTTTATATTCCAAAACTTTCAGTTATTGCCTACACTAACGGCTTTAGAGAATGTGATGGTGCCTTTGGAGTTACGCGGCGAGCGCAATATTAAAGCACGCGCAATGGACTTGCTGGATAAGGTTGGATTATCGGGCCGTAGCCACCATTATCCAACGCAATTATCAGGCGGGGAGCAGCAGCGCGTTTCAATTGCGCGCGCTTTTTCCAATCAGCCTAAAATACTATTTGCCGATGAACCTACCGGTAACCTTGATACTGAAACTGGCGAAAAGGTAGAAAGATTACTCTTTGACCTTAACCGTGATGCAGGTACAACACTTGTTGTAGTTACACATGATTTGGAGCTTGCCGGTAAAACGCAACGCATATTACGTATTAAGGGAGGCAAATTAGTTGCTGACGATAAAACCAACAACCTACAATGAGCAAGCATAGTAATGATGTTGATTTGAGGCGTACGGTTAACTTTAAATGGCTGTTTACCATGGCCTGGCGCGATAGCAGGCGCAATCGCTCACGACTTCTTCTCTTTATATCATCAATCACTTTAGGTATAGCAGCTTTAGTTGCCATTTATTCTTTTGGCTACAATTTGCGTGCAGATATTGACAAGCAGGCGGCTACCCTGTTAGGAGCAGACTTGGTGATATCGGGTAACAAAGCTCCCGAAAAGGGTATACAAAAACTGCTTGATACTTTAGGTAGTGAGCGATCACAAGAGCGCAACTTTGCATCAATGGTTTACTTTGTGAAGAGTAACGCAACAAGGTTGGTACAAATACGTGCTTTACAGGGAGATTTTCCCTTCTATGGTACGATTGATGCAACACCTGAATCAGCATCAAAAGAGTTCAGAACAGGCAGATACGCGCTGGTTGATGCTTCTTTAATGGAGCAATACAAAGCAAGTTTGAACGACTCGTTAAAGATAGGGAAGACAGCATTTGCTATTAAAGGAGTTTTAAAACAGGCTCCCGGTCAAAGCGGACTTGCTGCAGGTGTGGCACCTGTTGTATATATACCGCTACAGTACCTTGATGAAACCGGACTTGTTGATAAAGGCAGCCGCATAGGCTATAGCTTTTATTACAAGTTTAATGATACCACTAATGTTGACGCACTTGCCGAAAAACTTGATAAGCAAAAGCTTGATAAAGCTAACCTGCGCTATGAAACCATACAAACCCGGAAAGAAAATACAGGGCGTGTATTTAGTGACCTGAATAAATTTCTTTCATTAGTTGGTTTTATTGCCCTGTTACTTGGTTGCATAGGGGTAGCAAGCGCTACACAAATTTATATACGCGAAAAAGTGGCGTCCATAGCGGTGTTGCGTTGCTTAGGGGTCAAGGCATCTGAGGCATTCCTAATATTTCTTATTCAAATTGCCTGCCTGGGCTTAATTGGTTCAATTATAGGTGCTGCACTAGGTACGCTTGTACAGCATTTATTGCCAATGGTGTTAAAGGACTTTATTCCTTTTGATATATCAGTGTCGGTATCCTGGCCGGCGTTAACCCAGGGCGTAGTATTAGGTGTAATTATATCAATACTGTTTGCACTGCTGCCTTTGGTAAGCATACGTAAAATATCGCCGCTAAATACGTTAAGGTCTGCTTTTGAATCGTCAGTTTCTAAGATTGATCCGTTACGGTGGGTTGTTTATATTTTAGTTTTAGCCTTTGTAGCGGTGTTTAGCTATCTGCAATTGGGCAACTGGCAGGGAAGTGCCGCCTTTACCGTAGCAGTTGTAGTTTCGTTTTTAATATTGGCTTTAATGGCGGTATTACTCATGCGCGTAATACGGCTTATTGTAAAGGCGTCGTGGAGTTACCTGGTGCGGCAGGGTTTTGCTAACTTATACAGGCCAAACAATCAAACCGTAATATTAATGGTATCAATTGGTTTAAGTACGGCGTTTATTTGCCTGCTAATATTTGTTCAGAGCCTTTTAATTAAGCAGGTAACACTATCTGCCAGCGGTAACCAGCCCAATATGGTACTTTTTGATATACAAACCCCACAGGAAAAAGGGGTGCTGGATATTACTAAGAAGTATAAGCTGCCTGTTATACAACAGGTGCCCATTGTTACCATACGTATTGATAACATAAACGGCAAAACAGCCGGTAGTTTACCAAAGGATAGCACTTACGATGATAAGAGGCGCGCCTTCGGTTATGAGTACCGCGTAACTTACCGTAATCAACTGATATCATCAGAGAAGATAGCGTCTGGAAAATGGACTGGTGAAGCTCCGGAAAAAGGTGATATTCCGGTTTCAGTAGATGAACGTATGGCTAACCGCCTTGATTTGAAGCTGAATGACAAAATTACCTTCAACGTTCAAGGTTCTTTAGTAAATACTTATGTAGCTAACCTGCGCAAGGTAAACTGGAATAAGGTGCAAACCAATTTCCAGGTTGTTTTCCCAACCGGTGTGTTGGAACAGGCGCCGCAATTTCATGTGTTGCTTACACATGTGCCCTCTGCTCAGGTATCAGCAAAATATCAAGGCGCGGTAGTAAAAGAATATCCAAACATATCAATTGTTGATTTAGGCCTGGTATTAACAGTGCTGGATGAAATATTGGATAAAATTGGATATGTTATACGTTTTATGAGCGGTTTCAGTATAGCAACCGGTGTGATAGTGCTAATTGCATCTGTACGGATAAGTAAGTATCAACGTATAAAGGAAAGTGTATTGCTGAGAACTTTAGGCGGCAGCCGCACACAAATTTTATGGATATCGGCATTAGAGTATTTTTTCCTGGGGGCCTTATCGGCTTTAACCGGAATTTTGCTGGCTATAGCAGGTGGATGGCTGCTGGCTAAATATACCTTTGAGGTGCCGTTTAATATAAGCCTGATGCCTGCTGCAATTTTACTTGCGTTAACTATTGGCCTTACAATTGTTATTGGATTGTTAAACAGCAGGGGAGTGCTTAACCGCCCTCCGCTTGAAATATTACGATCTGAGACATAAATAATATTTATCTATGAGCAAGCAAACGTTTGTTGCCTTACTAACTTCTTTAAGCCTTTTAAGCTTCACAGCCTGTGAAAGCGGCACTAGCACTAAACAGGCTGATACCACAGCCACTGCAGACAGTATGAATGATAGCGCGAAGAGCAAACCCACTAAAACAGTATTGTTTTTTGGCGACAGCTTAACTGCTGGCTACGGGTTGGATGATCCGGCTACGGATTCATATCCAAGCCTTATTCAGCAAAAGATAAACAGTGAAAAGTTGCCTTATACGGTCATCAATGCAGGTAATAGCGGTGAAACAAGCGCGGGCGGACGAACCAGAATTGATTGGGTTTTAAAGCAAAAGATAGATGTTTTTGTACTTGAATTAGGTGCCAATGATGGTTTGCGTGGCATGCCGGTAAGCGAAACAACCCGTAACCTGCAATTTATTATTGATAAGGTGAAGGCGAAATACCCCGAAGCTAAGTTGGTAATGGCAGGCATGCAAGTTCCGCCAAGTATGGGGGCCGATTATGCTAACAGATTTAAGGCTGTATTTACCAAATTGGCCGAGAAGAACAAGATGATCTTGATCCCTTTTTTACTGGAAGACGTAGGTGGAATAGCAAAACTTAATCAGGATGATGGCATTCACCCTAACCCCGATGGTGCTAAGATTGTTGCAGATAATGTTTGGAACGTCCTCAAAGACGTATTGTAATAAAATAAGGCTGAACAAATGCATTGTTCAGCCTTATTTTCGAGTGCTATTTTCTAAGCTTTATAATTGCAGTTACGGTAGCAGCAACAGCTAGGGTAATACCGCCCAGTAACGCATACCGCTTTAAGGTTCCTCGTGGTATATGTGGTTTAACGGTGTAAGGTTTCTCCGGGTAAGCCTCGTTTTTATTGTGCCCTTGCTGCTTAAGCGCCATTTGCAGTACTTGTGCAGTGTGCAGGGCCTCGCGGTCGGTGCCTTGTTCTATTTGCTCACGGCAGCTGAACCCGTCGGTTATAACCAGGGTTTCTTTTGCAGCTTCACGAACTGATGGAAGCAACACCTGCTCGCCTACGGCTAAGCCAACATCATAATGAGCACCTTCTTCGTAGCCAAAGTAACCAGCCATGCCACAGCAACCTGTTTTCAGATGCTCATAATCAAGACCGGTTTTGTCTAACGTTTTGCTATCAGCCTCAGTTTTCATAATAGCCTTGTGATGGCAGTGTGTGTGCACTATTGCCTTCTTATTTAACTGCGGTACTTTAAAATCGGGCGCGTACTTAACCAAAAACTCAGATATTGTAAACACCTGATTGCGCAAACGCTTGGCATCATCACGGTCTGGCAGTAGGCTGGTCATTTCGTCTCTGAATACAGCTACACAGCTTGGTTCCAGTCCAACAATAGGTATACCTTGCTTAATTTCCTCTTTTAGGCTGCTTAAAATATCTTTTAATAGTCGCTTGGCGGTGTCAAGCATACCAAAGTCATAGAGAGGCCTGCCGCAGCAAAGTATTTGCTTAGGCACAATCACTTTGAAACCTGCAGCCTCAAGTACATCCTTAGCGGCAACGAGTGTATCAGGTTTGAAGTAATTATTAAAGGTATCGGCCCATAAAATCACCTGGGTTTTGTTGATGTTTTTACGCGGTTGTTTATAAAACCAGTCTCTGAAATTGAATTTGGCAAACTGTGGTATGTCACGTTTCTGCGTAACCCCTGCCATTTTTTTTGCAATTTTTGCTGTGAACGGGTTGCTGGTAAAAAAGTTTGCAACCTCAGGTGCTAATGAGGCAAGGCGTGTCCACCAGTAAATCCAGCCAAAGGCATAAGCCGACCGTGGGCGCATTTTGCCCTCATAATAATGTGATAAAAACTCGGCTTTGTAAGTTGCCATATCCACGTTTACCGGGCAATCACTTTTACAGCCTTTACAAGCCAGACAAAGGTCAAGTGCTTCTTTAACCTCTTCGCTTTTCCAGCCTTTGGTAATCACATCGCCTTCCAGCATCTCAAATAATAGCCTTGAACGGCCACGGGTGGAATGCTGCTCTTCGCGTGTAGCCATAAAGCTCGGGCACATGGTGCCACCTTCGTGTTTACGGCATTCGCCTACGCCAACACACCGTATGGTGGCGTGGGCAAAGCTGCCACCATCTTCAGGAAAGCTGAAGTGCGTTTTTAGTTTAGGCGGATTATAGTCGGGGCCTAAGCGTAAATTGCTTGTTTGTCCGTATGGGTCAATCACCTTACCGGGGTTCATTTTCCACTCCGGATCCCATATCTCTTTAAACTCACGAAAAGCCTGCATAAGCTCTTCACCAAACATCATTTCTAAAAGGTCGGCACGTGATTGTCCGTCACCATGCTCTCCCGAGAGTGAACCGCCATATTTCAGCACAAGTTCCGTTGCCTCAACAGTAAAGTTGCGGTACTTCTCTAATCCTTCTTCTGATGAAAAGTCAAAGTTGATGCGTGTATGCATGCAACCATCGCCAAAGTGGCCGTAAAGAGCGCCGTCATATTGGTACTTATCCATCAGTTTATAAAAATCTTCGAGGTATGGGCCTACATGGTCTGGGTGTACTGCAGCGTCTTCCCAGCCTTCCCAGGTATCGGCCATGCCTGGTACAAATGCCGTAGCACCGAGGCCGGCTTTGCGTATTTCCCATATTTTTTGAGCCTGACCCAAATCATAAAATAACTGCATTTGAGGACAATCGCCCTCGGCCTCTAAACGCTTCATTACCTCAACCGCCTTGTTGTCGGCTTCTTGCTGGCTATGTCCGTCAAATTCAACCAGCAGCCATCCTTTGCCCGGGGGCAAAAGCGTTAAATCATCTACGCGCAAACCCTTCTTATGCATAAAGATGATCAGCTTATCATCAATTGCCTCAATAGCAATAGGCTTCATTTCGCGTATATGACTGGAGTGCTTCCCAGCTTCATAAATGGTGGGATAACCTAAAACCAGTAGTGCCCGATATTTGGGGCGGGGTATAAGATTAAGCGTAGCATCTAATATGGTTACGCACGTACCCTCGGTACCAACAAGTGCCCTCGCAACATTAAAGCCGTTTTCAGGTAAAAGCTCATCAATATTATAACCCGATACGCGCCTTGGAATATTTGGGAACCGTGCACGTATCAAATCTGCATATTTATCGCGTATGCCCTTTAATCGTTTATAGATATCACCTTTACGACCGCCCTCACTAATGATCTGTTCCAACTCTTCCTCAGTGGTAGGACCAACATCAAGTACCAACCCATCATAGGTAAGCACGGTGAGGCGCTCGGTATTATCAGACGTACGCGAACCCCGGCCGGCATTTTGAGCCATTATAGAGTGTGTACCACATGAGTTATTACCCAACATGCCGCCCAGCGCGCAATGATTATGCGTAGCCGGATCAGGACCAAATGTTATGCCCTCTTTTTCAGTTACTTTGCGTAACTCATCAAGTACGATACCTGACTCTACCTTGGCTTCCATTTTTTCTTTATCAACACTTAAAATGCTGTTAAAGTATTTGGTCATATCCATTACCACCGCAATGTTGCAGCACTGGCCTGCTAAGCTGGTGCCACCACCGCGAGATAATACAGGTGCTTTATATTTATTACAAATGGCAACAGTATTGATGATGTCTTCGCGCGTTTTGGGTAGAACAACGCCTATAGGAATTTGCCTGTAGTTGGAGCCATCGGTAGAATAAGTTGCACGGCTACCATTATCAAACCTTACTTCGCCGCTTACCACAGCCCGAAGCTCAATTTCGAGCATGTTAACATCTATTTTGGCTACATGGGCCTGTACGTCTTCAACTTTCATAATTATATACCAGCAATTTAGGTACGATGTAAGGATTAATTATAATTAGGTAACGCATTATACAATTATTTGTAGGTGCAAAAGCACTTGTTGAATAATTTATAATCGTTTAAAATAAGGCGTAGCAAGATTAGCTAAACAACAAAGCCGCTATTAACAAACTTAACAGCGGCTTTGTAAATAATATTGCTCGATCGACTACTTTTCGGCAATGTAGCCGTCATATGAGATAGAATTTTTGTTATTGCTAAGCACCTGCAGCGTTGCACGGCCGCTGGTTGTAACATCCAAAATCATGCGGTTAGTGTATCTTGCATCCTTCGGATTGATCGTAATAGTGGTATTTCCCTTTTTGCCAACTTTTGATCCGTATTCAAATTTTGTTGATGTAAACTGCACGCCATTATCGCTGTTGGTGCCATAAGGAACGGCCATGGTTGCACGCCCGAAATAAGGGAGGAACGCAATTACCGAATCTGGCTTTATACGTACGTCATAATTGTAGTTCAGGTAAATGTGGCCCGTTCCATCAGGCGAAAGGTTGAACATTCTGCCGTTAAGAGTAGTATACGGCCCGCCCAGCGGGTTTGCATATTCAGCTTTAAAAACAAAGCTTTTGCTATCAAGCAGTTGTTTAACCTCCTCTGCTTTCATGTCTTTATGTACATGCTTTGCTTTCTTTGTGCTGTCAGAATCCTGCGCTTCACTTGTAAAGGCAAAGCCAAGTGCAACGGTAAAAAAAATCAGATATTTTAAGGTTTTCATATGTGGTATATTATAAGTAACTGGTTAAATTATAAGCATATCCAAACAGTATTGTTTGATAATTGAAACGTTTAGACACAAAAAAAGCTGCCTGGTTTAAGAGGCAGCTTCCGTTTAGCTTATATTTTAAACAATATGTTAATGGTAAATAAATTCACCAAACTCTGATTTTACAGTTACTTGCTTTTTGCCTTCCTCAACACGACCTATAATTTGGGCTTCAATACCGAAGCTTTGAGAGATGTTGATAATGTCGGCAGCAATTTCTTCAGAAACGTAAACCTCCATACGATGACCCATATTGAATACCTTATACATTTCCTGCCACTCAGTGCCTGATTCCTGCTGTATAAGTTTAAACAGCGGCGGGATAGGAAACAGGTTATCTTTGATAACATGCACATCATCAACGAAGTGAAGTACCTTGGTTTGAGCACCGCCACTGCAATGTACCATGCCATCAATCTGGCTACGGTATTTATCTAAAATAGCTTTTATTACCGGTGCGTAAGTGCGGGTTGGAGATAGCACCAGTTTGCCGGCGGTAACAGTTTGCCCGTTACCAATATCAATTAAGTCGGTCAGGTTTTTTCCGCCCGAAAAAACAAGACTTTCCGGAACAGCAGGGTCAAAACTTTCAGGAAATTGTTGTGCTACGGTTTTGTTAAACACATCATGACGGGCAGAGGTCAAGCCGTTTGAGCCCATGCCGCCGTTGTACTCTTTTTCGTAAGTGGCCTTACCGTATGAAGCCATGCCCACAATCACATTACCGGGTTTAATGCGGTTTGATATTACATCATCGCGTTTTAAGCGGCAGGTAACGGTAGAGTCTACTATTACAGTACGTACCAAATCGCCCACATCGGCGGTTTCACCTCCTGTAGAGTAAATCCCTATGCCGTGACTGCGTAACTCTTCCAAAATTTCTTCGGTGCCGTTTATAATGGCGGCAATAACCTCGCCGGGTATAAGGTTTTTATTGCGGCCAATGGTAGATGACAGCAAGATGTTATCTGTAGCGCCAACGCAAAGCAAATCATCAAGATTCATGATAATGGCATCCTGCGCTATACCGCGCCAAACAGAAAGGTCGCCGGTTTGTTTCCAGTACACGTAAGCCAGTGATGACTTAGTGCCTGCACCATCGGCGTGCATAATATTACAGTACGCCGGGTCGTTGGTTAATATATCGGGTATTATTTTACAAAAAGCTTTAGGATAAAGGCCTTTATCAATGTTTTTGATAGCGGCGTGCACATCATCTTTAGAGGCTGATACCCCGCGCTGATCGTATCTTTGCTCAGAAATCATGGTCAAATATACGGCTTAGGGTTTTAAATTTTGTTACTTTGCTTACTTCGCATCCTTTAACTATGATAAAAAAGCTACTTGTTATTGTAAACCACTGGCGCACCCGGCAGCCATCGCAACGCAATTTTTTAATATACTGCAGTGTGCTGGTAGGGTTACTTGGTGGTTTGGCAGCGGTAGTTTTAAAGTTTTTGGTTCACTTTATGGAAGAGTTGAGCCGAAACCTGGCATCACAGGTGCCGTATCATTATAGCTACTTGCTACTGCCTGCCTTGGGCATACTAATAACCGTAGCTTACCAGCATTTTATAAACCGCGACAGGATGCAAAAGGGTATTGGTAACATACTTATGAACATTAAGCGGCATCAGGCTAATGTACCGCATGATAACGCTTACGCACATCTGGTAAGCAGTTCGCTAACTGTGGGTTTTGGTGGATCATCGGGTTTGGAGGCGCCAATTGTAGTCACCGGTGCAGCCATTGGTTCCAACGCCGGGCGATTTTTCAAATTAAGTACGTACGAAAAAACTGTTTTACTTGCAGCCGGTTCGGCAGCGGGCATTGCTGCCGTATTTAACAGCCCAATAGCAGGGGTGCTGTTTGCGTTAGAGATATTGATAGGGGAGATAACCATTCCAACCTTTATACCACTGCTTATAGCATCTGCTACAGGGGTTGTAGTAGCAAAGTTGCTTAATTCACAACAGCTGTTTCACCTGGTAACCGAGGGATGGCTAGTTAAGGCATTGCCATTTTATGCTATACTTGGGGTATTAAGTGGTTTGATTGCTGTGTACATTAATAAAGTTGGCCATGGTTTAGAGAAAGGAATACTACCTAAACTGAATAGATATACTCGTGCACTGGCCGGCGGGCTTATGTTAGGCGTGCTGATATTATTATTCCCTCCGCTTTTGGGCGAAGGTTATCATTACCTGCAGGCTATATTGAATGGCAACATTGATGTTTTAAAAGAAGAATCTTTATATGCCGATTGGTTATCTGAACCGTGGGTAATGCTGCTGTTTATTGCTGCACTTGTACTTATTAAAATTGTGGCGGCGGGTATAACATTGGGCTCTGGTGGTAACGGCGGTACATTTGCACCTACCATGTTTACGGGTGCATTTTTGGGCTTGCTATTAGCTTACGGTGTAAATCAAACAGGTTTAATACATTTAAACACCAGTAACTTTATAGCAGTTGGCATGGCCGGGGCTTTAAGCGGCGTGTTGCATGCTCCGTTAACAGCTATATTTTTGATTGCCGAAATAACTGGTGGATATATTTTGTTTATACCACTGATGATCGTCTCGGCTATATCATACATTATATCAAGGTTGTTTAACAAGCACAATGCTTACTGGCATACGCTTATACATGAAAAGGACATACACCCTGATCAGGATTTCAGTATGTTGAATACTATGAGGCTCGATTCGTTGGTTAACCGTCAATATGTAGCACTTAGGCGAGATATGCCGGTTGCCGAACTTTATAATATATTATCAGCAGGTACTGCAAATATTTTTGCTGTTTTAAATGATGATAAGGAGCTTGAGGGCGTAATATGGATGGACGAAATACGTAAGCAGTTATTCAAAGCCAATCAGCCCGATGCAAAAGTTGAAGATATAATGGTTGACCCACCAGCGCTGATCAGCTATAACCAGCCGGTAAGCAGCGTAATGAATGTATTTGACCATTTAGATGTATGGCAGTTGCCTGTTATCCGTAATGGTAAATTTATTGGCTTTGTATCAAAATCAGGATTACTTAATCAATACAGGCAGGTGTTTATCCAGCAACATAAAGATGCCGACTTATTTTCACGCTCTTAGTACATTATTTTAGCTCATCTCTTAATAGAGGTAAACTCATGCAATGGAAACCGCCTCTTGCGCGGGATAACTCTGATGATGGCATCAATATTAGTGTATCCCGCATCTCCTGCGGGTTTGTGGTTCCGTTTTCCATATCTTGAAGCAGTTCGGCTACTTTTACAATTTGGAAGCCGTTTTGCTTAAATGCATCTACCGTTTTGTCGTTACGATCATAACCTAATACCACACCCTCGCGCAATGCTAACAGGTTGCATGAGTCGGTCCATTGCTCACGTGCATCAAAAGGAAAAGTGTTATTGCCGGAGTATATAAACTTAGTTTTGGTATTGCTTTTTAAGTCGTTAACACTTACGTCGTCAAGTAAAATTTCAATACTATCAAAAGTGCGTGGTTTGCTTTTACCAATGGTAAATTGAACTATTTCAACTTTATCTTTTTGCTTTTTCTCTCCAAAATAATTGATGGGGTCTTGCGATTCTTTTTTGTTTTCGTTTTTTGCGAGTGAACCTAAAATTACCCAAGTGTCTCGTTTTACTTGTGTAAACACCGTATCAATGTGCATGTAATCGCGCTTATGCGGTATTTTAAGTATAGTTACCTTCTCAATCACTTTGTGATCGAATAATAACTTTAGGGCTTGTTGAGCTCCGCTAAGCGATGTGCGCTCACTGCAGCCTATAATGACGTGATTTGGGCTAACTACCATCACATCACCACCTTCTAATGTAGTTTTCTCATCCTGATCTTTGCCGGGGCGTAAAAAATGCTGAATGGAATCGGCTATCTCTAAAATGTTGTTGCGATGATTTTCAAAAATGGGATGATTAAACAAGATATATCTGGCAAGCAGTGTCTCGCGTGAGCGGGCTTTTTTAGCCGGTTTATTTATAAGTATATAGTTATTGATGGTAATGCCAATATCGCGCGAGAAAATGAGATTGGGTATGGGCGCAAATATCATATTGTCCTTATCAAGCGCACCCGAAATAAATATTTTTGCCAATTCAACAGGCGAAATTCCGTTTAATTTCTCCTGCAATCTGTAATTGCAGCTTTCAATAGCACAAACAGATGCAGTAAGCTTTTCACGAATCACACTGTCGTGAAGAATGTCAGCCAGCAGGGTTTGTATTTCTATAACTTTATCTGACGCGTAAAAGTCTTTGTGATCGGGTTTGTAAAAGGTCCGTTCGCTTTCCGCAGAATCAATTTGTGCAAGGCGGCCTTTTATTTTGCCGGCATCTAAAAAGTAAAGTAACAGTTTTATATAGTAGTCATACTCATTGCTGCGCATGGTATCCAAATGAACAATGTCTTCAAATAACCAATCTTGCGCCTTTGAAGGCACTACCTTACCCAAACCACTATCAGGACTGTGAATGAGTAATGCTTTAAGCGTTCCTATTTCAGAAGTGACATTGATATTTAGTTTGTTTGATACTAGTGCCATAAGTAATTGTAAGCTTCAAAGTTATTCAATATAATGAATTTAAATATAGGCATGAGGTTAAGCCAATTTAATTAATTTTGCGCGATGGACTTTATTACCAACGCCACCGTAAAAGCTGTTGAGCATTTATATAACGCAACTATAACCCTACAGGATGTAAACCTGCAACAAACCCGCAAAGAGTTTGAAGGGCAGATAACAATAGTAACCTTTCCCTTTACCAAAGTATCGCGCAAGGGTCCTGAGCAAACCGGCCAGGAAATTGGCGAGTACCTGCAAGCTAACGTACCCGAGGTAGCAGGATTTAACATTATTAAAGGTTTTTTGAATATTTCAATTGCTGATAGCTATTGGCTTAATGTATTCAAAGGAATATCTGAAGATAAAAACTTTGGAACGTTGCCGGCTAACGGTAAAAAGGTGATGGTGGAGTATTCATCTCCAAATACAAACAAGCCATTACACTTGGGACATGTGCGTAACAACTTGTTAGGTTACTCAGTAGCTGCAATATTACAGGCTGCAGGTTATGAGGTGATCAAAACCAATTTGGTTAATGATAGGGGTATACATATATGTAAGTCAATGTTAGCCTGGCAGTTATTTGGTGACGGTGAAACGCCGGAATCAACCGGAATGAAAGGTGATCATTTGGTAGGGAAGTACTATGTGGTTTTTGATAAAGAATATAAAAAGCAGATAGATCAGCTTAAAGAAGAAGGAAAAACTGAGGAAGAAGCGAAAAAGCAGGCACCACTTATTTTACAAGCTCAGCAAATGCTACAAAAATGGGAGGCGGGCGATGAAGAGGTAATTGAGCTTTGGAAGACCATGAATACCTGGGTTTATGATGGCTTCACCGAGACCTACAAAAAATTGGGCGTTGATTTTGATAAATACTATTACGAAAGCAATACCTATTTACTAGGTAAAGATATTATTGAGGAAGGACTTGCAAAAGGCGTGTTCTTTAAAAAAGAAGATGGCTCGGTATGGATTGATTTAACTGAAGACGGTCTTGACCAAAAATTAGTTCTTCGTGCCGACGGTACATCAGTATATATAACGCAGGATTTAGGCACTGCCCAACTCAAGTATGATGACTTTGGAATGGATGAGTCGATATATGTTGTAGGCAACGAGCAAGACTATCATTTTAAAGTGCTTTTCCTGATTCTGCAAAAGCTTGGCAAAGCCTGGGCAAACGGATTGTACCATCTTTCATACGGCATGGTTGATCTTCCATCCGGCAAAATGAAGTCAAGAGAAGGTACAGTGGTTGATGCTGATGACTTGATCGCCGAAATGGAGCGCACTGCTAAAGAGCAAACTGAAGCGCTAGGTAAAACAGGTGATTTGGCAGAAGCTGATAAGCAACACTTGTATTATATAATAGGTATGGGTGCTTTAAAATACTTCCTTTTAAAAGTTGATCCTAAAAAGCGTTTGTTATTTGACCCAAATGAGTCAGTTGATTTTCAAGGTCATACTGGTCCGTTTATTCAGTATACTCATGCACGGATAAAGTCGGTACTCAGTAAAATTCAGAATATTGGATCAGATATTTCGCTACCAGCCTCATTGCAAAACGAGGAAAGAGACCTTATTATTTTACAATCTCAGTTTACTGACGTGATTTTACAAGCTGCTAAGGAATATAATCCGTCTGCTGTTGCTAATTACGCTTATGAATTAGCTAAAACATATAATAAATTTTATCATGAGCATTCAGTATTACAAGCCGAATCTCAAAATTTAGTCTATTTCAGAGGTGGATTATCAAAAAAAACAGCACAAATTCTGTCAAAAAGTATGCAAATGTTAGGAATTGAGGTTCCAGAACGGATGTAATTTGAAAACTTCCTAATTTACCTAAGGTTTAGTATCACATTTTTATTACAATAGACTTTCTATTGTCAAATTTGAAAGCGGATAGTATTAACTATCCGCTTTTTTAATTAAATCTTTATGATTTGGATATTTACTTACACAAAATCGGCAGTCCGTGAGTAAAATGGGGTGTAAATTTCTACGATTTCCAAAAAAATGGACTTTTTTTAAAAATATCTTCAAAATTTCTATGATTTATCGAATCGAATTTATAATTTTCACTTTTGAAAACTATTTATTAACTCAAACAATTAACAAATGAAGAGAATTTTACTCAAATTCTTCTGGGTTTTGTTTGTCGTAAGCTCTATACAGGCTTATGCGCAAAATCAATCAATTTCCGGCAAAGTGACCGGAAATGATGACGGCTTACCTTTGGCAGGGGTGAGTGTAACCATCAAAGGCTCTAAGTTTGGAACTCAAACAGGTGCAGATGGTCGTTTTACCCTTCAAGTGCCTCAAAATGGTACACTTGTATTTTCTTTTCTTGGTTTTGCTACTAAAGAAGTAGCTGCGTCAAGCGGAATGAACGTTACCCTTTCGGCAGTTCCCAACCAACTGAGCGAAGTTGTTGTACTTCCATTCAGTACTGCTAAAAAGGATACTTACACTGGTTCCGCTGCTGCAATTGGAGCAAAAGATATAGGCAATCGTCCAGTATCAAATGCTTTGAATGCTATTGCCGGTATTACCCCAGGTGTGCAGGTATTGCCATCTTCAGGTGTTCCGGGCAGCACGCCAACCATCCGTATCCGCGGTGTTGGATCATTCAACTCTGGCAACGGCCCAATGTATGTAGTTGATGGTGTTCAGTATGAAGGTGCGATATCAAACATCAACCCTGAAGATATTGAGAACATGACCGTGTTGAAAGACGCAAGTGCTACTGCTTTATATGGTGCACGCGCTGCTAACGGTGTAATTATGATTACTACTAAAAGAGGTAAAAAAGGTACATCTCAGTTAAGCGTTAAAGCTACACAAGCTATTATTTCACGTGCCATTCCTGAGTATGACCGCTTAGATGCTTACCAATACTATCCTGTAGCCTGGGAAACTTACCGTAACAGTTTAGTTTACGCAGCAAGTAATCCTCTAACCCGCGACCAGGCAAATACTATCGCATCTGGTTTAGGAACTCGCAATGCAAACAACCTGCAAACATTAAATGGCCGTACTTATCAAGATATATCTCAGGTATTAGGTTCTTTAGTGTTAAGCGGAAGATATGCTGCAAGCAACAATCCTTTCAATGTTCCAAGTACACAACTTGTTGATGTTAACGGTGTTTTAAATCCTGCTGCTCAACTGCGTTATGATGATCTTGATTGGTTAAAAGCCACTCAAAGAACCAGTGACCGTAAAGACTACTCTGTAAACTATGGTTCAGGTACTGACAAAGGCGATTTCTTTTCTTCATTGGGTTACACCCAAGAAAACGGTTTTGCACGTAAATCTGATTTCAGAAGAATCACCGGTCGTATCAACGCAAATATTCAGCCGGTTAAATGGTTAAAAACAGGTGCTAACTTATCAGGCAACTTTACTGAGCAAAACTTAGTAGGTAGCGGTAGTACTTCATACGTTAACCCATTCTACTTCAGCCGTAATATTGCTCCTATCTATAATGTGTACGCCCATAACCCAACTACTGGCGAATACTTGCTTGACGGTACCGGTAAACGTATATATGATTTAGGTGGATTAACAGCTTTAGGTGTTCCAGGTCGTGCATCAGGTGCTAGCCCTGGACGTCACATTGTTCAAGAGACTGAATTGAATCAAGCCAATTTACGTCGTAACGTGTTAACTGCGCGTGCATATGCTGAGATAACTTTCTTAAAAGATTTCAAGTTCACACAAAACATTGCAGCCGATTACAGCAATTTGTATGACGACTCTTACGATAATGAAGTAGTAGGTGACGGTGCTCCTGCCGGTCGTGCTTTCAGAACACGTACGCTGAATACTACTTACAACTTATTCCAAACTTTAACCTATACTAAAAACATAAATAAGCATGGTATTACTGCTTTAATTGGTCATGAAAACTATTCAACTTTCGAAGATCAATTAACTGCAGGTCGTACAAACGTTGTTTTACCAGGCAACTCTGAATTAAATAACTTTACTACTACAGGTAACGTATCATCATATAAAGACAGGTTCCGTATTGAAGGTTACTTCTCTCGCTTTAATTATAACTATGATGATAAGTACTTATTAGAAGCCAGCGTTAGAAGAGATGGTCTTTCTAAACTTTCTTCTGAGAACCGTTGGGGTACCTTTGCATCATTTGGTGCCGGCTGGAGAATTGATCGTGAAGATTTCATGAGAGCAGTTAGCTGGGTTGATTTGTTAAAACTTCGTGGCAGCTGGGGTACAGTAGGTAACAAAGACATCCCTGGATTATATAGTTACCAAACCTTTTATAACCCTGCAAACAACGCTTTAGAGCCTGGCTTTATAGCAGCAACTACCTTAGGAAACGTTAACATCAAATGGGAAACTCAGCGCATGACTGATATTGGTCTTGAGTTTGGTTTATTCAAAAACAGGCTACAAGGTACATTTGAGTACTTTGACAGAGGTACAAACAACTTGGTGTTCCTTGTGCCGCTTCCAAGATCAAGCGGTTACCTTAACCAATATGATAACATTGGCCGTTTTTCAAACCGTGGTTTTGAGTTAAGCTTATCAGGAGATGTGGTTAGATCTAAAAACTTTAACTGGAATCTTAATACAAACTTTACCCGTTTGAAAAACAAAGTGTTAGAATTACCTAATGCTGCTCCAATTGTTGACGGTATTGTTCGTTTGGAAGAAGGAAGATCTCGCTATGATTTTTACACCCGTATTTATAAAGGTGTAGACCCTGCTGATGGTGCTGCTTTATATGTACCTAAACCAGGCACTGCTGCTGCTAATTTACGTACTGTTAACGGCGAAAGCGTAACTACCAGCCAAAGTGATGCTCTGTTAGATTACACTGGTGACTCTGCACTACCTGATCTTTCAGGTGCAGTAACTAACACGTTCACTTATAAAGATTTTACATTCTCTTTCTTGGTAAATTACCAATTAGGTGGTAAAATTTATGATACTAATTATGCAAGCTTGATGAGCGTTGGTAGCTACGGTGGTGGTATACACAAAGACGCGTTGAACAGCTGGCACAATCCTGGCGATATTACCAGCATCCCAAGGTTAGATCAGGCGAATGCTGCTAACTTGTATGCAGGTTCAAGCCGTTGGTTAACCAGTGCATCTTACTTATGGTTCAGAAATGCAACTATAACTTACAACTTACCTAAGTCACTTATCAGCAAAGTTGAGGTTAAAAATGCACGTATATTCTTCAGCGGCGAAAACCTTTATATGATAGGTTCACGTAAAGGCATGGACGCTTCGCAAACTGTTGGTGGTACTGTAACAAATGCTTACGTTCCACAACGTATTCTTAGTTTAGGTTTAAATGTTTCTTTATAATACAGAAGAAAATGAAAAAGAGATTTATATACAGTTTTTGTGCATTGATGGCTGCTTCTGCAATATTGCCTTCATGTAACAAAGAATTTTTAGATACAGCACCTACCGACCAGGTAGCTCCCGGGTTGTTGTTCACAACAACTAAAAATGCTATGTCGGCAATGAATGGTATCTATCGTGCCATGTATAGCCAGTACAGTAACCAGGATGAAGGTGGTGAAGGGTCGGTAATGATTGATATGGATATGATGGGAGAGGACCTTGTTAACACCAACGCCGGTAACGGTTGGTTTAACAGTGTTTACAGATGGATTACTCACCGGACCGTGAATGCAGGACAGGTAGACTTTGTTTACCGTTATCATTACCGCCTTATTGCTAATGCCAATAAAATATTAGACCAAATTGATGCAGCGACCGGTTCTGAAGCCGAGAAGCGTGTTATTAAAGGTGAGGCATTGGCAATGCGTGCTTATGCACACTTTAAGCTTGTGCAAATATTTGCTAAAAGGTGGAATGGTGATCAGAACACTGCTAACCCGCAATTGGGTGTGCCTTTGCTTATTACCCCTGATGTTGCAGCTCTTCCACGTTCAACCGTGTCACAAGTTTATGCGCAAATAAATACAGATTTAGATGCTGCCATTGGCTTTTTAACCGGAGCAACCGCGAGATCTACAAAATCACACATTAACCTGAACGTTGCGCAGGGTATCAAAGCTCGTGTAGCTTTAACTCAGGGTAACTACGCTGTAGCATCACAAATGGCTGTTGCTGCCCGTACCGGCTATCCGCTAATGTCAAATGCTGACTATTTAGCTGGCTTTAATAACTTAGCCAATCAAGAGTGGATTTGGGGTATTAATCACATTGCTGATCAAACTACCTTCTTTTATTCATTCTTTGCGTACATGTCGGTTAACTTTAACTCAACCAACATCCGTTCAAATCCAAAGGCTATTAATTCAGCATTGTATAATCAAATTTCAGCTACAGACGTAAGAAAGCAATTATGGGATCCAACGGCAGCTAACACATCTTACCCTGTTCCTCCAAGTGGATCACGCTATCCGTACATGAACCGTAAGTTTTTGGCTAACAGTGCAAGTAATAGCTGGGGAGATATGCCGTTTATGCGTTCAAGCGAGATGTACCTTATTGAAGCAGAAGCGCAAGCTCGTTTAGGCAATACCGCTGCAGCACGTACTGCTCTATTTACTGTTGCTAAACAAAGAGATGCAAGCTATGTAACGTCTGTAAATTCAGGTGATGCTTTAATCAACGAAATTCTTACTCAAAGACGTGTTGAGCTTTGGGGTGAAGGTTTCCGTTTCCTTGATCTTAAGCGCTTAAATTTACCTCTTAATCGTAACGGTGCAAACCATGACGGTACTTTAGCAGGTATATTCGAGGTTCCGGCAGGAGATGTGAGATGGGAATGGTTAATTCCACAAGCAGAGATTAACAATAATACTCTGGTTGAGCAAAACCCATAAACCGTTTTTTGTTTACAAAATGAAGGGCAATCTTTTTAAGATTGCCCTTCATCGTTTAGTCGAAATTGTTACGAGAACCTTTCGATTACTTAAATTCAATCAGTTTTATAGCCTCGTTAGAGATGTTTTGAATTAAAGGCGTATAGTAAACTTTCGCATCATCTACATGACTTAAAATTATACTTTCACTATCCTCATCTCTATCTCCGTTAAATATAATTCTGTTTACAGGTATACCCCTTGCCTTAAGAAGTTCTAGTGAGAGCAGCGTATGGTTAATGCTTCCTAAATAATGTTTAACTACCAAAATAACTTCTGCATTGAACTTTTGAATTAAATCAATAATAAAGTGTTTATTGTTTAATGGCACCATCAGCCCGCCGGCTCCTTCAATAATTAATTGATTTTCGGTTGCTGGCACAATTATTTTTTCAAGATCAATTTCTAGGCCATCTAACCGTGCCGATTTATGGGGCGAAAATGGTTGATTTAGCCGATATGCTTCTTCGTAAAATTTCGAAACTGGGTTTGATATTAGTGCCTTAACTTTCATGGTGTCACTGTTATCCAGGTCGCCTGATTGTATGGGTTTCCAGTAGTCAGCTTTCAGGTGTTCGACCAGTATGGCCGATACTACTGTTTTTCCAACATCGGTACCAATGCCGGTAACAAACAGCGGAGCTTTATTTTTCATTATGTAATTGTTGTATTAGTTGAACTAAAGTAGTCATCTCATGGCTGGTGTTGTAAGAATGCAGGCATATCCGTAATCTTTCAGTGCCGGCCTTTACAGTAGGACTCAAAATAGGCCGTACGTCAAAACCGCTTTGCTGAATTAACTCAGCCATTCGCCTCGTGGCATCATTGCCACCGATGACTATTGTTTTGATTGCGCTTTCAGTCAGGTTCTGACTGGGATCTTCTTGGTTAATAAGATCGTTATACAGCGCAATATTCTTCTGCAATTTCAAAAACTCGTCACTGTTTAAATCCAGCATCTTATAGGCCATTTTAATTGCTGCCAGCTGATGAAATGATGCTGCGGTTGTATAGATGAAAGACCTTGCAAAATTGACGAGGTAACGTTTTAAAACAGCGTCTCCAAGTACTGCTGCTCCATGACAGCCCATAGCCTTTCCAAAAGTTATCACTCGTGCAAAAATTGCTGTTTCGAGACCCAAATTTGATATTAAGCCTTTACCGAAAACGCCAATTGCGTGCGCTTCGTCCACTATTACTTCGGCCTTATACGTTTCTGCAAGCTCACATAGTTGTTTTAATGGAGCGATATCCCCATCCATTGAATACACACTTTCAACTACAATAAAGATGGTGCCTTTTGCTTTACTGAGCTTTCTTTCAAGATCATGAATATCATTGTGACTGAACGAAAGCCTGTCGGCATGGCTAAGCCTTACACCATCTATGATTGATGCGTGTGCAAGCTCATCATGTATTACGGTATCGCCACGCTGTGGTACTGAGGACAGGAGCCCAAGATTGGCGTCATAACCTGAATTGAAAAGCAAAGCGGAATGAGCATTATGATAGTCAGCAATCATGAGCTCAAGTTCTTCGGAATACGTTGTATTGCCCGATAGTAGTCTGGAGCCTGATGAACCGTTTAAGTGATTTGGGTGGGCGATAAGTTCATCTGCTATAAGCTGTTTTAGTTGAGGTGATCTTGCAAAACCAAGGTAGTCATTTGAAGAAAAATCAATCAAATGACTTTCAGCTTTTAGCTCTCTGTATGATTGATTTTCAATCCGCTGCTGTAATTTTTTCTCGATGTAAGCGTTTGCTCCCAATGGCTTTGATTTTATACAAAAATAAAAAAAGCGGCTAAGTGCCGCTTTTTTTTAAAATTACTTTTGTGCCGGGGGAGGGTTGCCACCGCCCTGGCGCATTCTGCTTGCTCTTTCAGCCTGCCATTTTTCAAAGGCTGCTTTCTGATCGGCAGTTAATACCTCTTTAATCTTAACGTTAGATGCTTCCATCATTGGGCGCCATGCCTGCATCATAGCCTGGCGGTCACCGTTGGTAGCCGTCATTAGGCTATCACGTTTTTTTGCCTGCACTTCGTAAATTGCTTTAATTTTTGCGGTTTGCGCATCATCAAGCTTAAGCTGTGCTTGTAAACGTTTAGCTTGTTCTTCCGGATTGCCACCCATTCTGCCTCCGCCACCTTGGGCAAAGCTTACAGCGCTAATTCCAAGTAGGAAAAAGCACATCAAAAAGATCTTTTTCATTTTAAGTTTGTTTAGTTTTTTGATAAAGATATTGGCTATGAGTTTAATAACAAGCCTGTAACTTAATTGTTGCTTTGCAAACGTGAAATGGATTTTTGCATTTCGGCCATCATGCTGGTCAGGTTTTCAATGCTGGGCTCAGGTGTAGGCATGGGCAAATGTGTAGATAGAAATGCTTTTGCTTTCCATATCTCTAAAATGTCTTCTCCGCCAATTTCATATGGCTCGTAAGCCGGGTTATCAGACAGTAACTTTAGCTTTTTGTTGTCGCGGTATTTGTTGCCAATGCGTTTATAAACCACGCCTTCATTTTTTGATAATACAACATAGGTTTCACCAGCTTTTATATCTGCCCAGTTTTCAACATATTCACCTATAATTACAGTGCCTGATACCAAGGGCAGCATCGAGTCGCCTTTTATTTCAAATGCACGGTAAGTACCTTGTTTAAACATAGGTAAATACAGCTTCGGTAAATTTGATACGTACTCCGGATCTGCGTAGCCATTAAGGTAACCCGCGCTGGCTTTAACCGGTACCATCTCAATATTCTCATTTTCATCCTTATCAACTGTAATACTTAAAACGCGCAGGTTAGCCGGATTGCCCTTTGGCTTTGGTGCCCATTTTTCGTTAATAGTTTCATTGATAAAATCATCTACGCTGACTTCAAAATACAATGCTATTTTTTTTAGTAAATCATATTTGGGGTCGGCACGGTCTTCCTCGTAGGCACCAACCAGGGAGCGTTTAATGCCAATTTCGTCGGCAAATTGCTGTTGGGTAAGACCTTTCTTCTTTCTAAGGAATTTAATATTGGATGAAATTATTGACATAAAATTTGGAAATACTAAATTTGTTAGTAAATTTATGCTCATAAAATTAGTAACAAATTTCTATTTAGCAAAATATATTATCAAATGAAACACTTCATCTATATCCTTACTGATAGGAATCGCAATAATCTTCATGTTGGGTTATGCACCGATATATTAAAAACAATTAAATTTTATGATGAGATGCCAACGCTTTTTTTTGACAAGGCGCAGCAATTAAATCGATTAGTATATTTTGAAGAGATTAACACAGAAGAGCAGGCAATGGAACGCTTTAAGCTTTTAAGCACATTCACCCGCGCGCAAAAAGAAAAGATGATAAGAGCAGTAAACCCCGATTGGATTGATTTAACTATTGGTTTACAAATGGAAAACACCAGAGTGAGACCTTTGCTAAGACCATCTCTTGCTGCCAGAAGGCGTGCTTTTGCTGTATAATACAGCTACAATATAAATTAAGGGCCACTATAAAGCCCGGTCTTGAGGGATAAGGCATTTGCTTAACGTATGCATAATGCCGTTACTTTCTTCAATGTCGAACAAACTAATTACGCTTTTGCCGCCGGAGTTGTCGGTCAAAATAAGGTTTCGGTTTTCGTTTATGGTAGCTGTTAATTTACTGCCTGCAAGCGTTAAAATTGTAGCCGTGCCCTGCGTATCTTTTATAAGTTTTATCAGGTCTTTACTTGTGTAACGGCCGGGTAATATATGATAGCTTAAAAGGTTTACCAGTTCATATTTGTGAGCTGGCTTCAACAATGTATCTAACCGGGCTGCAAGTTGTTGCTTCAAAGCACTATCGGCCGGTAGCAGCAGGGTAAGAGGCCCACGGCTTTTTAAGGTTCCGTACATCCCTGATACTCTTAGCGCATTTAAAAAAATTGCGTTTGATTTTGATGCTGTTAAATTTTCTATGAAATCCATAGCCTTATTAACAGGCTCCCCATTAACCATTATCACTTTTCCTTCAGCAGCGCTTGCCCTTACCGAGTCCTGGTATGAAGAGCCGCGCGTGGGTATGGTTTGCGCTGAGGCAGCAACCGATAGTATAGTAGCTATAAGCAGTAGTAAGTATTTCATAGTGTAGGTATTTATATTACTGATTGCTATAAAATTTGTTTTGTAAAAAAAAGCGACCCTAAGACCGCTTTCAAAGTTATAATTTAAGCATGATTACCAGCCGGGGGTAAAGTTAAGGCCAAACACCGGTTTTTTAACATCGGTACGGTTGAATGGAATTGCATAGTACGGTTCTAATATAAGCGCACCAAAGAGGTTCACTCTTAATGATACACCAGCACTTAACGCCGGAACCCGTTGGTTGGTGTTGTAAACCCCATCAAGGATAGGTTTTCCTTCACTGTCTAACACCGGTCTGTTGTTATCATCAACACGGGGCTGGTAATATAATAAGTCAGGTGCTTTTTGAAATTTAATGGTGTTGCCGCTGTTCCAGGCTAAACCTGCGTCAAAAAACAGGTTCAACTCGCTAAATAAAAACTTCGATTTAATTGCCGATAGCTTTTCAGGACCAGTGAACGGTAACCTGATTTCAAAGTTGAACACCGCTACTCTTGATCCTGATAACTGATCAATAGTAAACCCATTTGATCCTTGTGTGGCGTTGTTGTAAAACGTTTGACTTTCATAACCTCTTATAAGGAAAGGGTAACCAATGTAGTATGGGTATAAGCCGGTTTCCTGCCCAAAGCGTCCGAATGAATTGAAGCGTGCTGCCAGTGTTATAGGCTTTAAGCGCTCATACTTACGCAAGTCAATCGTTGGAGAAAAAAAGCGGTACGAGCCTACGTTATATTCAGCCTGTAGGCGATACCTGAAGCCGCTTAATGGCGATGCAATGCCAAAATATGAATTGTCGCCAACTAAAGCCGCGCTTATTTGGGCTAGTGAAAACGACCGCAAGTATCCTACATTGTTATACTGATCATTGTTATAATCATCTAATGATACGCGTCTGCGCCTGTCGCGGTAGATGCCACCACCATCTGGATAGTAAGTGCTAAAGCGATGAACCATGTAAGAGTTATGCGAAAAGCCACCACCAAATTCGGCACGTGTAGTTTTTGAAAATGGATAAGCTGTAAACGCGCTTACCTGATCCTGAAATATGCGTATAATGTCAAACCGTTCTTCAACAGCGTCAACAGTCACGTCCTGTCCTGAGTTATTCTGGTAAGTGAACTTACTTGGTACAATGTTATAAGTTGCAAGCTGGTAGGGTATGTGCGACAAGCCAAAGCCAAAGTTCCAGCGGCCTGTTTGCTTAATGTATAGCGCCTGTGCACCAAAGTCATATATTTCACCATTAACAGATGCGCCTGCATATATTTGGTTTCTGCCCAATATATCACTAAATATGCCCTGTATGCCGCTTGATAAACCTGCACCATAACTGCCTGCACCACCTATGCCCACACCAACACCAACACCGCTGCTGGCCAGGTAATCGAGTTTAAATTGCGGGCGATACGGAACGTTTTGTATAGAGTCAATAGCAATACGCTGGTACGACAAGAAATTGTTAAGGTTGGAGTTTATCAAATCAACACCAACGGCACGCGGTGGTGGCAATAGTGCTGCTTCAAAATTAGTTTCATTGGCAGCAACGGTTTTTACATTTTTAAAGTCGCTGGCCTTTGCGTTATAAAGGGTATACTTTTGCGCACGATAATAGGAGTACAATACATCATCATTTGCAGATACGCTTAAAGCAGGTGAAAATTCGGTTATGCCTGATATACCGGTGAACAAATGAGTCATTTGCTCAACATTTCCGGTGGCTGATGTTAGCCTGTAAAGGTTGCGGAATCCATCTCGGTTAGAGAGAAAATAAATTTGTTTCCCATCGCCCGAGTATTGCGGATTCATGTTGTTGGCACCATCAAAAATTTTAAGATCAGAAACTTTGCGTGATGCCAAGTCGAGCTCGGCCAGGTTAAAAGTTATGGCTTGCGTTGTTGAAACATCATAAGTGGTGCGATCGCTGGTGAAAATTATCTTCTTACCATCGCGCGAAAATGCTGGCTGATAATCTGAAAACTTATCGTTGGTTAGCTGTGTAACTTCTTTACTGTTGAAGTTATACATATACAAATCACTCTGCCCATTAGCAAGACCCTGAAAGGCTATTAAATTACCATCAGGCGACCAGGTAAGGTTACTGAATTGACCCACACGCCCCATTGAAATATTTTGAAGAACTTTTCCGCTTGGTACCGATACAACAAGCATACGGTTTCTTCCACCGCTGAAAACGCTGAACGCAAACTTTTTACCATCAGGCGACCACGTTCCTGCCGATTCGATAAAGTTGAATTCATCTATATGCGTATTAGACGTTTTGCTGGTGAGTCGCCGTATAATTTTACCGGTTTTAGCGTCGGCCAGAAATAAATCAATCGAAAACAAATCTTTTTCAGAAAGGAACGTCATGTACTTTCCATCAGGACTAACCGATGGCGCGACGTTCATTTCACCAGAATTTTTGTTGTCAATCACCTTCGTTCCGGCCAAAAACTGTGTTGTATCTTTCAAATATGGCTTGTACATATTTACTATGGAGTTTTTCCATAAGTTAGATAGTGTTTTATCATCATATCCAAACGTACGCCGTATACCATACTCCAACCCAAAACGGGCAACATTTTTGAAAAAAGGAACGATAATGGTATCGCCATAGGTTGAACCTAAATATGACCAAAAAGCTTCACCATATCTATATGGAAAATACTTGCCGCTTTCCGTCAAATCGCGTATGGTAGGTATGTCGTTATTCAAGTAGGCATCGCGCATCCACATTGCTGTATATGCATCCTTTTTACCTAACGATAAATACTCAGCCATACCTTCAATCATCCATAGTGGCAGGTTGTTAATATTGTTTTGGCCGGTTGTGTCACTCTCCAAAAGTATGTGGTACTGAAATGCGTGTACCAACTCATGGCCCAATACATGGCGGGTAGTGTGGTTGGTCTCCATAATAGGCATAACCACACGGTTTTTTAATCCTTCGGTAACACCGCCTGTACCTACTCCTATATCACCATCAATAGCCGTTGTTTGTTGAAAATCGGGATGGTCGGCATATAATATAATAGGGTTAGGGCGTTTGAAGGTATCTCTGAAAACCTGTTGATGCAGGGTATACCATAGCTCACTTTCCTGCGCAAAACGCTTGAGCAAGCTATCGTTTTTCATGTAGTAGTAAATTTCAAAGTGGGGAGTTTTGAATACTTTGAACTTCAAATTTTTATATCGAACCTTATTTTGCCCAAAATACTGAGCCTGGGCCGGTTGGCTCATGAACACAATACTCAGAACGAAAACAAGCAGAAGGCAAACCTTTTTAACTTTGCTTACCACAAAGTATAATTTACTCATATACAACGGTTATAACTGTAAAAGAACAGGTTAAATTTATTCAAATTACGGCAAATTGCGTAATGGTTAGCAATTATTGTTGCGCAGTGGTATCAGGCGGTGCAATAATACCGCTATCGGCCGGTGCGCTTGTGCTATCACTTACTGATGAGGTATCAACCCTTATACGTGGTGACGGACACATGTAAGTTTTAGTTATTTTAGACCAAGGTTTAGGAAAAGGACCATAGGTGTAGCCCGATGTAGGATCAGAATAAACCTTTTCCATAAATGAACCAAAAATAGGTAGCGCAGTATGTGATCCTTCACCTGTTTCAGATGAATTAAAGTGTACACTACGGTCATCGGCACCAACCCAAATTCCTGTTATTAAATCTTTGGTTATACCCATGTACCATCCGTCCACATAATCAGATGAGGTTCCGGTTTTGCCTCCAATTTGATTACTGGCTTTTTTCCACAAAATTGGATATTCCCATAGTGCTTGTGAGGTGCCGCCCG
This sequence comes from Mucilaginibacter aquatilis, assembly GCF_009755275.1. Taxonomy (GTDB): domain Bacteria; phylum Bacteroidota; class Bacteroidia; order Sphingobacteriales; family Sphingobacteriaceae; genus Mucilaginibacter; species Mucilaginibacter aquatilis. The sequence goes on along the minus strand of NZ_WQLA01000008.1, from coordinate 199,549 downwards.
GTTCTTCCATGCCACCGCGGAACATATACAGCATTAGCCAGGCTGTTTCCTCACTGATAACGCGTGTGCTTTTAAGTCCGAATTCCTTTATAACGTTATCATTATGATCAGTAATTTTTGTAACTAAAAGCGGATCAATTCTTTCACCTTTATTCAAGAATGTACTGTAAGCCCTGACCATTTCGTAAACTGATACGTCATTTGATCCTAAAGATACTGAAGGAACGGCTTTCAGAGGACTTTCGATACCGCACTTGTGAGCGTATTCAACCACCTTATCCCAGCCAACTTCCTGCGTAATTTGTGCGGTAATTGAGTTTACCGATTTTCCCATGGCCCAGCGTAAAGACATTTCACGGTATGAGAAATGAAAGTCAGCGTTTTTAGGTTCCCAAACTTCAGGCTTGCCGTTATCATCATATGAAATTGATACCGGTTTATCGGTGAACTTATCGCAAGGTGAGTGGCCGTTATCAATTGCAGTTAAATAAGCAAAAGGCTTGAACGTTGAGCCGGCTTGTCTTTTGGCCTGGTTAACGTGATCGTACTTAAAGTACTTGTTGTCAATTCCGCCAATCCAAACTTTTATTTTCCCGGTGGATGGCTCAATAGTCATCATGCCGGTATTTAGTAACTTGGTATAATAAATAATTGAGTCAGTTGTTGAAAAGGTAGTATCGCGTTCACCTTTCCAGGTAAAAACTTTCATTTGTTTAGGCTTATCAAAGTATTTGTTTATCTCAACTGTATCACCGTTATATTTCTTCTTCAACAAGCTGTAAATAGGCAACTTTTGCTTGGCTTTCCATAAAAAGTCGGGTATTTCATTGCCCTTTGAATCGCGCCATGGATTTTTGCCCCGCCATACATTATAAAACCTGCGCTGCAGCATTTTCATTTTTTCGGCGACAGCCTCCTCTGCAAAACCCTGTAACTTTGAATCAATAGTGGTATAAATTTTTAATCCGTCTTCATACAAATCGTAGTCGTTTTCTTTTAGCCACTTATCAAGCCACTTTTCAACCGCCCTGCGTAAGTAAGAGTCACTCTGCCCCACCTCTTCAATGTGGCTTAAATCAAGCCCTATTGGCTGTTTAATGTTAACATCATACTCAGCCTTTTTCAGGTAGCCGTATTTTTCCATTTGCCCTAACACTACGTTGCGGCGTTCAACCGCTTTACCAGGATAACGTATAGGGTTGTAGGTTGATGTTGCCTTAAGCATACCAATTAACAGTGCGGCTTCGGCAGCATTAACTTGCTGAGGGTTTTTGTTAAAATACTTTAAAGTAGCGGTTTTTATACCAAACGAGTTGTTACCAAATGTTACCGTGTTAAAATACATGGTAAGTATTTGTTGCTTGTTATAAAGGTGTTCAATTTTAAATGCGGTAAGCCACTCCTTAAACTTAAAGGCCACGGTACGTACCAGCGGAATATGCCTGATGAAACCTTGAGCCTTGCGTTTACGGGTTTTAAAAAGGTTTTTGGCGAGTTGTTGCGTTATAGTACTGGCGCCGCGCCTGTCGCCCGTGGCAGTAGATATTAAGCTGGTAAAAAAGCCATAATAGTCAACACCGCCATGTTTGTAAAATCTAACGTCTTCAGTAGCAACAAGGGCATGGATAAGATTTGGCGAGAGATCTTTGTACTCGATAGGCGAGCGGTTCTCCTTGTAAAACTTGGCAAGCAGTTTCCCGTCGGCGGTATAAACTTCTGATGATAATGATAGGGTAGGGTCTTTAATATCCTGTAAACTTGGCGAGTAGCCAAATATTCCGAACAGGTTTAACTCTATGGAGCAGAAGAATATAATGACGAAATATATAAATATCAGAAGGTAACGCAGTATAGGATTGCGGACACGTTTAAACATTGGCTAAAATTGTAAGTTATATAGTAACATAAAGCCACCAAACAATACCAATAACGGTAATATGTGTTGTAAATTTTATGCTAACATCGCACAAAGCTATTTTAATCATGCAAAATATAACTAACAATTTTAAAATTACCGGTAATAAGAAAATTTCTCTTAACAATTTCGATACAGATTATACTGCTGATGTAAAAAAAGAAGATGCAAAAGCAATTTTAAAAGCGTTGGTTAAAGAAACAGCCGATTTACAGGATAAGCTATACGCAGCCAATAAATACAGCCTGCTGCTTATATTTCAGGCTATGGATGCAGCCGGTAAAGATGGAGCTATAAAGCACACGATGTCGGGCATAAATCCGCAAGGGTGCCAGGTTTATAGTTTTAAGCAGCCAAGTACTGAGGAGTACAACCATGATTTTTTATGGCGCCACAGTAAAGCTTTACCCGAGCGCGGTCGTATAGGCATTCACAACCGGTCGCATTATGAAAATGTACTGGTTAGCAAGGTACATCCAGAAAATGTTCTGAAAGAGAATTTGCCTGATATACATAAGGTTGAGGATATTGACGATAAGTTTTGGAACGAGCGTTATAAGGGCATAAGAGCCTTTGAACGAAACCTGCATAACAACGGAACTGTAGTTATTAAATTCTTTCTGCACCTATCAAAAAAGGAACAGAAAAAGAGGTTTTTGCAACGTATCGACGATCCGTCAAAGAACTGGAAATTCAGTGCGGCTGATATAAAAGAGCGGGGATACTGGAAGGATTACATGGAGGCCTATGAACAAGCCATAAGCGAAACTGCCAATGATGATGCTCCATGGTATATTATACCGGCTGATAAAAAGTGGTTTTCACGCATAGCTATATCAAGCGTAATTGTGGAAACGCTAAAAAGCTTAGACTTGCAATACCCGGTGTTGCCAAAGGACGAAGCCGACCGTTTGCAACAAAGCAAGGAACAACTAATGGGCGAATAATTAATTAAGATCTATTAATGCAGAGTCACCAAGGGAAACCTCTTTGGTGATTAAGTCGGCGATGCTGGTTTCAGAAAGTATTTTTAGCGTCGCATCTCTGATGTCCATAAACATACTTCTGATACCGCAGGTCGACTCATTGTGGCATTCTTCGCAACGGTGATAAAAGTTAAGGCTCACGCATGGTACCATTGCAATGGGCCCATCGGTAATGCGAAGTATACTTACCAAAAATATGTCTTTAGGGTCTTTGTTTATGGCGTAGCCGCCACCAGCTCCTTTTTTACTGTACAAAAAGCCAGCTTTGCGTAATTCAAGCAGTATAACCTCAAGAAACTTTTTGGGTATTTTTTCCAGCTCTGCTATCTGGGCAATCTGCATCGGCGGATTGTCTTTGTTTTTTCCCAAAACAATCAGCGCCTTAATGGCATACTTGGTTTTCTTAGATAGCATAGTTAAAAGTGAGGTACAATTATAGGAAAAAATGCAGCCAAATAAAAAATTGACCGTTGCAAGCAAATCTTTGGTTTAAATATCACCTTAAAGCCATGTATGAATACAGTAGTCTCCTAAACATTTTATAAGACGATTGATATACATCAAAATAGCAGCAAGATCTACTAAAATTATGGATTATTTGCCAAACAAAATATTATTCTTTAATTTTTTGTACCATGATTACAATTAAACCGCCTAATATGGCTATAAAGCCAAAAGACCAGCGCAGGCCAACCGCTTGTGCAACGTAGCCAACAAATGGCGGTACAAGTAAGAAACCGAAATAACCTATAGTAGAAATAGAAGCTATAGCGGCCCCGCTACTTAACGTGGCCGATTTACCTGCAATGCTAAAAACCAGCGGTACAACACAGGCAACCCCAAGGCCCACAAGCATAAAGCCTATAGCGGCAGGTATAGCGTAAGGGACTAATACGGCAAGCAGCAGCCCGGCAAATATAAACCAACCACTATAGTTAAGCATGTTTTTGATGCCAATGCGCGTAACAACCTTATCGCCAACAAAACGCGCTATGGTCATGGCAACCATGTAGCCTACAAAAGCGGCTGTTGCCGTGGCCTTGCCTGTGTTAATGGCTTTTTCAAAGTAAATGGCACTCCAATCGTACATGGTGTTTTCGCAAGCCATGCAGGCAAAGCAGATAACTGCAAACTTAAGCATGTGCTTATCGGGCAGTATTAAAAATGGTTTACGTTCAACAGGCTTTGGTTTCTGGTGAAATGTTGATGGATAGTAATATATTGAAGCCGCACAAAGCAGTAAACTTACAGCGCCAAGATGATAAAGTAAACCGATATTAAAGCTTACCATTATATATCCAACGGCAGCACCCGCAAAACCGGCCATGCTCCAAATACCATGAAAGGTTGTGATTATAGACTTTGGATAGAGTGATTGTACACCTACGGATTGTGCGTTAACAGATAAATTAAGCAAATTTCGGCCTGAGCCAAGTGCAAACAATATTACGGCAAATTGCCAAACTGTAGTGGCAAGCCCCAAAAACAGCAGTACGGCGTTAAATAGCAACGCGCCAAACATCATTATACTGCGGCTGGTGTAGTGGCTAAGCAGTCGGCCGGTAACGGGCATAGTTGCCATGAGGCCAATTGGAAGTGCAAAAAGTAATGAACCTAACTGAGCTTCATTCAAATGCAAATCATGCTGTACACTTGGTATACGCGACGCCCATGATGAATAACCAAAACCTGAAATAAAAAAGAAGACTGCACACCCTATGCGTAAATCACGAGGCGATTTGTTGACGAACTCTGCCATGCGCCGCAAAAATAAGCATTAAAGCGGCTTCTTTGGCCTTTACTTCCTTTTAACTGATGAATCCCGGATTATTATTTCGGATTTTTGCATGATTTTTTTTGCAGGTTGAGCAGCTGCTGACGCGTTGTTTATGCGGTCAATAAGAATACGGGCAGCCTCTTCGCCCATTATATCGCCCCTGTAATTTACGGTTGTTAAATTTGGTTCAATTATACTTGCTTCAGTATCGTTGTTAAACCCGGCAAAGGCAATATCCTGAGGTATGCGTATGCCAAATTTTTTCGTCTCCTGCATGCAGCCTACGGCGCAGGCATCATTAGTAACAAAAACAGCATCAGGCCGCTCTTCCATATTCATTATTTGATGGGCGGCATCAATCCCAGCATTCATGGTAAGGTCTGTCTTAATAACTAAGCTTTCATTAAAAGGTATATTATAATCTTCCAATGCCTTTTTATAGCCGGTAAACCTATCGGCTGCTACACTACTTATTTTAAATGCAGTAATATGCGCAATGCGTTTACAGCCCTGTGTAATTAAGTGCTCGGTAATATCATAAGCAGCCTTTACATTGTCTATCTCAATACCCGGGCATTTAGGGTGCGGCCAAACACGGTCAAAATATACCAGCGGTATTCCGCGTTTTACAAAACTTTCAAAATGGTCGGCATTCTCCGTTTCATAAGCTAAAGATACCAGCAACCCATCAACCCGGTTATTGTACATAGCCTGCGCTATGTTAATTTCTTTGCTAACATTATCAAGGGATTGACTGATGATTAGATTATAGCCTGCCTCACTGAGCACTTTCTCAGCACCGGCAATAACGTTTGACATGAAGCTGCTGTTGAGGTTACCTACTATAATGCCAATGATATTACTTTTACGCTTACGCAGGTTACTGGCCATTTGGTTTGAGCGGTATCCCATGCTTTTTGCCGCCTCCTGCACCTTCGCTTTGGTATTAATATTTACCGAGGGGTGATCCATTAACGCACGGCTTACAGTAGCCGCTGAAATATTTAAAGCTTTGGCAATGTCGTATATCGTAATTTCTTTATCAGGGATACTCATTTCATTAAATCCATTGTTATTGATAATGTAAATGTAGCGTTTATAGTTGTATAATAAATTTACGGTTTGCTGGATGCATACGTATTGTAGGCCTGGTGGTTGATATACTGTAAAACAGAAAAAGCCGCCATGAAGGCAGCTTTTTCTGTTTTAGGATAGCGGATTTGTTTATCCTTTACGCTGTATAGCCTTTTGTGCTGCCTCAACAATGGCAGGTGCATTAAGCTTATATTTTTGCATCAGTTGCTCTGGTGTACCTGATTCGCCAAATGAATCATTAACTGCTACGTACTCTTGTGGTGCCGGCAGGTTTTTGATTAATACCTGTGCAACCGAATCACCTAAACCACCTAAGCGGTTGTGCTCTTCGGCTGTTACCACGCAACGTGTTTTGCTAACTGATTTTAAAATGGCTTCTTCATCCAAAGGTTTGATGGTGTGTATGTTAATAATCTCAGCTGAAATACCCATAGCTTCCAGTTGCTCACCTGCTTGTATAGCCTCCCAAACCAGGTGGCCGGTTGCAATAATGGTAACATCAGTACCTTCGCTAACCATCCAGGCCTTGCCAATTTCAAAAACCTGATCGGCAGGGGTGAAAATAGGAACTACCGGGCGACCGAAACGCAAGTAAACCGGGCCATGATGCTCGGCAATGGCAATTGTAGCTGCTTTGGTTTGGTTATAATCACAAGGGTTAATAACGGTCATGCCCGGAAGCATTTTCATCATACCCAAATCTTCCAGTATCTGGTGGGTTGCACCATCTTCGCCCAAGGTTAAACCGGCGTGTGAAGCACAAATTTTAACGTTTTTATCAGAATAGGCTATTGATTGACGAATTTGATCGTAAACGCGGCCGGTTGAAAAGTTAGCAAAAGTACCGGTGAATGGAACATGGCCGCCAATTGTCATACCGGCTGCAATACCCATCATGTTAGCTTCGGCAATACCTACCTGTACAAAACGTTCAGGGAATGCATTGATAAAATCCTGCATTTTAAGTGAGCCTACCAAATCGGCACATAGGGCAACAACTTTAGGGTTGCGTTTACCAGCCTCAAGCAAACCTGCTCCAAAGCCCGAACGCGTATCTTTTTTCTCTGTATATGTATACTTGGTCACTGTTTTATTATTAAGTGATTGAGTTATTCAGTTAATTTTTGTTGGAAACAAGAATCAGGAATTGAAAACTTTATTTTCCACTCCTGGCTCTATTCTTAATAGTCTCCTAAAGTTTCCTGCAATTGATCTAACGCCTGCTGTAACTGGGCATCGTTAGGTGCAACGCCGTGCCATTTGTGGCTGCCCATCATGAAATCAACGCCGGCACCCATTTCGGTTTGCATTAATATCATTACCGGTTTGCCTTTACCGCTAAGGCCAATAGCTTTTTGCAGTCCTTCAACAACCAAGGCCATGTCATTTCCCTGCATTTCCATAACTTCCCAACCAAACGCTTCAAACTTAGCGCGCAGGTCGCCTAATGATAATACTACTTTGGTAGGGCCATCAATTTGCTGACCATTAACGTCAACTGTAGCAATAAGGTTGTCAACACGATTATGTGGAGCAAACATTGCTGCTTCCCAAATTTGACCTTCCTGCAATTCGCCATCACCATGAAGGGTGAACACCAGGCGGTCATCACCGTTAAGTTTTTTACTCAACGCAGCACCAATACCAACCGATAGGCCCTGGCCTAATGACCCGGATGCCATGCGAATGCCTGGCAAACCTTCGTGCGTAGTAGGGTGGCCTTGCAGCCTTGAATCTAACTTACGAAAAGTTCCTAATTCTGCTTTGTCAAAGTAACTGGCGTGGGCCAGTACCGAATAGAAAACAGGAGATATATGTCCGTTTGATAAAAAGAAAAGGTCTTCGCCAACGCCATCCATGTTAAAAGACGGATCGTTTTTCATGATTGAAAAATATAAGGCTACCAAATAATCGGTACAGCCTAGTGAGCCTCCCGGGTGGCCGCTTTGACAGCCGTGCACCATGCGCACAACATCGCGGCGTACTTGTGAGGCAATATTTTTAAGCTCTGAAATATCTTGTGTCATTTTTAGTATTAGTTGATTGATGTTAGTTTATAGTTGATGGTTCATAGTTTATAGCCGGGGCCTGAGCTGCCATGAACTATTGACTATGAACCATAAACTCAAAGTTATTTAACCGGCTCAACGCCCGCTGCAGCAGCTTTAGCATGATCTGCCAGGAACTGAGCCAGGCCGTTGTCAGTTAACGGGTGTTTTAACAAAGCAGTTATAGCACTAAGTGGGCCGGTGATAACATCGGCACCAATTTTAGCACAATTAATGATGTGCATAGCATGACGAACTGATGCTGCAAGAATTTGAGTTTCGTACCCGTAGTTATCATATATCAAACGGATATCTTCAATCAAAGTTAAACCATCTGTTGATACGTCATCTAAACGGCCAATAAACGGTGATACGTATGTAGCACCAGCTTTAGCAGCCAATAACGCCTGACCAGCCGAAAATACCAGTGTGCAATTAGTTTTAATACCTTGCTGGGTAAAGTATTTAATGGCTTTAACACCATCTTTAATCATGGGCACTTTTACAACAATGCGTTCGTGCAGCTCGGCCAAAGCCAAACCTTCGGCAACCATTTCATCATAGGTAGTTGCAATTACTTCTGCGCTAACATCACCATCGGTAATATCGCATATAGCTTTATAATGAGCAATTACATTTTCATGGCCGGTAATACCTTCTTTAGCCATGAGTGATGGGTTAGTGGTTACACCGTCTAAAATCCCCATGTCATGGGCTTCGCTAATTTGAGACAGGTTGGCCGTGTCGATAAAAAACTTCATAATTAATGGTATGTATTGAATTAAATGTCAGAATAACACTTATTTTAAATTTGTTAAAGCTAAAGAATGCGGCGTAAAAATGCAATTAATTTTTGGCGTTACCTAAATATTTTCTGCAATCGATTGCGTAGTGTGTTGTTTGTATTTCCACATAATCATGAACATTTTAGAAAGCTTCACCCAATCCAAAACGTATTGATGAGAAACCTTTACTCATGCCATAGTCAATGGCAATATTGGTATTTGAGGCCTTGTTAACCTTAATGCGTAAACCGCCACCCGCCGCCGGGTGAAAGTAGTTGAACTGCCGGGTATCAGGCTCATTCACGGTAGTTACGTTTGCAAATAGCACAAAGCCAAGCAAGCCGTTACGTGTAATGCTGCGACGATACTCAGCTTCGGTGTACCATAATGCTTGTCCGCGATAACGGTTTTGTTCCAAACCCCGGCCTGATGTATTATAAAAATCCCAACCCACAGCCGGCAAACTAAGATAAGGAGTGCCACGGTCTAACGTTGTCCAGAAATAAGTCCAGAAAGCAAGGGTGTTTTGGCGCGATGGTTTGGTTTCATCAAGTGCAATGTACTTTCTTACGTCGGCATAAAGTGATGACCACGGCCTGGTGCTGCCAAGTAAGGTTGAATTGTAGCGATAAACTAAATTAGCATAACAGCCGGGTAGAGGATTGATTGAATTATTGCGGGTGTCATACAGTAAATTAAGAGTTACACCTGATGAAAATGAGTTTTGACCTTGCGCAGTTCCAAATATGTAGCCTGATGCATCGTCAAGTTCGGGCGCATCATGATTGGTTTTTATGCGCATGTGGTAATCGAGATTATAACCTACGCCTGCAAAAAAATAAGGTTTAATGCGCCTAAGTAAACTTTGATAAAAACGAATATACTTGTAATCAACGCGCATACGCGCACTTTCGGGGGTGCCGCCGCCAAGACCCCAGGTGTCTTGCGGATAAACCAAAAAACGCGTGTCGCCCGCTATGTACCATTTGTTATCGTTTAGCCAAACACTTGAGCGTAATGGTAAGCCAAACCTGCCGTTGAGGTTAAAGTATGGAGTAAAGCTGATATTTGAAATATTGGTAGTTTGCTCGTTACCCATGTAAAAGCTGGCTGTGGTAGAGGTAACAAACATTTTTCCTCCACCGCTCGGCAATGCTGATGCTGTGGGTAAAAATGAGAAATACACTTTGTCCTCTTTTTGATCAAGCTTTATATCATTGCGTTTAGTTTTTGGTTTAAACACAGTTCTGAAAACGTCAATCAAATCTTTTTGACCCGTTGTGTCAATGTTTTTTTGCTTAAAGGTTGATACTATAGTACTAGTGTCTTGAGCTACCAGTAAAGCCGGAGCAAGCAACAGTATCCATAGAATCAATAATTTATTTAGGGCCATCAATATTTAAGCAAGTAACGAGTCAGTATTGCAAATTGTAATTAACAAATTATAAGCCAATATTGCAATAGTATGACATTAAATGTTTAACGTGAATGAGTAACTAAAAGTTATATAAGAGCAACCTTATAACCAAAAAAGGTGCAATGCAGCTGCATTACACCTTTTTGCTCGTTCAAACCTGAATGGACTATAGTCTTCCGGGATGATAATTTTTTTTGCTACGATATGCTTTGCGGTTGGCTCTTGCACGCTTTTCTTTTGCCCTGCGGCTTTCATTGCCTATTATGTAACCGCCACCGGCACCAACAGCTCCGCCTATTATTGCTCCTTTAGCGTTGCCCCCAATTAGTCCTCCTGCTACAGCGCCACCTGCGCCGCCAATAATAGCACCTTTAGCTTGTGAACTCATCCCTTTTTTGCGCTTTTGAGCAAATGATGAATTGGTAGCACTAATGATTATTGTTAGTATAAGGCTGAATAAAAATAGCGTCTTCTTCATGGTAGTGTATAGTTGTGTTTATGCATTACTTTACAAATTGTAAGCCAACTTTACTTGTTACACCTCAAGTAAGTAGTAGGGGCATTGGTAACCGGCTTTGCTTAACACCTGTTTAGCAACGTTAAAAACCTTGATGTCACTGTTACTTATTGAACCTTCAAGCGTACCTGCATGAGCATGGCCATGAAAAGCGGCAGTTACATTGTTTCTGATCAGCGGCTCGGCTAAACGTGATGAACCCAGGAATGGATAAATTTCAGGCGGCTCGCCAACTACTGTAGCTTTAATAGGCGAATAATGTAAAACGGCTATCTTTTTATTAACCTGAAACTCACTATCGAGTTTGTTTAGCGCACGCTCTAAGTGTAATGCTTCATCTACAGCTTCCTGAACATAAGCCTTGTTGGCGTCTTCGCCAAACATGGTAAGCAGGTAACGATCAAAACCACCGCCAAAACCTTTTACACCCGCAAAACCAACACCACCAATTACAATAGCTTCTCCATCAAGTACGTGTACGTTTGTACTTTGTATAGCTTGCCTTATAAGTTTATGTCGGCCTTTTTCGTAATCATGGTTGCCAAGCACGCAAACTACCGGTATGGTGCAGGCATGTAGTTCAGCCGCCAGTATAGCCGCTTCGTCTTCATCACCTGTATCAGTCAAATCACCGCAAATAATCAGTACATCTGCATTAGCCGATACTTCTTTAAAGTAACTTACCCATTTTCCTTTGTCAGTTTCTTTAACATGTATGTCTCCAACGGCAGCTATGCGGGTTACTTTTTTATCGTCCATAATTCATTAAACGGTTTTAATGGTGTATGATTTATAGTCCCAATCTTTTACATCGACACTGTATTGTGTTTGGTCAATCATTGGGCCACGACAAACTTTCTCTTCGGGTGAAGGCAAGTCAAACTGTTCGGCCGCGCGGCGTAGCAATTCATCATAAAGCCAGCGTGGTATTATGTTTTGATAATCGGCGGGGTAAACAAATTGAAAATTAATCAGCTGACCTAAAAGCAACTGCCAGTGCTGATCGAGCCTGAAAAGTAAATGGTGCCAGTCTAAATTTTTTCCGTACTGTACCAGTAAGTGGTTCAAATCTGCTCCATCATACCTTTCGCGGTTTTGTACGTATATTTTACTCCATATTAACTCCTCAGGACCGAGCAGTTTTACATCCCTGTCAAAAAAGCTCGCATCAACTGCACGCTCTATCCAGGTATCGTCAACTTTGCAAATGTTGTTTACGGTATCAAATATTAAATCGATGAAGTATTCGCCTTTGAAAATTTTGGCCAACCAGCGTGCGTCAGTAAATTGGGTTTCATATCCTAAATCGCCAAAGTATTTCATTATCCGCGGGCAATCAACTGATTTGCAGTATACATCAAGGTCTTTTGTATCGCGGTAAATTCCTGTGTAATGAAATATGGCAAATGCACCGCCAAGCATATATTCTATGCCGCTGTCTCTTAAATGGTCAAGAGCTTCCTGGTAAAATGCTATGCAATCTTCATCGTCGTTAATTCTCATTTCTAGGTATTTGTTAAACAGTACTGCGCTATTGAATACTGCATTCTCTTTAACATAACCTTAATACAATACTTAGTGTTTTACAGTTAATACCCTATTTGCTCAAATTGAATTGTTTTGATAAACAAAAAAGCGACTTGTGGCTTCACAAATCGCTTTTTATAACTTAATAACTAAGCTTATTTATCGGGTGTTCCGCGTTCACCTAATTGCTTTATCAATTCTTCGGTAAATTCACGCTCACTTTGAAAAACGCGGTTAACTTTATCAGGGGGCAATATTTTTAAAAACTCCTTTGTATAATGTTTTTTGGCATCAACCAATTGCTGATCGTATTCCAGGTCTTTCTGAATCTGATCTTTTGACTTGTTAAGGCGGTTTTGCAGTTTGGCTTTACGTATAGAATTTACTTCTTCTTTATACTCACGATAAACCGGCCAAAACTTGGCTTTCTCATCATTACTCAGCTTAATTTGAGTTTCAATATATCCCTCGCGTATGAGGTTGAGTTTTTTTGATGGCGCCGATGTGCTTCTGAAAGATGCCGGTGGCTGGCTAAACACCTCATAACCGGCAAAAATCATCAACGTAAACAATAAATATTTCAATAGTAACTTCATCTTAATTAATTATTGCAAATCAACATAATCCTGTATGGCCGCTCTTAAAGCGTTACTGTCTATCTGCGTGCCGTCGGCAATTACTCTATGCTCTGTTTCGGTAGCTTCGGTTTGTGTTTCCAAAAAGTTTCTGATATCATCAGAAGGTATCTCTGAAAGTTCTTGATGCAGGTACGACTGTCCGTGTGATTTTAACAAAGGCGCGTCGCTAAAATATAGTGCAGCACCCGCTATAATGGCAAAACAAGCAGCTGAGGCATATTTAAATGCTGCAGTTGATACCAGCTTGCGAACTACACCAACCGGCCTAGATGGCATTTGAATAACTTTAGCTTCACTCTCGCCGGTAGTTTGGCTTATTATGCTTTGCTGTAAAGTGTCAAAATATCCGGCAGGAACTTCAAAAGCATTATGTTGAGGCTCGGTAGCTTCTTCTAAAGCAATGCGGCTTAAAATGCTGTCGCTTAAATTTTCAAAGTAACCTTGTGGTACCTCAAAGCCTTCATTTTCACCAGCAAAAGCCTCTTCAATTACTAAACGACTTTGAATATTACTGTTTAGTTTTTCAAAATAGCCTTGCGGTACGGTAAACGCTTCTTGGCTTGCATCTGTAGCTTCTTCAATAGTAATGCGACTTTGAATATTAACTGCAAGTTCATCAAAGTAATTTGCCGGTACAGCAAATGCATTTGTTGTACCAGTAAGCGTTTCCTCAATTGCAATACGGCTTACAATATTATCGCCTAAAGCTGTGAAGTAATTTTCCGGAATTGTAAAACCACCGCTAATATCGCTCTGCTTAAATTGTTCTAAATGTACACCCGATATGATCCGCTCGCTCAAATCATTAAAGTACCCTGCAGGCACATCAAAAGCATTGCCTGGTTGAGGCAGCTTTTGGCGCCAGGAGTTGTCTTCCGGCAGGTCTTTATGTTCTATATCGATTTCCATATCCCTCATTAGATTAAAATGAAACTAAAAGGTTTAATGTATAAATGAAAAATTAATCGTTTGATAATAAGAATGCTTCGATTTTTTTTACTGCCAAATGGAAAGAAGCCTTTAAAGCTCCTACACTTGTACCAAGTATTTCTGAAATTTCTTCATACTTCATATCATCGTAGTATTTCATGTTAAATACCAGCCGTTGTTTATCGGGCAGGGTGAGCAACGCTTGTTGTAGCTTAAGCTGCACTTTGTCGCCGCTGAGGTAAGTGCTGTCGGCCAATGACTCTGACAACTCATACGACACGTCATCCAACGGGATGTTATTCTTTTGTTTCTTCTTATTTAAAAATGTAATGCACTCGTTAGTGGCAATCCGGTACATCCAGGTGTACAGTTGGGCATCGTTCCTGAAACCTGGCAGGTTTTTCCATATTTTTATGAATACATCTTGCACCAGGTCATCTGCATCGTCATGATCTATAACCATGCGGCGAACATGCCAGTATATTTTTTGCTGATACTTTTTAAGCAGCAAATTGAAAGCCTCATTTCGGGTACGTTCGTCCTGAAACTTGGCGAGTATCTCGGTATCACTAACGGATGCTGACATTTAAATATATATCTGTTGGATGGATGCTAAAGTGATAGGTTTAATACCAAAGCACTTTATTTTACAATAAAGCTAAGTTATAAAAATGTTTTAATTAACCTCACTATGCTTTCAACAGGTCAAGCACCTGTTGTGACGAGTTCTTTGTATCCACCTTTTCAATAACGTGGCTTATTACACCTTCGGGGTTTATAATAAATGTAGTACGCTGGGTGCCCATATACTTTTTACCGTACATGTTTTTTTCAACCCATACGCCATAGTCGTTTACAATTTTCTGTTCGGTATCGGCAATGAGTGTAAATGGTAAGCTGTATTTAGTTTCAAACTTTTTATGAGATTTTTCATCGTCAACGCTTACACCAATAACCTCATATCCTTGCGAACTAAGGTATTCATAATTGTCTCTGAAATCGCATGATTCGGCAGTGCAACCAGGGGTGTCATCTTTCGGATAAAAATATAAAATGACAGTTTTTCCTTTGTAATTGCCTAAAGATACCGTGTTACCATTTTGGTCTTTAGCTGAAAATTCAGGGGCTTTATCGCCTTGTTTTAAACTCGACATATTGTACAGTGTAAATGTTATTTATTAAATGTAGCTCTATATTGTGAAACGTTGTCTTTGGCATCGGTAACCGTTACTTCAAACTCATGTTTGCCTGCACTTAGGCTTTCATCAAAAGTATATTTGTATATACGTGTGCGGTAATCCTGGGTAAGTAAAATCCACTTGCCGTCAATTTTTGCAACTACCGATTTTAAGCCAGACAAATCATCACTGGCACGCAGCGAAATGCTTTTCGCTGCTGCTAAATTGGCTCCGTTACTAATGTTTATTGGAACTATACGCGGTGCGGTGGTATCAATCTTAATATAATAATCACCAAATACGGCTGGTTGTGCCTTTACGTAGCCATCTTCAAACTTTCCGCCTAAGCTGCCCCGCATAGTGTTTACAATAACTGCTTTGTTAGCCAGCGAGCCAATTGAAGCATCGGGCTTAATCCATAGATTAATGTGATCATGAATAGGAGTGAGGCGGTTATGTATACGATGTATTGCCGAGTACATTCCCGGCTTTTGTGGCAGGGTGCTGTACTTAAAATCCAGGTCATCATAAAGGTTGCCCGGCTCAACTACCACCTTAACCGCCGCGTTATTGAATTCATTACGTTGGTTGTATGAAAATTTAGTCCCTGAGTAAGTTGTCACGGGCTTATCCTTGGGGATGCTCGACTGCACCTTTAGTTTAAGTGTTGAAGTGTTACCTGCAACGTCTTTAACCAGGTATTCCACATCGTGCAATAGCGTATCACGGAAATTGATGATTCCCCGGTTTTCGTTTTGAGGATAAAGCGTAATACGGCTTCCGGGTGGAATAAAGCACTTTTGGATCCAGCGTTTGTATTGGATGAACTGCGGATAATCAATATAGCCATTTATAGCGTGGGTTTGATCAAATGCAAAGCGTTCCACGGCAAAAGTGTACACAGTGCGTCCGTCAAGCTTAAGCTCAACTGAGTAAATTCCATTACGGTTTGCTGAGGAATTATTGAGATCATTAGCCGTTAGCCCAAAACCTATCTCGCCGCTTAAGTTTAGCGTTTGTAATTTGGTAAGGCGATAGTTACCCGAAGCACCGGTTACAGCATAAGGCTCCCTGAACGTATTTTCACTAAAAGGTTTCCCATTCAAATGATAAACGCTAATACCGCTTATGCTTGGCGGAATGTTATCAGCTATGGTTAGCCCGAATAGTTGAGGGTTGATAGTTTCCTCGGTCAATGAGTCGCGGATTTCAAAATGGAGATGCGGACCGCCCGAAGCACCAGTATTGCCTGATATAGCAATAAGTTGACCCTTGGTTACCGGAAACTGAAAAGGCTGCAACTTAAAGTCAACCTCAAAGCTTTGATGCTCGTACTGATATTTGCGTACAGCAGCAGCAAGCTCGGGGGTAAGGTGATCAAGGTGAGCATATACACTGGTAAACCCGTTTGGATGGGTAAGGTATACAGCGTTACCAAAACCACCTAATTGTACCCGCAACCTTGATACGTAACCATACATGGCCGCATGCACCGGAAACCCGATTTGACGATTAGTTCTGAAATCGAGCCCGGAATGAAAGTGATTGGCGCGTAATTCACCAAAAGAACCGGCAGTGCTGGGTGTCAAATCAAGCGGATATTGAAAAACGCCTTTTTGATAAGTTTTAGTTTGTACAACCTCTTGCGCCCGGATGCTTTGTAAAGAGGCAAGACATCCGAGCAGGCAAAATAGCTTTTTTAGCATCAAGAATTATTTTACGTGAAAATCGAGTAATTTTTGTCCGTCGAGATAACCCTCTAAGTGGTCACCTTGTTTTACGGCCGATACACCTTCAGGTGTTCCGGTAAAAATTAAGTCGCCCTTTTTTAGCGTAATGTATTGTGACACAAACGCTATTAAGCGTTCAAATGAAAATAAAAGATCTTTAGTATTACCATCCTGGCGCGTTTGCCCGTTAATGTCAAGTTTGAGGTTTAAGTTGTACAGATCAGTAAATTGAGCTTTAGGCAAAAAGTTACTGATAGGGGCCGAATGATCAAAACCCTTGGCAAGCTCCCACGGTAAACCCTTCTCTTTGTGGCGTGCCTGTATATCACGAGCGGTAAAATCAATACCTAAACCAATTTCTTCGAAATAGTCGGCTGCAAACTTTTCATTAATGTATTTACCTTCCTTGCTAATTTTAAGCACCAGTTCTATTTCATGATGCACATCATTAGAAAACTCAGGTAAATAAAAAGGCTTGTTATCTTTTAAAATGGCAGTATCAGGCTTCATAAAAATAACCGGGGTAGTAGGTACCGGGTTATTCAGCTCTTTAGCATGTTCGGCGTAGTTGCGGCCAATGGCTATAATTTTCATAGTGTTTGAGTAAAAATCAAATCTATGAAATAATACAATTTACGGCCCAATATTATTTTAAAGCTCAGGTATATGTTTACTTGTATTTAATTATATGTTAAAATACGCTTTAGAGTTGATGAAACAAACGTTTGGTTAAGGTTAAATACTTGTTAAATATGCTAAATGCGCATTATTGGGACAATATAATTGTATATTGGTGCTCCCTTATTGTTGATTAATAAATATTGTGTTTTATGGCTGCAAAAGTATTGTGTTGCCCTAAGTGCAAAAAGCCGTTTAGTTACCGCGTTGCCCGCGCAAAGTGGATTAAGTCATTATTGTTTTTTCTTCCAATACGACGTTATTTTTGCAGCGCATGCTTTGCAAAAAGATATGTGCTTTACATAAATCCGTCAAGGTTTCAAAACACCCTGGAAAGCAGATAAGAAAAGGCGATTAAAGAACAGTTATACGGCGTATAACCGATTCGGTACCAACCATTACTCTTAAAAAGTAAAAGCCGCTGGTAAGGTTGCCGGGTAAAGGCGAGGTGAATTTTTTTTCGCCCGATTCAACCCTGTCTGAAAACAAGGTTGCAACATTGTTCCCTAAAACATCAACAATTTTAATGGTTACGTTTACATTGCGCGAAACCATGTACTTAACATTAATTTGATCAACAACCGTTGTTGGAAAAATTTGAACGTTGTTTAAAAGCTTATCAGTACTAACCGGAATGGTTGGCTTTATATTACTGTATGGCGATGGCTTAATTTGGGGCATGCTGCCCGGCGTTAAGCCGTTTTTTAAATAGGAGTTTTTAGCCGACCTAGTTTTACGTGCGTAAATGGTATCGGCTTTGGCATGGCTACCCAACCCTAAAGTAAAGGCAAAGTTTATGGATATTGCTGCTGCAATTAATGTTATCCATAAATAATTAAAAGTATATCTTTGCCCCATATTTACATTTGATACAAAGGTACTAATAAAACAGTAACCCGTTACAGTGTACAAAGTACATATTATAATTTTAACAATTTTTAACAAAATTGAATTATACGGGTTTGGTAATATAATTACTTGTTTATACAGGCATTCAAATGGTTAAGTGTAGAATGACCGTTTTCTTTTTTCAGTAAAATTTATACTTTAAAAGTGTCATCACATCATAAAGATCTGCAAAAGCTCACAGCTGCTGGGCTGCTTATCAGTTTAGGTATTATATACGGCGATATTGGTACCTCTCCCCTTTACGTATTCAAGGCTATTGTAGGCGGCCACCGCATTTCCGAAGCACTTGTTCTTGGAGGTGTTTCGTGTATTTTCTGGACGCTTACGCTGCAAACGACCATTAAATATGTAGTTATAACGCTGCAGGCAGATAATAAAGGGGAGGGCGGAATATTTTCGCTCTTTTCGCTGGTGAGGCGAAGGGCCAAATGGCTTATTGTTCCTGCGGTGTTAGGGGGCTGTGCGCTACTTGCCGATGGCATAATCACACCACCAATTACCATATCATCGGCCATTGAGGGCTTGCACACTGTTTATCCTAATTTGCCAACAATGAGCGTGGTTATAGCAATTATAGCCGGCTTGTTTTTCATACAGCAGTTTGGTACATCATTGGTAGGCAAGGCTTTTGGGCCTATCATGTTTTTATGGTTTACCATGATGGGCGTATTAGGTATAATATACATAACGCAAATGCCCTGGGTGTTTAAGGCACTTAACCCGTACTATGCGTATCATTTGTTAAGCACAGATCCGGCGGCGTTTACCATTTTGGGTGCCGTGTTTTTGTGTACAACAGGTGCCGAAGCGTTATATTCTGATCTTGGACATTGCGGCCGCTCCAATATCCGAATAAGCTGGATTTACGTAAAAACCTGCTTAATACTAAATTACCTGGGTCAGGCAGTTTGGCTAATGCAGCACGACGGCCAAATACTTGATTTGAATAAGCTTAATCCGTTTTATCAGATTATGCCGCAGCAATTTTTGATATTTGGGATTGGTATAGCTACGGTTGCTGCAATTATTGCCAGCCAGGCACTTATATCAGGCTCATACACACTTATATCTGAGGCTGTAAGGCTTAATCTTTGGCCTAAGGTTAAAATCAATTACCCATCTGAACAAAAGGGACAACTGTACGTACCCAGCATTAACTGGATTATGTGTGCCGGTTGTATTGGCGTGGTATTACTGTTTCAACACTCGGCCGAAATGGAGGCTGCTTATGGTTTGAGCATTACCGTTGCTATGTTAATGACAACCATTTTGGTTTCTAAGTTCTTAAAACGACGTAAAGTACCAGGTTATTTAATTAACCTGTTTTTAGCTATTTATTTACTTGTAGAAGGCATATTTTTATATGGAAACTTGCGCAAGTTTGTTGATGGCGGCTGGTTTACGCTCAGCATTGGCTTACTATTGTTTGGCGTAATGTGGAGCTGGCATACAGCAAGGCGCATACGCAACCGCTATGTTAAGTTTGTTGAAATTGAAGACTATTACGACATTCTTAAAGAGTTGAGTGACGATGATACAGTACCTAAATATTCATCGCAGTTAGTTTACTTAACCAGTGCAAACTTTAATTCTGAGGTTGAATCGAAAATTATATACTCCATACTTCAAAAGCAACCTAAAAGAGCAGACGTTTACTGGTTGGTACACGTTGACGTAATGGACGAGCCATACACCCGCGATTACGAGGTAGACTTTTTAGTGCCTAACAAGTTAATAAGAATCGACTTTAAACTTGGCTTTAGAGTAGAACAGCAGATAAATTTACTCTTCCGTAAGGTGGTTGAGGATTTGGTTAAAAAGGGCGAAGTTGATATTACCAGCCGTTACAAATCATTGAATAAGAGAAAAATCGTAGGCGACTTCCGTTTTGTGGTAATTGAGAAGGTGTTGTCACGTTCTCATAGTTTATCGTTTTACGAAAGGGTTATAATGGCGGTATATGCGCAACTGAAAAAAGTGAGTATATCTGAAGAGCGCGGTTTTGGTTTAGACCTAAGCTTCGTTACACTTGAAAAGGTGCCACTTATGCTTACCGATCCGGAAACGGTTGTTATTAATCGCGTTAGTTAAGCGGTTGTTTAAACTTTATAAGGAAGGCTGCCGTGCTTAATGCATGGCAGCCTTTTTTTGTGTCTTTACTTGCGCTTAAGTAAGCCTTTGCTCATGGCTTGTGAGTGCATAAACGGGCGATTATCCATAAATGTAATCCAAATAATTGTTGATATAGTACCCACTATTGAACCTGCTGTAACGTCTTCAAAAAAGTGCTGGCTTAAGTACATTCTTGAATAGGCCACGGCAATAGCCATTAGTAAAAATATAAATCCCCAGCGTTTGTTGACCGCAAAATATGAAAGCACCACTGCTGCCGAAAATGCCGTAACCGTATGGCCCGATGGAAAGCTGTTACTATGAAGTAAAGAAATCCCTTTTACAAAATGTATGTCGGCAAGCTCTTTTTCAAAGTAAACAACGGGGCGGGGGGCTTGTACTATGTGCTTTATAACTTGTACCGTAATACCGCTTACAGCAAAGCTGGTTATCAGCAACAGCGTTTTACGGTAGCTGAAAAGCAGCATTACAAGCGTGAGCGTCACTACCATGTATCCTTCGCCAAAATCGGTAACGTACGGAAACAGCCAGTCGCCCCAATTGCTGTGGCGTGTGTTAACGGCAAAGTAAATAGCCTCACGGGTATATGAAAGTTTAATTACAAGGCAAGCAATAAGGATGATAAGGTATGGTAAAAAGAATAATCTTATCTGTCGTAAAACGTCGGTAATGCGGGTGTTCATGGTACAAATTAAATACAATATCTGTATTAACGTTAAAAAATGGTTATGTTTGATACTGCTAACGTTTAAACATTCCAATGTCGAAAAGTATATTTCGAAAAAAATCCCTTGACAGAATTCTGGCCGACGTGCAGAGCGGTTTTAGTGACAGTGAACATACCGGCGGAACCCACCTTAAAAAAGAACTTCGTACTAAAGATTTAACCCTTATGGGTATAGCCGCAGTTGTTGGCGCGGGAATATTCTCAACAATTGGCGAAGCATCATTTCATGGCGGACCCGGTGTAGCCATACTTTTTGTACTTACTGCTATAACATGTGGTTTTTCGGCAATGTGTTACGCTGAGTTTGCCTCACGTATACCAGTTGCGGGAAGTGCCTACACATATGCCTACGCGTCGTTTGGTGAGCTTATTGCCTGGATAATTGGCTGGGATTTACTTATGGAGTATGCCATTGGTAACATTGCAGTGGCAATCTCATGGAGTGGTTATTTTGTAAACCTGCTGGAAGGCTTTAATATTCATATGCCCGAATATTTAACAATGGATTACTTTTCGGCTTTTAAGGCGCACGAAAAGCTTGCAGAGCTTACCGCAGGTGGTAAGGTAGCCGAGCTAACCGATCAAATTAAAACCGGGGCATTGGCCTGGGCAAGTGCTCCTTCAATTGGAGGCATAAAGCTTATTGCCAATATTCCAGCTTTAATTATTGTAGTGCTGATAACCTATTTGGTTTACATTGGCATACGCGAAACAAAAAAGGTTACCAACGCCATGGTGCTTTTAAAAATAGGCGTTGTACTGGCCGTAATTGTATTAGGCTTTTTTTATATAACTCCTGAAAACTGGCATCCGTTTATGCCTAACGGCTTTAAAGGAGTGATGAAAGGTGTTTCAGGGGTGTTTTTTGCCTACATAGGTTTTGATGCCATATCAACAACAGCCGAAGAATGTAAAGATCCTCAGCGCGACTTGCCTAAGGGTATGATTTATTCTTTAATTATTTGTACCATACTTTACGTGCTTATTGCGCTGGTATTAACAGGCATGGTTAGCTATAAAGACTTACAGGTAGGCGATCCGCTTGCATTTGTATTTGCCAAAGTTGGCCTTAATAAAATAAGCTATGTAATTTCGGTAAGTGCGGTAATTGCTACTGCAAGCGTGCTGCTAATATTTCAAATGGGGCAGCCACGTATTTGGATGAGCATGAGCCGCGATGGTTTGCTGCCGAAAGCATTTTCACGCATCCATCCAGTTTATCAAACGCCATCTTTTGCCACTATTATTACTGGTATTGTTGTGGCGGTACCAGCGTTATTTATGAATCTTACTGAGGTTACCGATTTAACAAGCATCGGTACTTTGTTTGCATTTGTACTGGTTTGCGGCGGTGTGCTACTATTGCCAAAAAATGAGGCAGGTGCAGGCAAATTCAGAATACCCTACATAAATGCTAAATGGATTGTGCCTGTTTTGTTTATTGCCGGCATTGTATTCTTTTGGAAACCTATGCTTGCAGTTTTTAGGGTCGAAAATAGGCACGAACAATTTCCATTCGCGTTGTTCATCATCTTATCGGCTACATTAACCGTACTTGCGTTTGTTAAAAATCTGTCGCTTATCCCGGTACTGGGTTTGTTAAGCTGCTTTTACCTCATGACTGAGTTGGGCTACACCAACTGGTTACGTTTTTTGGTATGGTTGATAATAGGTCTGGTTATTTATTTCAGCTACAGCTACAAAAACAGCCGTTTAGGTAAAGAGCTTAATCAGGCAGCACTATAAGTTTACAGCGAAGCCTTTTCTACTTGTTTGGGAAGTAATTGTCGGGCTGCATCAAGAATTTGCGCAGGTGAAGGTAATGGAACCGGCTGGCTGTAAAGCTTCCGATCTAAAAATCTGATTACTTCATTTTTGCTTTTAAGGTGTTGAGGAACGCTGAATTCTAAAATAGCTGCAGGCGTATTCCATGGAGTATGCTGCGGGTTAGTTTGTGCGTATAGTACTATGGTAGGCGTTTTAAACGCGGCTGCAATATGTATGGTTCCTGTATTAACAGATATTAATAGCGGTGAATGTTCAACAAGGCAAATGAACTCATTTAGCGGCAACAAACCAGCTACAGAAAATGAACCTGCTCCAATAGACTCTTGCAGATCATCGGTCATCGCTTTTTCTGACGATGCACCTGTCAGTAAAACCTGATATCCTAATTCTACCAGTTCTTTGCCCACTAATGCCCACTCATGCAGAGGATATTGACGCTTAAGCTCGCTAACGCCTGCATGCAATATTACCCAAGGCTTTTGAAGTTCGATGTTATAGGCTTGCAGCTTTTGAGTGAGATCAGAAAAATTGTGATCGCTCAGTAGACTTAAAACATTGTTGTTTGTGTAAGCACCAACATGCGCAACTAAATCTAAATCACGTTGAACCTGGTGCTTAATACCGTCATAGGGTTCTTTATCGGGTACCCAGCAATTAATTAGCTGGTAAGGATTTTCGCGGCAATAGGCCAGTACCTGAGGTATGCCGGCAAGGTAAGCCAGCATAGCGGTTGGTAGCGGATTTTGACTAAGTACGGTAAAAATTACAGCAGCATCAAAATTACCTTGTTTTATGGTTGCTACTACCTCATTGAGCATTTCGGGCTGTGGCGTATCAGCTGTTTTTACCCAAGGCAGATCGAAAATTATGGAGTCATCAATTTCGGGCATATGGGCGATAATATTTTTAGCCATGCCCGAAGTTAACACAGTGATATGAGCGTTGAATGTTTCTTTAAGCGCCCGAATGGCAGGTCCGCTCATAATAAGGTCGCCCATATTGTCGGGGCGAATCACCAGTATTTTCTTACAGTTTTGCCACTTCATGCAAGTTGGGTAGTGAGTATATCATTAGCAGCTTGGTTTATTGAACTGCATACAAAGCTTGGCGATCTCATTGGCCCTGCCAGCCATTCGGTTTCGTTACCGTTGTTAATCAAAACCGTTCTGCAGCCTGCTCTGTTCCCCGCTTCAACATCGTTTAGTATATCGCCAATCATCCATGATTCTGTCAAATCAATATTTAACTCACCGGCAGCTTTAATTAAAAGACCAGGCTCGGGTTTTCGGCAAGTACATGCTGTTGCAAATGCTGAATTTGCCTCGCTTACCGCCTCATGAGGGCAATAGTAAAAGCCGGATAAAGCCAAGCTAAACGGTTGAAGCAGTTCTTGTAAACGCGAATAAACACCATTTAATTCTGCTTCGGCAAATAACCCACGCGCCACGCCCGATTGATTGGAAATGATTACAAATAAGTATCCATCATCCCTTAAACGCTGCAGGCCTTCAATGGTATCATTACTTATGGTGATAAGGATGGGGTTAACGTTGTAAGGGATATCAGGTATTAACGTGCCGTCTTTATCTAAAAAAATGGCTTTATTCATTTAGGATTAAGCGTAGGTTTTTAAATAGTATATTTCACTAAGCAGCTGCCTGGCTTTTGCTCTGAGGCACAACAATATGGCGGCGTAAAATAGCCGGTTGCAACTTTTTGTATAAGCTGTTAATTTGCTTGGCAACCTCTGCCCAGGTAAATAAGTCATTTACCCGTTGCACTGCTTTAGCTCCTGCGTTGTAAAGCAGTGATTCATCATTTAAAACCTCAGCAAGTTTTGATGCCAATGCTTGCGGATCATGCGGAGGAACCAGCCAACCGGTTTCTCCATCGGCTACGCTATATTTAATGCCACCTACATCCGAACCAATTACGGGAGTGCCGCAGGCCATTGATTCCAGTGGGGTGATACCAAACGGTTCATACCATGGCGTGGTAATAAATACATCTGCAGCGGCGTAATAATATTTCAACTGATCGCGATTTTTACGCCCGGTAAAAATTACTGAATCTTGCAAATTCAAATCGCGAACTATATTCATCAAACGCGCATACTCCGGGCTTTCACTTTCGGTAAGCTGATCAGATTCGCCACCAACTATCACCAGTTTAACCGGTTTTGAGGCATTCTTTAACTTCGATAGAGCCTGTATAACGTTATCAACGCCTTTACGTGGAACCATACGTCCCAACTGTAAAATGATATGTTCATTTTGTGGAAGACCGGTAATTTTGCGCGCACATTCTTTATCGATTTGATAAAACTCCTGCGAGCTGAAACCGCATGGAACGATGCTCATTTTGTTGACAGGTGCGTTGTAGTATTGCATCAGGTCATCCATATCCTGCGGACATTCGGCAATTATATGATCGGCTTCCAAAACTGCCTGTTCTTCAATTGATAATCGCTCCTCAGGAAACTTATCCTTTTCGGCCTGATGAATTTTGCGTACATGGCCCAATGCATGAAAAGTAACAACAAAAGGAATATCCAATTCTTTTTTTATGCCCATAGCCACCAAAGCCGACATAAAGAAGTTGGCATGTACCAGCGAATAATGTAGTTGCTGATTAATGATAAAGGCAATCATATTGTCTTTAAACTCATCCATGTATTGCAAAATTTCTTCTTTTGCAATTACCGCTGCAGGGCCTGCCGTAACGTGAATTACCCTAACACCGCGCACCCAGTTAACAACTTCAGGAGTTGTCGTACTTTCCTGGCGCGTATAAATATCAACAAGATAACCCTGCGCTGCCAAATGCTTTGCAAGCTGGGCAACATAAACATTCTGACCGCCTGTATCAACACCTCCTAAGCTTGCTAACGGAGAAGCATGTTCGCTGATAAAGGCGATTTTTTTGTGCTGTAATTTCATAAGCAATTAATTATGCCGATAAAACATTTTTATTTTTTTGAGTTACTTCGGCAAATAATTGTTCCCAATCGTTGGTAAACCTTTCAATGTTGAAGCGTTTTAATGCTACTTCACGTCCATTGTTTCCAATTTCGCGGGCAAGTTCAGGATCGGCAATTAACAAATTCATTTTATCGATGAGGTAGTTTATATCTGTATGTATAAATCCCGAAAAGCCGTTGTCAATTACGGCCGATAGTTCGGTTGTGGCTAAACCAACTACAGGGATTCCCATCATCATGGCTTCGCAAATAGCTAAACCAAGGCTTGTGTAGCGTATAGGGTTGAAGAAAAAGCGGTACCTGCTTTGAAATTCAGGTAACTCCGGGTGTAAAACTTCGCCCAGGCCAAGGTCTCCGGTATTCATCCCCACCAAGTCAAGCGGTACGTATTCCCGTGCTTCCATAAAAACATCAAGACCTAACAGGCGGCCACGGCTTGGCAAATTATTAATTACTACTATGCCGCGGGCAATATCACCTTTGTAGCTTATTGGTGATGTTGTTACGCCATGTTCTATTACGCGCGTAGGAGTTTGGTTACTGTCCCACATTAAACGGTTAAAATGCGTAACGTGCACAAGAGTAACATCAGTGGTATCTAAAATATGTTTAGTGTCAGTAGGATGCTGGCGCGGAGGATCATGCTCTATATAAACCTTAGGTAATTCCCGTTGTTCGTCACTTAAAATTTCATATTGATCTTTTAAGTAATTCTGATTGGTTTGATATAGTATACAGTCAAATTCGTGATTTTTTACTTCATCAGCCGGAATTTCGATGACATTATCGCCAAACGGAAATGTTTCACCCCGGCCGTAATATCCTTCAGTTTTTTCGGGCTTGGTAGGTATGTAAATGGTATAATTTCCCTGAGACAGATAAAATAAGTAGCTGCCATGAATATGCCAGGTAAAGATTTTCATAGGTGTTGTTATTAGTGATGCTTGCTTAAGTTGCTTCTCAATAATGACACCGTTTTTGACTTTTAGTTTTAAAATATTGTTTATAATTAAAATTGTATGCTTTTAATTATGATTCTAATAAATGAGGGGTTAATAAGAATAAGATATTTATTAAAAATTAAAAAATTAAAGATTAATTAGAGACGCTTTGGCACGGTACACTCCATGTTATTATTTGATTATGTATAGAGAAGTGAACCTTGTTGTTCAGTAAACGTTTCAATTTAGAGAGTGGATGACTACGGGTTTGCGTTTTATTTAGTGATAAGTAATTTAATTATTAATGCAATGAATTGTTTATAAGTTATTTTTTAAAAACACATGTTGTAAAAATGTTGTAGTAGATAAAAAATGCATCTATGAACAACATCATCTCAAATCTTAACCGTGATGGCAGTTTGGCCAGCCCATGGCAGCAATCCAACATATTGCACGTTAATAATAACGGTGATTTAAGTGAACTTTTTGACTGCCTTGTGGTTGGAGCGGGCATAACCGGCTTAACTGCCGCCTTGCAACTTCAAAAAGCCGGAAAAAAGGTTGTAGTTGCCGAAGCGTATACCGTTGGGTATGGTACCACAGGTGGTACAAGTTCGCACATTAATACTTTTGCCGATACTACTTACACAGAAGCTGAAAGCGCTTTTGGCGAAGAAGGTGCTATACTGTTTGCTCAGGCTGTAAAGGGAGGATTAAACATAATCAAACAAAATGTTGAGCAATACAATATTGATTGTGATTTGAGTTTTAAGCCCGGATATCTTTACGCTGAAGACGAAAAACAAGCCAAGGAGTTAGATGATATTTATAAAGGCGCTACAAAGGTTGGAGTTGACGTTGATTATGTTGAATATGTACCTGTAAACGTTCCTTACCAAAAAGCGCTTGTATTTACGGGGCAGGCACAGTTTCATCCAATTAAATACTTAAACAGCCTTGCCGATGAATTCATTAAATCTGGCGGTTTGCTTTTGCAAAACAGCAGGGTAGAAGAAGTTGAAACAAGCATTGATATACATGTTGCAAAAATAGCTGGTGCGGGCGTAAAGGCAAAAACGGTTATTTATGCAACACACATGCCGCCGGGCATAAATAACCTAAACATGCGTTGCGCTCCCTATCGCAGTTATGTGTTGGGCGTTAAACTTGTGGGCGACAATTATCCTGATGCTTTAGTTTACGATTTGCAGGAGCCTTATCATTACATAAGAACACACATTATTGACGGCGAAAAGTATTTGCTGATTGGTGGAAATGATCACAAAACCGGCCATGATGATGAAGAAGCCGCTTTTAATGATTTGGAACAATACACACGTCAGTATTATGATGTAGAAGCGGTTGTTTATAAGTGGTCATCGCAATATTATGTGCCTGCAGATGGCTTGCCTTATGTTGGCCAAATGCCCGATCGTGCTGATGGTATTTACGCCGCCACTGGTTTCAACGGTAACGGAATGATGCTGGGAAGTATCTCCGGGACAATACTGGCCGACTTGGTAATGGGCAAAGAAAATGCCTTGGCCGATTTATTCAGCATTAAAAGATTTAAGCCAGTTGATGGCTTTACCGAATTTGTAAAAGAAAATGCCGACGTGGCCTGGCATTTTATAGCCGACCGCTTTAAGGCCGAAGATTTACAACAATTAAACGAGATTACAGCCGGCATGGGCAAACTTGTTAAAATTGACGGTAAAAAAGTGGCTGCCTATCGGGATAATGATGGTACTTTGCACACGTTAAGTTCGGTTTGCCCGCATATGGGATGTACTGTAAAATGGAACGCCAGCGAAACAAGTTGGGATTGTCCCTGCCACGGAGCACGTTATGACGTAGACGGTAACGTTGTAACCGGCCCTGCCATGCACCATCTGGAAAAAATAAACATTTAAAGCAGGTTATATCTTCATATAGCGCTTCCCCAAACCGGGGAAGCGCTTCTTTGTAAATTATTCCTCATTTTGTTGACTTTCGCAGCTCTTACTGCAGATTTTTAATGCATTGATTAATGCTGAATTTGTTAGTTAACGGAAAGTTAAGTTCATTTATACTTCACGGTTGTAATTTTCATCGACGTAAAATACTATGGCGTTGATTTTGTAGTTATTTTTGCATGGGTTAAAAGCCCATCCCTAATTAAACTATTTATTAAATGCAAAACGGGCACCCGTGTGGCGGGTGCTGTATGGTATGAACATTCGTCCAACAGAAAAGATTACAACAAGCCAGTTAAATAACGGCTTGAACTTAGTTATTGCCGATGGCCTATCTGCCGAAGCAATGGTTGTTTTTACAAGCGGAACCTTTTTAACGGCAATGGCCATCAACATGGGGGCCACCAACTTTCAGTTAGGAGTCTTAGCCGCACTACCTACCTTTACAACTATCTTTCAGCTTGCTGCAATTTGGCTGGTGCGCCGCTTTAATAACCGCAAGGTTATAACCACTATTTTTAATTTTTTAGCCCGGTTACCTTTGCTGGCTATTGGTGTTATACCGTTTGTGTTTACATCAGGTACCAGCGTTCAGGTGCTCATTATGCTATTGTTCTTTCAGCATATATTTGGCGATATAGGCGGAGCAGCATGGAACTCATGGATGAAAGACCTCATTCCGGGCGAGCGTTTAGGATCGTTTTTTTCGCACCGTAGCAGGATGGCTCAAACTTTAAACGTTACGTTAAGTTTGGCTACGGCAGTGGGTATTGATTACGTTAAAACTCATTACCCGCATTATGAAATTCTTACCTACAACATGCTGTTTATGCTGGGAGGAATATTAGGTATGGTAAGTGTTGGCCTACTGTTACGCACACCTGAGCCAAAGGCCGAGGTTATTGACGATAAGCTCTTCGCTCTATTTACCAAGCCCCTTAAAAACCGCAACTTTAGAAACCTATTGTTATTTAATTCATTTTGGGCATTTGCGCTTAATTTGGCTACCCCGTTTTTTGCAGTTTATATGATGAAAACGCTGGGTTTGCCCGTTGCTTATATTATAGCATTAGGTATAGCTGGTCAGTTGAGCAGCATTATCTCCATAAAGCTTTGGGGTAAATATTCTGACAAGTTCAGCAATAAAAATATCGTTAGTATTTGTGCTCCTGTGTATGTTGGTTGCATAATAGCCTACGCATTTGCAGGCGTAAACGGCAATACCCAAACAACGTTGACTTTATTAGGGGTAATACACGTGTTGAGTGGCGTGGCTACAGCCGGTATTAATTTAGCTCTATCAAATATTGGTATCAAGCTGGCTCCGCGTAATGAGGCCATTGCATATATATCAACCAAAAATATGCTCGTTGCCATATCATCTACTATTGCGCCTATGCTGGGTGGTTTGTTTGCTGATTTTTTTGCCGTACATCAACTCAACTGGACAATACAATGGAACAGCGCTGGCAACGTTTCAAATATTCAGTTACTTGCTTTGCACGGGTGGAACTACTTCTTTGTAATAGGCGGAGTTTTGGCGTTATTATCCTTACGCTTGCTTAATAAGGTGAATGAGCACGGCGAAATACGTCGTCATCGTTTGGTGATACACATGCGCACACAGCTACGCCGTAAGCTACGGGCTAATTTAGGCCGAAGGGTAACTGATGGATTATACCTTCCCTCAACAATACTGCGCAAAAACATAATGAAAATTTTTGGTGCCGAATCTGTTTATAATAAGGCGGCTTAATGATGTAAAGCATTTTCCGTTTAATTAAATTCAAGAAAACGGCTTTTTACCAAATACGTAATTTTTACCTTTATTTAAGTAAATAAATTTTAATAATCAAATTATTTACCTAAAAGTAAACAACGGGTAGTGTGATTTGTAGTAAGGTGTAACAAACCAAAAATATAACAGTTATACCTTACTCCAATGTACGTATTAGGCATTAACGCCGTATTTCACGACTCGGCAGCGTGTATTATCAAAGATGGCGTTTTGCTCGCAGCTACCGAAGAAGAACGCTTTACGCATTTCAAGCACGGCAAAAGGCCGGTTCCCTTTTCAACCTGGGAACTACCGTTTCACGCTATTGATTATTGCCTTAAAATAGCAGGCATTCACATAAACGACGTTGACCATATAGCTTATTCATTTGATCCGTATTTACTTATTGGTGAAAAATACAGAGGCAAGTCAACCATTGAAATACCTTTTGAAGAAGGTAGTTCACATTTAGATCAAGACTTTACAAATGTATGGGATCCACTTTTCCTGTCATCAATTATTAACGCTCCGGGGCAGTTACGTGATGGCTACCCGCATCATCTTCAAAAGCGGTTTATAGGCTGTGATATTCCGCGCGAAAAGTGGCACTTTGTTGAGCACCACATATCGCATGCAGCCAGCGCATTCCATTGTTCACCGTTTAAAACCGCAGCTGTAATGACGGTTGATGGGCGCGGCGAGCAGGCAACAACTACTTACAGCGTTGGCAACGGTAATCAGTTAAATAGAATTGGGCAGGTAAATATGCCCCATTCTTTAGGTTTACTTTACGAAGATGTAACTACTTACCTGGGCTTTTTGCATTCATCAGACGAGTACAAGGTAATGGCACTGGCATCATACGGCAAGCCCGAATTTGTAAATGATTTCCGTGAAATTGTACAGTTAGGTGCAAACGGACAGTATACAATTAATGACCAGCGCCTTGAAGAACGTTTTGGTCCGAAACGTTTACGCCATGAAGAGTTCACTGCTCACCATTTTAATATAGCACACTCACTCCAGCTTGTTTTAGAAGAAAGCATGCTTGAGCTAACAAGTTGGTTGCAAAAGGAAACAGGCGAAGAAAACCTGTGCCTGGCGGGTGGTGTTGCGTTAAACTGCGTAGCAAACGCACGAATACGTGATAAAGGTGCTTTTAAAAATATTTGGGTACAGCCAGCTTCTGGCGATGATGGCACAGCGCTTGGTGCTGCCCTTTGGGTAGATGCCAAAGAGCGTAAAACTGATGAACGCAAGTTTGAAATGACCCACTGTTACTGGGGGCCTGAATATACCGATGAGGAAATTGAGAAATCAATGAAGTTGTGGAAAGTGCCTTATCGTAAACTGGAGAACATTGCTGAAGAAACGGCCGATATACTCGCACAAAATAAAATTATAGGTTGGTACCAGGGCCGTATGGAGTTTGGTCCGCGTGCGTTGGGCAGCCGGTCAATACTGGCATCGCCTATAACAGCCGAAATGCAGGCAAGGTTAAACGAAGTTAAAGACCGTGAAGATTTCAGACCGGTTGCACCTGTTGTTTTAGAGGAGGAAGCTGCCAACTGGTTTGAAAACGGCAGATACTCGCCTTTTATGTTATTTGTCTACGACGTAAAAGCCGATAAAATTGATAAAATACCGGCGGTAACGCATACCGATGGTACCGCACGTATTCAAACCATCAACGAGCATCAGCATAAAAATTACTATGATTTGTTGAAGGCATTTCAGCGTAAAACCGGTGTGCCTGTGTTAGTAAATACCTCATTTAATACATTAGGAAAACCTATTGTATGTACTCCTCGCGATGCCATTGAATGTTTTTGGACTTCACCGTTCGATGCATTGGTTATCGGATCGTTTGTGATTGAAAAATGAGTGTTATCGCATCAGTAGTAATACCAACTTTCAAACGTCCGCATTTACTACGCAAGTGTCTTGAAGCCTTGTTGCAGCAGCAGTTTGACAAGGCTGCGTATGAAATAATTGTGGTAAGTGATGGGCCCGACAGCGATACGCTTAAAGAGGTGGAACGCTTTAGCGGTTACGAAAAGCCGGCTGTGCGTTACATAGCGTTACCTGGTAAAAAGGGGCCGGCTGCTGCACGTAATTTAGGTTGGAAAAGTGCACAGGGAAGCGTTATTGCATTTACCGATGACGATTGCATACCGCAAAAAAGCTGGCTGCAAAACATGGTAAATAATTGCGCCCCAGGACAAGAAATTGCTTTAACCGGTAAGGTAATAGTACCGCTTAATGATGAACGCCCAACTGATTACGAGCTTAATACGGCCAATTTGCAAACGGCTGATTTCATAACTGCTAATTGTGCCTGTACCAAATTGGCTCTTGAAAGGGCAGGCGGCTTCGATGAGAATTTTAGTATGGCCTGGCGCGAAGACAGTGACTTGCACTTTAAACTCCTTAAAAATGGCACGCCCATAAAAAAAGTGGGTAATGCTGTAGTGGTGCATCCGGTAAGGAGTGCTAAGTGGGGGGTAAGCATAAAGGAGCAAAAGAAAACTATGTTTGATGCATTGCTGTACAAAAAACACCCCAAGCTATTTAAAAAGAAAATCCGTGGTGTTTCGCCTTACTTGTATTATGCTATTGTAATTGCCTTTGCGTTGCTTATTGCAGGTTTGCTATCAAAAAATGAAAACCTTTTGGTAACCGGCCTGGTTGGTTGGGTAACGTTTACCATCTATTTTATATATAAACGTTTAAGCGCTACAAGTTTGACTGCCAGCCATATTTTTGAAATGGTAGTCACCTCGCTTTTAATACCTTTTTTGTCGGTTTACTGGCAGTGGTACGGTGCCCTTAAATACCGCGTGTTATTTATCTGAGAAAAATGAAATTATCTGTTAACGAAATAAAAAGCATAGCTATTTTCAGAGCCTTACAGCTCGGAGATATGCTATGTATAATTCCTGCTGTGAGAGCATTGCGCAATGCATACCCGCAAGCATCTATCACACTTTTAGGTTTGCCCTGGGGTAAATCGTTTACCGAAAGGTTCAATCATTATTTCGACGATTTTATTCATTTTCCGGGTTATCCGGGTTTGCCCGAACAGCCATTTGACGCGAGAGATTTTCCTCCATTTTTGCAGGAAGTACAAAGCCGGAACTTTGATTTGGCGATACAAATGCAGGGTAATGGATCGGTAATTAACCCAATGATAGAACTATTTGGTGCAAAGCATACAGCCGGCTACACCATAGAGGGGCATTATGCGCCAAACAACGATTTGTTTATGACCTACCCTGATTTTGGTCATGAAATTGAGCGGCATATACAACTAATGGAATTTTTAGGCATCGAACCGCAGGGTAAAGAGCTTGAGTTTCCGCTTACTGAAAATGACGAACAGGCGTTGGAGAATTTAAATCTAAATATTGAACCGGGAGATTACGTATGTGTTCACCCAGGCTCGCGCGGAGCGTGGAGGCAGTGGCCGGTTCAATACTTTGCTGCCCTGGCAGATCATTGCGCGGAGCAGGGCTACAAGGTTGTTATAACAGGAACAAAAGAAGAAGCCCCTATAATTGACGATGTAATATCGCACATGCGGCATGAGTGCATTAATACGGCAGGGCAAACCAGCATGGGTGCTGTAGGCGTTTTAATAAGGGATGCCGCACTGCTTATTTCAAATTGTACAGGAGTATCGCATATGTCGGCAGCTTTTAAAACACCAAGTATAGTAATCAGCATGGATGGCGAGCCGCACCGCTGGGGGCCGCTTGATACCCGCATTCACCGCACGATGGATTGGTTACAATCTCCTGATTTTCATGCCGTATTTCGCGAAACGGTAGAAATGGTTGTATAAGACAGCCAAACAGAACAGTAGCAGGCTTAATCTTATTCTAAAACGTTGTAGATGGTGTATTGATTTGCCTTGTTTTTTAATGAAACCTCACCAAGCATTTCAAACTTGAATGATTCCTTAACCTGTTGGTAAACAGGTTCGGTAATTACAATTTGCCCTGCTTTGGCTACCGACTGCAGGCGTTGCGCCAGGTTCACCGAGTCGCCAATTACGGTATAATCCAAACGTTTTAATGATGCCGAACCGATATTGCCTGACACCATTTCTCCGGAGTTTATACCAACCGAAATGTTAGCCTCGAAGGTTTTATCGCCAATTACTATTGGTTGAATTGAACTCATTTGTGCCTTCACGGCAAGGGCCGTATCAATTGCACGGTCTAAATGGTAATCGCCACGGTAAACAGCCATTACAGCATCGCCCATAAACTTGTCAACATGGCCTCCTTGTGCAATAATTTCTTTAACAATACGGTCAAACAGGCTGTTCAAAAGTTCAACCACGGTGTTGGCAGGTACCTGTTCGGTTATTTTTGTAAAGCCACAAACATCTAAAAACATAACAGTACCGCTCAAAACTTCATTTTTAAGCAAGCTGTTTTCAAACTCCTTATGTGTCATGAAGTTAAGTACGTTTTCGTCAACATACATTTTTAATATGTTGTTTTCTTTTATGGCTTTAATGGTTTGCTGCAGTTGCTTAACATGCTCAATGGTTTTTTGCATGGTAAGGTCAAGATCGTCAAAATCAACAGGCTTGCAAACAAAGTCAAAAGCGCCCCGGTTCATTGCCGAGCGAATGCTCTGCATATCGCCATAGGCCGAAACAACCACCGCCTTAAGCATAGGGTTGGCATCAGGTAAACGGCTTAACAAAGTCAGGCCATCCATAACCGGCATATTTATGTCGCTCAGAACAATATCAATATCGGCATGTTCCTGCACACGTTCTAAGGCTTCTTCGCCGTTTTGCGCAAAAACAAACTCATAAATATTCTCCCTGATTTTCTTTCTGAATTTTTGCTTAACCAGTATCTCCAAGTCAGCTTCATCATCAACAACCAGTATTTTAGCCATTATGTAGTACCGTGTTTAGTTTCTCTTTAAGTAAGTTAAAATCAAGCGGCTTTGTCAAAAAGTCATTCGCGCCCAGCTGCAGCGCATTGGTATGTGTTTCCTCATCGCCATAGGCTGTTATCATCATCACCAACGGCGGTGGGTTATCATAATCCTTGCGTATGGTACTTAACAATTCGATACCGCTCATGCCGGGCATGTTTATGTCTGATAGTATGAGCACAACCTCTGAATGCTTATCTTTTAAATAATCAAGAGCTTGTTCTCCTGAAAAGGCAAAGTCAAAATCAAAAACATGATTCCGTATTTCCTTACGGAAACATTGTAAAAACAACGGCTGAACATCGGCCTCATCATCAACAACCAAAATTTTCATAAATGCCCCTAAATATAGTAATAATTAAATAATTGGCAGGGTAATGATAAACACAGAGCCGTTCCCTTCTTCAGATTCAATGGCAATATTACCGTTATGACCCTTTACAATAATATCATAACTGAGCGACAAGCCAAGCCCGGTACCTTCGCCTGTAGGCTTGGTTGTAAAAAAGGGTTGCATAATTTTATCGCGTATGGCCTCAGGTATACCAGTGCCGTTATCTTTAACGGTTAGTTCAATATTGTTGTGCTGCAAACGCGTTGAAACCTCAATTTTTGGCCGGAAGGTTTGGCCAAGCTCTTTTTGTTTTTGATGCACGGCATAAAACGCGTTAGTAAACAAATTGAGCAGCACACGTCCTACATCTTGCTGAATAATATTTACCTCAGGCAATGAGTTGTCAAAATTTGTAACTAACTCAGAGTTGAAACTTTTATCCTTAGCACGTAAACCATGATAAGCCAGCCGCATGTATTCGTCGGCAAGGTTGTTGACGTTTACAGGCTCTTTTTGACCATTGCTTGTACGGCTGTGCTGAAGCATACCTTTTACAATGCTATCGGCACGTTTGCCATGCTGTGAAATTTTTTCAAGGTTTTGCCTGATGTCATCAGCAATGTATCTTACCTCTTCAAGGTCGCCTTTCGCAAGCTCCTGGGTCATTTCAACCAGCAGTTCGCTGCTTACTTCGGCAAAGTTGTTTACAAAGTTAAGCGGGTTTTGGATTTCGTGCGCAATGCCGGCTGTAAGCTCACCAAGCGAGGCAAGTTTTTCTGACTGTATAAGCTGTTGCTGAGTGTTTTGTAAAAGCTCAATAGTTGCTTCCAGTTCCTCTTTCTGATTTTGAATTTCAGCAGTGCGTTCGGCTACAAGGCGGTCCAGTTCCTCATTTTTGGCTTTGTATAAAAGAAGCTCTTCCCGTTGTTTTTTTGATGCCGCCCAACGGCTAATAACCCAAATAAAAGCTGCAACTAACGGTAGCAAAAAGTATTGATCATACTCATCGTAAAAACTTGGTACAACAATGGAAATAAGAAATATCAGTATTCCAACAGCAATAAGCGGGTAGTGAGATTCAAAGTATGAGCGGAAGGATTTAAAATCTTCCTGCTCATTAAAGTATTTGATGATGGCTCCTAAGGCAATACTTCCTATAAGCAGGTGCACCTCATCGCTCAAAGGCTTTTTTAAAACAAAGTAAGCTACTGCTGCGGCGCCCTGGCCTATTCCTAAAACTGCTTTCCACTTAAAACTTAACTGCGTCATTTTAACAGCCCTGTTAAGCCAGTTAAACAGCAAAAAAATAGACAAGTAAGTTAAAAAGCTCATAGGCCCAGGTATAAAAAGAATGAATGCTAAAGATAATTAAATAATGGTATACTCAAACAGCACAAAGCGTGCAGCAAAGCAAACTATTTATATATTAGCTGCATAAAATAAACCTATGCGAGCTGAGAGGGCAGGGCAATATATTTTGCAAAAACTAACGCAGGAACTGCCGCCACATTTTACTTACCATAATGCAAACCACACACTTGATGTGCACAACGCAGCCTTAACTATTGCAAGGGCTGAAGGCGTAAACGAAGCCGAAACTGATTTGCTTTTGGCGGCTGCATGGTATCATGATGCCGGTTACCTTGAAGGTATTACTGACCACGAGGAAGTATCATGCCGAATAACAAAGCAGTATTTACCTGAGTTTGGGTATAATGACAAGGAGATAGCCATTATACGCAGTATGATACGCGCAACCCGGCTTCCCCAGGCGCCTCAAAATCACGTAGAGCAAATATTGGCTGATGCAGATTTAGATTATTTGGGACGTACAGACTTTGCAGTAATAAGTGAAAAATTATACACCGAACTTAAGCATTTAGGGGCTGTGACCAACGCTGAAGACTGGGATAAAAAGCAGGTGAAATTTTTGCAAGAGCATCAATATTTCACAAAAACATCAATTAATACCCGACAAGCGCAAAAAGAACTTAATTTAGCAGAAATTAAAGCTCGCTTACACCTTCATGAAAAATAGACTTCTGCCGCACTGGTTAACCGACATATTTTACACCCTCCTTGGTATCCTGTTCTGTAGTTTTGCTTTAAAAAGTTTTTTGGTACCCAATAGCTTTTTTGATGGCGGTGTAACCGGTATATCACTATTAATACACGAAACCTACCACTCAAACATTGCTTACGTAATTGTACTGGCAAACATTCCGTTTATTGTAATGGGAGCTTACCATGTTAACAAAATGTTTGCTGTTAAAACTCTTATAGCAGTTATTTTGCTAGGCCTGGCTTTACTACTCATTCCTTTTGAACCAGTAACAAGCGATAAACTACTGGTTTCTATTTTTGGTGGTGTGTTTATGGGCATTGGTGTGGGCTTGGCAATGCGCGGAGGCTGTGCGCTTGATGGTATTGAGGTGTTGGCTTTGTATACCGGTAAACGTATAAGCTTCACCATAAGCGAGATTATACTCGGTATAAACATTGTTATCTTCTTAATAGCCGGTATTAAGTTAGGCTTACCTACTGCGTTATACTCCATACTTACGTATTACACAGCTTCGCGAACTATTACTTTTGTAATTGAAGGTTTGGAAGAGTATACCGGAGTAACCATCATATCGGGCGAAAGTGAAGCTGTTAAAAAAGAACTTGTGATGAATTTAGGTCGCGGTATAACAGTTTACAAAGGTGAACGTGGATTTTTAAAAGATAGTTTTGACGTAAGCCATCCGGTTGATATAATTTACACTGTAGTAACCCGGCTTGAGGTAAGGCGCCTGCGTAATATTGTGCACGATCTTGACCCCAAAGCATTCATCTTTACTGGCATTATCAAAGAAGCTTCCGGAGGTATATTAAAACGCCGCGCAAGGCACTAATAACCTATAAATTAATTTTTTTTTCATTTACCTCAATTAAGTCTTTTACTTCTTCGTATGTAAAACTATTTAATAGGCGTACTGTTAAATAACTCCAGAAAAATAAGATACATTGGATAGTTTAAACAACGGAGAATTCAGCTTTTCAAACGATACAGTTAAGCAAGATCTTAGTCTGCTGATAAAGGCTTTGGATGCTTCATTATCGGGTGTTATTCTTACAGATAACCAACAACCTGATAATCCCATTATTTACTGCAACAAGGGTTTTGAACGCATAACCGGCTACAGCCGTAAGGATATAATTGGACATAACTGTCGTTTTTTACAAAAAGACGATCGGAATCAAATTCAGCGCCAGCAACTGAAGGACGCTATAGCTAAAGGTGAAAGCATAGTTCTTGAAATTCGTAATTACAGGAAAGACGGTTCGCTGTTTTGGAACGAGCTTTACATGTCACCTATTAAAGATGTTAAGGGCAATACCTGCTATTTTATAGGCGTACAAAATGATATATCGCGCCGTAAGAAGGCTGAGGCTGAGCTGGAACATGAAAAAGATGTCATGGAACAGCGTGTAGAAGAACGTACCAAAAGCTTACGCGAAAACGAAGAGTATTTAGCAAGTATTGTACAAACTGTACGCGAAAGCTTAATTGTGCTTGATCCGGATTTAACTGTGCTAAGTGTAAACAGTCATTTCTTAAAAACATTCAAAGTTTCGAAAGAAGAGACAGAAGGACAAAGTTTGTACGAGTTAGGTAACGGCCAATGGAATATACCTAAACTTAAAGAGTTATTGGAAAAAATATTGCCAACCAATAACCCGGTAGAGGAGTTCGAAGTAGAGCACGACTTTCCGCATATTGGCCGCAAGTTGATGCTGCTAAACGCCCATCGTATTGAATTGGAAGGGCATTACCGCGACCGCATACTAATTGCGATAGAAGACATAACAGACCGCCGCGATATTGAGCGCCGTAAAGATGATTTTCTTTCTATTGCCAGCCATGAGCTTAAAACGCCACTTACAACTATAAAAGGTTATGTGCAGATAATGCAAAGGCTGCTGCCTAAAGATGCCTCGGAGAAGTTCAAAGAAATTTTGGCTAAAACCGGTGTATATGTAGAGCGATTGAATAGCCTTATTGCAGAGCTGCTTGATGTTTCGCGTATTCAAACTGGCAACATTGAATTACACAAAGAACCCTTTAACTTTGATAAAACGGTATATGAGGTAGTAGAAAACCTGCAGGCTGCCAATCAAAGTCATCAAATAATAGTTAAAGGTGAGGCAACCGATAGCTTTGAAGGAGATGAATCACATATAACCCAAGTTATAAATAATTTGCTGTCAAACGCTATTAAATACTCACCTGACGCAAACAGGGTGGAGGTTTACTTGTCGCGTGTGAGCAACTATTTAAAGTTTGCCGTAACCGACTATGGAATGGGCATAAGCCTTGATGAGCAAAAGAAAATATTTGAAAGATTTTACCGCGTTGGAGAAATACAACAGCGCTTCCCGGGTATGGGAATTGGATTATATATCTGCGATCAGATAATTAAAAATCATGGTGGTAGTTTGTGGGTTGAAAGCGAGCCTAGTAAGGGTTCTACATTCAGTTTCACGCTTCCGTTAAATGAAAGGATCAGTTATGAGTGATAAAAAAGTACTGATCTGCGATGATGATGAAGGTATTTTAGATATGTTGGGATTGATATTGAGTGATAGCGGTTATCAAACTATACCAGTTCAAAACAGCTTGCAGATATATGAAGAAATAAAGCGCGAGAAACCAGACCTTGTGCTGCTTGATTTGTGGATGCCCGTGCTCTCTGGCGATCAGGTTTTGCGAACGTTGCGTAGAAGCCCCGACACCGAACATTTGCGTGTAATTGTTATTTCTGCCAGCCGTGAGGGCGAGCGTATAGCCACTGAAGCCGGAGCCGATGGGTTTTTGGCAAAGCCATTTGACCTGGAACAGCTTATAAGCAGGGTTGAGCAGGTTATTGCTGCATAATATTAAATCAAAACATAAAAGCTGTACATTATTTGCATGTGCAGCTTTTATGTTTAGTAAGAGTTATACCGGTCCCGTTACTTTGCTTCCTTGCCTTTTTTTGTCGACTTTTTACGTTCGTTGATTGCTTTGTTAAGTAAGTATTCAATTTGTCCGTTTATACTTCTGAACTCATCGTTTGCCCATTCTTCAATCTCCTTGAGCATTTCGGCACTTACCCTTAACGCAAATGATTTCTTTTCAGCCATAATTACTCATATCAAAGGTGTTAGCCTTCGGCTGGTAAAAATTAAAAACTTCATATTTTAAATAGCTTAACCTAAGCCAGTTCTAATGAGCTGGTAATTAATTAATGGTATAGTGTACCTGTGTTTACAACCGGCGATACCGCACGTTCTCCACAAAGTACTACTAATAAATTGCTTACCATGGCTGCTTTGCGTTCTTCATCAAACTCTACAATATTTTTTTCAGACAGTCGCGCCAGCGCCATTTCAACCATGCCAACCGCACCTTCTACAATTTGTTTACGTGCTGCTATAATTGCTGATGCTTGTTGTCTTTGCAGCATGGCGTTAGCAATTTCAGGTGCGTAAGCCAGGTGAGAGATTCGCGCTTCAAGTACCTGGATGCCGGCGCGGAACAAGCGTTCATTAAGCTCCTTTTCCAGCATCTCGCTAACCTGGTCGGCTCCATCGCGCAAGGTAACCTCGGCAGATTCATCTTCCATATTGTCATATGCAAACGTGTTGGCCAAATGGCGTACTGCTGCTTCGCTTTGTATGTTTACGTACTGTACATAGTTCTCAACCGAAAAAACTGCTTTAGCGGTATCATTAACCTGCCAAACAATTACAGCTGCAATTTCAATAGGGTTACCCATTTTATCATTAACCTTAAGCTGTTGTCCGTTAAGGTTATTGGCTTTAAGTGATACTTTTCTTTTTACGGTAAAGGGGTTAACCCAAAAAAAGCCATCTGCTTTAACGGTTCCTGAGTATTTACCAAACAGTGTGAGTACTTTAGATTCGTTTGGATTAATGATAATAAGGCCTGATAATAAAATTAAATCAATAAGGGCTACAATAACGCAAGCGGCTATGTACTCCTGTATACCCAGGTAAACGCATGTTGCACCTAATACTAAAAAAAGGAGCAGTGCACCGTAACCAGAAAGTGGTTTGATTGATTTTTCGTTTTCCATGTCAACTTGTTATTTATTTTGATATCATAAAGATATCAAAATGTATTTGACAAATCAAAATGAATTTCATTGGAATAGAAAAAACCCGCAGGCTTGCAAGGCAATGCACTGCGGGTTGGTAACCGCTACGTTACAGCTCCTTGTCAGCTAACAATTTTGAGTCGCGGGTGTTCTTCTGTACAGCAATAGCCGAG
Organism: Mucilaginibacter aquatilis; assembly: GCF_009755275.1. Lineage (GTDB taxonomy): Bacteria > Bacteroidota > Bacteroidia > Sphingobacteriales > Sphingobacteriaceae > Mucilaginibacter > Mucilaginibacter aquatilis. Next base: position 157,503 of record NZ_WQLA01000008.1, on the reverse strand, counting down.
AACATACTTAAGCAGAAAGCCATAGCATAAAAGCCTTTTTCGCTTCTTGCCAAGTCTGCATTCCAAAGTCCTATAGTTAGTAAGATCATTGCAGCTATAGTGGCAAACCAGCTGAGACCATAGTATAGGTCGGTAACAATAAGTCCTTCGGCCCTGTCTCTAACGCTTTTTTGTACAGAGATTACGGCAAATAGTCCGAATAGTAAAATAGTGAAATAATAACCCTTTTCATTTAATTGCATGCTGGCATTCCATAAACCAATGCAATAGCCAACTACGCCGGCCAATAAAGCAAACCATGATGCTCCGGTAAACGCAGCTGTAGGTTTGTAAGGATTTCTAACGCGATCTGCGTATTTACTGCTGATTGTAGCTTCTTCCATTTTGTTTTGTAGCGGTTCCATAATATTTGTTTTTTGATGTTATTATGAAAGCAAAGATGGGCCGACAGCGCTAACTCTAAAAGCTTAAATATTAAAATAACTGACGATATAAATGTAGAATTTTATAGTTTTATAACTATTAGCAACAGCGTATGGACTCATTGAATGAGCTTGTTAAATTACTTGATGAAACGGATTTTAAGCAATTTAAGTGGTATTTACAGCGTAAGAATAAACGCAATGACGTTAAGAATCTGGATTTACTGAATATAATAAGAGCTGACGATATAGATAGTCTTAATAAGTTATATAATCCGGATAAAAATAAAGATGCCTACCATGCATTGCGTAAGCGGCTTCAAGATAATTTGGTGATATTTTTATCTGGTAAAACATTTGAAAGCAGCCACTCCGAAAGTCAGAGCGCATTGCGTTTACTAGTTGTTGCCCGTTATCTGCTGGAAAATGATTTGGTAAAATTGGCGTTTAAATGCTTGGAAAAAGCCGAAGCATCGGCGGAGCGTGCAGAACAATTCAACTTGCTCAATGAAATTTTGTTGCTCAAACTGCAATATGCTCATTTGCCGCAAGCCGCAAGTTTTGATGTAATTACTGCACGCTTTACTCAAAATCAATTATACATGCAGCGCGAAGCTAATTTGAACGTAGCATATGCTTACCTGAGGCAGCAGTTGCAGTTTATACACCAGGAGGGGAGGGTGGTAAACCTTACAAGTCTTGTCATAGCAACCATTCGCAGGTATAAAATTTCAATGGCTGATTTAATGACCCATAAATCTGTTTACCAAATTCTTTTTATTGCTAACGAGTATGCAGCCATACAGCAGAACTATCAACTGATTGAAAGATTTGTTAACCGGGTTAGCCGCTTTATCGAACTTAGGTCAGCAGAGAATAAGTCCCATACTTACTACCACATACATGTTTTGTATTACCTGGCAAACTTCCATTTAAGGCAAAAGAATTTTGCAAAGAGTATGCATCATTTAAGTGAAATGATGGAGCTTATGCAAGGAGGAAAGTATTATCACGTATTTTATATGCGGTACGAGTTACTGTACGCTCTCAATAAGTTTTTTTCAGGTTTTGCTGATGCTGCGATAAATGTGCTTCAGGCTGCACTTAGTGGTAAAAAGCATAGTGCCAAACTTGAAGATATAGAAGATTTACGCATTTGCCTGGCTATGTTTTTGGCCTTAAATGACAACCGTGCAAGTTTGAAATATGTAAGTATGCTTAACCAAACCGATGCCTGGTATGAAAAGAAGATGGGTATGCTTTGGAGCATCAGGAAGCATTTGATGGAAGTGCTGATTTATGCACAATTTTCAAACATTGAACTGGCAACCTCGCGTCTGCAAAGCTTTAGGCGCAGGTATAAAAGTTACCTGTTAAAAACATCAGAACAGCGGGTGCTTAATTACCTTAAACTTGTTGAGCGATATTTGGTCAACCCTAATGTAATTGATGACGAGCGATACAAACATTCGGTACTCGCAATGGCAAATGCACAAGAAAACAACGATATATTCACCCTAAGTTTTATTGGTTGGCTTATAGCAAGATGGGAAAAGGACAATGCTTATAAAACTGTGCTCAACTTAATACAAAAGTAGGTAAGAAGCGTTTGCAGCTATTGCTGCTAATCATTTATAGCCTAAGCTAGTTACAGGCATTTACACAGTAACATCTATATCTGCTTAAATAACGATTTGAGGATTGATATTTACAAGCAGATACAGATTTGTAAGGCTGTGCCATTATAGCTTTGTAATTACCTGGTACTTTCAACGGTGTACACAAAGCTGCTTGCTTTATAATAACCTAAGTTATATTCAATTGCCCGCTCACCAGGGTCAAAAACATATCTTTTTCTGAAAAGCAGCGGACTACCAGCCGGCAAACGTAATTTATCGGCTATGTTATCATCGGCTGCAACCGCGCTAATTTCTTCTTTTGACAGGGTAGCTATAATTGAATGCTCCTGTTCAAGCATTTCATATAACGGCCTTTTAAAGTCTTCTTCACCGGTTAAGCCCACCCTTGGGTGAAAGTACGATACGAAGTATACAAAAGGCTCGTCGGGTCGGCCGCGTACCCGCTCCAGTTTAAGTACTTTACGATCGGGTTTTATCTCAAAAAAAGCTGCCAGTTCTTCATCGGGTGTTACCCATGTAACATGCAGTTCAAAGTTTTTAATAGGAATACCACGCAGCTTCATCTCCTGCGAAAACGAAAGCCAGTTGTTTGACTTTGAGCTTACCACATTTTGAGCAACTCTCGTACCTGAGCGCTTTTTACGAACCAGTAACCCTTCAAAAACCAGCTTGTTTATTGATTGCCTAAGCGTTGTGCGAGAGATGGCAAGCTTTTTTGCAAGCTCAACCTCATTAGGCAGTACCTTTCCGTTTCTGTAATCTTCTTCTTGTATCAGCTGCCTAAGCAGCGTTTCGGCCTGTGCATGTAATGGAACCGGACTTTTATGATCGATGCTATACTTTCTCATTGTGTACTTAGTACAATAATAAGGCTTTTATTTAAAACTTTAAATGTATGTACATATATCGTTTATGCATATTTCAACTCGCTTTATATCAGCATAAAAAATAAATCAAAAAAAATTTGCAATCAGTAAATTATAATTATGTTTGTACATATAAACAATAAACCAATTGTCAGCTTTTGCTGAATTCCTCGAATATAAATAAGCATCCTTAGGCTTTGCTTATTATTATGTACATACATTATAACATTATATGAACGAATCTACTCTTGTTCAAACGCTGCCGGGCAGCAATACTACCGACGCGAGAAAAACTACGCAATACCTGATGCCTCAGCGCATTGATACGTCAATTTCAAAGTCGGCCAGATACAACATTTATCCAGCTTGCTCACTTCACGCCGGTAGTGTACAAAATGGGTATGAAAGTTTGGCCGAATGGATTGCCGGGCAAAAAACGGTAATTATTGATGGTTATGTAGGTGTGTTTTGGAGAGAGGTTCAAACAGCTTTGCAAAGTTGCTTACAAAATAAAGGACTTAAAGTTAACTGGGTTGATGCAGCAACGCTTTTAAAGCCGGCATCAGTAATTGATGATATGGTTGCTCCGTTCATGGGCACTTATGAGTCTGTTTGGGGTACCAGATGCACTCTAACACTAGTAGACTACTTTGATCAATCGGCTGTAGAGATGCAGTCACCAGATGCCGAAGCAGATATTAATATCATTATTGGTACTGGTGCGGCTTTGGCCGGTTGGAACGGTGTATTGGTGTATTTTGATTTACCAAAGAACGAATTACAGTTCAGAATGCGCGCTGAGTCTATCACCAACTTAGGCAGTGAGCGCACCTATGAACCGTTTTACATGTACAAACGGTTTTACTTTGTTGACTGGGTATTACTAAACGAACATAAGAAAAATATACTGAGCAAAATAGATGTAATAGCCGACGGACAATGGCCAAATAATGTTAACTGGATGACCGGTAATACACTAAGAGGTGGCCTGAAAACTTTAACTACTATGCCTTTACGCGTGCGCCCCTGGTTTGAACCTGGTGCATGGGGAGGACAATGGATTAAATCAAACATTGAAGGCGTTAACCCCGATGCAGTGAATTATGCATGGTCATTTGAACTCATTGTACCCGAAAACGGGCTGGTGTTTGAAAGTGACGGTTGGTTGCTTGAAGTGTCGTTTGATATGTTGATGTTTCAAAACGGCAAGGAGGTACTTGGTAGCCACGCTGAGGTTTTTGGCGATGAGTTTCCGATACGTTTTGACTTTTTAGATACTGTTAAAGGCGGTAACTTATCAATTCAGTGCCATCCATCTCTCGAATATATTCAGGAAAACTTTGGCGAGCGTATCACCCAGGATGAAACCTACTATATTTTAGATTGCGATGCTGACGCACAGGTTTACCTTGGCTTCCAGGATTCAATAAACCCGGAGGAGTTTAAATCGGCATTGGAAAGCAGCCAGGCTGAAAGCAAGCCGCTGGATATGGAAATCTATGTACAGGTACACGCTGCGCAAAAGCACGACCTGTTTTTAATACCTAACGGAACGGTACACAGCGCGGGCGCCGGCAATTTAGTGCTTGAAATTAGCGCTACACCCTACATCTTCACTTTTAAAATGTATGATTGGCTTCGCCTTGACTTAGAAGGCAATCCAAGACCAATAAATATTGATCACGCCTTTAATAACCTTGATTTTACTCGTAAAGGGCAACGCGTGCAGGAAGAACTGATTTCAAAGCCTGCTGTGTTAAGCCAAACTGATGATGTAAAAGTTATTCATCTACCTACACATTCAGAACACTTTTACGATGTGCACCGGCTGGAATTTGCCAACGAAGCGCATGTTGAATTAAACGGTGGTTGCCACGTGCTGATGGTAGTAGAAGGGGAGAGCGTAACCGTTAAAACACCTGGAAGCGCAAACCAGACGTTTGCATACGCCGAAACCTTTGTTGTACCGGCCGGAGCAGGTAGCTACACGTTAACCAATTTAGGTAGCACGCCGCTGAAAATTATAAAAGCCTTTTTAAAATAAGCAGCCATAAACTTTTTATAAGTGCGTAATGCCTGTAAAAAGGTTGCTTAAAGCATGTTAAAACCATCAATTATTTAACCATATGAGATCTAAACAACTACTAAATCCTTTGACGCTTCCTTCGGGCCGGCGTTACTCCAGGATTGGGTTGCTGCTCCTTTTGGCCTGCTGCAGTGCAGCACAAGCCGAGGCAACGGCTAACCCAACCATTTCAAGTACAACGGTCAGGAAGAGTGCCGATGTAATTATCACCGGGCAGGTTAAGGACGAGCAGGGCTTGCCTTTACCCGGCGTTACCGTTAAGCTCCAAAACTCACAACTTGGTACGCTTACTGATGTAAACGGCAATTACAAGTTAACCGTGCCCGAGGGTGAGGCTAACAAGGTGTTAATATTTTCGTTTATTGGTTTTACATCACAAACGGTAACCATAGGCCAGCAAACTCAAATTAATATATCGTTAAAACCTGATACGTCAAAGTCGCTTAACGAAGTAGTAGTTGTAGGTTATGGTACGCAGCGCAGGGCAACTATCAACAGTTCTATAGGCGTAGTTGCAGCCCGTGACATTAATGAAAAACCAGTACTCAACGCTGTTCAGGCCTTACAGGGCGAATCACCCAACTTAGTTATTCAGCAAAGTACTTTAGATCCGGGTGCTACGCCCATAATCAATATCCGGGGTGTTTCAACAACGGGTAACAATGATCCACTATTAGTTATTGATGGTATTGTCTCTCAGTCTATTGGAGATTTGAGCTTGCTTAACCCAAATGATATTGCCAGCGTAACCGTATTAAAAGATGCAGGCGCGGCAGCCATCTATGGTTCACGCGGTGCAAACGGTGTGTTATTGGTAACTACAAAAAGCGGTAAGCCTAATCAAAAAGCAACGGTTAATTACAACGGTAATTACGGTTGGCAAAAGCCGAACATATTAGTTAGGAAAGTAAATGCAGCCGATAATGCATACTACAAAAATGAGTCGTTGGTAAATTCAGGGTTGCCCCCGTCATTTACCCCAGCCCAAATACAGGAACTTGCCGCACAAGGTAACGGTACCTGGGATGTTGATCATCTATTATACAATGCACCCCAACTGTCGCAAAACTTAAGTGTTAGCGGTGGCGGTGCAAGTAACACTTACTTTATATCTGCAGGCTATTTAAACCAACTCAGCAACTTTATTGGCAACGGTGGCAGTGGCAGTAAGTTTGGTTATCAAAAATATAATTTAAGGGTAAACCAGTCAGTGACTGTGGGTCGCTTCAAGCTTTCGGGTATACTTGAGTACACCAAGTCGCGCAACAAAACCAACAGTGTAGGCAATAACAACGTTTTTGCTGATGCCAACAGGGTGCCATACAATTACAGCTGGCAAGATGAAAACGGAAACTACCTCACTAACCCAATCGCTTCGCAATACAATGAGCATGGCGTATTGGAAAAAGGTGGCTTTAACCAGGCCGATAACGACCGTATATTCGGTAACCTTACCGGTATACTCAATATTACCAAAGAGTTGAACGTTACCGGTGTATTTGGCGGTACCATACAAAACAACGGTAACTTATTCAGAAGAACGCAGGTTAATTATTTGCCTGCCGGCGTTTATGGTAACGACTTAACTACGTTTGATAATAATTCAAAATCACATGCCTTTAACACGCAGGTGTATTTGAACTATATCAAATCATTTAAGCAACATAACTTGAATGCTACGCTAGGTGTATCAAGCGAGATCACTAATCAGCGCGGATTCCAGCTGCAAAAAACGTTAACCGATCCTGTGTTTGGTAATGCCACTACCGGAACGCTGATTGATGCAACAAATTCATACAACAGTATCGGAGTTCAGGCTAACAGCTTACAATCGGCCTTTGGACGCTTTAGCTACGATTATAAGCAACGTTACTTCCTTGATTTTGTATTCCGTAATGATGTTTCATCAAAGTTTGCTAAAGGTGAGCGCAGCGGCTTTTTTCCTTCAGTTAACGCAGGTTACCTGATATCTGACGAAAGCTTTATGGAGCCGTTGAAAAACACGCTGAACAGTTTAAAACTACGGGCCACTTATGGTATTGTAGGTAATAACCAAACAGCAGGTAACTATACTTACCTTACTACTTACTTCAACTACCCTGGCGCTTACGGATACAATGGTGTAATTCAAGGCGGTGCAGGTACCAACCTCTCAAACCCATTACTAACCTGGGAAGAAGCGGCCACCTTAAACTTCGGCTTCGACTTTGGTTTGTTTAATAATAAACTTACCGGCTCATTTGACTATTTCGACAAAACTACCAGAAAAATACAGCAGAACCCATTAGACGTTCCAAGTGTTTTTGGTGCTACGCCACCTACGGCCAACGTTGCTAAAGTGCAAAACAGGGGCTGGGAGGCGCAATTAACCTACACCTGGAAAACTCCGAAAGTAACGCAAAGCTTCAGTGCAAACATTGGTAACACACAAAATAAGCTGCTTGAACTTACTGGAAATACTCAGCAAATTATTTATAACCAAGATGTATATCAGTTACTGCGTAAAGTAGGTCAGCCGCTTACACAATATTATGGCTATGAAACTGATGGTTATTTTCAAAACCAGGCCGATGTAAACACCTTACCCAAACCGGCTGGTGCCATTGTAGGCCCGGGTGATCTTAAGTTTAAAGATTTAAACGGCGACGGTAAAATTGATGATAATGATAAAAAAGTAATAGGTAATCCTTTCCCGCATTACACTTTTGGTTTTACCTATCGCCTTGCAGTGGGCGGATTTGATTTAACGCTTTTTGTACAGGGAGTTGGCCAGCGTGACGCGTTTTTGCGCGGCGAACTTGTTGAGCCGTATCATTACAACTACGGTGCAACACTATACGAGCACATGACCAACTACTGGACGCCTAGTAACCCCGATGCACGTTACCCAAGATTGGCCAGCATAGGTTCGCCATCTAATACTAACAACTGGCGCAATGGCTCTGATGTTTACCGTTACAATGCAGCTTATGCAAGGCTTAAAAACGTTAACATCGGATACACTTTACCTAGCGCGCTTACCCGTAAAGCAGGCATGCAACGTGTAAGAGTTTCAGCAATAGGGCAAAACTTGTTAACGCTAAGTAAACTTCGGTTTATTGATCCGGAGACTACCGAGTTCGGTAATAGCGTAAGCCCTAATACAGGCTCTAATAGTGCACGCAACTACTTACTGCCCATCTTCATCGGTGCCGGCCTTGATATCACCTTTTAACCAGTTAAAAAAGGATTATGAAACACATTACTAAATATTTAGCAATAACGGCATTGATTGTTGTGAGCAGCTGTCGTAAACTCGATTTAGCACCAACAGATGCCTACTCCATACTTAATTTTTGGACAGCAGATGCCAACGTATATAACGCGCTGAACAATAACTACAGCTTAATGTACAACAGCGGCTTATATTTTGGTGCCGAAGGATTATCTGATAACGCATACTCTCAAAACAATAATGACCTCATACAAATAGCAAGTGGTAACGCTAATTCGCTTACTCCAAAATTTGCGGGAGATTGGGCTTATTACTACAGCACTATTAAATCATGCAATCAATTTCTCGAAAACGTTGATAGGAATACAACGCTTGGCACCGCAACCTTAAACAGGTTAAAGTCTGAAGTAAGATTCATCCGTGCATTTGAGCATTTTAACCTAACTAAATGGTATGGTGACGTGCCCTTGGTTACTACAGACTTGACGCAGGATGAAGCAAAGGTAATCGCTAAAACTCCACGTGCAGAGGTAGTGAATTTTGTGATCAATGAGTTAAAAGATATTGTAGCTTCATTACCATCAAAAGATCAATTATCACCTGCCGAAAACGGCCGCATTACTAAAGGTGCTGCACTGGCGTTGCAAGCACGCGTATTATTGTACCAGGGTAACCGCATGGCCGAGGTTGTAACCGTTTGCGAAGCATTGATGAATAATAGCAGTGTTAACGGTACTTACTCATTAGCATCAAATTACAGCAACTTGTTTAGCGATCCATCGGTAAACCGCAATAATCCTGAAACCATATTGTCTTTACAATATGTGCCTGCCACTACCCGTACCTGGACAGATTTTTGGGATTTTGCCCCTAACAGTGTAGGCGGACGCGTAAGCGCCTTAGCGCCAACACAGGAGCTGGTAGATGATTATATTATGCTTAATGGTAAAGGAATTACCGAAGCAGGCTCAGGGTATGATGAGAACAATCCTTACGTTAACCGCGATCCACGCCTGACAGCAACAGTTGTTTACGACAGGTATAACTGGAATAACGGCGGAGGTGTTAACGGTACCAGTAAAATCATTTATATCCGTCCGGGCAGTGATCCAACCCGTCCTGGTCCCGATGAGTACTCATCAGGCAGGCAAAGTTCATCGCCAACGGCTTACTACTGGCGTAAATATTTTGACCCATCGGCTCTTGCAAACTTTACATCGGGCAATAACCTTCACCTTTTCAGGTACGCAGAGATATTGCTTACCTACGCTGAGGCAAAAAATAGTTTAGGACAAATGGATGCTGCTGTTTGGAACCGTACTATAGGAGCGCTGCGTACCCGCGCAGGTTTTTCAGATGCGGCAGCTGTAAGTTATCCGGGGGGTGATTTAACTAACGTTATAAGACGTGAGCGTCGGGCCGAGCTGGCCATGGAAGGTATTCGTATTGACGATATCAGACGTTGGAGAATAGCTGAAACCGTACTGAACAGGTACGTACATGGCGCACGCTTTTCGGGCGATCCGACTACCGATAATGGTTACATCCGCGTTCAGCTAAGACGTTTCAACGCCAACCGCGATTACTTATGGGCTATACCAAGCGGCGACCAAACGCTGAACGCTAACCTTACTCAAAATCCTGGCTATTAATAACCAAACCAATTAAATCAATTATTCAGATGAAAACCTCTGTTATAAATATTGCCATAGGTATGCTTGCACTTTTTACAGCTAGTTCATGTAAGAAGGACACTCGCCAATTAAATAGTGATATTACTGCTGTAAGTACGCTTTCGGCACCGGTAAATTCCGCTTCTTTAAACCTGCAGCCGGGTGGTAGCAGCGTGGTGTTTAAATGGAACGCAGCATCAGCCTCTGAGGGTGGCGTTATATTATACGAAGTTGCCTTTGATAAAGCCGATGGTAACTTTAGTAAACCAGCGTACCGCGTTTTAGCCGATGGAACAGGCGTTCAGCAGCAGGCTACCATTCCGCAAGATACATTGAACAAAATTGCTTCACTGGCAGGCATAGCATCCTCAAGCACCGGCACGCTTAAGTGGACGGTGATGGCATCAAAGGCTGCTAACGTCCAAATCGGTAGTGCCATAAATACATTGCAGATAACCCGCCCGGCTGGTTTTGCGGTTGCACCAAGCACCTTGTTCCTTACAGGTTCAGCTACTGAGGCAGGCGCAGCTGATGTTACTAAAGCAATAGCATTTAAACAAACTTCGCCAGGCGTGTTTGAACTCTATACGTCGTTACAGCCAGGTACTTATCAGTTTACTGATAAAGCAACCACTGCAGGCACAAAGTATTATTTAAACGGCAGCGGCACAATTCAGCAAGGCGAACAAACAACTGCAATTAGTGCCACTACAGGTGCATACCGCATAAGGCTTAACTTTAATGTGGCTACAAGCAATGTTGTTGGTATACAGTCGGTTGGTTTATTTATGTCGGCATATAACACTGAGATAGGTCAGCTTGCTTATGCAGGTAACAGTACCTGGAGCAATGCACGTATCCCGGTTACTTTCTACCAGTTTTCATGGGGACGTGATGAACGTTATAAGTTCATACTACATACCTCGGCAGGGGCAGAGTATATGGGTAGTGTAAACAGGGATAACGTGGCTCCTGCAGGGCAACCGGCAAGTTATTTTAACCTTACTCCGGTTACTAATGATCAATGGAACAACACCTATAAGTTTGATCCTTCTATTGATACGCATAACGCTAAAGTAGATGTTTATTTCAAAGCTAATGCCGCTTATTCACATACCGGAACAGCCGTAAACTAACCAATAAGTAAACTAAAACAAAACGGGTAACGTGAGTGGTGTAATTACTACCGCGTTACCCTCATTTACCTGATAAACCATGAGAAAGCAGTATTACAACCTGATTATTGTACTTGGCGTTTTGTTTGCCTCTTGCAGTAAATCAAAAACTACACCTGATAGTGAAAATAACGGTGGTAACAACGGAGGAGGTGGAGATGGTGGAAACCCGGTAACTGAATCTGTATACCTCACTAATGCTAAAGCCACGCAAGCCTTTATCAATTCGGGCTATGGCACTCCCTTTGGTAGTTACAAGGTAAATACAACTACTAACACCACAAGCGCTTTTGAGTGGTATGTAGCAAGTCATATTTATGCTGATGCCGCTATGGTTGCTAACGGGCAGGCAGGTTCTATGACCTCCATGAACAACACCTTTAATTGGCTAAAAAAACTTGAGGATAAGTCAAATGCCAACGGAGGTTACTATGCTTATGCTAATTTAGACGGAACCGGTGCCAGTGGCGTTAAGTACACTGATGATAATGCACTTACCGGTATGGCTTATTTAGATGCTTATGATGTAACCACAGGTACGGTTAAAGGTGATTACCTGGCAGCGGCACAATCTTGTGCCAAATGGCTAATAAACAGCGGTCAATGGGATAATACCTTTAGCGGCGGCTTTTGGTGGACTACTGAGAAAACTGTAAAGCCCACCCAGTCAAACGGACTTGCCATGCAGCTGTTTGCAAGGCTCTACAAAATAACCGGCACTACGCAGTATAAAGACTGGGCTATTTTAGTAAACGACTGGCTTAACAGCCAGTTATATGATAGCAACTCGGGCTTATACATTTGGCAAATAGAAAAAAATGGCTCTAAAAATAATGTGAAGTTTACCTATGATAACGCCATTATGGTTGAAGCGCAATTACTATATGCTGATGCCATGGGCGATAACACCTACAAAACTAAAGCCCAGGCTTTAGGTAATGCCATGATAAGGGGCTTATGGGATAAAAGTTACAACGTATTTATTTTCAACACTAATGATTTACGTGTAAACGGCTGCTACAGCGGTTGGGCTACGCAAGCCATGATAAAGCTTTACGAGTTAGACCAAAACAGTAACTGGCTGGTTTATGCCAAAGCAAATGTAGACGCTATTAATGTAATACTTAAAAATCCTGCATTAAACGGATATTACCAGTATGCAGGTTTAAATGGTGCCGGCAGATATAGCAACCTGGAAGGTGTAGACCAGGCTTGGATGCAACGTGTGCAGGTGATGTTGTCAAAATACCGTTAACAATACCAGGTTTTTCTAAATTTTCTATCTCTTTTATGAAAAAAATATTCTTGCTACAAACAGCGCTGGCTTTAGCCACTTTTACTACAGGGCAGGCCGTAGCGCAGGATGTATTACAATATGTTAACCCCGGAATAGGAACAGCACATAGTCGCTGGTTTTTCTTTACACCGGCGGCGGTCCCGGGCGGAATGGCCAAACTTGCACCATCAACCAACGGTAGTTATGGTAATGCGCAGGGTTGGGAAGCTGTTGGTTATGATGTAAGGCATAATTCAATTGAAGGCTTTGTTCATTTTCATGAATGGCAGGTTGGGGGTGTGAGCTTTATGCCTACCACCGGCGAGCTTAAAGTAGTGCCCGGAGAACTCGACAAACCCTTAAGCGGTTACCGTTCTGCATTTAATCGTAAAAATGAAGTAGCACAGCCTGGATATTACAAAGTAAAGCTTGATGATTATCAAATTACCGCCGAGCTTACCGCAACCAAACGTGTAGGTTTTCACCGTTACACGTTTCCAAAGTCAACTAATGCGCACATCATTTTAGATATTGGCCGTAAACAAGGGGAAAGCGGCGAGGCAACAGATGCCGAGATACACATGATTGATGCTACACATTTTTCGGGTTATGTTTACACATACCCAAAGTATGTGGCAAGCTATGACCCGGGGGGAAAAGTAGCCATGTTCATTTATGGCGAGCTTGGTAAAAAACCGTCATCGGTAACAGCCTTTACCAAGGCAGGTACCAAGCCCGGGCAAAAAGCAGCCAAGGGCGTTGGCGCTGGCCTGGCCTTGAATTATAAAACACTCGCGGGTGAAAAAATTGAAGTAAAGGTAGGACTAAGCTACACTTCAGTGGCAAATGCAAAGGCTAACTTTATAGCTGAGGCGGCAAAGCTAAAATTTGACAGCGCCTTGCAGTTAGCAAAAAAAACCTGGAGGCAGGAAATAAACAAGCTACAGGTTGAAAGCAGTATTGAAGCCGATAAAATTAAGTTTTATACAGGCCTCTACCATGCTTTACTTGGCCGCGGCTTAGCCAGTGATGTTAATGGAGCTTATCCAAAACATCGTGCAACTATAGGTCAACTGTCAGCTGAGGAGAAAAAACATGGCTTCATTAATACCGATGCCATATGGGGTGGTTACTGGAACCTTACTCAGTTATGGTCATTGGCTTACCCGGAATGGTATGAGCGGTTTGTAAATACACAACTCAGGCTATACAAAGATAAGGGTTGGTTTGGTGATGGTATTGCCAACAGCGAGTACGCATCGGGCGTAGGTACCAACTTTGTAGGGTTAGCCATTGCCGCTGCGTACCAGGTGGGTATACGTAGTTTTGATGCCAAGTTAGCTTACGAGGCCGTTAAAAACAACGAGTTGGGTTGGAAAAACCGCTTGGTGGGTTCGGGCAAAATGGATACCAGAGCATTTTTAAAATATGGTTATGTGCCGCATCTTGATGGCGACGGCAGTAACTTTGTGACCGATTCCACAGGATCAAATTTTTCTGCATCGCACACGCTTGAATACAGCTACAGTGCCTTTGCTGCAGCCCAAATGGCAAAAGCACTGGGTAAAACCAGCGATTACAAGCAACTTATTAATTACGCTGAAGGATGGGATAAATTATTCAATTCATCAATTAAGCTTATTCAGCCTAAAACTGCCGAAGGCAAATTCATAGAGCGTTTTGACCCAATGCAGCCATGGAGAGGATTTCAGGAAGGGAATGCCACGCAGTATACCTTTTTTGTACCTCACAACCCTAAAGCCTTAATTAACGCGGTAGGCGACTCAACATTCAATTCGCGCTTGAATACCATATTTGAAGCATCAGAAAAGAATGGCTTTGGTGGTGGTAAAACCATTGATGCATTTGCCGGGGTGAACGCATTGTATAACCAGGGCAACCAACCTAACCTGCACATTGGCTGGCTATTTAACTTCTCGGGCAAGCCGTGGCTTACACAAAAATGGATACGTAGTATTTGCAACGAATTTTACGGCACCGAATCAATTCATGGTTACGGTTATGGGCAGGATGAAGATCAGGGACAGCTTGGCTCATGGTATGTGCTATCTTCATTAGGTTTGTTTGATGTAAAAGGCTTTACCGATCAGCGTCCCATTATTCAGTTTGGTAGTCCTATATTTAATAATGCACGCATAAGCCTGGCGGCGGGTAAAACCTTACAAATTGAAACCCGCAACAACGCAAAAGACAACGTTTATGTACAAAGCCTCACCTTTAACGGTAAGCCTGTCGAAAATTGCTGGATGTACCGCGATGAACTAATGAAGGGTGGCAAGTTAGTATTTGTAATGGGTAAAGAACCCAATCAAAAGTGGGGAACCAAAACGCCTCCGCCATCCATACAATAGCACCAAATTATAACGCGTTATGCAGAAATTGAAAATATTGACGGTTGCTGTGTTTTGCTGCGCTGCAGTGCATGTGTCTGCTCAAATTAAAGATGAAAAGGCTCATAACTACTTGCAACGGGCCGAAACCATGTATAATTTAGTTTGGAAACGTTACCGTGTACCGGCACAACCGGGTTTGTTTAAAGAGAATTATCCTGACAACAAAAAAGACTCATTAAATTACATGCAGGGCGGCGGCGTAGCCGAAAAGCAGGTTAGCTTTTTATGGCCTTTTTCAGGTGTGTTTTCGGCAACAAACGCCCTTATGCATCTTTCCAGTTCTTATAAGCTTAAGTATAAACGTTATCAGGATACGCTGGTACACGGAATTGAATTATATGCCGATTCCAAGCGGCAGCCATTGGGCTACCAGGCTTATCCGGTAAAGTTTGAAAAGGCCGACAGGTATTACGATGATAACGGTTTGGTGGGTATCGACTACATGGAATCGTACCTTGTAACACGCAATCCTTTGTACTTAAAACGTGCCAAACAGGTATTTAAGTTTATTGAGAGTGGTTGGAACAATGACGCAGGTGGGGGAGTTACCTGGCTGGAAGGGCATAAAGACCAAAAACCTGCATGCAGTAATGGGATGGCTACGCTAACGGCACTAAAAATTTATCAGGGAAGTAAGGATAAAGCTTACCTGGAAGCTGGCAAACGGTATTACAATTGGATGTATAAAACTCTTAAAGATACCAACGGCGTTATTGCTAACGATATAAAAACAGGTAGTAACAAGTTAAATCATGTTTACTGGACCTACAACACCGGGTCGTTGATTGAGGCAGCCGTTTTACTACACCAGTTTACAAATGATAAGCAGTATTTACGTGAGGCCCAGCAAATGGCAGCAGATAGTTACAAATACTTTTCGAGCAAATCACGTAATAAAAATCTGCCTATAGCTATTGATTTACCCTGGTTTGTTACGGTACTATTCAGAGGTTATGCTGCACTTTATAATGTTGACGGTAATTATACCTACATCAAAGCCGTTGAAGATGCTTTGAATTACGCGTGGACCAATTCGCGTGATGAATACGGATTTATTACTCACACCTGGTTGCCCAATGCCGAGGGTTTAAAGAAGCCTAAATGGCTGCTTGATGAAGCATGCATAGCCGAATTATATACCCGTTTAAGCCAGTTACAAAACAATAGAAAGTAACCGGCTTAATAGCCAATTCCATAATTTTTTTAATGATGAAGAATAAAAGTATAAGCCTTATTGCTATCACCATAGTTGCCTCTTTAGGAGGGTTTTTATTTGGTTTTGATATGGCTGTTATATCCGGCGTGCTGCCTTTTGTTAAAACTCAATTTTCACTCACGGCTGTGCAGGAGGGTTGGTTTGTATCATCAGCACTAATAGGCTGCATTATAGGTGTTGCCCTATCAGGTGAGCTAAGCGACCGTTTGGGCCGAAGGGTACCTATGTTGCTGTCAGCCGCGTTGTTCCTGCTATCGGCTGTGGGCTGCGCCTTTATGCCCACGTTAACGCTCATAGTAGTTTCGCGCCTTATAGGCGGCATAGGTATTGGTATTGCCAGTAACGTGGTTCCGTTATATATATCGGAAATTGCCCCGGCAAACATTCGTGGCCGGTTGGTTACTTACTACCAACTAGCCATAACATTTGGCATATTGGTAGCTTACCTGACTAATGCGGCATTAGTTAATTACGCAGCTACATCTGCTTCGCAACTTATACTTATAAAGCAAATATGGCGTGCAATGCTTGGTTTGGGTGCTATACCTGCCGTTGCATTCCTGGGCGGTTTAGTCACTGTTCCAGAAAGTCCGAGGTGGCTTATGCAAAAAGGCAGAACTAATGAAGCAACTGAAATTTTGCAAGCTATATCTCATAATCAAGGCAGCATAAACACCATTAGCCATAGCGAAGCTGCGCCTCAAGGATCATACAAAGAGTTATTTGCACCCGGCATGCGAAAAGCCTTACTTATAGGTATACTTTTACCATTGTTCTCGCAGTTTAGCGGTATAAACGCCATAGTTTACTACGGTCCGAGCATTCTAAGCAGTGCAGGCATATCGCTAAGTAATTCGCTTATTAGTCAGATCATATTTGGTGCTGCAAACATGATTTTTACCCTGTTTGCTATCTGGAAGGTAGATAGTTGGGGAAGGCGGCCTTTATACCTGTACGGCACAGCCGGGGCAGCCATTACGCTTATAGCAACTGGCTATTGCTTTTACACAGGTGCTACCAGCAGCGTATGGTTACTGGTATGTGTACTCTCGTTCCTGGCTTTTTTCGCTTTCTCAATAGGTCCGTTAAAATTTGTAGTTGCATCAGAGATTTTTCCTAACGCTATACGGGGTCGCGCTTTGGCCATAAGTATTATGACTATGTGGATAGCTGATACCATTGTTGGCCAGCTTACCCCCATACTTTTGAAAGACTTTGGCAGTGCAGGCACGTTTTGGTTCTTTGCTTTCTTTTGTGTAGTGGCATTTGTAGTTGTTTACAAACTATTGCCAGAAACTAAAGGTCAATCGCTGGAGCATATTGAAAACTATTGGAAAGCCAAAGGCATGAATGCTCATGACCAGCAAGACTCAGAACCATTTATGCCGGTTCATTAAAAGTAGCTGGCAAAGATGTCAGCAAAGTCAGTACTCTTATCCCACAACAACTTATAAGGCAATAACTGAACATTAAATGGAAAACCAACTACCAGTATCCTGGATGCCTAATTTTTTAGCCTGTAAGCCACTGAAACAACAATTGGCTGATGTGTTAATAAGAACAATAAGTGTCCAAAATTTAAATAGCGATTACTATCTGCCAGAAATTGGTAAGTTAAGTACAACGTACAAAGTTTCAAGAGATGTTGTTTTCGAGGCTTATCACATCTTAATGGAGACTGGAATAGTACGCTATGATAAAAGCAGAAGCAAGTTTGTTCTATCTTGATTTTGTAACAAGATGAAAATATGCCGAGGTTTCAGGCTGTTGCTGTTGATAGCGGCTTAAACAAGCTATTGTACAAAACTGTTAAAGGTAGTGATGACCAGGCATTACCATTTCCCGGCTACACGTGCTACGTTGATAGGTGTAATACTTATTTTCGTAGCATTATTGCCTTTGATAATCTTTTCGTTAATTGATAAGTCTTTCATCTCCGGTTTAAAATTCTATGCTGAGCTTTTTACCGGATTTCCTCAATTCTTTTAGGTTTAATCAATCTGTTAATTATAATTAGCGGCGTATCGTACATAATCAAATCGAGAAAAATTGTTTGGCTAAAGCTTGATGAACGAGGTGTTTACTATCTGCCTTGGGGTGATGGCGCACCATCGAGAGTGAAACCTTTGTTCAATATTTTTAACCTGGAAGACTCTCTTGTTTTTATACCTTACAGGGAGGTGCGCTTTGCAGAACTTGAGGAAAATAAGTGGACCGGCGGTAACATCAGGTTAAACCTGAAAGGTATGGTGTATAAAGATATAAGGTCTGTTCCGTTCACACTTGCCCAAAAGCAAGAAATAATCACTATCATTAACGCACATTGTAATAAAGATCAAAAATCTGTTTAGGGATTGAATACTAAGTAGGCATATGATTTTAAAAATGATTCTTCATGAAACTAAAATTGACCTTATTATTCTTCATTATAGCATGCCGGGTAGTTGCGCAGCATCATCTGCCGGTAGTAAAAGCCAATTCAAACAAAGCAAAATTTCATGAAGGAAATATGGCAGTTTACAACTGGTATATTGACCCCGCTGTGAAAACTGATGTGTTTACTAGTGGTAAACTAACCCGCGTTACTAACTTTGTATTTAAAACAGATATAGACTCCATAAGCTTTAAATTAAAGCCTGGGCAGCAAAAAGACTTCATTGTGCTTTTAAATGGTAGAGATTCTTGCTTAACCCGTATCCAAAGCCCGGAGCTTAAAAATTATAGCGCCAGCGCCAACGCTTTTCATGATACGGTAGCGTTTAAAATCAATAAGTATAACACTAACTATGTACCTGTTGTAATTAACGGTACTGACTCAATATTGTTAAACTTTGATACTGGTGCAACAGACGTATGTATAATTAGCGAAAGCCTTAAAAACAAGATTAAGGCAAAATTGAAACTATACAATACTCCTTACGCTATCAGCATAGGCAGTAAAGATTTTAAGAGCAAAATATATGACATAACCACTGTCGGACATGAGGTGGATGGCTTATTAGGGTGGGATATATTTGACGGTATGGTTGTAGAACTTGATTATGACAAGCAAAAAATGATCATCCATTCAGCAATGCCAAAACACTTAACTAAAGACAAAGGTTACGAAAAGTTCAACATCACCTACATTAGAAATAAACCTTTTATTGAAAGTAATATATCACAGGGCAGCGTAACCAGTAAAAGCTTATTCTTTTTTGATTTAGGTTACCAGCGCGCTGCAATGCTTGATAATGACGTTCTGGTTAACGCAAAGTTTCCTGTAGAAAAAACGCAGGTGATTAAAAAGGTAATTATGCATGGCAGCAGGGGCAATGAGATACCAGTAATTACAGCTGCTTTACAAGATTTGCAAATTGGTAAGTTTCGGCTAAAAAATGTTCCTGCACAAATCATGATAGAGGGTAAGCCTTTGCCCGGTACAAACGTTCACTATTTAGGCAGCGATATTTTAAAACGTTTTAATACAGTGCTCGATTTTCAGCATAATGCTATATATTTAAAGCCTAATAGCTACTATAACGCCGCCTTTGCCGATCAGGCGAAAGACGGCGCTTAGGTCGAATTTTTGGCTTATAAAAAGCAGTAATCTGTTAGATATTGAGTTCAAACTGCTCTTTAAATTTTGCTACTTGCCTGCGTGATACTTCGGTTGTAACGCCATCGCTTAATGTAAGCTTCAGCCGGTTTCCTAATGATAAATCAACCTTTACAACGTGCTTTAGGTTTACAATCTGCTGCCTGTTTATTCTTATGAAATGCTTTTGGTTAAGTGTTTCTTCCAGTTGCTGCAAAGTGCGCAGCATAAGCGGACTTTGATTGCTAAAAAACACCTGAATATAGTTGCCTTTCGATTCAAAATATCTGACATCTTTTAAGGGCACCAGCCACGCTTTATGCTGGTCTTTAATAAATATCCGGTTATCCTCATCGGGTGTTTTATCCGGTACTTGCTTAGAGACAAAATGAGCCGAAGCTTTGAGAATAGCTTTGGCTAACCGCTCCGGTACAATCGGTTTTAACAGGTAGTCAATGGTATGATAGTCAAATGATTGTAGGGCATACTGCTCAAACGCTGTAGTGAATATTATTGCAGGTAAACAGTCAAGTTTCTCTAGTACATCAAAACCACTTGCTCCCGGCAAGTGAATATCTAAAAATACCAGGTCGGGACTTGTAAGTTTGATTAGCTCTAATGCCTTATTGGCAGAATCTGCCTCGCCAATTATATTGATGTTACCATGAGCACGCAGTAATTCTTTCAATTCCACACGCGCCAACCTCGAATCTTCAACAATTACAGCTTTAATCATTTCTTAATCATAATAGTTACAGTTACGTAAGGTGGCTGCTCTACTACTTCAAGAGCTGCGTTGTTGCCATAAAGCAGTCTAAGCCTTTCTTTGATGTTGTTAAGACCGATGCCAAGACTATCCTCCAGCCGGTTGTTAATAGTCAAGGTGCCGGTATTGGTAACCATTAAAACCATGTCGTTACTGTTACGGCTAATGTTAATTCGTATCTCGCCACCATCATTTTGCAGTGCAATGCCATGCTTAATGGCGTTTTCAACTAACAGTTGCAGCACCATGGGCGGAATACACTCTGTGAGGCAAGCTTTATCTACATTAATATGGTAAGTAAGCTTGTCTTCATATTGAATTTTAACCAGTTCAAGATACTGTTTTAGTATATCAACCTCCTCGGCCAAGTTAATTTCCCGTCCGTCTGTATGCTGTAAAGCATGTCTGAATATTTCCGAAAAGCGGGTCAAAGTTTGTCTCGCGAGGCCTGGATCCTCTAAAATTAGCGCCCTTATGTTATTTAGGGAGTTGAACAAAAAGTGCGGATTTATTTGAGCTCGCAATGTGCCTAACTGAGCTTGACGTACCTCGGCCTCAAGCTGCCACTTTTCTACCTCGGCTGAGTGATAGCGCCTTACAAGATAGTAGCCAAGGTAAACCGAATCCCAAGCCAGCATTATACCCATTAACGGAACAATTTGAAACAGTATTGGCATTATTGATAGCGGCTTGTTCCCCAAAAAAGGCAGCATCATAATTATGAGTATTACTAACCATAACGCCGCTTGTACAAAGGCCGATGCAAATAAAAATGCAATAAGCTTAGGCGCGTTAATTTCAATTGTTGCTTTGTATTTTCTGAAGTACGCACGGTAGAGGCTGGTAACTGCAAAGCCTCCCGCGCACATACCGGCCAGGTTTAAGTACAAATTAACGTTACTAAACGATCCGCTGGAGTACTGAACAATCCAGTTCAGGAAGCCGATGAGCAGCCAGCAGCTAATTTGAACCGGCCAAAACCATGACTGTTTTTTTTCCATTACTTCAACTGGGTTATCCAGTTACTAACTTTAACCAATGCTGATGGGTTAACGGTCTCATCTATTTTTGCATACTCACTGCCAGACCCCGTGCTGGCCAGCTGAAAAAGATGGTTAAGTTTCGGTAAGGTTACAACTTCGAAATGTTTATTTCCACCTTTTATTAACGCAGCTTTAATACCGGCAAGGTTTGCCTTTTCTTGCACCTGCATATCAAGCGTTCCGTTAAGTGCCAACACAGGGCAACGCAGCTTTTCAATGTTAGCAGCAGGATTGTACGCTATAAAGTACCTGAACCATGGCGTATAAATTTGGCTGGTTGTACGTTTTGCTACATCATCAATGCTTTGACCACCAAGGGCTTCTTTAGGTGTTGCCCTTAATTGCTGATATATTACCGTATCCATTTTTGCTTTAAAGGCAGCCTCGGGTAGGTTGTTAAACTGCCTCATTGCCTTAAATAGTTTGCTGTTTGTGGATACAGATTGTGTTATGATATTTTCAGGCGCACCTGAAAGGCGCATTTGGTCAGTGCTTTGTTGCACCATAAGTTCATTGATAGGCACGCCAGGCGCTGCCAGTAGTACAACAAACTTTACTTTATTATTGCGTGCTGCAACCATTGGCGCAATCATACCGCCTTCGCTATGGCCCATAAGGCCAATCGAAATACCTTTAAACTCTGGCCTCGACTGTAGATAGTTAACCGCTGCTTCAGCATCATCTGCAAATTCCGCACTGGTGGCAGTACCAAATTTCCCGGTAGATTTTCCAACACCTCTGTCATCGTACCTCAATACGGCTATACCCTGTTTGGTCAGCCAATCGCTCCATACCAAAAATGGCCTGTGATTAAAT
The DNA here is from genome assembly GCF_009755275.1 of Mucilaginibacter aquatilis. Lineage (GTDB taxonomy): Bacteria > Bacteroidota > Bacteroidia > Sphingobacteriales > Sphingobacteriaceae > Mucilaginibacter > Mucilaginibacter aquatilis. The sequence goes on along the minus strand of NZ_WQLA01000008.1, from coordinate 135,319 downwards.
TGCGCTACCTCCTCGTTACGATCTTGCGGACCCGATCCGCTGATTAATATGACTACTTTTTCCGGCTTTTTACCTGTAGGTATAGTAAGCGTACCAGCAAGTATGTTGCCGGCTTTCACATTGTTGAAAGTAATGTCTTCCTGCTTGTAAGGAAACGAGGTTGGATCTTGCGGGCGCTTAACGGATGCTTTTTTACTATCCGCCGGTTTGTTTGGTGTTAGTACAAGTGGCAGGCTTGCTGGGCCTTGTTTAAAGATGCCGTTAATTTTATTACTATCAGCCTTAAAAGTACCGGTATATTTCATACCAAACTTTGCAGCTTCTATGGTAAGCTCATTGTTCAAAAATTGCGTTTTATCGGTTGCTATGCCCATTGCACCCTGATCGGGGCTATCCATAGTTGTTACATAGTCATTTCCGCTTTTGGTAACATGGAATACTACGTGCAAAGGGTTTTCGCCAATTTTGAGGGTGCCATACCAAGTGCCGGTAATGGTTTGAGCATAAGTGGCAAGTGTAACAAGTGCAAGGATGCAGGTTAAAAGTATCTTCTTCATTTTGTTATTATTTAAGCCAAATATGCATGTGGGCTAAATTACTTAATAATAATTTGTGTTGAACGGCTACATAAAATGATGAACGGTTGAAACTGTTGTGATATGCCACTAATTAGCTGCTGATGCGTGATAGTAAACTTCAAAATGTCCGATAAAATCAGTTACACTAACTGCTTCAATCTAGCGTTAACTACTAAAGCTACCTTATGACCTGCAAAATACTTATCACTCTGGCACTGGCGTTGTTTGTATTCTCCGGAATCAACACTGCCTTTGCTCAATCAAAAGATTTTAAACATGCAAAGCTTGCACTTAACGCCGATACATGCTTTAAACAAGCCCTTGACTATCTTGAGAATCATGATTACTTTATTGAGGACGTAGATAAATCCAGTGGTTTTATAAGGGCCAAGTCGTATACTAAAGACAAAAAAATTCTGTCATCTAAAGTTGGAGAGCGTAGAACAGTCACCATGCGTTTTAGCACTATTGCTGGAGGAACTTTACTATCGCTTAACATGTATAGTGAAGCTTTAAGATGGAGTGGCAGTATACACAATAATGTGTTGTCTTATGAAGATGATGGCATAGTTGAGCAACCAACTATCTATAAAGTGTTCATAGAAGATTTTTCAAGTGCAATAAGGCGAAGTACAAATAATTAAAGAGTCACCTGTTAAAGCTAGAGTGTACCTGCATAAGAGCTTAGATATTCTTTTCCGAACATTCATTTAAACCGTTGACAGCACATATAAATGAGGAGTGTACAAACGTTTGTGGAAAATTGCCCAACATCATGTTTTCTTTTAAATCAAACTCCTCGCTGAAATAACCAAGATCATTGGCACAGCTTTGTACAGCCTGTAATATGGCCTCTGATTTTTCAATCTTCCCGGCAAGGGCATAATGATGCGCCATCCAACAGCTGGCAGCTAAAAATACACCCTCTTTTGCCGAATCAAATTCAAGTAAATGCCGGCGATACAAATTGCCTTCTTCGTAACGCTCTTCAATAGTTGCTATTGTTTTTTGCAGATGGGGGTTGGCTGGCTCGTCAAAGCCAAATGGTGCAAAAAGGGCACATGCTACATCAACGTCTTCCGATCCGGCGTGCACAGCGTAAGCACCGTAACTGGTTATACAATTTTCCTTAATAAAGTTTCGGATAAGCTTTGCGTTATACAACCATCGTTCAGCTGTTTCGGTATTGGTTTGATACGGAGCCATAACTTCTAAAGCGCGTGCTGCTAATGCCTTGCTTGATGTATAATGCTGCACCCGCTCTTCTTCCCATATGCCGTTATCTTTTCTTTCCCAATTTTTGCATATATAGTCTGCAATAGCTTCAACCGTTTCCCATTCAGGGCGTTCGCCTGTTTTTGCGTAAATGGCACCGCAAGCCAGTAGTATACTAGCCTCCGCATCTAATTGAAATTGATCTGCCGCGGCATTGCCTTCCATCACAAGGCTGCTGTTTTTGTAGCCCATCAAAGGCAGTTCTCTAACATCCGTGCGTACGGAGCCATCAATTCCGTAAAAACAGGATACATGCGATTGATTATTTTTCTTCATGGCACTTGATACAAATGACATGAATGCATGCTCCACCTGTCCGTCAGTTTGCAATGCTACCAGCGATGAAGTGATCAGTGCTGCATCGCGCATCCATACATAACGGTAGTCGTAGTTGCGCTTGCCACCAACAACTTCGGGCAGTGCTATTGTAGAAGCGGCAATAATGCCGCCGGTTGGCTCGTAAACTGACTGCTGCAAAGCACGTAAAGAGTCACGCACTTCCGCCTCAAAAGAACCGCTGTAATCAATATGTTTTTCAATCTCTTTCCAAGCCGCCAAAGTAGATGCCAGCGCATCGTCAAGCATATTGCAATCAAACTGTTCGCTGTCAATCAGCGCTATCCAGGATGGGTCACCAGCCGGAGCGTCAAATTGAATGATATCATTAACAATGTTTAGGGTATGTGAACAATGAAGCCACAATTGCTGCTCGGGCAATACAATGGTATGAGTGGATGAATGGTGCAGGCTTAAGGGTTTTAAGCCAAAATCCCCTACCAACCGAATCCGGCCGGTAACAGTTGCCGGTGCCTGGCTTATTTTACGGCATATGCCATTAAATTTTGACGCAAGCGGCATAAAATCGGTTATTGATAGTTTGCCGCTATTTACCTCAAAGTTGGTTTGCAGTACACTGCTTCTGTCAATAAAAGCCCGACCAATAAAGTTTTTGTTATCACATTCAATTTCCCAATACCCACCCTTATATTCATCAATAAGGGATGATAAGAGTGCCGCACGGTCAAAGGCGCCGGGGCAATACCAGCTGATGGTGGCATCTTTATCAAGCAGGGCACAGGTATTACGGTCACTGATTACCGCCAGTGAGGAAATATCGGGTTGTTTCATGGGTTTTAGCGGCTAAAATAAAAGCCGGGCAGTAAGAACTGCCCGGCAATAAAAGGAATTTTATATAAACAATTTTATGGGTGACCGTTACCACCTGCTGCGCCATAAACCTGGCCGGTAGCATAGCTTGCATCAGCATCGGCCAACTGCACAAAAATTGAAGCCAGCTCTGCAGGTTGACCCGGGCGGCCTAGCGGTGTAACGGAACCGAATTTTTCAATAGCATCCTGAGGCTGGCCACCGCTTACCTGCAACGGGGTCCATACCGGTCCGGGTGCTACGCCGTTAACACGTATACCTTTTGAACCTAATTGTTTAGCTAAAGACTTCACGAAAGCAACATTGGCTGCCTTAGTTTGTGCATAGTCAAAAAGGTTCTCCGACGGATCATATGCCTGTACCGATGAGGTGGCAATAATTGCCGAACCTTCAGGTAAATGCGGCAACGCAGCTTTGGTAATCCAAAACGGCGCGTAAATGTTGGTTTTGATGGTAGCATCAAACCCTTCTTCCGTTATATCTAATATAGAGTCAATGGCCTGCTGTCTGCCCGCATTGTTCACCAGTATATCCAACCCGCCAAGTTCTGATACGGTTGTTGACACCAATTCTTTGCAAAATTCCGGGTCTGTGATATCTCCAGGTATGGCTACTCCTTTGCGTCCGGCTGCCTGTATTAATGCAATCACTTCATCGGCGTCACTTTGTTCTTCCGGAAGATAGTTTATCACAACATCTGCGCCTTCACGTGCATAGGCAATAGCGGTTGCCCTGCCAATCCCCGAATCACCACCCGTAATCAGAGCTTTACGGCCTTGTAGTCTTCCTGATCCTTTATAGCTTTCTTCACCATGATCTGGCAGGGGTTCCATTTTTGAGGCTAAACCGGGTGCCTGTTGCGGCTGTCTGTTAAACGGAGGAGCAGGGTACTTACCCGCCGGGTTCTCCAATTTTCTTTGTGTTGATTCTGACATGTTTTTCTTTATAGATAAATTTTGATGTTATGAAGCAACAGGCTTTTATAGTAATTGTTGAGATTATTAATATCTTTTAACAACAATGGTTGGCAGCTAACTTATCACAAAAAGTGCGTCCTGTATATTAACTTAAATCTTTAAACATAGTCGTTGTAAGTAATGTAGCCAGTTAGTTAAGACACCAATTTAATTTTAAATTTAATTGTCTATGTTTACCGCTTTTTCCTTTAGCTGCACTACGGAGAGGGGCCTGGCCGGGCTTTTTAAAATACGCACCTATTAAAATTTCATTTTATATTTTTTCAACTACTAATCACTATTTATGATCAAAACTTTACTGTTAAGTATTGTTGTGCTATTTTCGTTTTCAAACATCTTTGCTCAGCAACGAATAATAACCGGAAAGGTTACCGAAAGCGAAACAAGTGCAATATTACCCGGGGTTTCTGTTACCGTAAAAGGTACTACCATTGGGGTAAATACCAATAGCGAGGGGCGCTATTCTCTAAGCGTTCCGTCCAACGCAAGCGTGTTGGTTTTCACACAGGTTGGCATGCAGCCCACCGAAATAAGCATTAATAATCAAAATGTAATCAACGTTCAGCTTAAGCCTGATAGCAGGCAGTTGAGCGAAGTGATTGTCAACGCTATTGGTGTTGAAACCCAGCGCGATAAATTTGCGTCTTCAGTATCAACAGTAAAAGGTAAAAACATAGCGCAAAGCGGCGAAACCAACCTGCTAACCGGAATGAGCAACAAGCTTTCAGGGGTATTAATTACCCGTAACGGCGGTGACCCGGGCTCAGGCGGATACATACAGGTACGCGGACAAAATACCATTAACGGCAACGCACAACCCTTGTTTATTGTAGACGGGATGCCGGTAAGCAACTCTAATGATAATTTGGGTGCCGCTGCTGCAAATGGTATTGTACAGCAATCGCGTATTAATGACATTAACCCTGAGGATATTGAAAGCATGGAGGTGTTAAAAGGTGCTTCGGCTGCGGCCTTATGGGGTACCCGTGCGGCTAATGGCGTAATCATCATCAAAACCAAACGCGGTAGAAACACTAACGGAAAGTTAAATATTACTTATAAATCAACCATTTCGTTTGATCGGGTAAATAAACTGCCTTCATTACAAACTGCTTACGGGCAAGGTTCCGGTGGGTTTTACAATCAGGGTAACAAAGTAAGCTTTGGTGATTTAATTGCATCACGTACAGGTGGAAGCGATACTTACATCACATCACCAAACGCTTCAGGCTACCAGGGTTATGTTACCTTCCCTGACGGATCGCAGCGATACGCCATAGCATCAGGTAATGCGGCTAATCCACACGGTGGGAAAAATTCTACCGAAACTTACGACCACTATAAAGACATATTCAGAACCGGCCATTTTTGGGAGAATAACCTTACGCTGAGTGGTGGCGATAGCAAATCAACGTTTTTGATGAGCTATGGTAATCTTACCCAAAATGGTGTTGCCAAAGCATTTAGCAAATATGGCCGTAATACCGCCCGCGTTAATGCTGCCTCACAATTTAATAGTTGGCTGCGTGGATCTGCCAACATCAGCTATGCAAAAATCAATTCACAGCGTAACCAGGAAGGCGACAACGTGGATGGACTGATGCTGGCGGCCACCCGCACACCGGCCGATTTTGATAACCGTTACTATACCGGAACCTACACCAGCACAACAGGAGAGATGTTCCAAAATGCGCATGTATCATACCGTAACCCGTTGGGAAAAGATCTCGGAACGATATATGCCAACCCAATATGGAATTTGTACAATAATCGCAACAGCAGCGATGTGGACCGTTTCACCGGAACATTTGAACTGAACATTACACCTGTAAACTGGCTAAGCGTTACAGGCCGTGCCGGTATTGATAACTTTACCGAAGACCGTACCGAGCGCTTTGCGCGCAACTCGGCTACGTTTTTAAACGGTTACTTATCAAAAAACCTGCTGATGGAAAAACAGTTTAATACTGACGTTTTTGCCAGTGCCAATAAAACCTGGAGCGACCAGTTTAAAGGCACATTGCTGGTAGGTTTTAATTACAACAACAGACGACGCAGCACACGCTCAGATGCTATTTCAAATTTAATTGTTCCTACAGCGCCTGATATTTTAACCAATGCCCTTAACTCTAATTTAATAGCCGGCAATACCACTTCACTCATAAGAACTTACGCTTACTACCTTCAAACTGATGTTGAAGCGCTTGATATGTTTTACCTAACGCTAACCGGCCGTAGCGAAAGTGCTTCCACCTTTGGCAACAAAACCAGCAGCAGCTTTTTCTTTCCGTCGGCAGCGCTGGCCTGGCAATTAACTAAATTAAAGGCGTTCAATAATCTTACATTCCTTGATTTTGCCAAGCTGCGTGCAACCTGGGGACAAGTGGGTATACAGCCGCAACCTTATCAAAACTTTACGGCATTTAGTCCGGCAATTTATGGCGATACCTTTACCCGTGGCCTTTCATCAGCAAGTGCGCTTTACGGCGGAGGTTACAGCCGAAGCTTTGTTGAAGGTAACAACTACTTAAAGCCTGAGCGTAAAACTGAGACGGAATTAGGCCTTGATTTACGCATGTTTAAAAGCCGCGTAACTTTTTCAACTACCGTTTACACCAATAAAACCAAAGATGTTATCCTGTCGCTTAACGTACCTAACGAAACAGGCTTTACCGTTCGCAATACCAACGCAGCCGTGTTGTCAAACAAAGGTATTGAGTTTGATGCAGGTGCTGACGTGTTGAATGTTAACGCCTTCAGATGGAACCTGTCGGCTAATTTTTCAGCCAACCGCAGCAAGGTGAATTCTTTGGCCGGTACTACGGTGTATACCTTGCCTGATGCCTTCCTGGGATTAGCATCACTCATACCGGGTCAGGCGTTTGGCTCGTTTTATTCTACCGATTTCCTTAAAGACGGGTCGGGTAAGTATATTTTAGATAATAATGGTTTTCCTCAGCCGGGTATAAGTAACGAAATTGTGGGTAACCCTAACCCTAAGTGGCAGGGAGGCCTGGGTACTACGCTATCCTACAAGAAACTGTCGTTGTACGTGCTGTTCAGTAGGGTTGCAGGTAACGCAATTTTTAACGGTACACGTGGTTCGCTGTACAGCATAGGTACTCATGCTGATCAAGGGCAAACAGCCATTGCACCTGCAGGGGGTGTTAGAGATGTAAGTGGTGCATTGATTCCGGCAGGTACTTCGTTCCAGGGCTATGTTACCGATTTTGGTGCAGGCCCGGTAGCTATTAACCAGGCGTGGTGGCAGGGGCGTGGCTCGGCCAGTAACACGGCTTCGTACAAACAGTTCGTAGAAGATGGCAGTGCTACCCGTTTACGTGAGGTTACACTTACTTACACGTTGAACTCGCCGGCATTTCAGCGTTTAACACATCTTGCTGCGGTAGATTTTAGCGTTACGGGAAGAAACATGGTGCTTTGGACCAAGTACACCGGCGTTGACCCTGAGACTAATGTAACAGGAGCCGGTCTGTCCCGCGGTCAGGACTGGTTCAATAACCCTAACACCCGCTCCTTATTATTTTCATTACAAATCAGGTATTAATTTAATTCCGGTTTGCATTTAAGCTATATATGAAGAATTTAACTACTGTAATCATTATATGTGCCGCTTTCACCAGTAGCGTGTTAAGCAGCTGTTCAAAATTATTTGAAAACCCCGATATCAATACCAACCCTAATGCCGTAACCAATGTGGATTTGCCCACACTAATGGGTGGAACTTTATTAGGAGTAGGTTTGCTGCATGAAGATACCGATGTAAGGATAGCCTCCATGTGGGCGGGCGAATTGAACGGATTGGCGCGCGCTCACCTCGGTTATTCGCAATACATTGTATCTGCCCAAAACTTCACCTGGAGCCCGCTATACCCGGTGGCTGGCCAGGCAAGGCTGATGCAGTTGAAGGCAGACTCCATAGGTAATGCCTGGGGAAAAGGAATTGGACAGGTTTTAGAAGCTATGGTTCTAGCCAAAGCTACAGCCTTGTACGGAGATGTGCCTTACAGCCAGGCTTTTGATGCTGCCAGGTACCCAACACCAGCATTTGACAAGCAACTTGATGTATATAGTGCGCTGCAAGTTACATTGGACAATGCCATTACCAACCTTTCGGCAGCTACAGGCTCTGCTTACCCTGCAAAAGACTTTATTTACAAAGGCGATGTTAAAAAATGGCTTGCCGCCGCTAACACTCTTAAAGCGCGTTTGTACCTGCATACCGGCAACTATGCACAGGCTGTAAGATATGCACAGCAGGGCATAAGCAGTTCTGCTGGCGATGCGTTGATGCCTCACGGCACCGCTATAGGAGTTGACATTAATCAGAACTATGATTTCTTTGCCGTATCGCGGATTGGCGATACCGGTTTTGATGGCGCTTATTTACCAAAACTGATGCAGTCGCGCATAGGTTCGGCCAATACTAAAACAGATGAAACCGCACTGTATAACTACTTCTTTAAAAAGGGTATTACAGCTACTAACAGTTTGGATGGTAATACCGTTGATGGCGCGTTTGTGGCAGCTGCGCCTCAGCCGTTGGTTACTTACTATGAAAACCAATTAATTTTGGCCGAAGCACAGGCAAGGTTAGGGCAAAATAACGAAGCTTTGAACGCTTTAAATAATGTGAGGGCAAGCTTAAACAATGGCATTATTAACGGACGCACTTTTGATGCAACCGGCCGCAGGTATGATGCCTACACACTTGCCGACTTTGGTGTTGCTGGCTTGGCTAATAGTACAGGTGCGGCTAATGTGCAGGTAGCTTTACTGTATGAAATTATTTCACAACGTTACATTTGTTTCCTGATGCAGTATGAGGCATTTAATGATTACCGCCGCCTGGCAAGTGCTGTGCCGGTGGTGCAATTGCCTATTCCGTTGTATATCGGTACGCAAAAGCCACAGCGGTTTATTTACCCGCAGGTTGAAATTAACACCAACCCAAATGTGCCTAAGCCGCTTGCCAGTCAGTTTACTAAACTTCCGGTGTTTCCTTAATCAGGAGAGATAGATTTCAGCCGCTACCTATGAAATTAAACAAACGGTTATCTACTTTGGCGGAACGTGTTTCGTTGAGATATTTTACCTTTATTGCTTTGTATTTTGCCGAAGGCTTGCCCATGGGCATCTTGTTTATCGGTATACCGGCCTGGATGGCCATGAACAATAAAACCGTTACAGAAATTGGTGCCTTTGATGTGGCCTGTGCCATGCCATGGACTTTTAAGTTCTTTATTGCGCCAATGATGGATAGATATACATTTTTACCCATGGGCCGTAAGCGCCCCTGGGTAATTATATGCCAGTTAGGCTTATTTATAAGTTTGCTGATAATGGCATGTATAAAAGATCCGCTCAACCATTTATCGTTACTGGTTGCAGGCGGGTTCCTGGTATCGGTTTTTGGGGCTGCGCAGGATGCTGCAACCGATGGTCTTGCTGTAGATAACATACCTGCTGAAGAGCAAGCGCGCGCCAATGCTTTTATGGGCGGCGCAAGGATGATTGGAAGCTCATGTGCGCTAGCCTTAAGCACTTGGTTGCTCGAAAAATATAACTTTTTTGTATCAACAGCTACCATAGGGATTATGGTAGGCTTGGTTACGTTAGTGCCATTACTTATAAGGGAACACCAGGAAGAACGACTGCTTCCGTGGTCGGAGGGGCAGGCAAACCCCGTTAATAAGGAAATCCAGATTAACAGTTGGGTTGAAATGTACCGTTCGCTGTACGCTGCCTTTAGTCTGAAAAATGCCTTTCTGCTGGCTTCGCTACTGTTTTTGTCGCAAGGATCATATAACTATTTTGAAAAGCTGCTCCCAATATTCGCAGTGAAGATTACCGGCTGGACGCATGTTTATTATTCAAATGCGTTTGCCGTGGCCGACCTTACCGGCGGCATTGCCGGTATTTTGTTAGGCGGATGGCTTATTGAGCGTTTCGGTATCAAGCGCATGATTTATATTTATTTCTTTTTCATCTGCGCACAAACATTACTGCTGAGTTCTCTTAGCCAATACTGGAAGGATTCGAATTACCTGTACAGCTATATAATTGTTTACCGTTGGGTGAATGCCTTTGCTAAAATTGGTGTATTTGCCATTGCTATGCAATGCTGCTCAAAGCGGGTATCTGCAAGTCAGTTTACATTTTACATGACTATAGGTGCAGTAGGATCGATGGTAGGGGCGGCGTTGATCAGTCCCGCAAAAAATAACTTTAGCTGGGAAGTATCTTTTTTGTTTTTTGCTGTTATGATGATTTTATGTGCTATTAACCTTCGCGCTTTAAACATTAAGAAGTTAGAACATCAAATTGAAGAGTTGGAGCACCAGCGTAAATAACATTATGTGAAAATGGGCTTTTAATATGGATTTTGCGAAATGCTGCCTCTCAATTGCTCATCCGTGGGTTTTTGAACGATGGTTATGTTATCTGCCTGATCCATTTTAATTAAGCCCATTTTTTGAAATGCTTTTAACCAGCGTTGCATGGGCAAAATATTCCATTTTTGACGGTACCGCATGGCGTTTTCAATGATGGAATCAAAGTAATTTAAAGGTGGATCGTGCTTATCATGATACTGATGCAGTACATAATTTTGAACAAAGAATAACTTGATTCCCTGCTGATTAAACATCATGGCAAAATCAGTATCCTCTGCACCATAACCTAAAAAAGATTCATCAAAGCCTCCAATATTTTCAAACGTTTGTTTTTGAATCCCAAAAATTAACGACCAGAATTGCAGATGCTCAACCGGCTCGCCCACCGGTAAATGTTCCCGCGCAGGGTGGCTAACTGCTTCATGTTTTAGTGCGGCATAATTGCCTGTCTCCGGAACAAACGGCAGATATAAAGGATAAGCTGTAATAATGTTTTGAGGTTGTAATTGCGCCAGCATGTTTTCAAATAAGGTTGGCGATACAATGCAGTCTACATCAATAAAAATAATATTGCCTGTTTTTGTAGCCTTTATACCTGCATTGCGTGCGGCAGCTAATGGCAGCTTGTGCGAATCATCTATTACATGAATGCTCACATTCAGGCCGGAAGGAGGCATAATTTCATCAGCATTGTCCATACAAACAACCTGTACATCATACGGTAGGAGAGTTGAAGCTTGCACAGACTGAAGCAGGTTAGCTAATTGCTTACGCCTTCCTTTAACAATGGTTACAATACTAAATTCAGGCATACCACTCTTTCATTTGTTGCGCTATTAATTGGGGTGATGATGCACTTGTTAGGCTTTTTTTAGGTTTGAAAGTTTTAGCTTTTGCTATCAGCTCCTGCCACTGTTTTGCGTTAAAAGTTTCTTCAGCCAAGAGCGCAATACCCTTATTTGCTAGGACCTGAGCATGCACTGCCTGCTCATTGTAAGGCCGAGGTTCAGGCAGTAAAATTAAACGTTTGTTAAGCGACAGCAATTCGGCAATGGTGTTTTGTCCGGCTGCAGTAATTACTATCTCTGCAACAATAGCTTTGCTAACATCATCCACTTTGCCAAGCAGTGTGCAATTATTACCTAAATTATAACTTTGCTTATTGCCTACGATAGTGAAACGGGTGTTCTCATCCTGGGTAATATTTTTTAGTATACGCTCTTCACAATTATCGTAGCCTAATAGTACGGTCACGTTATTGATTTCAGGTAGTGAGTTTTGTTCTATATCAAGTTCGGCATACTTTGAGATATATCCGCTATAAAAGGTTTTAAATGCAAATTGATAGTCTTCCTGTTCAACAAATGAAGGGAAGTGTGCTATGATATGATCTGCAAGTTGATGTGCAAACACCTGAGTGGGGTCATCCGTAACATCACCGTGCAAATGGACTAAAACAACAGGTACACCCATGCCTCTTACCATAATGGCCAGCTCAGGAACGCCATCGCAATAAAATGCTTTCGGCCGGTAATGTTCTATGGCTTCGGCAAGTGCTTTTGCACGTTGGGCAGGTTCAACAGCGTATGGGGTAACTTCAAAAGCTCTAGAAAACGTATGCTCAGGTATTACGTAGCCGTCAGGATATTTTGGGGGCAGCTCAATTACTTTAACATCATGCTTACCGTTAATATAACCGGTTATTTCACTGTTTGTAGTTACTGCTATTACGTCAAAAAACTCTAATAATGCAGGGTATAACATATTAAACGTTGCCCTATGCCCGTTGCCGTGTGCGTGCACAAAGTAAAATAGGGTAGGCTTGCTCATGAATGTGCCTCTTTAGCCAAGCGTTCATAAACCCTAACATAGGCTGCAGTAGTTTTTGCCATATCGAACGATGCTGCGAAGTTTCTGCAGGCTTCAGGAGTTGACTTTTTAGCAACTTGGAGTGGTTCTATCAAATCCTGCCAGTTGTGAGAATCAGCAGTAATTGAAACTTGCGGATCTCGGAGTTCAGGTGGTATAGCACTGCTGAATCCTACAACAGGTAAACCGCTGGCAAGCATCTCAATGGTGGCTAAACCAAAAGGCTCCTCCCAGGTAGCGGTTGCTAAGAATGCAGAAGCGCCTGCCACCAATTTACGTAACTGTTGCTGTGTAACGTGAGATATGTATTCTATATGCTCATTCAATTGTGGTTTAACATGGTCATTAAAATAGTTCTGGTCGAAAATAGAGCCTACTATTTTAAGTGGCTGTTGTAAGTGATTTGCCAGATGAATAGCGGCTTCAACGTTCTTTTCTTTGGCAATACGCCCGCTCCAGAGTAAATACCCGTCGGTATTACGTGCGTTTACCTCCCAATTTTCAAGTGGTATTCCATTTAAAATTACCTCCACGTCCTGACCTAGAGATGTCTTCCACTGTTCGCTCATTCTGCCTGAAATTCCGATAGGTGTAACCGGAGCATGCTTTATAAAAAACTTGTACATCAGTTCAAACCGTTCTGATGGGGGTAAATGCACGGTAAGTACGGCCGGGGTTTTAAATAGCGCACCCAGTGAGTAAATTTCAGGTATGTATGAGTTATAATGGATAACATCATACCCGCTAACGTCAAATGCTCCGTATTGTAGCGTTTGGTAGTTCTGCTGCCCGACCTCCTCATTGGTTGGCCTGTACGAATCATCTTTCATGCTAAGCTCACTTTCCCCAAATTCAATTACCTGGAAAAGGTTCCTTTCATCAGCATCTTTTGCTATCACATCTACTGTATGCCCGGTACGCACCAATTCGTTGGCGTGTTCAACAATAAACGCTTCGGTACCTCCGCTATATGGTTCGCGCAGCGAAATAAATGGTCCTGCAACTATGAGTATCTTCATAATAACTTCTCAAAGTAGGTTATATAGCGCTCAGCCATTGTAGTTAAAGAAAATTTTTGCGCGTGTTGCCGTACCTTTTCGCTGTCAAGCAACATGGCCTCTTTTATTGCTTTTGTAAGAGAGGCTACGTTCTTTTGATCGGCAACAACTCCGCTGTCAATATCTACAAGTTCATGAAAAGCTCCGCGATTAAAACCCGCTACAGGCACCCCTGCCGACATGGCTTCAATATTTGTAAGGCCAAACGGCTCTTCCCATCTAACAGCATTCACCATTGCCGCTGCTCCCTTCATGTTTGATAGCGTATTTGCTTGTGTTAAATGCCCAAGGGACGTATCATCAGGTGTCATGCGTGGTTTAATCTGTTCGTCAAAATACTCCACATCATCAACTGGCCCGCCAAACTTTAAGGGCATATTCAATTCATGCGCGGCATCTAAAACTATATCAAGTCCTTTGGCATGTACAATCCTCCCAAACCAAAATAGGTAGTTGCTGCTAGTGCGTACAAGTGGCCATTTATCAAGGTCTACACCATTATAAATAACCGTTGAGCCATTGTTAGTGTACGGCGCCCAAGTGCTTTGAAAAGATTTTGAAGGCAAAATAAAATGCAGGTTTGCTGAATGCGATGATATTTTAATTGCAGCTTTCAGCTTATTGGTTGGAGGCGTATGTATGGTAGTAACTACTGGAATTTGAGCCTTCATGCCCCAAATTACAGGTAACTCATGTGTAGAATTATTATGAACGATGTCGAAGTTTTGTTGTTCAATATCCCTTAATATGGATAAATACTCATCATTTTCGTAAAGCTCAAACTGCTTGTCTTCCCTGTGTTCGCTACCGTAAAATGCTTTAACGTTTAATTCAGGGTCACTATCGGCATGAGCATACAAGGTTATCTGGTGCCCCAATTTTATAAAGGCTTTACACAGTGAATGCGTAAAAGCCTCCAAGCCTCCGCGAAAGGGTTCGGCTATGGGTAATCGGGTTTTGGCTATAACGGCAATTTTCATGAGCCAGCTTAATTTGAAGATTGGGGTTGCTCAGAGGCAATTTGCATTATGCAGCTGTCTGTAAATATGTCTTCCATAAATACAGTTTCATTTAGCAATACTTTTTTATAGAGGTCGAGGTATTCAACAGTCATACTTTTAACATTCATATTTGATGCAAATACTCTGCAGGTATCTGAATTAATGATTTGGCTTTGCTCAACTAATTCTGCCAGGTCTTGCCATCGGGGGGGAGCTATGGTTAAAACGCTTTCATGTTTCCAGTTGGGTGGTACTGCGGTGGTGAAACCCACAACAGGTACGCCGCTTGCCAGCATTTCCAGCGCCGCCAGGCCAAAAGGTTCTTGCCAAGTGGCGGTGGCAAGGTAAGCTATCGCATTTTTGGCTAAGCTGCGAAGTTCTCGTTGTGTTACATGCCCAACATATTGAATTTGACTGTTGAGATGAGGCTTAACCATTTCATCAAAGTAATGCTGATCCGTAATCCTTCCGGCAATAATGAGCGGTAGTTGCATATATATTGCCAGGCTAATGGCAGCGGCAACGTTTTTTTCTTCATTAATACGTGCCGACCATAGCAGATATTTACCACCCCTTTTGCCATTTGCAGGCCATAAGTTTATATCTATACCATTAGATATAAGCGGTATATCCAGGCCAAGCGCATAATCCCATTGTTGTTTTACTCTTTCCGATATCGCAATAAATGTAATATTGCCACATTGAGCCAGTTCCTGATACGCTGAGACGCGTTTGTCGTCTGCCGGTGAGTGCAATGTTAAAAACAGAGGTTTATTAAATTTCAACCCAGCAGTTATCAGGTGAGGGTAAAACATGTTGTAATGCACAACATCATATTTATCAGTGCTGAGTCTTTCAAACTGACTTTTTTCTTCCGCAATATTGTTGTATTCAAATTGCTTTGAGGTGGAGGCTGAAAACGGATTTACGAGTGTGAATTTTGCATCAGCATCGGCCTCTTCGGCAACAATATCAACATTGTGCCCTTCATCAATAAGCTGGTTGGCAAGTGAAACCATAAACGCTTCAATACCGCTGTTGTATGGCTCTTTCAGTGATATGCCAGGACCTGACACCAATAAAATATTCATATTAAAAAGTACCTATCTGTGTAGCTAATTAGTTATCCGTCATAAAAGGCTACATACAGAGGTCATCAAGACTGATGTGCGTGGCTTTTCAATAAGATTGATTTATATTCTATAAAAAATAAAAGGCTTAAATGTTTAAGTAATGAAAAATATAGATGGGAATATAAAGTTTTAAAACAATACTAACTTGTACTTACAGCGCGGCACAACCATGAATTATTTATTGCACCCGCAGATACTTAGTGAATGTACAGTATATTAGCTTTTTTTTCTCTGCTTAAGATAATTTAAATACCCTTTGGGCTTAGCTGAATCCTCTGCATGAAGTTTTTGCATTTTAAATCTGATTTCTTTATAAGCTTTATTAGCGCTGTACTTTTGCTAGACATATTTTCATGCCATAGTCCATCAAATAAAAATAACGTCGCCAGGAAAAAAGTAACAGAAAGCGCAGTTGAAGTTATATACGTAAAAACAAATGGAGACATAGCTGCTGAAAATATGGTACTTATACCAGCAGGCAGCTTTATGATGGGAGGTGACGGCAATGAAGCTGCAGACGATGAGCTACCTAAACATAAAGTTAAGTTAAAAGCTTTTTGGATGGACGAACATGAGGTAACCAATGCACAGTTTTCTAAGTTCGTTGGTGCAACGGGCTATATTACTACCGCCGAACGCAAACCGCAATGGAGCCAGTTAAAACAACAATTACCACCCGGAACGCCTGAGCCTCCAGATAGCCTGCTTAAACCAGCCTCACTGGTATTCACACCGCCAAGCCATGCAGTTAATTTGCAAGACTATGGCCAATGGTGGAGTTGGATGCCCGGTGCCAGCTGGAAGCACCCTGACGGAAAGAATAGTAATATAAAAGGGAAAGAGAACTACCCCGTTGTACATATAAGCTGGGAAGACGCTACAGCCTATTGCAAATGGGTAGGTAAACGCTTACCAACCGAGGCCGAGTGGGAGTATGCAGCACGTGGCGGCCTGTATAATAATATATATCCGTGGGGTAACGAGCACATTGATGCGGGTAAACCCAAGGCCAATACTTGGCAAGGGGAATTCCCCAACAACAACACGTTAAATGACGGGTTTTACAATTTGGCACCTGTTAAATGTTTTAAACCTAATGGGTACAAGCTTTATGATATGGCAGGTAACGTTTGGGAATGGTGTGCTGATTGGTACAGTGCTAATGCGTACAAAAACTTGCCTGCAGTAGTAAACAACCCTAAAGGACCTGTAAGTAGTTATGACCCCGAGGAGCCTTACGCAAAAAAGAAAGTGACCAGAGGCGGATCATTTATGTGCAATGATAGCTATTGCTCCGGTTACCGCTCGGCACGTCGCATGAAAAGCAGCTTCGACTCGGGTATGAGTAACTTAGGTTTTAGGTGCGTACGCGATAAGTAAATGCCGAGAAGTTAGTTTTTTAAGTCAGAAGCATTGTGATGGGATGCATAGGCAGGCATCCTCCACCGTTTTAAAATACGATGAGAGTAGCTAACAGTTGTATGTAAAGTAAGTCGGTAATTTCAATATGACTTTTCAAAAAACGTGTAGCCTGGCTTATTTGATTTTCAACTGTTCTTTTTGAGATTTTGAGGCGTTCCGCAATTTCATCGTTAGACAGATCCTCCTTTTTACTTAAAATAAAAATCTCTCTGCACCTGGCAGGGAGGGGCTTAAGGTATTGTTCTAACTTATAAAAAAGCTCGTCTTTACCATAACGGTTAACGGCAATGTTTTCTACAACAGGCAACAAATAATCTATATCATTTTCTGATGTATCAACCAAATGCGGTTTAGCGGCATTAATTTTTAAGTGCTTGTAGCAGTTAAATCGTACTGCTGTAAGCAAGTAGGCTGGGAAGGATGTAATTACCAATTGGTGTCTGCGGTTCCAAAGCGTTATAAATATGTCGTGCACTATTTCCAAACTGGTATGTTCATCATCCAGGTACTTTATAGCGGTTTTAAAAAGTTTATACCAATACTTTTCAAAAAGCTCACGAAAAGCTTGATCATCGTCGGCTTGTATAGCCGACCACAATTCAGGATCAAATAGTTTGGACATATAATTGGTTATCCCAAATAACAAAAAATAATATGACTTTTCAAAAAAAGCTTTTCCAAAAAATATTTTCAAAAGCGTGTGAGTCAGCCATATTGATTTGGCACTCATATAACAGAACCACACCAAATGGACCGGGAAGAATACCTAAAACTTGCAGCTAAATATTTAAACGGAAAGTGCACCCCTGAAGAGGAGGCTGCATTGATGTCTTATTCTGACGGTATATCATTTGATGACGATCAACCAGATGAGATACCGGCAAAGCATTTATTTGCCTACAAGCTGTTAAAAGGAAAAATAGACAACCACATACAAAAAACTAAGGTTAACAAAAGCAACAATGTCCGCTACTTTAAATGGATAGGCGCTGCTGCTGCCATATTAGTTTTTGCCTTAGGAGCAGTGTTGATCTTAAATTTTCCACGGCCTACTGCAACTATACAAATCACCTACAAGCCAAAAAAACCCGTTGCAAATAAAGGCACTGCACTCATATTAGCCAATGGCGAACAAGTGGATTTGAGCACTGGTAAATCACAAAGCTTAAACAATAAATCTGCGCAAATTGAGCAGGTAACCAAAGGTCATATCAAATACCGCGGAGGCGTTGCAACTGATCAGCAACCATTGGTTTATCATACTGTTGCCACTCCGGTTGGCGAACATTATGAGTTAGAATTATCAGACGGTAGCAAAATTTGGCTTAATGCACAATCATCGGTAAAGTTCCCGGTGTTGTTTAGTAAATCCCATCGCGATATTGAGATTAGCGGCGAGGCCTACTTTGAGGTAGCAAAAAATAAAGTCGCACCATTTACCGTGTCTGTTAACGGAACTGCTATACGCGTTTTAGGCACCCATTTCAATGTTTCTGCCTACCCGGGCGAGCATACTGTAAATACCACGTTGCTTGAAGGTTCGGTTGAGTTGGTTGCCGGCGAACATAAAACTTTATTATCTCCGGGAAAAATTGGCATTGTTGATCCGGTAAAACAAAGTTTTAAGGTTGAGGATGCAGATATTGATCAAACTATGGCTTGGAAGGGCGGCCTGTTCGTTTTTCGTGATGAGAATATTTGCGAAGTAATGAAAATTGCAGCCCGCTGGTACGGTGTCGATATTGAAGTTGCCGATGATGTTAAAAATAAAACCTTTGGTGGTACCGTATCACAAAACCGCAGCCTAACCGATTTTATGGAACTCATTAAACTAACAGGGGGCATTAACTACAAAATTACAGGAAGGAAGGTAACCGTCATGAAATAATTTTCACCGGCGGTTGAAAAAAGGAAAAGCCGAAAGCGCTGCAACGCTCCCGGCATTTTTAAATCAGCCGTAAATAAGAATGTAATCGACACAAACCAATTACTAAACTAATTAAACCAAATGTATGAAAATTTAACTGCAAAAATTTGCAGGTGCTATTTCTATGCGCAAAAACCTTTACTAATTATGAAACTTACTTTCGCGTTGCTGCTGCTTGCTCTTTTGGAAGTGAGCGCTACTGCCATAGCTCAAAAAGTAAGTATTACACAACGCAATGCCACCTTAAAAGTGGTGCTGGAGGAAATCAGGAAACAGAGCGGATACGAAATTTTGTATGATGCTGAACTGATTAAGCAAGTCAAAAACATATCAATTACAGTAGAGCAGGTTAGTGTTGATGAGGCATTAAAAAAATGCCTTGAAAATCAACCGCTTACTTACGTTATTAAAAACAAAACCATTGCGATAATACCTATTCGCCCAACTCAAAATGCTCCTGGGGCGGCTTTACAAATAAAAGGTACCGTTACCGATGAAGACAAGAAACCCTTACCCGGCGTTAATATTCGCCTCAAAGGGGGCGGTGTCGCTGCGGTAACCTCGGCAACAGGTCAGTTCAGTATTAGTGTGCCCGATGCTAATGCCATACTGGTATTTAGCATGGTTGGCTTTGAATCGCGCGAGGTTAAGGTACCTGCTGATAATACGCCGGTTACCGTAACACTAAAGCAAATAAGTAGCCGGCTTGATGATATTGTGGTGGTGGGCTATGGTACGCAGCGCAAATCAGATGTTACCGGTTCGGTAGCAGGTATAAAGGAGCGCGAGATACAACAAGCCAAGTCAGTATCGTTTATGGAGGCCATGCAAGGCCGCTTGTCGGGTGTACAGGTTACCTCATCATCGGGCGAGCCGGGTAGTGCCGTTAACGTAACCATACGTGGTACCAACTCATTTAACGCAGGTACACAGCCACTTTACGTTATTGACGGGGTGCAAATTGATGTAAACAATGCCGAAGCCGCCAGTTCGGGCAGGGGCAGCACATCGTTAACTAATCCGCTTGCAGGTATCAATCCGTCAGACATTACCTCAATGGAGGTACTTAAGGATGCATCAGCTACAGCCATATTTGGCTCACGTGGAGCTAACGGTGTTATTGTAATTACTACCAAATCGGGTAAAAATAATTCTTCAGTACTCGAATTAAATACATACGGCGGTATAAGCTGGGCACCAAAACATATACAAATGCTTGGCGCGCAAGATTATGCTTATTACCGCTTTGCCACATTAACTGCTGATGGTAATTATGCCATAGACGTAAATAACGACAAGGTTATTGACTTCCGGGACCGGGTTAAAGATTTGAGCGGGGAAGTAAGCCATGATTGGCAGAAGGAAGCGTTACGCCATGCAGCCACGCAAAGCTACAATGTGAGCTATAGCGGTGGTAACTCGCGCACTAACTTTTTAACGTCGGCATCATACCTTAACCAGCAAGGCGTTTTAATTAACAACAAGTACGAGCGTTACGGTTTGCTTATGAAAATAAACCACAACGCTACCGATAGGCTAAAATTGGGCGCTAACGTAAACTTGTCGCACGCAATAGGCTCTGGTGTATCATCCAACGGTGGTAATGATGTGCCCAACTACATTGGCCTTATGCAAATGCTGGTAATGACCCGTCCGGTTAATGCGCCAGACCCTACACAACTGGCACTTGACCCCGATGGCGGCTCATTTTCTAACCCGTTAGATTTTGCCAACCTCTCATACAAAAGAAGCCCTCTATCAAGGGTGTTAACCGATATTAACGCCAACTACCGCATTATAAACGGTTTAAACCTTGATGCCCGCGCTGGCGCTGTTCTTACATTTTCTAAGAGCGGAGAGTTTTACCCAAGCACCGTTTCATGGGGCTACCCGGTAAATGGTTTGGCGCTGTTAAACACCAGCAACACTACCAACTGGTACCAAACTACCACCCTTACCTACAACAAGCGCATTGCCAAAGATCACTCTTTTACAGCCTTAGCCGGTTTTGAGGTAAACTCATACCAGCAGGAAGCATCAAGCTGGATTGGGCAGGGTTTTGATGTGCAAAATATCAACCCTATTGATAATATATCAACTGCAAATGTATTGCCTGCCCCGCCCAGCACCGATAAGCAACGGTATATACGTGTATCGCAATTTGCACGTTTGAACTACTCATTTAAAGATAGGTATTTGTTAACCGCAACTTTGCGTAACGATGCTTCATCAAAGTTAGCCGAAGGCAATAAATCGGCAAGGTTTCCAAGTGTTGGCTTAGCGTGGCGTGCTTCAAAGGAAAACTTCATGAAGAATATCTCTGCTATTTCTGACCTGAAATTCAGGGGAAGTTTTGGCTTAACCGGCAACGAAAGAATACCGCCTTACCAATCATTATCTACATTGGCACCGGTATATTACTCTACGCCTAACAACACCGCATCATTAGGTTTCGCACCTAACCTTATTGCCAACCCTATACTTACCTGGGAAACTACCAAAGCATACGATGCAGGTTTTGACCTGAGCTTGCTAAAAGACCGCATTAGCATTACCGCAGATGTTTACCTTAAGCAAACAAAAGACCTTTTGCTACAGGCCGACGTTCCGGCACAGTCGGGCTTTATGCGCCAGTACCAAAACTTAGGTCAGATTGACAATCGTGGCCTTGAGGTTGCCCTTAATACCATTAACATTCGTACCGGCAATTTCAACTGGAGTTCTAACATCAATATATCCATGAACCGCAATAAGGTGGTATCATTAGGTAGCGTTAGCTTTATACCAGTTACTGTACGCGGCGGTGTAATTTCAACCGTTGGACGTGTAATTGTTGGTCAGCCTATTGGTACAGCTTACGGCTATGTGTTTGATGGCATTTATCAAATCAGTGATTTTGGTATAAAAACTACAGCGGGTGCGCCGGTAGATCCATCAACCATTACCAGCGCTAATATTGCCAGCTTTGTTTATACGCCTAACAGCGGGGTGCCTGCAATGAGCACACGCTCAGCACGTCCGGGTGATAAAAAGTTTAAAGACTTAAATGGTGATGGTGTTATCAATGATCGCGATCGTACAATGATCAGCAACAGTAATCCTAAACATTACGGAGGTTTTAGCAACAACTTTACCTATAAAAATTTTGATTTAAGCGTGCTGTTCAACTGGTCGTACGGTAACGAGGTGCTTAACCTTGGCCGGTCAAAACTCGAAGCCGGACAGTCGTTTTTTGCAAACGTTACGCAGGAGTACTGGGACAATCGCTGGTTACCAGAAAGACCATCAAACGAATACCCTATCCTTAACGAGCAAAGCAAGCTGGATGTATCATCATACTACGTTGAAGATGCTTCGTTTTTACGCTTAAGAAATATGACCATTGGTTATACGCTTAACAAATCTGCCTTTCTCAAAAAAATAGGGGTTAGCGGTTTAAGGATATATGCTACAGGCGTAAACCTTTACACCTGGACTAACTATAAAGGCTTTGATCCGGAGGTTGCTTCATACACTCCTTTACTGCCGGGGGTTGATAACATATCGTACCCACGCGAACGCTCGGTAATATTTGGGCTAAACTTTAAATTTTAATTATGAATCGTATACTTACTATTATGATAGCAGCACTTGCCCTTGTATGCGGTTCGTGCAAAAAGTTATTAGAAGAGAAGCCTTATTCAGTGGTATCTACCGGCAATTTTTACCAAACTGCAAGTGATGCCGAGCTGGCTTTAACCGGGGTTTATGATGTGCTTAACACTCCAAGTGTACAGGGTTTAGGCAACCAGGCGCTTTGGGGCCGTGGTATACATTATATGACCAACCTTGGGGTTGATGATCTTACGCAGGATGTTAGGTTCAGCGTTGGTGTGCCCGAGCTGGTACCATTTTACAACTATACCTACACCTCAGAAAACCTGTTGATATGGTACTCCTATTTTACCTTTTACGCAGGCATCAACAGGGCCAACTTTGTAATCGACAAAGTTCCATCCATTAACATGAATGCCGCCCGCCGTGCACAAATAGTGGGCGAGGCCAAACTTTTACGCGGATTGTTTTATACATATTTGAGTTGGCTATGGGGTGGCGTACCGGTTATTACCAAAACCGATCCTGACTTTACTTCGCCACGATCAACCCTTCAGCAGGTATTACAGCAGGCTAAAGATGATTTGAAAGCGGCTTATGATGTGCTGCCAAGCCGCAACGCCATAGCCGGCCGTATGAACAAGTATTCGGCATCGGGCTTTTTAGCCAAGGTGTACTTATATGAAGCCTCGGGCAAGCAAAACAACGTTGGTAAGGATCTTAACTTTCCACTAAATAGCCTTGATTATGTTGACGTAGCTGCTTCATACGCTGAAGCCCTTAAGTATTGTAAGGATATATACGACAACAGCGGCTACAAGCTTTTAAGGCCATACAATAACCTGTTCCTTTCGGCAACCGAAGTTTCAGCGCGCGATGAAAACATGATGATTGTACAATCGGGCGCAGGTGGCAACCAGGAATACATTCTGTTCTCGCAGTTATCAGGGCCAAGAGGCAACACGCGCGATAACAGCGGTACAAGCGGATTTTTACGCCCCGTGCGCGAATCATACACCAAGTTGAACGCAAACGACGGACGCATTTCCACCTTTAGCGGACTGTTGAATACCACTACCAATTTTACCACGGTAAATGGTTACAAGTATTATACGCCCGACCCTATAGCTGCTAACCTGGCTAATTTATCAACCAACAAATGGCGCGAAGATGATACCAAAGCGCGTGCTGCCCGAGGTGTTGTAGTATGGGGCGGTGAGGCTGATTTTGCCATATTACGGTTTGCCGATATCATACTGATGTATGCCGAGGCACGCTTTCAAACCGGTGATGAGGCCGGCGCAAGAACCCTGCTCCGAGAAGTAAGGCTACGAGCTTGCGCAGATGATGTTGCCAAAACCAACCTTATTACCACGGCTTACCTAAAACCCAGTTTTATGGATGAGTTGATGGATGAGCGCGGACGTGAACTTGCTGCTGAAGGTTGGCGGAGGATTGACCTTATACGCACCGGAAGGATAGCAAGCGTGGTGAGCAATTTAAGTACCACCGTTTTATTCACCGGGCAGGATCCTGTTTCGGTTAGGCAAAACTTTCAGCCGTATAAAATATGGTATCCAATACCAAGCCGCGACATAGCAACAAACCCTAGCCTTATTCAAAACCCGGGTTATTAAGTTTCAGCAAAAGATCAATATACATATCAAATCGGTCGGGCAACTGGTGCTTTATTGCTCCGTGGGTCAGGTATTGTTGCCGGGCCGGTTTTATGACGAATAAAAAACGCTGTTAAAAATGCAGCAAGCTTAAATATCATGAGAAACCTTTTTTGCCTTTTGTTTTGTATTTGCGTTGGCAAGCTTGCTTTCCCGCAACAATCACAGGTGGTTAACTACGTTGACCCTTTCATTGGTACCGGTGGTACGGGTCACACTTATCCGGGGGCCACGGTTCCTAACGGCATGGTGCAGCTAAGTCCCGAAACCGGTTACGCTGGCTGGAACTACTGTGCCGGTTACCGGCATGAGGATAGTACCATTTTAGGCTTTTCGCACACCCACCTAAGCGGAACGGGGGCGTTAGACCTGGGCGATATTTTACTCATGCCATTTACCGGCAAAGTAACGCCCCAGGAGTATTACAAAAGTTCTTTCTCTCACCAGGACGAAAAAGCAAGTGTTGGTTATTACGCCGTAAAGCTAAAAACCTTTGATGTTAAGGCTGAACTTACGGCATCGGCTCACGTGGGCATGCACCGTTACAGTTATCCTGCCAAACAAGTTGCCAATTTACTGCTCGATTTGCGCCATGGCTTGGTGGGCGAAAGTCCCGGTAACCTTGACAGGCATGTAATGGAAAGCAGTTTTAAAATTGAGAACCGTACCACGCTCTCAGGATATACCATTACCAACGGCTGGGCCGGCCGCAAACATGTGTATTTTGTAATGCAGCTTAATCAGCCTTTTAATAGCTACACCTGGGTTTCTGACTCAACCGCAAAGCGTAACCAAAGGGCAGTGTTCCAATTTAACAAGCCCGACCGGTCGCAGGTAATTGTTAAAGTCGGTATATCTAGCGTAAGCATTGAAAATGCCCGTCAAAATCTTAAAGAAGAGGCAGGTAATCTTGACTTTGATCAGTTACACCAACGCGCACGCCAACAATGGGAACGGGAACTTGCCTGTGTAGATATTGACGCTTCAAAGTCCCAAAAGCAAATTTTTTACACGGCCTTGTATCATGCCCTGGTGGCGCCAAACAATATTGCCGATGTTAACGGGCAATACCGCGGCGCTGATAACAAAGTGTATACATCGCCTGGCAAAGCCTACTATTCAACCTTGTCATTGTGGGATACCTTCAGGGCGCTAAATTCGCTATATACTATTCTATATCCTCAAAAAACAAATGGCATTGTTGCCAGCATGATTGATCATTACAAGGTGGTTGGCTACCTGCCTATATGGACGTTGTGGGGGCATGAAAACTTTTGTATGATTGGCAATCATGCCGTGCCGGTTATTGCCGATGCTTACCTAAAAGGCATACGCAATTATGATACCGCCAAGGCTTACGAGGCCATACGCACCAGCCTTACCGCTAACCACCGCAATTCTGAATGGGATCTTTATAACAAATACGGTTACCTGCCATCTGACCTTTATAAAGTAGAATCTGTATCAACTACGCTCGAGAATGGTGTAGACGACTGGAGCGCAGCGCAGGTGGCTAAAGCAATGGGCAAAACGGCCGATTACCAGATGTTTACCAAACGGTCTGGCTTTTATAAAAACCTATTCGATCGGTCAACCAACCTAATGCGTGGCAAAAACAGCGACGGAACGTGGGTGAAACCTTTCGATCAGTTCAAAATATCACACGCCAATACATCTGGAGGCGATTACACCGAGGGTAACGCCTGGCATTACAGCTGGCACGTAATGCAAGATGTAGACGGATTGATAAATCTTTACGGAGGTAAAAAACGTTTCGTTTCAAAGCTGGACAGCCTGTTTGCGCTTGATTCAAAAGTTTATGGCGATGGTGCCACTGTTGACGTAAGCGGCCTTATTGGTCAGTACGTTCAGGGTAACGAACCTAGCCATCATGTGGCTTATTTGTATACACTGGCCGGCGCGCCTTACAAAACACAGGAAAAGATAAATCAGATTATAAATACCTTATACAGCAACCAACCCGATGGCCTGAGCGGTAACGATGACTGCGGCCAAATGAGTGCCTGGTATATATTCAGTACATTGGGTTTTTACCCTGTAAATTCGGCTTCGGGGCAATACGTTTTTGGGGTGCCTGCGTTTAAAAAGGCAACCCTAAAGTTAGGCGGTAAGTCTTTTGTTGTGGAAGCAAAAAACCTGAGCGATCGTAACCGATACATAAGCCGCATACAACTCAACGGCAAGCCATATACCTTGCCTTACATCACCCATGCTGCTATCATGAAAGGCGGGCAACTTACTTTCGAGATGACGGATAAGCCATCTATAGCTTCACTAACCAATTAAAATAAACTGAACCATGACCAGGATTTTAAAAATGGTAACTGCTGCAGCTTGTTTGGCTGCGCTTACATCATTTGTAAATTATAAACCCTTTAGGCTATTTGTGCTTGGCGATAGTATATCACTGCAATATGGTGCCGATTTGGGCAAGTATTTAGGCGAGGGATATATTATTGAAAGAAAGACAGGCGATTCTGTAGCATTTAAAAATCTTGACATTCCGGTAGGGTCCAACGGTGGCGACTCGCGTATGGTACTCAAATACCTTAAAAGCAAGGTAAACGACCCATCTTTTAACCCCGACCTTTTTGTGCTCAACTGTGGTTTGCACGATGTAAAGAAGGAGCCAGTCACCGGTAAAATAGCAGTTGAAGAAGCCGATTACCGCAGCAACCTGGAACAGATTTATAAACTTATCTCACAAAAAAAGATTCCGATGATGTGGGTAAGAACCACAGGTATCATTGACTCTATTCATCGAAGAAATAAAGGTTTCAGTCGCTTTAATAAAGATATTAAACTGTACAATCACATAGCCGATGAGGTGTTCACCGCCCATCAGGTTCCTGAAATTGACCTTTACTCCTTTACCGAAGCACAGGGAGACAACCGTTTTGTAGATCATGCACATTACACACCAGAGGTGCGTAAGCTACAGGCCGCTTACATAGCCGGCTCCATAAGGTTATGGAAACAAACATCAAACTTTAAAAACAAGTAAATCCATGCAAAATAACACCCATTATATAATTACAAATCAATCCACGCCATTGTCGGATCGTGCCAGGCGTTTAGGGCGCAATATGTCGTCCTGCTTATTGGCTACGGCAATATTACTAACGTTTAATCACACCGCGCAGGCCCAAAGCGGTAAGCACTACGAGCTTAAATCACCCGATCAAAAGATATCTGTTGCAGTTGATGCCGGCAGTTCGTTGCAGTGGTCGGTTAAACACAACAGTACGGAGGTAATTAAACCTTCGGCAATTGCTGTGCAGTTGCAAGGCATGCTTTTGGGCAGTAATGTAAAGGTTGCCAGCACAAAACAACGCGATGTGAACAACGTTATTAAAACCACATTGTACAAAAGGGCCGAAGTGAGCGACAAGTATCACGAATTGGTGCTTGATTGCAAAGGTGGTTATCAGGTTCAGTTTAGGGTTTATAACGAAGGCGTTGCCTATCGGTTCGTGCTCAATCGAAAAGATTCGGTTAACGTACTATCTGAGCTATCAACCTTTGATTTTGCTGGCAATCCTACAGCCTACATCCCTTACGTTGACCCTAAGCGCAGCGCCGCCGATAGGTATCAATCATCGTTCGAGAATATTTACACTCATTTACCGCTGGCCTCAGCAGCTAAAGATTCACTTGCATTTTTACCCTTGTTGGTTGAACTTGCTGACGGTAAGAAAGCCGTTATTACAGAGGCCGACCTGGAAGATTATCCGGGCATGTATCTTAAAAGAGGTAGTTCGCCAAACGCCCTCGTATCAGATATGGCACCTGCGCCAAAAAAAGAAAAGCGTGGTGGTTACAACAATGTACAATCGGTAGTTACCGAACGTGAAAATTACATTGCTAAAATCAGCGGCAAACGGGCCTTGCCATGGCGCCTGATAGCTATAAGCGAGCAGGACAAGGATTTGCTCGATAACGATTTGGTATATAACCTGGCCTCCCCGTCGCGCGTAGCCAATACCGGTTGGATTAAACCGGGCAAGGTTGCCTGGGATTGGTGGAACGACTGGAACATATCAAAGGTTGATTTTAGGGCCGGTATTAATACCACTACCTACAAGTACTACATTGATTTTGCGGCTGCCAATAAGCTGGAATATATTATGCTTGATGAAGGATGGTCGGAAAAGGCCGACATCATGAAGATCATACCTGATTTAAATCTTCAGGAAATTATTGACTACGGCCGCAGTAAAAATGTTGGCGTATGGCTATGGACAGGTATGTACACCCTTAACCAAAAAATGGACGAAGCTTATGACCATTACGCCAAAATGGGCATTAAAGGTTTCAAAATAGATTTTATAAACCGCGATGACCAAAAAATGGTGGGCTTTTACTATAGAGCTGCCAAAAAAGCTGCCGAGCGGAATTTACTGGTAGATTTTCATGGAGCTTACAAGCCAACCGGTTTAAACAGAACGTACCCCAATGTGTTGAATTTTGAAGGCGTTTTTGGCATCGAAAGCTTTAAGGCATTGCGCAAGGAGGTTGATTTTCCGGGTTATGAAACTTTAGTGCCCTACATCAGGATGCTGGCGGGCCCGCTGGATCATACGCCGGGCGCTATGCGTAACGCTACTAAAAAGCAATATGTTACCTCGTACAGTATGCCCATGAGCCAGGGCACCCGCTGCCACCAGGTAGCGCTATATATTACCTATGAGGCACCGCTTAATATGCTATCTGATAATCCTACCATTTACATGAAGGAGCAGGAAACCACCGATTTTATAGCAGCCGTACCCACCGTTTTTGACGAAACCGTACCGCTTGGCGGCAAAGTAGGCGAGTACACCGTTTTGGCGCGCCGTAAAGGGAACCAATGGTTTGTAGCTGCACTTAACAACTGGACGGCTCGCGAAATAGAGGTCGATCTGTCGCCATTGGGTAAAACTGCTTTTAACGCAGTAATTATGAAAGACGGCATAAACGCCGACCGCGATGCCACCGATTACAAAAAGGAAAATGCAACCGTGAACACAGGCACCAAAATTAAGGTGAACCTGGCGCCGGGTGGTGGCTGGGCAGCGCGTTTAACCGCTAAATAATAAACTCCGTCAATCAATTAACAACCTATAAAATGAAAAGAATTAATTTATTACTATGCCTGTTAACTACCGGCATGTGCTTCATACTCATCTCTTTTGTTAAGCCCGATAAACCTACCATATACCTGGTAGGCGACTCGACCGTTGCAGGCGGCTGGGGAAAGCTTATGTACCGTTATTTTGACACCAGTAAGGTGAGCATTCAAAACAGGGCAGTATCGGGTACCAGCAGCCGTACATTTTACACAGGTGTATTTCATGACCCATCGCAGGTTAAAAATGGCATGTGGAAGCCTGTGGCTACGCAATTAAAACGCGGCGATGTAGTTTTTATACAATTTGGCCATAATGACGATAGTCCCGTAAATGACACCCTGCGTTCAAGAGGCAGCATGAGGGGTATCGGCAACGACTCAACAGTTATTCAAAATCATTTCACCAAAAGCAAAGAGGTGGTGCATACTTATGGCTGGTATTTATCGCGCATGGTTGACGAAGCAAAGGCCAAAGGTGCTACAGTGGTCATTTGTTCGCCCGTACCTAAAGACAAATGGAAAGATGGCAAAATAGACCGGGTAAACGAAAGCTATGGCAAATGGGGTAAGGAAGTAGCCGAAAAGAAAAAGGCTTTGTTTCTGGATTTGAACAATATTATAGGAGACAGGTACGAGAAGCAGGGACAGGAAGCCACAGCTAAATATTTTATCAATGACCACGTACATCCAACTACCGAAGGAGCGCAGGTAGGCGCACTTACTGTAGTTAATTATATCAAAGCCAGTAACCTTAAAATCAAAGATTATTTAACGCAATAACTATCTGCATCCAATATATACATTAGTCATGAATAAAAATATAAAACACATACTAATTATACTGGCTCTGTTTGCTTCGGCTTATAACGCTTCGGCCAAAGATTACCTCATTACCGATTTTGGTGCCAAGGCCGATGCTAAGACTGACAACACCGCCGCTATACAAAAAGCAATTGATGAGTGCAGTGCCAAAGGCGGCGGCAAGGTGGTTGTACCGGGCGGAGAATTTGCCTCGAGGATGATATCCCTGAAATCAAACATAAACCTGCACCTGGAAGCCGGGGCAAAAATCAGCGCTATTGCTAACGGCGCCAAGTATACCAGCCTGGTAATGGGTAACGAAGTGCAAAACGTTTCGGTTACCGGTAGCGGCACGCTTTTTGGCAACGGCGGCAAATTTACCATTGGCGAAGAAGCTCCCAATCGTCCGTACATTATATTTTTCAAAAACTGTAAAAACGTATTGGTTGAGGATGTCCATCTTTTACAATCAGCATCATGGACGCTTCGCCTGTTTGGCAGCGAGCATGTGATCGTTAGGGGTGTGTCTATTTACTCGCATGCCAACTTAAATAATGATGGCATCGATATAGACGGTAAAGACATCATCATTACAGGTTGCCATATTGACTCGGGCGATGATGCAATTTGCCTTAAAAGCGAGGACTCAACCAAACGTGTTACCGAGAATATTACCATTACCAATTGTATAGCGGCTTCAAACTGTAACCTTATTAAAATGGGTACCGGCTCAATTGGCGGTTTTAAAAACATTTCTATCAGTAACTGCTCGTTGCGCCGGGCTACCGAGTCGCCGTTTCATAAGTGGGCTGATAAGCCCGACCATTATATAGGTATACCTATCAGCGGTATATCGGGCATTGCTTTGGAAATTGTAGACGGAGGCGTACTTGATCAGGTAAGCATCACCAATATCACCATGACGGGAGTGCAAACACCCATATTTATGCGCTTGGGTAGTCGTAAAAACCCTACCGGGAGCTTTAAGAACGTGATCATATCAAACATCACAGCCACGAGCCATAGCCGCATGTCGAGCATGATTGCCGGTGTGCCGGGGTTCAATATTGAAAATGTAACGCTGCGGGATATTTTGATAAACAGCCAAGGCGGCGGCACCCGTGAAGATGCCGAACGCAAGGTGCCTGAAAATGAAAAGGACTATCCCGAGAACCGCATTTTTGGCTGGACCATACCTGCGTCGGGTTTATATGTGCGACATGCCAGCAACATCAATATTGATAACTTTCAGGTGAGATTAGCCGCTCCTGACGCCCGCCCTGCGTTATACCTTGATGATGTAAAGCAACTTAAAGCCACAAACGTAAAAGTGGACGGCGAATACATTATTGATAAAGCGGTGTACAAAGCAAATGCAGTTAACACATCGGTAAACCAGTAGCTTAAAATGGCAATATCAGGCAAAATGCAAAAAGTGAAACTACGTTTACGTAGAAGCATCCTTGTCATTATCTTATTACATATCACAAGTCTGCTTTGCCATGCACAGCCTGAGTTTGATGGCATTGGCAGCACACGTAAGTTTATGGCCCATACCGATGCTGCTAATGCCATGTATCATTACTTTGCCAGGCAGGCATACGGCTATTTGAATGACCGGTCGACGCAGATCAGCAAGCTTTCTGCTTTAAAAGATTGGCAAGCCAGACAGGAGCGGATGCGTAACAAATTAGGGAAGGCTGTTGGCGCTTTCCCTCAAAAACAGCCGCTTAAACCTATTATAACATCAACCATTGCAAGACCCGGTTACAAAGTAGAAAATGTGGTATACCAATCGCGGCCGGGGTTTTATGTTACAGCATCTATTTTTATACCTGTTAAGGGTAAGGAAAATGAACCCTTACCAGCAATAGTTTATTGCAGCGGACACATTTGGGAAAGCTACCGCTCGGCGGGATATCAAACCGCTATTCTTAATTTGGTAAAAAAGGGATTTGTTGTACTTGCTTATGATCCATTGGGTCAAGGCGAAAGGTTGGGGTATTTGGATTCGGCTACTCAGCGTTCCCGCCTTGTATCGCCATCGAACGAGCATTCATACCCCGGCGCACAACTATTTATAACCGGTAATACGCTGGCCAACTATTTTATTTGGGATGGTATCAGGGCGGTTGATTACTTGCTTACCCGCAAAGAGGTTGACCCTAACCGTATTGGCATTACCGGCCGGTCGGGCGGGGGGACGCAAAGCGCATTCATTGCTGCTTTTGATGACAGGATAAAGGCCGCAGCACCCGAAGATTATGTTACAAGTTTTAATTGGCTGTACCAGTCATTAGGTCCGCAGGATGCTGAGCAGAACTTCATGCACGGCATTAGTAGCGGTATTGATATGGCCGATTTATTGGCGGTGCGCTCTCCTAAGCCCACATTGGTAATAGCCACCAGCAGAGATATGTTCCCTATACAGGGTACCATGGAAACGGTAGAAGAAGTTGCCCCTTTGTATAAGTTGTATGGTAAGCCTGATCAGTTTGCAATGGTTACTGACGACAGCGGACACGAATCGACAAAAAAGAACCGCGAAGCGATGTATGCTTTTTTTCAGAAAACCTTAAATAACCCGGGCTCGTTAACCGAAGAAGAGATTGCATACCTATCACCAAAACAGCTTCAGGTTACCAAAACCGGGCAGGTGGCTACCTCTTACAAGGCAGAAACTGTGTTTAGTTTGAATCGTAAGGATGCTTCGGTCAAAATGAAAGTGTTGAACGATCAGCGTAAAAACTCACCCGACTATTTAAAAAGCCTTCTGCCTGTAGCTAAAAATATTTCAGGCTTTCGCGAACCGGTTAAGATTTCTAAACCCGTTTTCACCGGGCGGATACAGCGCGACGGATACGTGATTGAAAAATTTATGGTGAAAGGGGAGGGTGACTATGATATACCATACCTGTTATTTAGGCCAGATACACCTGGCGACCGGGCACTTCTCTATCTTGACCCTAAAGGCAAAGCGGCATACGGAGCAAAATCGGGCGAAGTGGAATGGTTTGTAAAACGAGGAATTACCGTAATGGTGCCAGACATGCTTGGCAACGGGGAGTTAGGGCCTGGCGTGTTTCAAGGCGATTCCTATATCGACAGCGTTTCTTATAACAATTGGTTCTCTGCCATGCTCATTGGCCGGAGTATCACAGGTTTGCATGCTGGCGATATTGTAACGCTGTCGCGCTTATTGAAAGCGCAAATTGGGGCTAAAAAGGTGTTTGGATTAGCTATTAGTTCTTTATCACCAGCGTTGCTACACGCAGCTGCTTTTAGTGATGATATAGACCGTGTTGCCATGATTGAGCCATACACCTCTTACCTGTCAATTGTAGAAGATGAAAATTACAAACCATCGTTTCTGCACAGTACGGTGGCCGGTTCGATAGGGCAATATGATTTGCCTGACCTTGCCGCAAGCTTGGCGCCTAAAAAGTTGCTGATAGTTAATACTTGCGGAGCTGATAGTAAACCAGCAAACGCGAAGAAAATTGAAAAAGAGTATAGTGTTACCAGGAAAGCATTTTCGGTTCGTAACACCATCGATAATTTAATTATTGAGTCGGGCTTGAATATCAATAGTTATAGCTCATTTGAAAAATGGATTAAAGATTAATCATTCATAGTGCGCCCATTAACCAATTAATACACCCGTATAAACACACCGGCCTAAACCTTATCCAATTAATTAAACCTGATATTATGGCACATAAAATATTCAAGAAATCATGTGTAGTGTTGTTATTGTTATGCCTGTTTTGCGAAGCTTACTCGCAGGAAACAATCAACATAACCTCTTTTGGCGGCAGCCCTAATAGTTACTCAGATGTAATTCCTGCCATAAACAGGGCTCTTGGTTACTGCAAAGGCAAGAAGAATATCACCATACAATTTCCTAAAGGCAGGTATGATTTTTTCCCGCGCGAGGGCAGTTCAAATACGGTGGGCATGAGCGTTTATAAGCAAAATGGCGTAACCATAGATGGCGGCGACTCAGAGTTTATCTTTCACGGAAAGATGCAGATTGCCAATGTCGACTCCAGCACCAATATTGCGCTGCGAAACTTTACGGTTGATTGGGATCGCCCCTTTACGTCGCAATGCCAGGTAGTTGGTGTTACCGATACGTACCTCGACGTGAAAATTGACCGCGAAGCTTACCCATATCAAATAGAAAAAGACACTATACAGTTTACCGGCGAGGGCTGGAAGCTGCCGGTGTTAAAAATGTACGGAACGCTTTATGATAAGTTAAATAAAGAGATAGTATACAATACCTGGGATGCACCTTTGGGTAATATTTTTCAGAGTAAAGCTGAGCAGCTTGCGGGCGGCGTGGTAAGGTTTCATGGTAAGCCCAGTATAAAACCCGAGATAGGGACTTATGTAGCATTATTTCATATAAGGTATGGTAATGTTGGCATTCATATCCAAAACAGTAAGGATGTACTGCTGCAGGATTTGAAAATTTACCATACGTTAGGTTTTGGGTTAAGAGGCGAACGGACCGAAAACATCACCATGAGAAACGCCTCTATATGTGTAAACGATCAAAAAGGCCGGGTATTTAGCTGTACTGCCGATGCCACTAATTTCGTAAACTGCAAAGGTGTCATCAAAGTTGAAAATTGTGCTCACACAGGGCAGGGCGACGACTTTATTAATATTCATGGACGCAATATGGCTATCACTAAAATAGCTGGTCCTAATACAGTGGAGTTTAAGGATGCCCGGTTAACCACCGTGGGCGACAGTGTGTGGTTCATCAATAAAACCACGGCTCAAAGAGGGGAAATACGTGTGGTAAGCTCAGTTAAAAAAAATAAGGACAATTATGCATTAACTTTTACCAGTCCCGTACCCGCCAATATCAACGCCGGCGACTTTGCCGAGAATAAAACCTGGACTGCAGGCTTGGAACTTCGCCGTTGTAAAATATTGAAGCGCAACCGCGCGCGTGGTTTGCTGGTAACAACGCCTAAACGCGTAGTGATAGAGGATAACTATTTCCGTACCGCCGGCACGGCTATTTTAATAGAGGGTGACCTTAACTTTTGGTTTGAGGCAGGCGCCACCACTAACCTCCAGATAAAAAACAACGTGTTTGAAAACTGTCTTACCTCCGGCAATAAAAATGGCAACCGTGGCGAATGGGGCGAGGCTGTGATCACTATTACACCATCACACCAACCGCAAAACTCAAGTACCGAACCCTATCATAAAAACATACGCATTACCAACAATCAGTTCAAGGTTTTTGATGCCCCGTTAGTAAGGGCGGTATCTGTAAGGGGTCTGTATTTTGATAACAATCGTATAATTAAAACCGATAAATATGCGCCTTACACCTGGCAAAAATCTGCTTTCCTTTTGGATGGCTGCCGTGAGGTAGAAATAACCCGCAACAAGCTCGACGATAAATATACAACCCATGACGTAGCGATAAGCCACATGGAAAATTCGGACGTTAAAATACCCGACGGCTTATTTAAGCTTAACCTGAACGCCACACGGTAATCATCGTCAGCAAATGAAGCTATCCAAATTTTGCATAAAACGGCTATCTGCGCTATCACTGTTTATGTTTACTGCATTGTGCAGCTACGGCCGCGTTATATTGCCCGCACTGGTAAGTTCCAACATGGTGCTGCAGCAAAAAGCTACAGTTAAGCTTTGGGGTAAAAGTACCCGAAGCGGAAGTTTACAGATCATTGCTTCGTGGAATAATAAGCAGTACAAAGCCGCTATAAACAAGGATAGTACCTGGCATATTAACGTTACAACTCCCGCTGCCGGAGGGCCATATAACATCACCTTTAATGACGGTGAAAAGGTTACCCTTACTAATGTGTTGATTGGGGAAGTGTGGTTTTGTTCCGGTCAATCGAATATGGAAATGCCGGTAAGGGGATGGAAAAATCAGCCGGTTACAAATTCGGCAGAATTGTTACTAAATGCTGATAATCCAAAGATGCGTTTGTTTACCGTAGCGCGAAATCCATCCTTAACACCGTTAAATACTTGCAACGGCGAGTGGAAACAGGCGGACATTGAAAGCGTAGGCAGTTTTAGTGCCGTGGCCTACCAGTTTGGGTTAATGCTGCAGCATCGCCTTAAAGTGCCGGTAGGGCTAATCTTCTCCTCATGGGGCGGTACTAAGATTGAAACATGGATGGATAAGGCATCTATCACGCAACATCCTGAGATCGAACTGCCGACGCAGCTTCCGCCACCAACGGTAGACCGCCAGCCGCCTACCGCATTGTATAATGGAATGGTGCACCCCATTACCAGCTACGCCATCAAAGGGTTTATTTGGTACCAGGGCGAGGCCAATAAAGATGCGCCAAACCTGTATAAAAGCCTTTTCCCGCAAATGGTAGCCACTTGGCGTAAGCAGTGGGGCGGGGGTAAGCTGCCATTTTATTATGTGCAAATAGCACCTTATCATTATGGTCGCGATAGCACCAATAAAGGTCCGCAACGCTTACGCGAGGTACAACTGAACGCAATGAAAGTGATACCAAACAGTGGCATGGCTGTTACTTTAGATATTGGAGCAGAACGCTTTATACACCCGCCCGATAAGATAACGGTTGGCAAACGTTTAGCACATTGGGCACTAGCTAATACCTATAATTTTAAAACGCTGCCCTTTTCCGGCCCTGTATACCGGTCAAAAGCAATCAAGAACGGGCGCCTCCAATTATACTTTGATTACGCACCGTTAGGCTTAACCTCTTACGGAAAGGATTTAACCAACTTTCGAATAGCTGGCGCTGATAACGTTTTCCACCCTGCGAAGGCGAAGATTACTAATGAAGGTATAGAAGTTTGGAACGACAAAGTTAAAGAACCGCTAAACGCGCGATATGCTTTTGACGAGTGGGTAATTGGTGAATTGTACAACGTTGAGGGTTTCCCTGCATCCTCATTCAGGACCGACAGTTTGCTGATTTCCAACAAACCTTAATGAGATAATGAACGGGAGTGTGTTTTGTTGTGTGTTCTTTTCCGTATTTCAACCTAACAGCAATTCCCTTGCTAAGTGACATTTGGCTCAATAGGGGCGATAAATGGGCATATACTTTAATTCGTGCTGTGTCACCGTTTGTTAGGATGGTAACTTAGAAAACACTTATTACACGTAATTAAGCATAAGGATGCTCGTCATCTTAAAGATAAGGTTTGAACCCTGTAGGTAGATTGTATCATTCTTTTGTCGATTTGTATCAAATCTCCACTTTAAAGTTGCTAACCATAGCAGTAGCCCGCTTGCCGGCATTCAGCACTTGTATTCTTTAGGAATTAAACTGTATGTTTACTTAACCGATTATTTACATGCAGCTAAACTCCTTGAGTGATTCCGACTTATGGTCTTTGATCATTGGCGATAATTATCGTGCATTCTGTGAGCTATTTGACAGGTACTGGTTAAGACTATTCAAAACGGCACAGAAATATCTTGATTGCGAAATTGCTTGCGAAGAGGCTGTGCACGACCTTTTCTTAAATTTATGGAATCGGCGGAAGTTTTTGGTGATCCTCAATGTTGAACATTATTTAAAAGCATCTATACGGTATCAGGTTTTTAAATATCAAAAAAAGCTTAAAACAGAAATTATATCTTACAGCGAGAATCTTGAGAATAGGACCGAATTGGTCAGCTATAATCAAGGTAGTGAAAGGTTGAAATCCAGCGAATTAGAGCGGCAACTTGAGTCATATTTGAATGCGCTTCCACTACGTTGCAGGGAAATATTTTTACTTAGCAGGAGAGATTATCTTTCTAACGATGAAATTGCTGCAATGTTAAAAATCTCAAAGCGCTCGGTGGAGAATCAAATTACTATTGCGTTGAAACACCTGCGTTTCAATCTTAAGGAGATAATGATATTATTGGTCTTATCTGCCCACAATCTTTAAGTAAGTCTACAACACGCCCGGTAACCAGGCATTCGCTGTTTCAATTTTGAAGCTATACTAGAGATAATATTATATCGGCATATATATATATTCCCACCACGAATGACATTTTTAGGTTAGCTCCTGCACATCCTTCTTTTACCTAGCAAATCCACACAGTCTTTGTGTCGTTAGTATTATACAGAAAAGTATTTCTACAGACAAAGTTATTCACATCACAAATTTTAATAAAAGTTAGTGTGTGCGGCATTCAGAAGACACTCTATAATTTTAAAGGCTTGCCTCAATAGCCTACAATTATGAAACGAAGCGAGTACCTCATTCTTTTTGAAAAATTTTTAGCGGGGGAGGCCTCTGAAGAAGAGATCGCGAAAGTAATGACTTACAAAGACGATCTCGAATTGGCTGAAGCCAAGGAAATGGATGCAGAAGAGCGTGAACGTGGGGCTCGTATCTTGTCCGGGTTAAATGAGGCTACCGGTCATGGTGCCCGTTCTGTGCGGTACCATAATACCTGGCTATATGTAGCAGCAACAATACTGGTTTTGCTGGTTACAGGCATTTATTTATGGAGCAACATTTCAGGCCCTAAAGAAAACAACGCTTCATACGCTCTTAGAAATAATGACGTAAAGCCCGGCAAAGATAAAGCAGTATTAAAGCTGGCCAATGGGAAAGAGGTCGTTCTGTCTAATCAGAGTAGTGGCACTTTAGTTAATCAGGGAGGCATCACAGTAAGTAAAGAAAAGAATGGATCATTAAATTATATCATATCTTCAGCAGGCAAGGCAAATGCCACGTCAGGTTATAATACACTTACTACCCCGCGTGGTGCCGAGTACCACATTACACTTGAAGATGGTACAAAAGTTTGGCTCAATTCGGCGTCAACACTAAAATTTCCTGTAGCTTTTACAAATAAAGAGCGCCGTGTGCAAATTGCTGGTGAGGCTTACTTTGAGGTAGCTAAGAATAAGCATAAGCCTTTTAAAGTGGTTTTTAACGATCAGGAAATAGAGGTGATAGGCACGCATTTTAATGTTAACGCATATGATGATGAACCTGATGCCAAAACCACGCTGCTGGAAGGATCGGTAAAAGTAACCCGTAATGGTAAAAAGCAGGTATTAACTCCCGGGGAGCAAGCTGTAAGTACCCGTAACCAGCGCGGCTTTACTGTAAATAAGGTTGATGTTCAGGAGGCTGTAGCCTGGAAAAATGGCTTTTTTCAATTCCGTAACGCAAGCCTGGTCAGCATCATGCGTCAGGCATCACGCTGGTATGATGTAGATGTGGTTTACGAAAAGGGTTTTTCGCCTGATGAATATGGCGGCCGCGTAACCAAGTACAAAAACATTTCCGAGTTATTAAACAACCTGGAACTTACAGGTACTGTTCACTTTAGACTAGACGGAAGGAGGATCATAGTTATGAAATAACGGTTCCCGTTGTATAACTGCGTCCTAAAATGATCACCGGTTACATTGCCGCGTCCCCGGTGATCCCAGCCTTGAGAAGCTGGATCAGGTCCGCATTTCAGTAGTTCAAAAACCAATTATACACTAACCTAACATTCAAATGTATAAAAATTTTACTGCAATAATATGCAGGGCTTGCTCCTGCGTTCCACCTAAATTTCTGAGAGTAATGAAATTAACCATCGTAATGTGGGCATTGGCCCTGATTCAGGTTAACGCAGCAAGCTTTGCACAGAAAGTTAATATCCGCGTTGTAAATGCGTCAATGGATGACGTTCTTACCAACTTAAGCGTACAAACCGGGTATAACTTTATCTATAATTCGGCAATGATCAAGACGGCCAAACCCGTGAGTTTGAATATAGCTGATGGGTCATTGACTGATGCCCTTAATAGTTGTTTTAAAGACCAGCCACTGAATTTTATAATAAACGGCAATACGGTCGTCATTAAAAAGAAAGTCACGCCCGCAACGTCAGCTGCTACTATCGCTACGCGATCAGCTGCACCAATCGTTATCACCGGAACTGTTACCGACAATAAAGGGCAACCGTTAGCAGGGGTCAGTATATCAATTAAAGGCACAACCACCGGAACGGCTACTAACGCTGAGGGTAAGTTTACTTTACGAGTACCAGATGATAACGGTACGATGGTATTCAATTTAATAGGTTTCACCACCCAAGAAATCGCTTTAAAAGGTAAAAACGTTATTAATGTTGTGATGGAAGAAACTCCATCGGCATTGAATGAGGTTGTAGTAGTGGGCTACGGTACTCAGCAAAAGAAAGATGTAATTTCTGCAGTATCATCCATAAAGGGTAGGGATATTGAGAACTTACCCGTAGCAACTCCTCAATCTTTAATACAAGGCCGTGCCACTGGTGTTCAGGTGATACAAAACTCTGGTTCTCCGGGTAGCGGTGTTACCGTGCGCATAAGGGGAACTACTTCAATTAACGCGGGTAACGATCCTCTTTATATTATTGATGGCGTGCCGGTAGAATCAGGCAGCTTAAGTAGTATCAGCTTATCGGGCAGTCAGCCATCGGCACTTGCTGCCATCAATGCTGATGATATTGAATCGATGGAGGTTTTGAAAGATGCGGGTGCGTTGGCTATTTACGGATCAAGGGCTGCCAATGGTGTTGTGCTAATTACTACCAAACATGGTAAAAAGGGTAGCACCGTATTCAACCTTAATTATTACACCGGTTTCCAGCAAGACAATCCTAACCGCAGGGTTAAGTTGATGAACAGTCAGCAAGCTATTGACCTTATACAAGAGGGACGTGCCAATGCATTGTCTGACGGTATAACCTCTTTATACGGATTTTTATTGCCCGCACCTGATGGTACGGTTTCAAACACCGACTGGCAAAATGCCTTGTTCCGCACTGCCCCAATATCCAACTATGAGGTATCTGTACGTGGCGGAGAAAATAAACTGAGGTTTTCGGTTAGCGGAAGTTATTTGGATCAGCAGGGTATTATAATAAAGTCGGGCTTTACCCGCGGTACAGGTCGTATTAACCTTGATTATGATGCATCAAGCAAATTCAAATTTGGTACTAATTTGTCATTGTCAAGGTACACCAACAACAGGGTGTCTACCGACGATGGTGCCTCTTCACTTATACAGGTGGCTTTAAAAAAATCCCCCTCTTTACCTATCTATAATCCTGATGGAACCTTTTACCAGGGAGATGTGTCAGGCTTTATAAACCCGGTGGCATTTGCTAATAAGCTCAAATATGTGAACCAGGTAAGCACGGTAAAAGGCAATATTTATGGCGAATACACAATTATACCGAAGCTTATATTACGAAGTACAGCAGGGATTGACTATGATGCTGTTACCGATCAGTTTTTTCAACCATCTGATGCGGTGCGTAATGGTGTTGCGGTAGGAGAGGCGTTTAATTCTAACGTAACCGGCTGGATCATTGAGAATACATTAAGTTACTCTCACGATGTTGGCAAGCATCACTTAACGGGGCTTTTAGGTTACAGCCAGCAGGAACGTAGCTCA
Organism: Mucilaginibacter aquatilis; assembly: GCF_009755275.1. Classification (GTDB taxonomy): domain Bacteria; phylum Bacteroidota; class Bacteroidia; order Sphingobacteriales; family Sphingobacteriaceae; genus Mucilaginibacter; species Mucilaginibacter aquatilis. Next base: position 93,849 of record NZ_WQLA01000008.1, on the reverse strand, counting down.
TTTGCTTTGAACGGAAGAGGTACGCCTTACTCAACTAATAATATTTATACGTTAAACGCGGCCACAACACCAACCAGTGTATCGTCAAGCACGTCGGCTTATGGTTTGTCCTCAGCCTTTGCACGTGTAGGTTATGCTTACAATGACAAATACTTGTTGGAGGCTTCGGCACGTCGCGATGGATCATCAAGATTTGGGGCTAATAAACGTTACTCCATTTTTCCAGCGGTCTCTGCTGCGTGGCGCGTATCAAATGAGGCATTCTGGAATAAGAACTCTGTTATAAATGATTTGAAATTCAGAGCAAGTGTTGGCAAAACGGGTAACCAAACCATTGGTGATTATGTTGCTCAGGGGCAGTACTCAACCGGAGCCAACTACATAGGTCAAAGCGGTATAGCACTCACCACGCTCCCTAACCCTGATCTTACTTGGGAGACCACGCTTCAGTACAACGCCGGACTTGATATCTCGCTCTTGTCATCAAGGTTGAGTTTTACTGTGGATGCCTACGTGAAAAATACTTCTAACCTATTACTGCAGGTTCCTTTACCTAACACCTCAGGGTTCGGCTTTGTGCTGCAAAATATTGGTGCCACGCAAAATAAAGGCCTTGAATTTGGGCTAAACACGATCAATATTGACAACAAGGACCTATCATGGCGCAGCAACTTCAATATATCTTTCAATCGTAATAAAGTTGTACAACTTTACAGTGGCGCGGCAAACATTATCCAAACCGTAGGCGCTGGCTTGTCAGGATCGCTTACATCATACAATATTTTGCAGGTTGGCAGCCCTATTGGCAGTTTATATGGCTGGAGGCAGTCAGGTGTATACCGCAATTCAACTGACAACACAGCTAAAATAACTAGCACAAGCTTTGGTACCAATGGGTATGTTTTCAAAGGTGGCGATATGATTTTTCAAGACCTGAACGGTAACGGCACAATTGATATTGACGACCGGATGATTATTGGCAATGCGCAGCCGAAATTTACAGGCGGCTTTAATAATGCGGTAACCTGGCGCAATTTTGACCTTAACTTATTGATGACGTTCAGTTATGGCAACGATATTGTCAACGGAACGAGGTACGCTGCAGAATCGGCTACTGGTTTTAACGGATCAGTAACGCTATTGAACCGATGGAGAAATGAAGGTGATATCACTAACATTCCACGCGCTAACTATGTAGACCCTGCTGGTAACAGGCGGTTTTCAAACCGCTGGATAGAGGACGGTTCATACCTGAGAGCAAAGAACCTGACAATTGGCTACAAACTGCCTGCAAGCTTACTTGGGAAAGTAAAAGTAAGATCATGCCGACTGTACGCAACCGCACAAAACCTCTTCACGCTCACTAAATATACCGGTTATGACCCTGAGGCCAGTTCTATTCAATTGGGGGTTGATCAAGGCACCTATCCTCAATACCGTGCTTACATTTTTGGAATTAACGTTGGATTTTAAATCGAAAAAAATGAAGATCAATATAATTACTGCTATCATCATGTTCTGCCTTTTCTCGGTTTCCTGTACAAAGGTGACGGATCAGGTACCTGACAGCCAGATTACCCCAGCTAACTTTTACAAAACAGCGTCAGATGCCGATAATGCAATTAACGCTTGTTATGATGTGCTACAAAAACTTCCTGTAAACTTTGAGCTTTGGGGAGACGGCCGCGCTGATATTCTTGCAGCTACTGACAGACCTTTAAGTGCAGATTTGCAGGTGGTTAATGGTAATATCTCGGCCAGTAACAGTTATGTAAATGGATGGAACGCTTTGTATAGTGGAATAAACCGCTGCAATAGCGTGCTTGCCAACGTTCCTAACATTACCGATCCGTCATTGGCAGGCCGTAAAGACAGGATTATAGGCGAAGCTTATTTTCTACGTGCGTTGTTTTACTTTTATCTGGCCAGAACCTTTGAAAACGTACCGCTTATTATAAAGCCTTACGAGGATTTGAGCAACGATTTTTTCCCCAAGAATAATGACCGTGCTACAATATTTGCCCAAATAGAAAAAGACCTTAAAGCCGCCGAACCTTTGGTTCCGGACCTGCCTTTTGCTACCACTATTGAGAACAAAGGAAAAACCACCAAAGCTGCCATACGCACAGCAATGGCCGATTTTTACTTATGGAATAAAAAGTATCAGGAAGCAGCAGATGCTGCGGCACTGGTAATAAGCAGTCCGGCAGGTTATTCGCTGCTATCGGGCGCTAATTTTGGTAATATATTCACATTAAAAAATCAATCCGAATCTATCCTCGAAGTTCAGTACAACAACGCGAACCAGGAAGGTACTCCTGGAACAAATGATGTTAACGGGCTAACCGAGCAGTTTCTGCCTATAGGTGGCTCGTACACTGCCGGCAACTGGCGCTACCTGCCATCCAATAAATTATTAACAGCATTACCCGCCACTGATCTCCGGGCAGGCATTACTTATAAAAACACAGGTCCTACGCCGGCACCGTTTCGTGACGCGAACAGGATTTATATAGCTAAATATCCGGGCACACTAGTGGGGGCTGTGCTGTTTCAGGATTCTAACTTTATTATTTACAGGTTGGCAGAGGTCATTCTTTTCCGTGCGGAAGCGCTCAACGAGCTTGGCCAAACCAACCAGGCCATTACGCTATTGAACCAAATCAGAACAAGAGCCGGTCTAAATGGTACCACGGCCACGTCACAAGGCGATGTCCGTTTAGCAATAGAAAACGAACGTTTTACAGAGCTGGCCTTCGAAGGAAAAAGGTATTATGACCTAGTACGTACAGGCAGGTACGCCGCCGTAACAGGCTTCAATGACGTCAACTACTTGCGATGGCCAATACCCGCTAATGAGATCATAAAAAACAGAAACTTAGTTCAAAATCCAGGTTATTAAATTTTGTATCATGTTAAATATGAATGTTGTAACTAAAAAATACTTGCTTTTTACGTCATTATGCCTGATGATTTTTTTAAGCTGCAAAAAAGATGAGGCTACAGGGAACGTAGTAGATGCTGTGTACATCACATCCAATGCCAATACAGGTTCGGGTGCCTCGGCCTCTACTACCATCACCAATTCAGCATCTGGTAAAGTTTCGGTATCACCTGCAGTGGCCCGGGTATATGTTAACACTTTAAAAGGCTTTGACATTAATGTTAACTATACCTTATCGGGCACTGCCGTTGCTGGTACTAATTATACGCCCCCCGCAGCCTTGGCGGTTACTATACCGGCAGGCAAGTGGTATGCTGATATACAGATACCGGTGATTAATAGTCCACTTAGTGGTAATCGTACTATCGTTATAACCATGACCACCGCATCAAACAATGTACAGGTGGGCATGGGCTCCGATCGCAATTACAAAACCTTCACTTACACGCTGACTAATTAAAATGAACAGAATATTCCTATTAATCGTACTGTTCTGTCTCAGTTTTGAATGGGCATACGCCCGGCCCCTGGTTGCGCCAGGGGCCGACGTATGTATTTATGGCGGAACGTCTGCCGGCGTTATCGCTGCTTATACAGCAGCAAAGTCGGGCAAAAGCGTAATACTAATTGAGCCTGGCAACAGGCTGGGCGGTCTCTCCAGCGGCGGCCTGGGCTTTACAGATATTGGTAACAAATACGTAGTAACCGGGCTTGCACGCGACTTTTACCGCCACATAGGCCAATATTACGGTAAACTGGAACAATGGACATTTGAGCCTAAGGTAGCTAATGCCGTGTTTTTAAAATACGCAAAAGAAAAAAGGATAACTATCTATTATAACTGGCGCCTTAACGCTGTCACTAAGGCCGGAACCGTTATAAAAAGCATTCGGTTAGAACAGAGCCAGCATCCACAGGCTGCAAAAAGATCAGTAGTTGCCAAACAGTTCATTGATTGCTCATACGAGGGCGATCTTATGGCAAAGGCAGGCGTGAGCTATACCATCGGCCGCGAAGACAATTCGCTTTATAATGAAACCGTAAGTGGTGTGCAGTTAAAGAACGAGCACCAGTTTCCGGATAATATTGATCCGTATAAGATACCGGGGGACCCTAAAAGCGGGTTGCTTTGGGGCATAAGCAATGCCAAACTTGAGCCAAATGGTACAGGCGATATAAAAATACAAGCTTACAATTTTCGTATATGCCTGAGTAATGACCCTGCTAACCGCATCCCCATTACTAAGCCTGAAAGGTACGATCCAAGCAGGTATGAATTACTGCTAAGATACCTTGCTGCCAAACCGAGTAAAGATCTGTGGGCATTTTTAAAAATGAGTTTGATGCCTAACCACAAAACCGACATCAACAATAACGGGCCTTTTTCTACCGATATGATTGGCATGAATTACAAATATCCGGAGGGCAGCTATCAAACCCGTGAGGCTATCCTGACTGCTCATGAGGACTATACCAAAGGCCTGTTATATTTTGCCGGTCATGATTCGCGAGTGCCCGAGCATTTGCGCAACCAAATGCTGGAGTGGGGTTACCCTAAGGATGAGTATTTGGAAAGCGGGCACTTTACCAAACAGTTATACGTGCGCGAAGCACGACGGATGATAGGAGCCTATATAATGACGCAGGCTAACTGCGAACGCAAGGTGGTAGTGCCTGATGGTGTTGGTATGGGCGCTTATAATATGGATTCGCACAATGCACAACGATTGGTGGTAGATGGTATGGTTAAAAACGAGGGTGATGTACAATTGCGTGGAATCAGTCCGTATCCAATTGCCTACCGCTCAATCACACCAAAGCAAAGTGAATGCAGTAACCTAACTGTTCCGGTCTGTCTTTCAGCAAGCCACATGGCTTATGGTTCTATCCGTATGGAACCGGTTTTTATGGTGCTAGGGCAATCATCGGCGGTGGCAGCTTGCCAGGCCATTGATGGCCGTTGCGCTATACAACAAATTGATGTGACTAAACTACAGAACGAATTAAAGACCAACCCATTGGCAGATCATAGTTTGGCAGAGGTACTGATTGACAATGATGATACACAAAACGTAACAGTAACCGGCAAGTGGGATAGGGAGAAAATTGGAGGGTATGGGCCATCATTCTTAAAAGCTTCATCGGCTGGGAGTTCGGCAGTAAAATTTAGTGCCGCTATTGCCAAGCCGGGTAAGTACCAGATATATGCCTACTTTTCTAAAGTACCCAACGCGTCTGATGTGACCACGGTGAAGATTTTTAATGGTAATCAGCTTACCACCAGAAATGTAAAAAAGGATGAGATACAAATAGTTGGGCAAGCCTCGGGTGAATGGGTGGCTTTAGGGTCTGCCGATTTTCAGCTTAAAAGGCGTGGCTACGTTGAAATATCAACTGAGGGGGCTAACGGTGTGGTAGTGGCCGACGCTGTATTGTTTGTTCCACAAAAAGTTAAGAGTAATGAGCATCAATAGAAGACAAATGATAAAAGGGACCGGTGCAGGTTTGGCTTTTATGACGTTATCACCACAGATGTATGCAAGCAAAGAAGATACATTGAACAGTACGGATGATGGTGGTGTAAATATCATCAATGCAGGTATTGGCGGTAATAACACCGCCGAGATGCTTGCCCGTATACAGCAGGACTGCCTGGCTCACAGGCCTAAGCTTACAATTTTAATGGCCGGCACCAATGATATGAATAGTGTAAAGCATATTCCGCTGGAACAATATGAGCAAAATATGCATCAGCTTGCACAGCTCATTAAAAAAAGCGGAAGCAAGCTGCTAATTATGACTATTTTGCCTTTGTATGAACCATATCTTTTAACCAGGCATCCGGCATCATTCTATCAGCCGGAAGGAGTGGCTGCCCGCCGCCGGCAAGTAAATGAGGTAATCAAAAAAGTAGCTAAAGCAAACCGTGCGCATCTGCTTGACATAAGTATGCGCTTTGAGGCCATTGGCAAGGTTGGTTTGGATAAAGATTCGCTGATACAGAACGAGGCCAACGCAAACAAGACCGACGGTATACACCCTACGGCCAACGGTTACCGTTTCATCGGCCTTTCTGTTTATGATTACATTATGGCCCACAAACTTCCTACCCAACAGATAGTATGTTTTGGCGATAGCATAACCAAAGGTGATGGTACCATTTATAACAACAGTTATCCGGGCTTTTTAAATAAACTTTTGACTGTCGATTCTAATGACCAAGGATAGTGATCTGCGGCAGCCTTCATCATTACGGTCAGATGCAAATGCTGAATGCTTTCTAACGCAGATAACATCAAACTTTTGATCACCCATTAATATAACTTTTTAGAAAAGCGGTAAACTCAATGAATAAGTTAATAAGTTTCATTTGGAGTATTGTATTGCTGTTATGTTTAACATTTGTTAGTAAAGCGCAGCAATCAACAAAATTAATTTATACCGACGCGCGAGAACTTACCATGATTGGTAAGGCCGAAAAAGGTAAGATGTTTTTCCATCGGCTTGATACTTCAGCTCATAAAGCCATACCTGGTGTTGTAAAGTCCCTGGCTACGAACTCGGCAGGGCTTGCTATAAGCTTTATTACCAACAGCTCATCTATATCTGCTAAATGGTGCACCAGCAAGCAAGCCACGGCAAATAACATGACGGGTATAGCATATGAAGGGATGGACCTTTATATAAAGCGAGACGGTCGCTGGCAATATGGCGGTGTGGCCCGGCCAGTATCACATGACTGCTCGGAGGCAATGATTGTTGAAAATATGATGCCCGGAGAAAAGGAGTGCCTGCTTTTTCTTCCTACTTATGATGAGGTGCTTTCTTTGAGTGTAGGGGTTGATCAGGGGGCCGAGCTCCGTCCCGGCACTAACCCTTTTAAAAAGCAGATACTGGTTTATGGGTCAAGTATTGTGCAGGGTGCATCCGCAAGTCGCCCCGGGCTTGCCTATCCGGCTAAACTCTCAAGGGAAAGCGGCTACAATTTCATTAACCTTGGTTTTAGCGGTAACGCAAAATTGGAAGCATCTGTTGCTGATATGATTGCAGCTATGCCTATGGATGCCATTATATTAGATTGCGTACCCAACCCTTCGCCTGAGGAGCTTTTGGCACGGACCAATTATCTGATCAGTACAATACGCCGGTCACACCCCAAAATACCTATCGTTTGTATACAAAGCGTGGCCAGAGAGAAAGGAAACTTCGACAAGGTGGTTGCGGCAAGAGTAGCCCTCAAAGACAAATACTTTAAACAAGAGGTAAACAAGCTGCAAAAGCAGGACAAAGACCTGTACCTGATTGAAGCCGACGGCCTTTTAGGAAAAGACCAGGAAGGGACAACCGACGGTATTCACCCAAACGACCTCGGGTTTGACAGGATGTTGCAAAAAATAAAACCGCGAATATTGAAAATATTGAAGCGTTACAGAATCTAGTCAGCAGTGTATTCTTAAGAAAGAAATGGCAAATAAAGACACAATGCCGGTTCTTTACGTCCACTCCGGAAATTGAGAGGTATTCAGATCCAAGGCTGATATTGCTTTCATCTCCGACTCACTAAGCTTAAAGTCGAAAATGTTCAAATTCTCAATCATATGTGCTTTTTGAACTGTTCTGGGTATTGCAACAATACCACGCTGATAATGCCACCTTAAACTCACCTGAGCAGTGCTTTTATTGTGCTTTTTTCCAATATCAGCTAAAGTTTGGTTGGTAAAAAGTCCATTCCTGCCTTCGGCAAATGGTGCCCAGGCTTCAGTTTGTACCCCGGTTTGTTTAAAATAATTATATGACTCCACCTCTTGGAAGAAAGCATGAGTTTCAATTTGATTCACTGCGGGTTTAATTTTCGCGGCTGACATCAAGTCCTTATATTGAGCTGGAGTGAAATTACTTATTCCTATAGCTTTAATTTTACCTTCTTTATAGAGCTCTTCCATCATCCTCCACGAACCTTTAAAGTCTCCTCTTGGCCGATGAATCAGATATAAATCCAAATAATCGGTATCCAGTTTTTTTAAAGAGGTTTCGAACGCTGTTTTTGTCTTTTCGTACCCAGAATCATCTACCCAAATTTTTGAGGTTATAAAAAGGTCTTTTCTATTTATACCACTTTCTTTAATTCCCAAGCCCACAAATGTTTCATTTCCATATCTACTTGCCGTATCTAAAAGGCGATACCCTACAGAAATAGCTTCAGCCACAGAACGTTTGCATACGTCATCTCTTAATGAGTAGGTGCCAAAGCCAATGGTTGGCATAAGTAAATTGTTATTCAGCTTAACGGTTGGAATTGAACTATTACCTTTTACAGAGTTTGAGGCACTGTATGCACTATTAGCCAAAAAGGGTAAAACGACTGCAGAAGTTGCAAATACTGCACTTTTCTGTAGAAAATTTCTGCGGTTAATTTGGTTCTGTTGGTTCTTGGTTTCCATAATATAATTGGTTAATTCAAACTTATGCATTTAAAATAATTTCCTACCCCCATATGGCTGCTTTGAACGTTATTGAAATGAAAGTTTTTGTGATAATAAATTGACTATTACATAGTTGGGTTAAATTCAGTGTTATTTGTAAACTGAATTCGATACAATTAAACAAGTAAATGAGACGATTAGTCGGGTTTATCATTGCAAGAAAGATGTCGTAACAAATCCGTTTATATATCAGTAGATACCGAGTGAACCAATCTGCTTTTGTTATACGGTACCCATATCTGATTAACAACTATCTATTTTGATAACCTGTGTGAGTTTTAGCTGAAATGTTTCTCTAAGTACATGTAAACCTTTATTAAACCTTTAATGAGAATACCTTCAGTTTTTACGCTGGCTCGTGTTACTTTCTGCAACATAGTCTTTGCTAAAAAATACGAAATGGAACAACTGGCCTATCGTCTGCCAATAGGACAAAAGTTGGTGTTGGTGTGTTCAGTACCTAACGCATCAAGTTAAAACCACTATTCGCTGTAAAATGGTTTTCGACCTACATTTTACAACCGTCTTCAGCTTAAACTATTGTAATTATACTTCACAAATACTAACCATATATCCCTATCAACAATGGAAAAAAGAAGAGACTTTATGAAAAAAGTAGCTATTGCTACCGGAGGTTTGGCTTTTAGTAACCAATCCTTTGGATTTACAGCTAAGAGTTATAACAGAATTATTGGCGCTAACGACCGTATTAATGTTTCAATAATAGGCCTTAACGGAAGAGGCGGCAGTATGTGTACTACCTTTGCAAAACAGGACAAATGTTTAGTAACGAGCGTTTGTGATGTTGACTCGCGCACTATTCCCAATACGCAAAAAAAGATACAGAATGCAACCGGCACTACCGATGTACCTAAAGGTGAAAAGGATTTTAGAAATGTTTTACGTGATAAAGATGTTGATGCCATCTACATTGCTACGCCCGACCACTGGCATGCTACAATGACCATTTTAGGTTGCCAGGCCGGCAAACATGTTTACGTTGAAAAGCCGCTTAGCCATAATCCGCGCGAGGGCGAACTAGCCGTTGAGGCAGCGCTTAAATATAAAAGGGTAGTCCAAATGGGTGCACAACGTCGTTCATCTCCCTTGGCTATACAATGTATGGACGAATTACACAATGGCGTTATTGGCCGCATTTATTTTGCCAAATGCTGGTATACTAATGCACGTAAAGCCATGCAGTTAAAACCAGCGCCCATACCAGAGTGGTTAAATTACGACCTTTGGCAAGGCCCGGCTCCGCGCCAACCTTATCAAGACGGCTTGATACACTACAACTGGCACTGGCTTTGGACATATGGAACCGGCGAGGCGCTTAATAATGGTACGCATGAGGTAGATTTGGCACGTTGGGGTTTAGGGGTTGATTTGCCTACACGCGTAACTTCGGTTGGCGGACGTTACCAGTTTAAGGATGCCTGGCAAACGCCCGACACGCAAATTGTTTGTATGGATTATCCGGGGCGTATTTCATTGATGTGGGAGAACCGTAGTTCAAACGGACGGAAAATAGAGGGCGCAGATCGTGGCGTTATTTTTTATGGCGACAACGGTAGTTTAGATACCGACGGTGAAGATTACACGGTGTATGATTTAAACGGCAAAGTGGTAAGGCAGGTAAAAAAACAAAGCGCAGCAGAAAATGCTGCTTTGCAAGGCCGCAATACTGCAAGCCCAAGCCTGGGTTTAGATAGCCTGCATGTTGCCAACTTTTTGCAGGCCGTACGCGACAATAAAAAACCAAACAGCGACGTAGTGCAAGGACATAAAAGCGTTTTGGCTATGCAACTGGGTAATATCGCCTGGAGGGTAGGGCGTGATCTGCATATCAATCCATCAAACGGGCACATTATTAATGACCCGGAGGCTCAGAAGTTGTGGAGCCGGGCCTACGAACCGGGATGGGAGCCAAAAGTTTAAAAGTTGTTTTAAAGATTAATGAGTTGTAAACATTATCAGCTAACGCATTTAAAACAGCATACAATCAATTTATAAATTTTTGAGCATCTGTTTAATCATATGCAGGCTCATTTACAAAAGTACAATATTAAAATTCTCCCAGTTAAGCCCCTCATCCATGTTATTTAATTACCTGATGATACAATTATAGAAATGGCAACTAGTATTGGATGAGGGGCTTAACTCCTTGTTAGTAGGCTTACTCAACTTAATTAATTGAGACACATTGGTAAGAAATTGAACAAATCGGTAGCTCTATGCGCCTAACTTTACTTCATTGCTTAACAGGTATTAGTTCTGAGCAATAACAAAGTTATAAACCAAATTTTAAAATCTTAATGTTGAAAGGCAGCAGCACTGTGCCGCATTTTTTAAATGCAGGGGCAGTTTATGTACAGTCATGTTTTAAACGAACGCCAATGAAATAAACTTTTACTAAACTTTTAAGAAGTAACCACTACTTCCATCGCAACCCTTTCTGTGGTAATATATTACCACTTCAATTTCCTAACCAATCAAAGCTGTAAATTATGAAAAAAGGACTTACTCAACCAGTCCATGCTATAACCCTGCGCGTTGAATTTTCAAAGTTAATTAATTATTTAAGTCTTATTATACTTGCGTTTTTCCTCATTACGCCAGTAACTGCATACTCCGTAAGCACTAAAGTTAGTTTAAAGTTTAATGGCACTTCAACCCCCGAATTATTAAGAACCCACCCCGCTTTTTACAATTACGTTGATATATATGTAAAAGGTGTGGTGGTTGATGAAAAGGGAGAACCTATACCCGGCGTAACAATTAAAGTTAAGGGAACACAACGTGGTATAACCACCGCAGCCGACGGAACATTTAAAATTACGGTGCCTACGGGGGCTGTGTTGGTGGCGTCAATTATTGGTTATGCTACACAAGAAGTGGCTGCATCACCCAACTTAACCATCAAACTTTTAAGTTCAGCCAATAACCTGGGAGAGGTTGTTGTGTTAGGATTTGGCTCAACCCAAAAACGTAGCGAGCAAACAGCAGCTTATAGCACGTTATCCGGCAAAGAACTTATTAAATCACCGGTAAGTGATATTACCAACGCCTTAATAGGTAAAATACCGGGCGTGGTCACGCGACAAGGTGATGGTTTACCGGGTAACAGCGCCGCTGATATCTTTATAAGGGGGCGGTCATCTGCCAATTCTTCGGCACTAATTATTGTTGATGGAGTAGAGCGAACATCATTCGGTAACATTGATCCTAATGAAGTAGAATCCATCAGTGTATTAAAAGATGCATCTGCAACCGCTTTGTATGGTATAAAGGCGGGAAATGGCGTTATTGTAATTACCACCAAAATTGGTAAAGAAGGACCAATCAGAATATCCTATTCAGGTGGGGCGGGTTTAGTTAGCTTAACAGGATTGCCGCAAACGGCTAACGCATTTGATGCCGCCACCTACCAAACAGAAGGTGAAAATAATATGATTGCAGCTGGTTTATATACACCGGCACAGCGCACCTTTCAGGATGCAGACCTCATTAAGTTTAAGGACGGATCTGACCCGTTGCGTTTTCCTGATGTGAACTGGTATAAAACGGTTACAAAAAACAACTGGTTACGTACGCAGCACAACCTTACGTTTAGCGGCGGAAGTAAATTTGCTACGTTTTTTGTATCGCTGGGCTACTTATTTGAGAATGGGATGTATAAAAACTTTCAGCCCATTAACGGTTACAAAACATCAAATTCATTTACCCGCTATAACTTTCGCAGCAATCTAGATTTCAAGTTAACCAAATCAACGGTATTCAGCATCAAATTTGGTGGCAGGCTTGAAGATACTTACGGTATTCGTGGGGGAACAGCAGGTACGGGTGATTTAGGGGGCACTACTGGTTTAATAAGCAGAATGCTTGCTATACCGGCGTGGGCCATTCCGTTTTACCCCGAGTACACCAGCCGCGCAACGCCTGAATTGGCGGCTCTTGATGATAAATATAATAACATTGAAAACCCGCGCATAGGAGTTAACACTTTTAACCCTTACTCACAACTTACCCGCAACGGTTATTTTGATAATATCAACAATACGATTGAAACTGTATTTGTGCTTAATCAAAGGCTTGACGTAATTACTAAAGGGTTAAGCTTCAAAAGTACCCTCGGTCTCGATGCCTTTATTACTGGCGTTAGGGCGCAGTCGGGCAGTTATGCCAAATACCAGGTTGATGCCACAACCGGAACTTTGGTGCCCTTTCCAGGTATTTATAATGACAATTTAGGCTCCGTATTTACAAGTCGCGACGGTTATAACAAATCAAACATCCAGTTAGGATTTAATTATGACCGTTTATTTAACGATCATCAGGTATCAGTACTTGCGCTTGCGCAAAGAGAGGTACGTGGCGTTCAGCGCAATGTGGCCAATGCGCCTTTTGCCAATCAGGGCTTGGTTTTAAGTACCAAGTACAATTATAAAGGTAAGTACTTTGTTGAATTTAACGGTGCGTACAATGGCTCTGAAAACTTTGCAGCCGGTAACAGATACGGTTTCTTTCCATCGGTGTCGGCGGGCTACAACCTGAGTGAAGAAACTTTCCTCAAAAAGATTGAATGGCTGTCGTTTTTAAAGTTAAGGGGCTCATGGGGTAAAACCGGCTATTCAAATCCGGCGGTAACCGGAGAGACGCGCTTTTTATACAACAGCAATTTTACCAATGGCGGAGGTTCGGTAAGTGCCAATGGTGGTGCATCGTCTCCAAACAACCTGGTATATTTTGGTAACGGAACCAGCGCAACCAGTAACCAGGTAGTTTATCAAAGCCAGTTTGGCAACCCTGATATTACCTGGGAAAATTCTGTAAAACGAAACATTGGCTTTGAAGCTAACCTGTTTAAAAGTAAGCTGAAATTAACAGCTGATTTGTATGACGAAAAGCGTACAGATATAGCCTTGCGTCGTACAAACTCGGCACCGGTAATTTACGGTGCTACACTTCCTATTGTTAACTATGGTGCCAATTATAACAGGGGCTATGAGGTAGAGATATCTTACAATACCCAAAACCGGGATTTTAATTATGGTATAGATATTCAGTATTCACATTACCGCAATAAAATTGAGATAGCAGATCAGGCTGTACGCCTGCCAGATTACCAGAGCCTGATAGGTACGCGTTTGGGTCAATACGTGGGTTATAAATTTATAGGGTTTTACCAGGATGCAGCAGACATTGCCGCAAGCCCGGTAAATAATGCCAGTGGAAACAAAGTTATCCCCGGCGATTTAAAGTACCAGGATACCAACGCAGATGGTGTAATAGATGTACAAGACAGGTTAGCAATAGGTGAAACCGATATTCCTCAAACTGTGTTGGGTGTGCAGCCAAGGGTAAGTTACAAGGGGGTATCGTTATCGGCCCTTTTTCAAGGTGCCTTTGATGTAAATTCTAACGTTTTGCCATTAGAAAGCGGTCGTTTTCAAGTATACACTCCTATGCTGGGCAGGTGGCAGTCGCCGGCCGACAACAATACCGCTACCTGGCCTGTAGCTAAGCCCTCAAATTATGCCAACAACCCAAGTTATTCACTAAACTCTTTTTTACTGCAAAACTCGAGTTACGTAAAGTTAAGAAACATAGAGGTTGCTTATCAATTACCTGCACAAATTGCAAAAAGCTTGAGAGTACAGAATATCAGGCTTTCCCTAACCGGACAGAATTTGTACACCTGGACAAAGTTTAAAGGAGGACTTGACCCCGAGATTGCCAATAATACTACGGTAAACGGGGTGGCATATTCCAATATCTACCCTTTGTCTAAGGTATATAATTTAAGTATCAACGTACAATTCTAAGCTAAATCGTTATGAACTATAAAATATTTACTTACTGCCTGTTGCTGATTTTAATTAGCCAGGCGGGCTGCAAAAAGGACTTTTTGCAGCTGGATTTTGGCACTACGCTGCCAGAAGATAAGGTTTTTTCAGACCCATTATTAACCGTTAGGTTTGCGGATAACGCTTATAATTTCATGATTGATGATTATGCACGTTTGCAAGACGGTTATAAAGGAACAACCGGGCAGCTGACCGACGAAGCTACGGGCGCTGTTGTAGCCCTTGCCCCAATCTGGTCAGGCAATTATTTAGGTGCTAACCCCGATATCATAACAACCTACTCGCGCATGTATCAGGGTATCAGAATCATCAATACCGTATTAACCAAGCTAGACCAGGTGCCTTGGACCGGCAGCATTTATAACCCTAAAATTGTAAGGGCGCAAATGCTTTTTCTGCGGGGTATGTTTTATTTTGAATTGGTTAAAAGATACGGTGGTGTGATATTAGCCGATAGGCCTTTTACACCAACTGAAGACATTGATTTGCCCCGGAACAGTTATGAGCAAACTGTTGCATTTATCCTGAACGATTTAAAAGAAGCTGAGGATATTCTTAAAGTAGAATCTTCATTTAATTATTCGCCTGCTAATGAATGGGATGCAGGTAATTACGGGCGTCCAACCGTTGGTGCGGTTAAGGCGTTACGGGCGCGTTTACTAATGTTGGATGCAAGCCCGTTACACAATCCATCAGGAGACGCTGCAAAGTGGAACGCTGCTGCATTGGCCTCTAAAGAAATTATTGATATGAATAAGTATGCTTTGCAATCTGATTATGCAAGCTTGCTTAACGTAAACACATCTCCTGAATATATCATGATTAAGGTTCGGGCACCCAGGCAACTCGGTGGATTAATGGGAGATTTTATTATGTCTGTAGGTTCGGGCGGGGCCCAGGGCATTCTTAACCCAACTCAAAACCATGTGGATCTTTACGAGGCGGTTAAACGAGCTACGCCATCAGGCCCAATTATCAGTAGTTCGCCCATAGCCGATGCCGGGTCGGGTTATAATCCGCAGGATCCTTACGCTAACCGCGATCCAAGATTTTATTCCAACATCATTTATAACAACATGACCTGGCAAGGACGCCAGATACAGATGTATGAAGGTGGAACCGATTTTAAGATCGGGCCTATTTCTTACACCCGTACCCGTTACTACTGCCGTAAGCTGTGGCCCGAAATATATAAGGCCGGGGCTACTGCGCGTTCGCTTATCAATTATATCTATTTCCGATATGCAGAAGTGCTACTTAATTATGCCGAGGCACAAAATGAGAGTAATGGTCCTACGGCAGAAGTGTACCAGTATATCAATCAAGTTAGGGCCAGGGCAGGTATGCCCGGTTTGCCTGCAGGTTTAAGTAAAACAGATATGCGCCTTAGAATACAGAATGAACGGGGCGTAGAGTTTGCTTTTGAAGACATGCGGTGGTGGGATATTATGCGCTGGAAGAAAGGCCCTGAACTGGTTTCTCAAACTCTAACTGCAATGAACGTTGTGAAAAACGGTAATGAGTTTACTTACAATGTTGTACCGGTAGAGGCAGCTTACCAACGAAACCCATTTCAGGAGCGGCAGTATCTCTATCCAATTCCACTGGTAGAAATTAATAAGTCTAGAGGCGTTCTGGTGCAAAATCCCGGCTGGTAATCACACAGTGTCTTATTTAATCGATAATTTCAAATTCAATCATATGAAATTTTTTAGCAAATATTTATTGCTATGTCCTGTGCTATGTATTTTGCTCGTAACCAAGGTGTTTTCCCAGCAAAAAGAAGTAATTGCCGGTAGCGTTGTCTACCATGGAACGGTTGTGGACGATCAGCAAAAGCCGCTGCCTGGTGTAAGCGTTTTTATTCAGGAAAGGAGAGGGCAAACACAAACCAATAAGAAAGGCGAATTCGATATAAAAGGGAGCAAAAATGATGTACTCATTGTAAAGATGCCAGGGTATTTTACATCACAAGTGGTATTGTCTATCGGCGACTCATTACGCATTACCCTTCATTCGGCACCGGCAGATGCAGGCGAAGATGATGATGCCAACATTCCGTTTGCTGTGAGAAAGAAGCGCGAGCTTTCGGCCGCCGTTACCGTGTTAAACAGCGATGCCATACCTCAATTGCCAACCAATGATTTGCGTAACCTGTTTTCGGGCCGTGTATCTGGTCTTTACCAGGCGCAGGTAGGTACGGCCCCGGGCACTACGGCTACCACGGTTATGGTTCGAAGCATGAATTCGTTATCAATAAATAACGCACGGATATTTGTTGACGGAACAGAAAGGGATTACGCCGATATGGACCTCAGCGAAATAGCCAGTGTAACTGTACTGAAAGATGCTGCTACGCTCTCATGGTATGGTTTGCGCGGTGGTAACGGCGTTGTAATGGTTAATACGAAGAAAGGTGACCCTACCAGGTCTTATATTCGTTTTGACTCACAGGTAGGCTTACAAGAGGCTGTAAATCTAATAAAGCCACTAAACTCATATGATTATACAAGGCTTTACAACGAAGCCGTAGTGAATGACGGAGGAACGGCGCCCTATAGTCAGACGGTGTTGGATGCTTATCGTAATGGTACATCGCCTTACCTTTACCCTAATAACAATTTTGTGGCAGATTATCTTCGCAAAACCAGCCCGGTTCAGCGATATGCCTTCTCGATGGGTGGCGGCAAAAGAACCGTACGTTACTTTGCTTCGGTAAGCTATTTGAATCAAAACGGGTTTTTTAAGCATACAGAAACCCCCAGCTACAATTCAAACATCAGTTACAAGAAGTATAATTTTAGGGGTAATATTGACTTTGAAGCCAGTAAATATTTAACCGTAAGCCTGAATGCAGGGGTAAGGATTGAGAACCGGATAACACCGGGAACAGGCCTTACAGACGTAATGAACACTATTTTCAACACGCCGCCTAATGCATTTCCGGTTCTTAACGCAGATGGCACCCTTGGCGGAGCATCGCAGTTTACTAAAAACCCGCTTGGGCTGCTGCAGCAAAGCGGCTATGTAAGTGATCAGAACAGGGTTTTACTGGCTACTTTAAACATTAAGCAAAGGTTAGATTTTTGGGTGCCGGGCTTGTCTTTCAACGTGTTAGGATCATATGATGGGGTGGGTAATTACATTTCAGGCCTTTCCCAGCAATACACCGTTTCTGATCAAACACTGGCCACGCCGCAAAATTATCTTACAGCCAGCCCGGTAGGATACCGTACAACCACTTATGGCAATAATGCCCTGCAAAACGAGTTTTGGGCTGGTTTTGATTATGATAAAGAATTTGGCAGTCACTCGCTTAAGGTGTCGTTACGGGGGCAACGTTTTGCCGATAAGGCGCCCGAACGTTTGGACTACCGAAATCAAGGTCTTGCCGGCCGTGCAGATTATAGTTATAAGCAACGGTATTTTGCTGGTTTCACCGCTGGTTATTCTGGTTCAGAAAACTTTGCGCCCGGCAAACGTTATGGCTTTTTCCCTGCGGGTTCTGCAGGATGGGTAATATCCGAAGAAAACTTCCTGAAGAAACTTTCTGTAATTAGTTACTTAAAGGCCCGTGCATCATATGGACTTGTCGGAAACGGTGATATAGACGGAGACCGTTTTCCGTTTGAAAGTTTCTACAGCCGAAATTTAACCGGCGGAGGTTACAGCTTCGGTTCAACGCCGGCAGCTACAAACTCTGCCACCGAACTGAACTTGGGCAACCCTAATCTTACCTGGGAAACCATACGGATGCTGAACGCTGGTTTTGATGCCCGCTTTTTTAATAACAGTTTAGGATTATCTGCCGACTATTATTACACGCGTAGAAGCAACATATTAACAGGTAGCGTTTATCCAAGTTTGATTGGTCAGAGTGCCGGCCTTATTAACCTAGGTTCGGTACAAAGCCGGGGAGTGGAGATGTCAGCTTCATACACCAGGAGGATAAATAAACTGACCATAGGCCTAAATGGAAATATACTGATTTCTAAAAGCAAGGTTTTGTCTGACCGATTGGTAGGCGTACCAACATACCAGCAAACGGTAGGGCATATTGCCGGTTCAACGCTCGTGTTCCTATCCGACGGACTTTTTCAATCTCAAGCGGAGATTGACAATAGCCCAAGACAAACACTTTCGGGCAAAGCAGCCCCCGGAGATATAAAATATAAAGATATAGGCGGGCCTAACGGCGTTCCGGATGGCATTATTGATAATAATGATCAAATCCGGATTGACAAATCCACACTTCCACACACTTACTACGGCTTTGGAGGCAACTTCCAATATGGCATCTTTGACCTTACTTTTCAGTTTCAAGGCGTAATTGGAAGAACTGTTAACATCCAGGGTTTGGTAAACAGCGGTCCAAGTTCTTTTAATCAATTAAGTTTAAGACGTTTTACCCCTGACAATGCGGCTAATGCAGAGTTTCCAAGACTGGGCATAGCCGACCGTGGCAATAATACAGCAGCTTCTGACTTTTGGCTGCGATCTGGCAATTATCTTAAATTAAAAACAGCTGAGATAGGCGTGAATTTACCTAATAACCTGAGCACCAGGTTTGGGCTGAACAATGCACGCTTTTACATAGGTGGTTTAAACCTTTTCACCACCAATGATTTGGGCATAGGGGTTGATCCGGAAATTCAAATTGCCGGCAGGGGAACCACCTATCCATATTCCAAAATTTACACACTGGGTTTGAGCGTTAATTTTTAAAAAATGTAACCGGAAGATTTATAACAATGAAAACTTTACCTAAAAAATTACTCCTCTTACTTTTAGTACTTACTATTTCGGCAGGCTGTAAAAAAGACTACCTGAGTTTTGACTATACTGATGGCAATATAAGAGCCGATGACGTTTGGAACTCTGATCGCAACAGCCGCGGCTTTTTAAATACAACTTATGCGGGGCTCATTAATGCATACAATGTTGACAATGACGGAGCGTTGCTTGCATCAGCATCTGACGAGGCTGTAAACTCCAATGCTAATTCATCTATCAACATTATCAATAACGGAACTTGGGGGCCTTTGCGTACCATTGACGATCAGTATGGTGCCATGTATACTGCCATACGCAGAACCAATTTATTTTTGGAAAACAGTACTACAAGTGCCATAACGCCGGCAACAGATATTCCGAGGCTAAGAGGGGAGGCTTACTTTTTGCGTGCAATGTATCACTTCGAACTAATGAAAAGGTACGGTGCAATCATTCTGTCTACCCGGTCGTACACAACCACTGACAATCTTGATGTGCCAAGGAACACCGTAGAAGAGGTGGTAGCCCAAATTGTAGCTGATTGTGACGAAGCTGTTAAAGTTTTGCCTGCTTCTCACGCAGAATGGGGCGCAGGAGATAAGGGCCGTGCAACGGGCAGCGCAGCACTTGCATTAAAATCACGGGTTTTGCTTTACGCAGCAAGTCCACTTTACAATCAAACAAACATTATTGAAAAGTGGAACGCTGCTGCAACTGCCGCTAAACAACTGATAGACCTAAACAAACATTCGTTGCTAACACTGGCTCAGTTGGCCAATTTATGGGACTTTTCGGTTGCTGCATCAAATTACAGTCCCGAATTAATATTTGCCACCAGTGTAACCGCCGGTAATACAATTGAACGTAATAATGCGCCTATAAGCTACGAAGGAAAAGGGCGTACAAACCCTACCGAAGAACTGGTTAATGCTTTTGAAATGAGGGTGAGCGGCAAGCCCATAAATGATGTTACATCCGGATACTCGGCAGCTAATCCATACTCTACAACAGGGGCAACAGCTCGCGACCCGCGCCTCGCTCTTTTTATAATTTATAACGGCCAAAATTTTAAGTCGAAGGCAGTGGAAACCTTTGTTGGGGGAAAGGATAACGTACCAACTAATGTTGATAACACCAAGACCGGGTATTATTTGCGCAAATTTTTATCAGAGAGTGCTGCCTGGGCTACCGGAACAACGGCAGTAAACCGTAACCGTCCATGGATACTTTTCAGGTATGCCGAAACTTTGTTGAACTATGCAGAAGCACTGAATGAAGTAAACGGGCCTACGGCTGATGTATACACTTACGTGAACCAAGTGAGGCAGCGGGCCGGAATGCCAAGCTTACCGGCCGGCCTTAGTCAGGATGAAATGCGTGCCCGAATTCAAAACGAACGCCGAGTTGAGCTGTGTTTTGAGGGGCACCGGTTTTTTGATGTAAGACGATGGAAAAAGGGAGCTGAATTTTTCAACAAGCCCGTGTCTGGTATACAAATCGTAAAAACCGGAACAAACTTTACTTACAACAAATTCACTGTTGAAAACCGGATATTTACTGATAAGAATTATTTATATCCTTTTCCGCAGATAGAAATGAACAAGCTGAAAAATCTGGCACAAAATCCCGGATATTAAAATGTTTCGTTTTTTACAACATGGCAGCTTTCCCGCAATACTGTGAACGAAGTAAATGCCGGGAAAAGGAAAAAAATGCTATCGTAAAACATCGGGGTGTAAATCATAATGCATCCCGATGTTTTTTAGTTTGTTTAGCAATCAATCGCAATTTGCGCTCTGCAATTACTTCCCTTATTTTGATACAAAACTGTATAAAATTGAGATGAAAATATTTTGTTTCTTCTCTATTTTGTTTTCACCAATAATAGCCGTGTCCATCCTTCCCCTAAGGACTCTACATACCGTTTAACGCAGCAAATTAACGTTACAAGTACTTGTTGCGTGCAATCTTCATTCCTTTTCAAGTTTGATTTTCAAACAGCTTACGAATAACCAATTATATTTTTTACTAAAAATCATTTATTATGAGAATGAAAATCTTTAATGTACTCGCGGGAGTGGCCGTTTTAAGCACGGCCTGTTTTAAAGACCGGGCGCTTGACGGCCTGCCAAATGGTGCTGAAACGGCAGGTAATTATCAAACCAATGCCGCTCCGGCGGCGGGTACCTTGGTCGATAGCGGTATCTATCGCTTACGCGGCAGTGCGTCATTACCCTCAGGGCCTGTTGTGGAAGTTACTGGCAATTCCACCGCCGAAAATCAGCAAATTCAGCAATGGAATTGGTTTCCAAACGGAGGGCAAAAATGGCGGCTAATTAAAACAGATGCCACTTACTACAAACTGGTTAACATTACCAGCAATAAGTGCCTCAAATCTCCCGATGCAACATCAGGTTCAATATTACAGCAAGGCACCGATGACGGTACAGATTCGCAGCGATGGTTGGTGGCCTATGCCGGTAGCGGAAATTTGTATACGCTTACAAACAAGGCAACAGGTATGAAGATGGTAATAGATCCGGAAACTAATACACCAGGATCCAAGATCAGGCAAAAAAGTACCTCAACCGGTACTCAGGACAAATTTGAGTTTCATAATTTAGAATTTCAAAATCCGGTTATCAATGCCAGTAGACCTGACCCTTATGTAACGCAAAAGGATGGAAATTACTACTTTTTATACACAAAGGGCAACAAAATTGCCATAAGCAAAACTAAGAATATGTCGTTACTGGCAAACGCCGGGGAAACTACCGTATGGACTCCACCTACAGGTACAGACCACTCTGTAAATATATGGGCTCCTGAATTATTCTTTCTTTCGGGCAAATGGTATATTTATTTTGCTGCTGCCGAGGCGGGCGTGAACGATAGCCATCACATGTTTGTTTTAGAGAATCCAAACTCAGACCCCACCACAGGAACCTGGACGTTTAAAGGCCGGATACACGATACTGATGATCAATGGGCAATTGATGGCACTGTGCTTACCATTGGAACCAGCAATTACTTTGTTTGGTCGGGTTGGGAAAGTACATCATCAAAATATAAACAATATTTATACTTAGCTCCAATGTCTGACCCCTGGACAATATCCGGCACGAGGGTAAAGATCTCATCGCCTACAAACAACTGGGAGCGGTATGAGCCAAGTGGAAACCTGGGTGCTGGTGTAAATGAAGGGCCCGAAGCTTTAAGTAAGGATGCTAACAGCCCAGTTTTCATTATCTATTCTGCCAGCAGGTATACCAGCGATAATTATTGCCTTGCCCAAATGCAACTAAAAAGTGGCGGTAACCCAACTGTTGCAAGTGATTGGATAAACAAAAAACAGGTGTTTACCAGAAATGATGCAAACTCGGTATATGCTCCGGGGCACAACGGATTTTTTACAAGCAGTTATACTGATGGTAATGGCAACTTCAAATCTGAAAACTGGTTTATTTACCACGCCCGAAGTGTGGCAAATACGTCTAACGGCGGCCGTATGCCACGAATGCAGAAGTTAAGTTGGAATAGCGATGGCTCACCAAATTTTGGTGTAGCGGTTGCGTTAGGTACTAAGTTAGGTGTGCCAATTGGCGAATAACTATGAGTAATAAAAAAAGGTTCTTGCCACTTGTATCGGCAAGAACCTTTTTTAATAATTTTGTTGATTTATTATTATAGTAAACAAACGTCTGTATTTCAAATAATCATTTGGGTTTAATTAGTAATTGGATCTGGTGGAGTTTGTTTTTTGGGGTCGTAAACCGCTACGCAAACTCTCGAATCAGCACTGCCGTAATACAAGTACCATTTTTGTTTAAACCAAACCAATCCTTCAATAAATACGGTGCCGCTGGCATATTGTCCTTTTCTTTCAAACGGTTCCATCGGGCGGAAAAAAGGCACGTCTAAGCGTCCAAGTAGTTTCGTTGGGTCGGCTTTGTCAAACAACATTTGTCCGGCCGAGTATGTGCCACCATTAAATCTTTTGTCGCCCCTTTCTCCGTTATTGTTTCTTCCGTTATATAACAGTACAATGCCTTTTTCGGTCATAACTGCGGGAGGGCCGCACTCCGTAAAGTCGCTGTCAAAATATCCGTTTCTTGGAGCTGCTAGCACAAGCAACTTTCCTTGTGCATCTACAAGCGGGGTCCAATCTACCATGTTGGCCGATGTTGCTGCATACACATTTCTTTCGCCCCAGTACATAAAATACTGCCCGTTTAATTTTGCAATTACTTGCTTGTTGTTTTTTACCTGGGTTAAAATAGATGCTGATTTGGTGGGCATGTTTAAAAATCTACCCTCATAAGCATCATGAAATATCGGGCCATGTTTCTTCCAGTGAATCATGTCTTTCGAGGTAGCCGCACCTAAGCGTGGTACTTTGCGGTTCCACTGTGTGTATAAAACAACATAGGTTCCATCTTCGGTAACTGCAACGCGGGGATCTTCGCAGCCTCCAGGCCATTCAAATTCTTTTTGATCATCATTATCAGGATAGAGAACCGGTTGGGTTTTTCGTTTAAAATGCAGGCCATCTTTGCTTATAGCATAGCCTAATCTTGAGGTGCGTGTACTTATCTTAACACCACTTCTATCTTCTGATCTGTATAAAAGAATTACCTTCCCGTTTTTAACCACAGCTGCAGGATTAAAGGTGTCATTATCTTCCCATCGGGTTTTTTTGCCCGACATGGGGTCGAGGAATAAAGAATTTGTATCAGGGGCAATAATAGGATTGATGTTAGTTGGTCTTATAAAGCCTCCAAGTGCCCAGTCTGGGAGTGAATTTTTTGTTTGTGCTTTTGATGTTGCGTTAACTAAAAAGGTAAACAATAAGGCAAATAATAAACGATAAGAATTTTTCATAATTTCAAAATATGGGCTTGCTAATTTGAAACAGGCGTAACAGACTCACTTGAGTTCAGTGCCGAGCTTACCAACACCAGTTTGGTTTTATTGGCTGATTCGGGAATTTCAATAGTTACCGATTTTTCTTCTCCCGGTAACAATGAAAAGAAATTGTCGGAGTAATACACAGGTGCATAGGTTTGGCCGTTTACACCCCGCAACTGTAACTGCGTAAAAAATGCCAAGTTTTCAGATGGGTTTTTCACCACTACCTTAGCTATTTGTTTCCCTGCAGCTGCCTGCTTTTTTGCCGAAACACTCAAACTGGCTTTAGGTAATTGGTTAATATCCTTAAAGCCCGATACTGCAGGCCCGGTCAAAGTCCAAGCGCCTTTATAAGCGTCTTTAGAGCGCCAATAAAAGGCATCGTTTACCAGTTTGCCATCTGCGTTAAGCAACCTGAGCTTAATGAAGTGAATTTGACTGATACTTGGAGGAAAGCTGATAGTTATTGCATCTTTAACAACTCCATCTTCAGGAATGTTGATTGTGGTAGATTTTGTCCACACAGGTTTACTGTTGAAATCGTATACGGTTGCCTCGGCCCGGTAACCCTTAAACGCTTTGCGGTAATCGTTGTAAACAGATACCGTGTTTTTCAAATAATCAAACTGAGCATGTAAAGGCGCAAGTCCGTTTTGCGAATAATAGAGTGCTGCAGTAGGTTCCAAATACCAATCATACATTCGGGATGCAGTTTGAGGCAGCGGACTGTTATGATACCAAAATAAGAACCCTGATGCCCAACGATCTCCATAGTTAAATTTATTGTAGTTCCATACTTCCCATATGGCTCTGAAATTAAGCGCTCCAACAAGCTGCGCTTTTTGAGCATACTCTTTTATGGATGATGACCGGCCAAATTCATTTACCGCCTGATGGTATTTGCCGGTTACTCCATGAAACCCGTTTCCATCAAGATAGTTCCAAACAGAATCGTTAATTGGCCATAGGTCTTTAGCGGGCATCATTTTTTGTAATGAAGATAGAACCGGTGTCGATAATGTACCATATTCAGGATTAAATCCATCAACACGGCTTCCGCGTGGCGATGCTGTGTTTTCAAAGTACTGCATCGGGTTTTCGTATTTATACGGACTGCCATCGTGCACGCCACAGCATTCAGATTGTTCCTGGTAGCCGCGTGTAGGGTCAAGTTGATTAATTAAATTGCCGGTACCCGGAACCTCTTTACCTTCATTGGCATCAACGTAATAAGCCAGCGAAGCATGATTACGAATGCGCTTAACAGTACTCACCACGTTTTTAAAATAAAGAGCAGTATCTGTTGGTAGTTTAGTGTCGGCAGTTACCCAAAATTCCGTCCACACCAAAATTCCGTATTCATCACACAGCTGATAGAAGTAGTCTGATTCGGCTATTCCGCCACCCCAAAGTCGTAAGAAATTAAGGCCGGATTGCCTGGTGTATCGCAGTTCGGCTTTTGTCCTTGCTTCGCTGTTTTTCAGCATTGCTTCCGGAATCCAGTTAGTTCCCCTTATAAATATGGGAACTCCGTTAACCAGGAATCTCCGGGATTTGTCGGGCGTATTTTGATCTGAAGTTATTTCACGGATGCCGAATTTAGTATCAAGCGAATGCGTTACTACGTTTTTTGAAGTAACAAACTTTAACGATAACGTATAAAGTGCTTGGTTTCCCTTGTTAACTGGCCACCAAAGCTTAGGGCGGCTAATATTTAACGCAGCATATTCAGCAGGTGAAAAAGTCACCGTCCTGGTTTCATGAGGTAATAAGGTGAGGGTTTTTTTAAATGTTTTTCCGGTTTCGTTTATAGTACCTGAGATGTAACCGGTTTGCTTAATGCCAGATGCGTTTTTTACTTCCACACTTACCGTTTCTTTGGCACTGGTGGTATCTGGCAGAGGGAGCTTGCTTTTTACAAAAGCATTCTCTAAAGTTACGTCACCGGTAGCAAAAAGTTCAATATCCCGCCAAATGCCGGTGTTACGGTCGCGTATGCCGTCATGAGTTGTAAAATCCCAGCCTACACTCATTAGCATGGTTACATCTTTACCAATTTCACCATCGCCTCCGTTATGATTTTCACCCACGGCACCCGTTTTGGTTTTGCCAGGTTTAAAGGTAGAACCCGGATGGTCAACAGGTTCAATATCAACCGCAAGGATGTTGTTGTCACTTAAGTTTGCAATTTTACTGATGTCAAAACTTTCACTGTTAAACATTCCTTTCATCTGCCCTAAACGCTTACCGTTAAGCCAAATGGTGCTATGGTAATTAATGCCGTGAAATTTCAACCACAGCCGCTTTCCTTTGAATGAAGCCGGAACTTTAAAATTAGTACGGAACCAATAGTGGTAAAACTCCCTTCCTGCATCGCTGATGTCCGGTATCAGTTTACGGGTTTTGCGGTTGTTATCACTATAATAAGGTTCAGGGTATACCTTATTGGCAACAAGGCTTGTTAATACAGTTCCAGGTACTATCGCAGCTTTCCAATTTGTTGCATGGTATGCTGATGTGGAAATGATGTTTCCATCAGTGCCGGCCTCTGAGGCTTTAATCATTTGCCAGGTGTAAGCGCCTTGATGGTTTTTTAAAGAGCGCAGAAAAACTGATTTAATGGACGATTGTGATGCCAAAGAGGCGTTTTTGCTTTGAGCCGAGGTTATATTACAAGATGCAATACCGGCCAGCATTAATAGGAAAAATATTCTCATTAGGTTTAACAATTGGCTTTTATACTCTTAGAGTGCAACTGTTAGCCTGAACGCACATGTGTTATGATAAAAAATTGATTACAATAGCTATATAGCACTTGGTGGCGCTTTCAAAGTGCCCCTAAAAAGCATATTACTGTAAAAGGAAGGTTGCCAAAATACTCAGCGCAATATTTTTAGAGTTTTGTTGAACAAATCTTTGGGCAATAGATATTTGGTTTTCAACAGTTCTTTTAGAAATAGAAAGCTTTTCAGCTATTTCGGTATTGGTAAGGTTGCCCAGCCGGCTTAACAAAAAAATTTCACGGCAACGGGCAGGCAGTGCTGATAGGAGGGCCTCAATTTCGCTTTGCAAATTCAGGTGCCGAATTTTTTCCTCTCCCGTATTAACTGATACATTTACCGACGACAAGTTTTCGTGATCAGCAACGTATGCTAATTTAAGTGCTTTTTTGGCTTTTAGTACCTTATAAACATGGTAGCGTGCGCTGGTTGTAAGATAGCTTTTAAATGTGCCTATATCTAACACGTGCTTTTTTTGCCATATGTTAAGGAAAGTATCATTTGCAATTTCCATTGCCATTTCTTTATCCCGAAGGTGGGAAAATGCGGTTGTATAAACAGCCTCCCAGTACCGTTTTACCAGAATTTCGAACGCAGGAATACTTTCAGATTTTATGGCTCGCCACAAATCATCATCAGGGGAATTTTTATCAGGCATATAATTGGTTTCATAAAATTAGAAATTTTTATCGCTATATAAAAACTTCTAACAGCTCAAAATTTGCTGAGTAACTTATTTGCGAGGATAAAAGATAGTTAATATCTAGGTTTCAGACCATCATTTGTGCTTATAAAAAAAACTTTTTTTATTGTATGCGTTGAGGCCGCTAAAAAGTCTCTATGTTGATAGAACCAGTTATAGTTGAGCTTAGCCAATTAACGTCGTAACCGACTATTTTAATGACTAAAGATGAATTTTTAGCACTTTATGAAAAGTGCCAAACCGGGAAATGTACAGCTGAAGAAATTCAACGGCTGGATCATTATAAAGATGAATTTGAACTGAAGGAGTTGCCATGGTTACCAGAAATGGGTGACCGGGATGAGGTGAGAACTGAACTTTTGAATACTCTTCGCTCTAAAATAACTCCGAAAGAAAAAAGTTCCAGGAAATTTCCGGCCAGATGGGCCATTGCGGCATCTTTACTCATCTTTCTGTCGGTTGGCATTGTTGTGCTATCTGACAAAGAACAAAAGCAGGTTACCGTGGCCGATCATTTTGCCAGGAAAGCAGCAGTTAAAACTGCTATTACACCGGGGAGCAATAAGGCTATACTCATATTGGCCAATGGCAACATGGTAGATTTGGATGGGTCTGACAAAGGGTTGGTGTCAAAGCAAGGCGCGGCCGAAGTCAGAAAACTCTGCAACGGTAAGTTAGTATACAATGCCGAATCTAAAGCCGAAAACGATAACCAGGTTGCATACAATACGATAGCTACCCCACGTGGAGGGCAATACCAACTCACTTTGGCAGACGGTACAATGGTTTGGCTTAATGCAGCCTCGTCACTAAAATTTCCAACCACATTTACCGGCAAGGAACGATTGGTTGAGTTAACCGGGGAAGCCTATTTTGAAGTAGCCAAAAATAAGAGCATGCCATTTAAAGTAGTTGCCAACGGCGTAAATGTAAATGTTTTAGGTACACATTTTAACGTAATGGCCTATCAAGACGAAAGTGTTGTTAAAACCACACTTTTAGAGGGATCCGTAAGGCTTGAAAAAGATGAAATCACAGCCATGCTCACTCCGGGCGAACAAGGGCTGATAAAGCAGGGTGGGAGTGCCTTTAAAGTTCGCGAGGTTAAGGTTGACGACATTGTAGCATGGAAAAACGGCTTGTTCAGCTTTGAGAATGAAAATATACGCACCATTATGCGGCAAGTGTCCAGATGGTATGATGTAGATATTGACTACGAAGGGCCACTGAGTAAGCAAAACTTTGGCGGTTCGGTATCAAGGTTTAAAGACATCTCTTACTTATTAAAAACCCTTGAATTAACCGGAACGGTTCATTTTAAAGTTAATGGGAGGAGGATAACCGTTATGCCGTGACTTTTACAATAAACAACCAATTGGATTTGTAAAATGAATGATAACCAGGAGCGTTGGAGCGCCCCCGGTAATCTGCCGTTAGGCCATAAGCAATCCAATTAATCGTACCAACAATCAATTATAAATTAACTTATTAACCAAATGTATAAATTTTCCCATGCATTTTCATGCAGGAAACTTTCCTGTGTACCTTATAAAATCAGTCGAATAGTGAAACTTGTGGTTATTCTTATTGTAGCCTGCTTTATGCAGGTAAGCGCGGCAACATTTGCACAGGTGGTCAGCATTTCTGTCAAGAATACTCCTCTTAACAAGGTGTTCGACAAATTAAAACAGCAAACCGGGTACAATTTTGTTTATAACTCAGATATGCTCAGCGAGGCAAAACCTGTTACGCTATTTGTAAAAGAGGTTGAGCTTAAAGATGCACTCAATGAGATTTTTGCAAATGAGCCGCTCACTTATGTAATTTATCAGAAGACAGTAGTTGTTCAAAAAAAGAATATTGTAGTTGTACCCAATGTAATAACGGTAACAGGCACTGTTAAAGATACTAAGGGGCAGCCACTACCAGGTATTACCGTAAGTATAAAAGGTGCTAACGGTGGCACCATCACCAGCCCGAACGGAACATATTCACTTAAATTATCGGATGGTAATCAAACCCTAGTGTTTACCGCCATTGGTTTTGAGTTGCTTGAAGTGCCGGTAAACAACCAAACCCAAATTGACGTAACGCTTAAAGAAAAAGTATCTGCCATGAACGAAGTGGTTGTGGTGGGTTACGGTTCGCAAAAAAAAGCTGATGTAACCGGTTCCATAGCTTCGGTAAACGAAGAAGCATTGAAGAGTGTACCAGTAAGTAACCTGGTAAGTGCGTTGCAAGGCCAGGCTCCCGGCTTGGATATTCAAAAAAGCGGTGGTAATAGTCACCCTGGTTCAACACCTTCTATTGCTATACGCGGACAACGCTCCTTACAGGGAGGTGCAACTAATGACGTGCTTTACGTTGTTGATGGCATTCCTTACAACGGAACTTACATTAATGACCTTAACCAGGATGATGTGGTATCTGTTCAAATACTAAAGGATGCTTCGGCAACGGCAATTTATGGGTCAAGGGGCGCCAATGGTGTTATTTTAATTTCAACCAGGCGTGGTAAAACCGGCGCACCTGTTATCTCCTACAGCGGCTATGCCGGGGTAATGAAACCTTTGGGTTATTACGATGTAATGCAGCCGCAAGACTATGAGGTTTATAAAAAATGGGGAAGTTATAATGCAAACAACCCAAATGTTATAAACGCGCCTAACCCATATAGCGGAATTGATGATCCGCGGTTTTATACCGATGGCATTACATTTTTGCCGGCAGAGCTTGCTGGCAGGCAAAATGGTACCAACACCAACTGGCAAAAGTTAATCTTTAAAAACGGTTTGCGAACCAATCACCAGTTAGGCGTTTCGGGTGGTACCGAACAAACCAAGTATGCAATTTCGGCAGGTTATTTCAATGAAACCGGTGTTTTTCCCGGGCTTTCTTTCCAGCGCTATAGCTTTAAAATAAGTGTAGACCAGCAATTGGGCAAAATTTTCAAAGTTGGAGTTAGTTCTCTTAACTCGGTGAGCAGAACCAACGGCGAAGGAATTAACCCGGTTTCTCAGGCGTTACAATCAAGCCCATTAACTGTTCCGTACGATGCCGCAGGTAACCTGATCCCATTTCCGGGTGGCGGATCGCTGATATACAACCCATTGGCTAATCTGGTTCCGGGTGCAGTGGTACAAAACCGTACCCGCTACAATATGTTTACCACTGCTTACGCAGAAGCGCAATTTACACCGCATTTAAAATATCGATTTAATGGTGGTGTAGAACTAACGCCGGAAACATACGGCGACTTTTTCGGGAGCGCAACGTTCCAAAATTTGAGCGGACCGTCTACAGCCAGAAACACTAATTATGATTACCGGAACTTTACACTGGAAAACCTTATTGTTTACGAAAATACCTTTGCCAAAAACCATCATGTTACCGGTACAGGGCTATTTAGTTATCAGCAGGATAACAAGTACTCTACAACCTTAACTTATAACAATATCCTGGCCGACTATGTGCAGTACTACAATCCCGAATTAGGCGCTAATTTTAAAGGGACCGGAAGTTATTCCAAATTTTCGATAGTGTCGTTCATGGGGCGCATTAATTATGATTTCAAAAGCAAATATCTGCTTACAGTTACTATGCGTTCTGATGGATCATCTACGCTTGCTCCCGGAAATAAGTACCACTTATTCCCAAGTGCCGCCATTGGCTGGAACATTTCCGAAGAAAGCTTCATGAAAAGTATTAACGCCGTATCCAGTTTAAAACTTCGCCTGGGTTATGGTTCGGTAGGTAATGCGGCTGTTAGCCCTTACCAAACGCTTGGAGGCCTTACCATATTCAATTATAACTATGGCACAACTAATGTAACGGGTACTTATCCTAACAGCGTACCTAATCCTCAGCTTGGCTGGGAGTACACATCTACGTTAAATGTAGGGTTGGACTTTGGCTTGTTTAAAGACCGTATAACCGGTACGGTTGATGTTTATCATCAAAAAACAAATGATCTGATACTTCCTCAAAATCTACCTATAACGACAGGCTATACCTCGCAGTTTCTGGCTAACGTGGGAAAAACCGAAAACAAAGGTTTGGAAATAACCATAAGCTCGGTTAACGTTAAGGCAAAAACCCGAAAAGATTTTGGCTGGACCAGCAACGTCAATGTATCATTTAACCGTAACAAAATAACGGCGTTACAAAATGGTGTTACGCAAGACGTTGGTAGCAACAGATTTGTGGGCTCACCAATAAACGCTCTGTATAACTACCAACAAGTGGGTATATGGCAAAACACCAGGGCAGATTCAGCCGAAGCCAAACGGCTTAACCTAACAATGACAGGGGCCGGCTCAGTTATTGGTACCATCAGAGTAGCAGACCTGAATGGTGATGGCGTTATCAATTCCAATGACCGTGCAGTTATAGGTAGCAGGCAGCCAAAATTCTTTGGTGGTTTTACTAACCGCTTTAGTTACCGCGGCATTGATCTGGCCGTAGTTGCATCATACCGAGTAGGAGGAACGCAAATAGCTACATGGTTGCAGCCAAGCAGTAACGTAAATGTATTAAACGGAAAGGCAAACAACCTTAACGTAAATTACTGGACTCCATTTAACAATGCTAACAAATATCCAAAACCAAATTTTAACGTTGGGTCGCCTGCCTTTGGCGATTTGTTGGGTTACTATAATGCATCCTATTTAAAAATTCGGACAATTAGCCTGGGTTACACGTTCCCATCAGCAATAGCAACAAAAATTAAGGCAAAATCTTTAAGGCTGCATGCATCTTTAAACGATGCCATTATTTTATTCTCTCCGTTGCATAACCAGTTCAACGGAGCTGATCCAGAATCGGCAGGGACACTGGGTGTTGATACGCCGCCGGTTAAGTCATTATTGTTCGGTTTAAATGTTTCCTTTTAATTGATTATAAAAATGAAATCATATTTATATCAAATCATCATACTGGCTTCAGTTGCCATTGTTACTTCGGGTTGCAGTAAGCAACTGATCGAAGAACCAAAATCATCGCTTACTCCGCAGTTTTTTAATACAGCTCAAGGTTTTCAATCCGGACTGGATGCTGCCTATGCCGGCAACCGTAATTTATGGGGAACCGAAAACCTGATGACCATGACCGTTCCCGGAACCGATGAATTTAAATCGGGTGGCGGTGGCAATTCCAATTTTAATATTTATGCGAGCAGTTATGATGCCAGCAGCGGATTTTTATCCGGCGTTTGGAATCCATGCTATACCTTCATCAATACCTGTAATGGCGTAATTGATAACGGCGCAACGGTAACCGGTCTTGATGCTAACACGGTTAAGCAAAAGGTTGCTGAAGCTAAATTTCTACGTGCCAACTATTATTTTTTATTGGTGAGGTTTTTTGGGCCGGTAACACTAAGTAAGAATTTTATTAGTGAACCCAGCACCAGCGCCAATAGAGCGCCCATTGCCGAGGTGTATAATTTTATTGTGCAGGATTTAAAGGATGCCATTGCCGGATTGCCGCTAAGCCCAACTCAAACCGGTGTATTACCAGGTAAAGCAACAGCAGCAGCGGCATCGCACCTTTTGGCAAAAGTTTACCTTACCCGTGCTTACTCTTCAGCAAAGCAACCAGATGATTTTCAAAACGCTTACAATACGGCAAAAGGAGTAATTGATAACGCAGGAACCTGGAATATTGGTTTGCTGCCTGATTTTGCTTCGGTATATGCCGAAGGCAACGAAGCCAACAAAGAAGTGCTTTGGAGCGTTCAACATACACCCAATTTAACGTACAATGCTGTTAGCAACGAACTTAATTTTCATTACGTAATGGGGTATGAAAACTTTCCGGGCCTGGTTCGGTCTATGGCATACGGCAGGCCATATGCCCGGGTTCAACTAACCAATTGGTTAGGCAATGTTTGTTTTGCCGATAAAACAAACGATACCCGCTACTATAAAACATTCCAGTCTGTATGGTTATCCAACTCTGCCGACAAAATACCGAAAGTGAACGGTGTACCCAAATACGCTTTAGGCGATACAGCCATTTATATGCCGGCTGTTGATGTAACCAATGCTAAGATCAATGCATCCCGGTATTTGTTGGTGCCGCCACGTAATTACACGCTGCAATTGTTTCCTACCATGACCAAGTATCAGGATACTAAAAGGGCAGGTATTAATGATCCGTCGGTAAGGCCAATTATTGTATACAGGCTGGCGGAAACTTATTTAATTGCTGCCGAGGCTGCGTTAAATTTGAATGATAATTTTAATGCTGCAAAATATATTAACGTTGTGCGCCAGCGGGCCGCCTTCCCAACCGGCAATGCTGATGCGATGATTATAACACCGGCTCAGGTTACGCTCGACTATATTTTAGATGAACGTGCCCGTGAACTATGCGGAGAGCAAACCAGGTGGCTTGACCTGGTAAGAACAAATAAACTTGTGGAGCGCGTAAAACTTTATAACCCCGACGCTGCAAACAATATACAAGACAGGCATACATTAAGGCCTATACCGCAAAGTCAGATAGATCGTATCATTACAGGACCTAAGTACCCTCAAAATCTTGGCTTTTAATATGCGCCAAAACGGCAATAATGGTGCACATACTTGTGCACTTTTATTGCTGTTTGTTGTAACGATGGGCTATCGTATATATGTTCACCTACCAATTCTGTTATAAATATTGCGCTAAGTAAGGTTAACGGCTTAAGCCTGTTTACCCGCTTCTAGAAACAAATATTGGAACTGACACTTGGGGTGGGCGGTTGTAGCGCAATTTTTAACGTTGCTATACCAGTGGGCACGCCTGTGTTTTTTTACAGCGGCCCTGATCATGGGCTTTAGTTTATCATTTGTGAAATGAAATTTTAAAAAGATATGATTGATAGTGTTTTAATTATCGACGATAACGAAGATATTTTAGAGTTTTTATCGGAAGTGTTAAGCGATACTTATACCGTATACATTGCCGAAAGCGGCGAAAAGGCTCAGGAAATACTTGCTACGAAGACCGTTAGTCTCATCGTTTCGGATATTATGATGCCTGGTATTGATGGCTTCGAACTCTGTGCAATCTTAAAATCAGACGTTGCTTACTGCCATATACCCATTATTCTTCTTACTGCTAAAAATACCCAAAATGCGTTTATTGAGGGGTTGGAGGTAGGAGCTGATGCCTATATTCAGAAGCCGTTTTCACCGGAGCTGCTTCAGCTTCATATTGCGAACTTGCTGAAGAACAGAATGAAAATTAAAGTTCACTTTTCAAGCTCGCCATTTGAAGATTTCCGGGTAAACGCGCAATCTAAAACAGAGGAAGCATTTCTTAAAAAACTCAGTGACTATATTCAAAAAAACCTGAATGATCCGCATTTGGATATTGATAATCTTGCTGACTATATGAATATGAGCAGGCCAACCTTTTATCGTAAAATCAAGTCCATTTCTTCCTTATCGCCGAAAGAACTTATTGATACCACACGTGTAAAAAGTGCTGCACGGCTTATAGGTGAAGATTTATACAGATTCTCGGAGATAGCAAGAATAGTTGGATACAATACACCTGGCTTATTTAGCCGAAATTTTAAAAAATATTTTAAGATGACCCCTATTGAGTATCGTAACAGCCTGCATAAAAAGCAAAGCGGAAGTGCGCCTGTTGAACAATAGTAAGCAAGCTGAAAATTTATTGTTTTAAAGATTGCAGATATTGAATGCTCTGCGGTATCTGTTCAACCGCAAACTGGCTTTCATCCTCAAGATAATAGTGTTTGATATTTGCACGCTTGGCAGCTTTAATAACGGCTGGAATGTTAATTTGTCCCTGCCCCAATACCACATTGTTGTTATGATCGGTTTTGCCCAGATTGGTAGTACCAATGCCGTTTTTAAGGTCTTTTACATGTAGCGCCTTAATTCGACTAGGATATTTGTCAATCAATTGAGCCGGATCATGGCCCGGCAAAAAAGCCCATAAAATATCTAACTCAAAGCTTACATATTTGGGGTTTGTGCGCTGAATAAGAAAATCATAAAGCGTACCATTTTCATAAGGCACAAACTCTACACCATGGTTATGGCAAAGTAATTCCAGTCCGTACTCGTTTTTTAAAATTTTACCAACCTTGTTTAATTCTGTAACAGCAAATTCGGCATCCTGTAAAGTAAACGTTTTGCCAGCTTGCGGAACACTGCCTAGATGTATGTAATGTGCACCGAGTGCTTTGGCCGCATTAGCAACCTCTGCAGTTTTATGCATAATATTATTCCATCCTGTGCCGAATGAAGAACATTTTAATCCTCGTTCATCAAGTAGTTTGCGAAGATCTTCGGGGCTCAAATTAAACAAACTCGAAAATTCAATATCCTTGATGCTATTTTCTTTTATTAAATCTAAAGTTGCCGGCACACCTTTTGAAAAATTAGTCCGGTAGGTGTACGATTCAATTCCGGGAGCATCAGGAAATAACAACGTTTTGCTTTGTGCAAAAACTGTTGTAAATGCACAACTTACAGCAAATATTGAACAAGTTGCAAGTACGAATTTATTGAGGAGATTTTTCATTTACAAATAACGAAGGTTCATCACTAATTTATGCTTGTAGGTTGTTTTCCAGCGTGTTGATTTACCCGATAAACATTTTAGATAAAGAAGAAAGTCAATTAATACAGGCTTCGCCGTAGAACAAAGTAAACGGTTAAGCATTGCAAAATGCTATCAATTTCTGGCC
Organism: Mucilaginibacter aquatilis; assembly: GCF_009755275.1. Taxonomy (GTDB): domain Bacteria; phylum Bacteroidota; class Bacteroidia; order Sphingobacteriales; family Sphingobacteriaceae; genus Mucilaginibacter; species Mucilaginibacter aquatilis. The sequence continues at coordinate 57,678 of NZ_WQLA01000008.1, read as the reverse complement.
GATTTGTATCATTTATTAAGAAGAACTTCGAATTTTTAAAAGCTTCTAAGTTTGATCTGCTTGTAGTTGGCGTTCTGTATTCTCTAACCGGTGCTGCACCGATAACGCATACGACTTACATTAAAATCTTTACACAATTTAAAATAATCTACTAAATCTATAGACTTTATAAAATATATCTGTATATTTGTACTGTTTAATAAATGTTCTTTGTGATATTTATCCAGAAAGACTGAGGGAAAGGCCCGATGAAGTCTTAGCAACCTATACTACTCTTAAGGTAAAAGGTGCTAATTCCTGCTCCCAACATGGAGAAAGATAAAACGGCAAGCATCTGCTTGCTCAACAAGGCCTTAAAACTACTTCTGGTATAAGTGTTACAAAATTAGCTTAATAAAACAAGACTACTCAACTTATACGCTCATGAAAAACAAATCATTACTCAATTTTTCGAAAGCTTTTTTCGCTGTAGCAATACTTTTAGCTGGCGCAAATACGTCGAATGCGCAAGCACAAACCGTGGCGCCAAATGCAGCTACAGCCAACGTTGCTGACGCTGACCGCGGTTACTTAGTTAAGGTTGGGGACCAGGCACCAGACGATTTTGAACTGGTTTTAGATAACGGAGAAAAAACATCTTTAAAGCAACTGCGAGGTAAGGTGGTGGTTTTACAATTTACCGCCAGCTGGTGCAGCGTATGCCGTAAAGAAATGCCCCACCTGGAAACCGATGTTTGGAAAGCTTATCAAAATAAAAATGTGGTGTTGATAGGGGTAGACCGTGACGAGCCGCTTGAAAAAGTTCAAAAATTCCGTCAGGATATACAAGTAACTTACCCGCTGGCCTTAGACCCGGGTGCCGAAATATTTGGCAAGTTTGCTAACAAAAAAGCTGGTGTAACCCGCAACGTGGTTATTGATGCTAACGGCAAAATTGTTTACCTCACCAGGTTATATGATGTAAACGAATTTAACGAAATGGTTAAAGTAATTGATGGCCTGGCAAGCAAAGCTTCGTTAAAAGCATCGCTTTAAAAGCTATTGGTGGAGTGGCCGAGTGGTTAGGTGAAGGTACGCAAAACCTTTTACGGTGGTTCGAATCCATCCTCCCGCCTCAACTGACCTTACTAATACAGCAAATTAACAGAGCTAACCGGTGGCTGGTGCAATTTGCATATTTTCCCTTAACATAAACTATATCTGCAACTAAATGAAACTGGAAACTTACTTTAAAATTCTTTTGGCCAACTTACCTCGGCTGGGTGCTGCCCGTTACCAATCAGTCCTGGTGTGGTGTTGTTGCTAGTCCAGCACTTCAAATTATAGTAGCCGCGGCACGTCTGCATGCCGGTGTACTACCCAACTTTTATTGACAACTAAAATTTCTTTATGAAAAAAATAGAGATACTGGCTGTGCTGTGCCTGGCCGGTTATACCACATCATATGCACAAAATGCTGCTGTTAAAGGGTTTACGACTGAAGCGGCTACCAAACAACTACAAACCGAAAAAGAGTTTGACAAGCACCTGAGCAATGTGCGCGTTGGTCAAAATATAAAAGAACTGGCCGCTCGTCCCCATCATTTGGGTTCGCCCGGAGGTAAGGCGGTTGCGCAAGCTGTATTACAAAAGTTTAAAGAGTACGGCTGGGACGCCAAAATTGAGACTTACCAGGTGCTGTTTCCAACGCCCAAAGCGCGTTTGCTGGAGCTTATTTACCCAACCCGGTACGTGGCCAAGCTAAAAGAACCTGCTTTTGCCGAGGATGCCACATCAGGGCAAGATGGGCAGTTGCCAACCTATAATGCCTGGGGTGCCGATGGCGATGTTACCGGCGAACTTGTATTTGTTAACTACGGTTTGCCCGATGATTATATACAGCTCGAAAAACTGGGCATTGATGTAAAAGGCAAAATAGTGATAGCCAAATACGGCCGCTCGTGGCGTGGCATCAAGCCCAAAGTAGCTTATGAGCACGGCGCTATTGGCTGCATTATTTACTCCGATCCTAAAGATGACGGCTTTTACCAGGGCGAGGTTTACCCTAAAGGCCCTTACAAAAACGATCAAACGGTGCAGCGTGGTTCGGTAATGGATATGGTAATTTATCCCGGCGATCCGCTAACTCCCGATGTTGGCGCAACCGCCAAAGCCAAACGTTTGGAAAGGAGCGAGGCGCAAACCATTTTAAAAATACCGGTGCTGCCCATCAGTTATGGCGATGCCCAGCCGTTGCTGGCTGCACTAGGCGGTCCGGTGGCTCCGGCCGAGTGGCGCGGGGCACTGCCCATTACTTACCACGTTGGTCCTGGTAAAGCTAAAGTGCATTTAAAAATTGAACATAACTGGGATTTGGTTCCGGCTTATAATGTTATAGCTAAAATAAAAGGTAGCCAATACCCTAACCAATGGGTAGTACGCGGCAATCACCATGATGCCTGGGTGAACGGCGCAGACGACCCGGTAAGCGGTTTGGCTGCCCAGTTAGAGGAGGCAAGGGCTATTGGCTTGCTGGTAAAAGCAGGTTACAAACCTAAGCGTACACTGGTTTACGCTGCCTGGGATGGCGAAGAACCCTCATTGTTAGGATCGACCGAGTGGGTAGATGACCATGCCGATGAGCTGAAAGAAAAAGCGGTTGCGTATATCAATTCCGACGGTAACAGTCGTGGTTTTCTAGGTGCAGGAGGTTCGCACGCGCTGGAGGTATTTACCAGCGAGATAGCCAAAAACGTTATTGACCCGCTAACGGGTGTAAGTGTGTTTGAACGCAAACGGGCTAATGATGCAGTAAAAGCGGCATCGGCCAAAGCACAAAGAGCAATACTTAAAAAGGATACCCTGTCGCTCGGGGCTTTAGGTACCGGGTCTGATTACTCTGCCTTCCTGCAGCATTTAGGCATTCCCACTCTAAATTTAGGTTACGGTGGCGAAGATGGCGGCGGCGATTACCATTCTATTTATGATTCGTATGATGATTATGTGCGGTTCAAAGATAGCAGTTTTGTCTACGGTGTAGCGTTGGCGCAAACTGCAGGCAGGGCCGTATTGCGTTTAGCTAATGCCGATGTGCTTCCGTTTGATTTTGCAAGCCTAGGCAAAGTAATAAACCAGTACGAAACCGAGGTAAAGCAACTGGCCGATCAGCTACGCGAAAAATACAATGCCGAAAACCAACTTATTAAAAGCAACAGCTACAAACTGGCTGCCGACCCAAAAGACAAATTCATTGCATCGGCTCCAAAACCCGATGTGCCGGCGTTTGATTTTGCCTTTTTCGATAAGACTATACAGCGACTCAAGCTATCGGCATCGGCACTTAATAGCATAAGTGTTAAAGCTTTGACTAATCCCAAACTTGCGGCAAAATTTAACAACGCCGTTTACCAGGCCGAAAAGAGCTTATTGATTGCGGAAGGTTTGCCTAAACGCCCATGGTATCGTCATAGTATATATGCGCCGGGCTTTTACACCGGGTATGGCGTAAAAACCTTACCGGGAATACGCGAGGCCATTGAGCAAAACAACTGGGACGAAGCCCGCCAGCAAATAACCATAGCCACCAAAGCTGTGGATCGCCTAAGCACACTACTTGAAAACATAACACAAGGACAATAACCACCTCATCATTTTATGAAATTCAGATTTTTACTATTCCTGTTTTTAACGGGCTGGGTAGCCTTTGCCCATGCACAGGAACGCAAAGTAACCGGAACAGTTACTCAGGAGGGCAGCACAACGGCCTTGCCCGGCGTAAACGTTAACATTAAAGGACAACGAAAAAGCACTCAAACCGACCCAGATGGTAAGTTTAGCATTACCCTTCAAGGAGCCGAAAATACACTGGTATTTACCTACGTAGGTTTTGAACCTAAAGAAGTGCCCGTGAGTAGTAATACCCTATCGGTACAATTAAAGGCCGCCAATAACAACCTTAACGAGGTGGTTGTGGTGGCTTACGGTACTGCTAACAAGGCTACCTACACAGGTTCGGCATCGGTGGTAAACGCTGCCGATTTAGAAAAACGCCAAGTGTCAAATATTAGCCGTACGCTGCAAGGTGTAGTACCGGGTGTACAATCGGTAGCACCAGCCGGGCAGCCGGGTAGTGAGGCCAGTATCCGCATCAGGGGTATTGGTTCGGTTAATGCATCGAGCGATCCGCTTTACGTGGTTGACGGTATTCCGTTTTCGGGTAATATCAATGCTATCAATACGGCCGATGTGGAGTCAATCTCGGTATTGAAAGATGCTTCGGCAAGTGCGCTTTATGGATCGCGCGGTGCAAATGGTGTAATTATCATTACTACTAAGCGCGGTAAGTATAATGCCAAGCCTACGGTTACCTTAAATTCTAACATAGGCTACTCATCACGTGCGGTTAAAGATTACGATTTTGTAAGCACCAATGATTATTTCCAGCTACAATGGGAAGCCTTGCGCAACAATCGCCTCGATCAAGGCAACACAGCAGCACAGGCCGCGCAATATGCCACCAATGAACTAGTAAGTAACCTTAAAATTAACCCGTATGGCTCAGCATTCCCAAATCCGGTTGGGTTAGATGGCAAGCTGGTAGCCGGCGCAACTCCGCTTTGGGATGATGACTGGAGCAAATCATTAAGCCGTACCGGTGTGCGCCAACAGGTAGATTTAGGTATTAGCGGCGGCGGTGCTGATTCGCGTTACTTTGTATCGGGCGGGTATTTGGATGATAAAGGCTTTATCATCGGTTCACACTTTCGCCGCTACAATACGCGAGTTAATTACAATACCAAGGTTAACAAGTGGTTTGAGGCAGGGGTAAACGTAGCTGCATCAAGCACCAGTCAGGATTCGCCACCACAAACCGATAGCAGCCAGGGTAACTTCGCCAACTTCGGTCGTTTGGTGTCAGATATCTACCCGGTGTATGAGCGTAGCCCTGATGGAACCCTCAAATTAGATGCCGGCGGTAACCGCGTTTACGATTTTGGTAACTACCGTCCAAGCGCGGCAGCGACAGGCAATAACCTGCTGGGTATAGCCGAACTAAACAAGTACAGCAACAAGCAAGACGCCTTAATATTGCGTGGTAACATACAAATTAACATACTCGACGGGCTTAAACTGAAAAGTAGCGTTAACACCGATTATAATAACCGCAGCGGCTTATCATATACTAATCCAACCTTTGGTTCGGGTGTAACAGGTGGTGGTTCGGTTAGTAAAAATTCATCGCGCACGGTGGGGTATACCATCAATAATCTTTTGGATTATACGTTCAACGTAGCCAATGCTCACCACTTTAATGTATTGGCAGGGCAGGAGGTATACGTGTTGAACATTTCCAGTCTTTCGGGTAGCCGCAGTAATTTTGGTTTTTCTGACAAGGTTGAGCCGGCGGCGGCATCATTACTCAACAGCTTTACAGGTAACGCCGATGAATACAAATTGGCAAGCTTTTTAGGTAAGATAGATTATAACTTCAATCAACGATATTACCTGTCAGCAAGTTTCCGTAGAGACGGTTCATCGCGTTTTAGTTCGCAGTCGCGCTGGGGTAACTTCTGGTCAATTGGAGCTTCGTGGAACGCTAAGTCAGAAGCTTTTTTAAAGAATGTATCGTGGTTAAACAGCTTAACTGTACGTAGCAGCTACGGTGCGCAGGGTAACGATAACCTGGGCAGCTATTATGCTTATCAAGATTTATACTCTATTTACAACAGCTTAGGCCAGGCTGGTTTGGTTACTTCAAGGCTGCCAACACCCGGCTTAAAATGGGAAACCAACCTCAATTTTAATTCGGGTGTAGACTTTGCCATTCTTGATAACCGTATCAGCGGCAGCTTTGAGGTGTATCAGCGCCGTTCAAAAGATTTGTTATTCAGCCGTCCGCTGGCACCATCATTGGGTTATACAGCCATTGATGACAACATTGGCTCGATGCGTAACAATGGTTACGAAGGCCAGATTAACCTGGTGCCTGTTGTAAGCAAAGATGTAAAATGGACGCTTGGCTTCAACTTTGGTCATTACAACAATAAGATTACCAAGCTTCCGCAAAAAGAGATTATTGCCGGTAACGTAGGCCAATTGGGTTCAACCAAAAAAATGATCGTGGGCAGCTCGGTATATGATTTTTATATACGCGAATGGGCAGGCGTTGATCAGGCAAACGGTAAACCTTTATGGTACAAAAATACTTATGCTGTTGATGCTGCTGGCAATCGTACCATTACAGGGCGTACCACAACCAGCGTATACGCTGAGGCCGATCAGTATTTTCAAGGTAGTGCGTTGCCCAAGCTCTATGGCGGCGCTAACACCACCATTAAGTACAAACAGTTTGAATTGTATGCTTTAGTGGCTTACAACATTGGCGGTAAAATTTTGGACTTAGACGAGGTGATGATTCTCCACACCGGCGAAAATACCGGCCGTACCTGGGGCACCGAAATACTAAACCGCTGGACACCGCAAAACACCATTACGGATGTGCCGAGATTAACCACAACCACCACTAACTGGAACAGCATATCAACCCGGTTTTTGCATGATGCCACTTACGCACGTTTAAAAAATGTAAGTCTTTCATACAATTTGCCAACGCAATGGGCAACCCGCATAGGTCTTAAAAATGTGAGAGTTTACGGTCGTGGCGAAAACCTGTTAACCTGGTATAACCACAAGGGCATGGACCCCGAACAGGCTGTTGACGGGGTTACCTTTTACCGTTACCCGGCTCAAAAAACTTACACCTTCGGTTTCGACCTTTCATTTTAATAAGCAACCGTCATGAAATTTAAATACACAACCATAAAAATACTTTTCGTAGCCATCGTGTTAAGCCTGTCGGCTTGCAAGGACGACTTTTTTGAAACCTCGCCATCGGGAGATCTCACTGGCAGCGAAACCTATTCGTCAACCAAAAATATTGATGCCTTGATTAACGGCACAATGCGTTACCTTATGGAAACCAGTACCTCGCAGGATAATCCAGGCTTGTCGGCCATTACCCTCACACACGAGGTAATGGGAGAGGATGCCATTGCCCGCGATGGTGTTTACGGTTTTCGTGATTCATATCCGTATAAAGACCCATTTGATAATACGACCCGCAGGGCTTTGTTTTTCTGGAGCTTTCAGTATAAAGTGATTGATAACTGCAATAACATTTTGGCTAATGTTGATAATGCCAGCGGCACTGATGCGGAACGCCGCTATTTAAAAGGCCAGGCATTGGCATTAAGAGGCTTTGTATACCTAAACTTAGTAAGACAATACCAGTTTACTTATGCCAAAGATAAAAATGCCAAGGCTGTCCCAGTGTACACCGAGCCAACCAGTCCCACATCAGTACCTAAAGCACGTGCTACGGTTGAGCAAGTGTACAACCAGGCCATTGGCGACCTTACCCAGGCCGAAACACTACTTGTTGGCTTTGTGCGCAAGGTTAAAAACCGCCCCGACGCCAATGTGGTAAAAGGATTGCTTGCAAGAGCTTATTTAACTCAGGAAAATTGGGCATTAGCTGCTACAAAAGCCCGTGAAGCCCGTACCGGTTATAACATTATGGAAGCCGCGCAATACACACAAGGGTTTAATGATGTGAGTAACGTTGAATGGATTTGGGGCCACCCGCAGCAGGCCGACCAGAACTTGGGAGGAGCATCGTACTTTGCCTACATTGATGTTACCCCGGCGGCAGGTTACCGCTCCATAATGCCCGACCCATACTTTAAACAGTTGTTTGCCGATGGCGACATCCGTAAAACGCTGTTTGAAACCGTTACTGCCCCAGCCGACCCAATGTATCGCTGGATCAAATACAAAAAATTCATCAACAAGGCTGATCAGTCGGGTCACATCGTACTCATGCGCTCATCAGAAATGGCGTTGATAGAGGCCGAAAGTAAAGCCCGTTTAAATGATTTAACAGGAGCCATATCGGCACTTAACGAGGTTAGGGTTAAACGCAATTTACCGGGGGCAGTAGTTGCCAATTTTAACCAAACCACACTAATTGAGGAGATACTAACCGAACGCCGCCGCGAGCTTTGGGGGGAGGGTTTTAGGCTGTACGATTTGCTGCGCCTGCAACGCGCCCCGGTACGTAAAGAATCAGTTGAGACTATACGTGTTGGCGCTGCCGATGTACTTATTAAAGGCCATTATGTGCTTAAGTTTCCCGATAACAGCAATCTGGTGCCAAACAGCGTATATTACCTATTCCCTATTCCAATTAATGAGGTTAATACTAATTCAAATTTATAAGCATAATCTTTAAGCAAATGTAAAACCTATTGCAAATAATGGTTTAAAAGAAGCGTTTTCAAAAAATCTTACTTGAAAGCGCTTCTTTTATTACTGACCAATGTTGCTTAAAAGAGTTAAGTCAATCAACTTGATATAACTCTACTATTATTGTACTCGATGCTGCGGAGAAATTACATTGTGTATTTCGAAGTTAAGTTACCTTCTTAAAGGACTATCGACCATTGGCGTATCAGCCATGGCAGGCGAATCGATCGTATTGCTATCTACTTTTATGGTAGTATCGATGGTGCTCGAGTCAGCTTCGGTGTTTGAGGCGTTTGAGCCTTTGCAAGCAAACAAGGAGGATGAAATTGCTAACGCGACAATGCCGATCTTAATTGAATTTTTCATAGTTTGATAATATCCATTGAATCATATTTGTTTTAACTATTAGGTAATAAATGCACCTTAGTGCTAAGCTTGTATATCGGTACCTATTTAGTTTGAATTTGTTAAAACATAATTTGAAATGTTGTATTTAATTATTAGTTAATACATCTTGTTTGATTATAGTAATATAAAACTTAAGAATATGTCAGAGCAAAAAGGAAGCATGGCTCCGGGGCAACAAAATTATCCATCCGAAAATGAGCCTCAGGGAAATCCACATGCATTATCTGGAGACGAGATCAGGGAGGGTGCTAATGAAGAAGATCAGCTTGATGAGCTGAAAGAGAATTCGACCAATGTTGACGACAATAAAAAGTCAGGCGCTGCTCCAACGGCTTATCAGAATGAGCGCAAAATTACTGATGATCAATAAAAAGGTAGTTAAAAAAGGTACCACAATACTCTCAACTTTCATATGGCGCATAGGAAAGCGTTTAACCAGTACGCTCTTGCGCTGTACCACTATACTGGCTTAACAACGCTGGTCACAAGATCATAATATACCATACCTTTCAGGATGCTTAAGTGAGTTTCCATAGGATGTGGTATATTTATTTTTAACCTTACTTGTTGCTTGCAATTTAATACTTGGCTTCCAATCTAACCATACATCCAGGTTTTTATCTAAATAAATCAACTTTACTGCGGTCTCCTTTAAATAATCGTCTGTTGGTTGGAATTGATCGATCTGGTCAATTACGTACAGTAAGTTTACCTACTAGTTTTTAACGCGCCTTATTCAATACGATGATGAAAAATCAAATTATAGCTTTAAGGAATAAAACCGATTGGTTAATTAATGGTTAAATAAGTGTTTTAATAATAAACTTAATAATAAAACTAAGCCTACAATTTAGCCAAGTATGAAGATAGGAAAAGAGCTACAAAAGATACTTGATAAAACATACGCACCACTAAGTACCATTGAGCGTAGTATGGGCAGGTATGATCTTCGATTTGACACTGACCAGATAGGACGGCCTATACTACTTTTTGCTGGCAAGGCAAATGCACAAGGTCGTATTGTTGGAGAGCGTTTTACCCGGCGCATAGTGACTAATGAAGTTGGCAACGTGATCAAAGATCACTGGGATAATCAAGGCAAAATTTCTTAGCGTTATAAATATGGATGTATTAGAAATATTAGGTTTGGTTGCCGGAATTTGTACATCAACTGCCAGCCTGCCTCAAATTATCAGCACTATAAAAACTAAAAAGGCGGCTGAGGTTTCGCCGTTTATGTTTATTGTATTGCTTGCAGGTAATGTATTGTGGACTTGGTATGGGCTTCAAAAAAACGACTTACCCATCATTGCAACCAATGTACTTGCAGTAATACTCGATTTGGTTATGCTTTACTTGCGTTTCCGCTATCGTAAAAATAAATAACCACACACACACACACAAATTTATATGCGCATAGGATATCAAGCTTCTCACGAGCAATTTTCTCCCGGTAGTTTGCTAAGGCTGGCCAAGTTGGCAGAAGAGGCCGGCTTTAATTTTATCAATTCATCTGATCATTTTAAGCCATGGAACGAAAATCAGGGACATAGCGGTTTTTCTTTTGCCTGGCTTGGCGCGGCTATGCAAAGTACATCGCTACCCTACAGTATGGTATGCGCTCCTGGTCAGCGTTATCATCCTGCTATTGTAGCTCAGGCTATTGCAACTCTTACGGAGATGTTTCCTGGTAGGCTTGAAGTAGCTTTAGGAAGCGGCGAGGCTATTAATGAACAAGTAACTGGCGACACTTGGCCGGCTAAACCTGAGCGTAATCAACGATTGCTGGAGTGCGCGCAAATTATCAAACGATTGTTACGTGGAGAGACTATAAATCATGATGGAGTGGTAAAAGTACGCGATGCCCGCCTCTACACGCTACCTAAGGTACAGCCGCCATTATACTGTGCCGCACTTTCGCCCGAAACAGCGGCATGGGCCGGGCGATGGGCTGATGGTTTGCTCACAGCACACCAGCCTATAGAGCATTTAAACAAGGTTATAAGCGCGTTTAGAAATAATGGTGGAAAAGCGAAGCCTATAATATTAAAAGTTCAATTGTCTTATGCTTCTACCGAGCAACAGGCACTTACAGGGGCATGTGAACAGTGGAGTACCAATATATTTGACAGCCATGTATTAAGTGATACGCGCACACCCGCAGATTTTGAACAACTGGCGTTAAACGTACAGCCACAGGATATGTATGAGCATGTTCATATCTCTTCCAGCAAAGAAGAGTTCGTCAAAATCATACGCTGTTATAGTGAACTTGATGTTAGTGATTTGGTTCTACATAACGTAAACCTCGGTCAGGAGCGTTTTATTGAAGATTTTGGCAAATATGTTATACCTGAGGTGAAGGAGTGTTTTAAACTTGAAAACCTCAGTAATGCTAAACATTAATGAGTTAACAGTAATATAATTAGAATATGGAACTTGAACGGTTTATAAAAGTACAGGAACAAGACTATGAAACCGCTTTGTCAGAAATTAAGCAGGGACGAAAGCGAAGCCATTGGATGTGGTATATTTTCCCGCAACTAAAAGGGTTGGGCAGTAGTGAACTAGCAAACTATTATGGCCTTAAAAACCTGGAAGAAGCAAAAGACTATTTAAAGCACCCTGTGCTTGGGATACGTTTAATTGAAATAAGTAAGGCTCTACTCGCCCTACCTTCAAATGACGCTAATAATGTAATGGGCAGCCCTGATGATATGAAACTACGCTCATCAATGACTTTATTTGCGTTGGTTCCTAATGGTGATCAGGTATTCCAGAACGTTCTGAATAAATTTTATTCAGGTGCAAAAGATGAGTTAACAATTGAAAAGCTATCAGCAATACAAGCCTGATTTAATTTACGATGGCGAGATATTAATTATTAGTTAAAACTTATTTTTAATTCACGGGTTCTTATAACATATTTGCTTTTGCTTCATAGCACCTGATGCGTCTTTCAGGCCACCACCATACTTGCTGATCGTCAGAAATAAAAACACTAATGTTTTATAATTAACGCAAAAAGTATGTTTTACCACGACCGTAAGCTACAGTACGAAGTACGCGTAGAAAAACCAAATCCGGCATTTGCCAAACTACTTCAACAGGCTATTGGCGGCATTGAAGGAGAAATCAGAGTTTGTTTGCAATACCTGTTTCAAGCCTGGGGAGCCAGAGGCCCTAACAAGTACCGTGATATGCTATTGGATACCGGCACTGAGGAAATTTCGCACATTGAAATGTTGAGCACCGCCGTTGCGCTTAATCTTGAGGGCGCTACCAATGAATTGAAAGATAAAGTTGTAGGCGAAAACCCCATAGTTGGAAGTATTTTAGGCGGAATGGATCCAAGGCATGTACTGTCATCAGGCCTGGCTGCTATGGCTGTTGATAGTAACGGCGTGCCGTTTAATGGCTCATGGGTAGTTGGCAGCGGAAACATTGCAGCCGATATGTACGCTAACGTAATGGCCGAATCAACCGGCCGGGTTTTAGCTACCCGCCTTTGGGAGTTAACCGATGATGCTGGTATGAAAGATATGCTTGCATTTTTGATAGCCCGTGATACCATGCATCAAAACCAGTGGCTTGCTGTAATTGAAGATTTAGGAGGCGTGAAAGAAAATTTGCCTATTCCTAATACATTTCCCATGAGCGATCAGATCAGGCAGTTTGAATACCAGTTTGTATCAACCAATATCGAAAAACCAGCACCGCCAGATGCACGCTGGACAAGCGGACCATCAATTGATGGCAAAGGCGAGTTTAGCTTTGTGCACGCTCGCCCGTACGGCCAAGAGCCGGTTTTAGGACCGCCCGATGTAAAAGGTTATGCCCAAAGCCAGCAAATGGTTGACGGCAACGATAAAGGTATGCTTGAAAACATTAAGGATACCATTCTTCCGTAGGTTTATGTTTTATTGGTTGGGCGCCGGTTCTGCTTACCGGCGCCCTTGTTATTTTTCCTATGAAAACTTTTGTTCCTATAAACTTTCATGCAGTGCTCGATTATGTGGGCGGCATATTGATAACCGCATCACCATGGGTATTTGGTTTTTACCGCATTGGAGGCGCTGCACTATTTTTGCCTTTACTGCTTGGATCAATGCAGCTGCTCATGACCGTTTTTACCAATCATCAGGGGGGTATAATCAAAGTATTCCCGCTGCAACTACATTTGTTTTTAGATATGGTTGTTGGCTTTATACTTATTGTATCGCCGTTCTTGTACAAGTTTTATGTAGACGTTTACCTACCACACTTACTCTTAGGATTGCTTTCTTTTGGTGCTGCCTTATTTACCAGGCGCAGCCCCTTTGTTGATCAGTTTGAACTACTTGATGCACGAGGGTTGTGAAGCATTATTGATAAGTCGTGAATAATAAAAATCAGTTTTCTTACCCGCATTGGCATATTGTTAATGGCATGCAGTACAACTACATCTCTATCCGGCTCATGGCGCAAGTCTAAAATTCATGGCATATATTAACAGCCATAACGAGCAATATTCCACTCAAACAGCAAGTGGAAAGAGGTTTGCAAATTCAAAAGGTGTATGGCATCACGGTAACTAAAGTGTCGTCGTATTTCTGCCAAATACTAGTAACCAAAGCGGTCAGCAACGTAGATTAGTTCTCAACTAAATACAGCAAAGCGGAGCCGATGGTATAGTAATTATTGCCCCATGCACTAACTGATGGTCATCAGCAATCAACATATGAATCATACAATTACATTCAATTTTACTCCTTAAGTTTTAAATATGGTCATATTTAATGGCTAAATTTTGCCGATTTGCTACGTCAAGCAATTCACTTCAAATGTTAAAGCTTAACCAACATTACTTTTAACCGCTATAGAAATTTTATGCAACTGTGTTATTCAACACTTATGCCTAAGCGTATACATCTCTGTCAGTTGCATCAACTTTTAAGCTTGCATCAAGTATAAGTCCTTTAGCAAAATACAAACGCAATTATGCGGTTGATACATTAAGTTGACCTTGTTATAGGGGAGCCTTACATGCCTAATAAATTGTGCTGATTTATAAAGAAGATAAATGGAGTTTTCGAACTGCTTTGAGAACAGGATGTTTATACAAAACTCAAACCGCGGGGGTTTATGAGTAATAATCAAATGTCGGTTTAAAGATTATACTCATTAAAAAAGCCCTGTAAATTCAGCATTTACAGGGCTTTAAAGTTTTGCGGAGAGTTAGGGATTCGAACCCCAGGACCTGTTACAGTCAACAGTTTTCAAGACTGCCGCAATCGACCACTCTGCCAACTCTCCGGGGACAAAAGTACAAATCCGGACCGAATTGACAAATTGAAAATGCAATATTTTCATGTTTTCGAGCGTTTTGTTTGTAACCCATTTATTATCAATTCAATAATTTATTGTAAATGCCTGTTTCGCGGCCCCCGAAATGTGTTTTGACGGGGTTTTACTATCTTAATGCTCCGTTTAGAGAGGTCAACAGAGGCATTTAATTCAAAACCAATTAAAATTATTAGCGAATTTATGTACAACCATATCATCATTACGATAAGTGTTCCTATAGAACCGTAGACTTTGTTGTAGGATGAAAAGTTGTTAATATAGTAAGAAAAGCCAATTGAGGTTAATACGGCTAGCCCAGTAGCTAATATTGAGCCCGGACTAAAAAACCTCCACCGGCGTTTATGGGCGGGGCCATATTTATACAGGATAGATACTACTGTAAAAAATACCATCACTACAATAAACCAGCTACTTAATGAAAGCAACCACCGCCATAGATGCCAGCTCTTGAAAAAGTGTGATTTAAGGAAGCCAATTAAGGCTTGACCGGCTATAAGTACAGCTATAGCAAATACCAGCGAGAAACTGATGAGTATGGTTAGGTAAACTGATACAAGCCTACGCCTTAAAATGCTACGGGTTTCATGTATTAAAGATGATTTATTGAATGACTGCATTAGCTTATAAACGCCGTTTGATGCAAAGTACAAAGCCGACACAAAGCCAACAGAAAGCAATTTGCCGTTTTGGTTTTTTATAATGTCGGTTAGCGTGCTTTTAAAGGCCTCAAATGCGTTGCTGGGTAAAATAACCTCAATAAGGGCAAATAAGGTCTCCTGGAAGTGATTAATAGGCACAAAGGGAATAAGCGTAAATAAAAAGATGGTTGCAGGGAAGAATGCCAGCATAAAGCTGTAAGCCAAAGAAGACGCTTTATTAACCAGCGAGCTTTTTTGTAATTCGCCAATAAAGAAAACTGCAACAGTATATAGCGGCAGCGGACGAAAGCCGGGCAAAATAACCCCTTTTGTCCACTCTAAAAAAGCCCGGTAAATGCTTGTTTTGAGTAGTAACCTGTGCAGCCAGTCCATTAATCAAATCTACTCAAAAAAAGGTTTGAGTTTGTCTAAAAATTCCTGTTGCGGCAGGCTGGGACGGTTGGTTTTCATGTTAATAAAAGCCAGCAGCGTTTCGCCAATATGAATAAGTTCCTGCTTCTCATTAAATAACTCGTACCTGAAATGGATTTTTACACCGGGCATTTTATCCATAGTAACCTTAATGCTTATTTCTTCGTCATAAAGCGCAGGCTTCAAGTAACGGCACTTCATTTCGAGCACAGGCATCATAATACCGGTTTCTTCCATCCACTTGTAGGTAAGCCCTAAACTGCGGAGCATTTCTACGCGGCCCACCTCAAAAAACTCGGCGTAATTGCCATAGTACATATAGCCCATTTGGTCGGTTTCGCCGTAACGAACCCTCACTTTGGTAGTATAGGTGAACATTAACGCTTTATTCCCCTTTCATCAAGCGCTTTTTGAAAACGGCGGGCGTTAGCTAAATGCTCAGCTACCGTACTGGCAAAGTTGTGGTAGCCTTTAAAATCTTCTTTAGCGCACATATAAATATAATTGTGCTCCTTAGGGCTAAGCACTGCTTTAACAGCATTAACCGATGGCATCATGATAGGGCCGGGAGGTAAACCGGTAACCTTGTAAGTGTTATAAGGTGATGGGGTAGACAGGTACCTGCGCAATACACGCTTTATGGTAAAATCGCCCGTGGCGTAAATAACGGTAGGATCGGCTTCTAATTTTATACCGCGTTTAAGGCGGTTAAGGTAGAGGCCAGCAATCATGGGCATTTCATCATCATGCAAAGCTTCAGCATCAACAATAGAGGCTAATATAGACACCTGGATAGGGGTAAGGTTAAGAGCCGCTGCCTGTTGCTTTCTGGCTGCCGTCCAAAACTTTTCATACTCCTTGCGCATCTTTTCGAAAAACTGACCGGCCGACGTATTCCAATACATTTCGTAAGTATTGGGCATAAACATGGTGTACACATTTTCGGTACTGAAGCCATATTTTTCAACAAACCTGGTTGAATCAAGTAAGCCAAGCAGGGCAACTGAATCGGCCTCAATTTGCTTAGCAATATGCCCTGCAAATTGCTGCTTTAAGCGCCACCCTTTAAACTTAAGTTTAACCGGCTCCTGTGTGCCCGAAGCCAGCATATTAATCAGCTTGCGGTTGCTAGTGCCTTCTGTTAGTTTGTAGCGTCCGGGTTTAACACGGTCTACATAATGCATGTTATGTGCAGCCCACAAAAAGGTAGTGGTGTCTTTAACGATGCCTTGCTCGCGTATAGTTTCATAAACTTCGTTAAAACCGGCTCCCGTACGTATGTAAAGGTATTCCTGCTTATCGGTAACGTTGGGGCCAAACCACCGTAAGTAATAAACTAAGCCGGTTATACCAAGTGCAAGCACTACAATGGCTACCAAAGCCACAATGAATTTTTTAAATGTACCGCCCGATGACGGTTTTTGAGTATCCATATATTGTTTCGATATAGATGTTAACTTTTTAAGCGTTGTACAGCGGTAAGTCCGCCGGTTAAATTTCGGGTGTTAGTATAACCGTTTTGCTGCAGAATTGATTGCGCAGTACGGCTCCTAACGCCGGCCTTGCAAACAAGAATTATTTCGTCATCCTCATTCCATTCCAGCTCATCCAACCTGTCCATTAGCGTACCAACAGATATATTGGCACCGCCAATGTTATAAGTGTGGTATTCAATTGGTTCCCTTACATCAAGCACTTTCAAAGCTTCACCAAGTTCCAGCCTCTCCAATAGCTCACTTGCCTTAATATCAGGGTTCTTGCTGTTGTTGTTGAGGTTCTGGCTCATTAGTTGATTTACCTTGAGTAACAGTTAAGTTTACACGTGTACCAATACTTGTTTTGGAAGTAGAATCGGTTTTAGCCGGAAACTGGCTCACTACAATCAGATTGGTTGAATCGGTAATAGTTCCTTCGTAGGTTATATTGCCAATGCTCAATCCTGCACCCCTGATAGCAAAACGTGCTGCATCAAGGTCCTGGTTTAATAAATCAGGTATATCAACCTCATTAGCTCCCGCACCATCTCCTAATACCAAATCAACAATTGAACCTTTAGGTAGCTTTTGCCCGGTTTTTATCACCTGTCCGCCAAAACGTACTTCAAGTATGCGGTCGCGGGCAATATCTGAGCGGTAAGTGGTATCTCCAATTTTTAAACCGTTGTTTGATAATATAGCCACAGCTTCGCGGTAAGTGCTCTGCTCTAAATCGGGCAAATTAACGGGTGGTGCCTGTGTGGTTACCATGGTTAGGTATATGGTACGGTTTTCTTTAACCTTGGTGCCGGCATCAGGGTCTTGTTCAATGATGGTACCCGGCGGCTGATCCTGAACGTAGACTGAATCAATTTTATATTCAAAACCCTGCTCTTCTAATAACTGCGTTGCACGGTCAACAGTAAGTCCTTTAAGCTGGGGTACCGGTATGCCCTCACCGTGGCGTGTGTAAAAGCCCAAACTCAGGTAAGCAATAAACACGACGGCCACCACTGTACCAATAGCACCTAAAATATGAAATCGAAAATCTTTTGTTTTTAAGTAAGTCCAGAATTGCTTCATCTGAGGCTGTGATTGTTTTTGCTTGTAACTGCTCTATCAAACATAACTTAATATATCGGCACTTTATACCTCAAAGCCAAGTTGAGTGGCAATTGGCAAAGGTAGGAAAAAAGATCCCGTGCCCAAATTGTCTTGTTTCATCAGTATTGTAGCGCATTTTTGAGGTGATAACTATAATTTTACGCCACGCAAAAACTCTTCAATTCCCATGCGTTTCTTACCTTCTAACTGTACCTCCGTTACATTGATGTAACCGTTATTGCAGGCAAACTTCAGGAAAGTCTTGTTGTCGGTTTTGAATGTGCCCGGTGTTTCTGAAGTGGTTTCGGTGTTTTTTTGAGCTTTATATATCTTAAAGGTTTTGCCATTCAGCTCGGTAAACGCAGCAGGGTAAGGGCTAAGGCCTCTGATGTGGTTGTAAACAATTTCAGCCGGTTTGTTCCAGTTTATACGGCAATCTTCCTTGAAAATTTTAGGGGCATGCTTAAGCTCAAGTCCTTCAGTGAGTTGCTCCTGCGGTTGTTCGGTATAGCGCCCGCTTTCAATTGCTTTTACGGTTTTAACCAACAAGCCTGCACCCTTAATCATCAGGCGGTCATGATACTCTCCGGCAGTAACATCCTCATCTATGCTTATTTTTTCTACAAACAGTACTGCGCCGGTGTCAATTTCCTGCTTAATAAAAAATGTAGTAGCACCACTTTCTTTTTCGCCGTTTATAATGGCCCAGTTAATAGGTGCCGCACCACGGTATTGCGGCAGTAACGAAGCATGAAGGTTGATGGTGCCTTTTGGCGGCATGTTCCAAACCACCTCGGGTAACATTCTAAAAGCTACAACAACCTGCAAATCGGCTTTTAATGCTCTTAATTCATTCAAAAAGTCAGTATCGCGTAGCTTTTCGGGTTGTAAGACTTTAAGGCCCTGCGCTACCGCAAATTGTTTAACTGCCGATTCCGAAAGCTTTTGTCCGCGGCCGGCAGGTTTATCAGGTGCAGTAACTACAGCCACAATATTGCTTCCGGCTTCAAGTAATGCCTGCAACGATGCAACTGCAAAGTCGGGCGTGCCCATAAATATTATTCTCATAGATGTTTAGTTCACAGGTGACAGTTTGGGTTAATGTACAGTTGATGAATATCAGGCGTATTCATAAACCGTAAACAAAGTTAATTATACAGCAGATATTTTTTTCTTGTTTCCTTAAATCGGCTCAATTTAGGTTCCCAGCTATCACGTATTTGCTTTTCTGTTTGCCCGGCCTCTATTTGCTTTTGCAGCTTATCGGTGCCCGCCAGCTTGGTGAAGTAAGCGTTAAAAAACTTCGCTTTATCCGGAAAGTTTTGATAGAATGAAATGAGCCAGTTCAAATTAAGGCGTTTCTCTTTACGTATAGTATCTGTATTGTAGTTGCGGTAGTCAGTTCCGTAGCATTCCACGTTTTTTTGAGGCGGATTGTCGCTTACGCCGGGTATACTTTTAGGTGTGAACGAAAAGCTGTACTTGCCCTTTAGTGCCGGGTGACCAACAACCTGAAACGGATATGCCGTTCCGCGGCCTAGGCTTAGCGTAGTTCCTTCAAAAAAGCAAATGCCAGGATATAATAAAATTGATTGTGCCGAATTTAAATTAGGCGATGGGTTTACAGGAAGCGCATAAGGCATGGAATGGTTGTAATTAGCTACCTTTATTAGCTTGAGCTTACACTTAGCTTTCCCTTTAAGCCATCCTTCGCCATTAATCATTTGGGCGTACTCGGCAATGGTCATGCCGTGTACCACAGGTATGGGGTGCATACCCACAAACGAGCGGAATGCAGTATCAAGCACCGGGCCATCAACATAAAATCCGTTTGGGTTGGGCCTGTCCAATACCATGAGCTCAATGTTGTTTTGGGCACAGGCCTCCATTATGTAATGAAGGGTTGATATGTAGGTGTAAAACCTTGCACCAACATCCTGAATGTCAAATATCATCAAATCAATGCCTTTCAAGTCGGCGGGTGTTGGTTTGGTTTTGCTGCCGTACAGAGAAATAACCGGAATGCCTGTTTTTGCATCCACCGCATTGTTAACTTTTGCGCCATCGCTTGCATCG
Organism: Mucilaginibacter aquatilis; assembly: GCF_009755275.1. Taxonomy (GTDB): domain Bacteria; phylum Bacteroidota; class Bacteroidia; order Sphingobacteriales; family Sphingobacteriaceae; genus Mucilaginibacter; species Mucilaginibacter aquatilis. The sequence continues at coordinate 37,916 of NZ_WQLA01000008.1, read as the reverse complement.
CCACGAAAACCATGCTCGGGTCCAAATATTTTTTTTATGCTGATGCCTCGTTTCAAGAGGCTGTCAACCAAGGTGGTTTTGTTGTTGCCGATGATAGAAGTTGGGTTAACCACCATACCAACCTTACGGTTTTTAAGGTAGCCAATGTATGCGGCAGTTTGGTCGGCGCCGGTAATTATTTCGTTTTGAGCAGCCTGAGGCAACCTTTGTTGTTTGGTTTGGACGCTTTTGGTTTTTTGCGTTACAAGTACCGGCGCCTTGGCCGTGCCACATGATGTTGCCATGTTAAGCAGCAAACAGCCAATACTAAAGCAAATATGTTTTATCATGTGAAAAATGTATGAGGTATGATGTAATGCAGCTGCCAATTACGGCACTAAATCTGCATATTTGCGAAAGTACAAAAAAACTGTTTGCCTTGAATTTTTCATCCTTTATTGCTTCGCGGCTTACGTTTCACAGCAAGCGCACCTTTTCAAAACTCATTGTGCGTATTGCCATAGTTGGTATTATGTTGGGTTTGGGCGTAATGATTCTGTCGATAGCCATTGTTAAAGGGTTTAAACGCGAAATTCAGGAAAAGGTGCGCGGTTTTGCGGGCGATATTCAGGTAACGAAGTTTGATAATAACTTTTCCTATGAAAATTCGCCGTTTATGATTGACACGGCCTTTGTGCGTAAAGTTAAAGCCAGTTCACTTGTAAAGGGTATTGTGCCATATGCCACGAAACCGGCTATTATAAAAGCTAACGGCGAAATTGAAGGCGTTGTACTCAAAGGAGTTGATAAGAGCTACGACTGGAGCACTTTTAAAAATGCTATGGTGAGTGGCAAAATCATCAACTTTAAAGATTCGGCAGCAGCGCAAAACCAGGTAATGCTGTCAAGCCGTATTGCATCACGCCTTAAGCTTAAGGTAGGAGATGATTTGCTGATGTATTTTATACAGGAGCCTATGCGCAAGCGAAAGCTTGATATTGTTGGCATTTACAGCGTAGGAGTGGAAGACGTTGATAAAACGTTTGTAATTGGCAATATGGCGGTTATACAACGGTTAAACGGATGGACACCACGCGAGGCCGGAGGCTTTGAGGTGCAGGTAAAGAACTTTGATGATCTTGCACTGGCTAATGCTGAGCTTAATGATGTTTTGCCTACCTACCTGCGTTCATACACCATTGACGAAACTTATCCGGCCATTTTTGAGTGGCTTAGCCTTCTGGATGTTAATACGCAGGTGATGTTGATATTAATGGTTATTGTAGCTACTATTAACATGATTTCGGCCCTGCTTATTATGATATTGGAACGCACCGCAATGATAGGCATGTTCAAAGCTCTGGGAGCTACCAACTGGAGCATACAAGCAGTGTTTTTATACAATGCAGCCTACCTTGTAGGAGTGGGCTTATTACTTGGTAACTTATTTGGTTGCGGTATAAGCTGGTTTCAACAGCAAACGCATTTTTTTAAGCTCGATCAGGCATCCTATTACATGAACTTTGTACCTATTGAGCTAAAACTGGCCGATGTGGTTTGGTTAAACATCGGCACATTGTTCGTTTGCCTTTTAGTGCTGCTGTTACCGTCAATGCTGGTTAGCCGCATTCAACCGGTTAAGGCTATACGTTTTAAATAAGCTGCTTATTTTTTTGATCCCTGAAATTTAAACTGAAGATTAACCCCGCCAGAACCAAATCGTATTTGCTGCGAGCCTAAGCCACCCAGCGGATACTTAAAGAACGGTTCAATAACCAGGCGGTTGTGCCTGCTTAGCTGGTAACCCATTCCCATTGATAAATTAAGCGTACGTGCAAAATTAAAGCCGGTAAAGCTTCTGCTTGAGGTAGCATCGGGTATGGATGATGTATTTGAAGTGGCAATACCATCCCTAATGTTGCTATCAAACTTATATCTGAAGTTTTCGCTTATGAAAGTGCCCGAGCTTAAACCGGCAGATATATAAGCATCTGACCTTTGCGGGTTAAACTCATACTTGATATTTACGGGTACGTCAAGGCCGGTAAGGCTTATGTTATAAGCCGAAATTGTTGGACTTGCTGCAACCCTTAGTGGCGTAAATCCTAACTGGTTAAGATTGGATATAGGAATAACTTCAACTTTGGCAAAGTCGCTCGCATAGGCGGCGTCTGATTGCAAACTTGCCGACACAGGCTGATTTTCGTAGCTCAGCGTATTGCGGCCAATAGCAACCCCTGTCGAGAGTTTAAAGTTTTTGCTAAGGCGTATATCGGTACTGAAACCAGCTCCTGCGTTTACCTGGCTTTTACTGCCCTCGGCATAATTAAAATAAGTGGCTGCGTAAACGCCATACATTACTTTCTTATCAACGTTTGCCTTTTCGCTTGGTTCTTTGCCTTTAATAAGTGCGTCTTCCTTTTTTTGTTCGTTAGCTAAGAATGCAGCCATGCGCGACTGGCCCGCCTCAACAGCTGCCGAATCCTTTTTAACTGCAATAATACTTTTGTGTTGATCTGTTGCTACAGGCTTTTGCTGAGCAATCATTGCCGGGCTGTTGATTTGAGTACTATCAGCACCATAGCTTGCTCCACCTTTATTTTGCATCAAAACACTGCCTGAATTTGCCGCCAATTTTGATTGGCTAATAACACTGCCGGCAATGTTATTTTCTACAGGCAAAGCTTGAGTATTGGTAACAACATTGGTATTCACAGCATCAGCAGAAAACGCGTTATTACCTACAATGCTATGGTTTGTAACTGAAGGCTCATTTATTGATGGCTGCTTTTGTTTGTCGTTGGTGGCTGCTAAATTATTTGACGCTGCCATTTCAGCTGATACCGCTTCCTGAGAATCATGATTTGGTGCAACAGGTTTTTGGGGGTTAATTGTGGTTTTAACCACAGACTGCCCTGCATTTTCAGTTGTTTTGCCGGGCTGCTGATATAGCCAAATGGCAAACATGCTCAAAATTAATAACATGGCAGCAGTAGCCATCCACCATAAAGGTATTATGCGTTTTGGTTTATTCTCCGGAAACTTTTGGCGCAGCATTGCCCATCCCTCATTTGAAGGAGCGGTGTCTTCGTAATTTTCAAACACCTCGCTTATGCGCTTTCTTAACTCATTATCCAACTGTTCACTCATGAGTATGTGCCTCCGTGGTTAATGCCTTTCTTAATTTTTCTTTAGCCCGGCTTAAATAAACTCTAGATGAACTTGAGGGTATGCTGAGCATATCTGCAATCTCATCATGGTTGTATCCATCAATCTCATACATGTTAAATATGGTGCGCTGTATAGCTGGCAAATCGTCCATTAATTTTAAAATATCTTTTGCGTTAAGCTGTGATACGGCTGTATGGTTATGGCCAATATGGTGTGCGTTTTCCATATCGGTGTGTAATTGATATTTAAGATCCTTACGGCGGCGGTCAATCGCCGTGTTAATTATAATCCGGCGCAGCCATGCCTTAAATGAGCGCTCGGCATTAAAGGTTTCAATAGTTCCAAAAACCTTTATAAAGGCATCATTTACCACCTCCAAACTATCGTCACGACTAGCGCAATAACGCAGGCCTACACCCATAGCATAGCCATAGAACTGCTTATACAGCTGTTCCTGGTGTTTTAGTGAGCCTGATTTACAGCGCTGGATAAGTTCCTGTTCGGCGCTGCTGGGGTTATCGTGCATTCAAAAAATACCGTAGGTGTTTTTTACTTTATCAATAAGCTTTACTGCTTTTTTAGTGCATATACATATTTTACAGTATCAGCATAGTCTGACGCAGAGAAACTGAAATTCGTGCCATCAAACTGATAGGCAAACTGGCCGTGCAAGTGGTATGGGGGCAGGTTAAGGTTTGCCGCTGTAGTTATGGTGTTATCATACCACACTATAAACTGACGGTTATACTCAAATGCACCGTTGCTTGCGGCGTGCCTTTCATCTGTATTGATTGCCTCATACTTATTGCCGGTTAATTTCAACTGTATGTTTAGCTTTACAGTGTCGCGTTTATTGTTTAACACGTTACGATGAATTTTGGTAAACTGTCCAGCAAAGTTTCCCTGTGGTTGTATAACAGGTGTACTATCTGGCTCGGGGCCCTTTAAACAACTACTCAAACCCATCGTTGCACTTAATAAAACATAAACTAAATGCTTCCTCATATCAATAAAACAATTACGTATACCCTTACGTGCGTAGGGTTAAAAACGTAACAGCAGCATTGAAATAAATTACATTTTTTTGGCCTCGTTCCAGTAAACATCCATTTCGGCTAAGGTCATATCTTGTAATTGCTTGCCGTTCTCCTGTGCTTTTTTTTCAAGGTGCTGGAAGCGTTTGATGAATTTGCGGTTAGTTTTTTCAAGAGCATCCTCAGGGTTAATGTTAATGAAGCGTGCGTAGTTGATGAGGGAAAACATGAGGTCGCCAAATTCACTTTCGGCCCTATCCTTGTCAATCATGGTGTCATCTTCGGCATTAAATTCATCTCTGAATTCCTGCATCTCTTCTTCAACCTTTTCCCAAACCTGGCTTTTGTTTTCCCAATCGAAGCCGATGCCGCGCGCTTTTTCCTGAATGCGCGATGCCTTAACCAGTGCAGGCAATGAGGCAGGTACGCCACCTAAGACCGATTTGTTGCCTTCCTTCAACTTGATTTTTTCCCAATTGCGTTTAACGTCGGCTTCATCATTAACCTCGGTATCACTGTAAATGTGCGGGTGGCGGGTAATCAGTTTATCGCAAATACCATTCAACACATCGGTAATGGTAAAGGCATTGGATTCAGACGCTATGCGGGCATAAAAGACCAGGTGTAACATCACGTCGCCCAATTCCTTCCTGATCTCGTTTAAGTCGTTACTTAAAATAGCATCCGATAGTTCGTACGTTTCCTCAATGGTAAGATGGCGCAAGCTTTCGAGCGTTTGCTTCTTATCCCACGGGCAATTTTCACGCAGGTCGTCCATTATTTTAAGTAAACGTGTAAATGCCGTATCAGGAGCCTGGGCCGCAGCCGGAGGAGTTAAAGCCATAGTTTATTTTTTTAACAAAAGTAAACAATGCCTGCTTAAGCTAAAAACTATGGTTTACAGGCCTAAAAATCGAAATTATAACAGCGGTTTGGTAGCGCGCAGCATTTCTCGTTTGCCCGGAGCACCGGGTGCTTTTTCAACCATAAGCCCTAATGATTTAAGCATGCGTTTAAGGTTACCGGTAATGGCATAAGTCACAAATACGCCTCCGGGAGCCAGGAACTTAACGGTATGACCTATAGCAGTTTCGTTCCACATGTGTGGTTGATGGATAGCTGCAAAAGCGTCGAAATAAATTACATCAAACAGCTTATTGGCTTCAAAGTGGAGCAGCTCAGTATGGGCAACCTCTACCTCAACAAAGTCATTAATTGCAACTCGCTGTTGTAAGGCCCGTGGGTAATTATCTTGAAATGCAGACCATATTAAAGGCTCTACATATTCATTATAACCGGTTTGAGTAATTAAATCATAGCTAAGAGGAAACGCCTCAATGCCGGTGTAGTGAAGATTTAGCTTTTGGGTTGTACAATAATCAGCAGTGAGCAAAAAATTAAGCCCGGTACCAAAACCTACTTCCAGTATAGATACCTCGTTAGATGGCTTGTTATTAAGGAAATGCTTTAACCCTGCGTTTAAGAACACATGCTTGCTTTCCTGTAAAGCCCCATGCTTGGAATGATAATTTTCACCTACCTCGGCGTTATAAATACTCCGTGAGCCGTCGGCCGTTGTAACGATGGATAGGTTCATTATTTAAATTCCGTTATTGCTTCGCCTAAATCATATACCGGTACGTTGCTTATTTGTGCTGCAATGATACTGCGTGCCGCCGCCGACCGGTAACCTGCTGCGCAATGCACTACAATAGGTTTGTTTGTTGGTATTTCGGTTATGCGTTTACGCAATTCGGGCAACGGTATGGTTAAAGCCCCTTCAAATATTAGTCCGGCGTTTATTTCATTCCAGTTGCGTGTTTCAACAATGGTATAGTTTTCAGAGTTAGCCTTAAGATCATTTAGGTCAAGTTCGGCCGAATGATTAACCGCTTGTTCAGGATTTATCAAAGCTCCCTTAATCTGCAACTCGTATCCAATTTTGGCGGCTCTGCTAATGGCTAATTCCAATTTATCTTTGTCAGCAGCTATTAAATAGAACGCTTCTTTAGGTTCAACAATAGCTCCAAGCCAAGTTTCGAATTTGCCTTGCAGTTGTATGTTGATGGCATTACGCAAGTGCCCATTATTGAACTCAGTCTTTGGTCGGGTATCAACAACCAAAATGTTTTCGTCCAAAATAGCATTGGCAGCTAAACGTTCAATAGCTTGTATTGATTGCTGGTAAGCAGGAGCGCCTGTTTTATTAAGCTCAACATCATATCCAAAATAGGTTGGTGCAAAAGGCTGATCAGATGTTAACTCTTTGACAAACTTTAATTCGTCCATTAACTGCAAAGCATAGTTTTCGCGCAGTTCGCGCCCAATGGTGCTGTGAAGGTCTGGACTAAGGTTTTTACCGCATAATGAGCCGGGGCCATGGGCAGGGTAAACGGCCACACTTTCGGGTAAGGTCATTAGTTTTTGGCGGGTGCTTTGATACATCTGGCGCGCCAGGTCCTCTTTTTTTGCGGTAATGTTACCGGCTTCCTCACGTAAATCGGGGCGGCCCACATCGCCAACAAAAAGAGTATCGCCACTAAAAAGAGTGGTGGTTTGGCCGTTTTCATCTTCTACTAATACACAAATAGAATCGGGTGAATGGCCGGGAGTATTAAGCGCTTTTAATTTGATATCAGCCAGTTCAATTTCATCACCTTCATCAAAGGTTTGATGCGGATAAGCAGCCCCAAGTAAACGGCTTACATATATGGTGGCACCGGTTTGCTCATGTATCTCCACGTGAGAACTTACAAAGTCGGCATGGGGGTGAGTCTCAATTATGCCTGTTATTTCGGCTTCATGCAATGTTGCAAAATCATAATAAGGTTGCGGGTTGCGGGCAGGGTCAATAACAAAAAGTTTTCCCGCGCGCAATACTGCGTATGATGCATGGGCAAGGTCGGTATCGTAAAACTGGTGTATTAGCATGAGTGCGGCAAAGATAAGGTTTTGCCCAAAGCAGGCAAACGCGTGCTTGTCAGCCAACTGCCATCATGCATTACGCTTTGCGGCATTTATACAAACACAAAAGAGCCAAAGGCGTTTATGTGTTGTTACAACAGTAGCTAAACAGCTACAATAAGTATCAATAAAGATGATGAAATATATTATTGCTGCTGCCTGTATTGCTTCGGTTTTATTTACCTCGTGCGGCCAGCAGATGAAAATGGTACAAACTGCAAAAACTGACTCACTGGCCGTAGAGGCTGTTTGGAAACAATATGTAAGGGGTTTAAGTAGCAAAAATGCTAAGGTGCTCAAAAAGTTGTCATTAAAGCAGGTGTATTGCCAGCCATGCGCTATACAGGCTGGTACAGGTGATTTGGTAACAGCCGATGCATTCATTCAAAGCATGTTTACTACCTTACCTAAAACGCAACTATGGCAGGCGGTAAAAACATCGAGGCACTTAATTGTAACCGAGCAAATTAAGAACTACAAACCGCTAAACCTTAATGTTACTACTGATGCTTTGCTTGTACATGATGTGTGGTTTGTTACCCGCCAGCCCGATAAAGTAAAAGGATTTGAAAGCCAGCGTTACGCTTTTCAATTTGTGAAGGATGCCGGGCAGTATAAGTTTTTTGGTTTAACCGCCGTAAACTAAATACAAGCCTAGCTGCGTTCAAAATTTTCCATTTTATAAAATTGAGCAAAAGTTAAACTAATATTGCGCCCCTTAGTTGAGTAGTATATGGCATCAGGTTTTTTTGCAGTTTTAGATGATATAGCCGCCTTAATGGACGATGTAGCGGTGACAACCAAACTTGCGGCGCGTAAAACCGCCGGCATTTTAGGTGATGACCTGGCCGTTAATGCCGAAAAAGCCACCGGGTTTCTCTCATCAAGAGAACTGCCGGTGTTATGGGCCATTACCAAAGGCTCCTTTATAAACAAGCTTATAATTGTACCAATAGCGTTGCTCTTAAGCGCATTTTATCCTCCGGCTATAAAGGTGATTTTATTAATGGGTGGCTTATACCTGGCTTATGAAGGGGTTGAAAAAATTATAGAATTTTTGTTTCACCGCGAAAAGATGGGGCATGAGGTGGTTAAGGAAGTGCAGGAAGAGGGTAACGATGCCGAGAAAACCAAAATAAAATCTGCTGTGGCTACCGATTTCATTCTTTCAATAGAAATTGTGATTATAGCGTTGGGCAGTGTGGCTAATGAGCCTTTGTTAACGCAAATTCTTACCGTGTCAGCAGTGGCTATATTAGCTACTGTTGGAGTTTATGGCATAGTAGCCTTAATTGTGCGTATGGATGATGCTGGCTTTAACCTCATTAAACGTTCAGACGATAAAGGTTTCTTTGCGGCATTAGGGCAATTTTTAGTAAAGGCATTACCTGTAATTATTAAAATATTGGGTGTGGTAGGTACCATTGCTCTTATTTTAGTAGCGGGAGGTATTTTTGTGCATAATATTGAATACCTGCATCACCTTTTAACAGGTATACCAGCTTTAGTATCAGAGTTTGCTGCCGGAATAGTCTTCGGGTTAATTGCCATTCCTATTTTTGCCGGTGGCAAGAAGTTGTTTTCGTTGATTAAAGGCAGGCAACTTACATAATAGCACCGCTATTGCCCTGAAAGTGGGCAACCTTTATTTCAAACATTTTGGCAATGTTTTGCGCACGTTGTTTCGCTTCGTCGGCTTTGTTGCCGGTAAAGTGTTCATCAATAGTTGCATTGAATATAGCTTTCCATCGTTCAAAGTGCTGGTGTTCAACCGGCAATGTGGCATGTGGCGGAAACGGTCTGCCATTGTACGTATGTTCATCCAGCAACAGCGTTTGCCAAAACTTATACATCTTTTCAAGATGCTCCGGCCAGCGGTTTTCTACCCGCGCATTAAACACCGGCCCAAGCAACTCATCATTGCGTACGCGGTTATAAAACCCGTCAACAAGAACTTTAATGTCTTGCAAGTTTAAAATCTCCCGCTTACTACCCATATTACAAAGCTATAGCTTAAACGGCTCAACTGCGTCATCAAACTCAAAACATTAATCAATTTTTTCTGCTTAATTATCTATTACTCAAACAAGTTGTTGTATTAATAGTTTAAAAGTTTAACTACAAAAACAAACACCATGAATAACACAACTGAAAACTCACGTCGCAGCTTCTTAGCGCAATCATTTAAAAGTGCCATGATGATTGGTGCCGGAGCAACCTTTGCCGGTAGCTTATTACAATCATCTGCTGTGTTTGCGCAGACCGGAGCTGCGGCATTGCAATCAAAAATTGCAATGCTTGGTACAGCATCTTTACAAACCAGCCAACTGGCTTTAACCAAGGCATCAAACGCACAGGTTAAAATGTTTGCCAAATTTGAGGCTGCCGAGCAGGAAACAATGGGTAAAATACTGAAAGACATGAAAACCACCGTGCCTGCACCAACCCCCGAAGTGAAAGCAATGCTTACCAAATTGCAAAGCTTAAGCGGTGCTGCGTTTGACAAGGCATTTATGCAGGGCCAGGTTGAAACCCATCAAAAACTTCACGCTGCTGTTTCGGCTTTGAATGCGGCAAGTTCAGATTTGCATGTTAAACACGTAACCAGCCTTGCGTTGGCTACTATAACTGAACATACCGAAAGAGGCAAAATGCTGCTGAACCAGCTAGGTTAACATTATTTACCAGATATTTTTACAAACGCCCCGAGAAAATTGGGGCGTTTTGCTTTTAAAGTATTTTTGCTGCTTTGATGGAAAAGGTATGACAGCAGTCCTCTTAGATATCGATTTTCTCATTACGCATTTTTAGCTCTTCTTTTATGGCGTTGTAAGCTGAAATTGCAGGCCACGCGCAAATAAATGGTAGGGCAAACTGTATGGCAAAGCCCGGTTTCATTTTAAGGTAAATGAAGGTAAGCATCATTAATACCCATATGCCAAACAGGCCCATGATTACGCCTTTTAACGTTGATTGTCGTTTGCTCAGTTGAGCTAAACTCATTTCAGAAAGATTCTTTTCATGCTAAGGGTGAGGATTTAAACAAAAATGTGTAGCTGCTATTTTTATTAAACTACACTATGGTGTAATTTAGGCATTACAGAATGAAAAACAATAACCATTCATCACTCCTAACACGTAGCAAGCTGAACAATGCTCCGCAGCCTGATAGCACACAGTTGCAAAACTACCTTGATGCTGTTAAGGCATTTGCAAGGCTTACGTACGAAAGTATATATGTGATTAATTACGAAGACATGTCGTTTGAGTATGTGTCTGAAAATCCTTTGTTTTTGTGCGGTTACACAGCTAATGAGGTTTTAGAAATGGGGTACAACTTTTACTTTACAACGTGCCCGATGATGATTTAAAGCTTCTTACGCTCATTAACACTGCCGGTTTCAATTTTTACGATAAACTTGCTCCTGAACAAAGACAACAGTATAGCATTACCTACGATTTTCATTTACTTAACAAAGATGGGAGCCGGGTGCTGATTAATCATAAGCTTACACCGTTGTTTTTAACGCCCGACCAAAAGATATGGAAAGCTATATGCATTGTATCAATTGCGCACCGCAAAACAGCAGGTAACGCATTTATTTATAAACAAGGCGATGATACTATCTGGCAGCTTGATGTGGAAACAGGCGTATGGTGCAAAAACACAAAACCCAGGCTTAGCCCTCGCGAAATTGAAATTTTACGCCTGCATGCTCAAGGACTAACCATAAACCAAATTGCCGAAAAGATTTTTGTAGCACCCGATACCGTAAAATATCATCGCCGCCATATTTTTGAGGAGCTCAACGTAAAAAATATGACCGAAGCATTGAGCTACGCTGTAAGCAGTAGAATAATTTAACCGTTTGATAGCCAGTTTAAGTTGACAATAAACGAGTAAGCGCAGTTAACTAATTATAAGTTTACTTTGTATTTTGCAACATACATAACCACTAATCAATTATGAAATTTATTATTACGCTTTCAATTGCGCTTTGCTGCGCCACTATTGCCAGTGCTCAAACCTCAAAACAAACGGCTGAAAGCAATCAGGTTTACAGTGTAGCTCAAAAAATGCCTGTTTTTATGGGCGGTAACGGGGCGTTTGAAAAGTATATTGCCAAAAACCTGCGCTACCCAAAAAAGGCTAAGGACAAAAAGATACAGGGTAAGGTATACGTAAGCATGATTATTGAAAAAGACGGCTCCGTAAAAAATGTGAAAGCCGAACGTGGTGCATCGCCCGAGCTGAATGCCGAAGCCGTGAGAATTGTATCATCTTCTCCCAAATGGACACCCGGACAGCAAAATGGTAAGGCGGTTAGGGTTTATCAGATGGTGCCTATTGAGTTTAGTTTGTTGTAAAATACAGGAATTTATACTCAAGTGATTGAATCAAACCAAATATCATTTACCGACACGGGTTTATTGTAAAGATTAGGTCCAAGCCTGTCAATTAACTCAGGATTGTAGTCAATTAGTAATTCGTTTGAGACGATAGAGCTTACCTCAATATAAGTGATATAAGAACATTTGTCTAGTATACTTTCAAATAACTTGGCCACCTGTGATGTTATGAATAGGAGAGGGCTCTTGCACCAAACATAACCTATAAGTGTATTACTTAAGCAAATCCCCGCCCAGTTTTCAACGTCCTCTTCAAAAGATACGATAATGTTTTTCTGCGCAGCCAATTCTATAAATAAATATAATTCACTCACCCGCCAAGCAACGTTAGTATTAATAGCTTGATGAATTTGTTGTGTTATGTTTTCATTGAAAATGTTGTTATACAGATGGATTAACCAAGTAAATATACTTCCACTATTTAATGTCTCCATTGTTTATGACACTTATTTGTCAACTAATAATGCTTGTAAATTCCTTTATTTCTATTATTAATTAAACGAAAAATCCCGCCCTCATGAGGACGGGATTCGGGATTTAAAACTTAAGACCTGAAGCTTTTACAGCTTACCAAATCTTAATGCGCTCCTCGGGCTTTTTGTACATTTTGTTGCCCGGTTGTATGTTAAATGCTTTGTACCATGCATCCATATTTGTAATAGGGGCATTGGTACGGAATTGCTCAGGTGAGTGCGGGTCGGTCATAATCTGTTGCATTGAAGCCTCAGGACGTTTTTTACCTCTCCAAACTTGTGCCCAAGATAAGAAAAATCGCTGATCGGGGGTGAAGCCGTCAATTTTGGTATTTGATTTTCCTTGCTTGGTTTTCTTGAATGCATCATAAGCTACACTTAAACCGCCTAAGTCGGCAAGGTTTTCACCTAAAGTAAGCTTGCCGTTTACGTGTACAGTATCTAACACGGTAAAGGCATTGTACTGGTTTACCACTAAATCGGCACGGCTTTTAAATTTGTCGGCGTCTTCTTTTTTCCACCAATCGCGCAGTGTACCATCAGCATCATACTGGCGGCCCTGGTCGTCAAACCCGTGGGTCATTTCGTGACCTATTACAGCACCAATACCACCATAGTTAATGGCATCATCGGCCTTAAAATCAAAGAATGGGAATTGCAATATGCCTGCAGGGAATACAATTTCATTGTTTACCGGGCTGTAGTAAGCGTTAACGGTAGGAGGGGTCATTCCCCATTCAGTTTTATCAACCGGTTTGCCAAGGCGGCTAACCATATCGTTATAGCTCCAAACGTTAATGCGGCGCAGGTTACCAAAGTAATCATTACGGTCAATGCTTAAGCCATTATAGGTTTCCCATTTATCGGTATAACCAATTTTAACCGTAAAGGCATTCAGTTTTTTCATTGCACGGGCCTTAGTGTCGGCCGTCATCCAATCTAAACGTTGTATACGCTCTCCTAAAGTTACCTTAAGGTTATTTACTAAACCTACCATGTATGCTTTTGCAGCAGGAGTGAAGTACTTGGCTACATAAAGCTGGCCTAATAATTCGCCAAGGCTGCCATCAACCAAACCGGTCATGCGCTCGTAACGTGGTGCCTGCACCTGCTGTCCGCTAAGTACGCTGCTGAATTTAAACTGGCTTTTTACAAACGGTGAGCTTAATGAACCAGCCGAACCGCGTAAAATACCCCATTTTAAGTAAGTTTTCCAATCTTCAACCGGTACCGAAGCCAATAGGCCATCGGCAGTGGTTAAAAATGATGGTGATGATACTAGTACTGAGTCAGGAGTACCCACTTTAAGTTTAGGCAAAATTTCAACCCAGTTTAAGTGAGGAGTAGTTTTGGCTAAAGCAGGAGTTGCAAACTTGTTATAAGTTTTATTAGGATCGCGCATGGCCACACGGGTCATTTGTGCTTCGGCAAGTTTGCTTTCAATGCCCCAAATGGTAGCTGCATTTTTAGCGGCAGTTTCGGCATTGCTACCCGTAAGTGTAAATAAATCTACTATGTATTGCTTATAAGCATCCTGAATGCGCTTTGTACGGGCATCACTTTTAAGGTAGTAATCACGATCAGGTAAACTGGTGCCGCCCTGACCAAAACCTACAATGTATTTGGTTGGGTTTTTTGAATCTTGCCTTACGCCAAAGCTAAATAGTGGGCTGCCTAAGGCGTTAACGCGTTCAAATACAATTTCATTAATAACGCCATCAAGATTTTGAATAGCATCAATACGTTGTAAATCGGCCTGAATAGGGGTGTAGCTTCTTTTTTCGATAGCCATGGTGTCCATACCGCTAGCGTATAAATCACCTACACGTTGCTCAATGCTTCCTTTTGGCGCGTTAGTTTTTGCGCTAACCTCGGTAACAATACCCTGAAGTTTTTTCTTGTTATCGTCGTTAAGGATATTGAAACTTCCCCAGCGCGTTTCTTTGGCTGGTATTTCATTTGCCTTTAACCAGCCTCCGTTTGCATACTCAAAAAAGTTGTCGCTTGGTTTTACCGACTTATCCATGTTAGCCGGATCAATAAATTTTTTAGGGGGATCGGCCTTAGCCTTCTTGTTTTTTCCACCATCGCCGGCCTGTACATTTGCCGAAAGGCAAAGTGCTGCTGCAGCCAGCATCCAATTTCCAAAATTATATTTCATGCACTTAAACAAATAAGGTTTTAAAAGTAAGCAATTTAACTATTTATGCAATAGTTAGCCGCTACAATTGTTACATTAAGTAATATAAAATTTGGTTGCCATGTTAAAAGTTAATTCAGTATAGGAAGTAATTGGAAAGCGATACCACGTTAAAAAGCTGAGCATGCAAAAATTCTTGATTGAGTTTTGTATGATGCAGTTCAATTTATTAAACTGGTATATCGTTGGGAGATATTAATCCCAAATTAAGGGCAAATCTAAAAACGGGATATAATGGGGTAATTTTGGAAAAGCATGATAAAAAATGCTGAAGATAGAAGTGGTAAGTATATAAGAAAGTGACTTATTTGTCATGTTTTTAACTATGGCCTTAAATTTGTATGTTTGTAATTACTTATCAAAAATCGGGGTCGACCGGAATTGACAGGATGGAGATAAGTAAGTAAGCATGCAGCGCGTTGTGTGAATTAGCGCTTAAATCTGAACGCTCAAACTTACAAATGGCGAAAATAACTACGCCTTAGCTGCCTAATTTAGAATTAGCATAGCTTTTGTCCCGCCGGTTTTCCGTTTCATCGGATCGGCATACGGGGCATCGAAAGATGAAACTGGTCTGCTTAAGGTGTGATAAGCGGGTGAGATAAAGCACCTACGGAAGATGGTATAGGTGAGTTACTGACCTTCCCCTTCCCGACAAATTAACAGAACTAAGCATGTAGAAAGCTTACCTTATACCATGTTTGGACGAGGGTTCGAATCCCTCCGGCTCCACAAAAAGGTAAAATTTAAAGACGGTTATAATCTTATAACCGTCTTTTTTTATGATCTTAATTTCATACTAAACAGATTATATTCTATTCTTCTTTACATCCATATTTAAAGTTTCTTATCCAGATGCAGTGATGTTTTGTTAAAAAATTAAATATAAAGCGTAAATACAGCAATATAATTTTCACCTACCTGAAATTTCGTGCTTTGGGTATGGCGCTTTTAGCAAGGTTCTCTTTTGATGAAGTATTTTCTGCCGTGTTTGAAGCTCTTTGTTCAAACGCTGATTGTTTGGATTCATTTACAACACCGTTTAATATTGGAGTTAAATCATGAAAGCTTTTAATGACAATGTGCTGTACTATGCCTTCGCGTTGTATCCAGCCTTGGGCCATAAGTAGTCTTGCGGTGAGTATTTCTTTGCGGTATGTTTCAAAAATTTTTTCAAAGGCTACAAGGTTTAATACGCCGGTTTCATCCTCTATAGTGATAAAACATATGCCATGTGCAGTGCCGGGGCGCTGACGTATGGTTACTAAACCGGCAACCTTAATTTTTGTTCCTACAGCAATGTGAGCTGTTTCTTCACTGCTTACTATGCCCAGCTGTTTTAGTTTAGGGCGTGTAAGGCTTACCGGGTGTGCTTTTAATGACAGCGATGTAGAACTATAATCGTGAATTACATGTTCGGCCAAGCTCATTAAGGGTAATTGCATCTGTTTAGAGTCTGGGTTTTTAACAACCTGATTTTTAAATATTCCTTTTGGGGCATCTGCCAAGGCCGAAATTTCCCAAAGAGCCTGGCGGCGATCTAAACCCATTGAGCGGAAGGCATCCGCATCGGCTAAGCGTTCCAGTGCATCGGGTGTTATACCTGTGTTCAAAAGTTCTATAATGTGCTTGTAAGGTTTAGTGCGGCCAGCCACAATTAACAAAGCATCGTCTTCACGTAAGCCTTTGGCATTTCTGAAACCTAACCTTAACGGGTTGTAATATTTGATACGTTCTTCTAAAATATTGTCCCATTCTGAGTAGTTTACATCAATAGGTCTTACCTCAACATGATGGTTTTTCGCATCAGTAATAAGTTGTGATGGTTGATAAAACCCCATGGGCTGACTGTTTAAAATAGCTGCCGCAAAAACATCAGGATAATAGCATTTAAGCCACGATGAAACATACACCAATAATGCAAAACTAGCAGCATGACTTTCAGGAAAACCGTAGCTGCCAAAACCTTCCAATTGTTTAAATATGCGCGATGCAAACTCGCGGGTATACCCGCGTTCCATCATGCCTTCGGTTAATTTTTTTTGAAATGCATTTACCTGGCCTTTTACTTTAAATGTAGCCATGCTTCTACGTAATTCATCGGCTTCGGCAGGGGTAAAGCCTGCAGCAACCATAGCAATTTTCATAGCCTGCTCCTGAAACAACGGAACACCTAAAGTGCGTTTCAAAATTTCCTCAAGCTCTTTCGATGGATAAGTTACTTCTTCCTGTTTATTCCGACGTTTTAAATAAGGATGCACCATATCACCCTGTATAGGGCCGGGCCGTACTATGGCTACTTCTATAACCAAATCATAAAAGCACTCAGGACGCAGCCGTGGCAACATTGATTGCTGTGCACGACTTTCAATTTGAAACACACCAATGGTATCAGCAAGGCTTATCATCTGGTAAACAACATCATCGTCCTGGGGTATATTGGCAAGTGTTAGCTCAATGCCGTAATGTTGTTTAACCAAGTCAAACGCTTTACGTATGCAGGTTAACATACCTAATGCTAAAACGTCAACCTTTAAAAAGCCTAAAGTGTCAATATCATCTTTATTCCATTCAATATTGGTACGGTCTTCCATACGGGCATTGATGATAGGGCATAGGTTGGTAAGTTTGCCCTGAGTTACAACAAAACCACCCGTATGTTGCCCTAACTGACGTGGGAAGCCAATCATTTGGGATGTTAAGCTCAACACTTTTACCAGAAGCTTATCCTCAGGGTTAAGGCCTTGTTCTTCTAGCTGCCTGGCATCAAACCAGTCACTGCTATAGTCCCAAATGCCTGCTGCAAGGCGGTCAATCACATCCTGCGAAAGGCCCATTACCTTGCCAACATCACGTATGGCGCCTTTTTGACGTTGTTGTGTTACCGTAGCAACAATAGCTGCCCGGTCGCGCCCGTATTTATCATAGATGTACTGAATAATCTCTTCCCGGCGTTCGTGCTCAAAATCCACATCAATATCAGGAGGTTCATTCCGGGCAGAAGAAATAAAGCGTTCAAAAAGTAAATTAAACTTTGTAGGGTCAACGGAGGTAATGCCCAGGCAATAACAAACAGCCGAATTAGCTGCTGAACCGCGTCCCTGGCATAATATACCGCGCTGTCTGGCTTCTCTTACAATATCATGCACAAATAAAAAGTAGTTGGCATAATCCATTCGCTCTATAAAGCCAAGCTCATGGTTAATGGTGTTTATAAGCTTTTCAGTTGGCTCATTATTAAACATCTCTTTTATACCTTCATTAACCAAATGTTTAAGTTCTTCCATTGGTGTGCGGCTGCTCTGATATATTTCTTCAGGATAAACGTATTTTAGTTCATCAAGTGAAAAAGTACAGGCATTAGATATTTCAACAGTATGCGCTAAAGCATCGGGATAGGATCGAAATAGCCTTTCAATCTCATTAATGGGTTTTAAATACCTTTCGGCGTTTACGTGCAATTTGAAACCGGCATTATGTATAGTACATTTTTCGCGTACGCAGGTAAGCACATCTTGCAGCTCGCGCCTGCTTTGTTCATGATAGTGCACATTATTGGTAGCAACAACCTTAATGTTGTTTTTAAGCCCTAACTCATGAATGCGAAATAATCTTTTATGATCATTGTTTTGATAGGTTCTGCTGGCAGCTACGTACAGGTTGCTTATGTTTTCCTTATAATCAATCACATCAGCAATGAATTGGCTGTCAAATTCAAAAAACTCATTCAGGCTTTCGGGGGGAATGATGACTAGGATAAGATCACTAGCTGCTGCGTAAACATCCTTTTTATACAAATAACACTTGCCTTTTTCGGCCCGCTGGTTGCCCAGCGTAAGCAAGGTTGATAATTGGCTGTAAGCTTGTTTATTAGTTGGGTATGCCAATAGGCTGGGCCCATCAAGCAAATCAAGCCTGCATGCAGGTATAATACTGATATTGTGTTTTTTTGCTTCAGCATGCGCTCTTACCAGGCCTGCAAATGAGTTATGATCTGTAATGGCAATACGCTTATAGCCTAATTGAGCTGCATATTTAACCAATTCTTCAGGGTGTGATGCTCCCCTTAAAAAACTGAAGTTAGTAGTAACCTGTAGTTCAACGTAACGCATAGTTTTGATTTATGCAAAATGGCCGTGCAAATACCATTCAGGGGTTGCTTTATCATAATGCCCCGAACGGAATATCCAGTAACGATATCCGTTTTGATCTTCTACAATGTAGTAATCCCTGTGTTCGCCTTCATCAAGCCACCATTCACGCTCAATACGTTCGGGGCCGTCAGAACGTTTAACATGGTGCACCTCGCCTTTATACCTGAAGAGCATAGGAGCATAGTCGGGTATCGGTGCCGAAACCTGTATAGGCTGCGGGCGTTTAAAAAGATTTACCGGACGCTTTAAATCAGTACGCCAGGGTGTTTGCTTTATATCTTTTATGTTTTGGCTGTTTTTAATTGCTCGCTCCGGCCAGTAGTTTTCCTGGGGTAAATATCTGTAAATAGACTGCATACCTATTTTGCCGGCAACTTTGTCTAGCAGTTCAATAATTCCATTATCGTCAATATTTATTTTGCCCTTCCAAATGGCTTGCTGTTTGATATCAACCTTGTCAATTTTAGGTATTTGCAAAACAAACAATTCAATACCCATCCCCGGCTTTATCTCGTTTAAATGAAGCTCAAACAATTTAAATAAATGTGCTACATCATGCGTAGCCTTGTTGGTGCCAATCTTTAAATGTTGAATTTTACCATCGGTGCGGTAAGTGCTTAATATTGCAGCACGAACGCCATTGCCCTCTGCAATTAAACGTTCGCAAATTTTTTTTAATAACTCTTGTACGGCAATATCAATACCGGTGCGTGTTTTATAAAGTTCAGGTGTATGCAGGCGCTCCTCGTATGGATCAGGTTCTTTAATTAGTTTAAGGTACTCTTCCACCTCGCCAAGTGCCTGTAGTATTCTTAAAATTAAATCACCACCAAAGCGCCGGCGCAACTCTTTAAGCGGAATTTTTAGTACAGACTCAATGTTTAAAAAGCCAAGCTTATCAAGTTTTTCAATAGTTATAGCATCTAAGCGTAAAGCAGCCGGCGGCAGGTTGCATAAAGCAGCCCTTTGCTGTTTCGGTTCAACAATACAATAGTTTTCAGTGTACCTTGATAGTGCCCAGGCGGCGCCAATAGTATCAGCAATGGCAGCTTTTACAACGTAACCTTTATTATTAAACCTGTTGATTATATCAGTTACATACCCGGCTTCGCTGCCCCATAAATGCGTGCAACCGGTAATGTTTAGCAAAAGGCCGTCAGGAAGGTTAAGTGCAACAACCGGCGTATAGCGTATGCACCATTCGGCAATGGCTTTCAGTAGCTTTTCTTCGCGTGCGGGCTTATCCTGCAGTACTTCTAGTGATGGTAGAATGGCTTTTGCATCGGCCAGGCGCATTCCAGGTATTACACCGCCTTGCTGTGCAATATTATTTGCTGCAGTAACCATAACGCAGTTATGATCTGGCTGAGAAAACACAAAAGGTATATCTATAAGTTCGGGTTTGCGAATGGCTATCCAATCGGTTTTTAAATAACAAAACCACAAAGCCATAAAACGTTGCTGCATGTCATTAACCTGCCTTTTTTACCGAAGTATTTATATTGCTACCTTCGGTTTCATAAACCGGTAAAAACTTGCCGCCATGCCATTCAAACTCCCAGGCACCTGGCTGGCCGTTGCGTACTTTCAAAAGTTCAACTTTCCAGCGTGGAAAGCCTACGCCGGGTAGCCCGCCTTGTAAATGGCTGGGCAGGGGGGTGATTTGCCAACGGGCAACCGTGGCGGTTGGATTTATTTTGGTATCATCGGTACGTAGCACAAGGCCGGTAACTTTACTTTGTTCTACAGCCAGTTGTAAACGTAAGGATTGGCTAAAGCTAAGTTCTTTGATTTCTGTTATTACGGCAGCAAACCCTTCACATTTAAGAGCCTCCTCGGTTACCCATAATAAATCTTTTTCCTTAGCAACATCTATGAATATGAGCTGGTCAGGTTCAATGCCAAATTCTTTTAATGCCGGTGCATATATGGTGCGTTGCATGCTTACCCAAATGCACATGCCCTTATTACCGGTTAACGAGTTTAGTAAGCCGCTAATAAAACCCCGGCAGGCCGACGCATGTTCATCACGGTTGCTAATAAATTCATGTATCATTCCAGTTGGAAACACACCGTTTGGAAAGTTGGCTTCAACTTGTTGTAAACCATTTATTTTTAAAGTATCTGCCGATGCCGGTTTGTAGCCTTGCTTAAGCAAAATATCTTTTTTCAACTGTTCAATAACATTTTTATTAATCTGGGCCATAATAACATGTTTATAATCAGTTTAAAGTTGGGTTGCGAAATGCAGGGACGAGTAAACCCAAATAAGCGGTAAGATAAACCACCATATGCCTTGATATAGCAGCACCAATCTCCTGCAGTTCAGAAGCACTTAACGCACACTGATAGTTTGGTGTACAGTTATCAACTGCATCCAGGTGCTGTTTAATTTCTTCATCCTCGGCTATGCGTAAATTACGATCATACCAGGTGCCGTGTTCAAGTTGTAAGGTTAGGGTTATAAATTCGTTTTGATGATAGAACTCCACAATAAATTGCGGAATGAACGGAAAATCCCACTGATGTGAAGGTACTTCATCTACCTGTATTCTGGTAAGTCCGCGGTTTAACTGTATGTCAATATAAAACTCGTCCATAAATCTAAGTACAAATGTATGCTAAAAAAGTTAGCAAATCGTATTTAGATTTTAAACATTTTTTGTTGAAAACTAAATTTGTAAGTAAAAGATGAACGCGCTACCTATCTATGGTGCACATATAACAATTAGTAATCTAAACCAGACACAGAGGTGAATATCAATTATATAAACCAGGGATTTGCGTTATGCGTTTTGGGTAATATTTAAACGTCCGGCAAGTAACTCAATGCTTTGCTCAATAGGAATATTGCCAATGCGCGATATAAATTCAGCAGGTCCACCTTCTTCACCACAGCCAAAACATTTAAAAATATTTTTTTCAGCACTTACCATTAACGAATTAGTTTGATCGGTGTGAAATGGGCAGTTACCTCTCATGCCTCGCCTGCTGGGTTGCAATGATAAATAGGATGAGATAATAGAAACTATAGGCGCCTTTTGTTGCACCTGAGCGTGTAAGGTTTTAAAATCAGGGGAAATCATAATTACCCGATAAAAATAGGTATTGCCTTAAATGATGCCAAATTGCTGATTGTATTGTTGAAAAGTTTAGTGTTATTAACTATTTGTTTTATAAGCTAAATGCAGGAATCAAACATAATCAAAAATGACGATGGTCACATTTTAGGCTGATGATGGTTGTAATTTTGAAAGAACTTAATCACTATTTTTACCCAATAAATAAGTCTATGGATAATGCCGCTTTGCTGAATGCTATTATAGAAAATGCCATTGATGGTATAATTACTATCAGCCAACGGGGAGTAGTTGAATCAATAAACCCATCGGCATGTAAGCTTTTTGGGTACGTGCCTGATGAGGTTATAGGTCACAACATATCTATGCTGATGCCACAGCCCGATAAGGCAAGACATGATACATATATTGAGCGGTACCAGCATACCGGCCATGCACATATTATTGGCATCGGCCGCGAGGTAACAGGATTACGTAAAGATGGTTCTGTGTTCCCCTTCAGGTTGGCAGTGAGTGAAGTAGCAGTTTCAGGCCGGAAAATTTATACAGGCTTTATACATGATCTGAGCCGTGCTAAAGAAGCAGAAGACCGCTTAAAAGAACATGCCGCCCGGTTGGAAGAACTGGTAGAGGAACGCACCAGCTCTTTAAAAGAAACAGTGCAGGCCCTGGAGTTTGCAAAAGAGGAGGTAAGTGTATCGCTTGAAAAGGAAAAAGAACTTAATCAACTCAAAAGCCGTTTTGTATCTATGGCATCACATGAGTTCAGAACACCTTTGAGCGCAATCCAGCTATCGGCCGTGCTTATTGAAAAATATGCTCAACAAGCCGAAAGTAGCAACATCAAAAAGCATGTTACTAAAATTAAGGCGGGGGTAAACAATCTTACTTCCATACTCAACGATTTCCTTTCGCTTGAAAAACTGGAAGCCGGTAAAACACATGCTGTTAGCTCAACTTTTGATGTTTTAAAGTTTGGAGAAGAAATTACCGAAGAAATGCAGCTGGTTGCCAAGCAAGATCAAAATATAATATACCAGCACACCGGCACCGGTAATACCGTAACACTTGATCGCTCGTTGCTTAAAAACTGCGTTGTAAACCTGATTGGCAATGCCATCAAATACTCGGGCGAAAACACATTTATTGAATTCAATACTGAGCTTTCTGCGAGTGAGTTTACCATCACCGTTAAAGACAATGGCATTGGTATTCCGCCTGAAGATCAGAAACATCTTTTTGAGGCTTTTTTTAGAGCGCATAATACCGGCAACATCCCGGGTACGGGCCTTGGTCTTAACATTGTAACCCGGCACGTGGCTTTAATGGATGGGCAAATTCATTTTAAAAGTGCCGTAAACCAGGGTACTTCGTTCGTTTTAACATTTCCTTTATCATCATGAAAACCATTTTAATTATTGAAGACAACGCAGATATACGCGAAGGTACTGCCGAGATACTGGGCTTATCGGGCTATAAGGTAATCGAGGCTGATAATGGTAAAACCGGCGTAGAACTGGCTACTGCGCATCAGCCTGATTTAATTTTGTGCGATATTATGATGCCCGAACTGGATGGTTATGGCGTATTGTTGCGTTTAAGCAAAAACATGCATACACAAGCCATTCCATTTATTTTTTTAACCGCAAAGGCTGAGCGCGTTGATCACCGTAAAGGTATGGAACTTGGCGCTGATGATTATTTAACCAAACCATTTGACGATGTAGAGTTGCTGAACGCAATTGAAAGCCGTTTGCAAAAAAAGCAAAAACTGGAAATTTATTACAGCCGCTCACTGGAAAACCTTGAGCGTTTGGCCGAAGGCAATGGTAAGGGAATAAGGGAACTTAAAAGCATGATTGCTGGACGAAAGATACGTCAGATTAAAAAGAAGCAGATACTGTTTTATGACGGCGATCAGCCTCAGGGGCTTTACCTGGTTATTGAAGGCAACATAAAAACCACTAAAATGGCACCAGATGGCAGGGAATTAATTACCGGCATTTACCAGGCGGATGATTACCTGGGTCTGCATGCGCTGTTGTTGGAAGCTGACCATGCCGAGACCGCTGAAGCATTAGATGATTCGGCAGTGTGCCTGTTGCCAAAAGATATGGTTACCGAGCTGCTTTATAAATATCCTGATTTAGGCAGGCAGTTTTTTAAGATATTGGCCAACAACATCAGGGAAAAAGAAGATCAGTTGATTGAGTTGGCTTATTTGTCTGTGAGGAAACGAATGGCTAATGTTTTATTAAGACTAAGCAAATACGCAGGTGCACAAGAGCAAATATCAGCTTCCAGAGAAGAACTGGCATCAATGGCCGGTATAGCCAGCGAAACCGTTAGCCGTACCCTTACCGATTTTAAAGAGGAAGGGATTATTGAAAAGAAAGGTAGCGTAATTCAAATATTAGCTATTGAGCGATTGCAAAAAATGAAAAACTGACAACAATCGTTTTTATGGCAAGGCAAAAATGTATAGGCAAGGACTGCATTTGCGCAAATGAATGTAACTCAATAAAAGAGAACATTAGTGTTTAATTAGCTTTAGCACTATTTGCTTGAGTACTTTTTTAACTCAATACAGATTTATCAATTTATGGAGTATTTTGCTTATAAAAAAAGCGGCTCAATACATTGAGCCGCTTCTTTATAATTAAGGTGGGGTTCAGTTCTAAATAGCCATTAGCCCTAAATCTAATGCTTCAAGGTGCGCTTCGGAAATCAGCAGCTCCTTATACATTTTATTCAGATATTCCTGCGTTTGTCCGGTAAGCTCGGGCAGCAATTGTTTATAGTAGTTTATACCATCCTGTAACTGGTTTTTAAATTTAAGCAAGTAATTTTCCCGCTTTCCATTCCAGTTTTGTAAATGGCTGCTTATCTCTTTTCGCAGGTAATCAATATATAAATTAAGCTCGTTAACAAACAGGTTAGGCCGTTCCACATTTTGCAAAAGGTTTACCTGTCCGTATATATGTTTAACCATATCACCCAAAGTATAAACATTTTTAAAGTAAGCCAGGTTAGGACCGGGGCAAACAGCTACAGCTTTGCTTTCGCGCGGCTTAAGCATATCGTTTTTTATGTAGGCCGATGTGCATAGGCCTTCGCATAAGCATATCTTTTCGGTTACTGCTTCCACTTGTTGCTGGTAATCCTTTTGTGGTAGGTTAAGCTCTTGTAATTGCGCTATTTTAAGCATTTGGTATTGGCGTGATGCCGTACAAATTGGCTCTTGGGTAAACTCGCTATTACTTACTAAAAACTTTTTAACGCAAGGGCTTCCTGGTACACCTTTTTCAATGCGTTGCAGGCGCTGCTGCTCCATTGTGCTGCCCTTAAAATTATTAAACAATACACCAAGGGGTGAAGAGTTACTGATGTAAAAGTCATCTTTACCGGCATTGGCCAAACTTTGTAAGGTGTCGGGGTCAACGTTGGTTACCTCTGGTACCAGCAAAAACGGACTTCCCCAGCCTGTTGCACATAGCTGATAATGCTTCATTAAAAACGTATTTTCATAAGCCGTTCCAATACCTCCCTGCACACTTACTTTTAATTTAGGCTTATGAGTTGTTATACCTTTTGTTGCTAAAGCTGCCTGGTACATTTGTGTAAGCTCATTAGCCATTTGCAGCCTTTTTTGTTTAAACTCCTCCAATATAGGTCCAAGCAGCAGGCCATCAGTAGCAAAGGCATGTCCGCCGCAATTCAGGCCCGATTCTATCCTGAACTCTGATACCCACAATCCTTTTTTAGCTAAAAACTTGGCCTGTATTAATGCCGAACGATAATCGCTAACCTTCAAAATTATTTTTTTGCGGAGCTGTCCGTTTTCGTCGGGATAAAAGTCTGCAAAGTTTTCAAGGTAACTGTATAAGCGCGGATTCATACCGGCTGATAAAATAATTGATGACTGGAGGTTGCTTTGGGCAAAGCCCTTTAATGCTGCCAGCGCATCTGAATTTTCTTCGCCGGCAGGGTTGCCTTCTGCAGTGTAATTCATTTTATCAACTTTCGACATAATATTTACGTCAATAGCCCCCATATGGATACGTGAACGTAATAATGACTGAAAAATGCGCTTGCTATCACATTCCGGATACTCGGACATTAACTCATAGCCATGTTTTAATTCTGATCCCGGTGGTAACAGTTCAAAGTAGCGATCAATATCAGAACAATGATTAAAAGGCAACTTGCGCAACTCGTCAAATTGTTGATTTACCAGTTTATGCAGCAGATTTAAATAGGCAGTTACGCGTTTGGTTCTGCTTTCAGGTTCGGTTTTGTTAATAGGTGTAAAAGGTAGCGCATTTTGCTCACAGTGATATTTACGCATGCGTTCTAAAAGTTCATCATCAACTATTGAAACTGTTGATGATATGCCATAGCGTGCAACTTTAAGCGGAGTGTCAACCGAAAATGCTAAGCCCAATACGGGGATATGAAAAGTATGACTCATGTTATGTAATTGAATTTAATGGCATTTGACCATTTAAGTACAACTTGAGCAAATCAGTCGCTCAACTACAAAAGTGATCGCTTATGTACTTTCTGGAGATGACCATCGTCACTCAAGTAGGTGATTTGCGTCAAATACATAAATGGATGAGCAACAAATATTAAAAACTATTTTGTCTATAGATTTGGTAGATTAAATTTGATGTGCTATAATTGCAGAACAAATGAAAGCCTTTAAAGAAATCAACAACAACGCTTTATGCCTGAGAGTAAAGTCAACTCCTCAAAATTATTGTACTGTCGCAAAGTACGCTTGTTGTTGCTGTAGATAATCTTCTTCATCCAATCCCATAATTTCTTGCTGTATAATAAGGCATCCTCAGGCAGGCCAATAGCATAGCTATGTTTCGTCACGATGCTGCAATCAAAATACTTATAGACGTAAACCATATAACACAACTCATGAAAAAGGAATTACTCACATTTACCTTCTTTTTGCTTACGGCAAGCTTTGCGTTTGCTCAAAGCAAAATTACGGGTATTGTAAAACGAACCGACGGTAGCGCCATTGCACGTGCAACCGTTGCTATACGCGGTACCAAAACAGCGGTAAGTGCTGATGATAACGGTGCTTTTACTATTGAAACTAAACAACAACCCCCGTTTTACTTGCAAATAAGCGCCGTGGGTTTCAAACCACAGGATTTTCAAATACTTCAACTTCAGGAAGCGCCGATAGACCTGGTACTAGTAGAAAATGCTTTGCTTGACCAGATTGTGGTAACGTCGCGCAGGAGGGTAGAGGTGGTGCAGGATGTGCCTATACCTATTTCGGTTGTGGGTGGTTCACAAATTGACCAGGCCGGGGCGTTTAACGTAAACCGGGTTAAGGAAATCATCCCCTCAGTACAGTTATACTCTTCAAATCCGCGTAATACAGGTATTAACATACGTGGTATTGGGTCGCCGTTTGGGTTAACCAATGATGGTCTTGACCCCGGCGTTGGCTTCTACGTTGATGGTGTTTACTATGCGCGTCCGGCTGCAGCCACGCTCGACTTTTTAGATATTGACCGTATTGAAGTTTTACGCGGTCCGCAGGGAACTTTGTTTGGTAAAAACACCAGCGCAGGCGCTATCAATATAACTACCCGCAAAGCCAGTTTTACGCCCGAAGCTACTTTTGAAACCAGTTATGGTAATTATGGCTACATACAGGCAAAGGCATCCGTGTCTGGTCCGTTAAGTAAAAAAATTGCCGGTCGTTTGTCATTCTCAGGTACCCAGCGTAACGGCCTGGTTGATAATATACGTACCGGTAGAGCAACAAATGATATAAATAACCTTGGCGGCCGTACACAGTTGCTATACAAACCAACCGACGATATAGCACTTACACTTGCCGGCGATATAACTGATCAAAAACCTGATGGTTATGCACAGGTTGTTGCAGGGGTTGTAACCACCAAACGTGCCGCTTACCGGCAGTTCAACAACATCATTGCCGACTTAAATTACAAGTTGCCAAGTCTTAATGCTTTTGACCGTGTTATTGATCATGACACACCATGGAGATCAGGTAACCAATTAGGAGGTGCTTCTTTAAATGCTGACTTTAAAATAGGGCCCGGTACGCTAACATCAACAACTGCATGGCGCTATTGGAACTGGGATCCATCAAATGATCGCGATTTTACAGGCTTGCCCGTGCTGGCTAAATCGCAAAACCCGGCAAAGCATAAAAGCTGGTCACAGGAGGTACGTTATGCCGGCCAGTTAACCGAAAAGTTGAGTGGTGTTATTGGTTTATTCTACATCGACCAAAAAGTTGATATTACAGGTACTGAAGAGTCCGGGTCGGCGCAGGCGCGTTTTGCCAAAAGCACCACCGGCAACAATGCTAACACGCCCGGCACTACAAATGATCAATTATGGGCCACGCCCGGTTTGTTAGAAGGGTATGGTATTTATACCGATGCCTCAATAAAATCACAAAGTGCGGCAGCATTTGCCAGCATTGACCTGGAGGTATTCAAAGGCTTTCATATTTTGCCGGGTGCACGTATAAATTATGATAATAAAGACGTGTACTATAATCGCGCTGCCCGCGGCGGTCTAGATATTGGAAACAGCAATTACAGCGCAGCAGTAAAATCTGAATTGCAAAAAATCAAAAATCTGGTTTACAGTAGTCAGCAATATGATGCCAGTGCCGATGAAAAAAACTTTACTTATTCGGTTACCGCTGCCTATAAACCAGGTAAACGCATTAACGCCTTTGCCACTTATTCAACCAGCTTTAAGCCAGTAGGCGTTAACGTTGCCGGTTTGCCAAGTGTTGTAGGTGGTACTACTGCCGATTTGAGCTTGGCCGTTATTAAACCCGAAAATACAAAGCACTACGAAGTAGGCGTTAAAACCACACCACTTAACAACCTTATTTTAAATCTTAATTATCATAACTCTGATATTAAAAACTACCAAACCAATGTGCAATCACCCGAGCTTGGCGTAAACCGTGGTTACATAGCTAATGCTGATAAAGTAAACGTTAAGGGCTTGGAGTTTGACGGTAACTTCAGAGCAAGCCAAAACTTTTCAGTTTACGGAGCTGCTGCTTATACTGATGCCAAGTATGTAAAGTTTACCAATGCGCCGCTTCCGTTAGAAGAAACCGGACTCACAGTGAACGGACAACAAGTTGCCTTTAAAGATATTTCAGGCGGCAGGTTGCCAGGTATCTCAAAATGGGCCGGCTCATTAGGTGGCGAGTTTAGTACTGTGGCCAAATACATTAACAAAGACACCCGTTTCTTCATTGCTGCCGATGGTTTCTTTCGGTCAAAGTTCTCTTCAAGTCCTTCGCCTTCCGCTTACTTAAACATAGGTGGGTATAGTATACTAAATGCGCGGGCCGGGTTCAGAGCCATCAAAGGCATTTCGGCCTATATATGGAGCCGCAACCTGCTTAACAAAAACTACTTTGAGCAGCTGCTGCCAGCCGGCGGCAATGCGGGCCAGTACGCTGCTGTGCTTGGCGATCAAAGAACCTTTGGCGTAACCTTGCGCTACGCCTTATAAAACTTACCTGCTAAACTATAATTAAACTCCTGAGCGGTCACAAAGAGCAATCTTTGTGGCCGTTTTTGTTTGATACTCGCTACAAGATTAAACTGCAATTATTTAAAAGCACATCTTTAATATAATTTATAAATTTGCAGCATTGAAAAAGTTGTGCATATATTTAATGCTTGTACTGCTTGCAGCAGATACAACCGAACTGCACCAGCTGTTAAAGCTGCCTGTGCTGTTTGAGCATTTTGCCGAGCACAAGGAGCGGGACAACAGCGTTAGTTTTGCAACGTTCATTTCAATGCATTACTGGGGCAACGATTTAAACGATAATGATGATGATCGTGATATGCAGCTTCCTTTTAAAAAGCTCGATGTGCATCCTACCCATGTGCTTTTTTTGCCCACGGTGCGTACGCTAGTAAGTTTAACGCCTGAAAAACGCATACTAACAAACT
Source organism: Mucilaginibacter aquatilis (assembly GCF_009755275.1). Lineage (GTDB taxonomy): Bacteria > Bacteroidota > Bacteroidia > Sphingobacteriales > Sphingobacteriaceae > Mucilaginibacter > Mucilaginibacter aquatilis. The sequence goes on along the minus strand of NZ_WQLA01000008.1, from coordinate 8,451 downwards.
ACCCTGTTTACCAGCATCAGTACTTTCCTAATCCGGCTTTAGCATCTCCGTTCAGGCCTCCCTGCGTGTAATCATAGCTTATTTATTTTTTAATTAATTGTAATCTGTAAAGCTTCACCTCTAAGGTAGAAGTGTATGCAGTTGCATTTTCTTTTCAGCAATTTAAGCACTTACATGCTCAATAAAATAATTCAGTTTTCAGTTAATAATAAACTGGTAATTGGAGCTTTGATGCTGCTGTGGATCATCTACGGCATTTTCGAAGTTACCCGTTTACCAATTGACGCTGTACCTGATATAACAAACAACCAGGTGCAAATAATAACAACCGCGCCATCACTGGGAGCGCAGGATGTTGAACGTTTAATCACTTTTCCTATTGAACAGGCAATTAGTAACATTCCGGGTATTAAGGAAAGCCGTAGTCTGTCGCGGTTTGGACTATCGGTGATCACAGTTGTAATTGCTGATGATGCCGATATATACTGGGCCCGGCAACAGGTTACCGAAAGGCTTTCGCAGGTTGAAATTGATGAAAACGCCAGTAAGCCCGAACTGGCACCTGTTACCACAGGTTTGGGCGAAATTTATCAGTATGTGTTAAGACCTAAACCGGGCTATGAAGGTCGGTACAGCCTGGCCGATTTACGCACAATTCAAGACTGGATAGTACGCAGGCAACTTTTGGGTACAAAAGGCGTGGCCGATGTATCAACCTTTGGCGGTGAGCTAAAGCAATATGAAGTGGCCGTAAACCCGGCACGACTTAAATCGGTAAACCTTAGCATTACTGATGTATTTAACGCGCTACATACCAATAACGAAAACACAGGAGGCGCTTACATTGAAAAAGGGCCAACTGTATTATACATACGTAGCGAAGGACTTGCGGCCAACATAGCCGATATTGAAAATATAGTGGTAAAGAACACGCCCGATGGAACCCCTGTACTAATTAAGCATGTGGCCGATGTACGTACAGGAGCTGCCATAAGGTATGGCGCGCTTAACTACAGTCTGGTGGGCGAAGTTGCCGGTGCAATAGTGATGATGCTCAAGGGCGAAAACTCATCAGAAGTTATCAAGAATGTAAAAGAGCGAATTGCTCAAATACAAAAAACGCTTCCTGAAGGCCTGGTGATTGATCCGTTTTTGGACAGGACAAAAATGGTTAATAATGCCATTGGCACAGTAAAAAATAATTTACTTGAAGGAGCGCTTATAGTAATATTTGTTCTGGTAGTATTCTTAGGCAACTTAAGGGCTGGCTTAATTGTAGCATCAGTTATACCGCTGGCCATGTTGTTTGCCATTATAATGATGAACACCTTTGGCGTTAGTGGCAACCTTATGAGTTTGGGGGCGCTTGATTTTGGGCTAATAGTTGATGGTGCTGTAATTATTGTTGAAGCCATTTTGCACCATCTGCATTTTTCAAAACAATATGCTGGTATAAATCAGCTATCGCAGCAAGAGATGAACGATGAGGTTGCCGGCTCCGCCTCAAGGATGATGAACGCGGCAGTTTTTGGTCAAATAATTATACTAATTGTATATCTGCCTATATTATCATTGTCGGGCATAGAAGGTAAAATGTTTAAGCCTATGGCCCAAACTGTGGCCTTTGCTATTTTAGGTGCATTCATTTTATCGCTTACCTATGTTCCAATGATCAGCTCATTGCTTATCAGCAAAACCGTATCGCACAAAGCCAACTGGTCTGACAGGATAATGAGTAAGCTTGAAGTGTTTTATCAACGCTGGCTTTTAAAGGCTATGAAAGTGCGGAAAATATTGGTGGCTGCAGCTTTCGGATTATTTGCCATTGCTGTAATATTATTTACACGCATGGGCGGCGAGTTTATTCCGCAGTTGGAAGAGGGTGACTTTGCGGTAGAAACAAGGTTATTGGTAGGAACTAACCTCAGTACAACAATAGCAACGTTTCAACAGGTTTCAAAACTGCTGCAAAGCAAATTTCCTGAAGTAGAGAAAATTGTTTCACGCATTGGTAGTGCCGAGATCCCAACAGATCCAATGCCTATTGAGGGAGGCGACATGATTATTGTACTCAAACCTAAAAAGGAATGGACAAGCGCCGGAAGTTTCCAGGAAATGGCTTCAAAGATGTCGGATGCTGTGCAAGAGGCTGTTCCAGGCGTTACCCAAGGCTATCAATACCCGGTTCAAATGCGATTTAATGAACTAATGACTGGTGCAAAGCAAGATGTAGTTTGCAAAGTCTTTGGAGAAGATTTAAATGCACTTGCCCGCTATGCCGATCAAATAGGCAGCATCAGTAAAACGGTTGACGGCACTGCCGACTTGTATGTTGAAAAAGTAACAGGCATGCCGCAGGTAGTTATTAAGTACAACCGTATTGAAATTGCCAAGTATGGTTTAAACATATCAGATATTAACCGCACTGTTAACGCAGCTTTTGCTGGTGCTGCTGCCGGTAAGATTTATGAGGGCGAAAAACGCTTTGATTTAGTGGTACGCGTTGGCGGCGAGGGCAGAAAAAATCTGACAGATGTACAAAATCTCCTTATATCAACACCCCGTGGAGCGCAGATACCGTTGCAACAGGTAGCAACGGTAGAAGAAATTGAAGGACCCAATCAAATTCAGCGCGAAAATGCACGCCGGCGTATAACCGTTGGCTTTAATGTTAGGGGTCGGGATGTGCAATCAATTGTAGAGGAGCTGCAACAAAAAGTGAACCGTCAGGTAAAGCTTGCTCCCGGATATAGCATAACTTATGGAGGAGCATTTGAAAACCTTCAACAGGCCAAAATGCGACTGAGCATTGCTGTGCCTGTTGCTTTGTTATTGATTTTCATTATGCTGTATTTTGCTTTCTCTTCGTTCAAAGAAGGTGCGCTTATTTATACAGCAATACCGTTATCTGCCATTGGTGGTGTATTTGCTTTGGCGCTCAGAGGCATGCCATTCAGTATATCGGCCGGGGTAGGGTTTATAGCCTTGTTTGGTGTAGCTGTGTTAAATGGCATCGTGCTCATTTCAGAGTTTAACCGTATTAGGGCAGAAGGCATAGTAACCAATGCGCTTGATTTGGTGGTGCAAGGTACACGTAACCGCCTGCGCCCCGTTTTAATGACGGCGGCAGTAGCCTCGTTAGGCTTTTTACCAATGGCTTTAAGTAATGGTGCAGGGGCCGAGGTTCAGCGTCCTTTGGCTACCGTAGTAATAGGCGGCTTAATAACAGCTACATTATTGACGTTGTTTGTGTTACCGGCGCTTTACCTCTTATTTATGAAAGAACTCAAAAATAAGGTAAAACCCACTCCTTTAGTTATTTTATTGCTGATGCTGGGCACGTCCTCGGCTTTTGCACAGCAATCGCCCGTATTAAGCGTTGAAAAAGCAGTTGATATAGCGCTCAAAAATAACCTGCAAATGCAGGGTAGCCGCTTGAATGAAGAAGTGGAACGTGTGCGGCAAAAAACATCGTTTGATATTTCGAAAACACAGTTCAGCGCCGATTATGGTCAAATAAATAGTATTAATAATGACACGCGCATAGGTGTTACCCAGGCTATAAGTTTTCCAACAGTTTATGGAAACCAAAAGCGTGCATTGCAGGAGAGTTACCTCGCAGCACAGCAACAAACCCGGCTTACTCAGCAAGATGTTAAAGCTGATGTGCGAAGGCTTTATTACCAGTTAGTGTGGTTAAACGAAAAGAAAAAGCTGTTGCGCTATGCTGATAGTATTTATACTTTGTTTGAGCGAAAAACCAACTTGCGCTTTAAAGTAGGGGAGGCCAATATTCTTGAAAAAACAACAGCACAAACACACCACCAGCAAATTAATAATCAGCTTAACCTGGTTATTGGCGATGAGGAGATTGCTTTAAAACAATTCAATATACTGCTCAATGACTCTGTTGCCTATGTGCCGGCTTATCAAACGCTTAAGCCCGGAGTAAATGCTCAATTGCTAACACCCGCTGATGTTAATGCCTTTCCGCAAGTGCAGCTTTACAATCATCAGGCCGAAGCAGCCCGCTGGCGCTGGCGTACCGAAAAGGCTAAACTATTGCCTGATTTGTTCGCCGGGTACAATAACCAGAGTATTGCAGGCTCACAAATAGTAAATGGCCTCGAAACAAATTTTGGCGCCGGTAAGCGGTTCAATTATGTATCGGCAGGTGTAAGTATACCTATATTTGCAGGTGCACAGTCGGCACGTATATCATCAGCCAAGGTTGAATGGCAGCTGGCTCAAAACCGTACTGCTTACGCTGCACTGCAGTTGAAAACCGAACAACATAATGCAGTTAGGCAAATACAAAAATATGCTGCAAGTCTTAACTACTTTGAGGGGCAAGGGCTTAAAAATGCCGACTTAATCATTAACACTGCCAGCAAGCAATTCACAGGTGGCGAGATTGATTACCTGCAATGGGTAATATTGGTCGATCAGGCTATAAGCATCAGAAACGAGTATCTGGAATTGTTATATAACTATAATAATTCGGTAATTCAGGCTCAAAAACTCTATAATTTATAAAGCATAAAATGAAGACTTATATATCACTTTTAGTGACGCTTTTTATACTTACCGGCTGTACCGAAAAAAAGGTAGCAAGCCATGAGGAAGAAGAGTTGCAAGATACAACGTTAGTTAATTTAACACCCGCACAATTAAAAAACGCCGGAGTGGAAATTGACACACTTTCCATGAGTAATGTAACCGGAACTTTGAAGTTGCAGGGAGCTATAGATGTGCCGCCGCAAAGTACCGTAAGCGTAAGTTTCCCCTTGGGCGGTTACCTTAAAAGTACTGATTTATTGCCGGGTGTGCACGTGCGCAAAGGGCAGGTATTAGGCATTCTGGAGGACATGCAGTTTATACAAATTCAACAGGACTACTTATCTGCCAAAGAAAAATTTCAATTTGCCGAAACCGAATACCGCCGACAGCAGGAATTAAACGCAAGTAAAGCCACCAGCGATAAAGTGTTTCAGCAGGCTAAGGCCGAAATGGAAACTCAACGTATATTAATGCGTTCGCTGGCTCAAAAGCTGGAGTTGATAGACATTAATCCGAACCGCCTTACAGCGTCCAATATTTCAAAAAGCGTTCACATCTTGTCGCCTATTGATGGTTTTGTATCAAAAGTAAATGTAAACATAGGCAAGTACACCTCGCCCACTGATGTGTTATTTGAACTAGTAAACCCAAAAGATATTCACCTGGCACTTGAAGTTTTTGAAAAGGATGTAAACCAGCTTGCAATAGGCCAAAAAGTGTCTACTTACACTATTAATAATCCCGGTAAAAAATATGAGGCCGAAATTATATTAATCAGCAAAAATCTTAATGAAGATAGGATGGCAAGTGTACATTGCCATTTTGAAAAGTTTGATGCCACACTTTTGCCTGGTATGTTTATGAATGCCGAAGTAGAGGTTGCCAATCATAAAGCTTTAACGGTGCCTGAAAGTGCCGTTGTAAGGTGGCAAAACGCACATTATGTATTTAAGGCTTTAAATGATTCGTCATTTAAAATGATGCCTGTTACTTTAGGCAATCAACATAACGGAAAGCAACAGATAAACAGTAAAAGTTTAACGGTAAATACACGTGTAGTCGCCAAAAACGCCTATGCGCTTTTGATGAAACTTAAAAATAGTGCCGATGAGGATTAACGGAAGGTACTATATTAAAGTGTACGGCCAAGAATAAAACCGAGAATAAGCGCAACTACAACAAGTGCAAATAATAAATATTTTAAAGTTTGCCCTTGTTGTAACTCCCTTTTAAAGTTTCCTATTTCAATTTCATTAGCAAGCTTTAAATTCTGAAGCTTCATATTTTGCTGCTGAAGTTTGGCCAGGGTGCCGCCAACCTCCAGCGGTTTTTTCTGCTCTTCTTTAAAACGGCGCATAAAACCGCCCTCTTTTAAAAAGCGTTCGCCTTTAGGCATAAGTACAAGTCGGTCGGGCAGTTCATAATCACCATGGTTGCCCGATATGCCCACAAGGCCCTCTCTTAACAGGGCACGTACCATAGCATAAGCTAACGCCTCATCGTCATTAAAAAGCTGCATTATCTGCAGGCGTGTAAGGTTATCAGGTACGCCAAATGCTTCTAAAAGCACATCAAGCATTTCACACTCGAACTCATTTAAATCCGTCATCGGTACAAAAATATTACGAAACGGCCATATTTCAATAAAAAGGCATTTATCAACATACATTGTTGTCGTAATAAGCAATAACTAATTTCGCCGCACATATATATGGGACAGCTACTAAGACTGAATTTTGAAAATGTTGACAATACCTTTAAACTATTGAGCGCTCTGCCCAATGATCGGAGGGTTGATGAATTGGAGTTGCTCGTAAACGGAGAAATGAAGGTTTTGCAGCGCGATGGCGAAAAGTGGAAATTTAAAGACAATGAAAATTTTGACTCAAACCGATTAGCTGACGCAATAGGTAAAGCTATCACACTCCGGTTTCGTATTATATGAAAGTAATTATTGCTGAAAAGCCCTCTGTGGCCCGCGAAATTGCAAAGGTGTTTGGAGCAAACACTAAAAAGGATGGTTATATTGAAGGCAAAGGATACACATTTACCTGGGCCTTTGGTCATTTGTTGCAGCTAGCGCCTCCGCAGGAATATGGGTATTACAGGTGGAGTGTACAAAACCTTCCCATGCTTCCGCAAAAGTTTAAACTATCTGTACGTAAAACTAAAACAAAAGATGGTATGGTTGATGACCCGTCGGCCGTAAAGCAACTTAACACTATTAAGACTTTATTTGAAGAAGCTTCAGAAATTATTGTAGCTACGGATGCCGGGCGCGAAGGCGAATTAATATTCAGGTATATATATTACTACCTCAAATGTAAAAAGCCGTTCAAACGCTTATGGATATCATCGCAAACAGATGAAGCCATAAAAGATGGTTTTCGCAACCTCAAACCCGGCTCTGATTATGATACTTTGTTTAATTCTGCTCACTGCCGTTCCCAGTCAGATTGGTTAGTGGGCATGAATGCTACCCAGGCATTAAGCCTGGCGTCGGGTACGCGGTCAGTTTTATCACTTGGCAGAGTGCAAACGCCTACACTGGCTATGATCTGTTCACGTTATCTTGAAAATAAAAACTTTGTTCCGCAGATATATTACCAGGTTGCCATACAGGTAGATAAAAACGGAACTGCTTTCAGGGCAATATCGGTTGATAGCTATAAAACTAAGGCTGATGCAGAAGGCGTTGTTAATGCCGTTGAAGATGTTGCATCCGGCTATGCCCAGGGCGGCAATATTTTAAGTGTTGAAGCCAAACCTCGTAAAGAACCGCCGCCGCTATTGCACGATTTAAGTAGTTTACAGCAGGAAGCAAATAAAAGAAGAGGATTTACAGCCGATTACACCCTTAGCCTGTTGCAAAACTTGTACGAAGGAAAATTAGTGACCTATCCGCGTACAGGCAGCCGTTATATAGGTGATGATGTTTTTGCTACAGTGCCTTCCCTTATAAGTAAGTTTACAGATCATTCAAACTTTGGCAAACAGGCAACCTTTTTAGGCACTACTAAGCTTAACAAGCGAAGCGTAAATGCAAAAAAGGTGACTGATCACCACGCTATTTTACCTACCGGAGAAACGCCGCGACAATTAACTCCCGATCAGCAGACAATTTATGATATGGTTGCCGGCCGTATGCTTGAGGCTTTTCATCAAGATTGCATAAAGGAGATTACAAAGATTGCCGTTCAATCGGGGGCTAAATTTATGGCCAGTGGAACGGTTATTAATACAGCCGGCTGGCGGGCAGTGTTTAATGATAAAGATGAAGAAAAGAAGGATGAGGAAAATGCATCCCTGCCAAAAGTTGAGCCGGGCGAGCAATTACCCATCACTAATAAGGCCGTGCTTGAAAAGCAAACCAAGCCTAAGCCTATGTACAATGAAGCATCATTGCTTAAAGCACTAGAAACTGCAGGTAAAGAAATTGAGGATGAAGAATTACGCTATGCAATGAAAGATAGCGGTCTGGGCACTCCGGCTACACGCGCAGCAATTATAGAAACACTCATAAAGCGCGACTATATTAAAAGGGAAAAGAAGAATCTACTGCCAACAGAAGTTGGCCTATCTGTATACGGGGTAGTTAAAAACCAGCAAATTGCGCAAGCTGAACTCACCGGAAATTGGGAAAAGCGTTTGGAAGAAATTCGGTCGGGTGCATCCGTAGCGAGTTTTCAGCAGGAAATACAACAATATACACGCACAATAACCACTGAAATGCTCAAAGCGGGCGCATCATTACGACCGCCCAAAGCTGCAACAGATGCTGTAAAAGCTTAACATGACGCTCTATTTTAATTAAACGTGCTGATTAAGAGCAAGTAAGCGGAATTATACAAAATAGATGCATAAATGTTTTGGAGGTTTTAACTAAATAGT
>NZ_WQLA01000007.1 GCF_009755275.1 Mucilaginibacter aquatilis | reverse complement strand
GATAGCAGCAGCGAAAAGGATGATGGCGGCGAAGGTAAAGTTAGTTTTCATATCAGTCAGGGGGAAAGGGTGTGCGTTGTTGTGTGTTTTAATTTGTTGTTGTTTGATAAGTATTAGGCAACTGCTGTACCAGCAGCCGCTCAAAAACAGTAAACGCAACAAAAACGCCTCTTAGATACGTAAAAACACACTTTTTGCATCGTGCCAAAAACGCGAAGTAAGCCGCATAGCGGTTAACTTGTGGTTAAGTTTTCCCCAACTTTACTCAGCTGGTGGGGAATTGTGCTTCTACAGTTGGTGTAAGTTTGTTGCCAAATTCGCCTGAGGAAGTAATGCACGACACGTTTCTAAATTATACAACCTAAAATACCTATATTCAGCAATGCTTTTCAATGAGGACTTTTTGCGTTATATATGGAAGTTTAAGCTTTTTGATATGCGCAGTCTTCAAACTATAAATGGTGAAGTAATTGAAGTTGCATCTGCAGGTATGCATAATTTTAACTCGGGTGCCGATTTTCAGAACGCAAGGATAAAAATTGGAGATACTACATGGGCCGGCAACGTTGAAATTCACCTTAATTCATCAGACTGGCACAAGCATAATCATACCAATGACAATGCTTACAATAATGTAATACTTCACGTGGTTTATAAGCACGATGAGGACATATATACTAGTGAGGGCAAATTGCTGCCTACATTAGAGCTAGGAAGCCGTATCTCCGAAGCACTCTATCTGCGTTATCATGACTTAGCTTACGGCAAAAAGCAAATAATACCCTGCGAGGCAAGTATAAGTACGGTGCAGGCCGTTACCATGCAAAACTGGTTCACCCGTATGCTGATTGAACGATTAGAAAAAAAATCAATTACGGTAATTGATGCATTGAAACTTAATAAAGGCAACTGGGAGGAAACGTTTTATCAGTTTTTAGCAGCAAATTTTGGATTTAAAATTAATGCGTTGCCATTTGAGTTGATGGCAAAATCTTTGCCTCAAAATATTTTAGGTAAGCATAAAAGCAGCGCCTTGCAGGTTGAAGCACTAATTTTTGGGCAAGCGGGTATGCTTGAAGATAATTTTAAAGATCAATACCCAAATAAGCTTAAAACCGAATATCAGTTTTTACGATCAAAATATAACCTCAAACCTATTGAAAAGCACTTATGGAAATTTTTGCGACTCAGACCTCAAAACTTTCCGACGGTAAGGTTGGCGCAATTTGCTGCTTTTACGCTGGTATCTAATCTGTTGTTTTCCAAAATATTAGATTACGAAGAGGTAAAGGAATTGCGTAAACTTTTTAGTAATATTGTTGTTAACGATTATTGGGTAAACCATTATCGGTTTGATGCGGAGTCCAAAATCAGTTCAAAAAACTTTGGCGAATCATCAATTGATTTACTTTTATTGAATACTGTTTCGCTGTTTCTATATAGCTATGGAAAACACCATAACCAGCAAAAGTATATTGACCGCAGCTTAAGATTACTAGAGTCGCTTGGTGTGGAAAGTAACCAGATAGTAAATGATTTTGCAGAACTGGGTGTTAAGGTGAAAACTGCTTATGAATCTCAGGCTTTGCTCGAGCTAAAAAGTAGTTACTGTAATCACAAAAGATGCTTGCAGTGTGGTATTGGAAATGAAATATTAAAACTCAATATAACATGATACAAAGGATATTGACTTTTTTTGAGCGTTATTCGTTTGGCGTGTGTACCTATATGGGCGAGCGTTTTAATGTATCAATCGCAAAAATCCGTTTGTTTTTTATTTACTCCTCTTTTCTGGCAGTAGGGTTTCCGCTCATTTTTTATTTCTGTGCAGGTATTGTATTAGACATTCGTCACTACATCAAGCGCATACGTGCGCGTGCTATGGATTGGTAGATTCTTAACTGGCCAGCTGTAACTCTATATCATCAATAAGAGCATTGATGCCAGCCGATTTAACTTCTTCGTTAACTATATGCGGGTAAGAATAGTTGTTGTAGTTTTTGCCTGATATAAACATCAGCGGGATGTTTTTTGATGTATCAATCGCTTTTAAAGCACGACTTACTACCATGCTATCCATTTCAGTAAGCATGCTATCCATCAAAATTAAATCAGGGTGGCATTTTGATATCTCACTGAATACCTTATATGAACGGTGTAGTGGACATACATCATAACCCTTACAACCTAATAAAAGCGACAAACGGTTTAACTCCATCACGTCTTCATCTATAATCATTATACGCTTTGCCATCAGAAATCAAATATTGGTGTACATCATTGAAGTGTTCAAATTGTATGCCATAATGTGCCCCTACAGTATTTAAAAGTGTATTTTTGCTTATAAGGTAAATTTTGTTCAAATAAAAAAGGAGTCTACATTCAATATAAACTCCTTTAATCATAGGGTAGATGTTATGTGGTCAGGCAGCTTGTTTGTTGCCCTGGTTGATGCCTTTATTTTTCAGCTGGCTTAAACGGTAAGCAGCTAAATCCTGACTTAAAAGTTTCTTTAGTTCAACATCAATTGTTTTTAGCAGAACTTGAGTTTTAGTATTTAATGTTTTCATAAGGCAGTAATTATTAGTTGCAACATACATTGCTAATTATGTGCCAAACAAATGCCTTTAGCTAAAAAAGCTAATCTGTTGAGAGAAATTAACCCTAATGTATTTTATAAAATACATATACCTAGGTTAAGCTGTAGAGAAAGATGTATAAAGCCGTTAATTTTGAGAAGTAAGATCGGTTACTTTACTAACCAGTTCATCAAGGTCAAACGGTTTTGAAATAACGGCTTCACATTCAAATAAAGGATCTTCGTTACGATTAATATAGGCCGAAAATATGATCACAGGAACTTTACCTAACTGTTCATCAGCTTTAACCTGACGGCAAATATCACCGCCATTGCCATCGCCTAAGTGGTAGTCAAGTATAACTAGATCGGGGTTGTAGTTTTGAGCTACTTGTAAAAAATCGTTGCTGGTAGTGGTGGTACGTACCTCAAAATTTTCATACGAAAGCACTTCGTTCACCACATCGAGTATATCCTCATTATCATCCAGCACTAAAATTCGCTTCAGCATCAATTTAAATTATTAGGGTAAGCAGCATGCCAATGCAACCTGCTGCATACAAAGATACGTATATAACTTACCGATTGCTACATTACATATCCATAGTTGTGTAAAACTATAGAGCGTGACAAACTGCTATTAGCGGTTGGATATAAGCTCGGATGTAATGTTAATGCTTAAGGCAACTATAGCTGTGTTAAATACGAAGGAGATAAGACTATGCACCCACACCAGCCTGCGTATTTTGCGCGATGTTATGGCTACATCTGACACCTGAAAGGCAACGCCAAGGTTAAATGAAAAGTAAACGAAGTCGAGGTAATCAGGCTCCTCTTCCTGCGGAAAATTTAATCCGCCAGCCTGTACCGAGTGTCCCTGATCGTTATGAGTATCATAATATAAGTGTGCGTACCTGAGAGTAAATACAGTATGTACCAACCACCATGATATGATTACCGAACCTATTGTTAAAGCAACATGCCCTATCACCTGCGTTTCGGTAGCCTCCTTAGGCGATTTCATGAGAAATATGATTGACAGCAAACTTATAACAGCACCGCTCAATACAAATAAAAATATAAACGTACGGCTCGAGTCCTGAATGGAGGCATATTTACGTACATCTCGCGGGTGAACGCTTAATATGGTTATCCATTCGGGTATGATGATGCTGAACGCAAATGAAATCCAGGTCATTAATATGGTTTCGGTGACCGGCAGGTTTGATGAAAATATATAGGCCGCTACAGCACTTACTACAATGGCAATTATTAAACGCACGTGAGCATCTAAGTGAGCCGCTAATTTTTTTGTTTTCTGCGTGCTTTTATTTTCAGGCATGAGGAAAGTTTGTGCCTGATAAAGTTAAATAAAAGTCTTTTGTTTTCTTGTTGAACAGCGCCTAATACAAGGTATTTTAAAAAAAGGTAGAACCGCAAATGCCGGTTCTACCTGATTATATTACTTTTTCAAATGCTTGTAAATTGCCATAAGATCTGAATTGCCAAGCCCATCGTTGTTTGCAGCTTTAAAACTTTCATACAGCGGGGTACTTAAGGGAGAATTTAGTTGTTGTTCTTTGGCAAGCCTTAAATCTTTAAACATATGCTTAAGCGCAAACGCAGCAGGAAAATCATTATTTAAAATTGAAGGAGTTTTCAATTTGGTAATTGCACTGCCTACTGCGCCTTCGTTTATAATGTTTAACATATCGGCGGCATCAACGCCGCTATCTGTGGCAAACTGCACAGTTTCAGCCAATCCTTGTACGGTTAACGCTAAAAAGTAATTGATAGCCAGTTTGGCTGATGCCCCTGTGCCGACTGCGCCCAGTAAAACCGACATTTTACTTAAGTTTTTAAATATAGGTTCGGCTCTTTCATAATCAGACTTTTCGCCTCCGGCTAAAATAATCAAGGTGCCATCCTGTGCGGGTTTTACACTTCCTGATACAGGAGCCTCCAAAAATGTGGCCTTTTTTGAAATACATAATTCATTGATGTGTTTCGACGTGTCTGGCGACACGGTACTCACGTTTATAAATAAACGCCCGGAAACATCACCTGAAAGCAAACCGTTCTCTGTAGAAAATATTTCTTTGGAGGCTTCATCATCAGACACCATTACAAATACTACGTCGTTATTAGCCCCCAGTGTCTTTAAATCGGCGGCAGAAGTTGCTCCGGCTTCAATCGCTTCTTGCTCCTTCTCGCGGGTACGGTTAAAAGCCTCAACTGTATAGCCGGCTTTTAACAAATTTTTAACCATGGGTGTACCCATATTACCTAACCCTGTCCAGCCAATTCTTTCTCTATTCATAACAGTAAAATATTTTAATACCCAACAAAGAGACGTGTTATAAGTTTAAACATCAAGCTTTAAAACTCCGGTTTGAAATTTTTAACACTTGCTGTCATCGGTTGTCTCGTTTTTGGAAATTGCATTGCGCAAACTTCTGAGACGCAGGCATGGCTTTTTATTAACCATTCGCAAAGGCTTACCGATAAGTTTGATGTATTAGCTGATGTACAAGTCAGGTCGGCAAATGATATCAAATTCCTTAATACGCTGCTATTAAGAAGTGCTTTAAACTTCCATCTTAATAAAAAACATGCAGTTGCCTTGGGCTACGCCTTCAAAGTTGATCGTGAATTTGACGAAACCGGTGAAGTACGCACTACAGAGCATCGTGCTTACGAACAGTACCAGCATGACTTTAAGGTGAGAAAAACTGAAATGGCACTTCGTTTACGCTTTGAGCAGCGCTGGATTAAAGAAGATGCATACAATTTTTCACAACGGGGACGAATATTTTATACGGTGCAAATTCCACTTCTTGCCGATACAGGATTTACCAAGGGGTTATTTGCAGGCTTACAAAATGAGTTGTTTTTAAACCTGCAAAATAAGAAAGCTGTAAATGGTCGTGTGTTTGATCAAAACAGGACATTTGGGTCGCTTGGATACAAATTAAGTAAAAATATTGATACCGAACTAGGCTACATGTTTTGGTTTCAGCATGAAAGCGACGGGCCTTTCAAGCGTCATATCATTCAATTTGTGCTTACAACCAACTTTTAATAAGCACTTCTAATAACATTAGGTAGTGGCAATGTTTGGTTTACAACCTCCATTTTTAAATACTAAATAATAAAATTGCCGGTTTTATAACTTATGCATCGCTTAAGCCGTATATTGTTTAAACACCTACTAACCAATTAAGAGTTCACTAAGCTGATTATGCCTTTAAACGGATTGGATAAAATCCGGTCGATGGAGAGATTTCTTGATCTTAAAATCTGCCGTGAAAATGAATTGAAAAACATTGTTACCCTGGCTGCCGAAACTTGCCAGGTTGCAGCTGCATTTTTAGTGATAAGTGTAGAGGGCGAAATAACACAGCATTTTAAGTTTGGTAACGTTGCGGAGCAATTGGATATTGAAGACGTTAAGTTTGATATACCGCTTGAACAGGATAGGATTACCGAAGTTGAAGATTTTGAGCAGCATACGCAGTTAGCTCATCATCAGTTGGTAAAAAATGCCCCTTCTATTCGCTTTTTTGCCGGTGCGCCATTGGTAACGTATGACGGGCAGCATATAGGCAGCTTGTTTGTTTTAGGTTCCGAAGCAAAAAAACTGTCTGAACGACGTAAACGCATGTTGCATTTGCTATCAAGGCAAGCGGTTACCATGGTTGAGTTTGAACTTAGTATTGACGTGTTGCGCGAACAATATACAGAAGCTAAAAACTCTGAAAATAAGCTGCGTTCGTTTTTTGAAAGTTCCAAATCGAGCCATTTGCTAATTGGACGCAACATGGAGATCATTACCTTCAATAAAACCTTTTATGATATAGCTTACATGCTATTTGGTAAACCGGTGCTTGCGGGTGTAAAAGCCACTGAATTTATTTACCCCGCTTACATTGATGATTTTGAAAAAAATGTGCAAACAGCCTTAAGTGGCGAAAGTATTAATCATGAAAGGGCCGTTAAATTTACGGGTATTGACCCTATGTGGTTTAAAGTAAGCTATAACCCAACTTATGATAGCGGAGGTAAAATAATCGGTGTATCATTCAATAGCACCGATATAACACAACGCAAACAAAGCGAACAAAAAATATTAGAGCAAAATGAAGCTTTGCGTAAGGTTGCCTTTATGCAATCACATCAATTGCGAAAGCCGGTTGCATCTATTTTGGGGTTAATGAGTTTATTAAAGCTTGAGGAAACAGAAGCTAATTCGGCCATTTTAAATATGATGGAACAAGCTGTGCAGGAGCTCGACTTTACCGTGCGTAATATTGTAAAAGCTACCGAAACCCGTACAGATTTTGACCCATTACCCCAAAATTTAAGTTTTTAGTATTGCCATAAGTTCTTCGCCTGTTTGGTATGTTTAACGGCACAATCAAAATGATGGATAATAACAACCAGCACAGGCAGTCACTTTCGGTAATTCAGCGCTTAAAATCAATTATAGGCGGCTCACTCGGTAATTTGGTTGAGTGGTACGACTGGTATGTGTATTCCGCATTTTCATTATACTTTTCATCTTCGTTTTTTCCTGAGAGTGATGATACTGCGCAGTTGCTTAATACTGCCGGTATATTTGCTATAGGATTCTTAATGCGCCCGGTTGGTGGCTGGTTAATGGGCACCTATGCCGACAGGCACGGCAGGAAGAAAGCTTTAACCGCATCCATTTTGTTGATGAGCCTTGGCTCGTTGATAATTACGTTTGTACCTGGCTACAAGCAAATTGGTATTGCTGCCCCAATATTGCTAGTGCTAGCCCGTATAATACAAGGGTTAAGCGTTGGCGGCGAATATGGTACCAGTGCAACTTATTTGAGCGAAATGGCTGCTAAACATAATCGTGGCTTTTATTCAAGTTTTCAGTATGTAACGCTAATAATGGGTCAGTTAATTGCCTTGGGGGTACTGGTACTATTACAGCAATATTTTTTAACCGATGCACAGCTGCACAGCTGGGGCTGGCGTATACCGTTTGGCATAGGGGCAGTTTTAGCAATAACGGTAATGTACCTGCGCAAAAGTTTGCATGAGTCAACCTCGTTTAGTGATAATGATACCGCAAAACAACGCGGTACCATCAGCGCGTTAATGCAACACCCCAGGGCGGTTGCTACGGTTGTTGGGCTTACATTGGGTGGTACGGTTGCATTTTATACGTTTACAACCTACATGCAAAAATTTCTGGTTAACACTGCCGGATTTTCAAAAACACAGGCAACCGGTATTTCAACCTGCACCTTGCTTGCTTTTATGTTACTGCAACCTGCGTTTGGAGCACTGTCAGATAAAATTGGCCGTAAGCCATTGCTTATTGCTTTTGGTATATTAGGTACATTATGCACGCTGCCGGTTTTAAGCAGCTTAAGCACTACGAATAATGCTGTCTCAGCCTTTGTTCTCATCATGGTTGCATTAATTATTGTGAGCGGATACACATCCATAAATGCCGTGGTAAAGGCTGAATTGTTTCCGGCAGAGGTAAGGGCTTTGGGCGTAGGCTTTCCTTATGCAATAGCTGTTTCTATTTTTGGCGGTACTGCCGAGTACATTGCCTTATGGTTTAAGCAAGCCGGGCATGCAACATGGTTTTACTGGTACGTTACGGCTTGTATTGGCATTTCACTGCTTATATACCTGTTTATGAAAGATACGCATAAACACTCAAAAATTGAGGAGCATCATGCTTAGCATTCTTGCTTTTACCTCTACATAAAAATATACATCTTTGCAGCATGAGTAAGCTGTGGCAAAAAACTATCAATGTTAATGAGCTGGTTGAGAACTTTACAGTTGGGCGCGACCGTGAGTTTGACCGCCAAATGGCTGCATTTGATGTGTTAGGCTCTTTAGCCCATACAAAAATGCTGCAAACCATTGGCCTAATGGGCGAAGATGATTTAGCATTGGTACAAGCCGAGCTCAAAAGCATTTACCGTGAAATACAGGACGACGACTTTGAAATTGAGCAAGGCGTAGAAGACGTACATTCACAGGTGGAATTATTGCTTACCCGCCGTATTGGCGAGGCCGGCAAAAAAATTCATAGTGGCCGCTCACGTAACGACCAGGTTTTGGTTGATTTAAAATTGTTTTTCAGGAGCGAATTACAGCAGGTGGTGGAAGAGGTTGAGCAGCTTTTTAACTTGCTTATTAGCCTGAGCAATAAACACAAAGATGTTTTGTTACCAGGCTATACGCACTTGCAGGTAGCTATGCCATCATCATTTGGACTATGGTTTGGTGCTTATGCTGAGAGCCTGGCTGATGATTTAGAGCTTGTTTTAGCTGCTTACAAAATTACCAACAAAAATCCATTAGGTTCAGCAGCCGGTTACGGTTCTTCGTTTCCGCTTAACCGCACTTTAACAACACAGTTATTAGGGTTTGATGCCTTGAACTATAATGTAGTTTATGCGCAAATGGGTAGAGGCAAAACCGAGCGTATAATAGCACAAGCACTATCAGCAGTGGCGGCAACCTTGGCGCGTATGGCAATGGACCAAACTTTGTACCTGAGCCAGAATTTTGCATTTGTAAGCTATCCTGAAAATTTAACAACGGGAAGCAGCATCATGCCACACAAGAAAAACCCCGACGTTTGGGAAATTATGCGTGGAAAATGTAACCGCTTGCAAGCCTTGCCAAATGACGTTGCTATGATGACTACCAACCTGCCATCAGGCTATCACCGCGAAATGCAGTTGCTTAAAGAGCTGTTATTCCCAGCCTTTGCCGAGCTAAAGAGCTGTTTACATATGGCCAACTTTATGTTGCAGCATATAGAGGTAAAATCAAATATATTGGATGATGCCCGCTATGCGTACCTCTTTAGTGTTGAAGAGGTTAACCGCCAGGTTTTAAATGGGGTGCCTTTCCGTGATGCTTACAAACAGGTTGGCTTGGCTATTGAACAAGGAAACTTTAACCCCGATAAAGCGATAAGCCATACTCACGAAGGTAGTATTGGTAACTTAGGTAATCCGCAAATTGAAGCCGCTATGCAGGCAGTGCTGGCTCAATTTAAGTTTGAAAGGACAGCAAATGCGGTTGAGCAACTGGTTAAATAGAAATTAAGACTTAAACTTCGTTAAACGTTGCAATCTTTTGCCTGGCAATGCTCGCCATCAAACTCAGGCTCAAAGGTACTGTGTTGGATATCGAGATGAGCCAGGCGGTGACGTAAGTCGTTTTTGATTTGATTGAAGTTTGCGGCTTCTTCGGCTTTAATCACTATGTGGGCAGTTAGTGCATTTTCTGTAGTGCTTAATGCCCACACGTGCATGTGGTGAATTTCCTTAACGCCATTGGCTTTTAACAGCTCATCTTTAATTGCGCTCAGTTCCATTTGTTTAGGTACACCGTCAATTTCTAAACGTAAGCTATCAACCAGTAGTCCCCACGTACCAGCAAGTATAACCACTACTATAATAATGCTTACCACGCTGTCAATCCAATACCAGCCGGTAAAGTAAATGGCTAAGCCCGATATTACTACGCCTAATGATACCAGTGCGTCAACAGCCATGTGCATGTAGGCACCCTTAACATTAAGGTCTTTCTCCTTGTCTTTCATAAAAAGCCAGGCAGTTACACCGTTTACAGCAATACCCGCAAAGGCTACCCAGGCTACTGTAATACCAGGTATTGGTTGTGGGTGCCCAATTCTAAGTATTGCCTCGTAAGCTATAACACCAACTGCAGCAACCAACAAAACGGCATTAAGTAATGATACCAATATGGTAGACCGCTTGTAGCCGTAAGTGTAAACGTTATTGGCGCGAATTTTTGACAGCTTAAAGGCAAGCAACGCAAGTATTAAACTAGCTACATCACTTAAATTGTGGCCGGCATCAGTAAGCAGCGATAGGGAGCCTTTGGCAAAGCCCACGCCAGCTTCAATAACTACAAATGCAGAATTGAGAATAATGCCTATGATAAAGGCCTTGTTTAAATGATCGAGCTTTGGAGCGTGATCATGATGGTGATGATGTGAATGATCGTGACCCATAAGCAAACTTACCCGTAGTGTTTTCGGCGTTATAACAAATGCCTGAAAAATAAGGCATACAATATAGCGGCAAACAGAATGTACTTAACTACATAATACAAACGCTCATTATAAGCTTTCAGGCGTTTGCCAACCAGCCTTATAGAGTATACATACTTAAAGGCTTTGTTAATATTTCCTGTTTTATCATCGCCCATATTAGGAGATGATGCTGATGCCATAACAAACCAACCAAAGAAGTTGTTCCAGGCACGGCCAAAAATGGTTTTCACCGGGCGCTCAACATCACAAAATAAAATCAAACGGTCAATATTGGTTTGGTTCTCAGCATGATGAATATAAGTTTCATCAAACAGCACATCGTCGCCGTCTTTCCAGGCGTAACTTTGTCCATCTACAACAATGTGGCACTGTTCTGAGTTCGGAGTAATTAATCCTAAATGATACCTTAATGAGCCTGCATATGGGTCGCGGTGTTGCATAAGCTGGCTGCCGGCAGGCAACACCGCAAACATTGCGGCTTTAATGTTGGGGGTATTTTTAAGTAATTCGACAGTTTTAGGGCAGTATTTTTTTGCTGATGGGTGGAAATCTCCGTACCATTTCAGGTAAAAGCGTTTCCAGCCTCGCCTGAAGAACGAATTAAACCCGGCATCATTAAAAGTATCCGATCCCTTAATAAGTTCTTCTCTTTCTAAAAGTATGGCCTCATCACGTATGGTTTGCCAGTTCTCTTTTAAAACAGATAGTTGAGGAAAGTGCGCCGTGCTGATGTAAGGCCGGTTTTCAACTTTAGAAAGGGCGTACATAGGCACATTTATAGGCGCCATAAAGGTTGAATGATCAGCAAATTGCCTGAAAAATTTGTACCTGACGCGGCCGCGGTAATGCACAATTACCGTTGCAATAATAAACGAGAAAAGTATGAAAAACTTAAATGTGAAAAGTTCAGTAACGATTGAATCCATAAGGAGAGATTGATAATACGTCAAAAGTATTTTATAGTATCATTCAATACAATAAATCTGGACTTAACCTGCGAAAAATTACATAGTAATTAACATTGTTCAACATCATCAATCTCTTTCATACACTTACCTTCAATACAGTTTAAAGGCTTAAAAAGCCATATAAACTATTGATGATGATAGGGCTCGCCTTTGATAATGCTGAACGCCCGGTATAGTTGCTCAACAAAAAAAAGCCTTACCATTTGATGGGAAAACGTCATTCGTGAAAGCGCTAACTGCGCATTTGCCCGCTGGTAAACGGTAGCATCAAAACCGTAAGGCCCGCCAATTATAAACACTAATGATTGTGTTGAACCAATAGCTTTTTTGTCAATATAATCGGCAAATTGCACCGAACTGAATTCCATGCCTTTTTCATCAAGCAAAACCACGTGGTCGGTTGTTGATAGCTTTTTTAAAATAAGTTCGGCTTCTTTTGTTTTTTGCTGCTCTTGAGTAAGTGCTTTGGTGTTTTTGAGTTCGGGCAGGTCAACAATTTCCAGTTTAGTATAGTGTTTTAGGCGTTTAACAAACTTTTCAATTCCATCCTTAATGTAGGCGTCCTCGGTTTTGCCAACGGTAAGCAGCACAATTTTCATTTTGCAAATAAACAGCTTAAAAAGCTCAGCTACCAAAAAATGGTTTACTTTGCCAAAAGTACATTCCAATATGAGTTCAACTATACAAGATAATTACAAGCACAATACTCAGCATGCCACGGCCCAAATACAATACTTTAAAAATAAAGTAAATGTGTTTTCTGTAATGCGGTTAATTGTATTTGCCTTGTTACTATTATTGGTTTACTGGAGCGTTAAGCTTGATAGTTTTGCAGTGTTTGCTGCTGGCGCTATAGTGGCAGGAATTGCTTTTAATTGGTTAGTTGCAAAGCAAGCGTACTTTGAAAAGTGCCGCTTGTATTTTGAAAACTTTAAGGCGGTAAATCAAAATGAGTTGGAGAGTATAGATAGCTATGGTAACATATATCCTAACGGCAGCAAGTTTAATGACGATAAGCACTATTACACCAGTGATCTTGATGTTTTTGGAGCGGCATCACTCTACCAGCTTATTAACCGTGCAGCAACCGTAGCTGGGCAAGAAAAGTTAGCTGGTTGGCTTAAAGCACCGGCTGTTAAAACTGTTATTTTAAGCAGGCAGCAGGCGGTACAGGAAATAAGTACTAAAAACCATTGGAAGCTTAAAGTTCAATCACAGTTGTTATTTGCCCTCAAGCATAACAGTAATGAACTGCAGCAGCTTTTTAAGTATTTACACAAACCTTTAAATATACCTGGAGAAGGATGGTTAAAAACCTATGTAAAAGTTGTTGCTTGGATAATGTTGGCCGCAATAGCAGCTTCATATTTTTATCCCGAAGCTAAGTATGTTGCCATCGTTCTCGGTTTGTTTAATTTCTTTTTAACCGGTATTAATAACAAGCATACCGAACAAACGGACCTTATTGCGGGTAAAATTGGAAGTACGCTTAATAGTTACTCTGATGTATTTGATAGTATTGAAAAGGAGGAGTGGAGTACAGCGTATAACAAGAATCTGGCAGACAATGTTAAGCGCAATAACAACAAGAGTATATCAGTAGTTACGCGCCAGCTCTCCAACCTAATCAACAGTCTTAATAACCGCAATAATTTGCTTGTTGGCTTTTTTTTAAATGTGTTAGCCCTTTGGAACATTAGGTACGTTATAGCAATAGAGGATTGGAAACGTAATAACCACGAGAACATTGAAAGCGCATTTGATGTAATTGCCGAGTTTGAAGCGCTCATAAGCCTTTCATCATTACAAATCAATTATCCCGAGTGGTGTATGCCTGCCATTGCCAATGGGGATGAGTTTACCCTGGTTGCAAAGAACGTTTCGCATCCGCATATAAAAGATGGCGTAAGAGTATCTAATAGCTACGAACTGATTAACACCCGGAAGGTAGATATTATTACCGGCTCTAATATGGCCGGAAAAAGCACCTTTTTGCGTACGCTTGGCATTAATACCGTACTGGCGTTATCAGGTGCACCGGTTTGTGCTGATGTTATGGAGGTGTCGGTTGTACAGTTGTTTAGCTATATGCGTATCAAAGACTCGCTTAACGAAAGCACATCAACCTTCAAGGCCGAGCTAGACCGTTTGCAAATGTTGCTGGAGGCAGTAAAGCAACAACCAAACATCCTGTTTTTAATAGATGAAATGTTGCGCGGTACTAATTCTGTTGATAAGTACCTCGGCTCAAAAGCGGTAATTGAAAAACTCATCAGCAGCAATGGGGTAGGCCTGGTTGCTACGCATGACTTGCAGTTAGCCCAACTTGAACAAGCCTATCCAACCTATGTACGTAACTTTTATTTCGATATACAAGTAATTAATGGCGAAATGCTGTTTGACTACAAACTTAAACCCGGCGAGTGTAAAACCTTCAATGCCTCGTTGCTGCTGGAGAGGATTGGGATATTCAGTTAGTAGAGACAAGAGCCGAGAAACAAGAACCAAAAAACTTATAAAAAGAAACCCCCGGTCAATCTGACCGGGGGTTTTATTGAGTGAGCTTTCGTCTTAACTCTTGGCTCTTGTCTCTAAAACGGATTATCTCGGACCGCCGCCTTGGCCGCCGCCGCCGCCCATGCCGCCTTGGTCTCCACCTTGCATTAAGTCGTCGTTTTTAACGCCTTTTTTCTTCTGTTGGCCATAGGTTAACTTACCAAAGTTGTAAGTGAACGATATGCCAAACGATTGTAGGGGATAACGAATTTTAGTAGTTTGATTTATTGTAGGTGAATTTACTTTAGAATCAAGTTTTAAATAAGTTTGGAACGGAGATAAGGCGTTCAAACCTAAAGTGAATTTTTTAGCAATCAATTCTTTTTTCACACCAAAACCGAATAAGTTGAAGGCTGGGTTTTGACCTTGAATGGTACGGCGTGGTGAATTAAATACACCAAAGAACTCTGCAGTCCAGGTTTTAGTAATGGTAGCAGAAGCACTCAGGAATGCATTGTAGTTGAAGTAGGTTTTAATTTCACCCTGGTTTGCCGATTGATTTTGGTTAACGGTTGGCCTGTATGTAAAGGCATTAACACTACCACGAATAGTTAACGGTTTCCATGGAGTTATTGAGCCAAAGAAACTTGCACCAAATGATTTGTTGGTACCAATATTTTGGAAAGTAGTACGGCTGGTTAATCCTCTTGGATTGTTATCACCTGCCAGCTCCGGATCTTCAACAGTTGCGTTGATGCCCTCAATAAGGTTGTTAGTGTATTTGTAGTAGGTAGATAGGTTAATAACCGATGAACCTATAAAGGTATTATAACCTAACTCGACGGTTTGAGTAATCTCGGGAGATAAGGTAGGGTTACCTTCGGTTTGGCTTTGGTTATTTGCCTTATTTATAAAAGGGTTCAGGTATTGTAAGCTAGGGCGTTGTATACGTTTGTTGTAGCTCAATTTGTAAGTTTGAGTACCTTTTACTGTTTTAGATAAAATAAAGCTTGGTACGAAGGTAGTGTAGTTTTGTGTAAACGGCTGCAAGTTAGTTTGCGTAGAGTTGCTTGGCACACCCTCAATTAACGTGTTTTCTACACGTGCACCGGCTTGTAATGAGTAGTTTTTAGGCAGTGTAAAGGTCAACACAGTGTAACCGGCGTAAACATTTTGACTGTAATCATACTTGTTTGATGCGCGATTGCTCAATGTAAACGGACCGGCGTTAGTTACATTTCCGTTTGCATCAAATTGCTGATACACATCATAATTACTACTAATATCCCTGAAGATAGATTTACCACCAGCTTCCAGTTTGAATGATTTGGTTACCGGTAAAGCGTAATCAACCTGTGCTGTATACTCATCATTTACACCGTCATTGTTACCAATTTGGTTAGGGAAATCATTAGGGTCAACATTAAAGTAATAAGCGTTATAGTCAGACCCAAGTTTACTGTGGCTCCATTGGCCTGCTACAGTTAACTCTTCACCCTCTTTTTTAAACTTACGGGTGTAATCGGCATTCCAGTCAAAACCACTGAATTTTACTTTGTTATAGTTAGTACTGGTATACTTTCTTAAATCAAAAGCATTGTCGCCCGAGCCATCAGTTTGAAAACCTCCGCCATTAACACGGAATGTAGTGCTAAGGCTGTTGTAATTATTTACATCATAGCCTGCAGTTACAGAGCCTATAGTACCGTAACGTTTAGTTTCAGCGCGTGAGCTTTGTACAACGGTATTAGTGCGGCCATTCAAGTCGCGAACGCTGTTTAAATCAAATAAAGATGTTTGTGGCCATGCAAAGTTGCTGCCTATATTGCCAGTTAAGCTAAAGCGGTTTTGCTTGTAATTTAGGTTGGCGTTACCGTTGTTTTGACGGGTACCTATACCGCCGCTTACTGAACCGCTTAAGCCCGATACATCTTTAGTTTTAGTAATAATGTTGATGATACCACCAGAACCTTCAGCATCATATTTAGCCGATGGAGAGGTGATAACCTCAATGCTTTTAATTTGATCGGCAGGAATGGTGCGCAGCACATCAGCCAAACTGGTTGATAATGCACCTGATGGTTTACCATTAATCAAAACACGTACGTTTTGGTCGCCGCGTAATGATGGTTTGCCATCTAAGTCAACTGATACCAATGGCACTTTGCGCAACACATCGGTAGCGTTGCCACCAGCCGAAGTGATGTCTTTTTCGGCATTGTAAACAATCTTATCAATTTTGTTTTCAATAACCGGAGCCTGACCGGTTACGGTAACAGCGCCCAGCGTTTTTGCGCCCGGCGAAACAATAATGTTACCCATGTTGATATCAGGTTTTCCAGGGGTGGTTTCAACCGGATCAATAAACTTAGTTGGGTAGCCAATAAAGGTTACGGCCACTTTGTATTTGCCCGGAGCAATGTTGTTAAGTTTAAATGTTCCTTTATCATCGGTTAATGTACCATTTAATACCGCTTTGCCGCCGCTGCGGTAAAGGCTGATGGTAGCATAATCTAAAGGTTTTTTAGAGAGTGAGTCAATCACAGTACCTGATATACGGCCGGTTATACCCGAACCTCCTGCACCAGGAATTTGTGCTTTAGCACACACAAAGGAGGTCAGTAATGCAATGAGTGTAAAAAAACGTTTCATTTATAATGATTTTGGTATTAAGAGTTGATTAGAATTGATTTGTTACAGCAGCAATCTGTCTTTTTTTTAAATAGATAAGCTGTGTGGCTTTTGTATCACCAATGTTGCAAATGCAGCGGTGTTATGCTGGAATTAAGACAAAATAAAACGATATAATACATATGTTCATCGTCACCCACAACAAAAAACAGGGAAGCTTTATTAAGCCTCCCTGTAAATATGTTAAGTTGCTAACTAGGCTTATATTACAATGTTCACAATGCGGCCTTTAACTACAATTACTTTTTTAGGTGTTTTTCCGTCAAGGTATTTTTGCACATCGGGGTTGGCCAATACTAATGCTTCAACTTCTTTAGGCTCCAGTGTTAGCGCCATATTGATGTTAAGGCGTGTTTTGCCGTTTACCGATATAGGGTAGGCAAATTCATCTTCAACTAAGTATGAAGGGTTGAATACCGGGTAAGCAGCATATGAAAGAGTACCAGCATCATTACCTAATAAAGTCCATAACTCCTCACAAATGTGAGGGGCGTAAGGTGAAAGGATAATTACCAACTCCTGCAAAACAGCACGCTTATTACACTTCAAATCGGTAAGCTCATTTACAGCAATCATAAAGCTCGATACTGATGTATTAAATGAGAAACGCTCAATGTCTTCCTCAACCTTGCGTATAATTTTATGCAGCGATTTTAACTCGGCTTTGCTTGGCGCATCATTTGATACCGTAAACTCCCATTGATCATTATGAAACAAACGCCAAAATTTACGCAGGAATTTAAACACGCCCTCAATACCATTGGTATTCCAAGGCTTGCTTTGCTCAAGCGGGCCCAGGAACATTTCGTACATACGCAAAGTGTCTGACCCATAACGTTCAATCAAATCATCGGGATTAACCACGTTGAACTTTGATTTTGACATCTTTTCAATCTCAACATCGCATATATACTTGCTTTCACTTTGTGCATCGTCTGCCGGATAAATTACCGAGCCGTCTTCCAGCACAAAGATAGCCTTATCGTTATCCGGTCTCCAGGTACGGAACGCTGCGATATCCAATGCATCATTGCTTACAATGTTTACATCAACGTGCAACTTGCTAAAGTCCATTTCGCCAATTTCGGCACCTTCAGGTAATAAGTCTTTATAAAATAGGGCTATTTGCTCAATAGTATCAAAGTCACCTTCTTTGTATAGTTCGTAAATGCCTTTTGATACATAAACCTCGGGCTTAACAAAGTTGTCGTCAATACCTAACAACAAAGGATTCAGGCGGTAAGTGAAACTTGAACGGCCTTGTATCATACCCTGGTTAATAAGCTTTTTAAATGGCTCTTCCTCAACGGCTAAACCAATATCTTTTAAAAACTTATTCCAAAAACGGCTGTACAATAAGTGCCCGGTAGCATGTTCTGATCCACCTATGTAAAGGTCAACATCTTTCCAGTATTCTACTGCCTCGTTAGATGCGAAATCAGTTCCGTTTTGTGCATCCATATAACGGTACCAGTACCAGCTGCTGCCCGCCCAACCAGGCATGGTGCTTAGTTCATACTCGTACTCGTTTTGATATTTCCAGTCTTCGGCGCGGCCTAGTGGCGGCTCACCGCTTTCGGTGGGCAGGTATTTGTCAATTTCGGGCAGTATAAGCGGAAGTTCGCTTTCGTTGATTAAATACGGCAAGCCATTTTTGAAATAAACAGGTACCGGCTCTCCCCAGTAACGCTGACGACCGAAGATGGCATCGCGCATTCTGAAATTAACCTTAGCCTTGCCTGCTCCCATTTCTTCCAGTTTGGCAACAATGGCGGCGGTTGCCTCTTTATATTCTAAACCGTTTATAAAGTCGGAGTTAATGTATTTACCTTCTTTGGTTGCATCGGCCTTTTTTTCTGTATTCTGCGTATCTAAAATTGGAATGATAGGCAAATTGAAGTGTTTGGCAAACAGGTAATCACGCTGATCTCCTGACGGTACGGCCATTACAGCACCTGTACCGTAACCTGCCAAAACGTAGTCGGCAATCCACAGCTGAATGCGCTCACCGTTCAATGGGTTAAGTACATAGCTGCCAGTAAACGCACCTGACACGCTTTTGGTGTCGGCCATACGGTCCAGCTCCGATTTCTTTTTGGTTTGAGCAATGTAAGCTTCAACGGCTTCTTTCTGATCAGGTGTGGTTAATGATGCCACCAACTCATGCTCAGGAGCTAACACCACGAACGTAACACCAAAAATAGTGTCAACGCGGGTGGTAAAAACTTCAATACTTTGTTGAGTATTACCTTCAATAGGGAACTTTACACTTGCACCAACGCTTTTACCAATCCAATTACGCTGCATTTCTTTAAGCGGGTCGGGCCAGTCAATGTTATCAAGCCCTTGTAACAGGCGCTCGGCATAGGCAGTAATGCGCATGCTCCATTGCATCATTTTCTTCTGTTCAACCGGGTAACCACCACGCTCGCTTACGCCGTCTTTTACTTCGTCGTTTGCCAGTACCGTGCCTAAGGCAGGGCACCAGTTTACAGTGCTTTCGCGCAGGTAGGTTAAGCGATATTTTAAAAGTTCGGTTTGCTGAGCTTCCTCGCTCATGGCGTTCCATTCAGCAGCTGTAAAGGTTAATATCTCGTCGTCGGCAACGGCGGTAATACCTGCCGATCCATTGGCTGCAAAGTGTTCAACTAATTTTTCAATAGATTCAGCCTTTTCATCAGCCTTATTGTACCATGAGTTAAACAACTGCATGAAAATCCACTGCGTCCACTTGTAATAGTCGGGCGAGCTGGTGCGCACTTCACGGCTCCAGTCAAACGAAAATCCAAGTTGATCTAACTGGCGGCGGTAGGTGGCAATGTTGGCTTCGGTAGTAATGGCCGGATGCTGACCGGTTTGTATAGCATATTGTTCGGCCGGTAAACCAAACGAATCGTACCCCATAGGGTGCAGCACGTTAAAGCCACGCAGGCGTTTGTACCTCGAAAAAATGTCAGAAGCGATGTAACCCAGTGGGTGGCCTACGTGCAAACCCGCACCCGATGGATAGGGGAACATATCGAGCACATAGTACTTGGGTTTAGCCGATTGATTTTCGGCTTTGAAGGTTTGGTTGGCAGCCCAAAATTGTTGCCACTTTTTTTCAATGTCTTTAAACTGATAATCCATTTTTTCGCAGTTTCGCAAGTATAGGCGCGAAACTACGAAAAAAGTTTAAAAGCCGTTACCGGTGAAGCGCGTGTTCAATAACCGAATAAGGCTGTCCGGCAACACGTGTATCAATATCCTGAGTGAATCTTAATTGACTGGCATTCAGGTTTCTTAAATTACATTCGGCGGTAACACCTTGTTGAGTAACTGTGAATTTGGTTAGCGATGTAACTTTATATGTGCCTGTTGAAGTTACATTCTCAAACTTTTTGGGTTCAACCTCTTGCCTTACAACTGCAGTATAAGTACCGTCGCCTTTAAAATCAATGTAGTTTACGTTTACCAGTACCGGTAGTGATGTAGTTTTGATCAGTTTACCGTTTTGGTCGTAGTCTTTTTGAGAGATAGAGTCGTAATACCATTTATCCGCTAATTCTTCTTTTAGCGTTGTAGTATTTTTTTCTTCCTTTTTACAAGAGAAGGCAGAGACAGCTAATAAAATTATAAACAGGTAGCGTAGATTTTTAATCATAATATTAATTTGACAAAATATGCGTAAAAATAGCAAAATAATTGTATTTGATATTTTTATTGGCATTTTTGTAAGAGGCAGATAGTTGTTGCATGCGGCGCGTTATATCTGTTTTTTAGCTACTACACAAACCTAACACCTGTTGTTTTTTATGAGCAGTAATGACGAGAACGGAGCTTCAAACAAAAGTGCCGCTAAAAGAACTTATCCTATATGCCCGGCATGTGGGCGCAGGTTCAAATACAGGTTAAAGCGTAGCTGGGTTATGCGCACTTTGGTGTTTTGGAAACCGCTTAAGCGTTACTACTGTGCCTATTGTAAGTGTAACCGTTATATATCAAAGCCCAATTATATCATAAGCGGTATAACGCTATTGTTCTTATTCAATTATTACCAATCTGTTAACCTTTATTTATAAATCTCATGTGCTGCTTCCGGCAGCGTAATTTACTATGAAACGTATTTTATCTAATCTTACTGTACAGGTGCTTATTGCTATTGCGCTGGGGGTACTGGTAGGTATTTATTTTCCAACTTTTGGTCCGGTTGCACAACGTATAAGTAAAATGTTTATAAGCCTTATCAGTATGCTGATAGCGCCTATCATATTTTTTACCATTGTGCTGGGCATTGCAGGCATGAATGATATGAAAAAGGTTGGCAGGGTAGGAGGTAAAGCACTTTTATACTTTGAAGTAGTAACCACATTTGCCTTGGTTATTGGCGTTGCCGTAGCAAATTTGGTAAAGCCTGGCGTGGGTTTAAATATTCAGCAAAACACTGATGCGGGTAAGGTTGAACAGTACCAAAAGCAAGCCAGTGAAATGAACCTAGGCGATTTCTTAAGCCATATCATCCCCGGTAACTTTGTGGAAGCCTTTGCCAAAGGTGACATACTGCAGGTTTTAGTAATAGCCGTGTTGTTTGGTTACGGACTTAGCCGTATGGGTGGCGCAGCACAATCGTTAATCACAAGCTTCGAAAAAATATCAAAGGTGTTTTTTAACATGCTGCATATGGTAATGAAGCTGGCTCCGTTAGGTGCTTTTGGCGGTATTGCATACACGGTGAGCACACAGGGCATTAAAACCCTTAAGCCGCTAGTTATGCTTATGGGGTCGGTTTATGTAACTATGGCACTATTTATATTTATAGTGTTGAACTTGATTTGTTACCTGTGCAAGGTAAGTCTTTGGAAATACCTTAAATTCATTCGTCAGGAGCTTTTAATTGTTTTTGGTACATCATCTTCAGAGTCGGCCTTACCGGGTATGATGAATAAGCTTGAAAAGCTTGGCTGCGACCGCTCGGTAGTTGGTTTGGTGATACCTACAGGCTATTCATTCAATCTTGATGGTACAACCATTTACCTTTCAATGGCAACCATATTTTTGGCGCAGGTGTTTAAGGTGCCGTTATCACTGGGGCAGGAGCTTACCATTATAGCAATACTTATGCTTACTTCAAAAGGCGCAGCAGGGGTAACCGGCAGCGGCTTTATTGTGCTTACGTCAACACTGGCGGCTATCAAAATAATCCCGGTGGAGGGTGTTGCATTGTTATTAGGTGTTGACAGGTTTATGTCTGAAGCACGTGCTATAACCAACGTTATTGGAAATGGCGTTGCCACAATAGCAATAGCCATTAGCGAAAAGGCCTTTAACCGTAACACTTATGAGGTAGCCGTAAGCCAGCCAATAGATAACCCAGCTGCGTAAACTGAGCATTTAAAATCAAACGTATAAACATTGCATACGGTGAGTGGTTGTAATAGTTAAGTATTACACCATGAAAAACAATCTGCTAAAATCAGGAATTGCAATAGTTTTGATGCTTTTATTGACAAACGTACACAGCGCGCTTGCACAACAATATGTTTCGCCAACAGCGCCTGCAAAAACCGGACGTTCGCCCGGCGTAAAAGTTAAGTTACTTAGCCAAAACGGACCTGTAAAAACTTATGTGCTGGTGTTTGCAAAAAACGATGAAATTATATCGGGCTTAACTGAGTTTGCTCAAGAATATAAGGTTACCTCAGCCCATTTTAAAGGCTTGGGTGATGCCATGCATGCTAAAGTAGGCTGGTATGAAAAAAGTAACAAGATGTTTAAGGTGATCAGCTTGGATGAGCCTGCTGAAATTACCTCGCTTATAGGCAATATCACCATGAACCAGGGAAAACCGGTTGTTCATGCTCATATTAACCTGGCCGATAGTAATGGAATGGTACACGGTGGGCACCTGCTGGAAGGCTTTATTTTTCCGACGCTTGAAGTATTTGTAACTGTTGAACCAAATACCATGTTTAAAAAGATGTATGAAGAGGCTGGCGCGTTTGTAATAGATGCCGACAAATAATTTGTGGTCGGTTGAATTTTCCTGTATCAGATGACAAGGTTCTTCAAAAATTAACGGTGATTTATATAAAGCTTTGTTTTTAGCCAAAAAAAACCATTTCTTAATGCGCATTTCTTGGCTCTTATTTCTTTTTTTATAGCTTTGCCGTACAAAAACTAAAACCATGAGTGTTCTCGTAAATAAAGATTCCAAAGTAATTGTTCAGGGTTTTACCGGCAACGAAGGTACCTATCATGCATCACAAATGATTGAGTACGGAACCCAGGTAGTTGGTGGTGTTACGCCGGGTAAAGGCGGTCAGCAGCATCTTGATCGCCCGGTGTTCAATACTGTTAAAGATGCAGTAGAAAAAACCGGTGCCGATGTATCTATCATATTTGTACCTCCGGCTTTTGCGGCTGATGCAATTATGGAAGCTGCTGAGGGTGGTATCAAAGTAATTGTTTGTATTACTGAAGGTATCCCAACCAAAGACATGATTCAGGTAAAAGAGTATCTTAAAGATAAAGATGCCCGCCTGATTGGTCCAAACTGTCCTGGTGTTATTACTGCCGATGAGGCTAAAATTGGTATCATGCCTGGCTTTATCTTCAAAAAAGGTAACGTTGGTGTTGTATCAAAATCAGGAACTTTAACTTACGAAGCTGTTGACCAAGTGGTTAAAGCCGGTTTAGGTATCACTACTGCTATTGGTATTGGTGGCGACCCAATTATTGGTACTCCAACCAAAGAAGCAGTTGAGTTATTAATGAACGATCCTGACACTCACGGCATCATCATGATTGGTGAGATTGGCGGTGGTATGGAAGCTGAAGCAGCCCGTTGGATTAAAGAAAATGGTACTAAGCCTGTAGTTGGCTTTATTGCCGGCCAAACTGCGCCTCCGGGTCGTCGTATGGGTCACGCTGGTGCCATTGTTGGTGGTGCTGATGATACTGCCGCTGCAAAAATGAAAATTATGGCAGAGTGTGGTATCCGTGTAGTAGAATCGCCTGCTGAAATTGGTGCTGCTATGGCAGAGGAACTTGCTAAATTAGCATAAGTTTAACCTAAATAAATTTAAAGCTTGAGCATAAACTCATGCTTTACCATATAATAAAATCCCGGTCAGTTTGGCCGGGATTTTTTGTTTTATTGGGTAATTATATAATTAATTTATAATTCGATTAGCTGGTTTTTTAATAGCGTATAATACTAATCCTACGCGGCTTTTAATTTGCGCTAATCGTTGTAACCGTCAACGGTGTGCGCACACACGCACACACATACATACACACATTTGATCGGCTATTTACTTGTATGTCATTTCGGTGGATGCAAGGTCTCAAAAAATCAATACTATTATCTTAATATCAGAGATTTCATCTTAAGCCATTTTGCCATATCTACACCATTCATTGCTGCATGATGTTAACGTAAAGTAATATATTATGCGGCCTGGTTTTAGATAAGTTTACGGCAATGCGTTTCAACACTCAGAAATATGATTTTAGCTTTATAAAGAGTGTTACCAGCACCTGTCGAAGGTACGCTTTATCTGAGTAATGGATGTAATTAACTAGTAACAAAAAAGGCTCTCCGCCAGGGAGAGCCTTTAGCTTTGGAAAACTCGAAATTATTTTTTGTTCATTATTTTTATAATATCGTTACCGAAAACAAATACCATAAGAGTAATCAAAATTACAAATCCTACAATTTGAGCACGTTCTAAAAACTTATCGCTCAATGGTTTGCCTTTAATCATTTCAATGATGAGGAATAGTGCGTGTCCGCCATCAAGGGCCGGAATTGGTAAGAGATTCATCAATGCTAACGCCATTGATAATAAACCTACTAAGCTCCAAAAGCGTAACCAGTCAACATGGCTGCCAAATAGGCGGGCAATACCAATGGGACTTGATAACGCTTTATTAGCTTTTACCTGCCCAGTAAACACTTTACCTAAGCCTTTGGCATTATCACTGAAAGTGCCCCAGGCTTTTGAAGCTCCAACAGGTAAAGAACCAAAGAAGCCAAAATTAAGCGTTTTCTCTTGTGGCAGGTCGCGTTTTACTTGTATGCCGTAACGGCCGTCAGCAAAGCCCAAAGTACCATCCTTATTTATTAGGGCTGTTACCGGTACAACTTCATTATTACGTTTGAGAGTTAAGTCTACATTTTTGTTCTTAAACTGTTGAAGCTCTGAAGTAAGCTGGTCGAAAAATTTAATAGGCTTACCATTAACGGCTATAACGCTGTCGCCGTTTTGTATACCGGCTTTTTGCGCATTGCTGCCTGCAATTACCGTATCTATTTTAAAGGTAGTCCGCGGAATGCGGCTTATGAATTCTTCGGTACCCAGGTCAGATACTTCGTTTAATATACTGCCCGGCACTTTTACGCTTAAGCTTTCTGTGCCCCGTAAAACGCTAAGCGTTGAATTACCCATAAGCACTTTTGAGCTAACAACGTCTTCAAAACGCTCAAGTTTCTGGCCGTTTACCGCTAAAATTTTGTCGCCTGGCTTTAACCCTATTTCTTTACCAATTTTGCCCGGAACTATGCCATATTTTGCCTGATCATTTGGAATATAGGTTTCACCGTACTTTATGGTAAGTACCCAAAAAATAAGTATACCTAAAATGATGTTAACAATAATACCACCAAGCATAACAATGAGTCTTTGCCAGGCTGGTTTTGAGCGGAACTCCCAGGGTTGTGGCGGACCGGCCATTTGATCAGTATCCATCGACTCATCAATCATACCGGCAATTTTTACGTAGCCCCCCAACGGAAGCCAGCCAATGCCGTACTCAACGCCTTTGTAATTAAATTTAACCAGGCTTACGTTCCAGGCATCAAAAAACAGGTAAAACTTCTCTACCTTAATACCAAAGGCCCGTGCGGCAATAAAATGCCCTAATTCGTGTAATATTACCAGTATCGATAGGCCTAGTATAAGCTGGCCCACCATAATCACTATATCCATTCTGTGTTTTTACGTTCTAAACAGTCAATGCCTTTAACGGCATTTGCTCAATTAAATTTTGCGCTAAGATGCGTGTTTCTTTATCAGTATTCAAATAATCATCCAAAGTGGGATGTGTGATGGAAGGTATTTTATGCATGCATTGCTCAATCACATCGCTCATGGCTAAAAAGCCAACTTTATCATGTAAGAAACCGGCAACAGCAATTTCGTTTGCAGCATTTACAATGCACGGCATATTGCCCCCGGTTTTTAAGGCATCAAACGCATAAGCTAAATTACGGAATGTACCCATGTCTGGTTTTTCGAAAGTAAGGGTAGGGTAGGCCGTAAAGTCAAAACGTTTGTAATCGTTTTTGATGCGCTCAGGATAGCCTAAGGCATATTGTATAGGCAGCTTCATATCAGGCAAGCCCATTTGAGCTTTCATTGATCCATCCTCAAACTGTACCAGCGAATGTACAATTGACTGCGGATGTACAATTACCTCAATTTGTTCAAGACTAAGGTCAAAAAGCCATTTAGCTTCAATAACCTCCAGGCCTTTATTCATGAGCGATGCTGAATCGATAGTTATTTTTGCGCCCATTACCCAGTTAGGGTGCTTTAATGCCTGATGACGGGTAACGGTAGCTAAAAAATCACTGTCCTTACCCCTGAACGGACCACCCGAAGCAGTTAAAATGATTTTTTCAATCGGGTTTTGATCCTCGCCTGCCAGGCATTGAAAAATGGCGGAATGCTCGGAGTCTACAGGCAGCAGTTTAACGTTGTGCTGTTTAGCTAAATCTGTTATAAGTTCGCCTGCTACTACAAGTGTTTCCTTATTAGCTAAAGCTATATGCTTTCCGGCCTTAACTGCGTTTATGGTTGGCTCCAAACCCGAAAAACCTACCATGGCGGTAAGCACAATATCAATTTCGGGTAAGGTAACTACCTGTTTAACCTCTTCATACCCTGCTAACACTTTTATGCTTGTATGAGCCAGCGCTTCTTTTACCTGGGCATACAAACTTTCGTCGCATATAACGGCGTAAGCCGGTTCAAATTTAAGCGATTGCTCAATCAGTAAATCGGCATTGCGGTTAGCTGTAATTACATAAGCTTTGAAACGGTTAGGGTTTTCGGCTATAACCTCCAGTGTTTGCGTGCCAATACTACCGGTAGAACCAAGTATGGCAATATTTTTTATACCTTGATGAGAGGAGATGTACATTTATTATACTCTTATTTTAAGCAAACCCGCAACGTATAAACTATGCCGGCCGCAAGTTGCCAAACGCATTTGGCGTTTATAAGTTACAATTTGTTAAAACTTTAAAAATACGGCTAAATAACATAGGCTGCAAGTGCATCAGCAATCTTACGGTCGTTTGATAGCCTTGGTACTTTGTTTTGACCACCAAGCTTGCCTTGCGAACGCATGAAGTTTATAAAGCTGTCGGACTTTAGGCTTCTGACTACCAAAGGGCGCAATATGTTACCCTCAATGAGGTCGAAATAGTAAATATTTTTCTTTTGCAGCGCAGCGTCCACTTTTTCAGCAAAGTTCTCAATGTTAGCGGGCGCTTTGCCAAACTCAATAAACCATTCGTGGTAAGGTAAGCCCTCGGCAGGTGTAACCTGTGGGGCCACGGTAAACTCAACTATGTCAAGTCCTTCTTCTTTGGCTACGCTCATTAATGCGTGTTCAACTTCTTCGCCAATTACGTGTTCGCCAAAGGCCGATATGTAATGTTTTATACGTCCGGTAACAACAATTTTGTAAGGATTGAGCGAGGTAAATTTCACTGTATCGCCTATGCTGTAGCCCCACAAACCTGCGCTGGTATTCATTATAAGCGCGTAATTTTTATTAAGCTCAACATTGGCTAAGCTTAAACGTGTAGGGTTAGCGTTAAAATACTCTTCAGATGGGATGAATTCATAAAATATACCAGAGTTAACCAGCAGTAGTAATCCTTTATCTTTTTGAGAGTCTTGAAAGGCAATGAATCCTTCTGAGGCAGGGTAAGTTTCTATAGTATCAATGGCAAAACCTATGCTTTCCTCAATACGCGCACGATAGGGTTCGTAATTAACACCACCATAAACAAAAAGCTTAAAGTTAGGAAATATGTCCTTTATTTTTTTGCCTCCGGATTTAGCCGATAACCTGTCAAAATACATTTGGCACCAGGGCGGTATGCCCGATATAAGGCGCATATCTTTGTTATTGGTCTCGTCAACTATGGCATCAACCTTTTGCTCCCAGTCTTCAATGCAATTGACCTCATAACTGGGTAAACGATTCTTTTGAAGGTAGCCGGGTACGTGATGAGCCACAATGCCCGATAGGCGGCCAACATCAATACCATGTTTTTTACTCATGATGGGGCTGCCTTGTAAAAATATCATCTTACCATCTACAAAATGGGCTTTGCCGGTTTCATGTATATAGCTGAGCAAGGCATTACGAGCAGCCTTAATATGCTCGGGCATGCTCTCTTTAGAGATAGGAATATATTTTACGCCCGACGTAGTGCCCGACGTTTTTGCCAGGTAAGCCGGTTTGCCCGGCCACGTTACATCGGCTTCGCCATTAACAACACGGTCAATGTATGGGCGAAGGTCTTCATAATCACGTACGGGTACGTTACGCTTAAAATCTTCGTAGTTGGTTATGTTTTGGAATTGATGATCAGTACCAAAGGCGGTGTTTTTAGCTTGTGCAACCAGTTGCTGCATGGTTTGATGTTGTAAGGCAACACCATTTTGCCTCATGTAATTAATATCCCGGTTTACCCAGGCTGCAAACCACTTACTTAATACCGATTTTAGCCCCATGTTACTTATAAAGTTTCCGAAACATCATCATCAATGTCTTTGTGGCTGTATACCAGTTTACGGTACGATGTCATGATCATTACCTGTACTGTTGGAAAAGATATGGCAAACCAGCAAATAGCCGCTATTTTGAAAATATAACTGTCGTTATCAACATCAAACAAGCTGGTGATAAAAAGGTTGATGATAATAAGCAGCAAAGCTACAAAGCCTACCACTAAAAGTATTAAGCCAAGCAGCCTAAAAAAATGACCTCTTGTTATAGAAAAGCTTTGCCTTAATGATTCGAACGGGCCCGAATCCTCATCAACAATAAAGCACAGGCAGTAAATTGATCTTACAAGTAAATAGGCTACACCTAAAATTTCAATCTTATCAAGCACATCATGCACAAAGGTTGAATCGCCCAGTTGAAGATTAATGAAAATTATGGTGGCAATAAGTACCGTATACAAAACTCCTATGGTAACAAACGATAATGCCATACGGAACGATGGAAGTATATCACTGAATTCGAACTCGTAATACTCCTTATCCATCAAAGTGAGTATGAGTTTGTAAAAGCTGAGTACCAGGTATGATTGCACCAGCATCATGAAAAAAACAAAGGCTACTTGGCTGTACTGGTTATCATAAACAACTATAAATCCTGTTAAAAAGCTGATAACTTCATAAAATATAAGCGAAATAACAGAATAAACTATAAGCGATACGTAATTCTTTTTTATAACATCCCACGCTGCCTTAATAGTATCGGAGATGGTAAAAGGGTGGTACATAGATGTTTTACGGTTGTTTTAAAATAATACGCTTCCAAAAATCCTGCATAAAGCCCAGTCCGTAAGCTATGAGTTGAATGAATGCGGCGCCTATGCTCAAAAATGCAACTTTTAATGATTTGTTTTTAATCAGCGAGTGAAAAAATATCAACAAAATAAATATTATTAATACCGAGTTAGCTAGCCAGGCAATACGCCAACCTAAAACGTTGAAAATAAGTGTAAATATTAAGCCGAGGGTAAAAACCGCAGGAAAAAAATGCACAAGTTTAAGCTCCTGAGGAAAGAATTTGGAGATATTGATACGCGCCCTGCCAAAAAAGTGCAATTGCTTGTAAAACTGTAAATAGCTGGTGCGGCGTTTATGGTATACCTTAGCTTCAGGTATTAATCCAATTTTAAAGCCCGAGCTATGTATACGGATGCTGTACTCAATATCTTCGCCCAGGCGCGTTATAATAAAGCCACCTACAGTTTCCCAAACCTCGCGAGATACGCCCATGTTAAAACTGCGTGGGTGAAATTGCCCTATGCCTTTTTTATTGCCACGAATTCCACCTGTGGTGAAGGGTGAGGTCATGCTGTAGCTGATTGCTTTTTGCATAGCCGTGAAAGATGAATGTGCATCATCAGGGCCGCCATAGGCATCAAGGTAGTCGTTGCTGAGGCGGTGATAAACCACTTCCAGGTAATCGGGCGGTATCAGGCAATCTGAATCGAAAATGATAAAGTAACTACCTTTGGCCCTTTCAAAACCAAAGTTGCGGCTAAACCCTTGTCCTTCATTGGGTTTATAAAAGTAATGAAGATCTAAGCGGTTGGCAAAAGCGGCAACTATGTCTTTAGCATCATTTTTACTACCATCCTCAATAACCAAAACTTCAAACTGCAAATACGTTTGCTTAGTGAGGCTTTCCAGAAGTTCTTTTATCTCCTGCGGACGGTTGTATAAGGGTATAATGATAGAAAAAAACATTTATTAGCGTTCGGAGTTCGGATGTTCGATTTCGGATTTTGTGAAGATGGTTAATATAGCTTAGACTATCATTTCGCGCAACAGAAAATTTAGTTTAAGCAAGAGGCTTTGCTTAATTAAAAACCTTCTCACTATTGTCTTACATGATAAGCTGGATTTAATTATACCCTGTCCTCAATTTGGTAATTATTCCTGTCTGGTGAATTACGTGATACTAATTCAGCTACAAAGCCTGTTAAGAAAAGTTGAAAACCTACCACTATGGCAACTAAAGCCAAGTAAAACAATGGTTGATCTGTTGCATCACGATATCTTTCATTGTTTGATATGTGAATGAGCTTTTCTGCCAATATCCAAATGGCCAATATCATACCTATAAAAAAACTAAGTACGCCCATGGAGCCAAAGAAGTGCATGGGACGTTTGCCAAATTTTCCTACAAAGAATATAGAAAGTAAATCAAGAAAACCGTTGATAAACCGGCTCATGCCAAACTTGGTTTTACCATATTTGCGGGCGCGGTGTTCAACAACCTGTTCGCCAATTTTGGTAAAACCTGCCCATTTAGCTAAAACAGGAATGTAGCGATGCATTTCGCCGTACACTTCAATATTTTTGACTACCGCCTTACGATAGGCTTTTAAACCGCAGTTAAAATCATGTAAATTATCAATACCCGACATTTTCCGGGTAGCGGCATTAAAAAGCTTAGTTGGAATGGTTTTGCTTAACGGATCATAGCGTTTGGCTTTCCAGCCCGAAATGAGATCATATTTTTCCTCGGCTATGCGTTTGTACAATGCAGGTATCTCATCAGGACTGTCCTGCAAATCGGCATCCATAGTAATAATTACATCGCCTTGTGCTGCTTCAAAGCCTACATTCAGCGCAGCCGATTTACCGTAATTACGCCTGAACTTAACACCCTTAACAGCCGTATTACCCAGGTTCAGCCTGCATATTTCCTCCCACGAACCATCGCGGCTGCCATCATCAACCAAAAGTATCTCGTAGGTAAAACGGTTTTCGTCCATTACCCGTGCTATCCATGCGGTAAGTTCGGGTAACGATTCTACTTCGTTATATAAAGGTACAACAACTGAAATATCCATGCTTGAGCTTGAAAGCCTCTGTTAAAAGCGTTATTAGAAGCAGGCAAAAATAGGAAAAAAAACAAAGCCGGGAGCCATTAATCAAGCGTAAAGGCGTAAGAACAAAATGCCTTTGTATAAGTATCAAAAAAAGATAGGCCCAACATGTTGGGCCTATCTTTTAAAGTAATCAATTCTTTATTAGTTCTGCAAAAAGCCGTTCTGCATCGGCTCTTTTAAATAGCTCGGGTCCGGCGTTCATGGTGGCTGCACTACCACAGGCTATTCCCATACGCACCATCTGGCGCAGGTCAAGACCTTTTTCTGCGGCGTATACCATGCCTGCAACCATGCTGTCGCCCGCACCAACGGTGCTGCGCTTCTCTATATCAGGTGCTGCAATATGCTCGTTATACCCGCGGCTGGCTATGTAAGCACCCTGTGCACCTAATGACACCACAACTACCTCACATTTACCTTTGTCTATAATTTTACGCGCAGCCTCTTCAGCTGTGTTTTTATCTTTTACTTCAATATCGGTGAGCTTACTGAGCTCGGCCTGGTTAGGTTTAAGTAAGTAAACACCCTCTTCAACGGCGTTTTTCAACGCCTCGCCCGATGTATCTACTATTAGCTTGGCTCCGTCCTGCTGAGCAATGCGTGCTACCTTAGCCAAAAAATCCTCACTCGAACCTGGAGGCATGCTGCCGCTTACCACCATGAATTTTGGTTTTGGGGAGAGATTTTTAATTACCCTTAATATTTCTAACTCTTCTTTCGGTAACAATTCAACAGCAGGCATACCAAATCGGTATTCTTCGTGTACCTCGCGGTTAACTACAATGAAGTTTTCGCGGGTGAGCTTTTCAGTGAGCACAGGTACCTGGTTAATGTGCTCGGCCTTTAATAAATCCTGTAAATGCTGGCCGGTTAGCCCTCCTGACGGGAAAATGGCTACTGAATTTACGTTTAAGCGTTTCAACCCACGCGATACGTTGATGCCGCCACCGCCGGGTTCAAAACGCGGTTCGTCGCAAGGCAGCTTCTGGTCGGCCACAATGCGGTCAACCGTGGTGCTTTTGTCAACCACCGGGCTAAGGGTTAGGGTGATGATATGTTTCATGATATTATGCCAGGTCTATTTCCTTAGCAAGGTACACATCCTGTATACTGTTTAAAAATTTAATTCCATCTTCAAACGGGCGCTGAAACGCACGGCGACCCAAAATTAACCCGCTGCCCCCGGCACGTTTATTTATAACGGCATTCATTACCGAGTTGGCTAAATCACCTTCGCCTTTTGATTCGCCGCCAGAGTTTATTAGTCCGGCGCGGCCCATGTAGCAGTTGGCAACCTGGTAACGGCAAAGGTCAATAGGGTGATCGCTTGCCATTTGGCTGTACATCAATGGGTCAGACTTTGAAAAGTTGATAGTAGTGAAACCTCCGTTTACATCAGGCATTTTTTGCTTAATGATATCGGCCTGTATGGTTACACCTATGTGGTTGGCCTGGCCGGTAATATCGGCAGCGGTTTCATAATTAATACCGTCCTTTTTAAAGTCGTTGTTGCGGGTATAACACCAAAGTACGGTTGCCATACCAAGTTCATGGGCGCGTTCAAACGCTTTTGATACCTCAATAATTTGTCGACCCGATTCTTCGGAGCCGAAGTAAATAGTAGCTCCAACAGCTGCCGCACCT
The DNA here is from genome assembly GCF_009755275.1 of Mucilaginibacter aquatilis. Taxonomy (GTDB): domain Bacteria; phylum Bacteroidota; class Bacteroidia; order Sphingobacteriales; family Sphingobacteriaceae; genus Mucilaginibacter; species Mucilaginibacter aquatilis. The sequence continues at coordinate 319,644 of NZ_WQLA01000007.1, read as the reverse complement.
AAATTCCAGGCATCATCAACCGAACCAAACATGATTTGATTGTACTTGGTAGGATAAGTAAGCAGTTCGTTGTGATTTATTTTGACCAGGAAAGGAATTTTGTGTGCATACTTACGGGCAACCATACCCAGGTTGCCAAAAGTGGTTGCTACAGCGCTGCATCCGCCCTCAATAGCTAAACGAACTATGTTTTCCGGATCAAAATACATTGGGTTTTTAGCAAACGAAGCTCCGGCCGTATGCTCAATGTCCTGATCAATTGGGAGTATGGAAATATAACCTGTTCCGGCTAAACGGCCGTGATTGTACAAAGCCGACAAATTACGCAGTACCTGCGGATTGCGGTTCGTTTGCACAAATATTTTATCTACAAAATCGGGCGATGGGGTATGCAGCAAACCTTTATCAAATGTTTTACTTTGATGGTTCAGCAAGTAATCGGCCTTATCGCCCAATAGTTCCTGTATTTTTTCAAAAGCCATAACAGTATGTTTTTAGTTTTGAAGTAACAGCAACCAATGGGCTTTGTTGAATAAATATTGGTTTGTTAATATTTATGACATTTAAGTTATCTGCCAACGGAAAGCCGTTGAAAGTATAACTAACCTGTTTGCTTATACGTGGCCTATCATGGCATATATCCTGAAAAATATAGCCATGCCGTAAATGATGAGCATTACGGAGTTTACAATGAGCAAGAGATTTAAATCGCCCTGATTAAACTTTTTTACAGCTGCAGTTATGAAAAGCCCAATAAAGCTAAGTATTAATACCAGCGGGAATATTAGTTGCCATTGCAATTTAATGTAGCCCGCATTGTGCAGCTTGCTCTGGTTTTGAATAAGCAGGTAGCCAACAAATAATAGTAATATAAATACCAGCCTGGTAATGAATTTGGCTAAAAATTTAAGGGTTTTCATAGCGTTTAATGGTCTTGCAAAAGGTCAATGCACTTGTTCCTCATAGGTTTCAACCGTTCATTGATGCTACTAATTGCAGCCTCTTTGTTTACAGAACGGTAAAGTTGTTTGATGAGCGCAAGGTTTTCATCATACGGATCGCAGGCTTGAACTTTTTCTAAATGCGGAATAATTTTGTTTACCAAAGCAGTGAAGGCAGCTTTGTTTGTAAGCTGTAATTGCTTGGCTTTGCCTAAATAAATGTGCCCTAGTGCCAGGTGTACTACATAGTAATCAGGTTCGGCGGCAACTACCCTTTCATATAAGGGTAGTGCTTTATCAAATTGCTTACGGTCTTCATACTGTTTGCCTAAAGTGTACTGGAATGCCGTGCGTGTTTTTGCCGGCAGCTTATCCATTTCAGGAAGAAGTTTTTCACCAAGTTCAAAGGCTTTGTCAGATTTGCCTTCAAAAATGGCCAGGTTGTACTCTGTGTATCTATTATAAGCATCTTCGGTGGTTTGCGCAAACAGCATGTGTGCCGGGCAGCAAAACGCCAGTATCAAGAAAAGTTTTTTATTAAAAAAATTCATAGCGGTTTAGTGTATTTAAGGTTGAGGCCAATTATAAGGTTAAACGCTTCAATTTCAATTGTCATATCCAATGCCCCAAATCTAAACCTAAAAAACTATCTTTGCCCATGCCTGAAAAAATTCTAATTCTCGATTTCGGCTCACAGTTTACCCAGCTTATAGCACGCCGCGTACGGGAGCTCAATATTTATTGCGAGATACATCCATTTAATAATTTTCCTGAAGTTGACAGCACCGTTAAAGGTATAATCCTTTCGGGTAGTCCGTACTCAGTACGCCAGGAAGATGCGCCACAGTTCGATTTTGCACCATATCACGGCAAAATGCCAATTTTGGGTGTTTGCTATGGCGCACAGTATTTAGCTCAACACAATGGAGGTGAAGTATCGGCATCAAATACGCGCGAGTACGGCAGGGCAAATCTGCAATACATTAACCAGGGCAGCAAGTTGTTTAAAGACATTCCTGCAAATTCACAGGTTTGGATGTCGCACGGTGATACCATTAACGCCGTTGCCGATAGCTTTGAAATTATTGCCAGTACCGATAGCGTAAAAGTTGCGGCATACCATATAAAAGATACTGACACTTACGCTATACAATTCCACCCTGAGGTTACCCATAGCTTAGATGGTAAGCAATTACTTAAGAACTTTTTGGTTGACATTTGCGGCTGTCACCAGGAGTGGACTTCAGAATCATTTATTGAGACTACTGTTGCTGCACTTAAAGAGAAGTTAGGCGATGATAAAGTAGTTTTGGGTCTTTCGGGCGGTGTTGATTCATCGGTTGCGGCAGTATTACTGCACCAGGCCATAGGCAAAAACCTGTACTGTATTTTTGTTGATAACGGCTTATTACGCAAAGACGAGTTTGAATCGGTATTGGATTCATACAAGCATATGGGCTTAAACGTAACCGGTGTTGATGCCAAGCAACGCTTTTATGATGCACTGGAAGGCCTGTCAGATCCTGAAAAGAAACGTAAAGCCATTGGCCGTGTGTTTATAGAGGTGTTTGACGATGAAGCACACAAAGTACAAGATGTTAAATGGTTAGGGCAGGGTACTATCTATCCTGATGTTATTGAATCGGTATCTGTCAAAGGGCCTTCGGCTACCATTAAATCGCATCATAACGTGGGCGGTTTACCCGACTTTATGAAACTTAAGGTAGTTGAACCGCTAAATACCTTGTTTAAAGATGAGGTGCGTCGTGTGGGTAAATCTTTAGGTATTGATCCAAATATTTTAGGTCGCCATCCATTCCCAGGTCCTGGTTTGGCTATCAGGATATTAGGCGAGGTTACGCCCGAGAAAGTGGCCATTTTACAACAGGCTGATGCAATTTACATCAACAATTTGCGCTCAGCCGGTGTTTATGATAAAGTTTGGCAGGCAGGCGCCATTTACTTACCGGTACAATCGGTAGGGGTAATGGGCGATGAGCGCACTTACGAAAATGTAGTTTGCTTACGTGCTGTAGAATCATTAGATGGTATGACTGCCGATTGGTGTCACCTGCCTTATGAACTGCTTGCAAAAATCTCAAACGAGATAATCAATAACGTAAAAGGAATTAACCGGGTTGTATATGACATCAGCTCAAAACCACCCGCTACCATTGAGTGGGAATAAAATAAAACTTTGGCTGCTGGCGCTTATTCTCATAAGCGCCTGCTCGCCAAAGGTGCAGCCTGTTGGTAAAACACGCCCGTCGCAACCGTCAACATCAACGGTGCCGGCTAAAGACAAGAAAACGCCTGCCAGCACTGATAAAACTGTGGTAAAACCGCAAGCCACCAAAGTTTCAAGCTTTGCGTTGCTTCTGCCTTTTAGTTTGGATAACCTAAACTCGGTAAAAGGGTATAGTGCTGCTCAGCTCAAGAGCGCTAACATTGCGGTTGATTATTACCAGGGTTTCCGCTTAGCGCTCGACTCCCTTACAGCGCAGGGTTACAATTACAAGCTGCAGGTTTTTGATACTAAAGATGACGCCGGCGCCACGCATGGACTTTCGCTTAACCCGGCGGTTAACAGCAGTAATTTAATCGTAGGTCCTGTATTTCCGCAAGGAATAAAAACCTTCATTGGTAAGCCTCAAAAGTTAAAAAGACCATTGTTGTCGCCCCTGGCACCAGCAGCCCCCGAAGAATTTGCCGATGCTAATTTAATTACCATAAATCCGCCGCTTGAGTATCATGCAATTGCCGCGGCACGTTTTGTTAAAGGTCGTATTAAGCCGGTTAAAATATTCATTTTGTCATCGGGTTATAGCGACGATAAAAAGTTTGCTTCGCCATTTAAAATGGCTATTGATACGTTAAGCAAACGCAAAATACAGGTTGTATATACAACCATATCAAAAGGAAACCTTACGCCGTTAAGGCCACACCTTAATAACAAGGTTGAGAACGTGTTTATTATTCCATCAATCAATCAACAGTTTTTGTCGGTTACCTTGCGGTCGTTAGATACGCTCTCGCGCAAGTACCCTGTTACCGTTATAGGGCATCCAAGTTGGGAAAAACTTTCGTTTTTAAAAGCCGACATACTGCAACGCATAAAAGCCCATATAACATCGGCCGAGCGTTTGAACTACCGTGCAGCTGCAACAGTACATTTTATCAGAGCTTACCGCAAGGCTTACAATAGTGAGCCATCAAGCTATGCATATAAAGGGTTTGACCAGGCTATGTACTTTGGCAACGTAATGGCGCAGGATGGTAACGAACTTGATCACCTCGACAAACACCGTTACAAGGCATTGCATAATGAGTTTAACTTTATTAAACGGCCTGGTTTAGGCTGGATAAACACCCATGTTGGTATATATAAATATGCTAACTTTGAGTTAAAGCAGGTAGAATGAAGGCTTTAAATCAGCTTAAAACATTTCAGCGTATACTGGCCGAGTTTCCGGGCAATGTACAACTGAGCAAATTTTTACCTGGCTTCTTCAGGCAAAATAAGCAAATGGGCTCTACCGACAGGAGAGTAGCAAGCAGACTTATTTATAACTACTTCAGGCTGGGTAATGCGCTGCCGAATTTGCCGCCCGAAGATAAATTGATGGTTGCTGAGTTTTTGTGCAATACGCAAACTAATTCTTTTCTGCAGCATTTTAAGCCTGAATGGGCGGCCTGTATAGCTTTTACGCTTAATGAAAAGCTTGAAATGGTTAAAGTCGCGTACCCCCATTTTGACCTGCACGACGTTTATCCGCTATATTCCAGGCTTTCGGCCGGAATAGATACGCCCGAGTTTTTAAGATCATTCTTTATTCAACCCGATCTTTTTATAAGAGTACGCAAAGGTTTTGAGCAGCAAGTAAAAGCCACGCTTGCAAAAGCCGAGGTTACGTTTAAGGATGAAGGTAATAATTGCCTTTCATTACCAAACGGTACCAGGCTTGAAACCCTGTTCCCGAATCAGCATTGGTTTGAAGTGCAGGATTATTCATCACAGCAAACAGCTCACTACTTCAAACCACAGCGCTGGGAAAACTGGTGGGATGCTTGTGCAGCATCTGGAGGGAAATCTTTGCTTTTGCATGAACAAGAGCCTGATCTTAAGCTGGTGGTGTCAGATATCCGCGAATCTATTTTAGCTAATCTTGATGAACGTTTCCGGCAGGCAGGGTTAATGAAATATCAAAAAAAGATTCTCGATCTTACCCAAAACCCTGACTTCATCATGCATAATTATGCCTTTGACGGTATAATCCTTGATGCGCCCTGCACGGGCTCGGGAACCTGGGGGCGTACACCTGAACTCATTACCCAGTTTGGCGAGCATCGTATAGAATTTTTTCAGCGCCTTCAGCAAAGCATTGTGCGTAATGTGGTTAAATACCTCAAACCCGGAAAGCCGCTCATTTACATCACCTGTTCTGCATTTAAAGCTGAAAACGAAGATGCTGTTGACTTTATGGTAAAAGAATTAGGCCTTCAGCTTGAAGAGATGAAAGTGCTGAAAGGTTACACGCACAGAGCCGATACCATGTTTGTGGCAAGAATGATTTTGGGAGAGACTACAGAATCAAGAGTACAGAGTACAGAATCTCAATAGATTATTTCTACGCTTCTCATTTCAAGTGATAACGACAAATCCAATAATTATGTAAGGCTAAGTCGCTCAACTAAGATTTCTCACAAGGTCGAAACGACATTGTATATGATTCTTTATCTGAAATCTATACTCCTGATTCTTTCCACAAATTACTTCAGCTCATCCAGCACCTTAAACAATTTTTGTCTCATTACAGTTGTTGAACCGTTATAGTTATTGATAATTACAGAAAAGCACAGTTTTTGACCGGCGTGAGTTTGGTAGCCTGCATAGGCAACCACATCAGCAATGGTTCCACTTTTCATATGCATGTTATTGTAAACCGGTAAACTTTCATAAAACGGACTATACCAGGGCTTATTTACGGCAGTTTGTAATATGCGTGCAATTGAGCGGGTGGTGATACGGTCGCCCGGAGAAAGACCGCTGCCATCATACAGGTTTAATGAGTTGCCATCAATACCTTTAGCTTTCCAATAGTTCCGTAATTCTTCCACGCCATTTTTTGTTGAAACCTGCTTGCCTGCTTTTGAGGCTATAGTTTTAATCAACTGTTCGGCATAAAGGTTAATGCTTTCGCGGTTAAGCCAATAAATTATCCGGTTAAAATCGGGAGATGTAATGGTAACCAATTCTTTTGCAATTGGTGGTACAACCTCTGTTTTGGTGTTCAGTGTAGTTGTTGATTCCGGTTCTTTACCAGCTGCAATTCCCAAGCGTTTAAGGGTATCTGTTAAACGCCATGCAGCATCATAAGCCGGATCGGGCATGGCAACACTGATGCTTTTTTTTGCCTTATCAATGGCATAAGCACCCCTGATATACATTTGTTTGTTGCCCACCGGCAAGTAGGCGTATGATTTATCGCCCGTGCCTGCGCCAGACGTAGCAACTTCACTTTTAAAATTGAAGTAAGGCATTGCTGGGGCTGTACGCAAAATTTTTACGGGGTTGCCTATTTCACCTGTTTCGTATTTGATATCAAAAGTATTTTCGCGCCAGCATAAGCCTGATGTGCCTGCACCGTAATAATTACCTAAATCCTGCCATATCCACCCGTCAGGAACAGATTGCGTATCAAAGGCAGAATCATCGCCAATAATGCGGCCGTTTATTTGTTTAATACCGGCCTGTTGCAAGGCGGTAACAAACCTGTTAACTATCTTGCTTTCTCTTGTTTCTGCCCAACGCCAACTGCCAAGGGTGGGGTCACCGCCACCTTTTATAATAACGTCTCCGTTCAATACGCCGTTTGCATCAACTGTGCCGGTGTATCCGAGGCGGGTATTAAATGTAAAATCCTGTCCAAGTAAATTATAAGCTGTTATTGAGGTTACCGTTTTTAAGGTAGATGCAGGTGCAAGACCCATATCAGGATTATGGGTAAAAACAGTGGCGCCGGTACCGGCATCAAGCACTGTTAATGATATGGATGCATAGTTGCACTGGCCATCTTTACTTAGCCGGTTAATAGCTGTTTGAAGTTTTTGTGCAAGGCCGCCTGTTGTTTTCTTTTGCGCCTGCGCTGTACTAAAAAATAATAAACTAATGATCAGAAAGTACGGTATCCTCATGCTTTACGTTGCGTTGTGATATAAAATATATAGGGATGCCGATGAGTACAATAATGAGGCCAGGCCAAGTGTAGTCGCTTTTATAACGCAACAACAAACCGCAAAATGCTAAACCCATTATGATGTAAATAGCTGGCAAAACCGGGTAGCCAAAAGCTTTGTAAGGTCGCGGAGCATTAGGGCGTTTAATGCGTAATATATAGATGCCAGCAATGGTAAGCATATAGAATATTACCACAACAAATGAAATCATGTCAAGCAAATCGCCGTAGCGGCCGCTTAGGCAAAGCACGCTGGCTACTGCACATTGTATCCATAAGCCAAACTCAGGTACGGCATTCTCATTAAGTGTGCCGGTTTTTTTGAAGAAGAGACCGTCTTTAGCCATGGTGTAATACACACGTGCACCAGCCAATATAAGGCCATTGTTGCAGCCAAAGGTTGATACCATAATCATTAATGCAATTACTACAGTACCTATATTGCCAAAAATTACAGTTGATGCTGCTACAGCCACGCGGTCTTTTTCGGCCGAGGCAATTTCATTTAATGGTAGTACAGCGGTATACATAACGTTAGCTGAAACATAAATAACCGTAACTATTAAGGTGCCCAAAAACAAGCTCAGACCTATGTTGCGTTGCGGGTTTTTCATTTCGCCGGCAATAAAGGTTACATTGTTCCAGGCATCGCTGCTGAAAATGGAGCCCACCATTGACGCAGCAATAGCACCCAAAGCGGCAGCCATGGTGTATGACGTTAAGCTACCATCTTTTGCCAGCCCGCGCATATCCCAGGCGTTAGTCCAGTTAGCTGTCCAAACATCGCCTTTGAGCATAATAAAGCCGAAAGCAATTAAACCAAACAAGCTGATAAGCTTGGTTAACGTAAATGTGGTTTGTATAAGTTTGCCGCCTTTAACACCCTTGGTATTAATATAAGTAAGCAGAATAATGATGAGTATTGATACCACCTGCGCGGCGCTTATGGTTAAGGTGAACATGCCGCCAAAAGGAATGCTTAACAAAATATTTTCTTCGCTTACAGCCGGAATAAGGTATGCTGCAAATTTTGAAAACGCCACCCCAACTGCCGCAATGGTACCCGTTTGTATTACGGCAAAAAAGCTCCAGCCGTATAAAAAAGCTACAAACTTATTGTAAGCTTCTTTCAAGTAAACATACTGCCCGCCGGCTTTTGGAAACATGGCACTCAACTCGCCATAGCTTACCGCTGCGGTAAGGGTCATAAACCCGGTAATGAGCCAAACGGCAATTAACCACCCCGATGAGCCAACGTTGCGTATAATGTCGGCACTCACAATAAAAATACCCGAGCCAATCATCGATCCGGCTACCAGCATAGTACCATCAAGCAGGCCTAATTCACTCTTTAATTTTGTTTGTGATGAGGGTTGTTCCATCAATAGTTGTGTTTAAAGCCCTAATCTATTTAAAAAACTTCAAATTAGTGGTGCCTGGCTGCAAATTGGCGTTACAGGCAGGCTGTATAACCAAGGCATTTTAATATTGCTGCAACAAAATAACCGCATAGCAAAAGATATTGAATAATTTAGCGGCCAGCTAAATGACGGTAACTGCAATAACACTTATTATACTAGCTGGTGCATACGTGGCCGGCCTTCTGGGATCATTAACAGGCCTGGGCGGAGGTGTTGTAATTATTCCGCTGCTTACATTGCTGCTTAACGTAAACATTCATTATGCCATTGGCGCATCACTTGTGTCGGTAATTGCTACGTCATCGGGCTCGGCAGCAGCCTATGTTAAAGAGGGGATTACCAATGTAAGGCTGGGTATGTTTTTAGAGATAGCCACAACTATTGGCGCCATGATTGGCGCAGTACTGGCACTTTATATGCAAACCAATGTAATTGCGGTAATATTCGGGTTGATACTCATCTTTTCGGCATTAATGTCGCTCAAAAATAAAAGGGAGCAAATTGAAACCAAACCCAACCATTGGTCTGAAAAACTAAAATTAAACAGTTCCTTTCCGTCCGGAAACGGAGTAGTAAGCTATAATGTAAAAAATGTGGGCGGCGGATTTTTTATGATGCTGTTTGCCGGCATTATATCAGGGCTGCTGGGTATAGGTTCGGGAGCATTAAAGGTAGTTGCCATGGATGGTATTATGCGCATCCCGTTTAAGGTATCAACCACCACCAGTAATTTTATGATTGGCGTTACCGCTGCTGCTAGTGCTGTTGTATACCTGCAACGCGGCTACATTGACCCGGGATTATCTATGCCTGTTGTTATTGGTGTTTTATTGGGAGCACTTACAGGTTCAAAAATATTAGTGCATACATCGTCGGCCGGTTGGCTGCGCTGGGTGTTTGCTGTAATTGTAACCTTTTTAGCTGTGCAAATGATTTATAACGGCTTAAACCACAACATATGATTATGATGCAGCCTAAGTTACATGATACCGAAATTCAGCGGATTATAGGCTGGATATTGCGTGTAGGCGTAATACTGTCAATGCTTATTGTGTTTATTGGTGGCTGCGTATATTTGTACAGGCACGGAGCCGAAACGGTACATTACAAAGAATTTATTGGCGTTCCGGGTTTTGTTCATTCAGCGTCGGGCATATGGCATGGCATACTTACTTTCAGAGGACGGGCCATTATACAGGCCGGCATTATTTTATTGATTGCTACACCTGTTGTGCGCGTCATGTTTTCGGCCATTGGCTTTGCGCTTGAAAGAGATTGGTTATATACTGCTATTACGCTGGTAGTACTTGTTATAATAGCTGCCAGTGCACTAACCGGCCATGCAGGTTGAGATGTGCAACGGAGCTTTGACCAATTGAAATATTAAAACATAAATCAAGCAATCTTGATGAACAGATTGCGTTTTGTTAAATACTAATGAAAAAATTACTTTTTATACTGGCGTTGATATTAAGCTTGCCTCAGGTATATGCCCAGGCTGCCGAGCCGGGAATTTACCGCATTGCATTAAGTAAGTTTACGCTTTACTATAACCGCAATCAGCCCGATAGCATCTTCAACATGTTTGCAGCAGACGTAAAAAAAGATCTACCCATGCTTAAAAACCGTGAAATGATCAGTGAGCTGCAGGTGCGTTCGGGGCGGTTACAGCGTGCAACCTTCACTACACTTAACGAGGGCATAGCCATCTACCGTGCCGATTTTCAGCGCGCTGTATTATCCATGCAGATAAGCATAAACGGCGCAGGTAAAATTGGCGGATTGTTGTTTGATAACTATCGTGGCCAAAATATGGTTAAACCTGTTGATGACCCGTATACCACTGAAACTCCGCTTGAATTAAAAACATTATCGGGTGCTATACGTGGCACACTAGCCATGCCCAAGCAGGCAAGCGGTAAGGTGCCGGTGGTTTTAATTATACCATCATCAGGACCTACAGACCGCGATGGTAACAAACCAAAACTTAACCAACAGCCTGACACCTACAAGTTGATAGCCTTTGCGTTAGCCAAAAACGGCATTGCCTCATTGCGTTATGATAAGCGTTTAACAGGTGAGGTTATTACACCGGCTAAAGAAACACAACTGCGTTTTGATGATTACATTGATGATGCGGTGATGCTGGCAGGTGCATTACGAGAGGATGAGCGGTTTTCAAAGGTGGTGTTGCTTGGCCACAGCGAAGGATCATTGGTAGGTATGCTTGCCGCGGTAAGCCAGCCTGTAAACGGATTTATATCTGTTGAAGGTGAAAGCTTGCCTGGAGACAAGCTGATGTCTGAACAGCTGAAAAATCAGCCCGATTACATTACAAAAGGCTTTAAGCAAATTACTGATAGCTTACGCCGTGGAAAAACGTATGATAAGGTAGATCCTTCACTTTACAGTATTGCACGTGTAAGCGTTCAGCCGTATTTAATGACCTGGATGCGCTTTGACCCTGTAAAAGAAATTAAAAAAGTTAAAGCACCAACACTAATTATACAAGGCACAACTGACCTGCAGGTAAGTGCTGCCGATGCAGAACGTTTGAAAAAGGGAAAATCGGACGCTAAAGTTGTGATGATACCCGGTATGAACTATGTGCTTAAAGAAGCCCCTGCGGCTCAGGCTGCTAATCTTGCCACTTACAATCAGTCGGCATTACCAGTAAAGCCCGAATTGGTGAGTGCTATAACCGACTTCGTAAAATCAATAAAGTAGTTAAGGTTTGAAGCCTGAATTACTTTATTAATTTGTAACACTTGCAGTAATTGCTATTGCTTAAGGTATTCCTGTGGACTTATGCAATGAGCATTCGGGCCGCAAATAATATTAAGATTGAGTTTAGTGCGGGTGTCATTAAAGCGGAATGAGTATGGCTGTGTTGATTGAAGCATTGCCCCTTTAACAAGGTTGTCCTCATTTGTAACAGTAGCATTGCTTTCTTTGGTATAAGGTATTATATCATAAAGCTCAAGCCCGTTCTCACCAACAATCCGGTATTTTGAAATTTGCTTAGAGTTGTAGCTTTTTATAGCTCCTGTATTTTCGTCAATATAATAATTGGTAAATGCAGCCATATTCTTTGGGCCAAAAACTACCCGCACCCTAGCACCCGCTACCGAGCTGATATTATTAACAGCAATCCAGGTGCCTTCAAGCTCTTTTTGACTTTTAGAAGCTTTACTTTCTTTTTTACAGGATGCTACGGCAATACTTAGCAGTAAAACGAGGATAGCAATAAACTTTGTTTTCATGTGTGATACTTGGTTTATTGCTGTACGTTAATATATGCCCAAGTGCTACAGCTAAGCTATAATTTATAATACCTCAACTAAATCGCTGAACTTGTCAATTACCGCTAACGGCTGCCCGTTATTTACCTTACCAAATCCGTATGTAGCAAATATTATTGGCACGCCTGCTTTAGTGGCACTGTCATAATCGCCTTGGGTGTCACCTATGTAAACTGGTGCTTTAAGATCGTAGTCGTTCACTACGTCAATAATATTTTGGAACTTGGGTTGACCCTTGGTTCCGTAGCATTGATGACCCACAAAAACATGCTCTAGCTGGTTAAGCTTTAAAAACGTTTCAATGTAACCACACTGGCAATTGCTCACAACAAACAGCTTGTATTTATTTTGCAGGTAGTTTAATGTGCTTTTTAATTCAGGGTACAGTTCTCCGCCTTTGGTATTAAGTACTTCCAATTCGTATTTTGCACATTTGCGTTTAAACTCCTCGCGCACATCAGGCTCAAGGTAAGGAAACAGTTTTTCAAAAATTGCATCGTAAGCCATGCCGGTAATTGACCGCACAGTTTGCTGCGTTATATCATCTTTTATATAATCAACTTCCAGTTTTGCCGTTTGCCATGCAGTTGCCACATTAGCTGTTGAGTCCCAAAGCGTTCCGTCAAGGTCAAAAATAATGCTGTCGTATCGTTCTTTTAAATTGTTATTCATAGCGGTAGTAAAAGTAAAAGTTTAACTCGGCCGGCGTTGCGTTTGCCTGGATAAACTTACATAGTACAAACATAACCGGCTTATTTTGCATTGTATGCCATGTAAAGTACTTGTATTTTACGCTGCTTATTACTTCTAACTTATGCGTCACGGATTTTTACAGTTTTCACTGTTTTTGGCCACAGCCAGTATTTTGCTGGATATATATGTATACAACGGATTTAAGCCATTGCTTAATAAGTGGAGTAAAACCGCCCGGCTAACTTTATTATATATTTACTTTGGAATAAATATAGGCGTAGCTGTAGCGCTGCTGCTCAGTTTAACCAATGCCGGCAAACCGCCCGGTATGACGGTTATGCACCAGTGGCTGTTAAGCATATTTATTACGTTGCTGGTTACAAAAGTCATATTTGCACTTGTACTGCTGTTTAATGATGCATACCGGCTAATAGTTGCACTTACTACTAAAAAGGAAGATAAAATAAACGGAGAGGGCTTTTTGCCTCAACGCAGAAAACTTGTGAGCAAGGCGGCTATCACAGCGGCTGCTATTCCATTTGCATCTTTTTGGTATGCAATGCTTAAGGGTAAATATGATTACAAGGTGCACAAACACACCCTTTACTTTGATGATTTGCCCGAGGCATTTGATGGCTTTACCATAACGCAAGTATCTGATATACATTCCGGTAGTTTTGATAATGCAGCGGCTGTTCAAAGAGGTATCGATTTAGCCAATGCCCAAAAGTCAGACCTGTTTGTATTTACCGGAGATTTGGTGAACAATGTATCGTCGGAAATTGAACCATACATACACCGTTTCAAGCAGCTTAAGGCACCGTATGGCCAATTTTCAATTTTAGGTAATCATGATTATGGCGATTATGTACAATGGCCTAATGATGAAGCTAAAAAAGCTAACCTAATGAAGTTACATCAGCACCATCGTGCAATGGGCTTCAGGTTAATGCTCGATGAAAATATAAAGCTTGAAAAAAATGGACAAGCCATTTCATTAATTGGTGTACAAAACTGGGGCAGGGGCTTTATACAGGTTGGTAACCTTGATAACGCCTTAAAAGGTGTAAACACCAATGATTTCAAGATACTGCTATCGCATGACCCTACACATTGGGAGGAGATTGTTCGTTATCATCCGGCGCACGTACACCTCACACTGTCGGGGCATACGCATGGTGCACAGTTTGGGGTAGAAACTGATAAATTCAGGTGGAGCCCTGTAAAGTATCGCTACCTTGATTGGGCCGGTTTAATGGTTGAAAAGGGCAGGCATCTTTACGTTAACCGCGGCTTTGGCTTCCTTGCATTTTCAGGCAGGCTAGGTATATGGCCGGAGATTACCGTATTAGAACTAAAAAAAGGTAAACCTGCCTAACGTTAATTTACCATTGGTTAAACGTACCCTTTTTCTACAACTTTTTTTGTTGTCTTGCGTAAACGTAATGGTTTGCTATTGCATTGCAGTTTTTAAAATGATACAAGGCTAAATTGCCTGTTTGAGTTATTTAAAAACATTTACAAAATAAGTGTACTCATTTTGTAAAAAATGCTTGCAATTTCAAAAAATGATTATATTTATGCAATCATTACTATTACAACACTTTTAAACATGGGAGATTTTGACAACAGAGAGAGGGATGAAGTTTTCTCGAAAAAGGTAAGGGCCGGCAAGAGAACTTATTTTTTTGATGTAAAGGCAACACGTTCAAACGACTATTACATCACTATAACTGAGAGTAAAAAGCGTTTGGAAGATGGAGCTTTTGTGAAACACAAGATCTTTCTTTACAAAGAGGATTTCGAAAAATTTGCCGAGGGTTTAAAAGATACGGTTGACTACATTAAAGCCAACCAGGAAGTAGTAGAAAAACGCTACGAATTCAGCGAACTAAATGAAATTACCAAAGCTGCAGGCGTAGCCGGTGCAACTGAGGAAGACTTTTCTTTTTAAGGGACTTTTATACTAACCAAATCAAAAAAGCCCGTGATGCACATCACGGGCTTTTGTATTTTACTGCCTTTTGCTATTGCCTGAAAGCAGAGTAGGTGCTCATGCCTATAATTCCGGCTATAAAAACTAACGCGTATATTGATAGAACTACAATAGTAACTATACCAATAAATTTAAAGCACGATTTTAGTTTACCAAAGGCTTCGGCAAGCTCAGCGCTATTTGCAAATAATATTGCTTTCTTAGCTTTACTACTGAACTGAAACAGGTACAGAGTTGGGAAAAAGTAGAAAATGGCAATTAGTACGTACATAACAGTCATAGCCCCCTGTACCGAGCCAACCATCGGGTTGCCTCCCATTGCACTAAGGCTTGACATAATTGATGATATAAATGAACCAAGCAAAAGGAGCAAGGCGCACATAATAAAACCAATAATGCTTAAAAAATTGCCCCATTTGGCAATTATCTGAATGTAATACTGCGCCTCATCGGTTAAAAACATTTTGTGTTCCGGCTCGGGCATGGGTGAGAAGGTTTCAATAGGTTTGTCTTCCATTTTATTGTGTTTAGTGTTTTAGAGTGATGCTGATAAAACTATAAAACAATAAGTTATAAAACAATACTATTAAAGCCGGCCAATTAAATATTCATGATAGATACAGCGATGGTGAAGTAAATGATTAAACCGGTAACGTCAACCAGCGTTGCAACAAAAGGAGCGGAGGATGTTGCAGGGTCTAACCCCAGTTTTTTAAGTAATAAAGGTAACATTGATCCAGCCAGTGATCCCCATAACACAATACCAACCAGGGCAAAGGCTACAGTAAAGCCAACCGCCATCCAGTGAGGTCCGTATATGTTGCTAAAAAGTGTCCAAACAAAAATCCGTATAAAGCCAATTAATCCCAGCGTAATACCTAAAAGTAAGCCTGATACTATTTCGCGACGCATAACCCTCCACCAATCGGCCACGGTAACCTCACCAAGGGCCATAGCCTGTATTATGAGCGTTGATGCTTGAGAACCACTGTTTCCGCCACTTGAAATAATAAGAGGTACAAACAAGGCCAGTACAACAGCTTTGGCTATCTGACCTTCAAAATAGCCCATTGCCGTAGCCGTAAGCATTTCGCCTAAAAAAAGAATGATAAGCCAGCCTACACGTTTTTTTACGAGTTTAAGCAGTGGCATATCCAGGTAAGGCTCATCAAGCGCTTCGGTACCACCAATTTTTTGAATATCTTCGGTGTACTCTTCGTTGGCAATCCACAAAATATCATCAACGGTAACAATACCCAGCAGTATATTATTATCATCAGTAACAGGTAACGCCACCCTGTTATTCATCCTGAATATGTTTATGGCTTCCTCCTGCGGGTCATTCACATTAAGGGCAATAAGGCGATCGTCAACAAGATCGCTTACCTTGGTGGCAGGGTCAACCAATAATATTTCCCTTATACGTATATCATCCAGTAATACACCGTTATCATTAATAACGTAAATTACATCAATGGTTTCGGAGTTTTTACCGTAACGGCGTATGTGCGAAAGCACCTGAACTACATCCCAGTTTTTTTTAACGGCAATGTAGTCGGGCGTCATCAGGCGGCCAACGCTATCCTCTTCATACCCAAGTAAAACCAAGGCTTCTTTCCGGTCGTCTGGTGGGAGATGTAATATCAGTGCCTTTACCGTATCTGCGTGCAGTTCGCCAAATAAAGCGGTGCGGTCGTCAGGTGGCAATTCGTTTATAAGTTCTGCAGTTTTGGTGCCGGGCAGTTTTTTGAGTAAGCGCTCCTGTACCGGAAAATCAAGTATCCTGAAAACGTTTACTGCGCGGTTAAGAGATAAGAGCTGAACAAAGCGGTGTGCATGTTCGGGGAGTTCACCAATCAATTCTTCAACTTCCGATATGTTCAGATTGTTCAAATAGTCGGTTAGCTGTTGTTCATTATTTTGTTGCAGTAACAGTTCTACTTGTTCAACCATTTCTTCCATACTCGGCCCCCGTGTTTACATTTTTATATTAAAATACAGTTTTGTTTAACGCCCGCAAAAGTCGTTTATTTTTTCAAATTTTAAGGGTGTTTTTATATTATCTTTGCGCAAAATTTTTTGTTGGTTGAGTGGTTGATTAAAGTAAGCGGTTAAACAGCTAAATGCGCGTTATTAACTATTTACCAATCAACACTTCAGCTCAACTAACTACTTAACAAAAACTAAACTAATGGGTTTACAATGTGGTATAGTTGGTTTACCAAACGTGGGCAAATCAACACTTTTTAACTGTTTATCAAACGCAAAGGCACAGGCGGCAAACTTTCCGTTTTGTACTATTGAGCCAAACGTGGGTGTTATTACTGTGCCCGACGAGCGCCTTACCAAACTTACCGAGCTGGTAAACCCGCAACGCGTTGTACCCAACGTTATTGAAATTGTTGACATTGCCGGCCTAGTAAAAGGAGCAAGCAAAGGTGAAGGTTTAGGTAACCAGTTTTTGGGTAACATACGTGCAACAAATGCTATAATTCACGTTTTGCGTTGTTTTGATAACGATAACGTAATTCACGTTGATGGTTCTGTTGATCCTATTCGTGACAAAGAGATTATTGATACCGAGCTGCAGTTAAAAGACCTTGATTCGGTTGAAAAAAAGCTGCAAAAGGTTGAAAAGGCCGCTAAAACTGGTGGCGATAAGGATGCTAAGAAGGCATTTGAAGTATTAGGCATTTACAAAGAACATTTACTTAGTGGTAAATCGGCCCGTACGGCTGCTGTTTCAGAAGAAGATCAGGAGCATATAGCCGATTTATGGTTGTTAACCGCTAAACCGGTAATGTACGTATGTAATGTTGGCGAAAGCGAAGTTAACACCGGTAACGCATACGTTGAAAAAGTACGCGAAGCTGTTAAAGAAGAGAACGCCGAAGTGTTGATTATTTCGGCTCAAATTGAATCAGAAATAGCCCAGCTGGAGACTTTTGAAGAACGCCAGATGTTTTTGGATGATTTGGGTTTAGAGCAATCGGGCGTTACCAAACTTATAAAAGCTGCATACAAGCTACTTAACCTAAGTACCTATTTTACTGCGGGAGTACAGGAAGTACGCGCCTGGACTATTACCAAAGGTTTTACCGCACCACAGGCAGCAGGTGTAATACATACTGATTTTGAAAAAGGCTTTATACGTGCCGAGGTAATCAAATACGACGATTACGTTAAATACGGATCAGAAAATGCCTGTAAGGAAGCTGGTAAATTAAGTGTTGAAGGCAAAACTTATATTGTTGAAGACGGTGATATTATGCACTTCAGGTTTAATGTTTAAAGCGTAATACCAAGAAATAAAATACAAGCTGATTATATAGCAAATACGAAAGGCCATCCGTTAAGGATGGCCTTTTTCTTTTTGGCCTTATTTAAAATGTAAACAAGCATTTTTTTATGAATGTTGGCCTTTGTAAAAACTGGTTTTAAAGCTATATTAGGCCTTTAATCAACTCTCAATGAAATTTAAACATTTGATTATCAGCTGCTGGCTAAGTTTTGCCGGTGTGGCTGTTATGGCCCAGTCGCAGTTTGAATGGAAAACTGCAACAGCCAACGGTTATCCGTACAAGTACGTAACCGGCGACCCAACCCACTCACGCTTTTATACACTTAAAAACGGTTTAACCGTTATTTTGAGCGCTACGCCAAAACAGCCTCGTATACAAACGTTTATAGCCGTTAAAGCCGGTAGCAAAACTGACCCTGCTACCAACACTGGTTTGGCTCACTACCTGGAGCACATGATGTTTAAAGGTACTGATAAGTTTGGTACACTTGATTGGGCTAAAGAAAAGCCTCTATTAGATAAAATTGACGGTTTGTACGAGCAGTACAACTCAACCAAAGATGAGGCTAAGCGCAACGAAATTTACAAGCAAATTGACCAAACCTCAGGAGAGGCAGCTAAGTATGCTATTGCCAACGAGTATGATAAGGCAATGGCTGCAATGGGTGCGCAAGGCAGTAACGCCTTTACATCTTTTGAGCAAACTGTTTACACTGAAGATATTCCAAGTTCTTCAGTAGATAAGTTTTTAACCTTACAGGCCGAGCGTTTCCGTAAACCGGTATTACGCATATTCCATACGGAACTGGAAGCTGTGTACGAAGAAAAAAACCGCGGACTTGATAATGACAGCCGTAAGGTTTTTGAAACCATGTTTGCTGCCCTGTTCCCCAACAACAACTACGGTAAACAAACTACTATCGGTACTATTGAGCATCTGAAAAACCCTTCATTAAAAAAAATAAGGGACTATTATAACAGCTACTACGTGCCTAACAACATGGGCATTATCATGTCGGGTGATTTTAACCCTGATGTAATGATCAAAAAAGTTGACCAGTACTTTAGCTACATGGTGCGCAAACCTGTACCTGCTTATACTTTTGGTGCCGAACAGCCAATTACCAGCCCGGTTAAGCGCGATGTATATGGCCCAACGCCTGAAAATCTTACTGTAGCTTTCCGTTTTCCGGGCGCCAGCACCCGCGATGCGCAAATGCTTAGCCTGGTAAGCGATATTTTAACCAATGGTAAAGCAGGTTTATTTGACCTTGACCTGGTTAAAAAGCAAAAGCTGCTTAGTGCCGGAGCTTTTTCGTACGTACTTAAAGACTATAGCGCTTTAGTATTGCAAGGTAACCCCGTTAAAGGTCAAACCCTTGATGATGTGCGCGGCTTGATGCTTGACGAGATAACAAAATTGAAAAAAGGCGAATTTGCTGATGATCTGATTCCGTCAATTGTAAACAATTACAAAAAAACGGTTATTCAGCAAAATGAAGAGTATGGCTCTCGTGCTAATAACCTGATGGATGCATTTACATCTGGTGTTGACTGGAAAACAAACGTTTCTACAGTAAGCGAGCTTTCAAAAATTACCAAGGCTCAAATTGTAGCGTTTGCCAACAAGTATCTGAATGATAACAATTACGTAATAGTTTACAAGCACCAGGGAGAAGACAAAGACCTTGTTAAGGTTGATAAACCAACCATTACCCCGGTAAGTGTAAACCGTGAGGCGCAATCACCGTTCCTTAAATTGGTAAATGGGATGCCTGCAAACGCAGTGCAACCTGTATGGCTTGATTACAATCGCGATATTCAACGCGCTAAAGCCGGTCAGTTAGATGTTCTATCTGTTCAAAATAAAGACAATAGCTTGTTCCGTTTATTTTACCGCTACGATATGGGTAGCTGGAACAATAAGCTGCTGCCGGTTGCTGCGCAGTACCTGCAATTTTTAGGTACCGACAAAATGAGCGCTGAAGATTTCAGTAAAGCTTTTTACAAACTTGCAGCATCATTCAATTTAACTGCTAATACCGAAATTACCACTGTAAGCATTAACGGATTGCAGGAAAACTTTGGCAAAGCAGTTACCTTGTATGAAGACCTTATTGCCAACTGTAAACCAGATGCTAAAGCGCTTGAAGGACTTAAAGTCCGCTTGAAAAAAGCGCGTGAAAATGCCAAGCTCAACAAAACCGCAATTATGCAAGGTTTATTAAGCTATGCTCAGTACGGTGCTCAAAATCCATTTAATAATGTATTGAGTAACGAAGAACTTGACGCTATCAAAGCTGAAGATTTAGTTGCTTTACTTCACAGCCTTGCAACATACAAGCATACTGTGGTATATTATGGCCCGCAAACAGCAACTGCCTTAGCAGCTTCGCTAACGCCGTTACATAAAACGCCGGCACAATTTACTGAGTACCCGACTGCAAAGCAATTTAACCGTGTGGCATCAGATAAAAACAAAGTGTTGTTTGCCAATTTTGATATGGTGCAGGCTGAAATTAACTGGATACGTAACGAAACGTCTTACGATGCTGCTAAAACGCCAACTGTTGAATTATACAACAACTATTTTGGTGGTGGTATGAGCAGTATTGTTTTCCAAACCATTCGTGAATCAAAAGCTCTAGCTTACTCAACTTATGCAACATACGCTGAGCCTGCTAAAAAGGATGACAATAGTGTATTTGTTGCCTACGTAGGTACGCAGGCCGATAAATTCAACGAAGCCATTAAGGGTATGAATGAGTTACTAAATGATTTACCTGAATCAGAAAAAGCTTTAAGCGTAGCCCGTGATAATATCCGTAAATCTTTGGAGACTGATCGTGTGACTCAGGACGGTATCATTTTCAACTACCTGGCTGCAAAACGCCGCGGGCTTGATTTTGACCAGCGTAAAACAACGTATGATAGTTTAAACAAATTAAATTATGCTGATGTTAAAGCGTTCCACAACAATGAAGTGAAAGACAAACCATACACTTACTGTGTTGTGGCTTCAGAAAAACGCCTTACTGACGATGATTTGAAAAAGTATGGTGAGCTTACCAAGCTTAACCTTAACCAGGTGTTTGGTTACTAGTTAATACTCATTCAAAAAGGCCTTCTTGCTTAGCAGGAAGGCCTTTTTTATTTTAATCACTAAAACGCGTTAGTTACCTTTGAATAAGGTTGAAAAAACTATATTTGCTGCCACAAAAAGCTCCCGTAGTTCAATGGATAGAATTATGGTTTCCGGTACCATCGATAGGGGTTCGAATCCCTTCGGGAGCACATAAAAGGCCACTTAAATTAATTAAGTGGCCTTTTTTATTTTTTGTGCGGAATTTGTGCAGGTTATTTTGAGCATGTTTATTAACCAAATAAGGGTTATCATTATAAATTTGAGTATACGTTGATTATAGCTATAAAATGAAATTTTAAAGCTGTTAAAGCGTGGTTGATAAGTACTGTTAAAAAACTTATAAAAATGAAATTGTTTTTGATCCTTTTTATATCTGTTTTTGTATCTCACGCTTGTTTAGCGCAATCAAACGCTGATTCAATTGAAATAAAAAAGATTGAACTTAAAGGCGACGCATTTAAAAACGCGCTAGAGAAGTTTATAGAAGATAAAACTGCAGATAATTCGTCATTTAGCAAGGGGCGCGGATTTGTAATAGTTAGGCCTACGTCATCGTATCCAAAACTGCCGCCTAATACTTCTGCCATATTTTATGTAAACGTAGACTATTACGAGCTCGATAATGCAGAAAACGATCGTATGTATCCCTCTTCGTATGCAATTAGTAGTAGCGGAAGGTTAATAATGATGTACGAGAAATGGGTTTCCCGCGAAAGACAAGTCAAATACACTGCTGACAGTAAGGCAAAGTTAAGGGCGGAATTGGAACCTTTCCTTCCAAAGTATAAAATGATACCTGCATTTAATGATTCAACCAAGCTAGTCAAATTCCGAGAAGAAAATTCTATGCAGCTACATGGCGGAAAATACTTCTTTGTTCTTAATGACGGTAGCGTTGTTGTTAAAGATGCAAGATCTTATTGAAATAAGTGATGATATCTAATACAAACCTGATAAGTTTGGGATAAGCTGTATTAGCCGGATGACCGCTTTTGTATAAAGCTTTAATGTTATTTTGTTGTGAATAATTGGTAATTCAAGAATCGATAAAGCATTACCAAACTTCTATTTTCCACCCGATGTAATTGCTTTACTCACTTCACTAATTTCTTTTATAAGTAGTGGAAAGGCAGGCTGAGCCATTCCGCCATGGTCGAAGCCTTGCAACTCGTACAAGCGCGTTTGTTTATTGCCTGCCAGCTTCATCATGCGTAATAAATACGCATTTTCTTCATACCGGCCAAGTAATTCTAATTCACGGTCGCCGGTAATTAGCAACATAGGGGGCGCATCAGCTCTAACATGGTAAAGTGGGGCATACTCGTCAATAATTGGCTGAACATCTTTTATGCCTCTTTCCTGGCGTACGGTAAAATGCGTTATGGCTTGTCCGCTAAATGGTATAAGTGCGGCAATGCTGTTAGCATCAATATTATACTTTTTAAGGTATTGTTTGTTTAAGGTGGCCATCATGCCAAGGTACCCGCCAGCCGAGTGTCCTGAAACAAAGATTAACTTGTTGCTACCGCCATATTTAGCAATATTATTAAATGCCCAGGCAATTGCGGCAGCGGCGTCTTCAATATATGCCGGTGCTTTAACTTTAGGCGACAAACGGTAGCCAACACCTATTACAGCAATTCCTTTTTGAGTAAGCGCAGCAGGAATTTCTTTACTGCCGCCTGTTATACCTCCACCATGAAACCACAATACCGTAGAAAAATCTTTCTTATTTTTTGGGTAGTATATGTCTAACCTGCATTGTGACGTTTTATAAGCATCACCATTGCCATCTGCATAGTACGAAATATTACGCTGGGTATCATATTCCTGAGCTACTGCTGCGCTACTGATAAAAAACAAGATGATAAGTAAACGTTTCATAACGGCAAGGTATAAAATTTAATTAATACGCTTTACAGATGTTGCCTCTCAACTACAGGGCACTTGCGCAGGTGTGAACCGTTAAACGGCATTTTCCTTTTCAAACCGGATGTTATTAAACTCACGTTTTTTGGTGCCGTTTTGTTTGTACTTGTAGGGGCTGCATAAATAACATGAACAAGGCTTACCTGTTGATTTATAAACATGATTATCTGTCGTAATGCCAAGTATCTTTTGTAATCTTTTAAACCTGTGTATGCCTTTTAATTTGCGTTGCTGTTTATTCATTCGTATGTAGCAAAGTGTTAAATTCTGTTAAGTATTGAGCATTAATATATTGTGTGATATACCTTAGTTCTAAACTTAACTCTCATGTTTCAAAATTACGTTAAAATTGCTTGGCGAAATATCTGTAAAAATCCATTTGTGGCCTTGATAAACATCTTTGGGCTATCAATTGCTATTGCTTTCATTTACATTATTGGCATTTATGTATGGCAGGAAACCAACGTTAACCATAAGCTTAAGAACTCAGCAAATCAGTTCATTATTCAAAGCAAATGGAAAGATGGCAATATGAGCATAGAAACTACAACTATTGCTCAACTACCCGTTGCGCTTAAAAATCAATATCCGAATTTAGTTGCCAACTATTACCGTTGGGATGGCGTAACCGCAATCACCTCTAAAGATGATTTGCACTCGCGCGAGGTTATTGCCATTGGCGATAGTACAGCATTTGGCATGTATGGATTTGAGTTTGCATATGGCGGTTCAAAACAAAATTTAGCCGTTCCGGATGGTATGGTTATTAGTGAAGAAAAAGCGGTTAAGTATTTTGGTAAAGTTGATGCCGTTGGAAAAACACTCACCTTAGAAAATTTTGCCGGCAAGAAGCAGGATTTTATTGTTAAAGGTGTGTTGAAAAAAATGCCTTTTAACTCGGTTACTCAACTTAACAATGGCGAGACCTTAGGAATATTTTTACCTGTTAGTGCCGCTAAGTTCTTTGACAGGACAATGGAAGGCTGGGCGAACTTCTATATAATGGGCTTTGTTGAGTTACAGCCTGGCGCAAGTATATCAAGCCTAAATACAGCCATGAATCAACTTATTCAAAAAAATGCAGCCGGCACCATAAGCAGCAATTTAACGGCTTACGCTTTACCATTAACCAAGTATTATTTAAGTAGTACGGTTACTAAAATGCTGTACACATTATCATTTACTGCGCTGTTTATTTTGACTATGGCAGTGGTGAACTTTGTGAATATAAGCGTTAGCAATTCTGTCCGCAGATTAAGAGAAATGGGATTGCGAAAAGTATTGGGCAGTATGCGCAGACAGTTGGTAGGGCAATTTCTGGTCGAATCGGTATTAACCGTTTTGATGGCAAATTTTATTGCGCTGATTATTTACTTGTTGGCAAGGCCATATTTTGGAAATCTTTTGAATACTGAACTTGCCAGGTTTTCGGCTATTCCTTTGTCTTTTTATGGGATATCAATTTTATTTGCTGTTATAATCGGGCTTATTGCGGGAGCTTATCCGGCTATATATCTTTCGTCCCTCAACTCTATCGATTCACTAAAAGGCAAGGTAAAACAGGCCGGCGACAAGATTTTATTCCGGAAAATTCTGGTAGTATTTCAATTTAGCGTGGCGGCAACTGTACTAATTGCCGCGGTGTTAATATCAAAGCAAGTCAACCTGTTTTTTGGCGAAGGTTTAGGTTACGATAAGGAGCAAGTGATATATACACAAGTGCCAAGAGATTGGACAAATGAGGGTGTAGATAAGATGGAAACTGTACGTAACGAGATAGCGGCCCTTCCACAAGTTAGCAACGTAACACTATCTTACTCCATACCTGACGGTAATTTTGGTAGTTACATGCAGGCTTACAAAGCCGCTGCCGATTCTACACAGGCATTTTCATCAGTTATGTTGCCCGCCGATAAAAACTTTGCGGCCACTTACAATATTCCGTTGATAGCCGGAGAATTTTTCAAAACTCAATATGTAAAAAACAATGTGCTACCGGTAGTCATTAATGAAGCGCATGCAAAAAAGTTAGGGTTTAAAAATGCTTACCAGGCTATTGAGCAAAACTTTAAAGCGCAGGATATGCCGCTGATGAATATTTGCGGAGTAGTAAAGGATTTTCAGTTTGGAACCATGCATGATAAAATCAGCCCGTCGGTGTTTGTGAATGTTAAGGATGTGAATTATTACAGATACTTTTCCATAAAACTTAAACGCGGTCCGATTGAAAGTAGCCTGAATGCGATTAAAAATAAGTGGGCACAATTGATGCCTGATGCTCCATTTGAAAGCAACTTTGTTGATGCTGCTTTAGAAAGAATGTATTCAAAGGAACTTCAGCTAAAAAAAGCATCTTATGTAGCTACAGCATTTACCGTGATTATTGTTTTGCTGGGTGTATTAGCGCTAGTTTCAGACAGTTTGTACAAAAGGACAAAAGAAGTGGGCGTCCGAAAAGTGCTTGGGGCATCAATATTCAATATTACCCAGCTGTTTCTAAAGGATTTCTTCTCTACGGTTTTAATTGCTTGCGTTATTGCATGTCCGGTGGCTTATATTTTAATAAATAAATGGTTAAATGACTATGCTTACAAAATAGTCATCACTATAACACCGTTCGTCTTTACAATAGCAGCACTTACAATGTTAACCGCATTGGTAATTAGCATCCAAACTTTAAAGGCAGCGGCTGTAAATCCGGTTAAAAGCCTGAGACAGGATTAACGCAAATTTCAATTCAACTAAATGCTATCAGGGCCTAAACGAATATCTTTTTAGGATCAACCGCATTCGTAGAGTGTTAAGCTTGAATTATTTAAACAGCGAGTTAGCCTTTGTTAAAACTTTATCCAAATTTATGCCCTTGCCCAATACAGGCTTAAATAAATCGCCTTGTTCTTTAAGGCGTTTAACGGTGTTGTGAATAGTAAAGTCCTTCATGGTAAGTCCGGCTTTAACTTCATCCCAGTGTAGTGGCATTGAAACGGTTGCGCCGGGTTTAGGTCTTAATGAGTAGGGGCAGGCAATAGTAGCTCCCGGGCGGTTTTGTAAAAAATCCAGATACATTTTACCGCCGCGGTTGGCAATTATACGTTCAATACTTGTAAACTCAGGTAATTGCTCGTTTACAATATGTACCAGTTTTCGAGCAAAATCCTGTGATTCATCGTAGGTGTATTTGGCAGCAAGTGGTATGTAAATGTGTAATCCTGTTGAGCCAGACGTTTTCGGATATGATGGCACACCAATAGCCTCAAGTACTTCATGCACTTTTTGGGCTGCTTCAATAACCTGGTTGAAAGTATTTTTATCCGGATCCAGGTCAATCACGCAATAATCAGGATGGTCGGGTGCCGCAGTGCGACTAAACCATGGATTCATTTCAATGCACCCCGAGGTTGCTGCCCAAAGTAAGGTATCCTCATTGTTGCCAACCAAAAACTCCTTGTGCTTACCATCACTGGTGGTGTAAGGGTAAGTTATGGCCCACTCCGGCGCTTTGTCCTTCACATTTTTTTGGTAAAAGTTTGGTCCGTTAATACCACCTGGAAAGCGGTTGAGCGACAGCGGTCGATCTTTAAGATAAGGTAAAATGTATTCGGCAATCTGATAATAATAATTGAGCATGTCGCGCTTGCTTATATTATCTTCCGGCCAGTATAGCTTTTTTAAGTTGTTGAATTTGATATTATGCCCGCAAACAGGGCGTACCTGGCTTGCTTCGTTAGGGTTAAGCAATGTGTTACGGTCTCTAACCTCCGGGGCTTTAAGCGCTTTAGCAAATGCTTCGCTTGCAGATTGAGTTTTGGTAACAGCATCAGTGTGCTCTGTAATTTCCCGTACTACATCTTTGGCTTTTTTGTCGGGCCGCAAACCCTTAAATGATGGCTGCCTGAATACGCCATCAGATGTAATTTCGCTAAATTCAATTTCGCCAACCAGTTTGGGGCTTAACCAGGTGGCAACAGCTTTAGGCGGGTCGGGACGAAAGCGGGATGGTTTGTTAATATCAGGAATGGTTTTAAAAGCACTTTTCTCAACAATGTAAGGTTGAAATGCATCCATTAGCTCCTGCTGCATCTTCTTATTAAATCCTGTTCCAACCTTGCCGGTAAATTGCAGTTCACCATTTTCATACACACCTAATAATAGGGAGCTGAAAAGTTTGCTGGTACCCTCATTAACGGTGTAACCTGAGATAATAACCTCCTGGCGCTGGTGTACTTTTATTTTAAGCCAGTCTTTCGAACGGAGATCGGGAGTATAAGTGCTGTTTCTTTTTTTAGCAATAATGCCTTCCAAGCCTAGCTTTTCAGCATCTTTAAAAAAGGATTTTCCATTGGTAGTGAATACCTGACCAATCCGTACCCGGTCGTCGTTAGCTGGCAAAATAGATTTTAAAATTGTTTGGCGCTCAACTAAGGTAAGCTGTGTAATATCTTTGCCATCGTACCACAAAAGGTCGAAAACATAGTACACCAATGCGCCATCAGCTTCGCTTCTCCAATTTTGTAGTTCGCCAAACTTTGATACTCCTTTTTTATTGAGTACAAGTATCTCACCATCAAGCACAGCGTCCAGCTTCCAGGTTTCAAGCAAATGATGTATAGGGTAAAACTTTTCAGTAAAGCTTTTATTATTGCGCGATAGGAGGCTAACTTCACCTTCGTTTAAAACCGCCAACGTGCGGAAGCCATCCCACTTAACTTCAAATTGCCAGTTTTCATCATCAAAAGGCTCATCTACAAGGGTAGCCAGCATGGGCTTCACTTGTATAGGTATAGCACCTTTTGGTGCCTTTTTAAGCAAAGCCGAAATATTTGTTTTATCCACATTGTTGTTGGCAGCTTTTTGGGCAAGCTTGTCAAGTGTTTTGGCTTTATCGTTTTGCATATAAAAGGCTTTATTAGATATACACCTACTAGCTCTATAAGTTTTGAGGTTGAAATTACAGCAACTTGTAAAACGCTGTAAATTAAAAACCTTAAAGCCCAAGCATGACACTACAGGATAGTAAATGCTGAAATATTATTTACGTTAGTTGCACCAATTGCTAATCTGTTTTTTATAGCCAATTTTTCATTTGTTATTAAGCAGTATGTTTCCTTAAATGCGCTTGTATTACCATACAGGGCTGGTTTTTTTGGTTTTTTGATTTTTAATAAAGTTGACTTTTTAACTGAATAGTTTTTACAGAAAAATGCCCAACGTACAAAGCCTGAATGATGTAGAGTTACTGGAGCTGATAAAGGCAGACCACGAGCAAGCCTTTAAGGAAATCTATGACCGTTACTGGAAGCAGCTTTACTCGTTTGCGTATAAGCGGGTTAAAAGCCGAGAGGTGGCAGAAGAAATAGTACAGGAGTTTTTAACTAACTTTTGGGCAAACCGTAACAAACTGAAAATACAAACATCGTTTGAAGGATATATTTACACTTCAGTTAAGCATTTAGTGTTGAATTACTTTGCCCGCGAAAGCCGTAAGAGCATTGTGTTTGAAAACATATCATTGACCACCTCACACGCCGATTATTCAACCGAGCAGATTATAAGGTTACACGAGCTGAATACCGTAATAGCAAAAGAGGTAAGCATTTTGCCCGAGAAGTGCCGTTCGGTTTTTGAACTGAGCCGTATGCAAAATAAAACCAATAAGGAAATTGCTAGCACCCTTGGCATTTCAGAGAAAACGGTAGAAGGTCATTTGAGTAAAGCCATTAAGCGTTTGAAAGTAAGCGTAACACTTATGGTTGCATTACTTTCATGTATGCTATATTAATCTTCAGCTTTTTCTCGCTCTACATTTATCCGAAAAAAATTTAGCGGGCATGCAAGGGTAAGGCAGGGTTTAGTTGTCATATACTATATAAACCAATTAAACTAAGCTTCTTAACCTGTAATTGCACGCTATGGTATGAAAATTACCCCTCAACTTATTCGTAAATATTTAAATAACACTTGTACACCGGAGGAGAAGGAGTTTGTAGATGAGTGGTACAATAGTTTTGACGAACATCCTGACCCGCTTCGATTTTTAGATGAAGTTGAGCAGGAAGGTTTGAAGCGTTCAATGTACAATCGTTTTACGCAAAGCGTTGAACAAAAGCGTGAAAAGGGGGGCGGCAGCTTTTTTAGTGGTAAGTTGTACGCTGTTTTTTGTGCAGCAGCAGGAATTGCCGCCTTGTTATTACTAATAGTAAAAATTGCCGATACCAGGTCAACAACAATTGATGCTCAACCAACAAATTTAAAAGCCAATGTTACTTTTAAAAACACCGGCTCAAGTATATTAAAACGAATTCTTCCCGACCGCAGCATAGTTTGGCTGAACCCCGAAAGTGCAATTACCTATCCCGACAAATTTGATGACCATACACGTGAGGTTAAGTTAACCGGCGAAGCTTTTTTTGAAGTAACTAAAGATAAAGCTCATCCCTTTATAATAAACAGCGGCGAGCTGATTACGCGCGTTTGGGGTACCAGTTTCAGGGTTAAAGCATTAAAAAATGCTCCTGCCGAGGTTTCGGTTGTGACCGGAAAAGTATCGGTTACGCAAAGTGAAAAAGGGCAGGAGGTTATGCTTGTAGCCAACCAAAGGGTAACGCTGCTTAATCACAATAAAATGGTTAAGCATGAAGGCAAACAAATTGAAAATGAAATGCGGATTTGGAAAAAGGTGTCCCTGTCGTTTGAAGATGCCCCATTGAGCAAAGTGTTTGCAGCACTTAATCAGCGTTTTGGTATTCGTATTTACACTAAGGAAGCAAATCTTAATGCGTTGACGTTTACTGCCGACTTTACCGATCAAAGTTTGCCTGCTATACTTGAAATGATCAAAGAATCAGTTAATGCCGCTTACCTGGTTGACGACGATAAAACCTTTGTATTTAAATCAAATACCACATTATAAAATGCATAATTCACTAAATATCAATGAATAAAAGAGAAGACGATTTGAAAACCTGATGTCGGTTAGTTATGCAGGGGAACACCCGGTAATTAAGTACAAGCCGATTATTTATTTAAAAACAACCAATTTAATGTATGCAATATCATTTACTAACTCCAACTAACTGCCTGAAGATTATGAGGATAACTTTGAGCCAGTTATTTATTGCATTAATACTCTCAACAGTGGCCTATGCCAAGAGTAGCAATGCGCAAATCCTTGATAAAATAGTAAGTGTTACTATTAATGAACCAAATTTAGAAAGCGCAATTAAAGCGCTGGGAGAAAAAACAGGCGTAAAGTTTGTTTACAGCAAAAGTATTATTCAAAACAACGCTAAAATCAGCTACACAGCTACAGGGCAAAGGCTTGATGCCGTTTTGAACAATATTTTACCCGATCAAATTAGCTATCAACTAATCAACGACCGTATTGTATTGGCAAAAAAGCAATCGGTTGCAGCTGCCGAAACATCTGTAAGTACTCCGGTATCGGCCCAGCAGCCCCCCGTACAAATCAAAGGTAAAGTTACCAGCGATAAAGGTGAAGAATTGGTGGGCGTAAGTGTAACCATCAAAGGTTCAACCACCGGTACTATAACTGATGTAAACGGTAACTTCTCTATCACTGTGCCTGATGCAAATACTGTATTAGTGGTTAAATACGTTGGCTTCACAACACAAGAAGTAACTGTTGGAACCCAAACTAACCTTGATATAAAACTAATTACCCAGGCCAGTAACCTGAGCGAGGTAGTTGTTGTAGGTTACAACGTGGTAAAACGTTCAGATGTAACGTCATCTGTAGTAAGTATAAACGCACAGGAAATTCGCTCAAGGCCGGTAGCTAACGCATTAGAAGCTTTACAAGGTAAGGCTTCGGGTGTTGATATCAGATCGGCTGAAAGGCCAGGCACCTTAGGTCAGGTACGTATACGTGGTGTACGTTCAATTACCGCTACAAGTGATCCGTTGTATGTTGTAGATGGTATTCCACTAAATGGCTCTATAGAAAATATTAATCCTAATGATATTGAAAATATCGACGTTTTAAAAGATGCATCAGCAACGGCGGTATATGGCTCGCGCGGTGCAAATGGTGTCATATTAGTAACTACCAAGCGAGGAAAGGCAGGTAGGTTATCTTTAGATTATGTTGGGACAGCTACCATCGAGACATTGCATAACGCACAGGAGATGATGAATTCTGCTCAGTATATTGAGTTTAGAAGAGATGCTTACCGTAGAGTGGGATATTTGAACCCGGCAGCTAATGCTAACTCAACTTATCCTTTAACACCCACTTTAGCTGATGACAGAAGGATTTTTGGCCAGGATGCTGTAGCTTTTGCAAACATAGAAAAAGGTTGGGCTAACGGAACGTTTGATGGTAGCCTTGTGCCAACCACCAACTGGGGTGACATGGTTAAAAAAACAGGCGTAACTCATGATCACATATTAAGCGCAAGTGGTGGTACAGATAAAATGACTGCATATGGTTCTTTTGGCTACCTGCGTCAGGATGGTACGCAAGTAGGACAAAACTATACTCGTTACAGCTCAAAAGTAAGTGTTGATATAACGCCTACCAAGTGGTTTAAAATGGGTGCCAGTATAAACGCAACTTTCAGTGCGCAGAATTATGGATTCCAAACCTCCAACGCTACCGGACCAGGCCAACTGTATTCTGCTGCATTAGGAATGTTACCATACGCGGTACCTTTTGACGCCAACGGTAACCGTATAAATTTACCTGGCGGAGATGTTAATATTCAAAATCCTATCGGTGAAGAGAAATACAATATTGACCTGCGTAAAACTACACGTGCTTTAGGCTCATTTTATGCTGAGTTAAGCATTTTGCCGGGTTTAAAATACCGTTTGCAGTTTGGTCCTGATCTAAGTAATTATAATAACGGACGCTATCAGGATGCCTTATCTATTAACCGTGGCGCCGGCCAGGCAGGTTCTACTAACCAGGCTCAACTTGCTCAGGGTAATAGAATGACATGGACACTTGACCACCTTCTTTATTACAATAAGTCGGTTGGTAAGCATGACTTCGGCCTTACTTTGTTACAAAGTTCGCAATCAAACCGTGAGGAAAGCTCAGCAATGACTGCAACTAAACTTCCTTACACCAAACAATTGTGGTACCAGTTAAATTCGGTTTCGGCTCTTGATGCATTTAGCTCAAACCTTGTTGATTCGAGACTAAATTCATACATGGTACGTGGTAATTATACGTTTGACAATAAGTACATACTTACTGCATTTGTACGCTGGGATGGATCATCGGTATTGCAGCCAGGCATGAAGTGGGATTCTTTCCCATCGGTTTCAGCGGGCTGGCGTTTAGATCAGGAAGATTTTATCAAACAGTTTAGCTGGATTGATGCATTAAAGGTACGTGTTGGAGTTGGTACAGTTGGAAACGCTGCAGTAAGACCTTATACAACTATTGGTGCTTTACAAACGCTTTACTACACGTTTGGTCCAAATGTAAGCCCGGGTTATGTATCGTCTGACGCATCACTGGCCAATCCAATTTCACTTCCAAATCCAATTGGTTGGGAAAAAACAACGCAATATAACTTAGGAATTGAATTTGGTGTTTTAAAGAACAGGATTAATGGTGCTATTGATTTGTACACTACCAGTACCTCAGACCTGTTATTAAACAGAGGTATTTCGCCTATAAATGGTTATCCTTCTGCTTTTGATAACATAGGCAGAACTTCTAATAGAGGTATTGAGATTACCGTAAATACAGTTAACGTAAAAACTAAAGATTTTACCTGGACAACAGGCCTAAATTTCTCTGCTACCAGAGAGAAAATTGAAGAACTTTCTTTAGGAAAGGTTAACGATGTATCAAACGGATGGTTTATAGGTCAGCGTGTTCAAACTTTTTATGATTACGAGAAAATTGGTATCTGGCAAGATACTGAGGACGATCAGCGTGAAATGTTGAAATATCAACAAGCTTCAAGCACTCCAACGCGCCGTGTATTTTATCCGGGTGATATTAAAATCAAAGATCAAAACGGTGATTACCGTATTGATGCAAATAATGACCGCGTATTCAGAGGAAGCCGTAGCCCGAACTGGAACGGTGGTATGACAAATACTTTCAATTACAAAGGCTTTGAATTATCTGCATTTGTATTTGCCCGCTGGGGGTATATAATTGATGCAGGAGCAGAGTCACTACAAGGCCGGTTTGCGCAACGCGTGCTTGACTATTGGACACCAACAAACCCAACAAATGCTTACCCATCGCCAAATTATAATAGCGCAGCTGGAGACGTTTACCGTACGTCAATGAACTATCAGGATGGTTCATTCATAAAAATACGTAATATTTCTTTGGGATATTTTTTGCCTACCAAGCTTACCCAAAAGCTCAATCTATCACGCGTAAAGGTATATGCTCAGGCACTTAACCCGGGTTATATTCATAAGTCAGTTGATTTTATTGATCCGGATACTCAAAGCGCAATTTTTAACAGAGGCTTTGTATTTGGTGTAAACGTAGGATTTTAATTGCAAACACAAATCATGAAGAAATTAGCTAAATTAATATACGGCGCCGCAGCAGTCACCACACTTATGGTGATGCCTACAAGCTGCAAAAAAAGCTTTTTAGATGAAAATCAATTAACAGCTTTAAATACTGAAGATTTTAAGACAACCTTTGGTTTAGACGGGTTATCAGTTGGTATGTATCAGAGTTTACGTTTCCATTTCAATTATGAATGGGCTTATTCAACTACAAACTATGGCACCGATGAGTTTGCCGTTGGGGGCGACCGCACCATGCAAATGTGGAACTCTTATGATGCTAACCTTAACAGTTTCATCGGTGATGCTGCAACCGTTTGGAGCAATATGTACGGCAACATAAACTCTGCAAACATTATGATACAAAATGTGCCGCAGTATTATGAGGGAGCAAATAAAAATACGCGTTTAGGCGAAGGCTATTTTATGCGTGCCTTTGACTACTTTAAATTGGTTAAACAATTTGGTGGTGTGCCGCTTAAGCTAACTACATCGTTAACTATTGAAGAAGAATTTCCACGTAATACAGCGCAGCAGGTATATGATCAGATAATAGCCGACTTTACACAAGCCTACAGTTTATTGCCTGCAACTCCAGCCGAAAGGGGCAGAATAACCAAATGGGCAGCTGCTCACTTTTTGGCAAAAGCTTATCTTTTTAGAGCAAGTGAAATCAATAGTGATTGGAATGCAAGCACTAAAGAAGCAGACTTGAATAAAGCTATACAGCTTTGTGATGAAGTAATTAATACAAGCGGTAAAAGCCTTGCAAATAATTTTAGTGATTTATGGAATTTCACAACTCCTGACGGACCTAATGAAACACTTTCAGAAGTTATTTTAGCAGCGGAATTCTCAAATAATACTGCAACGCAAGGCCGATATGGTAATCAAATACATTTGTACTATCCGTCAATATACCAGAATTTGCCTGGTATGGTGCGTGATTTAGCGGGCGGTCGTGAATTTCAACGTTTGCGCTCAACTGATTACGCAATGGATGTATACGATCGTGTAAACGATTCACGTTTTTGGAAAAGCTTTAAAACGCGATATATTGCCAATAATGCAAGTGCCAGCAGTTATCCTAAATGGCCTGCAGGTCATCCTCAGGCAGGTCAAAATAAATTCTCAATAGGCCAGGAAGGAATTCTCTACATAGTTAATAATGCTGGCGATGCCCGTTATACAGCTGCTAACATTACATTGCGTGCACCGCACATGTTTGTAAGATACTTTGCAGGTCAGGCTGAAAACTTCCAGGGTAATCATGGCAATTACGAGGCAAGCCGTTACGTAGCGTTATCGAAATTTATGGATGGCTCGCGTAATGCTGTGGCATCACAATTTGGTACACGTGATGGTATTTTAGCTCGTTTGGCTGAAACATATTTGATTGCTGCAGAAGCTTATGGACGCCTGGGCAACTATGGTGCTGCTTTGCCTTACATTAATAAAGTGCGTGACCGTGCCGCTTATAAAGATGGCGAAGATCGTTCGTTTTATGTTGACGGGGGAGTTTCTTATAAAACCAATCCTGCTGTTAGCCCTACTGCACCAAGTTCTTATTCTGATCGTAACACTTATTACGAATCAAACAATATTGCAACGCCTGTTACTACAAATACTCTTAACAGCATGCATATAAATAGCGTAGGTGATATTTTAAATTCCAACCGCGAATTTTACACTCGTATTGGCGCTGCCTCAGATGCAGATAAGTTTATGGCATTCTTACTGAATGAGCGTTCGCGCGAATTAATGGGTGAGTTAATGCGTTGGGAAGATTTAGCTCGTACACGTACTTTAATCGCTCGCGCAAATGCGTTCAATGACGAAGCACGTCCTGTTGCTCCAAAGCATTTATTAAGACCAATACCTCAGGCTGTTCACCTTGATTTAATCAAGAAAAATGGTCAACCGCTAACATCAGCAGAAAAAGCTGCGGAGCAAAATCCGGGTTGGTAATAACTTTTTGGTTTACATAGTAAAACCCCGTTCTGATTAATTTCAGGCGGGGTTTCTTTTTAAGAATTATGAAGATTGCTCGACAAACACCTTATCATTAACACCAATGTTGCCACCTTGCAGTATCCTGGCTGTGATACCCCCATGTCCTCGCATGGCATTGTAACCTCCGGGGCCAAGTATGTCCTCCATACGCGAGCATGGGTGGCAATCGCCAGTATACTCCAGCAATACATTTCCAACCCAAAAGTGCCGGTCTTTAAGTGAATGCAAGTTAATGCCTTCAACCACAATGTTGCGGCGCAGCATATCCGGCGTTAAGTGCGCTAACTGCATTACCGATGCTACCAGATCTATATGTTCTTGTTGTATAAGGGTAACTTGTCGCTTGCTTTTTTCCGAACCTGAAAAGTGATCGCCTGCAAGTCCTTTAAGAGTAATTGCCTCCACATTTTGTACTGAAAGCAGAGGCGCTCCTCGCTGAGGCCTTACGCCAATCCAGGTTACCAAGCCCTGTTGGGGTAGGGTGTCCATCAATTTTTGCAGTGGCGAATTTGGCGATAGCTTCATTTTTTTGGTTATAACGCTAAACTTTCATGTAACCTCAATAACGTTTTCGCCGGATCGGTACAAAAACCAGGATGAACTTTGGAGGACTGAACTACAGTGCTACGTGTTGCTGTTAGCCACCTGAATCTTGATGCAGCATCAAGTTTTCCAATAGCTCCAGCAAAAGCTCCACCATTACATATTTTTTCAAATGCGCCCAGGTTTGCAGCTACATCTTCAACATCAACCATTTTGCAAAAAGATTGAAGTCTCTCAATGTCTACATGATACCGGCACTGCAAAAATCTTAGTTTGGCGCAGTACAATATCACCCCAACGTTTATAAACTCTTCGCGCTCCACCCTTGGCATAACGCGTATAACCGCATACTCAAATAAGTGTTGCTCTGGCATTTTGTGCTTCTTTAATAAATACGGAGGATGCGGCAAGGCGCGTAGTTAAAAACTTATAATAAACTTCACGTCGTTCAGAGGGCGATTGATCAGATGATGAATCTGATAGCCAATCATCTGGTATGAGGTTGGTTATGGCTTTTATGCTTTCAGGCGTTAATATGGTTTTGAACTCCTGGTCTGCCTCATTAAGTTGAGTAGCCCATTGCAGCAAAACATGATCTTTAATTTGAGCAAAAGGACGTTTAGCCTGCTCTTCCCAATTATGCCATGAATGATGGAAATATAATGATGCTCCATGATCTATAAGCCAAAGCTCTTTGTGCCACATCAACATATTGGTGTTACGTGGGGTGCGGTCAACATTGGTGAGTAAGCAATCAAGCCACACAATTTGCGAACATAGTTTAGCATCAAGTTGCGTTAAAACCGGATCATAAGTAATAGCGCCTGAAAGGTAATGTAGTGCCAGGTTAAGGCCGGTACTTGCCTTAAGTAAATCTTGAATTTCTTCATCAGGCTCTGTACGGCCAAAAGCTGTATCAAGGTTTGCAAACACTATCTCAGGAATTTTAAAGCCTAGTAAGCGTGCAATTTCGCCACCAATAAGCTCGGCGATTAAGGCCTTTACACCTTGTCCGGCACCTCGGAATTTTAATACATACAAAAAATTATCGTCTGCCTCGGCAATGGCCGGGAGGGAGCCGCCTTCGCGTAAAGGCGTTACATATCTTGTTACGTTTACCGAGCGTAACTTGCGCATATCGTCGTTTTCCATTAGCGATGTGATATCGGCAAAGATATGATTTAGCATTTAATCACTTATCAATTGGATTTTAGGTCACATGCTTATTGCTGTCCATAATGAAAGCTTGATTTAAATAGTTGTCGTTAATTGAAAAAAGCCTTTTTCAGCTTATACAATCTTATGCTATAGATTAAAACCACATTTTGCTATTCTAATTAAATTCTAACATTTTAATTAAAATGCTTAACCTTAATTGATAATATTTTACAAACATTAGGGAAAATTTCATAATAAGAAAAGGTGCTAACACCTACTTTTGATGAGCAATCCCGAACGTTTTTGCAGCTCCCCGATTAACCTGACAATCAATATTTTATTTATTGTTTTTCAAATGTGGTATCTGATACCGCGTGAGTGTATTGGGTATAGGTGAAGAATGTAGGCTCGTTTGGCTCATTGAAAAATTTATTACTATGAAAAAACTTTATTTAATGTGTTTACTGCTCATTGCAGTAATGGGCGTTCAAGCTCAAACGCGCACGTTTAGCGGTCGGGTTTTGGACGCCGGTAACAGCGATCCGCTAATAGGTGCGGCTGTTACTCTGCAGGGTTCAACTACTGGCTCAATTACTGATGTTAACGGCAAGTTTTCACTTAATGTTCCGGCTGGTAATGTTACGCTTGTAGTTAAATACGTAGGCTATGCAGACCAAACCGTAACCTTTACCGCAAACGATCAGGATGTGACCGTTAAACTGGCTGTACAGCAAAATGCGCTTGAAGATGTGGTAGTGGTTGGTTTTGGTACCATTAAACGTCGTGATCTTACCGGTGCTGTTGCCTCAGTTAAGGCATCAGACATTGTAAGAGCGCCAACGCATAACCCGCTTGAAGCCATACAGGGGCGTGCGTCGGGTGTTGATATTACGCGTAGCTCTGGAGCAGCAGGTGCTGGTGTAAACGTTCAAATTCGTGGTACCCGCTCTATTCCTAATGCTTTGAATACAGCAAACGGAATTAACCCTAACGCACCATTGCTGGTTGTGGATGGAGTTCAAAACGGTGGCAATATTAATAACATTAACCCTAATGATATAGAAAGTATTGAAGTATTGCAAGATGCATCTTCAACAGCTATTTATGGTTCGCAGGGTGCCAACGGTGTAATTATTGTAACTACTAAAAAAGGTATTTCCGGCAAAGCCAAAGTATCTTATAATGGTTATTATGGCGTTAACGGCTGGACTCAGTTTCCACAACCGCGCCAAGGCGAATCATATATCAATTTGCGTCGTGAATCTTTCCGTTTGCCTGATGGCACTATACCTAATGATGCCACTGTTTTTCCAAACGCGGGAGAATTACAAGCAATTCAGGCTGGTCAAACTGTGAACTGGATGGATTTAAGTACCCGTAATGGCCAGCAGCAAAGCCATACGGTTTCGGTGAGGGGTGGTAATGATAACACTAAAGCATTCTTCTCATTGGGTTATTTTAACGAGCAAGGGCAGTTACGTAATCAAGATTATAACCGCTATAATTTCAGGTATAATATAGATCAAAAAATTAATAACTGGATTAAAGCAGGTATAGTTGGTCAGTTAGCTTTCACTAAAACTAATGCCCGTCGCGATCCGCTTTCAAATGCGCTGACAGCTTTCCCGTTTGGTGTTCCATTTAATGCTGATGGCTCAGTTAAAACTAATCCATTAACTGACGCTTCAGGAAATCCAGTAACTGGATTCTTGAGTCCTTTAACTGATGAACGTGCTTTTGCAGCTGTTGACGAAGCGGTTGCCAATGAAATAAATGCAACTGCATTTGTAGAGTTGAACCCAATAAAAGGATTAACCTTCCGTTCAAATCTCGGCACAGTACTAGGTAATAGTCGCCGTGGTGTATTTAATGATGCACAATCGCTTACTCAAGCCAACCCAAGATATTCTGAAGCTTATATTCAAAATAATAATACCCGTTATTACAACTGGGACAATGTTTTGACTTACACTCGTGATATTAAGAAGCATGGCTTTACAGCAACAGTTCTGTCAAGTTACATTCACAGCGACGGAGAATCAGTTGAAGCTAGAGGCCGTAACCAAACTATTAATGCCCAAACTTTTTACGGTTTACTAGGCACTGACCCAACTACGCGTACTATAAGTGCTCCTTATACCCGTTTTGATCTATTGGCATATGCAGGCAGGTTTAACTACAGCTATGATGGTAAGTACCTTTTACAAGCTACCATGCGCTGGGATGGTGCATCGCGTTTGGCACCTGGAAACAAGTGGGATTCTTTCCCATCTGTATCGGCAGGCTGGGTGTTAAGCCGCGAAGACTTTATGAAAAATGTTAGCCAGCTAAATAATCTAAAACTGCGTGCAAGCTATGGCATCAGCGGTAACTCAACTATTCCGCCGTATGGTACGCAAAGCTTATTAGTGCCTATACAAATGGGTTTTGGTAACGTTGGTGTTCCTGCCTATGCTTTTGGAGGCGATATTGTCTCACCGAACCTGGGTTGGGAAAAATCAAAAACTATTGATATTGGACTGGATGTAACTGCATTTAACAGCCGGGTTACTGCCGCTATAGACTGGTATTTGACAAAAACATCAGATTTGCTTTTCCGTCGTTCATTACCGCAATCAACCGGTCAGCAGTTTATTTACCAAAATATTGCATCAACCCAAAATTCAGGTATTAACATCACATTAACCACGGTAAATATTCAAACCAAAGATTTTAAATGGTCAAGTACAGCAACTTTTTCACACAATGCTGAAAAGATAACAGGTTTGATTGATGGCCGTAATATATTGAGTACTACTAATCCTGAGCGTGAATCATTATTCATAGGTTCGCAGGTACAATCATTTTATACTTATCGTAAAACAGGTATTTGGCAGCTAGGCGAAACCGGGACCCGCTTTGGTAGCACAACTGGTACTCAATACCAGCCTGGTGACATTAAAGTGCAGGATTTAAATAATGATGGTGTGATTGATGCCACAAATGATCGCACTGTAATTGGACATGCACAGCCAAGATGGTTTGGCGGCTTTCAAAACACATTTACCTACAAAAACTTTGATTTGAATGTGTTTATGGTTGCACGTTACGGACAAACAGTGTATGGAGAGTTTTTGGGACGTTATGATCCGTCAGGAGCACAAAACGGACCGGACAATTTTGATTACTGGACGCCAACTAATCCAACCAACGATTTCCCTAAACCTGGACGCGGCAACCTATCTAATCTTTATAATAATAACTACCAGTCATTGTTATTTATAGATGGTTCTTTCCTGAAAATCAAAAACGTTTCTTTAGGTTATACATTTCCAAAAAGCCTGACTGATAGAATTAAGATAGGTACGCTAAGGGCGTATGCTACCGCATCAAACATGTTCACGTTCACCAAAAATAAACTGTTAAGAGACTACGATCCTGAAAGAGGCGGAGCGGAGTCATCACCGTTGAGCCGCCAGTTAGTGTTTGGTGTTAATGTTGATTTTTAAAATAATTACCATGAAAAACAAGATATATAAGGTAGCCGGTTATTGCATGCTAACAGCAGCAATGCTTTCGTGTAATAACAGGCTCGAAGAATACAACCCATCCGGTGCTACTGCCGAGGCAGCATGGACTACTCCACAAGGTTTTCTTACAAATGTAAACGGCGCCTACCAGGAGCAGCGTGCCTATTATGGTAAAGAGGACGGCGCGCTATTGGCCGAAAGCGGAACAGATTTATGGTTTACAGCAAACAAATCTACTTACGCAGGGCAAATTACCCGATACACTTCTTTAAACGGTTCAAACCCTGGTAATCCAACAACTTCAATATTCAGGTTATTTTACAGAGCTATAAATATATGCAATGCGGGAATTAACCGTATTGATAATGCTGGCTTTCCTAATGTTGACGAAAAGAACCGCCGCTTGGCTGAACTGCGTTTTTTACGTGCGTTTTATTACTGGCATATAGTTGAGCAATTTGGTGGCATAGTGTTACGCACAACCGAAACTACCGACTTACAGCTTACAGCAAGCCGCAGTTCCGTTAGCGCATTTTATGATCTTATTTTAAGCGATCTGAAATTTGCTGCTGACAATTTACCTATTGACTGGGGGCAGGAGTATAGTCGTGCATCAAAAAAATCTGCTTTGGGCATGTTGGCTAGGGCTTACCTGTCGAGAGCTTACTATGCTCCCGCAGGCAGTGCCGAGCGTACCGAGTACCTTACAATGGCACGTAACACCGCTAACGATGTAATAACACGTGCCTCGGAACTCAATACCGCGCTGGCAACGTCACCAGCCGATTTATGGAATCCAGCGAATAATAAAACTGATGTAGTACGCAAAGAAGCGTTATACATTATCAGTAATTCAACTACCGTTAACCTTAACTATGATGGAAACGGAAATCGTTTGCATGGCTGGTATCTAACTACTTACAGCGGCAGGCCGGGGCTTATACGCAGTATTCAGTACGGCTTTGATAATGAAAAACGTTTGCAGCCCACCCTGCATCTTTTGGATTTATTTAATGAGCAAATGGACGGACGCTATGCCGCATCGTTTCAAGAAACCTGGAATGCAAATACATCCTACACCTGGACAACCGCATCAGCTGCTTCATTTGGTAAAAGCACTACCATAGCAGGAACTCAATTGGTGCCAAATACAAGCCTGGCCTTACAAATTACAAAACAGGTAGTGCCCGACAAGGCTACCAAGCCTTGGGTGATTTATGATAGGAATGATTTGTATAATACCAGCGATGGTACAATAAAATCGCTTACCGATTTCGTGCCAATGAAAAAGTTCCTGGATTACACACGCACGTCACCCGATACCCGTGCCGGCTTTAATGACATTATGGTTATACGTTTAGCTGAGATGTATTTGATATCGGCCGAGGCGGAGGTTGGTTTAAATAATTTTGCTGCAGCTGCCGATAAACTGAATGTATTGCGTGTGCGTGCAGCTATTAAAACTCCTGTAAATTATTCAGAGGCAATGAAGTTAACAGCTGCGCAGGTTGGCGATGCAACTACCGGAAGGCTAAACCTCATTCTTGATGAACGTGCCAGGGAACTTTGCGGAGAACACCTGAGATGGTACGATTTGAAACGCATATTAAACGAAGATAATTTTGCCAGCTATATCAAAAATCGAAACAGAGATATAACTACGGTTGAAAATTATCACCGTTTACGTCCGGTACCATTGACAGAGCTAAACGCCTTGCAAAACGGAGCTGAATTCGGGCAAAATCCTGGTTACTCAAACTAGCGTTAGAGAAATCAAAGTCAAAAAAATGCAGGCGAACAATTCGCCTGCATTTTTTTTGCGAGAAAAATAAGTTAGTACCATAAATTTATCAAAGAATAGATTACGCTTAACAAAAAAAAGCAGATCAACCCGACCTGCTTTTCCTACTACTGTTAAACATTTTATAAAGAACAACGGATTGACTTACTCAACCGCAGCGCGGAGCATAAGAGCGCCTACGGTAACATTGGTGCGGCTATCAATAATGATGGCCCCGCCGTTTGCTTTATTGTTTTGATAAACGTCAAAAGCCAGCGGATCGGCCGTTTTGATAATGATACGGCCTATATCGTTCAATTTAAATTCTTCCTCGTACACCTTATCTAAGGTATTAATATTGAACTTGTACAATACCTCCTGTATACGGCAGCGGGTAACCTTACTGTTATGCTGAATAAGGTAAGTAAGCGACGTATCCAGCACACGGGTGTCCATCCAGCATAGGTCGGCTTCAATTAATTGAGATACCTCCGGTTTGGCTAAACTGTTCACTAAAACATCTCCACGGCTAATGTCT
Organism: Mucilaginibacter aquatilis; assembly: GCF_009755275.1. GTDB lineage: Bacteria > Bacteroidota > Bacteroidia > Sphingobacteriales > Sphingobacteriaceae > Mucilaginibacter > Mucilaginibacter aquatilis. The sequence continues at coordinate 276,627 of NZ_WQLA01000007.1, read as the reverse complement.
ATCTCGTCTTGTAAATGTATGGTAACTGATTGCCCTGCAAAGGCTTCGTTAAACTCCTTGTCCAGTAATTCAATTTTGGTAATGGTAGAGCTAAAGCCCGATGGCAATACGGTAACCTGGTCGTTCACTTTGAATGCACCGCTCGATATACGGCCGGCATAGCCACGGTAATCGTGCAGTTCTTCGGTTTGGGGTCTAACCACCCACTGTACGGGGAAACGGGCATGCGCCGCGCTGTCATCCACTGGTATTTCGGCAGTTTCGAGGTGCTCCAACAAGTTTTTACCATCATACCAGGTCATGTTGGCCGATTGGTTAACAATGTTATCGCCCTTTAGAGCACTCACCGGAATGTAGGTTACATTTTGCAGGTTAAGCTTAGCGGCAAGCACTTTATACTGATCAACAATTTGGTTAAAGGTAGCCTCATCATAGTCAACCATATCCATTTTGTTTATGCAAACCACTACTTGTGGCAATGCCAGTAATGATACCAGGAAAGAGTGGCGGTTGGTTTGCTCCACCACACCCTTACGCGCATCAATCAAAATAATTGCCAGGTTAGCGTTAGATGCGCCGGTAACCATATTACGGGTATACTGAATATGACCAGGGGCATCAGCTATGATAAACTTACGTTTTTCCGTTTGAAAGTATTTGTAAGCCACATCAATCGTAATGCCCTGTTCGCGCTCGGCTTTAAGGCCATCGGTTAAAATGGCAAGGTCAATGCTGCCGTCGTCGTTTTTACGGTTTGAACGGTGCAGGGCTTCCAACTGGTCGGCCAAAATAGCATCGGTATCATATAACAGGCGACCAATGAGGGTACTCTTACCATCATCAACACTACCTGCGGTTATAAATTTTAATATCTCCATTACTCTAAATGAGTTGTATTTATTCTTTTGTTTTTTCTCCCTCCCCTTCAGGGGAGGGCCGGGGTGGGGTTTAAAAATATCCACCCTTCTTGCGGTCTTCCATAGCCGCTTCCGACACCTTGTCGTCCATCCGGGCACCACGTTCGCTTATTTTGGAAGCGCTGATTTCGTCAATGATGTCGTCAATCAGGTAAGCATCCGATTCAACAGCGGCAGTACAAGTCATATCGCCCACGGTACGGAAACGCACGTTGCGGCGGGTAATCACGTCTTCCTCATCCATATTCAGGAACTCGGCGGCAGCCATTAGCTGGCCGTTGCGGGTAATGCAATCGCGCTCATGGGCAAAATAGATGCTCGGCAGGGCTATGTTTTCGCGGCGGATATAGTTCCACACGTCAAGTTCGGTCCAGTTACTTATAGGGAACACGCGCACGTTCTCACCTTTATGTATTTTGCCATTGTAGATGTTCCAAAGCTCCGGGCGCTGACGTTTTGGGTCCCACTGGCCAAATTCATCACGTACCGAAAATATTCGTTCTTTGGCACGGGCTTTTTCCTCATCGCGGCGGGCACCACCTATACAGGCATCAAACTGGTGCTGGGCAATGGTATCTAACAGGGTAACGGTTTGCAAGGCGTTACGACTGGCGTTTTTGCCTTTTTGCTCAATAGCCTTACCCTGATCAATAGAATCCTGAACATGACCGATGATGAGCTTTTCACCTAAGCGGGCAACCATCTCATCGCGGTATTGAATAGTTTCAGGGAAGTTGTGGCCGGTATCAATATGTACCAGCGGAAACGGAAATTTACCCGGCCGAAAAGCCTTTTCGGCCAAACGCACCAGGGTAATTGAATCTTTACCACCCGAAAACAACAGGGCAGGTTTTTCGAACTGACCGGCTACCTCGCGCAAAATATGTATGGCTTCTGCTTCCAGTTCGTCCAGGTAATCCAGGTTATGCTTACTCATGTTTATTCACGAAAATTATTTACTCACTGCATGCAATCCGCATTCTTTTTTCGATTGATCTTCCCACCACCAGCGGCCAGCCCTAAAATCCTCGCCAGGTTGTACGGCGCGGGTGCAGGGGGCACAGCCAATGCTTGGGAAGCCACGGTCGTGCAGTGTATTATACGGTATGTTATTATTTTTAATATAGGTTTTTACCTCATCCAAAGTCCAATCGAAAATAGGGTGGAACTTGGTTAGTTGGTTGCCTTCGTCCCATTCTACATTGTGCATGTCGAGGCGGTTGGCCGATTGTTCGGCACGTATGCCGGTTATCCAGCATTGGTTGCCAGCAAGCGCACGTCTCAACGGCTCAATCTTACGTATTCCACAACATTCCTTACGGTTTTCAACCGATTCATAGAAGCTACTCGGGCCTTTGGTATTCACCATTTGCTCGAGTGCCTCATGCTGCGGGTAATAAGCATGAATGGGTTTTTCGTACATTTCCATCGTACGATTCCATACGTAATACGTTTCGGGAAACAGGCGGCCGGTCTCAAGTGTAAAGACTTTAATGGGCAGGTTATTGGCAAATATCATGTGACTAATTACCTGATCTTCCCAACCAAAACTGGTTGAAAACACCACCTGACCCGGAAAGACATCAGCCAGCCAGGCCAGCGCCTCAACTGGCGACAAACCCAATGTATGTTCTTTTATATGTTGAACGATGCTGTTCATTTACAAAACTTTTGAAGCGAAGCCATAAATACTTCTAAGGCTTACCAATATAACAATAATGCCCACGGCCACCATAATTACCTTTACCGATATCCGGTTTGATATTCGGGCTGCGATTGGCGCTGCCAAAGCACTGCCAATTATTAAACCGGCAATAGCACTCCATGGAGCACTGTTAAGCATAATTAAGAAGGTGAGCGAGCCTATCATGGCAATAAAAAACCTTGTAAGCTTAACGGTGCCTAATGAAAAACGCGGATGACGGCCACCGGCAATCAACGATGAAAGCACGATAGATCCCCAGCCGCCACCACCAACAGCGTCAATAAAACCGCCGCCTAAACCCAGTAACGATATACGTTTGATTTTTTTATCGCCTGCTTTACGTTTACCGGCCTTGAATGCTTTGGATAGAATTACCGAACCTAATATTAGTGTGTATACTGATACCAGAGGCTTGGTATACATACTGTAATGCTCTAACGACGACACTAAATAAGCACCGGTTAAAGCTCCTAATATGCCAGGAATGATGAGCAATTTGAATAATTTCCAGTTTACGTTACCCATGCGGTAATGCATCCAACCGGCAATGCCGTTACTCATAATCTCTGATAAGTGCACCGCCATACTTGCCGATGCAGGCGTAATACCCATAGACAATGAGAATGCTGTTGATGTAACCCCGTACGACATACCAATGGCACCATCAACCATGGCAAATACAAAGCCTGCTGCCAGGAAGTAGTAAAATATATGGTCGATGCCGGCTACATAAGATTGAAATGCAGGCTCGTTAAACCAAAGGGCAGTAACCGCAATACCCAGCGATACCACGATGGTAAGCCAAATGAGCCATTTGAAATTTTTCTTTTTAACAGGCTTAGGTTCAACCAGCGAGGCTGTAGCTTTATTGAGCGCTATTACTTTGCTGGCAAAATCGCCACTCAGCGTGTTACGCAGGGCACTCATTTGCTGTAGCGTTGTATCCAGCTCAGCAGGTAGGGCCTCGTTCAAAACTTCTTTTAAACGCTTAGCTACCGTGGGCGATTTGCCGTTGGTAGAGATAGCCACTTTTAAATCACCTTTTTTAACAATAGAACCTAGGTAGAAGTCGCATAGCTCAGGCTTATCGGCTACGTTTACGAGTAGTTTACGGTCGTGTGCAGCCCGGCGGATACGCTCGTTCAGAATGTTATCTGCAGTAGCGGCAACTACCACCTGCGCTTCATTCAAATCATCAGCCTCAAAGCTTTTTTGGTTGATGGTTACCTGTTGATATTTTGATACAAAATCAATTACTTCGGGCAATACGGTTTGAGCCACAATGGTCACCTTTGCCAACGGACTGTTATTAAGCAAAGCCGTAAGTTTTTCTAAACCTACATTGCCTGCGCCAATAAGCACCGTGTGCAAATGGTTAAGCTTTAAAAAAACAGGAAAAAGCTGGTTGCCTTGTCCGGTTTCTTGCGCTTCCAAAGGGGCTATATCGTTATTCCTGGGCAACGAGCTCATAAAATTCACGGATAGGAGAAAACTTTGGATGTAACGATACTACATTACCAAACACCATCATAGCCGGGGCTTTAACTTTGTTTTCCTGAGCCAGTTCAACAATGGTATCAACAACGCCAATTACCACTTTCTCGTTCTTGGTTGAACCGCTTTGTATAAGCGCTACCGGTAAACGGTGCTTTCCTTCTGCCTTAAAAATCTCGGCAATTTCGGCCAGCTTATGTAAACCCATCAATATTACTACAGTAGCTTTACTACGGGCTGCATCATATAAATCGTTTGAAATTTCCTGACTGGCGGTTGTTGCGGTAACCACCCAAAAGCTCTCGCTTAAGCCGCGGTGGGTTACCGGTATTTGCTGTAAGCCGGGTACGCCAATTGAACTTGATATACCGGGAATAACAACGGTAGGAATACTGTAAGAAGCGGCGAAGTCCAACTCTTCATAACCACGGCCAAATACGAAAGGGTCGCCGCCTTTTAAGCGTACTACATGGCCGTAATTAATGGCATAATCGATCATTAGTTTATTTACGGCATCCTGTGAGTAGCTGTGGTCGCCTGAGCGTTTGCCTACGTAAACCTTATGCGCTGTTTCAGGAGCAAAGCTTAGCAACTCTTCGTTTGCCAAAGCATCGTACAACACCACGTCCGCAGTTTGTAGGGCCTTCATACCTTTAATAGTAATCAAATCGGCGTCACCGGGACCGGCACCTACCAAGGTGATTTTCGGTTCTTTTACAGCTGTTTTATTTTGAGTGGTTATGATCATGATAATTTTAGCGCCTCTCTGTTCGCTTTCATCTCGTTTAAAAATTCTTCGGCGCTTTGTTGGTAAGCTGAAGCAAATGCTTCTGAAGGTTCATTTTGATTAATTTGCAACACCAGATCGTTAAATGACACGGGCAGTATTACCAAACCGGTATCAACAAAGTGTGCATCAAACTCTTTTATTACAGTTGCCTGGGTGCTGCAGTTAACACCTTTATCTAGCAAAAGGGCCTTAGCCGAACTTAATAAAGTGTTGTAGCTATGGTAAATGGCATCGGCCCACCGGCTCTCCGCAAAAGCCTCTTTGCCCCAGCCCAATTTTTCTTCGGCCTCAAACAATAGTGTTGCAACCAGGTCAACCATTACGCCGGCACACTCGCCCACACCAATGGCAGTGGCAAAGGTTTCTTCGTGGCCCCAGTCTACAAATTCTTCTTCGGTAAGGGTATTCAAATCGGCCAGTGGTTTAAGTAACTGGTAGAAGTAATCCTTGCCTTTGGCATCGTAATAATTATGGAAAGTCTCTTCGCTAACTGCATTGGCCTTGTAATCATTCAAAACCGAACGCAATACGTGTGTGGCCCGTTTAGCAGGAACCTTAATTACTTTATCGGCTGCACGGCCAATACCATCACCAACTGTACCGCCGCCCAATAGCACCTGTACCGATGGTAGCACGCGTTTATCAGCTTTTAGTGAGCTTCCGTGGAAACCAATGTGTGCCAAACCATGTTGACCGCATGAGTTCATACAGCCGCTAATTTTTATCTTAATGTCGCGGTTATAAATCAGGTCTTCGTATTCGTTGTAAATAACGTCTTCCAATACTTTTGAAAGCGTCATGCTGTTTGATATGCCTAAGTTACACGTGTCAGTACCGGGGCAAGTAGTTACATCAGCCACGCTGTCAAAACCTGGTTCGGCCAGTTGCAACGCATTTAAGGCGTTGAACAATGCCGGTAACGATTCTTTACGTGCGTACTTTAATAATAAGCCCTGGTTTTGGGTAACTCTTATTTCATCAGCTACCAGGCCGCGTATGCCGTCAACAAGTTTACGGGCTTCAGGTGTATGAATATCCCCAACGGGTACTTTCACAAATACGCCGTAAAAGCCGGTTTGCTTTTGCTCAAATACGTTTGTAGCTAGCCATTGCTCGTATTTTAAAGTGTTTTCAATGGTTACTTCTATGGTGTTAACTGCTTCCGGTGCCTCCGGTTGAGGTACAGCATCGAGGTTTACCTTAAAGGTTTTTACTTTATTGGCGATTTTTTCAAGTTCGGCTAAGCGTACAATTTCATCAATACCAATTTTACCAACCAGGAATTTTAAACGCGCCTTGTTACGGTTATTGCGTTCGCCATAACGGTCAAACACGCGAATGACTGATTCAGTATAAGGAATCAATTCATCCTCGGGCAAAAATTCTTTTACTAAATGTGCTAATGAAGGTTGCGCACCTAAACCGCCTCCTAGCATTACCTTAAAGCCACGCTCTTCGCCTTGAAGTTTAGGAATAAAACCTAAATCGTGTATATAACTAAAACCGGTATCGGCCTCGCTTGATGAAAATGAGATTTTGAACTTACGACCCATTTCCTGACAGATAGGGTTACGTAAGAAGTATTCAAACACGGCATGCGCATAAGGCGATACGTCGAACGGCTCTTGCGGGTCAATACCTGAGGTAGGAGAGGCGGTTACATTACGTACGGTGTTACCGCAGGCTTCGCGCAGGGTAATGTCATCCTGTTCCAGTTTTGCCCAAAGCTCGGGCGTACGGTCTAAACTAACGTAGTGTATTTGTATGTCCTGGCGGGTGGTTAAGTGCAGATTGCCGCTGCCATACTCGTCGGCAATATCGGCAATGCGCAGCAGTTGCTTAAAAGTAACCTTGCCAAACGGTAGCTTAATGCGCACCATTTGTACGCCGGGTTGACGCTGACCATATACGCCACGCGCCAGGCGCAGACTCCTGAACTTTTCGTCATGAATTTTGCCTTCACGAAAAGCCCTGATCTTTTTCTCAAGGTCAATAATATCCTTTTCAACTACCGGGTTCTCCAGTTCAGTCCTGAAACTTTGCATGTTTAACAGTATTCAAAAAAGCCTCTTTCAGTTATTACCGGAAGAGGCTTTGTATAGATTAATCACTTAAAAAAACGGTTCTATAAAAGCCTTCTTACGTTGCTGTGTTACAGCAGCAAATGCAAATACAGCAAGTGGTAAAAATGTTGGTGGCTTTCATTATAACTTCAAATATATATAAAGTATATAGAAGTAGTAGGGTTTTTGTTTAAAATTTTTGTAAATGACATTGCGATCAGAATTTGCTTTACCATAGTGTTTCGGTCTAATTGCAACTCTGAATATTTAAATCATATAGCAGTTATAAGACCGCCCGCATTAGGATGGAGATATAATTATAACTATGCAGTAAGCAAAAAAGCCGCCTGATTGTAATCAGGCGGCTTTTATTATTGTGGAAATCTTCTGCGTAATACCGCGTAGAATTTATCTACCGTTGATGGTTTTTCCGTCCAGTGATTTTTGGTCACGTAATTCATCTTTAGGAATTTATCAGCTTCTTCAAAATTTTTGCAACGGTTTAGTATTTCAATGGCTTCATTGTATGCCATTCCGTAGCCGTTGAATAATTCTTTTACAAACAGCATACGATCATTAAGATTAATGGCCGATTTTACGTCGGTTACAGCGGATTGCTGCTGTGCCGGCTGCGGCTGAGTGGAAGCGTTACTTACCGACTCGCCACGAAGCTGTGCTGCAAGGCGCTCATGTAGTGATAGCGGTTGTGCTTCCGGTTCTCTGTGGTTTGCAGCAGGTGTTTGAGTATGGAACGTTTTCGGTTCCTCAGTATGCTGTTGGGTATTGTCCTGCAACACTGATGCTTTTTCTTCTGCAATAGGTACAGTCACCTCACGCTCGGCAAAGGTATTGGCTGTTTCCTCTTCAAACTTTGAAGTTTGGTGACTGGAGGCTTCAGGCTGTTCAGCGTGATTAAATTCTTCCGGAGATTGATAATTTGAATCAACATTAGTCGACGCCGATTCAACCGGCTGCGAACTTAAAGGCTGACCGTATTTTTCTAGTATCGATTCATAAGTTTCAGGTATACGTTGTTCTTCTCTGGCTTTCTCTGCATGCGTTTCATCATCGACCGCAGTGAGGTCAACATGAGGTGGTGCCGTTGTTTCTTCAGTTGAGTAACTGCTCTGCAATTCAAATGCGTGCGGTTCTTCGCTTACCTGTGGTTGATTACGCACAAAGCTAAATTCGTTATGCTCATAAGCCGGTTCAATAGCTATATTATGTTCATCGTTATGTTCGGTTGAGGCAGGTAATATAATTGGTTGCTCAACTGAGGCATTATCTGCATATTCCTCGGGCTGCTTGTCACTCACTGCTTTGTCATCGTTCATAAAATAAAACGGTTCGCTTTCCACCTCATGAGTTGTGGATTCATTGGCATTATGCTCATGATGTAAGGTTTCAATTTCAACCTCATCTTGATGCGGTTGATCATCTGCATTATCATCCTGGTAGGTTACGGCATCTTCAAAAAGCGGAGGTAAAATATTCGTTTCGGTAACGGACGAAGCAGCTTCTTGAGGCATATTGTTGTCAAAATTAAGCTGCGCTGGCTCCTGATGTTCTGGCAGGGCAGGGATAACATTAAGATACTGGGCGTTGATTTTTCTTAATATCTCGTTATGGTCTGTCAGGAACTTGGCATTAGCCGCAAAAAGTTCAAGTTCAAGATCATTTATATGAGCTTCCTGGGCTTGTAAGTATTCATATTGCTCGTTCAGCTCTTTAAGGATATTGCCTATCTTTTTTAATATTTCCTGTTGTTTCATGTACGGATGTGTTGAAAATGTAGCTAATCAAAAGTAAGATATAATTCTGATATTAGCCCGCTGTAAAAGATTTGGAATGTTGTTTAGTGAAGATGTTTTTAGAAGGAAAAGTGAGCATGGCGGGAGTATTGAAGTGGTATGCGGATCAATGTTTTCGGGTAAAACCGAGGAGTTGATACGCCGGCTACGTCGTGCCCAGATTGCCCGTTTACATGTAGAAATATTTAAGCCAAACACTGATACCCGTTATGCCGAAGCAGAGGTGGTATCGCATAATCAAACCAGTATTCCTTGCTCGCCTGTCGAAAACTCCTCATCCATCTTATTACTAGGCAGCAATGTACAGGTAGTAGGCATTGATGAAGCTCAGTTTTTTGATGAAGAATTGCCCAACGTTTGTAATACTTTAGCAAATCGTGGTGTTAGGGTTATTGTAGCCGGTCTTGATATGGACTATAAAGGCAAACCGTTTGGCCCTATGCCTGCAATTATGGCCATGGCCGAATCTGTTACCAAGGTTCATGCGGTTTGTGTTAAATGCGGTAACCCGGCGCTATATTCTTACCGGCTTGTGCCCGATGATAACCGCGTTTTATTGGGCGAGAAGGAAAGCTATGAGCCCAGGTGCCGGTCATGCTATCAACTGCCATAGCGTACCGTTGAGTAAAGCGAACATTTTATAGTTAAGGTTGGTTATACATATATAATAACCACCAATTATGAGTACCAAAGTTATAGCTATGCTGCATTGTACCGCCGATGCAGAAGAGCCTTTTGAAATGGAGCTTAAACGCCTTGTTGAAGCTTCGCTGCTTGATGAAGGTTGCATTAAATATGAGCTTTTTCAATACGAGCATGAAGACTGCCATTATGTAATTATTGAGGAATGGCAAGATGATAATGCTTTGAAGAAGCACCAGGATTCACCCCACTACAAACATTTTTTGCGCATATCGCCGGTGTTGCTCAAAAATCCGGCGGAGGTTAAGATACTTAAACGGCTTGTTTAAAAAGTGTTGCTTTTTGCTTAAAATAAATGCTTTGCCGGCAAACAAAAAACGTAATTAATAATTATAAATGCGTAGAGGAACAAACGGTAGCTTATTGGCCCAAATGTGCCTCTGCGCTTTATTATCATAATTCCGTTACATACCATGGCTAAGAAAGTACTACTTATTGAAGACGATAAAGACATCCGCGATACCATTGTTTATGCTTTAAAAGAGCATGATTATGAAGTTGTAGATTCAGAAGACGCCAAAATTTTAAAAAACGTAGCTGAAATTAAACCTGATCTTATTTTACTTGATAACTGGTTAACCGACTGGAAAAGCGATGCCAATGGTCAGCAATTAAGTAAAGAACTTAAAAGCCATCCTGTTACCAGCCATATACCAATAGTTATTGTATCGGCGGTAAGTAATATCAAAGAAGTGGCTGAAGCCGGTATGGCCGATGGTTACCTAAAAAAGCCGTTTGAGCTAAGCGACTTATTTGCTATTGTTGAAAAGCATATATCGTAAAATAAATACAAGCTATACGCTGCAAAACAAAAAAGCCACTTATTTAAGTGGCTTTTTTGTTTAAGCAAACGGTTAAATAAATTAACCGTTTAACTCAATTATGAGTGATTACTTTTTTGCGTATTTGAAGTTCTTACCAATGAATTTTGCGTTAGCGCCTAATTCTTCTTCAATACGTAGTAACTGATTGTATTTTGCAATCCGGTCTGAACGAGATGCCGAACCGGTTTTGATTTGACCACAGTTTAAGGCAACGGCTAAATCTGCAATAGTAGCATCCTCGGTTTCGCCCGAACGGTGACTCATTACCGAAGTATAACCGTTAGTTTGTGCTAATGATACTGCATTGATAGTTTCGGTTAATGAACCAATTTGGTTTACTTTAACCAGTATTGAGTTACCAATATGCTGATCAATACCTTGTTGTAAACGGGTTACATTGGTTACAAATAAATCGTCACCTACTAATTGTACCTTATCGCCAATTTTCTCGGTTAAAATTTTCCAGCCATCCCAATCGTCTTCGGCCATACCGTCTTCAATTGAAATAATTGGGTATTTCGCAGCTAAATCGGCTAAGTATTGGGCTTGCTCTTCGCTGCTACGTATAGCACCTTTTTCGCCTTCAAACTTGGTGTAGTCGTATTTACCATCTACATAAAATTCAGAAGCAGCACAATCGAACGCTAAGCAAATTTCCTCACCTGGTTTGTAACCGGCTTTTTCAATAGCTTGTAAAATGGTTTCAACACCATCTTCGGTACCGCTAAAGGTTGGAGCAAAGCCACCTTCGTCACCTACAGCAGTAGATAGGCCACGATCATGAAGGATTTTTTTAAGGTTGTGGAATACTTCAGTACCCCAACGTAAAGCCTCAGAGAATGATGGTGCGCCAACCGGCATAATCATAAACTCCTGGAATGCGATAGGAGCATCAGAGTGTGAACCGCCGTTAACAATATTCATCATTGGTATTGGCAAGGTGTTAGCGTTTACACCACCAATGTAGCGGTATAATGGCTGGCGGCTTTCTTGTGCAGCTGCCTTAGCTACTGCTAATGATACACCTAAGATGGCGTTGGCACCTAATTTACCTTTATTATGAGTACCGTCAAGATCAATCATAATCTTGTCAATACTGTTTTGCTCAAATACATCTAAACCTACCAGTTCTTTGGCAATTATATCATTTACATTAGCAACGGCTTGCAAAACGCCTTTACCCATGTATTTGCTTTTATCGTTATCGCGTAATTCAACGGCTTCGTGGGCACCGGTTGAAGCTCCAGACGGAACAGCCGCGCGGCCTAAAGCACCGTTTTCGGTTAATACTTCTACTTCAACTGTAGGGTTACCACGCGAGTCGAGTATCTGGCGGGCATGTACATCAATTATTAAGCTCATATTGCTATCAAGTTTTTTGGTAAGTGTATGGTTATACAATTAATTGCGCGCTAAGATAAGCGCAAAAACATGACAATCAAAAAGTAAATGTGAATACTTAGTGTTGGCTTTACAATATCTTAATATGAAGCTTAAAGCGCTATTGAAATTTGATACAAGGAAGTCTTATTTGGATGCTTTACGTTGAATGTTGTAAATGGCATTCAGGTGTAAATAATATTTACGGTTACTGTTGGCCGAGCTATTAAACTGATGCAAAATGCCTGCGGTAATTCCAAAGGGCTTGGTTATCTGGTAGCCAAGTAAACCGGCAAAACGGCTCCGCTCAAAATGAGGTTCTTTGTTGTTGAAAAAAAGTTCGGCGTAAACAATGCCGTACAATGCCCCCGGCTCAACTTTGGGTTTGTTAATGGGGGTAATGGCGCTAAACCTATACCTGAACCGGTTACGATAGCCGGTATTAAACCAACGCTGTTCAATACGGTAACGATGCTCAAATCTTATACGGCTTAAATATTGGTTTGATGTGAATTGCTGCCAAAACCTAAATTCCTCCAATTGTGGCCCGTCGTCAATATCTTCAAAATCGTAGGTTACATAACGGCCAATACCAAGCAAGGCGGTATTGTTTTTATCAAAGTTGTAGCTAACCCCGCCTTTAACCTCATAATAATAAAAAGTATTGGTAACGCCATAGTTACGGTTTTGCGCCTCCATGTAGCCGCCCCAGCGGTGCTCAGTGCTACCGGGTAAATTCACGGTTATTACATTCCAGCCACCTAAGCCGTTATATTGTGCTACTGCCGATTTGCAGATTGCTGTGATAAAAAGAATAATTACAAGCTTGCGAAACATATAACGCCTTTGTTAAGAATAGATTAACAAAGGCGCAAATATATACTAATATGAATTTATTGTTAAGAAAATATTATTCCCATTTAAAGGTTTTTATAGCTACTGCATAAATGCCAATTCCCCATAGTAGTAGTATTAGTAATTGATGTGTAACATCGCCCAAGGCGGCTCCTTCAAAAGCTATTTTACGCATGGCATTATTTAAATGTGTAAGTGGCAGTGCGTTACTAACAGGCTGCAACCATGACGGAAAAGCTGCAGTTGAGAAAAACGTACCCGAAAGTAAAAATTGCGGTAAGGTAATAATGTTAGATAGCGGTGGAATGCTGGTTTCATTTTTAGCAATACCTGATATGATGAAGCCAAAACCCATAAATATAATTAAACCTGCAAAGGAGAGCAGCAACATGTTCAACACGGTTACTATGCCATTTACTAAGGTGAAGCCAAAAGCAAAATGGCCAACGCTTATTATAACAATTGCTCCTAAGAGGGCAAAGCTTACCCGTGCCAGCATTTCGCCCGTTATAATGCTGTACCGTTTCACGGGTGTAGCAAAGAAGCGCTTAATAACCAATGTTTGGCGCAGGCTTAAAAATACGAATGCAGTACCAAATACACCTATATTAAGTAACGAAAACCCTAACTGACCCGGCAAAATAAAGTCAATGTACTTATACTCGCGGCCTTTAATAGTTGTTTCGGTCATGGTGGCAACCTTTGGCGCATTGTTAGGCGTAGCTTGGGTATTAAATTGGTATAGTAAACTTTTGAGCATTGAGCGCAGCATATTTCCTTTTTCCTGAGATGCAGCTGTGTACTTTACATCAATAGTAAATGCAGGTAAGCCATTGCGCTTTTGTATATCGATAATGGCATCAAGGCTACCTTTATCAAGGTTTTTATTCATCTCGGCCTGGCTTTGCTTGGTTGTAATGCGAACCACCTTGTAGTTTTTAAGTACTTGGTATATTGGATTAAGCGTGTCTGAGCTTTTGGCGAGCCCTACATCAACCGATACCGCTCCGCCACCAATATTGGCAAAAATGACAATGAATATCAATGGAAACAGTAGGCTGAACACCACTGCCGAAGGGCTGCGGAATATTGAACGTAAACTGGCTTTAGCAATGGCAAGAGTTGCGCGGGTATTATTGTAAGAGGTCATTGGTTTAAGGTTGATAGAATTAAAGAATGTTAAGTTGATGGAGTGATTGCATTGGTGCTACTTGCTTACAAGGGTGCTACTCCCGCCATTCTTTCCCCGTAAGGTTAATAAATACATCCTCAAGATTAGCCTGCTTTACCTGTTTTTTGCGTTCAAACCCGGCTGCTACCAGTTCATCAATAAAACTATCCGGACTGTTGATGCCCACTATGCGACCGCCATCCACAAAGGCAACACGGTCGCACAGTTCTTCGGCTTCATCCATATAATGAGTGGTAATAACCACGGTGGTTCCCGCACTTCGTATCTCGCGTATCAGTTCCCAAAGGTTGCGGCGTGCCTGCGGGTCCAGTCCGGTGGTGGGCTCATCTAAAAAGATGATGCGAGGATTGTTGATTAAGGTTGTGGCGATTGAAAAGCGCTGTTTCTGTCCGCCTGATAAGGTTTTATATTGAGCTTTGGCTTTATCAGTTAATGCAACCTTAGCGAGCATATCCAGAGGGTTAATGCGTACACCATACAACCCCGAGAATAAATTGAGCAGCTCTATAAGGTTTAGACCCGGGTAATAACCGGCAGCCTGTAACTGAACACCTATACGCTGTTTAATTTGGTTGGCCTGTGTATCTATCGAAAAGCCATCAACCGTAACCTCACCCGAGGTTTTGATGCGGAGGGTTTCAATAATTTCGAGGGTAGTGGTTTTGCCTGCACCGTTTGGACCAAGCAAGCCAAAAATTTCGCCCTCGTATACCTCAAAGCTAATGCCTTTTACTGCGGTAAAATCGGCATATTGCTTTACCAGATTGTTAACAGTGATAATAGGTTGTTTTGCCATGATGTAAAAGTACTATCACATCATGTTTTTATAAAGAACTTTTCGGCGAACGGTTGCTTTTTAACGGTGAACAGTGGGAGAAGGGATGTAAGAAAACAAAAAGGAAATACTACATTTAGCATCTCCTTTTTTATAACTATCAAAAGTGATTTAAAAATCTAACGGACCCAAACGTTTCATATTTTGCATAATTAAATACCGCCTGTGCCTTATGAATTTAGTTGGATTAGTTGCTGAACGTTTTAACGGGCTTGGAAATATGGCCGCAATAGCCGCTGCTTCGCGGCGGGAGAGGTTGGCTGCCGGCTTGTGAAAATAAGCTTGTGCTGCCGCCTCGGCACCATAAATGCCATTGCCCATTTCTATTACATTAAGATATACCTCCATAATACGCTGCTTACTCCAGAATATTTCAATCAGTAAGGTAAAGTAAGCCTCAAACCCTTTACGCACCCACGAGCGACCGGGCCACAAGAAAACATTTTTGGCGGTTTGCTGCGAGATGGTACTGCCACCAATTACTTTTTTACTTTTAGCATTTTTCTTAATGGCACGTTCAATGGCTTTAAAATCAAAACCGTTATGCTCTAAAAACGCCTGATCTTCACCAGCCACCGCAGCTTTCTTCATGTTAATTGATATCTCATCAAAATCTTTCCATGTTTTATCAATTTTCCAGGTTTTGCCGTCGGCCTTGCGCTCAAAGCCACGGGTAATCATAAGCCAGGTAACAGGAGGATTAACCACTTTATAAAGCAATACCCAAAGTATAGTAATGCCAAAAAAGGCTATCAAAAATATTTTAACAAAATACCAGATGAGTTTTTTTATTCCAGTGAGTACCATGGTGTTCTTTCCCAAACATCTCTTAAGAGAAAGGTTTAAGTGATTTTTAATTTTTTGCTAAAATAACAAAGCCCTCTCCATGCGGAAAGGGCTTTTATTAATATTTTCTTTCAAGTTCGAAATTGGAATTCCGAAGTGTGAAATCAAAATTACTCAGCTACAACTTCAAAAGGAACCTGTACTTTAACCTCTTTGTGAAGGTTTAGTGTTGCGGTATATTCACCAACAAATTTAGGATCCTCATTGAAAGTGATGCGACGACGGTCAACATCAAAGCCTTGGTTTTTCAAAGCATCAGCTACCTGAATAGTGTTAACAGCACCAAATATTTTACCGCTTTCGCCGGCTTTAGCACCAATTGTTAATTTAACACCTTCTAAACGGGCAGCAACTTCATCAGCATCCTTACGGATTTTGTCTTGTTTAAACTGAGCTTGTTTCAAGTTTTCAGCTAAAACTTTGCGTGCCGATTCGGTAGCCAGGATACCATAACCTTGAGGAATTAAAAAGTTACGACCGTAACCGGCTTTAACTTTAACTACTTCGTCTTTCTCGCCGAGGTTTTTAACGTCTTGTTTTAAAATAATGTCCATTTTGTTAATCCTCCTTTATTATTTTAACGAGTCGGTTACGTAAGGTAATAAACCAATGTGACGGGCACGTTTAACAGCCTGAGCCACTTTACGCTGGAATTTTAATGAAGTACCGGTTAAACGACGTGGTAATACTTTACCTTGGTCATTAACAAACTTTAATAAAAAGTTAGCGTCTTTGTAATCAATGTACTTGATACCGTTCTTTTTAAAACGGCAGTATTTTTTGCGGTTATCGTCCACTTTAGGAGCGGTAACGTATTGAATTTGATCGTTTGCCATAATTAAGCTGCAGCCTCCTCTGTTTTAGGTTTTTTGTTGAAAGCGCCGCTACGTTTTTTCTCGTTGTAAGCAATGGCGTTTTTGTCTAAAGCAATGGTCAGGAAACGCATAACACGCTCATCGCGTTTAAATTCAATCTCCAGTTTATTGATTAATTCACCCGGAGCGCGGAATTCGGTGAGGTGGTAGTACCCGGTTGATTTTTTTTGAATCGGGTACGCTAATTTTCTCAAACCCCAATTGTCCTCTTGAACAATTTCGGCTCCGTTATCGGTAAGGATCTTGCTAAATTTGGCAATTGCCTCTTTAGCAGCCTCGTCTGATAACAACGGGGTTAGAATGATTACGGTTTCGTACTGTTGCATTTTAATACGTTTTGTTAATTAATTCCCGTGCAAAACGGGGACGCAAATGTAAGAATAAATCATTTGATATGCAAGGCTTTTAAATGTAATTCATTGACTGAATGCATAGAGCGTGGGTGGATTGCTCACTCTACAACACAAACTAATATGATATACTTATATTAGTAGGCTTAATATTTCTAAAGCTTATCACATGAAAACTTTTTCACTTGCCGCCTTATTATTTCTTTTCGCTGCTTTTAACGTTAATGCACAAACCAAAACCCCTGGCCCGGTTGAGCAAAAATTGCTTGATAGTTTGTGTATTGGTTTGGCAAAAATAGACTTAACCAAAATAAGCACCAAACAAGAGGCAAATGATGCATTTATGGAATGTTTTACAAGCTATGCCTTTTTGCTGATGGATGTAGCCAAAGAGCGCGGTGTTGAGTTTGGGGATGATGCCGCAATGCATCAAATAGGAACTGATATTGGTGCAAGTTTACTTAAAAATAAGTGTACAGCTTTTATGAAACTGGCTACACTTATGGCCGGTTCAGATAGTAAATTAAATAGCGGCAGCGGCGTAACGCAAGGCAAATTAAAACGCATAGATAATAAAGGCTTTAACTATTTTGTAATTACAGATGCTGCAGGCAAAGAACAGTCTTTTATTTGGCTAAGGCAATTTGCCGGTTATGAGAAATTTACAGGTTCACCAGTTACTTACGCCGGAAAAAAATTAAAGATAAGATGGCAGGAAATGGAAGTGTACCTTCCCGGTGCTAAAGGGTATTACAAGGTTAAGGAAATTAGCCAAATAGAGATTTTGAAGTAGAAATAGGTGCGTATCTAATATAGCTTGTAAAATGTAAAAGCAAGCTTAAAAGAGCATCACTTATCTTGACTTAGTTTTAAAAGATGCAGATAACCATTTAACCAAATTTCAGGGCTTTTGGTAGAAGTTTCGATTTCCGACGTTAAGGCGTTATTTCTTTTCTTTAAAAAGTTACGTTGGGTAGCAAATTTTTGTGGACTAAAATTACCGTAATTATCTATAAAATTCTCAATCGTATTGCCGCTGGTATAATGCTGTATTTGTATATTTTGCTTTAGCTCGGCAAGTTGCTTTTGCAATATTTTGTTGTAGCGTTTCAACATGGCATCGGCAATATTGGTAGCCTCGGTTTCATTGTCATCCAGGTACTTAATCTGTAACTTCAATAGCGTAAAAAAGTCTTTTTCCTGGTATGCTTTGGTAACTTCTTTTACAATCTCGGTATTTTGGTTCTGCTTGTCTTCATCACGTTCCAAATCGGGATGGAACTTTTTTATTAACCGCATGTATACGCTTCGGGCATCACTATGCAGCAGTTTATTATCTGCTTCTTTTCTTGCGGCGGTTTTATTGTCTTCACTCCAATCCTGCACTAGTTCGCTTTCAATAACAGCAGTTGCTTGGGTTTGCCCGGCTTTTGTGAAGTGATGCCTGTTTTCGGTAAAGTAGTTTTCCTCACCTTTTTCAACCATCTCTTTGAAGTTGATATTAAAGCCATAAACCTGGCTAAATTTTGCCGATGTAAACTGCTCTTCGTAATGTCTGACAACATCGTCTGCATTGATATTGCCATATTTAAACAGCAGAGCCGCAAGTTGCGTATCCTGGTAGCCAAACCTTTTAAGTAAAAACCTTGATGTCTCAGCCATATAAACATCCAGCAACTCCTTGTTGTGTTTGCCTACAACTGATTTATTAGCAGCGGCATCAATAGCAATTAACAGTTTACGTAGCAGCGCATAATACCGCTTTGTTAGTGGCTCCAGCTCAGCAGTCACTTTGGCTTGCACAGTTTGTAAGCTGCTTTGCAAGTTGTTATTGTATTGCTGCTGTTCTTGTAACTGGCTTAACAGTTTTTCATATTTTACTTCTGCTGTTGATCGGTTATGTTTTGCATTATTTCTGCGGATTATGGGTTTCATAATATGCGCAATTTGGGTAAAATGTGCTTAAACCACAAACGGTTAAAGTTTAAAGCTCACTAGTAACACAAGTAGTTTCGCTGCTTTAGCCTGCCGGTTTTTGGCCAATCACTGTTCAGCATTCCCTTCTCCCTATTTTCCCTTTCGGCAAATTTGCCTAACTTAGTGGCTGTGGATAATTTTATTGTTTCGGCCCGTAAATACCGTCCTGTTACTTTTGAAAGCGTTGTAGGTCAGCAACATGTGACCAACACTCTAAAAAACGCAATCAAGAATAATCAGCTGGCGCAGGCATTTTTGTTCTGCGGGCCGCGTGGGGTGGGTAAAACAACTTGTGCACGAATTTTAGCTAAAACCATTAACTGCACCAACTTGCAGCCTAATGGTGAGGCTTGCGGCGAATGTGATTCGTGCCGTGCATTTCAAAACGGTAATTCTTTTAACGTACATGAGCTTGATGCGGCATCAAACAACTCGGTTGATGATATACGCAGCCTGATAGAACAGGTACGCATACCGCCCCAAGCCGGTCGTTATAAAGTGTATATTATTGATGAGGTTCACATGCTATCACAGGCAGCGTTCAATGCCTTCCTGAAAACGCTGGAAGAACCGCCTAATTATGCCATATTTATATTAGCCACAACCGAAAAGCATAAAATACTCCCAACTATACTTTCGCGTTGTCAAATATTTGATTTTAACCGCATTAGGGTAGAGGATATGGCCAACCACCTGGCCTCCATAGCTCAAAAAGAAAGCATAGGTTTCGAAAATGACGGTTTACACATTATTGCCCAAAAGGCCGATGGCGGCTTGCGCGATGCGTTGTCAATGTTTGATCAGATTGTAAGCTTTTCGGGCGGCCAGGTTACCTATCGTTCGGTAATTGAAAACCTTAATATTCTTGATTACGATTATTACTTTAACTTAACCGATAGCCTGCTTAAAGAAGATACCACCAATACGCTATTGCTGTTCGATGAAATTCTTACAAATGGTTTTGATGGCAGTCACTTCATTACTGGTTTAAGCGGCCACCTGCGTAACCTGTTGGTAGCTAAAGATGGTTCCACTTTAAAGTTGCTTGAAGTAAGCGAAGGCATTAGGCAAAAATATTTACAGCAATCACAGCAGGCCAGCACATCGTTCCTGCTATCGGCCATGAATATTGCCAACCAATGTGATTTAAACTATCGTTTAAGTAAGAATCAGCGTTTGCAGGTTGAGCTTGCCTTACTTAAAATATGTCATCTGCAAGCAGCTTTTACTGCAGCCAGTATGCCAGCCGTTAACGGTCAGGACTTAAAAAAAAACTCTGAACCAAACGTAAACGCGCCGCAAATTGCACCAAAACCACCGATAACCGAGCCTGTTGCAACAAATACGGCTCCGGTACAACCGGTGTCAGCATCAGCGCAGTTGCAGGAGCCTAAGCAAACTTATCAGGCTACGCCATCTTTAAGTGCTACTCCTTCAATAACGGCTACACCTTCACTGTCAGGTGCTGTTGGTAGTAACCAGCCAAAATCAGCTCCGGTGCATCAAACCGAGTCGTTGCCATCTGCTTCGCCTCAACCTGAGGCTGAAAAGGCAGCTGCACCAATTCGTCCCTTAGCTTCATCATTATTAAGCACACCCTCTTTAAGTCCATCTTTAAAGGGAGGTGTTGCGGGTGGCGCCGTAATTGAAGAAGAGGAAGATCCATATGTATACGGTACTGATAAGGAAAACTTTAATATTGACGACTTTTTGAAGTGCTGGAATGATTATGTAGCAAAGGTTAAGGCCGAAGGTAAATCAACCCTTGTGGCCATACTTACTACAAGTGCGCCCGTTATGACGCAGCCTTATGTTTTTGAGTTGATTATAAGTAACCGTACACAAGAGGCCGTATTTAGGGATGAGAAGCCCGGGTTGATGAATCACTTACGTACAACACTGCGCAATTTTGATATTGAGGTAAACACCAAAGTGGATGAACTGGTTGTAGTGAGAAAGCCTTACACCGCTATAGAGAAATTTCAGCATATGGCCGCCAAAAACCCGCAGCTTCTTGCGCTAAGAAAAACCTTTGGTCTTGACTTTGATTAATAAAGCCTTTAAATGGAAAAGAGGTATAAGGTAAATTGATTATGCTTTACTGCAACCTCGATTTACTTTATACCTCTATCAGGATCTTTTTAGAAACTTCTATTTTAAAAAGTCATCATCTTCGTCCTCACCACTAATATCGCTGTCGGTTTTTTCGGCACCTTCAGCAAGGTCGGCATCATTTTTCGGGTAACCTTCTTCATCAAGGTCTTCGCGGTCGTCTTCCGGTGTACGGGCCAGAGTTTCATCAACCGGATCCAGTTCTACAATCCTTCCGCTGTCAATATGCATACCTAAGCCTTCGGCATCGGTTTCTAATGAACGGTTTTTATCATACTCACCCTGTGTGTCATAAGGGTTGGCTTCGTCATAGCTCGAATCAAAATCGCTGCCACCCGGGGCTGCTGTATCAAATAATTGAGGCGGATCATAATCCGGGTCATCACTTTCAACAGCAATTTCGTAGCTGTCGGTATCCGGGTCGTATTTCAAATCATGGGCTGAAGTTTCTTCACCCAATTCGTCTTTCATTTTTTTGTCTCTGTCCAGGTTTTCATCATTAAAACCAGGATAGAAGGTATCGTCGTTTTTCATACAGGTTTAACTTTGTTGTAATGAATTAACATCAATAATCCATCCAAAGTTTTAAACCGTAAAACTTAAGTTTGCCTGTATTACTGGCGTATAGGCTTACGATAGGAAGTAAAGCCACCAATAGCAAAGCGCATTCCTACCACAAACTGCGAATAAACATCCTTGCGTATACCTGCTTTAATGCCGTCTAACTGGTCGCCCAAAACGTAATTTAGTTGATAGCCTAAATCAACCTTTATAAACGGCTCATCGTAGCTGTTAAAAACTTTAAACTCATATCCGGCTTTTAAGGGTATGAAAAATTCACTGCTTGAATTACGGCCTGATGATGTATAATCGGGAATATAAAGTGAAGACCGGTTAATTTCAGACATATTGTTATAAATAACACCCACGCCACCGCTAACATATATGTTGCGCAGTGCATTCATTATAACAGTGTTATCATAACGCAGCAATTCGCCAGCCTGAACTTGGGCCCTGAAACTAACTGCGGTATAATTATTTTTAAACTCGCGCCCCGATAGCGTTCTCACCGAATCTCCGCCGGCTAAGCGGCCAAACTGAACTTCGGCAATATAATTCAAAAAGGGGGTATGATTATATGCAAAAACCAAATGTGCTGCGGGCGTACCTTTAACCGTTTCAGCATCTGTATAAGCATAATTCAAGGCTGCTGCAAATCCTAAATCATATTGCCCGTACATATAGCCCAGCTGCGCTTTAGCTAACAGGGTAGCAAAGCATATACATAGCGTAAGTAGTATTTTTTTCAAAACTATGGTAAGCGGTTATAGGTGTAGTAATTAATTATAGTTACAGATGAGCCTGCTTCGTTGGTATTAATAGTTTCAACAAGCTCCATTTGTGTGATAGAAAGTGCCGTAACATTATACCTTATAAGCAAATCGCCGCTTTTAAATGCCAGCGTTGATGCAGCTGTATTGGCAGAGTAATAGCCTTGAAACAGTTTTTGGTAAACAGTTGATGATAGTGTAGCCCGGTTATCGGCCTCAAAAATAAAATAATCATTAGCGGTGCCAATCAGCGGACTGGAGTCGGGCTCTTTGTCGCCATCAATGTATTTTTCTGATTGCATGAAGGCTAAATTCCACTTACCAAGTAATTGCGTATTTCGCAGGTTTGCAGGTAAAACTGGCGGGTCTTGCTTGCAACCCGTGTTTATTACAATAAGGGCAAGCAATAAAAAACCGTAAATCTTTTTCATCCGTTTCTATATCCGCCTTAAAATTAACATTTTATTTAAATGTGGCCAATTTTTGATGATAAGCTGCAGGCAAAAACTTTAACTTATAAAGTGGCAGGGCAATAGTCAAAATGTATATATTTGGACGTTTTTTAAATACAACTACAACAAAAACCCGATATGTCAAAAATTAAAGTAGAAAATCCGGTAGTTGAACTGGATGGCGATGAGATGACCCGCATCATCTGGCAGTTTATTAAGGATAAATTGATTCTTCCTTACCTGGATGTTGATTTGAAGTATTACGATTTAGGTATTGAATACCGCGACGAGACTAACGATCAGGTTACTATTGATGCAGCTAACGCCATTAAACAGTACGGTGTAGGTATTAAATGTGCTACCATTACTCCGGATGAGGAGCGTGTTAAAGAGTTTGGTTTAAAGCAAATGTGGAAATCACCAAACGGTACTATCCGTAACATATTGGATGGTACAGTTTTTCGTGAGCCTATTGTAATGAGCAATGTGCCACGTTTAGTTCCAAACTGGACTGCTCCAATTTGTATTGGCCGTCATGCTTTTGGCGATCAGTACCGCGCTACCGATTTTGTTACTAAAGGCAAAGGTAAATTAACCGTAACCTTTACTCCTGAAGATGGCGGCGAAGTTCAATCATACGAAGTGTTCAACTTTAAAGGTGATGGTGTTGCTTTATCAATGTACAACACTGATGAATCAATCAAAGGATTTGCGCACGCATGTTTTAACCAGGCTTTAATGAAAGGCTGGCCTTTATACTTATCAACTAAAAACACCATCCTTAAAAAATACGACGGTCGTTTTAAAGATATTTTTGAAGAGATTTATCAAAACGATTACAAAGCTAAATTTGCCGAAAAAGGCATTGTATACGAGCACCGTTTAATTGACGACATGGTTGCATCGGCCCTTAAATGGAACGGTAACTTTGTATGGGCTTGTAAAAACTATGATGGCGACGTACAATCTGATACCGTAGCACAAGGTTTTGGTTCATTAGGTTTAATGACCTCTACTTTGGTTACGCCAGATGGCACCGTAATGGAAGCCGAAGCTGCACACGGTACCGTAACCCGTCACTACCGCGAGCATCAAAAAGGTAACCCAACTTCAACTAACCCAATCGCTTCAATCTTTGCCTGGACCCGCGGTCTGGAGTTTCGTGGTAAACTGGACGGTAACCAGGAGCTGATTGATTTTTGCCATACTTTAGAGCAGGTTTGTATTGAAACTGTTGAAAGCGGCAAAATGACCAAAGATTTGGCTATTACCATTAAACCTAAGGTTGAACATGGTACTGATTACCTGTACACCGAAGAGTTTTTAGAAGCTATTGACGAAAACCTGAAAGCTAAATTAGGTAAGTAATTATTCTTAGTTGTGATATTAAATGCCTCGCTAAAAAGCGGGGCATTTATGTTTATATTCAGAAGATAACCTTTGCATACACCTGTCTAAATATGAAGTTCTCTCTATCTATTCTCATTGCAATGTGTAGCGCATTGTTGTCGTTCGGTCAACATCAAAAGTTATTTGATGTTGAAGAAGTAATACTTACTGATACAATTGAACAAAAAAAGATAGCAAATTTGCTTAAAGAAAAACCTGTGCTATTTGAAGATGAGAAATATGTGGTTAGAAGAACATGTAGCGGCGAATGGGGAGGATCAGTATATTTTAGGAACAAGATTACAAAGGTTGAAAGGTCGTGCAGTGCTACGTGTGCAGTAACCATACTTAAAGCTGAAAATAAATATTTAGTAGTAAATAGTCTCGCACACATGAGCGGCTTCACAAGCGTAGTTGAAGTAAAGAATCCGGAATTACTAACTGTGTTCAAACTTCCGTCACCACGTAGTAAAAATGGAAAAAAGCAGATAAGATATGTAGGTGATGATGAATCAAAATCTTTAAAGGGAACAAAAACATTAGTAGATACCATCGGCATAACAACGCTTGCGGCATTTGCTTATCAAAAGCAACCATTTTATATTATATCGGGAAATGAAGGGACGTACGTTGCGAAAATAGAAAATAAGCATTTTGTTAATATTGATAAAATTTCTGATAAGCGTATCTGGACATACGAAACTATGTTAACAAAACCTAATGGGAACTTTCAAGCTCTTTTTACCGGATTTAAGTCTGGTGGCTATATTGATGTAGCAAAAAATCACATAAAGATAGTTTATTTTAAATAGCTGCTGTAACTGAAAATATGTATAGTTAATTGATTTGTATTTCAAACTCATTTCAGACCGTTTTGTATTTCAATATATTACTTTAGCAAAAAAAATCAATCAACTATGTCAACACTCTATCCTTTAAAATTTAAAACCATTTACAAAGACAAGATATGGGGCGGTCAAAAGATCAAGACCTATTTGCATAAAGATTTTGGCGATTTGCCTAATTGCGGCGAAACCTGGGAAATATCGGGCGTAAAATCAGACGTTTCGGTGGTTGAAAATGGTGCATTGCAAGGCCAGTCATTAGCTGCGCTTTTAGAAGAACACAAAGACGCACTGGTAGGTAAATCCGTTTACGAGCGTTTTGGTAACGAGTTTCCGTTATTGGTAAAGTTTATCGACGCTAACGAAGATCTGTCGATACAAGTACACCCTGATGATGAACTGGCCCGCAAACGTCATAACTCATTTGGTAAAACCGAAATGTGGTATGTTATTGAAGCCGATCCGGGTTCGAGCCTTATTGCAGGTTTTAGCGAGGAAGTAGATGAGAAAACCTACGTTGAAAAATTAAACAGCGGTAATCTTACCGATATTTTAAACCGCGAGGACGTTAAAGCGGGTGATGTGTTCTTTTTACCTGCAGGCCGTGTACATACCATTGGCAAAGGACTGCTTATTGCCGAAATTCAGCAAACTTCAGATATTACCTACCGCATATACGATTTTGACCGTGTAGATGATAAAGGAAATAAACGTGAGCTGCATACCGAGGAGGCTTTAGCAGCTATCGATTATAAGAAGTATCCTAATTACCGTACCGATTATACTCCTGTAAAGAACGAGGATGTGCACCTGGTAAGCTGCCCATATTTCACAACTAACGTAATGGATTATACGGAGAACGTTAGCAAAGACTATTCAGCCTTTGATTCGTTTGTAATACACGTTTGTTTGGAAGGTAGTTACGAGTTGCAATACAACGGCGAAAGTTATGCAGTAAAAATGGGTGAGTGCCTGCTGTTACCTAACACCGTAGACAAGGTGGAATTAAAAACCAGCCAGGGCTTTAAAATATTGGAAAGCTACATAGCATAACAATCTTGCCGCATGGCCACAACATTCAGATCAAAGATTGGGTTGGAATTGGTGATACCTTTAGGTATTGTCTTTATTGCCACATCTGTACCCATGGTTATGGATGGCCTTTGGTCGGGCTTTATTGTTATAGGTGTTGTTGCTTTATTTACTGCGCACATGTTGTACAGCACATACTACGTGGTAAATAACTCTATAGTAAATATCAGATGCGGATTTCTGGTTAATCAAAATGTGGATATCAATACTATTAAAAGCATCAAGGAGACTAACAATGCGCTAAGCTCACCAGCGTCATCGTTAGACCGGTTAGAAATTGCTTACAATAAGTATGATTCGGTAATGATTTCGCCCAAAGATAAAGCCGCTTTTATAGCTTTAATACAAAGCGTGAAGCCTGATATTGAAGTGACCTTGAAAGCAAAATAACCAAAATACTTCCTGGTATATACCAGGAGGTATTTTTTATGCTGTTAATAAGCTGCCAAAGAGCTGTACATGCCAGCTGTTTTGCAATGGCACTTCCCATTTGGTTTGCAGCTCTTCTAATGTTTGTACCAGGTTATTGTATACAATGGTGCCTGCGTTGATTTTACCGGCTTTAATTAAAGCTTCAAACTCCTCACGTGGTAGTGATAATATTTCGTCGCCCTCGCGGTAAGCCAGGTTGAAACGGTCGAATAAATTGATGTTATACTGCTGCTCCAGCTCCTTCATAACCCGCACCGATTTATCAATAGAACATCCGCTTGCACCTGCCTGGCTTTCATCAACCACTAAAATAAGAAAGCGGTTATATTTTACTACAGCACCGGCCTTAAGCTGATTGTTATGCGCCGTCCAGCTGTGTGTGAAGCTATTAAGCTGTTCTTGTATTTGCTGGGCCTGGCTATCACTTAATTCCTTATCGGCCTGGTAAATCCAAACTCGCGAATTTTTTGAAAATTGCATATGGCAAAGGTATCAAATTTATGGTTCAGGTATAAAGTGATGGTGGTCATGAATGCGTTAAATTTGCTGGCGCGATAGGGAGTTTAATACCTGAAAATTCAGCTTGCCTGTAGTTTTGAGTAATTGTAAAGACCGTAAGCAAACAAAAAAGCCAGCTTGTAAAAAGATTGATTAATTTATTTGGCTTTGTATCAATTACATAACACTTGGTGAGTAATTATTTTCAAAATAAATTTTTAGAAATAAAAAAAGAAGCTACATTTGCAGTCCCAAAAGGGCGGTACCATAGCTCAGATGGTAGAGCAAAGGACTGAAAATCCTTGTGTCACTGGTTCGATCCCAGTTGGTACCACAAAAGTTCGCAAGTTTAACACTTGCGAACTTTTTTCGTTTTATACCTTCTTGATATTTACACTACACCTAATAGCAAGTTGGACGCTTCAACCATCTCAGGATTATTTGATAACCCCAGATAAAGTTTTTGCCAGCCATTCAGGATTCTCCAGTTGAAACAAGTGTCCTATACCTTCAGTCCATACAACATGTGTTGAAGCCGGAAGGTTGGGGATGGTTTCATCCGTTGTCATCTGTTGCGTAATTGCAGGGTCGTCTTTTGATACAATCAGCGTTACTGGAATCTTAAGGTCTTTGGCATGTGTGGCAATCGATTCGTTCATTCCGTCATTAATCCACCAGTTCCACGTGGTAGGGTCTGCCTGTAATTGCGTTGCTATAGCTGTTTCAAGTATTGCTCCCTCTAGTTTAATAACCGTGCCGTTAGCAACTGTTGTTACTGCTTCATTATAGTTTGGATGTATAAGCATCCGTTGCTTTTCGGCATCGGGCATTTTTTCTATTGTTGGGGGAGAAGGGGCCAGCAGTATTAACTGCTGAACCCTTTTATCTGTACTTTTAGATAGGTACGCAACCTCCATTGCTATTTTACCACCCATTGAATGCCCTGCAAGTATGTACGAGTCGGTATCAACATGTTGATTAACGTAATCAATAACAAAACTTGCCATGTTACTTAGGTTTGGAGCTGATAAGGCTGCTGCACCGCCAAAGCCAGGTAAGTTAATGGCAACGCAGTTATACTCGCTGCCAATACCCTTAATAAGCCACTGCCAGCTTGCAGCTGCACCACCAAAATAATGCAGCAATACTAATGTGGGTTTAACAGGCGGCGTTGTTTCCATGTCTTAAACTACTTTTAAAATTTGAGTTAAAAGGCCGATTCAACTGCGCCTCCATCAACCCTGTAGTTGCTGCCGTTAACGTAGCTGCATAAATCTGAAGATAAGAAGGCTATTACAGCCGCTACTTCTTCAGGCTTACCACGTCGGCCAACTGCAATGTGCGGACGCTTATTGGCCAAAAACCATTTAACTGCCTCTTCGCGATCGGTGCCACGTTCTTCGGCCAGTTCATCCATCATGGCGTTCGTCATGGGCGATTCAACGTATGCCGGCGATACACAGTTGAATAACAAGCCATCATTAGAGTAAGAACGCGAAAGACACTTACTTAAGTTTATGATGCCTGCTTTACAGGCGTTATACGGGCTTTCCTCTTCGTAAGGCTGGTAAGCATTCTCTGAGGCTACCAAAACCACCCGGCCCCAGCCACGCTCTTGTAATTGGGGTATAAAGGCCCTGCAAAGGCGTACCGCGCCCATAAGGTCGGTGTTGATGGTGTTTTGCCAGTCTTCATCCGTTAGTGTCAAAAAGTCTCCGGCAGCCCCTCTGGCTCCGGCGCAATTAATAAGTATGTGCGCACCGCCATACGTGCTTTTTACCTTGTTGGCAAATGCAACAACACTTTCGTTATTATCCAAATCGCATGATAGTGCAAGCACATCGGCCTCCGGATATTCATTTTGAAGCTTTTCTGCAGCTTCTGCCACACTGTCTTGTTCTTTATCGGCTAAAACAATGGTGGCGCCCTCATTAGCCAGCAGGCGGGCAGTAGCAAAGCCAATACCCGAATCTCCGCCGGTAATTACAGCAACCTTTTTTTGAATGTTGAATTTCATAAGTTAAATATTAGACTGCTATGCAACCATGTACTTAACTACATTGTTTGTGCTGCAACTTGTTACGCTTACAACATTTTAATTTAAAAGCACAATAACAACTAAGGGTTTTGTGATTTAATTGATTAAGCATCGAAAGCAAAGTTTGTCCTTTCTAAAATCGATTGCACACTAATGTCTTACTTGTATCATCAAAAAAATTTTTGATCCACGTTGCGCCAACTTTATAGCATGATTATTGTTGAGGGTGATTTATAAAGGTGCTTTTAAAGCTCCTTTTACCGATTGATTATGATGGAGAAGCATATTTTAATTATAGAGGATGATGCTGATATTAAAGATGTCCTTACCGCAATTTTGAGTGAGGAGGGGTATCAAATTACAGCTATTTTGGAGGCGGATGATATAATAAAAACCGTGTTTGAAATTAAGCCAGATATAATAATTACCGACTACATATTACATGGCATCAATGGCGGTGAGTATTGTAGTCAAATTAAAAACCATGCCGAAACGTCACATTTGCCCGTCATAATACTTTCAGGGTACGGGAAGGTGCTGGAGTCTCTTGGTCATTACGGTGCCGATATGATAATTAATAAGCCATTTGAAAATGAAGAGCTCTGCAATAATGTTGCGAGTTTATTGAACGGACAGTCGGCCGCTATGGGTAAGCAGTAGGGGTTAATCCTGAATGTTTATAATTGAATAGTTTAGGTTGTATCAAAGAGTTACCGGTGCCATATAATATTTAGTACAAAATTGTAAATTTGCTTGAGTGAACAACCTTTCAAACAGTAAGGTAAATTGATTTAGCTATTGTTTGATTTTTGTCAGCTTTTTTTACAATTTTTGATACGAATTATAAGCGTTGTATCAATTATCAGAATTGTTAACAGCAAATATGCCATAACAATACTCAACGCCTTTCTCCTGTATTGCAGCCCCAATGAAAAAGAAAATTTCAATCAATGATATTGCTCAGCAACTTGGCGTATCAATTACAACGGTATCATTTATACTAAACGGAAGGGCGCAGGAGAAGCGAATAAGTGAAAAGCTGGTAAAAAAGGTTTTAGATTTTGTGCAGGAAGTTAATTACAAACCCAGCTCCTTGGCGCGCAGCTTACGCACCGGTAAAACCAACATTATAGGCTTAATGGTAGAGGATATATCCGATCCGTTCTTTTCGGCCATAGCCAGGGCTATTGAAGCCATTGCTTACCAAAGCGGCTACAAAATAATATACTGCAGTACCGAAAACGCAACCGAAAAAACGCGTGAGCTAATTGCCATGTATAATGAAAGGCATGTTGATGGCTATATTATAGTTCCGCCGGAAGGGGTAGAACAGGATATAAAACTACTGCTTGACACTGGAAAGCCTGTTGTACTAATTGACCGTTACTTGCCTGCCATTGATACTGATTTTGTGGTCGTTGATAACGAAAAGAGTGCTTATGATGCCACCTGTCATTTGATTGCCAACGGATACAAAAACATTGCCTTTGTAACTATCGATTCTTTGCAGCCGCAAATGCTTGACCGTTTATCGGGGTACGAGAAGGCTATGCAGGCAAATGGTTTACCACAGTTAGTTAAAGAAATAGCCTATAAAAGCAGCGAGCAAGCCATGCAGCACATTGCAGCATTTATAGACAGAAAAAAAGAAGTTGACGCTATATTTTTTGCTACAAACTACCTATGTGTAAGCGGACTTAAAGCAACTGCAGGTAAAGGAATAAACATACCGCAAAGTATTGGCGTTGTAAGCTTCGACGATTATGAGTTATTTGAACTATACTCACCATCAATAACCACCGTATCGCAACCAACCGATAAGATAGCTGAACATGCAATCAATTTGCTTATCTCCAGGCTAAAAAAGGCAGTTTCCGATAAAAAATTTCAAAAAATTATCCTCCCTACATCTTTGATTGTAAGAAAGTCATCTGTTCGATAAAAGTTACTGTAAATCAGTTGTTTGCAACATAATTTTATATTATTTTACATATATTTTTGATTTTGCTAAAACGTTTTACATATTTGCTCCCGTTATCTTTTTTATAAACCTATAATTACTACTTAATGAGTTCAAGCCTATCTGATGGTATATCTATTGGGGTAGATATTGGTGGCTCGCATATTACTGCGGCACAAGTATCGCAAGAGGGGAGTACAATTATACCCGGAACCAAGGTGCGGCTTAAGGTTGATCCGCATGCCGAAGCTGAAAGTGTGATAAACCGCTGGGCAGAAGCTATCAGCGTTTTATGCAATGGCAACAATAACAGCGCTATTAAGGTTGGAATAGCAATGCCCGGACCTTTTGATTATACCAGGGGAATATCTCTTATTAAAGGAATGAATAAATACGAGGCGCTTTACGGCCTTGATGTCCGCACCCTGCTGTCAGATGCTTTGGGTATAAAACCAGAGAACATCTTATTCAGAAATGATGCTGAAGCTTTTTTGCATGGTGAAGTAATGCATTGTAAATTGCCGCCAACTGCCAGGGTCATTGGTGTTACCTTAGGCACAGGCTTAGGGTCAGCAAGAAGTGCAGAAGGAGTTACTTCTGACGTTTTTAGAGCTATAAACCCTATGCATGATGGTATTGCCGAAGATTATATATCAACCCGCTGGTTTCAAAAGCGTTGTTTTGAACTAACATCAAAAGAATTATCAAATGTGGAAGCATTGTTGAATCATGACGACGTTATACTTAAAGACACATTATTTAATGAGTTTGGCGATAACCTGGGGCGTTTTTTAAATGCTTTTGCAACCGATGAACAGGCTGATACTATTATTATAGGTGGTAACATTGCAAAAAGTATGCATGTGTTTATTAACTATGTTACAGAGCAGCTTAACAATAAAAATATTACGCTTAAGCAAAGCGTGTTATGGGAAGATGCCGCTTTAATAGGAGCAGCATGCAGTTGGCCACTTGTTGATACAGCAAAAGGCCTTGACGATGAACTTGTTACCAGCTATTAATGGGTAACGAGTATTATATTGATACCAATTTTATAAACTCTAAAACCATCTCTTTTGAAACGACGGATTTTTATTAAACAAGCTGGCATTATAGGCTCGGCAAGCATGTTGAGCAGCAATCTGGCACATGCAATTGCTCCTGATTTTAAAGTGGTACGCGTGGCGCCTTCTAAAAGGCATTTTAAAAGTAATGCAGTTGAAAGTGCTATTACAGAGTTTAGCAAAAATGTTAAGAATAAGGAATTGGCCTGGTTATTTAATAACTGCTTTCCTAATACGTTAGATACCACCGTTACCTACTCAAACAACGCAGGGCGGCCGGATACTTATGTTATAACCGGCGATATTGATGCCATGTGGCTAAGAGACAGTACTGCCCAGGTTTGGCCATACCTACCTTTCATGAGCAAGGATACTAAGCTGAAAGACCTTATAGCTGGTGTAATTAACAGGCAGGTAAAATGTATATTAAAAGACCCTTATGCAAATGCCTTTTACGGGGATGATAACAAGGTAGGTGAATGGGCGCACGATTTAACTAAGATGCAGCCCGGCCTTCATGAGCGTAAATGGGAGATAGATTCATTATGCTATCCGGTACGCCTGGCTTACCATTACTGGAAAAATACAGGTGATACTAAACCGTTTGATAACAACTGGCAACAAGCTGTAAAAGCAATACTTAAAACGTTTAAAGAGCAACAACGCAAAGAAAACGACGGTCCTTATTCTTTCCAGCGTAGAACAGCATGGGCAACAGATGGCGTACCAATGGAAGGCTTTGGATACCCGGTTAAACCGGTAGGCCTTATTTGTTCATCATTCAGGCCAAGTGATGATGCTACTGTGTTCTCATTCCTCATTCCATCAAACTTCTTTGCGGTAACCAGTTTAAAGCAAGCCTCAGAAATGATGGCTGTTGTAGCTAAAGATCAAGCCACCTCCAAAGAGCTTAGTGATTTAGCCATCGAAGTAGAAAATGCTTTAAAGGAACATGCCATAGTTACTCATCCAAAGTATGGTAAAGTGTATGCTTACGAAGTAAATGGCTTTGGAAGCTACAACCTTATGGATGATGCCAATATACCGAGCTTACTGGCTATGCCATACTTAGGCTCAGTTGATGTAAACGATAGTATTTATCAAAATACACGTAAGCTTTTGTTATCTACAGATAATCCTTTTTATTACAAGGGTACAGCTGCTGAAGGTATTGGTGGTCCGCACATAGGCAAAAACATGATATGGCCTATGAGTATAATTGCCCGCGGCTTAACCAGCAGTAACGACGAGGAAATCAGGTACTGTATTAAAACGTTGCAAAACACACATGCGGGTACCGGTTTTATGCATGAATCTTTCCATAAAGATAACCCTGAAAAGTTCACACGTAGCTGGTTTGCGTGGACAAATACAATTTTTGGTGAGTTTTTATGGAAAACCTATCAAACCAAACCAAACCTGTTAAGCTAAAACATAACACCAATACTGAAACCGATTATGATCAATTATAAAAGCGCTCTTGTAGTATTTGTTTCCCTATTAGCATTTGGTAGTACACAGGCTCAAACGTCTGTTTACAGAAGTCATGTTAAAGATATTTACAACGCTATTAATAAAAACTTAAAAGATCCAAAGTCAACGCTGTATTACGAGACAACAGATCCGGCAAAGAATGAGCACCCGCACTCATACCTGTGGCCGCTATGCGCATATATACAGGCAGCCAATGAGATGGAAGTTATCGAGCCCGGTAAAAAATACATGTTACCGGTTGAAAATGCTATTGCTAAGTATTACAGGGCAACACCTCCATTTCCGGCCTATCAGGACTATGTAGTTGCTGAAAAGACTACTACACTTTACTATGATGATAATCAGTGGATTGCCATTGCATACATGGATGCCTATAAACGCAATCATCAAAAAAAGTATCTTGATACAACAAAGATGATCTATCGCTTTATGTTAGGTGGACTTGACTCTGTAGGTGGTGGCGGTATATATTGGCGCGAAAAAGATTTTACAACCAAAAATACCTGTTCGAATGGTCCGGGTGTTTTGGTAGCATTACAATTGTATAAAGCAACCAAAAATAAGGAATACCTCAAAACAGCAATTGATATATACGATTGGACAAAAAAGCACCTGCAAGCTCCTGAAGGCGTGTATTATGATAACATTAAGCTGCCATCAATGGAAATAGCTAAGGCAACTTACACCTACAACACAGGTACCATGCTGCAATCAGCTGCTATACTTTACACCATTACCAAAGATAAGAAATACCTCGCAGAGGCGCAGCGAGTTGCTAAAGCCGGTAAAACTCATTTCTTTAAAAACGGACGCTTGCCAAATGAGTACTGGTTTAATGCCGTAATGCTTCGCGGTTATGTCGAGCTTTATAAAATCGACAAGAACAGGGAGTGGATAACTTTCTTTGAGCAAGATGCCGATGCCATATGGGAGAAAGAGCGCGATGCAAATAACTTAGTTGGAAACAAGAAAGAGAAGAGGCTGATTGATCAGGGAGCAATGATTGAAATTTATGCTACGCTTGAACAATTACGTAGCAAGAAATAATCCTGCATAAGATTTACCATTAACAATTTATAAAACTAAATATTTGTAACCTGGTGTTGCCAGCTATACCCTTGTCATGACTATAAAGCCATCTTTCACCGATAAAAAATTCCTGATCACACTTATTTTTGTTACATCGCTTTTTGCGTTCTGGGGTATAGCCATTTCCTTGGGTGATGTGCTTAACAGGCATTTCCAGCAAGTGCTGCATGTATCAAAAGCAGAATCAGGGTTGGTGCAATTTTCAATATTTGGTGCGTATTTTATAATGGGTATACCTGCCGGATTGTTCATGAAGCGTTTCGGTTACAAAAATGGCGTTTTGCTTGGTCTTGCCTTGTTTGCAATAGGTTCATTCTTATTTGTTCCGGCGGCAAACGCACAGTCGTTTGGCTTTTTTAGGATAGCATTATTTGTATTAGGTTGTGGTTTGTCAACGCTTGAAACTGTTGCTCACCCGTTTGTTGCCTCTTTAGGCCATCAGGATACCAGTGACCAGCGTATCAACTTCGCGCAAAGCTTTAACGCCCTTGGTACCATTATTGGCCCGCTAATAGGTTCTCAATTTATTTTTAAAGGAACAGAAGAAGTTGGTACCGAGGGGTTAGATAAAATAAAGTTGTTATACATTATAATCGGCGCTGTAATAGGTTTAACAGCCCTATTGTTTGCCACAGTAAAAGTACCTGCCACGGTTGACCCGCATGGCGATGTTAATAGCGGAATTGAGGGCGACGTTGCGCAGGTGCCTTCAAAAAAGCTTTTTCAGAATACACACTTTGTTTGGGCGGTAATTGCACAGCTATTTAATGTTGCAGCCCAAGCCGGTACCTGGGCCTTCTTCATCAACTACGGTCATGATAAAATGGGTCTTACTGACTCTGCAGCAAGCGGTTACATGATTGTATTTATGATTATGATGCTGGCCGGCCGTTTCATTGGCACTTATTTAATGCGCTTTATAGCACCTAATAAATTATTGGCTGCATTTGCTTTAGGTAATATATTAATGTGCCTTATAGTGGCTCAAAGTTTGGGTTGGATATCATTCGCAGCACTATTCATGATCAACTTCTTTTTTAGTATCATGTTCCCTACAATTTTTAGCTTGGGTATTAAAAACCTGGGTTCGCAAACCCAGCAGGCATCCTCTTTTATATCAATGGCTGTAGTAGGGGGGGCAATTTTCCCAATATTGATGGGTAAAATTGCTGATTACGACGTGGCCAAGGCTTATTACCTACCAATCGTTTGTTACGCCGTTATTTTCTTGTTTGCCGCTAAGTTTTCTAAGGTTAAATAGGTAGTAAAATCAGGCTTAAAAGCGCAATAATATTGATTATTGGTAATGTTAAACGCAACTTTTTGTAATACCGTAAAGTTGATAGGTATTTCATATAAAATTTTGTAAATATTACAAATCCATATTTGCTAAATCATTTTAGTTATTATATTTGAATCGATTTATGAGATTACCCAGATCTTAGTAATAAACCATTAAAAACCAATTGTATGAGAATTTTTTACCTGCATGTTGCTATGCGTTCTGCTGGCGTACGGAATATATTGTATGAGCATTATCAACCCGGTGATGTATCAACGTAAACTAAAAATATCTACGGATATCTCTAATAAGAAAACACACAAACACAATTTAACTCAATAAAATCTAATTATGAGGATATTTACTTATCAGATAAATTTCTCCAGATCATCCTTACTTCGATGTGCCAGAACAACCGGATTGCTTTTAGCTTTCCTTTTTTGCGCGTTGCTAAATGCATTTGCGCAAACAACCCGTGTTGAAGGTACTGTAGTTGATGAAAAAGGTGAGGCTTTACCAGGTGTTAACGTAAAAGTGAAAGACGCACAGATAGGCGCTGCAACAGATGTAAACGGTCGTTTCGTACTTAATCTGAATTCATCATCGGGCACGTTAGTGTTCAGCCTTATTGGCTATACTACACAAGAGCAAGCTTATACAGCAGGTGCTAAACTGAGCGTTAAGTTGGTGCCTAACCAAAGTGCTTTAAGTGATGTAGTGGTAGTAGGTTATGGTACCCAACGCAGGGCGTCCATAACCAGTGCTGTTGATCAGGTAACTTCTGCTGCAATACAAGGTAAGCCTGCCGTGAATGTAACCCAGGCTTTACAAGGTACATCGCCAAGTTTAATAATACAACAACGTAATAATGAGCCTGGAGCAGGAATAAACATCAATATTCGTGGTATAAGCACCTTGAATAATAATTCACCTTTGGTAGTTGTCGACGGTATAGTAGGTGGGGATATAAACTTACTTAATCCTGCCGATATTGAAAGCGTATCGGTGTTGAAGGATGCAGGTTCGGCTGCAATTTACGGATCGCGATCATCAAACGGTGTAATTTTGATTACAACTAAGCAGGGAAAGAAGAATGCCCGTACTCAACTTAATTATAATGGTTTAGTTGGCATTCAAACCCCAAAGGTGTTTTACAAACCGGTTCACGGATTTGAAAATGCTATTTTACGTAACCAGGCCAATGTGAATGCTGGCCAGCAACCGATTTTTAGTGCCGATCAAATACGCACATTCCAACAACAAGGCGACACTGAATTTTTCCTTGATGCAATATTGAAGAACGCCTTACAGCAAAATCATAATTTGAGCTTAACAGGCGGCAGCGAAAAATCAAGCTATCTGGTTTCAGCTGGCTTTGTTGATCAGCGTAACAACCTTGTAGGACCGGGTTTAGGATTACGCCGCTATAATTACCGTTTAAACATGACCAATGAGTACGGTAAGCTTAAGCTGAATACAATCTTAGCTTATGCTCATTCTGATATTAAAGATCACTCATCAAACACATCAACGCTTATTGTTGATGCAAGTCGTGTACCACTTTACTATCAGTTAAAAGATGATCAGGGACGGTACCTTACTAATGCAGTGTTAAGCGAGTTTAACCCACTAGGCGTACTTGAACAGGGAGGTTACCGTAAATACAACAATGACAACATTTTTGGAAGTTTAAACGCAGAATTTGCCGTAACAGATTTCTTGAAGCTGCGTGGCGTTTTTGGTGGAACACTTAATGCTAATCACCAATACGCGAGAACTTTGCAGGTAAATTATTTCCCAGGTGGCGTATCAGGTGCTGACAGGAATAATAATGATGAGAACTATAAAGACTTGTTGCTGAATACACAGTTTTTAGCAGAATTTAACAAAGTATTTAATAAAAAACATTCTACTACTTTGTTGCTTGGTGTTTCGAATGAATCATTTAACAGTGAACGGGTAAACTTATACCGGAAGTTTACAGATCCGGAATTAGGAACACCAATCACTGAAACGGTTATCGATCCTAATTCGATTAATAGTAATCAGGGCACAATTGAAACTAGTTTAAATTCTTTATTTGGTCGTGCTAATTACTCTTTCAGTGATAAGTATTACGGAGAGTTTAGCTTCCGTGTTGATGCGTCATCAAAGTTTAACAAACAAAACAGGTCAGCATTCTTCCCTTCATTTTCTGCCGGTTACCGCATTACGCAGGAAAGATTTATGGAGAAATATCGTAGTAATGTTGGTGATATAAAACTACGTGGTTCTTATGGTATTTTAGGTAATCAAAGCGTAAGGGACTATCAATATCAAACTACTTATTCTTCCTTCCAAAATGCTTACGGGTTTAATAATGTATCAGTAAGTGGTACTGGTTTTAATTTTGCAAATCCTGATATAAGGTGGGAGCGTGCAGCTACGTTAAACTTAGGTGCTGATGCAACTTTCTTTAAAAACTCACTTAATGTTTCGTTAGACTATTTTGATAAACATACTCGTGATATCTTAATTCCGCCTGCTGTGCCAGGGGTATTCGGATCGGGCTTGCCTGATTACAATGCCGGGGAGGTACAAAACCGCGGATGGGAAATCAACATCAATTACCGCTTGAACGGCCGCAACCTGCGTCATTCGTTTAACCTAAATATAGGTGATAACAAAAATAAGGTGCTATACTACGAAGGTGGAACCCGCTTATTAAAGTATGACGAAGCGCAGGTTATTCTTCAGCCGGGCTTGCCTTTTCAATCATATGTTGGTTTGAAACGTGATGGATACTTTCAAACACTTGAAGAAATTGCCTCTGGCCCAAAACCTGCCGGTTTAGCTTTATCACCAGGTGATATAAGGTATGTTGACGTTAATAAGGATGGTGTAATAAATGATAGAGATAACTTTGTATTAGGTAATCCTTTCCCGCGTTACAACTTTGGTTTCACTTACAATGTAGCCTACAAACAATTTGATCTAAGCGTATTTATTCAAGGTGTTGGCCGTCGCAGTACCTTTGTACGTGGTGAGTTAGTTGAACCGTTCCATTTTAATTATGGACAAACCATGTATCAACATCAACTTGATTTTTGGACTCCAACCAATCCTAACGCTGAGTACCCTCGTTTAGCAGCCAGCGGAAGTGCATCAATTGAAAATAACTTCCGTCGTGGCTCTGACCTTTACATATATAACGCAGCCTACGCACGTTTAAAAAACGTACAAATCGGTTATTCGCTTCCTAAAAAGGCTGCTAATAAATTGGGCATGCAAAACTTGCGTGCCTATTTATCAGGCCAAAACTTGTACACACTGTCAAAATTGAAGTTTTTAGATCCTGAGGCCAGTGAATTTAACAATAGCCTTGGAGCATCAGGTGCCAATAGTGGACGTACTTACCCTACGCCGGTATATGTAGGTTTTGGATTAGATGTAACATTTTAAATATTACGAAAATGAGAAATATAAAAAGCAAAGGTTTAATACTGGTGCTGCTCATACTAGGCGTTTCGTGTAAGAAGCTTGACCTGGCACCCGTGGACCGCTTTACAGATTTAAATTACTGGACAACAACTGAAAAGGCCAAAACCGTTTTGAACACTGCATACTCGCAAATGTTCAACAATAACTATTTTTTCTACAACGAAGCTTTATCAGATAATGCGTACAACAGCAGGGGCGATAACGAAGGCGTGGCAACAATTGCGGCGGGTAATCAGGATCCTTCGCTTGGTCGTTTCAATGGCGAATGGGATAATCACTACTCGTGCATCAAAACCTGTAACGTTTTTTTAGAAAATGTTGATAAAGTTGCGAACATGGATCCCGCTTTACGTGAGCGTATGAAAAGTGAAATTCGTTTCATTCGTGCTTTCCAATATTTTCAATTATATACCTGGTTTGGCGATGTGCCGCTGTTTGAAAAAGACATCACTATTGATGAGGCAAAAACTATAAGCCGTTCACCACGCGCGCAGGTAGTTGACTTTGTTTTAAAAGAGTTAGATGCTGCTACCGCAGTTCTACCATTAAACACAGCTTATGCTGCTGCTGATAAAGGTCGTATCACAAAAGGCGCTGCAATAGCATTGAAAACTCGTGCATTATTGTACGAGGGAAGATGGCAAGATGTGGTAACCGGATGTGAGCAGCTTATGTCAGGTGCTAATGGTTCTTACAGCCTGTTCTCATCTTATGAGGGTTTATTCTTGCCTCAAAATGAATACAACAGCGAAGTAATATTAGATATGCAATATGTGCCACTATTACGTACTTACAATAATTTCTTTGATTTTGCCCCTATATCTGTGGGTGCAAGACTGAATAACTTTGCACCAACCCAGGAACTGGTAGACAGTTACTTAATGACAAACGGGTTGGCCATAAACCAAGCCGGTTCGGGTTATGATGAGAACAATCCATATGTTAACCGTGACCCTCGTCTTACTGCAACTATAGTTTATCATAACTATCAATGGAAAAAGCCGGACGGTACTACAAAAACAATCTACACTAAACCAGGCACCGATCCTGATCAAAGCCGGGTAGATGAGTATGCACCGGGTTCTGTTTCGTCGTCAACAGGTTATTATCTGCGTAAGTACTACGATCCAACATCAGCAGCAAATTTCCAATCAGGTCTTAACTTAATACTAATTCGCTACGCCGATGTTTTGCTGATGTATGCAGAGGCTAAGAATGAGTTAGGCCAAATGACAAATGATGTTTGGGACCGTACTATTCGTGCGTTACGGTCACGTGCCGG
The DNA here is from genome assembly GCF_009755275.1 of Mucilaginibacter aquatilis. Lineage (GTDB taxonomy): Bacteria > Bacteroidota > Bacteroidia > Sphingobacteriales > Sphingobacteriaceae > Mucilaginibacter > Mucilaginibacter aquatilis. Next base: position 236,171 of record NZ_WQLA01000007.1, on the reverse strand, counting down.
ATTCACCAGCGCTACTGCACTTAATTACAATGCAGCCGCCGGACAAGATGGCTTACGTAGTATCATTCGTAATGAGCGCCGTACCGAATTGGCTATGGAAGGCTTAAGAATATTTGATATTCGCAGATGGCGCACGGCCGAAACTGTTTTAAACGGTTGGGCTCATGGTGCAAAATTTGGTCCTCCGTCAATTGATAATGGCTACATAAGGGCAAACCAGCGTGTGTTTGACCCGGCAAGGCATTATCTGTGGCCAATTCCACGCGAGGAGAGAAACCTCAACCCGAATTTGACTCAAAACCCAGGATGGTAAATAATTGAACAACTCGATAAGAAATTAAAAATGAAAAACTTAGCATATAAATTAAATGTGTTGACCCTTGCTCTATTTGTTTGCGTGGGTGTTGGTTGCAAAAAAGACAAAGAACTTAGTAATACGAATGTATCGGCAGTTACAAATTTCTACGGTCCTACTGATAATAAATTTATTAAGCTTGATCCTAAAGCGGGCACTCAAACTTTTGAGTGGGAGCAATCTCGCGCCGAGGATGGCGGACTTGTGCTTTATGAAGTAGTTTTTGACAAGGCTACTGGCGACTTTTCACAACCTTTATATTCTGTTCCATCAGACGAGAAGGGTATGAGAACAAAGCTTACCATCAGTGATGCAGATTTGAATAGGATTGCTAACATGGCGGGTATCCAATCATTAGCAACCGGAAAACTAAAATGGACAATTTGGGCTTCAAAAGGCATCAACCTGCAAAAATCGACAACTTCAAGACTTATTGAAGTTGAGCGCCCTGCTGGTTTTGCAGAGGTACCTGCCGACTTGTATTTAACAGGTAGCGCCACCGAAGCTGGTGCCGATTTAACTAAAGCACTACGCTTTAAAAAGCTCGGACAAGGTAGCTTTGAAATGTATACATCACTAAAAGCCGGTACTTACCATTTTGCAGCAGGTACTAATGCTTCAGCAAAGACCTATTCAAATAATGGCACAACCTTAGTTGAAGGTGGAGATATAACTGTTGCCGGTGGTACTAAGGTTTACCGTATTGCAGTTAAATTTGAAGAAACCAGCACTACATTAACAGAAATAACCTCTGTTGGATTATGGTTCTCGCCAGAAAATAAGATTTTACATACGCTTAACTATACCTCAAACGGCGTTTGGACTATTACCAACGCGCCTATAGTATTCCGTCAGGAAACATGGGGCAGAGATGAGCGTTACAAATTCCGCATGGGAGTTAAAGATGCTGCGGGTGTAGCTACAAACGAATGGTATGGCAGCAGCAACCGCGACAATAACCGTCCGGATGCCAATACTGCTCCGGCTTACTTCAACTTAACCAAGGTTGACGGTAACCAATATGATAATTCATATAAGTTCAATTCAGCTGCTGATAACAAAAACGTAGATATCACAGTGAACTTCAATGCTGCCTCTACAGCTTATAATCACACCATTACTGTTAAATAATTTATCTGCTGCTGCCATTAATTAAAGTGGCAGCAGCGGTTTTAAATAAACACAATATGAAATTTAATAGCATAAAAGCTTTCAGCATATCAGGTGCAATTTTGCTGGTAACCGCAGCAAGCTCATGCCTGAAGGATAAAGCCGTGCCTTTATATAATGATGAGCAGGTAGCGGCGGTAAATTACTCGTGGGCTGCAACTGCCGATTCGGTACAAGACAGGCTTTACTCAAGTTACTTATCGGCAAACGGAAAGTATTTCAAAGAAAACAACGCAGATAAGACCACCTTCCACTACTGGCCAAATGCTCACGCGCTTGATGTTATGGTTGATGCTTACATCAGAACCAAAAATGATGTATACAAGCAACGTATGTTAAGCTTGCTTAATGGCATCAAGGAGAGTAACGGCAACAGGTTCCAGAATAATTTTTATGATGATATGGAGTGGCTTGCCTTGTCGGCCCTACGTAGCTATGAGGTTACTAACGACAATGCTTACCTGGATGCAGTAAACATTTTATGGACTGACATTAAAACCGGCCGGAACGATATCCAAGGCGGTGGCATAGGCTGGACTAAAGATCGTAATTATTTTAAAAATACGCCTGCAAATGCACCGGCAATAATTTTTGCTACACGTTTATATCGCGTGCAAAAAAATGCTGCCGACTTGCAAATTGCCCGCGAATTATATACATGGCTTAAAGGCAAGCTTGTTGACCCGGCCAACGGAATATTATGGGACGGCGTGAACTACAACAACGACGGCGTAATCACTAAAAATAAATATACCTATAACCAGGGCGTATTTATTGGCGCGGGATTAGAGCTTTATAAAACAACCAATGAGGTGGCTTATCTTAATGATGCCATTCGCACCGCTAAAGCTACTATTCAAGATTTGGAGTTATCTCCGGGAGGAATTTTGAAAGATGAAGGCCAGGGTGACGGAGGTTTATTTAAAGGCATCTTAATAAGATACTTAACTTTGCTTGTTCAAGAGCCTGCAGTACCAAAAGCTGATAAAGACGCAATGATCAGTTTCCTTAACTTTAATGCAACCACCCTTTATACTCAAGGTATAAGCCGTCCGCAATTGCTTATCAATTCAAACTGGAAAAGCAAACCGGGTGCAACTATTGATTTAACCACTCAATTAAGCGGTATGATGCTTCTAGAAGCTGCCGCTACATTAAGTAAACAAGGTTTAATTAAGTAATACCTTATCACAATGCAAAAGCGCCCGGCCAAAACCAGGCGCTTTTGTTTTTAACAATTATTACAAGCCCTTTTTTAAATAAGTCTTTTATACATGGTTCGCGCACTAAAAATCTATCTATGCTTTTCAATACTAACGGTTGTTTTGACTTTAAAACTTCAGGCACAACAGGTTAAAATCAAAGAATCAGGCATGGTTGGTAAATCAATTGCAAAATTCAGCCCTCTTGGTTTTAGCGCTTATAAAACCCCACCTCTAATATTAAAGTCAGAAATGGCTATTAAGTCGCCGGTACCGGCCACATGGAAAATTAAGCCGGTGTTTTTTCTTCGGGATGGAAAGGCAGGAGCAAGTATTGATTTAACCGGAAATATTAGTGTTTACGGAGGAGGGGAAGTGACAGGTCCACTGCTTCGAAATGGGCAAACCATAAAACTATGGAATACTGATAGCGGCGCTTACGGTGCAGATGGCGGCTCGAGGCTTTACCAAACCCACCCGTGGGTAATGGGTGTGCGTGAAAACGGAACTGCCTTCGGAATTATCTTTGATAGTTCATGGAAAGCAGAACTTACCACCAATTCAGACAAAATTAAATACAGAAGTGAGGGGGCATTATTCAATGTTTATGTAATTGACCGGCAATCGCCGCAGGAGGTTTTGAAAGGCCTTGCCCAACTTACCGGAACAATTGATTTACCGCCATTGTGGGCGTTGGGTTATCACCAATGCCGTTTCTCATATGCCAGCGAAGATAAGGTGCGTACAATTGCAAACACCTTCCGTCAAAAAGACATTCCCTGCGATGTTATTTGGATGGACATTGATTATATGGAAGGTTACCGGGTGTTTACTTTCAATAAAAAGAACTTTCCTGATCCGGCAAACTTAAATAAAGACCTGCACACAAAAGGGTTCAAAGCAATTTACATGATAGACCCAGGCGTAAAGGTCGATACTGGTTATGCTGTGTACAAGTCAGGATCTGCTAACGATGTTTGGGTGAAACAGCCTGATGGTAGGGAGTATCATGGCAAAGTATGGCCCGGCGATTGTGTCTTTCCTGACTTTACCATGCCTCGCGCACGTACATGGTGGGCTAATCTTTACAAAGATTTTATGGGTACAGGTATTGACGGTATATGGAATGATATGAATGAGCCGGCGATAAATGATAACCATTTTTCAACTGACCTGAGGTTGGGAACAATGCCTTATAACACACCACATAGGGGCGGAGACAAGCTACCGGCCGGAACGCATTTGCTTTATCATAATGCCTACGGCCGATTTATGGTTGAGGCATCGCGCAAAGGTATCTTAGCTGCTAACCCGCAAAAGCGTCCGTTTGTATTAACGCGGGCAAACTTGCTTGGAGGCCAAAGGTTTGCAGCAACCTGGACCGGTGACAACCTTGCCGACCCTAAGTTTATGAAACTATCAGTACCTATGTCGCTTACGTTAGGACTATCGGGACAACCATTTAGTGGCCCTGATATTGGCGGCTTCCTGGAAAATACAAGCGGAGAATTGTGGGCTCAATGGATTGGGTTTGGAAACTTACTCCCCTTTGCCCGTGGACACGCCTGTGCCGGAACAAATGACAAAGAACCATGGGCTTTTGGCCCCGCTATTGAGAGAACTTCGCGCATTGCATTGGAGCGTAGGTACCGTTTACTGCCTTATATGTATACGTTATTTCAGCAGGCACATAAAACCGGTATACCTGTTATGTTGCCCGTATTCTTTGACGACGTAAAAGATCCAAAACTAAGAAATGAAGAACAGGCATTTTTACTGGGTGAGCGGCTTTTAGTTATACCGTCGTTTGCTAAAAACCCGGCGCTACCTAAGGGTATATGGGAAAACCTTAAATTGATTGATGGTGAAGAGGATGATGAGTATCAAGCCAAACTATTAATTAAAGGCGGTAGCATTATACCGGCTGGCAAAGTAGTACAAAATACAACACAACCCTCGCTTAAGCCTCTAACGCTTTATGTATGCCTCGACAAAAAAAATCAAGCATCAGGAACATTGTATTGGGATGCCGGTGAAGGATGGGGCTTTAAAGAAGGGAAGTATAGCTTACTGAATTTTGGAGCTAAAACAGTTAACAATAAAGTACAGGTAAAGCTTATTTCGAAAGTTGGCGGCTACAATATGACCAGTGTAACCAGCAATGTTAAAGTGGTGGTTGTAAAAGACGGCAAAACTTATGAAGCAACTGGTGATGCAGTAAAAGGCATTTCTGTTAATTTACTTTAAGTACAATAAAATTTATAGCAAAAAAGGAGGGTTGACTGAATCAACCCTCCTTTTTTTAGCTCTTTTTAGATGAGTTCTTTACACAATTCGGAACAGTTTTACCGTTTTTTTTCTTTGTTCCCTCTTTTTTGTAACCAGACCAACATGAGTCTTTTTTTCCTTTAGTTGCCATAATTATTTAAGATAGATGTATGATTCAAATTACAACTACCATACCACTCCCTCTGGCTCTTGGCTTTAAGTATTAAATACTAGGCAGACAGCGCAACTGTATCATTCCCTTTACGCCTTTGCATGAGTTTGCTTATTATCGTATTCAGTTTATTCCTGTAATCTTCCTTAAGCCAGTCTGTGTAGTTTTTGGTTACCTTGCCCAGACATTTCGAATATTGCTTTACCCTCCAATCAATCTCTTTACTTAGCTCGGCGGCAAGCGCCAAACCTTCTGAAATTGATTCGGCATTTTCTATGCACATAATGGCATGCTGCCTAATAGAATCGCGCATCACAATCTTAGGCTTCTGATTACTATCGAGCGCTTTTTTGTAGGCATCCTGAATATCAAAGCTCATTTGCAAACTTTTTGGAAACTTAGCCTTCAAATCAGCCGGTATAGGATGCGCTTCACTTTCTGTTTGCGCGTGCAGGCTTTCGGCAAAGGCTTCCGGGCGTTCAAAAATCAACTGCCAGTCCAAAGGCGTTTGCCACTGACCAAACCGGTCGGTGTTATTTCCCAAATCTATTATGGTAAATGTTTTTTTGTTGGGTAATCTACGAGCTCCACGCCCAATCATCTGGTGGTAAAGGGTTATTGATGTGGTGGCGCGGTTTAATATTACCGTTTGAACGGTAGGCTCATCAAAACCGGTGGTTAATATGGAAACAGATGTTAATATAGCTCCTTTAGTCTTTTTAAACCATTTTAAAATTTCTGCACGTTCAACAGCAGGAGTGTGGTTATCAAGATGCCTTATGTTATAGCCGGCTTCTTCAAAGTACTGGCAAACGTTTTTAGACGTGAAAATTCCGTTATTGAAGATCAGCGTTTTCTTGTTTTTGGAATGCGCCTCGTATGCATGCAACAGCAATTCGAGCATAGCAGGTGAGGAGTACAGCTCATCTGATGTGCTAATGGTAAAATCACCATTTATGCCGGTTTTTAAAGAATTTAGTTCAACATCATAACGCCAGTTGGCAGGTTTTGCCAAATACCCTTGAGCAATTAAATTCTGGATGCTTTCGCCTACAATAAGATGCTCATAGTTTTTGTACATGGGCATATCGGCGTTTGAGCTGAACGGAGTAGCTGTTACGCCAACAATATATGCGTTTGGAAACTTGCCCAGCAGTTTTTGAAACGAATTGTGATGCGCTTCATCAATAATTACCAAGCCAATATCAGACGTGTTCATCATGCCTTCTTTGATGCGGTTACGCAAGGTTTCAACCATGGCCACAAAGCACGAGCGGCAATCTTTAACTTTTAGTCGTTTAACGGTACTGTCAATTACCTTATTGGTTACCCCCAGTTTTTTTAAAGTATTAGAGGTTTGACTGCAGAGTTCTTTACGATGGGTAAGTACTACTACCCCTTGATTATAATCGGCAATAAAACGTTTAGCTATTTCGGAGAATATCCGGGTTTTGCCGCCGCCTGTTGGCAACTGATATAGTATTCTTTGCTTTTTATTAATCTGCAACATCTTTTCAAAGAGCTTGCTTAAATCTCTTTGCTGGTAAGGATATAAATCTGATGTGCTCTCTTCGTCGGTATTCAATATTGTACTGCTGATCATAAATATATAGTTAGATGTTGCTGTTACTGCTTTTTAAAATTCCAGGTTTTTAACTCCGGAATGCACTCATTAAAATTTTTTTTAAACTCCTCATCACTTTTAAAAGACAATTGCTTAATGGATCTGGCTTCGCATTGAACCGTGAATTGATCCTGTTCAAATGGCCAAGGATCAATTGTCAGATATTCTTTATCAACTGCTTTAAGTTTATGCAGGTTGCCATCAGGCCCTTTGCTAACTTCAAGTGAACGCCCTTCAGGCTGGCACTTTTGTGTGCATAGTAAAAGCGATAAAGCATCACACCATTCAAACAGCCGGTAATCATGTTCAAGATCGTTGTCTGTCATGCCTAGTAGTCCTATCCACTTTTTGCGTAAAGCCTTTTGTTCATTTAGGAATGCTTTTAAACTAGCGTCATCGTTTTGGTCTTTACACAAAAAGTTTAAATGGTAGGAGCAGAGCAGGGCTATGTAAATACTTTTGCTGCAGGCGCGGGTCATTGTTTCGCGGCAATGTGATAGTTCCATGCCACGCATTGCGAAATTAACAGGACCACCTTGAGGGGTAAGCAAATTATTTTGCTCCATCTCAAGTTGGGCATCATCATGCTCGGCAATGGCAATAAGCGTTTCTACCCAACGATGGCTTTGTACACTCTTATTCCAGTTGCTTGCTAATGCAGCGGCAAGTAATCCGTGCGCCCGCTGTGTTATAATTTCCCAACCACCTACGGTGTAGTTAACTATCATTTAATGTGCTGTTTTCCTTACAATGTTTATCAACAAAAAACGCCGCAATGCAAGGTTTACAGTGCGGTTTGAATGATTTAGCTTTTACCGGTTAAGGTATGCCAATGCTATGCCAAAAGCATTATTGACGAAATTTATAAGTCACGATTACTAAGTAAGACGATTTTCAGAAAAGCCTTAAAAAAAGAAAAGCCAGCTTTTCAGCTGGCATTTTCTCACTATATGATCAAAAAACAACACCTTTTAATATCCTGGGTTCTGTACCAATTTTGAATTGGTTTGAAAACCTGAAGTTGGGATAGGGAAAATACGACGGTAAGTGTCGGCATTGTTCTTACCTAAACCATAGGTATTTTCATATTTACCAAATCTGATCATGTCGTTACGGTGCCATCCTTCGTAAGCCATTTCTCTAGCACGCTCGGCGTATAGACCTTCTAAGTCAATAGTAGTTAAGGCAGCAGATGTTGTACGGTTAGATCTGATTTGATTTACCAATGATAACGCTGTTGCACCTAAAGTTGGCGCGCCACCACGTAAAATGGCTTCAGCTTTCATCAAAAGGATGTCTGAATAACGGAAAACAGGGAAATCATTGTTTTGATTACGGTTGATTGGGTTGGTGTTATCAGCCAGGAATTTATTGTTTCGGTAACCAGTGTTCCATGCAATCTCATCACGACCTAAATCATAATCAGAATTGGTACCGGCGCGCGGCCTGAAAGTTAATTGGCTTAACACCAACGGATAAACAACTTTACCACCTGGATCTGATCCTGTATAAAACTGATTATAACCGATATTGGTAGTACTTACCATAATTGGGCTACCATCTGGCCAGGTTTGCTGACCGGTTAACCATTGTTTGTTACGGATATCGTTTGGATCATTGAAGTAAGCGTAGTATTCAGCTGTGGTCATTGACGGTCCGCTCGGTCTGTTATTAACCAAGCCATTACCCGTGTTTTGGTTTATTACAGGATTTGTATATCCACCCGCGGTAGAACCTGAATAACCGTAACGTATACCTAAGTTACGATTGAGGTTATACCTTGCAAAGATTAGATTTCCCGAAGTGAGTGATGCGTCATACGGTATGGCGAAAATGAATTCTTTCTGCGTTGTTGGACCGTTGGTTGGATAAAACATTTGCAGGTAAGAAGCCATAGGCTCTACCGAGTATTTGTTGTCTCCTATAATTTTGTCACAGGCTGCAATACAATCATCGTAACGTTGCGTTCCGGTGTAAACGGCAGCGTTCAAGTACATTTTAGCTAATAAGGAGTATGCAAAGTACTTAGTTACTAAGCCATAAGTTGTAGGGTTAACGTCAGATTTAAGGTAAGGAATAGCAGCCTTAAGCTCACTTTCTACAAAATTAAAAACCTGCGCACGGGTAGATTGGGGTTGTGACTCCTTGGTTCCGTATAAGGTATCCAAAGGAATATTTCCAAAACTATCCATACCTATGTAATAAGCAAATGCACGAAGAGTTTTTAACTCGGCAACACTAGCTGATTTTGCCGCACTTGCGGGAGCTGATTTAAAAATAGATAAGGTTTGATTAGTAACCCCTATCATATTAGTATAATAGTACCAAACAGCATTAATACCAGAGTTATCTTTTGTCCAGGTATGGCGGTGTAATTCCATATACCTGTTTCCGTCAATCCAGTCAGGGCCGAATACAGCCAACAAATTTTCGTCGGTTGTATGGCTTTGCGAAAAAAAGTATGCACCGGTATAATCAGAACGTAATGCAACATACACTGAACCGGTTACAGCCTGGTATTGAGCTGGTGTCTGTGGAAATACATCTGGTGTTAGCTGAGTATTTACCTGAATATCTGTTTTATGACAAGATGAAAAAACTACAGCCATGCATGCGGCAGATGCGATAGTTAAAAATATATTTTTCATGTCTGTTGATGTTATAATGATACGTTTACGCCCAATAAGAATGTACGTGTTTTCGGATAAAAGTTATTGTAATCTATACCTGGCGACTGGCCACCTTGGTTAATCTCAGGATCAACACCTTTGTAACCTGTAATAACAAATAAGTTGTTGCCGGTTAAGTAAACGCGTATGTTGCTGATAGATTTAATTGGTTGTTTAATGTTATAACCTATTGTAGAGTTATCCAATCTTACGTAAGATCCACTTTCAATATACCTGTCTGAATAAAAATAGTTGCGGGTATCAGTAATTTTGTCGTCTGCAGCAGAACGTAAGATGTTGTTAGCATTCGCAGCAGCTACGTTTGATAAGTCTGCGCGGGTTGCGTTAAATATTTTACTACCAAATGTACCTCTTAAAAATATATTAAGGTCGAAGTTTTTGTATCGGAACGAGTTATTCCAACCCATTAATACTTTTGGCTGCGGGCTACCTGCATAAAAGTAGTCAACACCGGTAAGTGGCTGATTAGTAGTAGAACCATCGCGCTTGTAGAACAACGAGTTGCCATTAGCATCTTTGCCTGCATATTTGAAAGTAAAGAATTGTCCTAAAGGATAGCCTACTTTTAATATTTGCAAAGTAGAGCCCGATTGGCCCGGACCTTCCGGCGAGGTGTACAGGATTGAGTCTCCGTTAGCATAAACGCTCTTTAAACTAGTGATCTTATTTTTGTTATAAGCCGCGTTTATAGTACTCGACCAATTAAAGTCTTTTGTTGAGACTGGATTTGCTGTTAAGCTTACCTCAATACCCTTGTTGTTAATACTACCGCCGTTAGCAACTATATTACCTCCAGGTACCAAAGCTGATGATACGCGGTATCTGAATAACATATCGCGTGTATTTTTATTATACACATCTACCGAACCGGTAATTTTGTTATTAAACATCGCAAAGTCCACACCGATGTTGGTTGATGCTGTACGTTCCCACTTCAGATCAGGATTTTGTCCTTGTAATGGCGCTAATGCTTGAGCCAAGGCTCCACTGTTGTAATATCTATCGAAGCCTCCGTAAAGTAACTGAGCAGAGAAGGCACCTATACCAAACGAGTTACCTGTAACACCATAACTTGCACGTAACTTTAATTCACTAAATAAAGACTGGCTTTTCATGAAGTCTTCCTGAGTTATACGCCATGCAACACTTCCTGATGGGAAATATCCCCAGCGGTTGTTAACACCAAATACCGAGCTACCGTCTCTTCTAACAGAACCTTGTACCAGGTATTTGTCTTTATAGCTGTAATTAAACCTGAAGAAATCAGAAAGTAACAACGTTTTGCCATAAGTTTGGGAGTTACCGAAATCAATAATATAACTGCGAACTTCGTAAGGGTTAGACAATGCGAAATTATTGTAGCCAACGTTATCTGTTGGAAAGTTAATTGTTGATGCCTGAAGGCCATCGCCTACTACGTTATCCTGGTAAGAGTAACCTAATACAGCTGTCAAAGAATGCTCACCGAATTTCCTGTTCCAGGTAAGATAGGTTTCAACCGTTTTAACTGTATTTGATAGTTCACTACGATATGCTGTACCGTTTTTACCCAAGTTAATTAATGAGTGAGATACACCAATTGCCGGGTCAGGGTTATTATAAAAGCCACTTCCTGCGTAAAGGTTGTAATATGAACCATAATATTCACCATGTGACGCACTTGTTTTTTGATATGACAAGTTTACATTGTAAGTAAGTCCGAAAGGTAATTTTACTTCAGTAACAAATGAACCTAACAACACATTGTATTTGGTATTATCTTTTGCGTTATTGGCAATTGCCAATGGACTATAATAACCCAAATTGCTAAAGTTTTCAAAATAAGATCCATCGGCATTATATAGTGGATTTACAGGTAAATGCTTAGCTGCTTGTAATAAAACTACGTTTTGTAAGGGTACGTTATTAGAATTACTAGTAGAATTCGACAGGTTCAAGCTAAACTTTAACTTATCATTTAATGCATACTGATCAACCGCTAAACGGCCAATTACACGCTCTAATGAACTACCTTGTAATATACCGTTCTTTTTAAAATAATTTACACTTGCACTGTATGTCCCATGCTCTGATCCGCCGCTTAATGATATGTTATGATTTTGAGAAAATGCCGAAGAGCGCTCGATTGCTTTCATCCAATCGGTATTAGCACCTAAGTCATTACCGTTAGAAAAATTAGTATTATTTCTTGTTAAAAATGCACGTATTTCATCTGCATTCATCAAATCTAATTGATTACTTACTTTTTCAACACCTGCATAACCGCTGTAAGAAACTATTGAAGAGTTTTTCTTTCCTCTTTTGGTAGTTACCATAATTACACCGGCAGATGCACGGTTACCATAAATAGCGGTAGCAGCGGCATCTTTAAGTACGTCGATGGTAACAATGTCATTAGGAGCTACTGCAGCTATATCGGCACCCGGAATACCATCGATTACATAGAATGGAGAACCAGGGCTATTCACAGTAGAAGCACCACGTAATATTACAGATGCGGGTTTGTTTGGATCACCGCTTGCAGTAATATTTAATCCGGGTACCTTGCCTTGTAATAATTGGCCAACGTCGGCTATTGCTCCACGATTTAGGTCCTCTTGTTTTACTTGCGTAATAGCACTTGATATAGCTTTACGAGAACTTGTACCGTAGCCAATAACTACGGTTTCTTTAAGTGCCTGGCTTGATTCTGTTAATTCTATTCTGTAGGTTTTTTCAGAAGTTACGGTTACTTCTTTAGCGTTGGTGCCTATGTAAGTAAGTACTAAAACGTCACCTGCACCTGCGGTGATGCTGAATTTACCGTTAGCATCGGTTGATGTGGCTCTTGATTTGCCTTTAACGCTTACGGTTACTGCGGGTAAGGCTTCGCCCTTGGTATCAACAACCACACCTGTAATGCGGCCGTCTTGTGCAAAGAGGGGCTGAAAGCTAAAAATTAGTGCAAGAAGCAGCATTAGGATAACTGGCTTATCCTTGCAATTAAGGTTCAATCTCATAATTAGCGTAAATTTAAGTTCATATTTGGTTATTGTTTATTTGTTTAAAAACTCAGTGTTTGCGGGAGATACTTGGCAACCAAATTTTCATAATAAGGCTTCAATTCTTCCCAGCTTTTTTGATTTGGGTTTTTAGAGTACAAATCATAAGGGTTAAATAGGTTTACCCATTTAAACATGTCGCGGTCATGATCATTCATCAAATGGTCGTAAGCGTTTTCACGGTGTTGTGAGTAAAACGAGTGGTAGCGTAGCATGTATAACCCAGGCTCTGGAATAAAGTCTTTCATCATATGATAAACATACTCATCATGACCCCATGACATATGCACATTATCTAAGCCGCAATTAGGGCTGTAAATGCCATATTTTGTATTGTAACTTGAATTGTGGATATCCGGGTTATCTTTAAAAAACTCAGGGAAAACGATTTTGTCAGAAAAAGCACAACCTACCGGGAAGGTGTCGCCAACAACGGCCCACTGTGGCTCGCCAAAAAGGCAAAGTACTTTACCCATGTCGTGTATGAGCCCTACCAATACCATCCAATCCGGATGTCCGTCGTTTCGTATGGCTTCAGATGTTTGCAGTAAATGCTGCATCTGGTCAAGATCTGTGTCAGGGTCAGAATCATCTACCAGCTTATTCAGGAAGGTAAACGCATCCCAGATGGGCATTTTGTCTTTCGAGAAGCTTAAATATTTCTTTTTGTGCTCCAATACAAAATCAAATGTTTGATAGCGATGATTTAAACGGTAGAACTCACGTACCGAATCCTTTTCCGTTGCATTGTAATCTCTAAACGCCTCTTCATCTTTATCAGCATTTATTTTGGATGGATCAGGGTACCTGCGCACTACATCGTCCTCCCATTCATCCAGATTAGAAAGCGGAGCCGTTTGATCTACAGCAGGGATGCTATCTTTCAAATTCATATCGTTTGGTTTTAAAATATCACTTATGCGCCTGAGGCTCAGTAAGCCGTAAATAATTGGTTGCACTGATTTTGCAGTACTAAAGTGATACATTTCAGCATGAACTCGTAATGGTTGAACGATATTTATTTACGTAAACGATTAAGTAAATGTTAGAAAGTTATTAGAGAATTTTAACGTTGCTGAGCTGATTGAGAGAGGTACTTATTAAAAACATGGCGACAAAACTAATCAATTTTTAATTCAAATACATTGTAGGGTAAACCAAAGCTGTTCAATTCCTTTAAAAATGGTTATAAACACCAGAGTACTTTGTTGTTATTTAATTATTAAATTTTAAAAAAAAAGCCAATCTTTATTTCGGTATTTAGATGCAAAATGGAAACTGTTACTATCAAGTTACTTGCCGAACGACTTAAATTATCAACCGCTACAATATCAAAAGCTTTAGGCGATAGCCACGAGATTAGTGAAGTAACCAAAAAGCGGGTGTTTGACCTTGCCAAGGAGCTTAACTACGTACCAAATGCTTATGCAAGCAGTTTGCGCAAAAATAAAAGTAAGACGATAGCCGTACTCATACCCGAGGTGGCCGACAGTTTTTTTTCAATTGCGCTAAATGGTATTGAGGAAGTTGCCATCGAAAAAGGTTATCATACCCTAATATATCTTACTCATGAGAAGCTGGAACGCGAAAAGGCTATTTTAAGTGAGTTGCTATATGGCAGGGTAGATGGCGCACTGATGTCAGTAAGCTCGGAAACAGATTCATTTGAGCATATTGAAGATTTTGGAAAAAAGCTACCCGTTGTATTTTTTGACAGGGTTGCCAGCGCGCCCGCTACCGCAAAAATAACCACAAACGATTTTGAATGCGGCTACCTGGCCACCAAGCACCTTATTGAGGCGGGTTGCAAGCGCATTGTAATGCTGTCTATTTCAAAAAGCCTGTCAATAATATCAGAACGTAGCAGTGGCTTTCAAAAGGCGGTTGCTGATCATCAGCTTGATCCTGCAACCTGTGAAGTGGTTAACTGTATTGGTGAGGGCAAAACGGTACATACCACCCTTACCAGCATATTACAGGGAAACAACAGGCCCGACGGAATAATTGCAACAGTCGAAAGACTGACTACCGACATATATTTGGTGTGCCAGCAGTTAGGTTTGCAAATTCCCGATGATGTAAAGGTTGTTTGCTTTTCAAATCAGGCATCAGCCGTAATATTAAATCCAAGCCTTACAACCATTACCCAACCAGCATTTGAAATGGGTAGGGCTGCTGCTAAAGCCCTGCTTAAACGCCTTAAAAACCCTTACATTAATCTTGAAGAGGAAAGTGAAATAATTCCATCAGTACTTACCGTACGTAGTTCTACAGCTGGTAAAAATTCTACTTTTTAATGATAGCATCTAACTTATCAGGGAAAGCTGCTGTACCGTTGAAACCTGTAACTTTTACATCCTTTACGTTGTGGCTTTCAATAGCATGCTTGAAATAGTCGGGCCTGTTTGCGCCCCATATAACGGAGCTGTTTCTTACGGTTATATTGCCTGCGTTTTCAAAGTAAAAGCCCGATGTGGTGCCGGTAAGTAACCCGTCGACCTTGGCTGGCCTGCGGTCGTAAATGCCGCCGGTAATATTGCTTGTTTTGTTGATGTGAAGGTCAATTTGGTCAAAGTAAATTTCGTCAACCTTTTCGGGTGACTCAGCGCCTACGTAAACACCATTTTCACTACTTGCTTTGATGCCCGAAAAGAAAATTCTGCTTACTTTTCCTACTTTACCTTCCTTTACACCCTTTGGAAAGCGCCAGTTAGCATCTTTGTTGTTTGCACTGGCACGGGTATAGGCTGTTACGTAAATTGGTTCGGCTTTTCCCCACCATACGTCTGTAAATAAATGCGACTCAATAAGGATATTATTAAAATATACATCACTCACTGTTCCTTCGTCGCGGTTCTGAATGCCAATACCACGGTTGCTTGCACGTATTATACAATTGCTGATGATGACATGGTCAATCGAATCCATATTTTCTGAGCCAATCTTAATAGCGCATGATCTGGATGTCATGGTACAATTAGTTACCACAATGTTCTGGCAGGGACCGAACTCTTCATACTCACGTCTGTTTTTTAAACATATACAGTCATCGCCCGATTCAATGTAGCAATTGCTTATGCGTACATTTTTGCAATGGTCTAAGTCAATACCATCACTGTTTCTAACTTTCAAATCATTGAGTAAGGTGATATTATCAATAGTGACATCGTTGCAGCCTATAAGGTGAACCGTCCAGTATGCTGAATTACGTATGGTTACATCTTTTATCCTGATGTTGTGGCCGCCTGCAACTGTTAGTAAATGAGGGCGGGGGTCAAGCTTATCAAAAGGTTTAAGTATGTAAGAATCGGTTATTGGGGCACCCATAAAAGAAACGCCGTTGCCGTCAATAATGCCTGTACCGCTTATGGTAACGTTATTTAAGTTATTGCCTCCAATCCAAATGGTCCCCTCGCCAACGTTAT
Organism: Mucilaginibacter aquatilis; assembly: GCF_009755275.1. Classification (GTDB taxonomy): domain Bacteria; phylum Bacteroidota; class Bacteroidia; order Sphingobacteriales; family Sphingobacteriaceae; genus Mucilaginibacter; species Mucilaginibacter aquatilis. The sequence continues at coordinate 220,224 of NZ_WQLA01000007.1, read as the reverse complement.
CTTTAAATGCGCTTTTTTTGTAGATGCTTTCATTTGGGTTTGCAATAACACAGGCACCTGCTTCCACAACAAATTCAATGTTTGATTTCAAGTCGAAAGGTCCGCTCATAAAGCGTTTGCCCTTTGGAATAATAACGCGCCCGCCTCCGGCTTTTGCGCATGCATCAATAGTGCGCTGTATGGCAACTGCATTGTCTTTGCTGGCATCAGCTGTTGCACCATAATTGGTGATTACATAATCGGTTCTGTTAGCTGTTGTTGACTGTGCGTAAACTAAACCACTAAATAGCGAGCATAAAAGGCAACTAAAAGCCAGAAGGTTATATTTTTTCATGATATCAACGGGTAAGAGAAGCAGGTTTATGCTGTTTAGCAGTGCCCCACAATTTGTTGGGCGTACTTCGCAGGTATATGTCTAATTTGCCTCCCTGTGTAATAGTTTGGTGAGTTAAGTAGGTAAAGTTATAAGGCTTGCCGTTGTACGTTACATGGTCAATGTAAAATGCATCAGAAGTGCTTTTATGACACTTCACTTCAAAAACCCTATTTTGATTGAGTTGTATTTTGCAGCTGTTAAAAACCGGTGCCGTAATAAGGTATTGGTTTGCTGCCGGGTTAAGTGGGTAAAATCCCATGGCCGAAAAAACATACCATGCTGATACCTGGCCCGCATCATCATTGCCGCTTAAACCGCCAGGTCCGTCGCTATATTCTTCATCCATAGTGTTTTTAACCCAGTACTGCGTTTTCCATGGCGAAGCGGTGAAGTTATACATATAAGGTGTTTGCTGCCCCGGCTCATTGCCGTGCCAATACTCGCCTGTTTTAAAAAGCGTATCTAATTGTTGCTCCAAAACCACCTGGCCGCCCATAGCTTTTGCCAGGCCATTTACATCATGAGGTACGTAAAAGGTATATTGTTGCGGTGTTCCCTCTGTAATGTAAAATTCTTTATTTTTAGGATTATATGGTGAGTGCCAGCTGCCGTCACTTTTCTTAGCTCTAACCATTTTGCTGTTACCATCCAAAACGTTTAAGTAGTTTTTACTTCGGTTGAGTAAAACGTCTTTGTCCTTGTTCAAACCCAGCCCGGCGGCAACCATTGCAAGTGCATAATCATCAAATGCATACTCCAGCGTACGGCTTACCTGTTCTTTTTTATGGAATGCTTCAGGTACCGAATCTTCAACCGGGATATAGCCATAATTTAAATATGATTGGATGGCCCGGCGTCCTTTTCCGTCGCGGTATTCCTGCGGTGATGGAACTTCAAATGCATTACGCCGCATAAGGGCATAAGCTTTTTTTACATCATAGTTGCGTATGCCCCTAACATAGGCCGATGCTATAAATGCGGTTACATGATCGCCTATCATGGCCGCTGTATAGCTGTTCCAGCATGGAAAAATCGGTAACCAACCGCCCTGTTCACCTTTTAAAATCATTGATTTTACGCAGTCATTTACAAAGTCGGGCTTCAAAATCTCAAAAAGTGGCATTTGCGCCCGGTAAGTGTCCCACATTGAAAAATCATCGTAGTAGTTACCGTTGTTGAGTTTTTCGTTTTTATAGTAGCCGCCAAAGCGTGGATAAAGCCCATTTACATCATTAAAGCATCGCGGCTGTTGCATAGTATGGTAAAGGGCAGTGTAAAATATGCGTTTATGCTTTTCATTATTGCCGCTAACGCTTACGCGGCTTAATGCATTTTGCCATACTGTAAAGTTTGATTTTACCAGGCGTTCAAAATTCCAGTCTTTAATTTCGCTTTCAAGATTAAGCAGTGCGCCTGCAAAACTGGTAAAGGAAGTACCAACGCGCATCTGTAAATGCTCCCCGGCTTTAAGTTTAAATCCTATATAAGCACCTGCCTCGTGCTGATTTTTAATACTGTCTCCGGGCGTAACTCTATTATTTGTAAACAAGCCTGTAGTGGTCAAAGGCTGATTGAACTGAATGACAAAGTATCCGTTAAAGCCTGCTTTCTCGCCCCAACCCTGGTAAATTCGATGAACGGGATTGTACCCCCAGATAACTCCCCGCTGGCGGTCTACTTTAACAAAACCCTCATTGCGGTCGCTATTCGGCCGTATAGTAAAATAAACGCTATCTGCGCTTTGACTGGTAAACCTTAGCATTCCACACCGGGTAGTTGCTGTTATTTCGGTTGTTAAATTTCGTTCGGGTAGGTTTACTTTGTAATAATGCGGTGCTGTAATTTCGTCTCTATGCGAAAAAGGTGTGTATCCAGCCTCCGGAATTAAATTTAAACGCGAGCCGACAGGCGTAATAGTAACGCTTCCGTAGTCCTGAGTACACGAACCGCTTAACCAGTGCGACGCTCTGAAACCGCTGATTTTACTATCAGTATATCTGTAAGGGGGAACACATTTATTCTCCGATCGCTGCGTTTCGGGTGTCCACTGCGTCATTCCAAACGGCAACGTTACTGCAGGAATGGTGTTTGCATTAAGTTCGGTACCGCTTCCATGCTTTTTTGAGGATGGCGTAGTTGACGGAGCAGTGCCGGATAAAGGCTGAACATATCTTACAAGGTTTTGCGCTACACACAGATAAGGTAGTAAGCACAAAACTGAAGCAAACAGATTTAGTATAACTTTCTTCAAATGCTTAAGCAGGTTAAACTGTAATGGGGCAAAATTACAGCCTTTTTTGGTTTAAAAATTAAACGTCTAAGTTATTAAGTTGCATTAATTATAGGCTTAACAGCTAAACTTTAAATACGAAAACGATTAAGCAGATTATATTTGCTGGTAGGTTTATTACCAATAACTTCGGCTTGGTATATCCATCTCACCATACTGTCAAAAGTTAATTCATGAATTTCAGGTACTTTTTTTTCTTTGTTTTATTTGTTTCCCAATGGGCTGTTGCGTCGCACAGGGATACCAGCCGCAACACATCATTACCACCTGAAATTGAAAATCCGCAATGTATTGGTATTAATAAGGAAGCTGCGCATGCTGCCTTGATGCCTTATCAAAATATTCAGGCTGCACTAGCGGGCAAGCAAAATGCATCTGTGTATGCCATGAGTCTTAATGGCAACTGGAAATTTAACTGGGTTAACACGCCTGACAAACGGCCGCTTGACTTTTATAAAACCAATTTTAATGATGCTAAATGGGCAAGTATCAAAGTGCCATCTAACTGGCAAATGCAAGGCTATGGCATTCCCTTTTACCGTAACATGGGTTATACATTTAAAAAGGATTTTCCGCATGTAATGAGTACGCCGCCTGAAAATTATACTGCGTATACAGATCGCAACCCGGTAGGTAGTTACAGGAAAGAGTTTACGCTTCCGGCAACATGGCGGGGCGGGAAAATTTTCCTGAAGTTTGACGGCGTTGATGCCGGTTTTTTCCTTTGGGTGAATGGCAAAAAAGTTGGCTACAGTGTAAACAGTCGTAATGCAGCCGAATTTGACGTAACGCGGTATTTACAGTCTGGTAAAAATCTTATAGCCGCCGAGGTATATCAGTATACCGTTGGCAGTTATCTTGAAGATCAGGATATGTGGAGGATGAGTGGTATTTTTCGTGATGTAACACTTTGGCGTGCACCTACTCAGCACGTGCGCGATTTTTCTATTAAAACACAGCTCGATAAAAGTTATAAGAATGCAACACTAAAGGTGTCAACCAAAATTGCCAATTATGATAGTCAAACGGCAAAAAAGCTTACTGTTTCTGCATCGCTTTATAAGGGTAAACAGCTTATTAAACGTTCGGAAGCTCGTTCTGTACTTATCAATCCGTCATCAGAAAAAGCCGTAAATATTGAATTGCCGGTGCCTAACCCTGAAAAGTGGACCGCAGAAACACCTAATTTATATACCACCGTAATTACGCTTGAGCAAAATGGTAAGGCAATTGAGTATTTATCAAGCCGTACAGGTTTCAGGCAAATTGAAATTAAGGGCCGTAGCTTTTTAGTAAATGGTGTGCCTATAAAGTTAAAAGGCGTTAACCGGCATGAAAACTGGCCCAATGGTGGTCACGCCATTACCGAGGCGCAAATGTTACGTGATATTATGCTTATAAAGCAGGGAAATTGTAATCATGTGCGTACTTCTCACTATCCTGACATTTCACGCTGGTATGAGTTGTGTGACGAGTATGGCCTTTACGTATTATCAGAAGCTAACGTAGAATGCCATGGCTTAATGGATAGATTTAACAATGAACCGCTCATGAAATCGGCCATTATTGACAGAAATGTGGCTAACGTTGAGAACTTCAAAAACCATCCCTCAATCATAATCTGGTCGTTAGGTAATGAGTGCGGCTCTGGTGGCGAAAACTTCAGAGCGGCTTTAGCCAAAGTGAAAGAGCTGGACAACACCAGGCCTACACATTATGAGGGTTTTGGTATAGGCAAAGGTAACCCGGCAGACTTAGACAGCCGCATGTACTCGCCGCTAATACCCAACAACTGGCCGGGTGCCGATGCAAAACGTCGGGCACTGCGGCCGGTAGAAGAAACTGCAACCAACCCCGATTTAACCAAGCCTTTTTATTTATGCGAGTTTGCGCACGCTATGTTTAACTCCATGGGTTCGTTAAAGGAGTACGGTGAACTTTTTGACAAGTATCCTTCCATACTTGGCGGAGCAATATGGGAGTTTCAGGATCAGGGAGTGTGGAACAAACGCAACCCGGCTCGCCCAATATTAGCTTTTGGCGGCGGTTTTGGTGAATTTCCAAACGATCATTACTTTATTCATAAAGGTGTGGTGTTCTCTGACAGGTCACCCAAGCCCGGCTATTTTGAGATGAAGCGTATATACCAATGGCTTGATATAAACCCAGTTGAAGGTGAAAAGGGGGTATACACGCTCAGGAACAAGTACCAGTTTGTAAATCTTGATAAATTTGACCTATTTTGGACTGTTTTAAAAAATGGAGTGGCGGTTGATTCAGGTAAGCTTATCATGCCGTCAGTTAAACCGCTGTCTAATGGCTCTTTTAGCTTTAATTATAAGGGTAAAACAGATGTTGCGGAATACCACATAAACTTTTCTGTTAAACTTAAAGCCAATAGTAATTGGGCAAAAACAGGATTTGAAATTGCAGCTGCACAGTTTGCCTTACCAGTTGCAGTTGCCAAGCCTATGCAGCAAACAGTTGCTTATTCAGATTTAAGCTTATTTGAAAAAGACAGCAATGTTGTTATTACAGGTAAGGGGTTTGAGTTATTATTCAGTAAAGCTTCGGGCACAATAGCTAATATTCGTGTTCACTCCAAAGAACAGCTTAATAACGGTGGAGGGCCAAGGTTGCATTTGTGGAGAGCACCACATCAGCAGGATGATATATACGCTTACAAAGGGTGGGATAGCACCGGTATCACTTCTTTAAAGTGGGTAACCAAGCAGGTTTCAATTAAGCGGGTAGATGCAGGTAGTATAAACATAACTGCAAAGTTGCGCGGTTTAGGCAAAAACGGCTTTTGGGTCGATCATAAAGCGGTATACGACATTAAAGGCGACGGCAGCATAGTTTGCAAAAATGATATTAGTGCAAGCGATACCAACATTGTTATAGCCCGCATGGGGGTAAGGATGCTTTTAAATCAAAAACTGCAGAACCTTAATTATTTTGGCCGCGGACCAATGGAAAACTATCCAGACCGTAAAGCCGGGTTTAATGTAGCGGTTTACAATAGTACAGTGAAGGCGCAATTAACACCTTACGAAAAACCGATGGAGAGCGGAAATCATGAAGATATAAGATGGCTTAAGCTCACTGATGTACCGGGACAAGGGCTTGAGTTTAGAAGTGATGCATTATTTCAAATGTCGGCTTTGCCATATACTGATGAGGTGCTTAACGCAACCGAATATCGTATAGACTTACCCAAGCCAGCGTCAACGGTGCTCTGCATATCAAGCCGTACACTTGGTGTCGGCTCACATTCATGTGGTCCGATGCCGTTGCCTCAATATATGCCTCATTTAAGCAATAGCACTTTTAGTTATACAATAAACATGCTTAAATAATATGCTGTTAAAAAGGCCGCTGAGCCTAAAATGTAACTGTTGATGTTCAATTTTGATTGCTGTACCTATAGGTAGAACGCATTTTTTTAAACTCGTTAGAAAGAAGATACTTAGGGCAAAGTGTAACTATTGTGGAATAAGATGTCTTGAATGTATTTAAATGCAGTATTTAAGGCTATTTATACAAACATCTTATGCGTCATTTGGGTAAGGAACACTAAAATGAGGTGATAGCTTTTTTTACCTATGTTGGGCAGTACAATTAAATCTTTATAGGCCAGGCTAAGCAAGTCTTGTACGTTGTTAACCTTTTGCCGCTTTAAGGCTAATATTAATCGTTTTGGGAACATATCAATGTCCTCAATTTGTACTTTAAAATAACTTAACTCAGGCTGGCTCTTCCATTTGCCTGTTAACCTTTCGTGTAATTCTGCTTTCTTGGTATGTTCCAATAGCATCAAATCAACAGAATCCTCTGTAAACGACCGGATCATAATACTCGTAAAAATGTAAGTTTAATTTGGGGAAAGGGGAATAGTAATTAAGCTACTGCAGCATTCTTATGTACTAAGTAATGGCTTGTTCACTATCTTATTCAGGCCAATAATCGCTATCTTTTTATACGTTTTATTTAATAGCTGAATCTTTATTTACGAAAACGATTAAGTTTGAGCCCGCAAAACCCGCAAGGTTTTGAGTTAATAGGTTGCATCAAGCTTTAAGCCTGGTAATAGTTGCTGGTCGGAAAATTACAGATTATAGTCCATTATGGTCAAAGTATTAATTTTGAGTAGCTTTAAGTTTGAACAACCAATTTTTACACCTTGATATCTGTTCTGCATAATACGTACAGCGCAGACTAATTATTTTTTGATCGTAAATGAACCATTTAGAACTTACTGATTATATAGTCTTTCTTGTTTACTTTTTTATAGTTGCAGGCTATGGTTATTATATCTATCACAAGCGCAAAACTAAAGAACTTGATGCTAAAGAATACTTTCTGGCAGAAGGCTCGTTAACCTGGTGGGCCATAGGCGCATCACTCATCGCTTCTAATATATCGGCCGAGCATTTTATTGGAATGTCGGGTTCGGGTTTTGCTTTAGGGCTGGCCATATCCTCGTATGAGTGGATGTCGGCAGCAGCATTAATTATAGTTGCCGTGTACATTATACCGGTTTATTTAAAAAACCGCATTGTAACAATGCCGCAGTTTTTGTCGCGCAGGTATAATGACCAGGTTAGTACGGTAATGGCTGTATTTTGGCTGCTTGTGTATGTTTTCGTTAACTTAACATCCATCATATATTTAGGTGCGCTTGCTATTTCATCCATTTCCTCGCTCGATTTTGGCTGGTGTATAGTGGCCCTATGCGTTTTTGCCATGTTTGTAACACTTGGTGGCATGAAGGTTATTGGGTATACTGATGTTATACAGGTGGTAGTATTAATACTCGGCGGACTTGTAACTACGTACCTGGCGCTTAACTTACTTAGTGATACCTACAATACACACGGTATATTCCCCGCATTGAAACTATTAATGAAAGAAGCTCCGGAGCACTTCCACATGATATTTGGCCCTAAAGATCCGTATTATAAAGATTTACCCGGAACGTCGGTAATTATAGGGGGAATGCTGGTGAATAACCTGGCATACTGGGGGTGCAATCAATACATTGTTCAACGTGCGTTAGGCGCCGATTTAAAAACTGCACGTAAGGGTATACTGTTTGCAGCTGTGCTTAAGCTAATGGTGCCGCTTATAGCCGTATTGCCAGGTATAATAATGTATGTGCTGTACCACAATGGCATGTTTGCAAATGAAATGACGGTTAACGGTGTTTTAAAGCCCGATCATGCTTATCCAACGCTCATAAACTTGCTTCCAACCGGGCTTAAAGGTGTTGCTTTTGCGGCACTCACGGCGGCTATTGTAGCCTCACTTGCAGGTAAAGCAAACAGTATTTGTACCATATTTTCGCTTGATATCTATCAAAAATACATCAACAAAAACGCAAGTGAGCAAAAGCTGGTTAGAATTGGCAGGTGGGCGGTAGTAATTTCGTTAGCCATTGCAGCTGTGGTAACACCGGCGCTAAAGTCGTTAGATCAGGCTTATCAGTTTATTCAGGAATACGTTGGGTTTGTATCACCGGGTGTACTGGCTATTTTCCTGCTGGGTTTTTACTGGAAGCGTACTACAGCTTCAGCCGCTATGGCAGGTGCGTTAATTACCATACCACTATCAACAGTATTGAAGTTTTTACCGGTGTGGACCAACGGTAGTTTTCCTGATTTTCCTTTCTTAGATCGTATGGCAATTGACTTTGTAGTAATTGTAATTATTATGGTGTTGATGAGCTTGTTCGGTACGGCAAAATCAAAATCTGAAACAGAAGGCGAGATTATTGTTGAGCCGAGCATGTTTAAGGTTGATAGAGGTTTCCAAATCGGTACTGTCATCATACTGGGCATTCTGGCTGCCTTATACACAGTTTTCTGGTAGGCAAGTCTACTGAGGTCTTCTAAATTAACAAAGAATATTATGAATAAATATATACGTTGTTTAACACTGCTGCTTTGCGTGTGCTGTTATGGCGCATTTGCACAAAAGCAGGCACACACATTTGCTTTAGGCAATACTGATTTTTTGCTTGATGGGAAGCCTTTTCAAATGATTAGCGGGGAAATTCATTACCCACGTGTGCCACGCGAAGCCTGGAGATCAAGAATGAAGATGGCCAAAGCAATGGGTTTGAACACTATAGGAACTTATGTTTTCTGGAACGTACATGAGCCTCAAAAAGGTGTGTTTAATTTTACGGGGAACAACGACATAGTTGAGTTTGTGAACATTGCACGCCAGGAAGGCTTATGGGTAGTTTTAAGACCAAGCCCTTATGTATGCGCCGAGTGGGAGTTTGGCGGTTATCCGTATTGGTTACAAAATGAAAAAGGACTGGAAGTGCGAAGCAAGGAAGCGCAATACCTTAATGAATATCACACTTACATAAAGGAAGTGGGAAAAAGGTTAGCGCCATTACAGGTGAACCACGGCGGCAATATACTAATGGTTCAAATTGAAAACGAATACGGCTCTTATGGTAATGATAAAGACTATTTAGCCATTAACCAGCGTATTTTTAAAGAAGCAGGGTTTGATGGCATATTGTACACCTGTGATCCTGCTAATGATGTTAAAGATGGTCATTTGCCGGGCCTGATGCCTGCCGTTAACGGACTTGATAAACCGGCTAAAGTTAAAGAACTTGTTAATGCTTACCATAGCGGCAAAGGGCCGTATTATATTGCCGAATGGTACCCGGCTTGGTTTGACTGGTGGGGAACCAAACACCACACTATACCTGCGGAAGATTACGCCGGAAGGTTAGATTCGGTACTGGCAGCCGGAATGTCAATAAACATGTATATGTTTCATGGAGGCACCACCCGCGGCTTCATGAACGGTTCAAACTATAAAGATAAAACAGGTTTCGAGCCTCAAATAAGTAGTTATGATTACGATGCTCCGTTAGATGAAGCGGGTAACGCAACGCCCAAATTTGTAAAGTTCAGAGAGGTAATTAAAAAGTATTTGCCCAAGAATGTAAACCTGCCCGAGGTGCCCGCTGCCAAGCTAGCCATCACTATACCAACATTTAGTTTAAAAAGCTCGGCGGCGTTATTGAGTAACCTGCCTGTGCCGGTGACTAATAAAACACCACTTACATTTGAAGATTTAAAACAGGACTACGGTTATGTGCTTTATCGCACTAAAATGAAAGGCGGAACCAGTGGAATACTGGCGTTAAAAGAGCTGCGTGATTATGCTGTTATTATGGTCAATGGTAAAGCGATAGGTACCTTAGATCGTCGGCTGAAACAAGATAGCTTAAACGTAACCCTTCCGGCAGGCGAAGCTGTAATTGATATTTTGGTTGAAAACATGGGCCGTATAAACTTTGGTAAGTATTTATTGCAAAACAAAAAGGGCATTACCCAAAGTGTTACCTATGCAGGTAAGGAAGTAAACGGTTGGCAAATGTACAGCCTGCCTTTTACTGATACAAAGTCGTTTACAAAAACTACTTCTGCAGGCGTTACTTCGCCTGTAGTTCGCAAAGGAAGTTTCAAATTAAATAAGTTGGCCGATACCTACCTTGATATGCGCCGTTGGGGCAAAGGCGTGGTTTGGGTTAATGGTCATAACTTAGGAAAATACTGGAGCATTGGTCCGCAGCAAACGCTTTATTTGCCGGCAGAGTGGCTGAAAAAAGGGAACAACAGCATTGAGGTTTTAGAATTACTGAAGCCCGAAGTTGATATATTAAGTGCGTTAGATAAGCCGATTTTAGACGAGGTAAGAAAATAGCAAGTTGCTTTATAATCGCAGTTTTACCCTGTTGCGATAATTACTTCCATCAAATATAAAAGTCGGATTTTTACATATCGTGGTCAGTTATTATCAATGATTTTGTACGTGCTTCAACTAGTTTTGAAAAAGCCAATTGAGTAATCACTAATTGAATCAGCAAACCTCAAAAAAACGAGTACCCGATAATCGAAGCTTTGTTTTTGGTGCGCAATTTTGTTAAAGCATAGTTATTTATGAAGAGAAGAAGTTTGATTAAAGGCACGTTAACAGGTGCTGCATCCCTTTACCTTGCTAAGTTACAGGCGCAAACCATTGGTTCGGGCCTGGCCTATGATGGCATGGCAAAAGGACCTTTTTTACCGTCATGGAATTCATTGGAACAATACCAGGTTCCGGATTGGTTTCGTGATGCAAAATTTGGTTTATGGGCACACTGGGGTCCGCAATGCCAGCCGGAATATGGCGACTGGTACGCAAAGGGGATGTACGAGGAAGGTAGTTCGGCTTATAAATACCACCTTAAAACTTACGGCCACCCATCAAAATTTGGCTTTAAGGATGTGATTAACGAATGGAAGGCAGATAAGTGGGACCCGGCCGAACTGGTATCGTTATATAAAGAGGCTGGCGCAAAGTATTTTGTGGCGCTAGCCAATCACCATGATAATTTTGACCTATATCCTAATAAATACCAAAAGTGGAACTCAACCAACATTGGGCCTAAAAAGGACTTGATTAAAGGGTGGGAGAAAGCAGCACGTGATAATGGTTTGCGCTTTGGGGTAAGTGTTCATGCAGCTCACACCTGGACCTGGTATGAACCATCGCAAGGAGCAGATAAAACAGGCCCTATGGCTGGTGTACATTACGATGGTAATATTCAAAAAGCTGATGGTAAAGGCAAATGGTGGGAGGGATACGACCCACAAGAGCTTTACTCACAAAGGCATCCTTTAAGCGCGCCTTACAAAGACGGTTTGCAACAATGGGATTGGAAGGACGGTGCAAGCATTCCGTCAAAAGCTTATAATGAAAAGTTTTTGAAAAGGACGTTGGCTTTACTTGACAACTATGATCCTGATTTGGTGTATTTTGATGATACAGCGCTACCGCTATGGCCTGTTAGTGATGTGGGGTTGAAAATTGCTGCTCACATGTACAATAACAGCTTGAAAAAGCATGGTAAAATGGAGGCCGTAATTACCGGCAAAATACTTGACGAGCAGCAACGCAAATGTATAGTTTGGGATATTGAACGTGGGCATAGTAACCGTATTGAGCCTTTGCCTTGGCAAACCTGTACCTGCATTGGCAACTGGCATTATGATAAGCGTGTTTACGATGGCAACAAGTACAAATCGGCGGCTACCGTAGTTCATATGCTGGCCGATGTGGTGAGCAAAAACGGCAACTTGCTGCTTAGCGTACCGGTAAAAGGCAATGGTACCATTGATGTAAAGGAACGTGCAATTGTACAGCAAATTACTGCATGGACCAAGCAAAATGGTGAAGCCATTTATGGCACCAGGCCATGGAAAGTTTTTGGCGAAGGACCAGCAATGGAAAACGTTAAGCCATTAAAAGAACAAGGTTATAACGAAGGCACGGTTTATAAAGCCGGTGATATTAGGTTTACTACTAAAAACAATGCGTTGTATGCTATTTTATTGGGCTGGCCACAAGACGGCAACCAAATAAACATTAAAAGTGTTGGAGCCGGTGGTAAAGTTGAAAGGGTTACGCTTATAGCAAACGGCAGCAGCTTAAAATTTGAGCAAAGCGGTCAGGGGCTTAAAGTACAGTTACCTGCCGAGGCACCCGGGACTATGGCTTACGTACTTAAAATAGAAGGCGCAGTAGTTTAACTAAATAAGCAAAACAAAAAGGGCCGGTTAACTAAGTGTTAGCCGGCCCTTTTGTTTTTATAGAAATGCTCGGTTGAGCTTTAATCGTATTTTATATCAATGTGTGATCAGCTTTAGAAGCAAGCATTTGACAGTTAATTCCGCATCAAATGCTTGCTGGGTTTCATGTGGAAATTACAAAGCTTTTCGTATTAATTAGCCTTATTTATTGCCGACCAGTATTTACTGTGAAGTTGGGTTGCAACAGTTATGGTATTTTCTTTAGGCGTTGCCGGGTAATCTTTCCTTGCGTTTACCCACGCCCATTCCCAATCCTTAATTTTGCTGGTAAAGGCTTTGTAATCCATGCTTTTTTGTCCGCGTAGGTCTAAGGTAAGCTCATCAATAAATTGTTTCCACCGAGGCTTGTAAAAGTCGGATAGCAAGCCATTCCATTGCCTGCAGGCATACTCATTTAAAGGGCAATCCTTGTCTCCCCAAAGGGTAATGAGGTCTTTGGCATTTTGTTCGTACAATGCCTTTTCTTGTGGTGTAACGCCACAGGCACGTGCGGTGTTTATCCACTCGCCCAGCATAAACTCTTTACGTGTGCCAAGTAAACGGTCCATGTCATCTATTAGGCTTAAAAACTGAGCCGATTGGCGGTTGAATTCGGCTACATTTTTATTTTTATATGCCGTAACCATATCTCTTTGAACTGTTAAAGCATAGTTTGCCAGCACTTGTCTGGTTATGTCAACCAAATCATATTTAAAACCGTCACTCTTGCTGTATTTTGCTGAGGATTTAATTAACGCATCCCAGGCAGGTAGTAAATCTTTAGCGTTGTAGTTTAGTTTGGTTTTTGCCCAGCGCGTGGCGCTATCTAAGGTTGGGCGCGCCTGTATAATTGATTCCGCACCGTCACGTATATACTTGTCTTTAGGTACCGAATACACGGTGTTACGCAAAATATTCCATGCTTTTAAAGTTAATGGATCAGTTGCACCATAACGATTTCTGATGTAGCGTGGCAGCCACTTGTCTAGGTTGATAGCCTCGCTGGTCCAGGTATTGTCAGTAAACAGTTCATAAATTACCGGGTTTTGCTCTATACCTTCCATGGTTAGGCCTATGCCTGTAAGTTTACCACTGTTAGGGTCTTTTAAGGCCATTGAAGGTTTAATTGCAGCACTGTCTAACCGACCAAATAAGTTGGTGTTTCCACCAAAATTGTTAAGCATCGACCATATCCAGGGTTTACCGTAAAACGCTTTTGTTCTTTTCCAAATCGGTTCAATTTCTGTTGCTAAGTCCAAAATAATCATTTTATCGTCCGGAACAGCTTTAAGCAAAGCCTCAGTTTGCGGCGCACGCCAAAATTTTCTGTCGCTGTAAAACAGCCAGCCCTGCATCACCCAAACTGCCTTAGGATCGGCCTGACGCATGCCGTCGTAAACACGGGCACTTAATTTGCCAAGCTTTTCAGGATCATCATACGGTGGTTCGTTTTCATTAAACGTATCGGCCGAGTAGTAATGATCCGTGCCCAGTAACTTGGTTTGTTTTTCTAAGAAAAGTTTACCTATGCGGGCGAATAAAGGGTCTTCCGAATCAAGAATGTACGTGTCGGCAAAGCCGTTTTGCCAGTTAGTGGTTTTAAGCTTTGCATCCGGAAAACGATTTTTAAAAGCTGGAGGCACGTGACCCGTAAAGGCAGGTAGAACTGGTTTCATGCCCAACGCACGTTGCCGCTGTAAAATCTTTTTTTGCAGGTCAAAATGTGTACGCATCCAGTTGAGTGGCAGCGGTCCGCCCCATGCATCCATGTTGCCCATCCAAAACCATGAAAAGTAAGCTGGCCCTGTAAAGAATCCTTTCAAATCTTCATCAGTGAAGCCCATTTCCTTGTACACCAAATACCAGGTATATTCTTCGCCCGTAATAGCCAGGGGCATATTTATGCCATGCAGGGCCATCCAGTCAATCTCTTTTTCCCACCGTGCCCAGTCCCACCAGCTCATGCTGTAGTTGAAAGTGCAATAGTTAAGGTAATAGCGTAACTGGTAAGGCGATGATTTTTTTACCTTTTGCGGAACCTTTGGAAGAACGGCAGGCAGGTTAAGATTACTTGCATTCCATGTTACCTGGCAATGCGCATATTCAGTTAAATAATAATATAAAGCCGAAGCAATAGCTACACCATTGTTTCCTCCAAGCACAATTTTATTTCCGGCGCTTTCTACTTCGAAAGCGTCTTTATTAGTTGTGTTAATTTTTTTTACAACAAAACTTTTGGCATGGGCAGGCAGCAATCTTTTAATGAGTGCATAGCTTTCACTTTCTACCGTTTGTGCCATCGCCATGCAGGATATAAGCAGGCCGGTGAATGCAAAAAATACTTTTTTGAAACTGAAATTCATGTATGTAAAGTGCTTGTTGGTTGTATAATGATTGTTGTATTTGCTATAATTTTAAGAATATTTTCCTGTTTGATAGTTCACGCAAAAGCCATAGTTGTATGAGTAAGACACCTGTCCACAACACGGGCCGGTGCCAATCCGGATCTATGAACTTTAGTGCACCTCCTAAAAAAAACTCCGACGATGATACCAGGTTGAGCATGCCATGTGCAGTAAGGTATATAAGTATGGAATTCATACCAATCCAGGTAAATGGCTTACTCCAGGCAGCAAAGCCGGCAACATCAATTACACCATAAAAAAGTGCAAACAGCAGCAAGCTCCATCCACCTGCGTAAAGTACAAATGAGCTTGTCCATAAGGTTTTATTGATTGGTAACCAAATATTCCATAAGGAACCTAAACCTAGCAAAATCAAACCCGAAACCGTGAGGTATACCAGCTTACGTACAGGCGTTAAGTTATGTGCTTGCATGGAAAGTAGCGTGCCGGTAAATACACCAAGTAATGCCGTTGCTACTGCGGGGATAGTGCCTAAAATACCTTCGGGGTCGTAAACGGTGCGGTGTAGCTTGCCCGGTAAAAATAGCTGATCAATATAACTTGTTAAACTGCCCTCGGGGGTAAGTACATAAGCGCCGTGACCCGGTACGGGTATAAATAATAACATTGCCCAATAACCGGCTAACAGACCAATGAACCACGTTATTTGTGCTCTTAAGCTGAAATTTAAATAAATAAGTGCTGCAAAGAAACAGGAGAGGCCTATACGCCCTAGAACACTTGCAAAGCGGGTATGCTCATAACCTTTGAATTGGAGAGCACCATTTACCAATATGCCAAATAGTACAAGTAATAAGGTGCGCTTTATTAAACGGCTGTAAACCTGATGCTTTACCTGGCCATCGACAATAAATTGCGTTTTGTTTTTATAGGCAAATGGCATTGATATACCTGCTATAAATATAAAAAGCGGAAAAATAAGGTCATAAAAAGTAAAACCGTTCCATACGCTGTGATGTAACTGATTGCTTAAGCCCAGTATAAGGCGTTCAATGAATGATAAATTGGAGTTGGTGCTTATTTGCCAGTTAACCGGATTTCGGTATAAATGATATTTATGCTGAACAACCTCTGCCAATCCGTGAAATATTTCTTCGCCACTGATAATCCAAAACATATCAAAACCCCTGATGGCATCAAGAGAACGGAGCCTTTCGGGTTTTAACACAGATGATACCGGCGTAGACATGAGCGCATTTAAATTAAATTAGAGTTTAAAATTATTACAAAGTTGTAAAGCTTCTTGAAGGCAAAATAGGTTTATTGAAGCAGCAAGCCCTGGCCGGCTAATGCATGCTAATTTCTTACAATATACTGCAATAAACAATGCACACCCCGAGCTTTTTACTTAAACGATTAAGCCACATATTTTGAGCAATAGGTTAATTTTTGTAAACTAATGTAGTAACCGATCGCGGTTTGAGTTCAATTGCGTTTGCATCTACGGGCAGTTTGCCGGCCTTCAAATTATCACCCGACTCGGCCGATGTAACGTAGGAGCTAAGCTGCCTGTGTTTGTTAAAGTGTTGGATATCCAGTTTTACTTTTCTTGGCTGTTGCGTATAATTAATCAATACGGTAACCAACTGACCTTTGCCATCTTTGAAAGCTGAAATCATAATATCCTGGCCAGCCTTAACATCATCCATATCATCATTACGACTCACTTTTAATCTTTGCATTCCGGGCCTTACAAACCGGCTGTAGTTGCCCAATGCCCATAGGTTTTTTACGGGAGTAAAGTTTCCGTTTTTAAATCCTTTGTCAGGATGCAATGCTATCAGGAAATACCGCGTATCTATGTTAGCGGGGCCGGGTTCGTAAGCGTTCCAAAAGTGCCAGGCAGCAGCGTTTGCAATGGTTAAATCGCGGTTAATCACTTTGGCTAAAAACAAGGCGCAATCCATGGAGCTTCGTTTACCGGTTGCCGATTCACTAAAGCCATTATCAAGCATTGAATACTCCGACTGCCAGTATTCAATTCCATATCTGGCAGTAGTGTCGGCCAGTTGTTTTCTTATAGCAACCATCATGCTGTCGCCTTTTTCAGTAAAATAGCTATGCCCGGCTACAAAATTAGGTACATGGGTTAGGCCTTTAATATTTTGCGGACTACCGTCACCAAATAATTCCTGAATTTGCCTATATGAACCTTTACCTGTTTTATATAAATAGGTAAGCATAGCCGCTTCGGTTGTCATAATTGAAACGGGTAGTTTTTTCGCTTTAAGTACAGAGTCAAGCGCAACTATTTCATCGTGAATCTCTTTGTTTGTCCACGGACTACCTTCCTGGCTGCCTTCCCCAAACTTATTCGACCAATCCCACTGTGGCTCATTTATCGGGCTTATGTATTTAAAGTTGACTCCTTCTTTTTTAAAATGAATCAGCACATCGGCTAAAAATGAAGCAAAGGCGGTGTATTTGTCCGGCTTTAGGTTCGATATAAAATCTTTATCGGTTTTATAACCTAACCCGTTCTTTGTGAACCACACAGGTGGCGTGTTTGAGAAAGCAATTAAGTCTTCAACGCCGTACGTTTTAGCCTTTTTCAAAAACCATTGATAGCCTAACTGTTTGTTCCAGTCATAAGTACCATTACTGTTTAAAAAGCTCTCCACCCGTCTTAGCGGATCTTTGATGCCACTTTTTTCGCCTTGCTCTGCACTGCCACCTCCAATGTTAAAGCGCCATGCCGATAGGCCTATTCCTTCGGGGCTGCCATCCTTGGTTATGCCTTTGCTAAACAACAGCTTTGCAATTTCCTCTTTCTTAGCTTCAGGCCAGTGCATGCCAATAGGTTCTGAATACCAACAGCCCGATGCTCCGATATTATGAATGGTTTGTGCTGTTGCCCGGGCGTCAATTTTAAAAACTACGGTTTGTGCGCTTGCTTTATTAAGCGTCATGCAAGTTGCAGTTAGTAGCAGGTAGTGTTTGATAGAAGATGATAGACGCATTTTGAACGGTTATTTCAATTGGTTTATAAGCTTTGTTTGCTTAACCGGCTTATAATTTTTCAAATCTATTGCTTGTAAATTAACAATCATCAAACAACGTTTAAATAATTGCCTGTTTTGTCGTCATTGGGCAAAAGTAGGTCGGCTTTGTACAAGTTGTGGAAGTGCCGCATGTGAGTGGTGATGTGTAATTCCAAGGGTTACTATTAACCTCGTTTTTACAACAATCGGATTTGAGCAAAAAATGGTCTGATATTCTCAAACATACACTATATGCAGCTCAATACTTTTGTAAAAACCAACTAGCCTGCAACCAAGCCATTTATACACGCCAACATATTAATACTGCATTAAGTAATGAATAAAGCATTTAGCTGTGAGCAGCCCCAACACTTCATAGGTATTTGTGGTACAGATTTGCATGCTTACGAGAGCACGCAGCCTTATTTCAGTTATCCTCGAATATTAGGGTACAAACTATCTGATACCTTGAATAATGTTTACGGCAACCTTGATTTTTTTGGAAGCGAAAGGATAATCTTATTTCTTACTTCAATTGCGCGACGTAAGCAAAGCAATGGTTGAAATGATACCACTTGTCTCGCCTCCAATCAATAAACCAATTTATTAGCAACCAAATTATGAATAAGAAGAATACGCTACCGATTATTTTATTAACCACCTTGTTTTTTTTGTGGGGCTTTGCTCACAATTTAGATCCTATTCTTATTCCGCATTTAAAGCGTTCATTTACGTTAAGTAACGTACAGGCAACATTGGTTGATACCGCCGTTTACGCAGCCTATTTTGTAATGGCAATTCCGGCTGGTCTCATCATGAAGCGCTTTGGTTATAAATCGGCAATTGTAACAGGACTTGTTTTTTTCGCTATAGGTTGTTACCTGTTCATTCCCGCAGCCAATACTCAGCAGTATTCTTTTTTCCTGATAGCGCTTTTCATAATAGCCTGCGGGTTGGCAACGTTAGAAACGGTAGCTAATCCGTTTATGACGTTGCTTGGCTCACCCGAAACTGCGGCGCAGCGGTTAAACCTTGCCCAATCATTCAATGGTTTTGCTACCATGCTTGCACCTGCAATTGGCACCGAGCTTATATTAATACATTCAACACCTGATGAACAGCTAAAACTGATGCCTGCGGCCGCACGTAAAGCTGCTTTGGCTGCGGAGGCTGCATCTGTTAAAGGCCCTTATATGGCTTTGACTATTATATTGGTAATTATAGCAGTGGTGTTCTTATTTGTTAAACTTCCAAACGTTCAGGCCGCTGAAAATAAATCAACTTCCAAACGTGGTTTTTTAAGCATATTGCGTCATCGTCATTTATCATGGGGCATTGCTGCACAGTTCTTCTACGTTGGCGCCCAAACATGTATCATCAGCCTTTTTGTGCTTTATGCAGTAAGTGTAGCCAATTTAACTGATCGCGAAGCTGGTCACCTGGCAAGCATATGCGGGTTGGTATTTTTAGCTGGACGCTTTATTGGTACGTTTTTAATGAAGTATATTAGTTCAAACCGTTTGCTGGGTATATATGCCATTATTAACACTATACTGTGTTTTGGGGCAATCTATCTATCGGGTTCATATGCTATATACACAGTAATTGCCATATCCTTCTTTATGTCAATAATGTTCCCTACCATATTTGCACTTGGAATTAAAGATTTAGGACCTGAGCGCGAGCTGGGAAGCAGTCTGATCATCATGTCGATAGTGGGAGGGGCAATAGTGCCGCGTGCATTTGGTTACCTGAGCGATGCAAGTCATGATATAAGAATGGGTTACTACGTGCCTATGGTATGCTTTGTGATTATTGCGCTGTTTGCATTCAGAGGGCACCGGGTTGTAGTGCGAACCAATGAGCAAAGTGTAAACGCTATATATTAGTTATGAGCACCTGCGCATTACCGCCATTAATATACGGCACCAGCGTATTGGGCAATTTATACGAGGCTACATCAATCAATCATAAACTTGAAGTTGTTAAGGCTTGCATGCAGCATCAAAACGCACCGGTTTACTTTGATTCGGCCGGTAAGTACGGTGCGGGTCTGGCGCTTGAGTCGCTTGGGCAAAGCCTGGAGCATTTGCAGGTTAATCCAAATGATGTAGTCATCAGTAATAAGTTAGGTTGGTTTCGTAAATCATTAACATCTTCAGCGCCTACGTTTGAGCCCGGCGTTTGGAAGGATTTGAAACATGATGCCGAACAAAAAATTAGCTACCATGGTATATTAGCCTGCTACCTGCAAGGTAATATGCTATTGGGAAAGTATAAGGCAAAAATGGTTTCGGTTCATGATCCTGATGAGTACTTACAGGCCGCGGCCGATGTGAGTGAAAGGAAAAAACGGTACCGTGACATCATTGGAGCATACAAAGCACTGCTTGAGCTTAAGGCCAAAGGTGAGGTAGCATCAGTTGGCATAGGTGCAAAAGACTGGCGTACCATTGCCCGTATATGCCGCGATGTGCAGTTGGACTGGGTAATGCTTGCCAACAGCCTCACCATACACAGTCACCCACGAGAAGTGGTTGAATTTATGGAACACTTGAGAGACAACAATATAAGTATAATTAATGCGGCAGTTTTTAACGGAGGTTTTGTTGTTGGTGCCGATTATTATAACTACAGCTCAATTAACTCTAAACATAATAGTGCATTATACCAGTGGCGCAGCGCCTTTTTTAATATTTGCAGCAAGCATAATGTAACTCCGGCTCAGGCAGCTGCAGCCTTTGCATTCCGTGCACCGGGTGTAAACTCAATAGCCTTAAGCGCCGGCAACCCCGGCAATGTGCATGAAAACAGTATGTTATTGGGTGCTACCATTGCTGTAGATTTTTGGGCTACCCTTGTAAAAGCCGGGTTAATTGACGAACAATATTTTAAACGCTATTTGAAGAATAACTAATATGGAACGATTTTGCTACGCGCTTGATTTAAAAGATGATGAAGCGCTGATAAAAGAATATGAACGCTGGCACTCAAGTGAACATGGCTGGCCAGAAATAAAAAAAAGTATAAAAGATGCTTCGATAACATCAATGGAGATTTACCGTACCGGTAACCGTTTGTTTATGATTATGGAAGTGAATGAAAACTTTTCGGCTGAAAAGAAAGCGGCAATGGATGCGGAAAACCCTAAAGTACAGGAATGGGAAGAATTGATGTGGAAATTTCAGCAGCCTTTGCCCTGGGCAAAAGATGGCGAAAAATGGATTCTCATGAACCGCATATTTGACTTAAACGCTTAAATAAATACAAATTTTAACTAAGGCCTGTCATTAACGGTATTATAGCCCTACGCTAAACATCTGTTTTTTATAATCTTTTGGTGACAGGCCGGTAAAGCGTTTAAACGTTTTTGAAAAGTACGATAAATCTTCAAAGCCTATTTGCTTACTTATTTCTGAATAGGTCATGCGGCTTGTGGCCATTAGATATTGTGCGCGCTCAACACGTTTTTCGTTAATGTAATGTACCGGTCTGGTGCCTGTATAAAGTTTAAACTGCCTTGAAAAATAATCGGCGTTTTGGTTTAAACGCAAAGCCAGTTGTGCAACAGAAAGATCAGTGTGGAGATTTACCTGAATGTAATTTAAGGTTTCGGCAATTTTGTTGGGTATAACTTTTTTTAACGCAGGTTTAAAAAACTGGGGCGTTAAAAACCTTGATGTAAGTTGCAGTAATATACCCTGGGTTTCCATAAATACACTCAGGTTTTGTTGATTGTTCAACTGCTGGTATTCTTTATAAAAAACATCCTTTTCGTAAATTCTTGGATTATCTGACCGGTTAATTCCTCTTCCCGGATTTATTTCCAGCAGCCTGGCAAATATGCTCTGATCAAGGGCAGAGGCTTCTGCCTTCATTATTTTACGATGATCGGCAAATAGTGAATTGCCGTCGGCAGAATCTTCAAAAAACTGAACAAAGTACTGACCCATGTTTTGCTTGCAAAGCATATCACAAAGGGTAAAGCTCGGTACAATGTAAAGGTAACCGGCTTCAAGTTTATAGGTGCCGTATGAATCTGATAACTCACCCTCACCCTCATTAATATAATAAATGCGATTGTAAGGACTTATTACATTTTTGTAATTCCATTTCGGTCCAAGTTTTACATAATCAACGTTCAGTAGTGAAAATGTATGCTGAAAATTTCTTTTAATCATAACGGTACCGGAATGCTTAACAAAAATATAATATTAATGCATAGTTAGATACGTATTGTTTCGTGAAGTTTAGTACGTCAAATTGTATAATGGATTTAAATGCTGATGTATTGAGGCAGCACGGCATTTTTTTAATTAAAACAACTATCTAACTTTTTTTTAAAATGATGGTTCATTAGTTATACAGTAACAACAAATGAAAGTATTATTGGCAATAATGGCAGCTGTAGCTTTGAGTTTAACAGCGTGCACTACTGATAGTAATATAAAAGCCGATATAGCCGTAAAAGCACAAACTGAGGTGGCTTTTATGGGTGTGAATTACGCGGTTAAAGATAAAGTTGTTACGCTAACAGGTGTTTGCCCGTCATATAAATCAAAGCAGATTGTGTTGCAAACGGTAAAATCAATACACGTTATAAAAGGCGTTAATGAATCTATTGCAATAGGTCCGGTAACACTTACAAACGATTTGCCCATGAAGCAAAGTGTCGATAGTGTTTTGAGCCGGTACCCGCAGGTTTGGGCAAGCGTAATTAATGGAAAAGTTAGCTTAAAGGGAGCAGCTACAAAAGAGGATTTAAATAAACTTTTACCCGCCCTGGCTATGTTGAAACCCGCAGGTTTAGAAAATGCAGTTGTGGTACCAAGGTAACCTTACTAACATTTTGTGTTTTACTTATAATTTTATCGCTGGTTGAATATTTCGCAAAGTACTTCTATCTTACAACCATTAAATCATATCATATATCCATTGCGCAATTACCAGGCTATAATTATACATCCTGATGTCCCTGGCGGAAGATGTTCAGGCTCACTGCATATAGACACATTAGCGGCCGTATTCTCGTCTGATGCATTTACTTATAAAATACCCTTGTCGGCATTAAACATAAGTGCAGGCGGTGCGGGCAACCGTTTTATATTCCTTAAAAACGAAAGCCAAAGTCAAATTTCAATTTATACCTCTGATAAGGCTATACTAAAAGATCCGGTGTTACAGAGTGACAGCCAGTTTAGCCCACAAATAAATGAGGCCCGCAAAACCCTTGGTAGCTTGATTACAGGCAGTTTACTAGTTGTTGTATTGCTGTTGGGCTTAATTGGCGCTTTGTATTTGCTTAAAGATAAAATGGTAGAAGGCTTAGCATCAAGAGTCCCTGCATCATGGGAAAGAGCTGCCGGCGACAAACTTTTTAATGCGCTATCGCTGCAATACAAGTTTATTCAGAATGATTCGCTTAAAAAGGAATTCATGCGTGTAGGTGCGCCATTATTTAAGCAGGTTGAAAAAGAAGGCTATCCTGTTTCATTATACTTTGTTAAGGATCCGTCCATTAATGCATTTGCACTGCCTGGGGGTAAAGTAATTATACAAAGCGGCTTAATTGATAATGCCAAATCATGGGAAGAAGTGATGGGCGTACTCGGGCACGAGCTGGCACATGTTACCCGCCGTCATCATATAAGGGGGATAATTAATAATGTGGGTATTTATACCATACTTGCCGCAACCCTGGGCGATGTTAGCGCACTTGCAGGTACATTTGCCTCTTTTGGCGGCGATTTAGCTTCGTTATCTAACAGCCGCACTTTTGAGAACGAGGCTGATGAGACAGGTTGGGATTACCTGGTAAAAGCCCGTATTAACCCTAAGGGCTTAATCAGCTTTTTTGAAACACTTAAAAAAGATAATCAATCAAAAATGGACACGTTGGTAAACAAAAATGTCGATCTGTCATTTTTATCAACTCACCCAAATACTGATGATCGTATAGCTCATCTCAAAAAAAAGCAAAAGGAAACAAAGGGAAGTTTTAACCCGCTTCCTGATACGTTTGCCGATTTCAAAAAGAAATTACTCAACAAATACTAAGCAAATCATAAACCTCAACATGAACATTAAAATTGAAGGAAAACCTGTTTTTGCCCACGTTATAGTGGAGCTTGACCCGGGTGAAACCATCGTGGCCGAGTCAGACGCTATGTCAAGCATGGCTGCTGATTTGGATATGAAAGCCGCTTTAAACGGTGGTTTTTTTGGTGGACTTGCCCGTAAGTTTTTTGGTAAGGAAAGCATGTTTATAAACTATTTCAGCAATCCAACTAACCAGCCACTTACCATACATTTAACCCAGCCCACGCCTGGCGATATTGAGATAAAGGAGCTTAACGGCGAAAGTTATTGCCTGCAGCAAGGTGCCTATATAGCATCTGAGCCCGGGGTTAAGCTTGGTTTAAGATGGGCAGGTTTGGGCTCATTTATTGGTGGCGAAGGTTTATTTAAACTGGTAGTATCGGGCACCGGAAGGGTGATTTTTGGAGCCTATGGTGGTATAATTGAGCGCGAGATAAACGGCGAATACATTGTAGATTCAGGACATCTGGTTGGATATGGTCCAAATATGAAACTTAAACCTCAGCTTGCCGGCGGCATATTCAGCAGCATTTTTGGGGGCGAGGGTTTCGTAACCCGCGTTGAAGGAAACGGAAAAATTTATATGCAAACCCGAAACCTTGCCGGCCTGGCATCGTGGATTAACAGGCATTTAAGATAACCTATGGAACAGTACTTCACAACAAACGGCAATACGCTTGATGTAAATCTTCAATTGCAACCGGGTTCATCAGCGGCCGAAGTAAAGCTCAACCCGGGGCAGGAATTTACTGCAGAAGGGGGAGCCATGATAGCGATGAGCCCAGATATAACAATGGCTACCACAACTCATAAGAAAGGGTCGGGTAGTATTATGAAGGGTATAAAACGCATGCTTGGCGGCGAAAACTTTTTTCTTAATCATTACACCGCAGGTAAACAGGGCGGAACTGTATGGCTTGGCGCTGTGCATGCCGGCGATATGCTTGTTAAAGAACTTAACGGCGAAGGCTTAATTGTACAGGGTGGCTCCTACGTGGCCAGTACTCCGGGTATTGAAATTGATATGAACTGGCAGGGTTTCAAATCGTTGATATCAAAAGAAGGCTTGTTTTGGCTTGACGTGCGCGGAAAAGGAACCATAATTATAAATTCATTCGGAGCTATTTATCCTATAGATATTGATGGCGAATATATAGTTGACACCGGCCATATTGTTGCATTTGATGAAAGTTTAAACTTTTCACTTACAAAGGCAGGTAAAAGCTGGGTGAGCTCATTTTTGGGTGGCGAAGGCTTTGTTTGCAAATTCAGAGGCAAAGGCACCGTTTGGATACAATCACACAATACATCATCATTTGGATATAGTTTAGGTCCAAGATTAAAGCCAAGATAGTATGGAATTAACAGAAAAAAAAGGATTTGATTTCAGGATGGAATGCAAGCCCGATTATGGCTTTCTTTCAGTTACCGTTCCATCAGGGCATAAATTAAAGGTTGAAGCAGCGGCAATGGCTGCTATGGACACCAACCTGGAAATGAAGACCAAGCTAAAGGGCGGCTTCGCTCGTTTTTTAAGCGGAGAATCTATATTTATAAATGAATTTACTGCAAACAACGGTGATGCGGAGATTCAGATAGCGCCTGCCTGTCCGGGTGATGTTGAACATATTTATTTACAAAACGAGACCATTTACCTCCAAAATACCGCTTTTTTAGCCTCAGCCTATAATATTACGGTTGAAAGCAAATGGCAGGGTTTTACAAAGGGTTTCTTTTCGGGCGAAAGCTTTTTCCTCATCAAATGTTCGGGTACAGGCGATTTATGGTTCAACTCATACGGCGGCATTATACCTATTGATGTTGAAGAAGGTTATGTGATTGATACCGGTCATATTGTAGCTTTTACAGATGGACTTGCGTATGAAATAGCCAGAATAGGTGGCTATAAATCGTTATTCTTCTCGGGCGAAGGTTTGGTGTGCCGTTTTAAAGGTAAAGGCCGTGTTTGGATACAAACGCGTAAAATATCACCATTCATATCATGGGTAAATCCATTCAGGCCTGTAAAGTCAAATAACTAATGTTAACATATTAAGTTAGCGTTTCTCTGCTTGTACAGCTTTTTTATAATTGGCCAACGCTTTATTAAGTGGTTGGCCTTTTTCATGTATACACTCACAAAATACCAGGCAGCCCTTCGGTGATTCCCGTCTGTAGCATTGGCTTTTGCAATCTTTTAACGTGTTACGGGGCATTATAGAAAAAGAGTGTGTTATAGTAAATAGCACAGCCACTATAAGTGCAAAGCAGCCGGCAAAAAACTTAAACGGAAAGCGTTTATCAGTAGGTAGGGGAGCTACCGTTGGCGCTAAGGCTTTAAATGGGAGGATAAATTTCAGCTTATCGTAGTTCCAGCATAACAAATATAAATTGGCCAGTATCATAAGGGGGGCAGATAGTAGTGAGCCCTCAAATCTTACCGACAGTGACAGTATAAAGATGTTGAGTATTATAGGCAAATACAAAAGTGCGCCTAGTACAACTGTACGAGGTATAAGCAATAAAATTCCGGCCAGTATTTGTAAGATGCCTATAAACGTATAATAATACCCGGTATGGAATAGCGCTTCAAGATAGTGGCCCATTGGTTGGTTGTTATGCAGGTTTGTAAAACGTTCACCAGTTATTTTGGGCCAACCTGCAAGTATGAAGCCTGCTGCTAATGAAACCCTGTTAAAAACCGAAAAATATTGCAGCCAAATGTTTGCCTTTGCCTTAGAAAACAGGTTGTCAAGTTTAGATTGGATATTCATTTTTAAAAGTACTTTGTAATGCAAAGCTAATCACAAAGTTTTGAAAAAACAAAAGCCTTCCGTTTATTTCGGAAGGCTTTGCTGAATTTATTTAATCGTTGGTAACTTACTGTTTCCAGCCGCCACCAAGTGCCTGATACAAGTTTACAATAGCCTGCAGCTCCTGTAATCTGTCGTTCACGCTGCTAAGCTTAGCAGTTAAAAGACTTTGTTCAGAGGTTAATACATCGGTATAGTTTGTAGATGAACTATAGCGAAGTAGCTCTTTAGTATAGTCAACCGCTTTTTCTAATGCTTTAAGCTGATTAGCGCGACTGCCTTGTTTGTCAACTGCGGCCTGGTAAGCATATAAAGCGTTCGACACCTCGCCACCGGCAGTAAGTAATGACTGCTGGAAAGTGTAGTAGGCCGATTGCTGGCGTGCCTGTGCGGTACGCAAGCGTGCTTTGTTTTCGCCGCGGCTAAATATAGGTTGCGTTAAACCGCCAATTACACTATAAAAAATGGAATTATCAAAAAGGTTCCTGATTCTTAATGTAGAAACGCCACCTTGTCCTGTAATGGTCAACTGCGGATAAAAGTAGGTACGCGCAAGGTTGGTATTTTCAAACGCCATTCTGAAACCTAATTCGGCCTGTTGCACATCCGGGCGGTTTTTAAGTAATTGCGAAGCCACACCCACCTGTAAATCATGATAAGGCTTTTGCTCATCTAATGAACTGCGTTTAATTGCACCAGGACTGCGTGCAAGCAATATGCTCAACGCATTTTCGGCCTCACGTATGCTGCGTTTCAAATCGGGGATGGTTACCTCTGCCGCATAACGGTTAGCTTCACTCTGTACAACGGCTGCGCCTGTAACAACTGCACTTTCTTTAAGTGCTTTCATGGTTTCAACGTCGGCTACACGGTTTTTAAGCGTTTGTTCGGTAATGCGCAACTGTTGATCTAAGGCCAGTAAGTTGTAATAACTATTGGCAATGTTGGCAATCAACTGAGTTTGAACAGCGCGCTTAGCAGCATCACTTTGTAATAAGCCAGCCAATGCTGAGCGTTTGGCGCTGCTTAGTTTACCCCAAATATCAGCTTCCCAGCTGGTGCTTAATCCCAACTGCGAAATAGTAGTTACCAATGGAAAGGCACCAACAAACTCGGGCGGAAAGTTTAATGCCGCTAATGATTGTTTGTTACGTGTTGCCTGCGCTACACCACTAAGACTTGGCAAAAAAGCGGCCTTACTTTGGCGCAAAGTTGCACTGGCTTCGTTTATACGCTGCACGGCTGTTTTTAAATCATAGTTTTCCTGTAAACCTTCGTTTATAAGGTTTTGAAGAACGGTATCATTGAATAGTTGCTTATAAGGCAGGTTGGCTATAGATGCTGTATCGGTTATGCTGGTATCGCGGTAAACGCTCCCTTTAACATCTAGGCCGGGTGCCTGATACTTTTTAGTAACACACGCCGAAATGCTTAACACTGCTGCCAGTGCCAATAAGGTGTGCGTTTTATATTTGTTAATCATTTTAATGATGTTTCAAAAATGGTAAATGAATAAGGTTAATGAGCTTGAGCCAAAGTTTGGTTTTGGTCATCAGCCGGTTCCGGCTTTTTACCAATGCGCTCCTGTAAATTTTGGAATATGATGAACAGTACCGGAATAACAAATACCCCGAAAATAGTACCGATTAACATACCCCCAACAGCACCTGTACCAATTGAACGGTTACCTTCGGCACCGGCACCGCTTGCCAGCATTAATGGCACCAAGCCCAAAATAAAAGCAAAGGATGTCATTAAAATTGGGCGCAAACGGGCTACAGCACCATCAATTGCGGCTTGAACGATGCTCATACCACCTTTACGACGCATGGCGGCAAATTCTACAATCAAAATGGCATTTTTGGCTAATAAACCAATAAGCATAATGAGCGTAATTTGAAGGTAAATGTTGTTTTCAACATTAAACAGCTTAGCAAATATGAACGCGCCGGCTAAACCTACAGGCAGTGATAATAACACCGCAAAAGGTATAATGTAGCTTTCGTATTGTGCACTCAACAGGAAGTATACAAACACTAAACACAGCATAAATATAAATACTGTTTGGCTACCGCTTGAAATTTCCTCACGGCTTAAGCCCGAAAATTCATAGCCATAACCGGCAGGCAGTGTTTGTGCTGCAACTTCCTGAATGGCTTTGATAGCGTCACCCGTACTGTAACCCGGCTTAGGCGCACCTGTAACCGATATTGAAGTGAACAGGTTAAAGCGGTTAATTGACTCAGGACCGTAAACGCGTTTTAACGTAACAAACTCCGAAACGGGTGCCATTACATTATTATTGGTACGTACATAAATGCTGTTTAAACTACCAATGTTGCCCCGGTAAATAGCATCGGCCTGTATCATTACACGGTATTGTTTACCAAACTCGTTGAAGTTTGAGGCATACAATCCACCAAAATAACCTTGCAGTGTGCTCAATACCGAGTTTACACCAACGTTAGCTTCCTTACATTTGGCTACGTTAACATCAACCTGGTATTGCGGAAAGTTAGTGTTGAAGAACGTAGTAGCGTATTGAATTTCAGGACGCTGGTTTAGCGCTCCTAAAAATTTGCCGTTTACCTCTACAAATTTGCTAATATCGCCACCGGTTTTATCCTGCACCTGAAACTCAAAGCCACTGCTGTTACCAAAACCCTGCAGAGTAGGAGGAGCAAAGAAAATTACGTTGGCACCTTTAATGCCGGCGGTCATTCCAAATAGCTTTCCGGTTACAGCATTAACGTCATGCTCTTTGCCTTCGCGCTGGCTCCAGTGTTTCAGCTTCATAAACAATATACCGTATGAGCCACCTGCGCCACTCAGCAAACCGGTACCACCAATCCGGGTAACCGATTCAACCTCGGGCAGGCTGCGTGCAATGGCGGCAACCTGATCGGCTATTTGCTCAGTACGCTCCAGTGATGATGCAGGGGGTAAACTTACATCGGCCATAATAAAGCTTTGATCTTCGTTAGGCACAAAACCGCTTGGTGTTGTCTTCAACAAATACCAAAACAACCCGGCAAACAAAGCAATACCCAGCATGGCCAACCATTTTTTGGCCGACAGGAACTGAACTGAGCTTTTATATTTGTTGGTCATGCTATCAAACCCGGCATTGAATGCGCTGTAAAAGCGTTGCATAAAACCCTTAGGTTGATGGTCATGATCATTATGAGGTTTCAACAGTAAGGCACAAAGCGCCGGACTCAACGTTAAGGCGTTCACCGCCGATATAATAATAGAGATAGCAAGCGTTAAACCAAACTGCTTGTAAAATACACCTGTTGATCCGGTAATAAATGTTACCGGTATAAATACAGCTGCCATTACCAATGTAATTGATATTACAGCACCGCTGATTTCGCTCATTGCTTCGAGCGTGGCACCTTTTGCACTTTTAGCGCCGTTGCCCAACTTTGCATGCACGGCTTCAACAACTACAATGGCGTCATCCACCACAATCCCAATGGCCAGTACCAACGCAAACAGGGTAAGCAGGTTTATGGTAAAGCCAAACAGTTGCAAAAAGAAGAACGTACCAACAATGGCCACCGGCACTGCAATGGCCGGAATAAGCGTTGAACGGAAATCCTGCAAAAAGATAAACACCACAATAAACACCAGAACGAAGGCTTCAATCAGCGTGTGAATTACTTTTTCAATAGACACATCGAGGAACTCATTTGCGCTGAAGATTGGCATGGCTTTGATACCCGGAGGAAAAGTTTTTTGAGCGGCCTCAATAGTCTTTTCCACCTCCTTGATCATCTCGTGCGCATTTGATCCTGCCGATTGGTAAACCGCAATGGCAATTGATGGTAATGCGTTGGTACTTGAGGTGGTAGAATAATCTAACGAGCCCAGCTCAATACGGGCAACATCTTTTAAGCGCAATATCTGCTCGTTTTTAGCCGAACGGATAACAATGTTTTCGTATTCAACAGGCTTTTTTAACCGTCCTTTGTATTTCAATACATATTGGAATGACTGATGGCTGTTTTCGCCCACCTTACCCGGTGCTGCTTCCACGTTTTGCTCGGCCAGGGCTGCATTGATATCATCAGGTACCAAACCGTAGGTAGCCATCACGTCAGGCTTAAGCCAAATACGCATTGAATACTCCTGCGTACCAAAGGCTGTTGCCTCACCTACACCGTTTATACGTTTAATTTGCGGCAGCAGGTTAATGTTGGCGTAGTTTTGCAAAAAGGTACTGTTAAATGATTTGTTTTCGCTGGTTAGAGCAAAAACCATTACCATACTGCTTTGCTGCTTGCTGGTAGTAACACCGGCCTTGGTAACCTCGGCCGGTAGTAAAGGTGTAGCTTTTGATACCCTGTTCTGTACGTTTACCGCAGCCAGATCGGGGTCAGTGCCTAATTTAAAATATACGGTAATTTTTCCCGAACCATCATTACTGGCGGTTGAGGTCATATAGGTCATGTTTTCAACACCGTTAATTTGTTCCTCTAACGGAACAATAACGCTGTTCATAACCACATCGGCGTTGGCGCCCTGGTACGATGCTGATACCTGTACAGTTGGCGGGGCAATTTCGGGATATTGTGATATGGGCAGCGATGTAAGGCCCAGAATACCGAGTATAACTAAAATGACCGATATAACGGTAGAGAGTACCGGCCGTTCAATGAATGTTTTTAACATAATGGATTTATGTGCTGGTTGATAGATTGCGAAGCGTAGCGCTTCTTGTCAGCTAATATTATTTTACGTCCTGGTAAACCTTATCGGCAGGCTGTACTTCGGCTTTTACCTGGGTGCCATCCTGCAAGGTGGATGTGCCTTCAAGTATCACAGTGTCGCCAGCTTTTAAACCTGAGGTTACTACAAAATTTTGACCGGCAGTAGTGCTCATTACGTTAATTTCGGTGCTTTTAACTTTGCCGGCGGCATCAACTACGTAAACAAAACGTTTACCCTGTAACTCATAAGTCGATTTTTGCGGAACCAAGATGGTGCTTTTTAAATTTTGCGGAATGCTAACCTTAGCGCTACCGCCACTACGAATAAGTCCAACCGGGTTAGGGAATGTTGCTCTGAAACTTGCTGAACCGGTCTCGGTATTAATTAAGCCGCTTACCGTTTCTACTTTACCTTTTTCAGGATAGTTGCTGCCGTCAGATAATATAAGTGATACAGCCGGAAGCTTATTGAGTTTAGCAGCCAAAGTACTGCCTTCAAAAGTGCGGGAGAAGTCGAGCAACTGTTTTTCGTTCATTGAAAAGTAAGCATATACTTTGCCAATGTTTGATATTGTTGTTAAAGGCTCCGTAGTAGTGCTGCTAACCAAACTACCCAGCTTATGAGGAATATTACCTGCAACACCATTAACCGGACTGGTTATGGCAGTATAACCTAGGTTTGTGCGGGCAGTTGCTAAGTTAGCTTTTGCCTGCGCTAAAGCAGCTCTGCGCGCCTGCAGCGTATATTGTGCCGATTCCAGATCGTAATGGCTGATTATATCTTTTTCAACCAACGGTTTTACCTTATTAACCTGCAATTGAGCCGCGCTAACATCGGCTTCGGCACTGCTGATAGCCGCCTGAGCGTTGTTTACACTTTGCTGGTACTGCGGAGCGCTTATGCGGAAAAGCAGCTGGCCCTTTTTAACAACAGCACCTTCATCAATGTAAATTTTCTCAATGTAGCCGTCAATTTTAGGGCGAATTTCAATGTTTTGCTGACCTTGTAATGTGGCTGGGTATTCGTTGCTTAAGGTGGCATCCTGTTGCTCTATTTTAAAAGCCGGATAAGCTTGCACAGGTGGTGGCCCACCGGCTGCCGCGCTTGCCTGCTGCTGTTTGTTTCCGCATGAAGATAAGATCAGCAAACTTGCGCTGATACTTAAAAGGAGATGCGATGTTTTTCTGAAAAGTGGCATAGTGTTAACGTATTGTGAAGTGTTTGTTATGTTTATATTTACTTTTAAGTTTGACAATTTTGTAAAATTCAAGATAAAAAAAATCAGAAGAGCAAATCCATAATTATTTGCTTTCGTGCCTTGATCAGCTTGTTATACCGGCTATCGGTAAGTGCGAACATTTGTTTGTGCAACGGAGCCATCAACAATGGGTAAGTAAGCAGCGAAAAAAGATTAATAGCAAACTGCAAAGGATCCATGCTCTTAATAGTCCCTGCATCCATCTCATCTTTTATATCCTTTAAAAATTTTTTGATCTTCTTTGACTCATCTTCATCGTGATATTTAGATGGATCGAGAATCATTTCAGTCACCAAAAATGTCTCCTGGTATGGAAACTCAGTAACCTCGGCCAAGTAAACTTCAATTAAGCGTTCAATTTTGTCTTTAAACAAAAAATCAGATCCCATTACAGCATCAAACCTTGCGGTAAGTTCCTGCATCGCTTCTCTGAATACCTTTTCAATTAAAATATCTCTTGACCTGAAATAGTAGTGCAGTAAAGTACGGGTGACACCTGCTGCGTCAGCAATATCCTGCGTGGTAGCATGAAGTTTACCTTCGGCAAAAAAGACACGTTTGGCAGTGTCCTTTATTAGTTGTTCGGTTCCTGTATCTCTTGCACCCATTTGTTTGACAAAAATGTCAAACATTTTTGGAAAGAATACGGCGCATTTTTAAATATGAGAAAAAGATGATAAAGGACATTAACCTTGAAAGTACATTAAATACAAAATGGCAGCAAGCGCCGCCTTTTATATTTAAGCTAATTTTGTGTTATAAACGCTGTGTCGTAAAAAATCGCTACCAAAACGGTAGGTAAGTTTTATTTCATAAGATGCACCGCCTAAACTAGTTAAATAACTTGCTCAATTATTTGAAATTCTGAAAATAACCTTTAATCAATTAGAAATTTGTTTCTTGATTTACTTTGAGTACTTTTGTTACTCAAAGTACAAACATCAATGCTAGACGCGCTGATTACATCTAAAACAAGATTAAAGTTGCTGATGAAGTTTTTTCTTAACGGCGACAACAAATCTTATTTGCGCGGTTTGGAAACGGAGTTCGGTGAGTCGAGCAATGCGATAAGGGTTGAACTTAATCGCTTCGAAGATGCTGGGTTATTAATATCAGCGGTAGACGGTAATAAAAAGATATATCAGGCTAACAAAAAGCATTCGGTTTATAAAGACATTTATAACCTGCTTATAAAGTTTGTTGGTATTGATGAAATAATTGAAAAGGTATTACGCCGTGTAGGGGAGTTGCACTCAGCTTATATAATAGGCGACTTTGCAAGAGGTATTGATAATAAGATAATAGACCTGATGCTCGTAGGTAATAACCTTGACAAAATGTATGTTTACGGGCAGGTTGAAAAGGTGGAGCGTTTAATTGGAAGGAAAGTGCGTACGCTGATTGTATCAAATGAGGAGGCGGATAGTTTCATAGAAAACAACCCTCACTTGTTAATATGGAATTGTGACACTGATACGGGCGTTAAAGCCTGATTTATATTAGTTAAATGTTAAATTATAGAACAGCTGTATGGCTTTAAACTTAAAACACTCGCCGTTTGGGTATTTCAGATACTTTTATGACACGTTGGGTAACCAGTTGCTGTTTAATATAGTTCTTTCGGTGTTTCTTGGCCTGCTTGATGGTCTTGGTTTAGCTCTTTTTATTCCTCTGCTGCAATTTGTAAATGATGGCAGTAACGCAGCCTCAACAAATACCATGGGAGGCATGTCTTTTGTAATCCATGCTTTTGGTTGGGTTGGTTTACCTGTAAATTTATTTACTGTATTGGCATTTATGGTGCTGGTATTTGTGGTAAAAGGACTTGTAAATTATTGGCTGTCCATGGAGCAGGTTGATTTGCGTCAGCGTTATATGATTGCGTTACGTATGAAGCAAATAGTTGACTTGGATAACCTTAGCTATCAGGGCTTTTTAAAACTTGACGCCGGACGTATACAAAATGCCGTAACCGCCGAGGTTGGCAAAAATATACAGGCGATGATTCAGTTTTTGGGAACGTTGAAATCTATCCTTGTTTTAATTGCTTACATTGTTTTGGCTTTTATAGCCAATTGGCAATTTGCATTCTTCATTATTGCAGGCGGTGCACTCTCAAATTTTCTTTACAAGCAAATAACTGAAAGCGTTAAAGCTACATCTATCGAAATCTCTAAAAGAGGTAATTTATTCAGTGGCTTTATTATACAAGCAATACAATCTTTTAAGTACTTAAAAGCAACGAACTATTTTCTGGGCTTCTCGGGTAAGTTGAAGGATGTTATCGACGAGGTTGTTAGGCTTAACCGCAAAATAGGCAGGTGGCAATCAGTAACGGCCAGCACCCGCGAGCCTGTAATTATTTTGATTGTAGCCGTTGTTATTATTGTTCAGGTGAACTTTATGGGTAGTTCATTAGGATCAATACTTTTAAGCTTATTACTTTTCTACAGAGCACTTAACGGTTTAGTGCTGGTACAAATGTCATGGCAAGGCTTTATGCAAAACCTTGGCGGCCTGCAAACCATTGCCGATTTAAAAGTTCTTATGCATGAGGAGCGCGAAGTTCAGCCTGAAACAAGCTTCGCTAAGTTTGAAAAAAGTATCGAGCTCCGGAATTTGACCTTTTGCTACAACAGCAAACCTGCCTTAAGTAACATCAACATGGTTATTCCAAAAAACCATACCGTTGCATTTATTGGCGAAAGTGGATCAGGTAAATCAACTTTAGCTAACGTTATAACCACATTATTAAAAACCTCCGATGGTGAGTTTTTGGTTGACGGAAAAAATATTTACGATTACAACCTTGATAGTTTCAGAGGTCATATTGGTTATATCTCTCAGGAACCGGTGATATTCTCTGATGACGTTTACAACAACGTTACCTTTTGGGCGCCACGCACTCCTGAAAACGAGGAAAGATTTTGGAGCGTAATTAAGAAGGTATCGCTGGTGGAGTTTGTTGATAACTTGGAAGATAAGGAAAATACTACGCTGGGCGATAATGGTATATTAATGTCGGGTGGGCAAAAGCAACGAATATCTATAGCCCGCGAATTGTTCAAGCAGGTTGATATATTGATTCTAGATGAAGCAACCTCAGCTCTTGATTCGCAAACAGAAAGATTTATTCAAGATAGTATTGATGAGCTACAGGGCGAGTATACAATGATTGTAATAGCTCACCGGTTATCAACTATAAAAAATGCGGATACCATCTACTTATTAGATAAAGGACAACTGCTTGCATCGGGCAACTATAATGAGTTGCTTGGCATTTCAGAGCGGTTTCAAAAAATGGTATCATTACAACACGTTTAATCTCAATTAACCATACCAATAACCAAACATTCTATAATATGAAATCCAACTTAAAAGCACATATACAGGGCGGCCAAACACCATCGGGTAAAGTGCGTGTTAGTGGGGCTAAAAATGCCAGTACACGTTTGCTTAGTGCTGCTTTGATTGCCGATGAAACTGTTACCCTCAACAACTTCCCTACCGAACTGGTTGATGCGCGCTATAAAATGGATTTCATTGAAAAGTGTGGCGGTAAGGTTACGGTAGATGAAAAATTAGAATCAGTTACGGTTAACCCGGCCGAGTATAAAGACATTGAACTGGGCGATTATAATTACCCAATCCGTACTACTTATTTACTGGTAGCCGGATTAATAAAAAGATCGGGTATTGCACGCATACCATATCCTGGTGGCTGTAAAATTGGCGACAGGGGTTACGATTTGCACATGATGGTATGGCAACAGCTTGGTGCAACCGTTACTGAAAAGCCTGACTATATTGAAGTTAGTGCGCCAAACGGCTTCCAGCCTGGCGAAATTAACTTCCCAATATCAACTATTGGAGGTACAGAGAATGCTCTGATCTCAGCCTCTATTGTTGACGGCGAAACCATTATTAAAAATGCTTACATCAGCCCTGAGGTTGATAGCCTTATTCAGTTTTTACGCACATTAGGTGCTAAAATTGATGTGGTAGGTAACAGCTTTATCCGAGTAGTAGGCGCAAAATATCTGCGTGGCTCTATTTTTCAAGTAATGCCAGATCGTATTGAGGCAATTACCTGGATTGTTTACGGCATCATATCTGGTGGTCGTATAACTGTTGAAGACGTACCTTTCGATACCATGGAAATTCCGCTTATTCATCTTAAGCACATGGGTATTGATTTATACAGGAACGATAAAAACGTTATAGTATCTCCGGAGTGTTTAACTAACGGACAAATTCAACCATTTGAACTAGCCTGTGGTACTCACCCTGGTATCATATCTGACATGCAGCCGTTTTACACTATGTTAGGCCTGCATGCAAACGGAAAAAGCCGAATTTTTGACTACCGTTATCCGGAACGTTTAAAATATTGTGGCGAACTGAATAAATTTTACGATAACGCCCTTACCTGGACACCCGGTGCAATAACCGTTGAAGGTGGAAAAGGCATAACCGGTGCAGATGCGCAATCAACAGATTTGCGTGGTAGTATGGCTGTAGTAATTGCAGGCTTATTGGCACAGGGAAATTCAACTATACACAATGTTGAAATGGCCTTGCGCGGTTACAACAACATGGAACAAAAGTTGCGCAACTTAGGTGTTACCATCACTGTTGAATAAGCACAGTCAATCCGCTGTTTACCTATGAAAGCATTTAGTAATTTTAATTTACGGGAATACAACTCATACCGTTTGAGTGCTGTATGCCGCAATGCCTACTTCCCCGAGTGTGACGAGGATATCAGAACGTTGTTTTCTGATCCGAATGCTAAGAAAATTGTACTCGGAGGCGGGTACAACATTATTCTTTCGCAAGATTACTATGATGCCGATTTTGTAGTTTTTTCAGGCACTTACAACAATATCTCGCTTGTGGGCGAGGATAAAGTATTGTGCCAGGCCGGTGTTGACATGAAAGAGCTTAGTGAGTTTGCTTTAGCAAATGAGCTTACCGGCTTAGAAATTTACTACGATATCCCCAGTTCATTAGGTGGCGCAGTTGTGATGAATGCCGGTGCAGGTGGCGAAGATATTAAGGCGCTGCTCATTGAGGTTTATTATTACGACCCTAACACTGATACTTTTAATACCATCAGCGTTAGCGATATAAACTTCGAATACCGGAACAGTTTTTTCCAAAAGAACCCTGAAATGATTGTCTGTCGTGCTCTGTTGCAACTGAAAACGGGCAACGCAGATGAGATTAAAGCCAAAATGGACAAGACCAAGGAGGCTCGCTGGGCAAAACAACCACGCGAATTTCCAAACGCAGGCAGCGTTTTCAAGCGTCCGCCCGGAAGGTTTGTTGGTCCTATGATTGATGAACTTGGTCTTAAAGGTTTTGCAGTTGGCGGGGCAAAAGTATCTGAAAAGCATAGCGGTTTCATCATTAACTATGCCGATGCGAAAGGTTCTGATATACTTTCACTTATCAGTAGTGTTAAGGCAAAGGTACAGGACGCGTTTGGTGTTGATTTAGAAGTTGAACAAAGGGTAATATAGATTACTATATGAGCAATGTTGCTTTTTATTTTTCCTCTGTTGTTGGTATAAATACCGGTAAAGGCGGCGCTTATTATAGCTTGCTCACGTATCGCAATGAATTACAGCGCGAGTATGGTACTCAGGTTATACATTATAACGAACTGAGCCATCCTACGGTTATTGATGCGGAAACAGACGTTTTGCTAAAACCAGCGCAATCATTTACAGAGAAATATAACGAACTCTGGAAATACTTTAAAGAGTACAGGCCTGAGGCAATATTTTCCTTCTCTCAAAAGTCGCTTACTTTATTGTTGAGGTGGTTTTGCCTTATTTATGGATGTAAATTTATTTACGTTCGTGCGGGCGGGGGTAATTACAAGCTTACCCAGTTCTTTAATAATATCATCTTCTACTCCAACGAAAACATGGAGTTTTGTAAAGGCAAACAGGTGAAAAACTCGTATTTGGTTAGTAACAGGGTGGAGGTACCTCAACCTAATAACCAAAGAGTTTCACAATTTACCACCGCAAATCCTGCTGAGGCTGATAGCTTGAAGATACTTAGGGTGTCGCGTATTAACTTTAAATACCTGCAAACGTTTATATCGGCCATTAACCAGCATAAACGCTTTAAAGAAATGGGTATAAATGTTGTTACCCACCTAATAGGATATGAAGAGGACGCTAAGGCTGCTGAAGAAATAAAAAAGCAAATTGAAGGCGTTGAAGGAATAAAGCTGTTTACTGATGCCGAACACACCAGTAACACCCAAGAACTGATACCTTATTATGATATAGTAATAGGAATTGGCCGTGGTTTTTGGGAAGCGGTAGCATACGGTAAGCTAGTTTTGGGTTTTGCCTCTAACTCGGAAGTGCCGGTATTAGTTACCCCTCAAAATATTGATACTTTTATTAAATACAATTTTTCGGACAGGGTAAAGCTTGATAGCTTCGAAACATTTGTAGATGCCTATCCAAAATTCAACAGCAACGAATTTACAGATAGTTATATAAATGATCTCCGAACTGTTTTTGATGAGCATTATTCATCTGCATTTTTGGTTCAGAAACTTAAAAAGGTGATTGCCGATAGCCATAAAGAAGACTTTATGAGCTTAGCAAATTCCTGCATGGTAATCGATAACCGCGTAGAATTTAAACAGGGCATCAAAAAAATAATAAAGGGAACGAAACCAAGTGTCAAATAAGATAACTTATAAATCTGCATAGTTTTAAATGATATCTGTTATTATACCATGTTATAATTCTGCCGGGTTCCTGCACAGAGCTGTAGATAGCGTTATTGCGCAAACATACGGCGATTGGGAGTTGATACTGGTAAATAACAATAGTAAGGATGATACGCAGACAGTTATTGAAAAATATGTACAGCAATACCCTGACAAAATAATCGGAGTAAATGAATTGGGGCCAGGATCGGCAGCAGCGCGTAATTGCGGATTAGCACTGGCAAAAGGCGAGTGGCTACAGTTTTTAGATGCAGATGATGAGCTAAAACCAAACAGGTTTGAGCTACTGGTGAATATTGATGTTGTGCATGAAGACGATATTATAACAACTGCTTACAACTATATTGAAGATGGAGTTGTGAAAAATGCAAATGCACTCCATCAAGATGAAGATGTTTGGTTAAGATTAATCAACTCACAACTGGGCCGCACCAGTGCCGTACTATGGAAAAAGCAGGCTGTTGTAGCCGCTGGCGGATGGGACAATGACAAAACATCATCGCAGGAGTATAACCTGATATTTAAGATGCTGAAGAACGGAGCTCGTTTAACATCATTTGCCGATAGAACGGTTAACATTCATGCAACCGCTAATTCAATCTCCAGATCAGTAGATAAAACTAAGAGGTTGAAAATTGTTAATAATTATATTCGACTGAGAGAAAATATAAGGGCGTATTTGAAGCAAATTGGTGAATTGACAAAAAGAAGGCAAGAAGCAATAGACAGCCTTATTTTCGATAATACGATTCAGTATTTTGATTTGGCTCCTTTAAAAATGTTTCTCAAATCAATAGCCTGTAAGTCAATTGCTTTAAAGCACAGGCTTAAGTGTTATAAAGCAGCGTTGAGCCAGCTAAAAAGCTAAATGGTTGTTTTGCAAACAATAAATTAAGTTTAAGTGAAAGTATTACACGTAAATACCGTAGATTTTGGTGGTGCTGCTACAGCATGTTTACGCATACACAAAGGTTT
The DNA here is from genome assembly GCF_009755275.1 of Mucilaginibacter aquatilis. GTDB lineage: Bacteria > Bacteroidota > Bacteroidia > Sphingobacteriales > Sphingobacteriaceae > Mucilaginibacter > Mucilaginibacter aquatilis. The sequence goes on along the minus strand of NZ_WQLA01000007.1, from coordinate 179,883 downwards.
GCTTAAACATGGCATCGATTCAAAAGTTCTGTTTTTACAACGTACAAAAAATAATGCCGAAACTTATGAATTTATCGGTCCGCAAAAAGGTAAATTAGGTAAGATAGCAGATAGAGTTACAGGTAAAGTAAAATATTTGCGTAACCGTGCTAAGGTAGTTGCTTTGCAAAGCAAGCTTAAGCCTGGCATGATTTACTCTGAGCCTACGTCTGAATATGATATTACACAAAGCCCGTTATACCAGGAGGCCGATATTATTCAGCTGAACTGGGTGCGAGGCCTTGTTGATGAACCATCTTTTTTTGCTAAAAATACTAAGCCGGTGGTTTGGCGCATGCCCGATTTGTATACCTGCGGCGGCGGTTATCATTATGAGCTGGGATTTCCGTTTAAAGCGCTTGAACCGGAGCTTACCACCAACGAAAAGGTAAGAAAGGAAGCTCTTAAGGGGGCTGATTTGACCATGGTCCCCATATCAAATTGGGTTAAGGAAAAGGCCGATAAAAGCGATATCATAGGTAGGTTTAATAAAAGGGTTATCCATAACGGAATTGATAGCGAGGTTTTCAGACCACATGATGCTGTTTTTGCTCGCAAGGTTTTCAATCTTCCGTTAGATAAAACTATACTTCTTTTTGGTTCAGACATTCCACATGATGAACGTAAAGGCTACGGGTTACTGCTGGAAGCATTGAAACAAATAGATAACTCAAGCCTGTGTATTTGCGTGTTTGGAAGCGGGGTGGTCCCCGAAGCAGCTAATGTTTACCAGGTTGGGCATATCAATGATGATCGTTTATTGAGCGTCCTGTATTCTGCGGCTGATTACTTTGTAATGCCATCAGTTGAAGAAGCTTTTGGGCAGGTAACCATTGAGTCGGCTGCTTGTGGAACTCCGGTAGTAAGTTTCCCTAACGGAGGAAGTAAGGATATAATAATTGAGGGCCTTAATGGTTGTTTAGCTACCAACTTTACGGCTGATGCATTAGCTATAGCCCTTAAAAAAGCGCTAAGCACAAATTTCAACCGCGAAGCCATCATTGCTGATACGCTTAAGCGCTTTAATATTAACGATAAAATAAACGAATACATATCACTTTATAAATCACTGTTAAGCACAAGTAGTTAATGAAGCTTTCTGTAATCACTATAAATTTTAATAACGCTGCCGGCTTGCAAAAAACTATGCAATCGGTAACCAGCCAAACTTTTAACGATTATGAATACATTGTTATTGATGGCGGATCGACCGATGAAAGTGTTGATGTTATTAAAAAATATGAATCAGGCCTTACTTATTGGGTAAGCGAGAAGGATAAGGGTATTTGGAATGCTATGAACAAGGGTATAGCAGTTGCCAAAGGTGATTACTGCATATTCATGAATTCAGGCGATTACTTAGTAGCTCCTGATATATTGCAAAAGGCATCAGCTTACTTAAACGGTAAAGAAATAATATACGGTGATGTATATTTCATTTTTGGTAATGGCTCGGTTACAACGCCTGTGCACGAGCCCGATATGGACTTGTTTAAACTTACCTATACCAATTTACCCCACCAGGCAACTTTTATTAAAACCACTTTGCTTAATAAGTTAGGGGGCTATAAGGAGGAATACAAGGTAGCGTCAGACTGGTTTTTTCTGGTTCAGTCGTTAATTGAGCATCATGCTCAGTTTGAAAAGATTCCTCTCATTATAAGCTATTTTGACAAAACCGGTGTGTCGAGCACTACCGATTCAGGACATGAGGGAATTGATGCAATAAGGCAGCATTACCCATTTTTACTTCCTCAAATTGAGCGCAATAATGAGTTGCGATATTACCAGCTTTCCAAACCACATCAGTTGCTTAAAAAGCTGTTGTTTAAAATTAAAGGTAAGTAATGAATACAACCAGTTCAGTACAACCCAAAGTTGCTTTCGTTATTCCTTATTACGGAAAGTTTCCGGCGTACTTCAGCCTGTTTTTTGATTCTGTCAAAAATCTTCCGATTGATCTTATCATGTTTGCCGAACAGCAGCCTGCAATGGCCTTACCGGCAAATGTTAAGATTATACTTAAGCCCTACGCGCAAATACAAGAGCTTTTCAATAGTAAGTTAGGTATAAAGGTAGCTTTCAATAAACCTTATAAGTTTTGCGATCTTAAACCGACATACGGTTACATTTTTGAGGAGTATTTAACAGGTTATGATTTCTGGGGATCTGTAGATACCGATCTTATTTTGGGCAACTTTAGTAAGTTCATTAGCACGGAGTTACTTAACAGTATAGATTTTTACAGTGGCATAAAGGAATACGTTTCAGGCTCATTCTTTTTGCTCAGAAACACAGAGCGCTGCAATAAACTTTTCATGAAAAGCCGCGATTGGCAAAAAAGCTTTCAGGAAATTGAGTATACGGGTTTTGACGAATGCGGAGGTAGCTTTTTTAAGCAATTAAAAGACGGCGCAAACATTAAAGATTTAAACACCAATATACAAAGCTTTACCGAGCTTGTATTTGATGAGCGTAAATTGGGTTTACGATGTCATTTTGAAGATACATTGCTTGAGCCGCAAGGCGAAGAGCCGGTGACGGTAAATCAAAATCAAATTTTGTACAGAGGCGAAGAGTATTTACTGGTCCACTTCATATATTTTAAAGCCACCTACTATTTTTATATAAATACACAGCTTAAGCCGCCGTATTACATCAATAGTTTAGGAACTTTTAAGAAATTTCCCTCCAAGGTGAATATGCTCTTATCAGCAAATTTTGTTAACGCCTGCCGCAACAAAGTAAACATCAATTTAAGGAAGATAGACAAACGCTTAAAAATCTAATGATTAAAAAAATCGTATTCAGGGTAGAACGCTGGTTTTTAAAGTTGAAAAGTGAGCGGATAAAAGGAGACTTTAAGCGTTGTGGAACTAACGTTTCGGTTGATGCTACCTGCCAGGTAATTTACCCGCAAAACTTTGCAATTGGCGACAATTCCCTCATAGCACCTTATACAACCATCTACGCCGCTTTTGGGGTTACTGTAGGTAAAAATTGCTTAATATCAAGTAATTGTGGAATTTCTTCAATAAATCATGTTATAAACTCTGATGATCGTCATCGCGATGATCAGGACAATATCAAATATTCGAAACCTGTAGTTATTGACGATAACGTATGGATTGGTATGAATGTATGCATTCTTCCCGGCGTAACAATAGGCAAAAATTCAATTATAGGATCTGGTAGCGTGGTTACCAAAAGTGTTCCGCCTAACGAAATATGGGTGGGTAACCCTGCAAGGTTTATCAAAAAACTCGAATTAAACGCATAAACGTACAGCAATGATATTAGAAAGAATTGTAACGCTTGCTAACGAGCATTCCAAAGTTCGATTTTTAGCAATGGAGCGGTCTTTAAGGGCTACTGGTTGTACGTTGCCGCTTTACGTAATTCCGTATGATGACAATAAGTTCGAATTACCTGAGAACGCAACATGGTGGGAAATGCCCGAAATTACGGGCTGGATTGATAAGAATAAGCTATGGCCTGCTTTTCGCAAAATTCAATGCCTAACCTTACCTAATTACCAATTTGTAGACAGCGACGTTATTTTCTTCAAAAATCCTGAAGATACACTTGAGCCGCTTAGCGGCTTCATTACCTCATGCACGCATTGGATGGCGCCCGAACATACTTTCACGGACGAAACATTGCGGTATATAAAAGCTAAAACAACTACCTGGACCAGATTGGTTTTTAACAGCGGCCAATTTGCCTGCGATAAGGTGCTCTACCAGGCAGACGAATTAATGCGCTTTTGTGAGACTAATTTTACCGAGACGTTATTTCATAAAAATTACTTATACAAAGATCAGCCTGGTATAAACATTTTGGTTAACTGTGCCGATGTAGAAATAAGTAATGTGACCATGCCTCCTGTATCAATGGCATCTACATGGGCTGGTGATTATACAGACGAAGCTTCTTTTGAACGTTTTGAAAAACACGATAAACCTTATTTTATACATTGGGCCGGTGTGCCGTTAACCAGCCGCAATTATATACATCAATACTTTTTTAAGTTTTTAACCGCAGAAGAAAACGCTGCATTTAAGTTGGAGGGTGTAAAAAAACTTAAATTTAAAGACCGGATGAGGATTAAAATAAAGGCTATCCTTAACATCCTAAATAACTAAGTGCTGTAAAGCATAACTACTTTTAATAATGCTTAAAGAATTAGACGGTTTCAGAGCACTGGCGGTGACATTGGTTGTTCTGTTCCACGTAGGTTTTTATATTAATGCCATACCCGGTTTCAATGAGATTATTGGAACAGGTTATTTAGGCGTTCAGGTGTTTTTTATTTTAAGCAGCTTGTTACTTTCAAGACAGTATTTGCTTTACTACCCTCAAACTACCGATAAGAAGCAATACACTATAAGTTTTTTCAGAAAGCGGCTTCTAAGAATAGTGCCCCTTTATTTAGTCTCATCGGCGGTACTTGCCATACTCAACTACCAAAACTTAACATTCTCACTCTGGAACATCATCAAATATGTTTTATTTATAAGTGATGACTTGCACATAAACGTTGTTACATGGTCGTTGTTGGTGGAGGTGCGCTTTTACCTGCTACTGCCGGTAATAATGGAGATTCTCTTTTATTTAAAGCAGCGTAATGTAAGCGTATTTGTAGTGCCTGTTGTTATCATATTGTACTCCTATACATATCGCTATGTGCAGCTTACGTATTTTAATGACAAAGACATGCTTGAAAGGCTATACTCGTCATTATCATCTAATATTGATTGCCTTGGCTGGGGAATAATCGCAGCTATCATATTTGAAAAATACAAGGCGGTATCGCTCAGACAAAACCTTACCGTGCCTGTAATACTTATACTGCTGATTGCTATTTACGCAATTATGCACGTAAGATATCACCATTATTTTCCCGGCTTACAGAAGCTCATTGTGCCCGTAAACAATATGCTGTGGACATCACTTATTACCTTAATAATGCTCGCAAAAACAACTATATTCAACAAAGCATTATCAGCCCAGGTTGCCGTATATATATCAATGCTATCTTACAGTATTTACCTTTGGCATTTGCCAATAAGGGTTTACATTGATACGTTGCTTAATAAAATGATGACTGGTGGCTTGGCTAAGTACATGATGCTGACCGAGCTTGCCTTGGTAATTGTTGTAACCATGATAGTATCAGCTTTAAGCTATCGTTTCATTGAAAAACCTTTTTTGAAGAAGAAGGTAGCCTGATATTGATTTTGCATTAAATAACCGGACATGAATTTCTCAATAGTCATTCCCACCTGTAACCGTAACAAACTGCTTGGTATTTGCCTGGAGAAGCTCTTGCCTGGCGTACAAACGGGTAATCATAATTACGAAATTATTGTAACCGATGATAGCACCGGTAACATTGCTAAAAGCTTTATTGAAGAGCACTATCCTCATGTGAGATGGGTAGCGGGCCCTAAATGCGGACCTGCGGCGAACCGTAATAACGGCGCAAAACAGGCACAAAACGAGTGGCTGATATTTTTGGATGATGACTGTGAGCCGGATAATAATCTTATTGATAACTATGCTGCTCATATTCAAACCAACCCTGAAATTCAGGTAATGGAAGGGGCGATATATTCTGATGATGTAATTGATCCGCTGTTCACTGCTCCAATAAACATAACAGGCGGCCACCTATGGTCATGCAATTTTGCAATTGCTAAGCAACTTTTTGATAAAATTGGGGGCTTTGATGAAAACTACAAATTTCCAAATTTAGAAGATAACGATTTAAATAAGCGCGTAAGATTGGCCGGTAATAAAGTACCTTTTGTAAGTTCGGCAAGGGTTTACCATCCTCCTCGTCCAATTGCATCTCCGCAAAAATTTGCCCGTTACCACGAAAGTTGGATGTACTACCATGCTAAGTTTGGTGAGCCAAAAACCTTAAAAGATTTACTGGTAACCATATCAAGAGCGCGGTTAACTACTATCAAGAACGCTCCTAAAGGTTTAGGTTCTGCAAAAGCACTCTATAATTACTTTGTTGAAATTATTTTAACGGTTAACAACAGCCGTAAATGGAAAAAAGTGTAATGCTCATCTCACAAGCCTCAGTTTAAACATGTCTTTAAAATCTGCCGTAAAACAAGCTTTATTAAAATTCAGATTACGTGGTGTAAACTATCGTAACCTGATTGATCCATACACCTACATTGGTAAGTTCACTACGCTTAAAACAGCTGATGACAGAAGCATCATAAACTTTAATCAGCATGTTGATCTGCATAACTATGTGTCATTAATAGCCGAAGATGGTGGTGAGATAACATTCGGTAAGCGCGTGTCTATAGGCGACTACTCTACCTTAAGGGCAAGCCGCGCTAAAATCAGCATTGGCAATAACACTATGCTTGGGCAAGGCGTGAAGCTTATTTCAACCAACCACGCCTATAAAGATAAAAGTCGCCTTATTCATGACCAAGACATTGATACCGAGAAAATTGGTATAACCATTGGTGCCGACTGCTGGCTGGGAGCAGGTTGTGTTGTTTTACCAGGTGTTAAAATTGCCGATGGTGTAGTAGTAGGTGCAAACGCTGTTGTTACCAAAGATGTGCCCGAATATGCTATAGTGGTAGGTATTCCAGCCAAAATCATCAGTTACAGGTCTTAAATTATGGAAAATAAAATCATAGTTCATGTTTCGCAAATAGACATCTCGCCCGAAACAGGTATGGGCCGGGTTGAATATTTTTGGAAAGATGCATTTGAAAGAGCTGGTTACCAGTTTATTCATATAGGGCCTGCTCAGGTAGGTCCGCTGAAACATACGGCTTTGTTTCCGCGCAAAGCCTATCAGTATTTTAAAGGCCTTAAAATAAAGCCTGTTAGTTTCATTGTTCATGAACCTTCCGCAGGTGTTTTTGCAAAAAAAGGTATACCATGTTTTGTAGAAAGCCATGGCGTTGAGCGTCGGTATTGGGATGCAACCTTGAATGGCACAGTACCCGGAGCCGATGATGAACCTATTAAGTGGCGCACAAAGATACTTTTCCCTATATGGCGCTTAAGCGGATGCGATAAAGGCCTACGCCATGCTGACAAGCTTTTACTGATTAATACAGACGATAAAGAATACGTTAAACAAAAGTATAACCGTAGCGAGCAAGACATCTATGTATTTAAAAATGGTGTAACGCCAATTGCTGATGTTAAGGTGTCTGAACATGCCGGTTTTACAGTGCTGTTTAATGCAAGTTGGGTTATACGTAAAGGCATTAAAATTTTAGTTAAAGCCGCCGAACTACTGCAAAAAGAAGGTTTGCAGATTAATTATCTACTGATTGGTACAAGTAAAGACGAGCAAACCGTTTTAAACGACTGGCCCGAAACTCTTAAGCCAAACGTGAAAGTGGTTCCGCGCTTTAAACAGCAAGATGAGGTTAATTATTTAGCCAAAGCCTCTGTGTTGGTGTTACCCAGTTATGCCGAAGGTCAGCCCCTTAGCCTATTACAAGCTATGGCGGCGGGCAAATGCGTCATTACTTCCAACAGCGATGGGCAAAAAGATATGATTACAAATGGCGTAAACGGTTTCCTGTTTACAAATGGAAATTATATTGAGCTTGCAACAGCTATAAAACATTGTTATAGTAACCCGCAAATAGTTGCCGAAGTTGGGAAAAACGCTCTGGCTTATACGGCAAACCGTAATTGGCAAAAAGTATCAGACCAGGTTGTTGAATTTGTTTTAGCTAATAGCAAATCATAATATGAGCTACTTTTTACAGCACGGCTTTTTTGTGTTAAAAGTAAGATACTTAAATAAATTAAGCAGTGGGTTACGCAAGTTACGCTACGGTTTACTGGGAATGAAAGTTGGCGAAAACACTACATTGCCATCAGTTCACGTTACGTGGCCACATCAGGTAGCCATTGGAAACAATTGTTTACTTGAGCGTAGTATCTATTTTAAATATGACGGAATTTGGAAACTAGGTCCGTCAATTAATATTCACAACAACGTTTTTGTAGGAACGGGATGTGAATTCAATATCACTAAAGGCATAACCATTGGCAACGACTCACTTATTGCCTCAGGATGCCGTTTTATTGATCACGATCATGGTATGCAGCAAGGCCAGTTAATGCGTATACAAAATGGCCCTGAAGAAGCTATTAGCGTAGGCCAGAATGTATGGATTGGCTGCAATGTAGTAGTATTAAAAGGCGTAACGATTGGTGACGGAGCAATTGTGGCTGCGGGCTCAGTGGTTACCAAGAGTATTCCTTCAAATGAAATTTGGGGAGGGGTGCCTGCAAAAAAAATTAAAGACAGGTAAAACCAAAAAGCATTAATATTAAAGGATAGTCTGATAGTTAAATGTTACTATAAAATAAGGAATTTAAATATTTATATTATCTTTAGCCATTGTAAGTAAAAACGATAATAAAATAAGGTATTTTTTGAAAGAATTAATAAATTCAATCATTTAAAATTCAATTTTTGTCACTTACTACACCATCTACCTGTTTTGAAAATATTATTTTTATCATACAAGTTCTACCCTGATGTGGGTGGCATTGAAACCATGTCTGACGTGGTTTGCAATGCTTTACACGCCCGCGGATATGAGATAAAGGTAGTAACTACATCCGCAGCAAACGCTGCAACACAAAACCGTGATTATCCTGTAATTCGAAATCCATCAAAAATGCAGTTGCTAAAACTACATTTTTGGGCCGATCTTGTATTTGAGAATAACCCTAGCCTGAATTTGTCATGGCCAAATTTGCTAAGCGGTAAACCTTTAGTAGTAGCATTACACACCTGGATTGCCAGGGTTGATGGTCAAAAGGGTATTCAAGATAAGCTTAAACAGTTTTGGTTGAAAAAAGCCGAAAGTGTAATAGCATGTAGTAAAGCCATTGCATTAGCCTGCCATCCTGGAGCCACCGTAATACCAAATCCTTATAACGACGACTTGTTTAAAGTTAAACCCGAAATTCGTCGTGATAAGAAGTTTGTTTTTTTGGGTAGGTTGGTTTCTGATAAGGGAGCAATTATAGCCTTAAAGGCTTTTCACGGGTTCATTACAAAGTCAGGAGATACAAACGCAACTCTAACTATTATTGGTCAGGGTCCTGAGTTAGAGAGTCTTCAACGTGAGGCTCAAAATCTTCAGATAGATGGTAAAGTGTTTTTTGAAGGCACCAAAAAAGGTGAGGCTTTAGTAGATACGTTAAATCAGCATCAATATATGCTCATTCCTTCTGTTTGGGAGGAGCCTTTTGGCTTGGTGGCTCTTGAAGGGATGGCCTGCGGCTGTATACCTGTAGCATCAAATAGCGGCGGATTAAGTGAAGCTGTAGGTAAAGGAGGCATCTTATTTGAAAAAGGAAATGTTGACGATCTTGTTGCTAAACTTCTTAACTTAGAAAACGACCAACAACTCAAACAAACGCTTCTACAAAACGGCGTTGAGCACCTCAATTTGCACAAACAAGCTTATGTTATGGATAAATATGTTCATGCTATTAATCAGGCACTAAATAAATAACAGCATGGGTAAAGTTATTGTATTGCATCCAACCGGAAATACGTTTTTAAGAGCAATTGCAACAAGCTTGGCAAATGCAGGCAAGTTGGAGGCTTTTTACACTTCAGTGGCTTCTTTCCCTGGTTCAACGCTGCAAAAGCTTGGTGGAATTGGGCCGTTGAGTGAAATTAAACGTCGTGAATTTGATCCCATTCTGCAGCCTTATACGCATATGTACCCGTGGATTGAGTTAGGGCATGTAATAAGTAATAAACTTAAATTCAAAAGTCTTACTGCACACGAAAAAGGTGTGTTTAGTATGGATAACATTTATCAAAGTTTAGATAAGCATGTTGCTGGCCAGCTTTCAAAATTTTCAAAAGCGAGTTTAAGCAGTGTTTATGCGTACGAAGACGGTGCATTGGCCACGTTTGAAAAAGCAAAAGCCATGAATTTAAAACGCGCATATGATTTACCCATTGCTTATTGGGAAACGGGCCGCAGACTAATGAGCGAAGAAGCTGAGCGTTTGCCACAATGGGCGGTAACGCTGGGTGGTGGTATACAAGATTCGCCAGCAAAGCTTGAGCGTAAGGTTGCCGAATTGCAACTGGCAGATGCGGTTATAGTGCCAGGCAATTTTGTAAAAGATTCACTGCCTGATTGGGCTCAAAATAAAGAGGTTATAGTTTCTCCTTTTGGTTCGCCGGTAACTCCAAGCTATAATGCTGCTACAAAACAACGCGACCCTAATAAGCCGCTACGAGTATTATTTGCAGGTTCAATGGGTCAGCGTAAAGGGTTAGGAGATTTGTTTGAGGCTGTAAAAATGCTTAACACTGCTAATGTTGAATTGGTGGTTATGGGTTCATTATTAACTGATGCAGGTTTCTATAAAAATCAGTTCTCGGGTTTTACTTACGAAAAAGGACGTCCTCATGCGCAGGTGCTCGAATTAATGCGCACTTGTGATGTTTTCTGCTTACCTTCAATTGTTGAAGGCAGGGCATTGGTTATGCAGGAAGCCATGAGCCAGGGACTGCCGCTTATTATAACGCCTAACACCGGTGGTGATGATTTGGTTATAGAGGGCGAAACAGGTTTCCTGGTGCCAATCAGATCGCCAGAATTAATTGCCGAAAAGATTACATGGTTTCTTGAAAATAGAGACAAGATACAACATATGGGCTTACGTGCACAACAACATGCGGCAGCCTATACCTGGGAGAAGTACGCAAGTAACATTTTGCCTGCTATTATTTAGTAAATGAGATTGCCTTGATAATAGTCAAAGACATATTAAGTTTTTTAAAGAGCTTTAAAAAGGACAAAAAGCGTCGTTTAAGTAATAAAGAAAAACAGATTGCTGATTTAAAGCGCTGGATTTGGATATACTTTTGGCTTTTGATTTTTGAAGGTGCTTTGCGTAAATGGGTGTTGCCTTTTTTGGCTACGCCACTCCTCATTGTGCGCGACCCTATAGCTATAATTCTTATTGTTAAAGCCCAAAACGCCGGCTATTTTAAAATTAATACAAATATAATGGTGGCGTGGCTGGTCACTGTTATATCTTTAATTATGGCGTTGCTGGTTGGGCATCATAATATTTATGTGGCACTTTTTGGTGCGCGTATAATGTTTTTGCACTTCCCTTTGATATTTATAATTGGCGCCATATTTAACCGGGATGATGTTTTAAGGCTGGGTGAGATTGTGCTATGGCTAGCCATACCGATGACTGTTTTAATTGGATTACAGTTTTACAGTCCGCAAAGTGCCTGGGTTAACCGTGGCATAGGTGGTGATGAGGCCGGAGGTGGCTTTGCCGGTGCCATGGGTTATTTCAGACCACCCGGAACGTTTTCTTTTACCAATGGGGTCGTATCATTCTTTGGTTTAGTTGGAGCCTACGTTTTCTACTTTTGGCTGGATGAAAGTTTAGTTATCAAAAAGTGGTTTTTAATAGTGGTTACAGGCTGCCTTGTTGCGGCTATACCGCTTTCAATCAGCCGTACATTTTTGTTTCAAATTATTATTAGTGCCCTGTTTGCTACTATTGTAGCCATACGTAATCCGCGGCTTACCGGTAAATTTGCTATGGCGGGCATTGCTGTATTTATATTGCTTACCGTATTAGGTAAAGCCAGTTTTTTTCAAACAGGTACGCAGGCATTTAATGAGCGCCTCACCGTAGCAAACAACGCTGAAGGCGGTACAGAGGGCGTGTTTTTCGGGCGCTTTATTGGTGGTTTGCTTGGCGGTTTAACTGAAAATGAAAAGGTGCCGTTTTTTGGATATGGCTTGGGTTTAGGCACCAACGCAGGTGCGCGCTTGCAAACCGGTACAAACAAATTTCTCTTCAACGCCGAAGTTGAATGGGGGCGTATAATTGGCGAAATGGGATTTTTGCTTGGCGTAATAATCATTTTTATAAGGGTTGGCGTTACGCTCGATGTTACACTAAAGTCATACTCGGCATTGGCAAAGAAGAATTTTTTACCTTGGATGCTGCTTAGTTTTATTTTGGTAAATCTTGCCCAGGGACAATGGGCGCAGCCAACAGCTTTAGGATTTGGTGCGTTAACCGGAGGCTTAATCTTTGCCGCTCTGAGACAGAATAAGAAAAAGTTTATAGCTCGTTCATGAAAATTATCCTGATATCAAATTATATACCCGACAGGCAGGAAAGCATGAAACGTTTTGCCGAAATGTTGCATCGCGAATACCCGAAACGCGGCGTTGAAACCGAATTGTGGTTCCCCAATGTGATATTAGGAACAGGATTTAAATCAACCAATACAGGCATAGGTAAGTGGTTGGGGTATATTGATAAATGGATTTTATTTCCACTTATAATTCGCTGGCGCATTCTGATTAAAGGCTTAAATAAGCCCGACGTTTCATTTCATGTTTGCGATCATTCAAACTCTCCTTATCTGGCGCACCTCCCCGCAAATAAAACGGTGATTACGGCGCATGATATGATTGCCATACGTGGTGGTTTAGGATATGCCGATTCGCATCAGCAGGCTTCTTCTTTTGGCAAAATCCTCCAAAAGTGGATTTTGGGTAACCTGAAAAAAGCGAAAAAACTTGCATCTGTATCTGCATTTACACTTAACCAGTTAAAAGAGCTTGCACCCGACGCAAGTGCCAACTACACAAACTGGAAAGTTATATTAAATCCATTCAACGCTGATTTTGGAAAACTAAACGCCGATCAGATTCATCAAATATTATCTACATCAGGGTTAGCCATAAACCAAAACTTTATATTGCATATTGGTTCGGGCCTGCAGCGAAAGAACCGTGTTATGCTGGTAAAAATGGTAGAGGAGCTAGGGACAAAATGGAGCGGTTTGGTTTGTTATGCAGGTGAAGAACCTGACACAGACCTTTTAAACGCTGTTGATAAAGCAGGCCTCAAAGAGCGTGTTATTTTTATCAGCAAACCCTCACATGAATTATTACGTGCGTTGTACAATGCTTGTGAGGCCTTTGTATTTCCATCATTTAACGAGGGCTTTGGCTGGCCTCTTATTGAGGCACAGGCATGTGGTGCTGCAGTAATAGCAAGTAGTTATGAACCCATGCCCGAAATTAGCGGCGGAGCAGCGCTTTATGCCGATCCTCATAGTCCTTCAGAATTTGCTCAAGCATTGATCAAGTTGCAAGATGAAGCGCTAAAAAATGATTTGATTACAAGAGGTTTTCAAAATTGTGAGCGTTTTGAAATGGAAAAAATTATTCAGCAATATATAGCATTAGATAAACTGCCGGTAGCTTAATAACATGTTTTTAAAACTAATAGCATTAATACTTCCTTGGTCGCTAAAAAGGCGGGCACTGCAAAAGTGGTTTGGATATAATATTCATCCCTCAGCTAAAGTTGGTTTAGCCTGGGCATTTCCACGAAGTATGACAATGAAGGCAGGTTCGCGCATTGATCATTTTACTACCGCTGTACATCTTGATTATATTGAGCTTGGACAAAATGCCACAATAGGCAGAAGTAACTGGATTACCGGTTTCAGTACTTATGATACGCAAACCAAACACTTTAAGCATCAACAAAATCGTAAAGCCGAATTGATATTAGGCGAAGAAGCAGCAATTACAAAAAACCATCATATTGATTGCACCAGTGCTATTCATATTGGAAGGTTTTCAACTATTGCAGGTTATAACTCGCAGTTACTTACTCACTCAATTGATGTATTTGAAAACAGGCAAGACAGCTCACCAATAACAATTGGCGATTATTGCTTTGTAGGAACTAACGTTGTGGTTCTTGGGGGATCTGTTTTACCTTCACATTCGGTTTTGGGTGCAAAATCGTTATTAAGTAAAACATTTTCTGATACCTGGACATTGTACGCCGGAGTTCCGGCAAAGGCCATTAAAATCATACCGCAAACTGCTAAATATTTTACCCGAACAGAAGGCTTCGTGCATTAATCGCTTATGAAAATTCTTTTTATCGTTCCTTCTTACAAGCCGGCTTACATTTATGGAGGCCCTATAGTTGTGGTAGCCTTACTTGCCGAAGAGTTAGTTAAGGCCGGGCACGAAGTTGTTGTTTACACCACAACGGCCAACGGCAAAAGTGAATTGGATGTTATTCCCGGACAAGAGCTTTTAGTGGATGGCGTTAAAGTAACTTATTTTAAGCGCGTAACTGGCGACCATACCCACGCCTCTCCGGACTTATGGAAGCACCTGGGAAAAACGGTAAAGCAATTCGATGCCGTTCACATACATTCCTGGTGGAACTTGTTGGTAATTGGTGCAGCATGGGTTTGCAGGCGTAATGGTGTTAAACCTATTTTGTCGCCGCATGGTATGTTCAGCAATTACATTTTGGAGACTAATAACTCCGGCAAGAAGCGGTGGATTCATAAACTGTTAGGAAGAAAGTTGCTTGAATATAGCTGGCTTCACGTTTCAACTCAATTGGAGTGGGAAGAATCAAAGGCTATAATACCAAGCTGGAAGGGCGCGGTAATACCTAACCTGGTGAAGTTATCTGATAAGCGATATCCGCGTGTTAAAAACGACATCTTCACAGTAGCTTTTTTGTCGCGTGTTGATCCGAAGAAAGGCCTTGATGTTTTGATAAAGGCTTTGAGTAAGGTTGATTTTGATTATCATTTGAAAATTGCTGGTTCTGGTGAAGAAGAGTACCTTAACTCGCTTAAAGAATTAGCAAAAGAGTGCGGTAACGCCGATAAGCTTGAATGGGTAGGTTGGAAAAGCGGTGAAGATAAATTTGAGTATCTTTCTGGTGTAGACTTATTTGCGCTTACCTCTCATAGCGAAAACTTTGCTATAGTTGTAATTGAGTCGCTTTCGGTAGGCACACCTGTGATGATAAGTAAAAACGTAGGCCTTTACAACTATGTACAAAGTAATAACCTGGGCTGGGTTACGAGCATGGATATTCAAGAAATTGCATCTCAGCTAAATACAATAGTACAGTCTAAGGAAAAGCTCGAGCGCATCAATACTCAGGTACCGGAAATTATTCATCATGAATACAATGGACAAGTGTTGGCCAACCAATATTTAGATTTGTACCAAAAGGCAGGTTCAGGTAAGCTGAAATAATTTTAAACATCTAATTTTTACCATATGGAAATTGGACAAAGTGTTTTGCAAGTACTAATACTTACAAAAAACGAAGAGCCTAATATTAAGAGAGTGCTTGACAAGCTAACCTGGGCTGAAAAAGTTGTTATACTTGATAGTGGAAGTACAGACGAGACACTAGCAATTGTAAACCATTACACTAATACAGAAGTAGTTTACAGACCATTTGACAGCTTTGCACAGCAGTGCAACTACGGGCTTTCATTGCTTAACAGCAAATGGGTATTAAGCCTTGATGCCGATTATGTTTTGACAGATGATTTTATTACCGAAACCAAGCAAATACTTTCACTAACAGGTGATACTAATGTTGGTTATTATACAAAGTTTGAGTTTTTAGTATTTGGCAGGCAATTATTGAGTAACAATACTACACCGCGGGCTGTATTATTCAAGCATGATGCAGGATCTTATTTTGATGACGGGCATGCTCATCGCCTTAAAATTGAAGGCCCAACCGGTAACTATAAAGCCAAAATTTTGCATGATGACAGGAAGTCGTTATCAAGATGGTTGGCTAATCAGGATGGATATTCGGTTAAGGAAACGCATAAATTATTGCATAACAACGGCGAAAAGTTGTCATTCAGTGCCAGAATCCGCCGTAACAAGGTAGTGGCGCCCTTCTTTGTATTCTTTTACTCACTATTTGTAAAAGGATTGATTTTTAACGGTTGGGCCGGATGGCACTACACTTTACAGCGCACCATGGTTGAAATGCTAATGGCTATAAGGCTTATAGAAGAAGAAAAATTAAAATAGATCACGCTATATTGATTTTCGGCAACACGTTTTTTTTGAATAACTTACACAAGTGTTAATCAACTTACTTTAAATATCTAATCTCTTGAAAAACAATAAATTACCTATTGTTGCACAGTTCCTTGGGCTATTCGTAGCACTTGTTTTCTTTTCATCATGTTCATACAGGTCTAAAAACACGCTTTTTCATACGCGTGAAAAGTTAAATGTTGATAGCGTTAAAGATGTTTATGTGATGCAACGTGGCAGCGATCCCGACCAAAAAGCTCATATAATTTCTAGAAATGATATTATAACAATTCGCAACCTTCAAAATCCTAATCTTATATCTGGTTTATCATCAGGTATGGAGTTTGCTACAACGGCAATGGTTTACAGGGTTGATGTTGACAGCACAGTAGCTTTGCCGGTAATTGGTCGTGTTAATTTGGTTGGTCTTACCATAATACAAGCTGAGAACAAGCTCAAAGAAATTTATCAGAAGCCGCCACTTATGCTGCGCGATCCTATTATAAATATTCTGGTTACTAACGCAAAAGTAACAGTGTTGGGCGAGGTAGGCAGGCAAGGTAATTTTTTGCTTACCAAAGAGCGTACAAGTTTGATTGAATTACTTGGCGATGCAGGCGGATTAACGCCTCGCTCTAATAAGAAAACGGTTCAAATTATCAGAGGTAACCCTAAAGATCCTCAGGTGATTTATGTGAATATGCGAAACATTGACGTTTTAGCAAGCGATAAAATTTATCTTCAAAACAATGATATCGTTTACGTTCAACCAAACCGTTTCTCGTTGGGACTTGAGCAATTACAGCAAACATTGCCCTTTCTTAGTGCCTTTACGTTGCTGTTAAATACAGGTTTGCTTATCGACAGGTTGAGCAATTCCAACCGTTAATATTTATTGTCCGGATAAAAATTATAAAGAATAAAAGTCTTTTATGGAAGATAGAAGTGCCGAAATTGAAAATGAGCCGGCAGGTGGTAAGATTAACATAGGGAAAATCCTTCGTGTATTTCTTAGCAAATGGTATTGGATAGTTGCCTGTATTGCAATAATGTTGGCGGGTGCATATGTGTACCTAAAATTTGCTAAAGAAATTTATGCTACAACGGCTATCATCCGTATGGCCGAAACTAAAACTGAGTTTACCGAATTGGTAAACCTTGGAGATCAATCAGCCAGTGACGAAAATGAAACAGAAATGTTCATTTTGAAGTCGCAGAGCTTGTTAGAGAGTGCAGTTAATAATCTTGACTATCCGGTTACTTACTACACTAAGGGTCGTGTTAAAGACGTGAATATTTATCCGCAAAAGCCTTTTCCTATTGAAATTGTTTCAGCCGATAGTTTGTTGCGCGGCGTACCCGATTTTGAGGTTACGCGTAAGGATGGTGCAAGCTTTACCCTGGCTTACGAAAAAGGTGGCGATGAGGTGAAACGCAACTACAAATTTGGACAGATGATCACCTTTGATCAGCTTAAGTTTATTATTCGTAGTGGTTTAAATATGGGTAGCCATACCTACCGCATTCATTTCAACACAGTACCTGAATTGGTTAATGAAGTAAGAAGGGGTTATAGTATAACACCGGGTGGCAAAACCAAAATTATGTCTTTGAGACTATCAGGACCTAATCCGGTTTTGATTGCCGATATTTTAAATACAATTATTGAAGAATACATCAAAAATGACGCTGGTCGTAAAAAACAGGCTGCAACACAAACCATTGATTTTATTGATAGCCAGTTATTGCAATTTTCACAGCAGGTTAATAAGTCACAAGATGAACTTTCGAATTACAAGAAGAATAATGATATAGTTAACCTGAGTGCAAAGGGCAACCAATTGTTAGCGGAGGTAAATTCAAATGAGCAAGCTAAAAATCAATTAGAAATTGAACAGCTTTATATTCAACAACTGGAAACAGAGATGAAGCAAAACCGTAATGCTATTACCCTTAACCTTGGTTTAGGTGGTCAAACGGAATCTTTGTTATCTACGCTGATAGCAAACCTCAACAACCTTATTAAAGATCGTAACGTTAAATTAGAGCAGTTCGACGAGCAATCATCATTAATCCAGGTTATCGACAATCAAATTAACGAGATTAAAAGGGCTGCTATGAATAACATACGGTTGTTGAAAGACCGTAATAATAAAACAATAAGATTTTTGGATAGTGAAAATGCCAAATTAAAACAGAATTTGCGCGCCTATCCAACAGATGAGCAAAACCTATTTAACCTGCAAAGCAATTTCGATATCAAACAAAAGATATATACTTACCTTAACGAAAAAAAGCTTGAATCGGAGATAAGCAGGGCAGCAACTGTAGCTAACGCAAGTGTTGTTGAAAATGCTAAACCCAACTTTGCATTGGTTAGTCCTATATCTGCAAGCATCTACCAGAATGCCATCATTTTTGGCTTGATGCTGGGCTTGGGATTGATCTTTTTAGCGCGTGCGCTAAACCCTTATTTGCATGACCCTGCGGAGGTGCAAATAGCTTCTACCGTGCCTATTTTAGGTATGATAAAGAAGAACAATGAGGTTTTGAACGAAGATGAGAAACAAAGCCTTGATCTTTTAAGTTCAAAGTCGGCTTTTGCTGAAGCAATACGCTCGGTAAGAACCAACCTGAGCTTCATGCAAGCCGATCAGGCGTCAAAGATAATTTGTATAACTTCTGAAGTTGCGGGTGAAGGTAAATCATTCGTATCGGTCAACTTATCAAACAGTTTATGCCTTATGGATAAAAAGGTAGTGCTTATAGCTGCCGATTTAAGAAGGTCACGCCTTCATAAAACTTTTGATATGTCTCCTGATCATAAGGGTTTAAGCGAATACCTATCTAATCAGGCGTCACTGGAAAATATTACCAACAAAACTGTTATTGAAAACCTGACATTTATATCATCAGGAAAAATTCCACCAAATCCGTCGGAGTTATTGCATCGAGATAGAATGAAAGAGTTGCTGGTAATTTTAAGACAGCAATATGATTACATTATTATTGATACGGCACCGGTAGGACTGATTTCCGATTCTATTCCGCTTATTCAGATGTCTGACATTAACATTTTTGTCATTCGTTCAGGTGTATCAAAAATAAGCGCTGTTAAACTTCCTGCACGTATTGACCGTGAATACCGCATGAATAAATCGAGCATTATTATGAATGCGTTTGAACCAAACGCATTCAGGGCAAGTTTCTTCTCGGCAGATAGCACTGAAGGAAATTATAATAGTTATTATTACGCCGATTACAATTACAACTCGCCGTATTACGATGATGAGCCGGTGAAAAAATCTTTCTGGAAAAAGATTTTCGGTAAATAAATATTGAATGAATAATTTAACCCATTAACATAGCTTACGCTGGTTAATGGGTTTTGTATTTAAAGATTTTGTTAAATGAGTGACATTCTAAAGGAAACTGCACAGCCCTCAAGAGTAAGGTTAGGTGATTTTAATTCAGCAGGTTTTGAGCGTGGAGCAAGTAAATTAAAAGAAGTTTGCTGGTATCTTATTAAGATGATGTTCTTTTTAACAGCGTTTCCATTTCCAAGTAGCTTGAAATGTGCTCTCCTCAAGTTGTTTGGTGCTAAAGTGGGTAACGGTGTAAATATAAAGCCACGCGTAAACATTCATTTCCCTTGGAAAATTTCAATTGGTAATGACTGCTGGCTTGGGGAAGAGGTATTTATTTTGAACTTTGAGAACACCACAATAGGTAACAACGTTTGCATATCACAACGTGCTTTTATTTGTGGAGGTAACCATGATTTCAAACAACCATCCATGCCTTACCGTAATGGTTCAATAACGCTTATGAATGGTTGTTGGGTTGGAGCATCATGCTTTATAGGGCCAGGTGTTACTATTGGAACTGATAGTGTTATTACTGCCGGCAGTATAGTTACCACTAACATTGAAGGTAACGGCATTTATAGGGGTAACCCTGCAACATATGTAAAACAGCGGTGGGCGTAATAATTTGTTACTTTTCAAGTTCTGCTAATACTTGGCAAAAAGCTATATATACAGGTTTTAATAGTTCAGGTGCGGTTAAACCTAAATTTACATTTAGTTCCAGGTAGGGTTGCTCATCGTCACTACCTTCAGGAGTATGTAAGTGTATGCCAAAGTCAAAGTCTTTTAAATTGGTAAATACGCTACGTAATTCCGGGTTTGCAAACAGTTCTCTAACCCGGGTCTCATGGTTTGTTTTTATAATGACGTGCTTATCAAATTCAGGATAGCCGGTGTGTAAATCTTCCATGCCCAAAAATTTGCCAATTGAATCCAGAAAATCTTCATCATGCAGGGCAAATCTAAACGGCGTAGCCACAGCTAATGGAGCAGACAGTTGTGTTATTTCTGAGCCGCCTTCAAATCCGCCGCCCAAGTCAATATCAATGTATAGTTTTATGGTTTTGCCTTCCTGGTTTATTAAAGCTTCGTAATTAAGTATCCCTTGGTCGGCTTGTAAGTCGGCTTCAATTTGTTGCCAGCTATCATTTACACTGCTGCCATTAATCATTTTTTGTGTTTCCATATGCTTATTTAACAGCTCCAACAAACTAATTGTTTATGACGTTTAATCTGCTCCGTTACAGACGCTGTTACACAATTGCTAAAACAATTCAACTCATCGTTTACTTATAATTTAAAAACTATATAACGATGGAAGCTGAAAACACCACACCAATAAACGAAGAAGAGAATCAAAAGGCAAGTACCCGTAATGCTGAGGATACAGAGCTAGGCAATGCACATGATGTTGAGAATAAAGATGCCGGCGAAATGGAAGCCTGGCAGCACGCCTATGATGCATCAACGCCATCATACGAATTAAACGTGGATGTAGGAATTGCTGACAAAACTGAAGAGGGAGAAGAATAGTAGTATTTTTTATTCCTAAAACTTCAAAGTAAACAAAAAGGTCATTTCAATTTAAACCGAAATGACCTTTTTGTTTTGATGCTTAAAGACTGATAAAAGAGTCAAGCAATATTGTAGAGGCGTTATACCTCTTTATCTAAAAATGGGTAGCGGTAATCTTTAGGCGGATCAAAAGTTTCCTTAATGGTGCGTGGTGATGACCAGCGCAGTAAATTTTGCATTGATCCTGCTTTATCATTCGTTCCCGAGCCACGTGCACCACCAAAAGGTTGCTGGCCAACTACAGCACCTGTAGGCTTATCATTTATATAAAAGTTCCCCGCTGCATTTCTTAATCGGGTAGTAGCTTGTGTAACAGCGTAACGGTCTTGTGCAATTATCGAGCCCGTTAATGCATAAGGAGAGGTATTGTCAATGATATTCATGATCTCCTCAAACTGCTCATCCTCATAAACATAAATACTTAAAACCGGCCCAAACAGTTCCTCGCACATGGTTACGTAATAAGGGTCCTGAACCTGTATAACTGTAGGTTGCACAAAGTATCCAACTGATTTATCATAAGTTCCACCCGTGATAATTTCAACATCAGGGTTAGCTTTCGCTTCATCAATGTACTTAGCAAGTTTATCAAATGAAGCCTCTGTAATTACGGCGTTTACAAAGTTTTCAAAATCTTCGGTTGGGCCAACTTTGAAGCTTGCAATATCAGCAATCATCTTTTCTTTCACTGCAGGCCATATTGACTTAGCAATATATGCACGTGAAGCAGCCGAACATTTTTGTCCCTGATATTCAAATGCACCACGTACTAAAGCAGTAGCTACCACTTCGGCGTTAGCGCTTGAATGGGCAAGCACAAAATCTTTGCCGCCTGTTTCGCCCACAATACGTGGGTAACTACGGTAATTGCTGATGTTGTTACCAATTATCTTCCATAAATTTTGGAAAACGTGGGTAGAGCCTGTGAAATGTAAACCAGCAAAATCGCGGTGGGTGAAAATTACATCGCCGGCAACAGGGCCGTCAACATTTATCATATTTATTACACCCGGAGGTAAACCTGCTTCGTTAAAAACCTGCATAATAACGTTTGCAGTATAAAGTTGGGTAGGTGCAGGCTTCCAAACCACTACGTTGCCCATAAGTGCAGGGGCGGCACAAAGGTTACCGGCAATGGCCGTAAAGTTGAAAGGTGTAATTGCAAAAATAAATCCTTCTAAAGGGCGGTGTTCAACCCGGTTCCATACTCCTTTAGATGAAATGGGCTGTTGTGCGTAAATCTCGGTCATGTATTGCACGTTGAAGCGCAAAAAGTCTATAAACTCACATGCCGCATCTATTTCGGCCTGGTAAGCGTTTTTGGATTGGCCCAACATAGTAGCTGCATTGATTTTTGCACGGTAAGGACCAGCCAACAAATCAGCAGCTTTTAAAAATATGGCGGCGCGTTGCTCCCAAGGCATGATTTCCCAGTTTTCTTTGGCAGCTAAAGCCGCATCTATAGCAGCTTTTACATGGCTTGCATCGCCTTCATGAGCGTTAGCCAATAAGTGTTTATGGTCATGCGGAGGACGTACTTCAAGCGTTTTGCCTGTACGCACCTCTTCGCCACCAATATACATAGGTATATCAATAACCTGCGCACGGCCTTCGGCCAGGGCAGCTTTTAAAGCGGCACGCTCAATACTACGCGGACCGTAATTTAAAACCGGCTCGTTTTGAGGTGCCGGTACATTGAAAAATCCTTTTAACATAGGCTTATCTATTTACATACAAAGATACGGGTTAATATGTATTACCAACAATATCTTAAACGTAGCCATATAAAATTACGTAACAATTGCTTTGTTCAAGTGCTAAACAAAGTGTTTCACTGCAATGCTATTAACTCTTACACAATGCCGCCAATTATAATTTGGCTTCAAACCTGTTTTTTATGTTGCGGGAGATATATGTTGCAAGGCCCTTTCCGATAGTGGCAAGATGTTTCATTTCTTCAACATGGCGTTTTCCGGGTTTTGCGTATGAATATAAATAAACATCGCCGCCTTTGAAACGTATTTTTATATAATTGTTGCCAATGTCATAAGCTTCAACGCCTGAGTTGCCACTCAAATCGCTGTATTTAACCATGTATTAATAATAAGTAAATGAGCTCTTTGTTTACTTAGAAGCTTTAGAAAAACGTAAGTTTTAAAGGAGGCTATAATTAAGCAATCCGGCAGTTTATAAGTGCCGGATTGCTTATGTTTTATATTATGCGAGAATGTTTATTTTTTGACATCAACAACCACAATGTTTGGTTTAGGTGGTGTTTTCATGTCTTTGCCAATAAAGAAGCTGGTATGTGGCGGCTGGTTGTAAGCAACATTTTGCCAGGCAATGCTTAGGCGGTATTGCGGGTCGTGCATAAAGGTATAAAAACGGTTTTTAGCCGGAATGGTAGTTGTGAAAATTCGCAATTCTTTTCCATCGCGGGTAGCATAAATCGCTTCTTCGCGCCAATCGCCCAATATATCACCGCTAAGTACCGGGTTTTGCTTAGTGCCGTTGTTGCTTACACAATCATAATTGGCGGCGTTGAACAACATGTCTGCCTTTGAATTCTGATAGTCCCATTTGGTAATGCGCGTGCCATCCAATAGTTCACTTAGCATATCATCATCCCAAAATATTCCAAAGTTAACTGAAGGATTGCGTTCAGATATTTTATTTCCCTTAACGTCAAACATGCCACTTATACCTGCACCTGCAACCCACGATTCGAATCCTGGATAACGGGGATCAACATCTAATGATAAACCTCTTCCGGGACCTTCACCATCTTCACCCGCCTTAACTGATGGGATTTTCCATATCATTTCACCGGTACGCGCATCCCTGAAATTAGCACCTGCATCACCGAAGCGTTCTTGGATATCAAAAACTTCCAGCCCCGGACGATTCGGATCCAAATCAGATACATGCAATGCATCAGCGTGCCCCGTACCGGTGCTGTAAAGACCTTTTCCATTATCATCAACCACCATGGCACCGTACACAATTTCGTCTTTGCCGTCATTGTCAACATCGGCAATGGTCAAATTATGATTTCCCTGTCCGCGGAAACGACGGTTTTCGGCATTGGCGTCGCTATCAAATAACCAGCGCTGTTTTAACTTGCCTTTTTGAAAGTCCCAGGCAACAATAACGGTGCGGGTATAGTAACCACGGCACATTATTAAACTGGGGTGCTTGCCGTCAAGGTAGGCAACCGCTGCAAGGAACCGGTCACTTCTGTTACCCCTGCCATCGCCCCAAACTGCCTTTAATTGTTCCGTAGTAGGATTTTCAGTGTCGGGATGACGTACCGCAACAAAGCCTGTGGTATTAATGGCGGCACCTGTTTGTCCGTTAAAAATGGTTAGATATTCCGGGCCGCTTAAAATATGCCCGTTTTCGTTACGCCATGTTTTGGTTGAATCGCCTATTACTTTTCCCTGGCCATCAATAGTACCATCGGCGGTTTTGCACACAATCTCCGCTTTACCGTCTCCATCAAAATCATAAACCATAAACTGGGTATAATGCGCACCCTCGCGAATGTTGCGCCCTAAATCAATACGCCACAACATAGTGCCGTTGAGTTTATAAGCTTCCAAAATAGGATTTGATGTGATTCCGTTGTGCGAGTTATCATGACCGCGACTTACCTGATGCAAAACTATTTCGTATTCACCATCGCCATCCAAATCACCAACAGATGCATCGTTAGGCTTGTAATCAGCCATGGTTTGCAGCGGTATTGAAAGGTAAGGCTTAGCACCGTTATTTGCCGGTAGTAAAAATGGCTTGCTAACTTCCGATTCCTTGCCGTTTAAAACCGTTTTTACAAAGTAGCTGGTTGCTGCGGTGGAGTCAACATTGCTATCAACGTAATTTGTAGTAGCAGTAATAGGAGAAGAATTGAGTTTAACGGCCGCTTTATTACCTGTACTCTTGTATATATTAAAGGCAATATTATCAGGATCGGTACCCAGCATGCGCCAGCCTACATAAATTTTGCCACCTCCCTGGTTAATTGCCACTACGCCACGCCCAAGTTTTTCCATCATACGTTGTGAAAAGGCGGTTTGATAAGTAATAAAAGACAGCAGGCATGCCGAGCATGCTGCAATGAAATTAAATCGCATAATTGGGTTAGTAAGTCTGGTTATAATTTGCACTAAAATAATATTGCACAGATAGGTAACTGTGCTGTACTATGGGGTTTTACTTGTAACTATTTTGTGATATGACTGTTGCAGTTAATCCATTAACACAAATTGTAGTCTGCACTATAAAAAGTGTTACGAGTTAAAACCTTGATTTTTTGATGGGGTTTAACACTAATCTGCTATAATTGTATCATGATAAATAGATATTTACCTTCAATAAGCAAAACATACATATTTAAGGCTATAATGGTGCTTTGTGCTGTATTTGTTTCGTTGCAGGTAAAGGCACAAACAGCCGCATCAGACATTGATCGTTTATATCAAAAATACAAAGGCAATACCGAAACAACCATATTTGTTGGCGATAAGGAGGTTAACGCGCGTGTGCTTATAAATTACAATGCACATAACAAACCATACCGTATTATTATTTATGGCGAAGCCCTTGCAGACAGCGATATGGACGAACTGATTGACCAGCTTTGTGATGCAAAGATTAAAGCCGGCTACAGACGTTCACCATCAAAAAATGTTGTAAACTTTGATCAAAACGGCATTTACGAAAATAATATTGATGTATCCACCTTTCAAAAAGGAACTCAATACGCCAAGTACGGCATAAAAAAAATGGAGGCCCGAAACCAATTAGTTGGCGAAAATGGTACACCCAAGTATTCAAGCGACTTTTTTTACTTTGAAGTAGGGGATAATGCAAGAAAGCGAACTTCAAAACCTGAGAAGTTTGATTTCTAATGCCAATTGGGCGTAGCTAACCTATTAGCTTTGCAATATTTGTAAAATACATTATCTGTTAGCTTCAATGTGAAGGGCACTTAATCATTAATTGCTTAAATATTGTATTTTTGCGTATATAAATAAGCGTACCGGCAATAATATGAAACGGATATTTTTTGTACTTGTAAGTGTTTTACTATGTAGTGAGCTTTGGGCACAAAAAAAGGTTTCTGAACCCGAACTTGATGTTGACCGGATATACAATCTTTATAAAGACACTAGTGACATTGTTATAAAAACAGGTGGCAAGGAGATTAAAGCTAAAATAAAAATCACCTTAAACGCATTTGATAAACCATACTCGGTTATAGCATATGGCGAAGCAGATGCCGAAGTGGATGACGTTTTGCAAAAGTTGAAAACCGAACTTGGTGTAGCTAAGTTGCAAGCCGGCTACAAACAATCGCAAGGTACATTTCCGGTAACGTTTAACCCAACAGGTAGTTATGAGCATACCTTGCAAATTTCTTACTTCCAAAAGGGAACGCAATCAGCCAAGTACGGTATCCAAAAAATCATGTATAATGATCAGGATATTAATGGCTTGAAAGTACCAAGGCATGTAAGTGACTTTTTCTACTTTGAAGTTTGTGACGAGGGAAGACGTAACGCAGCTAAGACCGAAGAAAAATTTGTTTTCTGATCAAATAATCGCTTACCCGTACACCGTTAACCCAAGCCTATCTTACTGGCTTTTTATATATTTGGGGTAGCTGGTATGAAAAAATTACGCTTACTCTTGTTTCCGTTTACCGTATTGTACGGGTTTGGCGTGGTTGTACGTAACTGGCTGTACGATGCAGGAGCTTACGCAAGCGTTAAATTTAACCTGCCGGTAATTGTAGTAGGTAATCTTGATGTTGGAGGAGCCGGTAAAAGCCCGATGACAGAATACCTGGTAAGGTTGCTTAGAAGTACAGGTAGAATAGCTACATTAAGCAGGGGATATGGGCGTAATACCAAAGGCTTTTTAACAGCCGAACGGAATAGCACCGCATCAGGCATAGGTGATGAGCCTGCACAGTTCAAACAAAAATTTCCGGATATTACTGTTGCTGTTTGCGAAAAGCGGGTAGAAGGTATAAAGCAATTGGAAAATGATCATGATGTAATTATACTTGATGATGCATTTCAGCACAGGGCTTTAACTCCCGGGCTAAGCCTATTACTTTTTGACTTTAACCGTATATGCGATAACAAGCTTATGTTACCTACAGGTAATTTGCGCGAGCCGTTTATAGGCCGTTACCGGGCCGATATTTGGGTAGTAAGCAAATGTCCTATTAATCTTTCCACTGAACAGCAACAAGAAGTGTTGCGAGTGTTAAAGCCCTTAAACTATCAACAAACGTATTTTACAGCAATTGATTATTTGCCGCTTCAAACTATAAATAAGCTGGCAGCCGGACCAATGCCCGACGCCCAGACAACTGTGTTTTTACTAACAGGTATTGCCAACGCACAACCTTTATTACAATATATCAAACAATTCACATCAAACGTTATTCATCATAGTTACCCCGATCATCATCAATATAGCTCAAAAAATATTGGTAAACTTGCAGCCGATTTTAGCAACTATAATTCTTCAAAAAAAGTAATTATTACAACGGAGAAAGATGCTCAACGACTGCATGACCCTTCATTGATGGCTATTTTAAATGAATTACCAATTCGTATACTGCCAATTGGTATAAAATTTTTGCTTGGAGGGGGAGAGCAGTTTAATAAACAGATAAACAATTATGTTAGAGAGTATACAACGCACAACTGAATATATTAAAGGCCGCATAGGTGATTTTGAACCTGAGGCAGGTATTATTTTAGGCACCGGTTTAGGTGGCTTGGTAAAGGAAATTGAAATTGAAAAGCAAATGCCTTACGCCAACATTCCCGGCTTTCCCATCTCTACGCTTGAATTCCATTCAGGAAGGCTTATTTTTGGTAAACTGGCTGGTAAAAAAGTAGTAGCTATGCAAGGGCGCCTTCACTACTATGAAGGGTACAACATGCAGCAAATTACGTTTCCGGTTAGGGTAATGAAAATGCTGGGTATAAAAACGCTTTTTGTTTCAAATGCCAGCGGTGCTTTAAATCCGGCCTTTAAAAAGGGCGATCTTATGGTTATTGATGACCATATCAATCTGCAACCTACTAATCCGCTGGTAGGCACAAATTATGATGAGTTAGGTCCTCGATTTCCGGATATGAGCGAACCTTACGACCAGCAGTTAATACAAAAAGCTTTACAAATTGCATCATCAAACAATATAACCTGCCATAAGGGAGTTTATGTAGCGGTTACAGGACCAAATTTAGAAACACGTGCCGAATATAAGTACCTGCGCATTATTGGTGGCGATTCGGTGGGTATGAGTACTGCACCCGAGGTGATAGTGGCAAACCATATGGGTTTACCTGTATTTGCTATATCTGTTTTAACTGATGAAGGCTTTCCTGAAATGCTGAAGCCGGTATCAATTGAAGAGATTATAGAGATAGCGCAGCGTGCCGAACCTCATATGACCCATATACTTAAAGAACTCATTGCCGGACTGTAGCCTGTTACCACAAAAAAAAAGATATTGCCCGCAGGCATATGCATAAACACACTTTGAAGCTTAGTCAGCTGCGTTACTTATTTTTTACCCTTTGTTTGCTGGTAATCGGCAACTGTGCTTTTGCACAAATACCCGACAGGCCTTATGGCGTTGACACCATACGTAACGGACGCTCGGTTGGGCAAACTCAGTCAATTGATAGTGTAAGGAAAAGGCAGGAAAATCAGGGCGATACTGTTATATACACTTCAAAGTATGTAAAGGTTACTACCGAAGACTTACTGAAAGACAGCACGCAGGTGTTTCCTTTAGATACAGGGTTAACTAATTTTGAGAATTACAGCCCGCTTATGCAGCCAAGGTCGCCGCGTATACATTTAGGTAACACGGGTTTGCCACAACGCCCGTTGTTGTTTGAGCCAATGAAAACTGTTGGCTTTGATGTGGGCCTGCATGCACTTGATGTATACATGTTGAAACCTGAAGATATTTTATATTTCAGAACTCGTGTGGCTTACACCAATTTATCGTTTTACAGTGGTGCCTTTGGTAACTCAAACAGCGAACAAATTTTCAGGCTTATTCATACGCAAAACATTAAGCCAAACTGGAACTTTACCGCAAATTTCAATTCAACAGGTTCGCGCGGATTTTACCGCCGGCAAAACGTTAGTGATCTTAATGCTGCTATTGCCACTTGGTACGAGTCAAAAGGAAAGCGCTATAACCTACTTGGTAACCTGTTTTTTAATAATATTAAGGCACCTGAAAACGGTTCGGTTATCAATGATGTTTTTAACGTTGAGCCTGGCCAGCTGTTTGATAAGTTGCAGGAGGGTGTGCGGCTTAACAGCTCCTACATAAATTACCGGAATAATGGCGCTTACATCAAGCAATCTTACTATTTAGGCCGTATTGATACACTAAAAAGTGCCGGCACCGAATCGGTAAAGATATTGCCTACGCAGCGGTTTACCCATACATTTTTTTATAACACTCAAAAGTATAGGTTTATACAAAACGAGCCTGATAACTATAGGGTATTTCCTGATTACTTCTTCAACTCAACTGTTTCGCAGGATTCGCTTTCGGTAATGAACATTCGGAACGACTTTTCCTACAGTTTTTATTTGCGTGGAAAATCAGTAAGTTTTGTAAAAAATGAGGTAAAGCTTGATGTTGGTTTAACTCATGATTTATTTCATTATAACCAATTCATAGTTGATTCATTGCAGCAGGGTACTAATCTCCGTAACCAAATTAGAAAGGTACAAGGCTCAAGCTATCAAAACATAAAATTGAACGCCAAATTCAGTTATCGTTTTAGTGATCGTTTAGGTCTTGATGGTAACTTTCAACAGGTGGTGCAGGGTTATAACTTTGGAGATTACCTTTATGATGCCAAGCTAACGATTGCAGGAGGCGAAAAGGCAGGTCGTATTATTTTTGGTGCTTACGCACAAAACAATGAAGCCCCGCTTATTTACAAAAACTGGATTTCAAACCACTACGTTTACCGAAATACCGACATAGGTAAACAGCAAATCAACAACCTGTCGTTCAACTATATTAATGACAAGCTTAAACTAGATTTAAAGGCAGAGTACTTTTTAGTTAGCGGTTATCAGTATTTTGCGGCTCAAACTCCGGGCGGTATTGATGCTGCACCTGCACAACTAAGCTCTCCATTAAATTTACTAAAAGTTGCTTTAGGAAAACGGTTTGACTTTGGTCGCTGGCATTTTGAAGATTATTTTGTTTACCAGCGATCTGATTACCAGTCAACGATACGCACACCTGAGTTTTACAACTACGTAAATATCTATTTTACACGCTTGTTTTTCAAGGTGCTTAATGCTTCAATAGGTGTAAACGCTCGGTACAACACAAAATATACTGCACCTAATTACGCCATTGGTATAGGGCAGTTTTATAACAGTTCTGACATAAGCTTCCTTACTTATCCGGTTATAACGCCTTACATTAAAGCCACGTTGTTCCGCACCAATTTGTTTATTATGTATGATTATGCCAACCAGGGCCTGCAAAGCAACGGCTACTACACAGTTAACCGTTACCCAATGCCCGATAAACAATTAAAGTTTGGCGTAAGCTGGGCGTTTTATAATTGATAATTTTGATTTTAAAGAAGCTGGATTAAGCTTCATTTAGGTCTTCTGCTTTTTCTTTTTAGCCGCCGGGAATAAAACGTTGTTAAGTATAAGGCGGTAACCTGGCGAATTTGGATGCAGCTTTAAATCAGTAGGAGGATCGCCTACGGCGTGTTGATAATCTTCCGGGTCGTGGCCACCGTAAAAGGTCCATTGGCCTTTGCCAAAATCACCATGTATGTAACGGGCTTCATTGCCGGTTTTCATTTCGCCCATAACAGTTACATCCGGCTTAATACGCGCTTTATTGTAAGCTGTTGTAAGTCCCATAAATCCTTTAATAACTTTATCGTGGTTTTGGGTAAGCATACTTGGCACCACATCCCACTTGGCCGAAAAGTCAAAAAGCGTAAAAAAATCGCGGGTACGGTCAACCTGCCTGAAATTAGTCATATCAATATCGCTGAACTGATGCGACATTGGATTCATGTCTAATTGAAAATTTTGAAAGGCAAAGGTTTGATTAAAATCGAGCTTGCCTTGAGCGCGCGAATCTGCGGCGTCACCATCAAACATGGTTTCGCAAATATCAGT
The DNA here is from genome assembly GCF_009755275.1 of Mucilaginibacter aquatilis. Classification (GTDB taxonomy): domain Bacteria; phylum Bacteroidota; class Bacteroidia; order Sphingobacteriales; family Sphingobacteriaceae; genus Mucilaginibacter; species Mucilaginibacter aquatilis. The sequence goes on along the minus strand of NZ_WQLA01000007.1, from coordinate 148,742 downwards.
TTTAGCCGCAGCCGCGGCAATGTCAAACGTATCAGTACCTGAGCACATAGCAAACAAAAAGCCGCCGGCATTACAAAAGTCATGTATACGCTGCACTACGGCCAGCTTCGTTTGTGATACTTTTTTGAAGCCTAGCTTATGTGCGGTTTCTTCCTGTTTTTTAACATCGTCCTGGTACCAAGGCTGGAACCTGAATGCAGCAAAAAACTTACTGTATTGCCCGGTGAAATCTTCATGATGCATGTGCAGCCAGTCGTACTTGCTTAGGTCGCCTTTCAAAACCTCTTCGTCGTATACCACGTCATAAGGTATCTCGGCATACTTTAACACAAGCGTTACAGCATCATCCCAGGGAAGTTTGTTTTTAGGCGAATAAACCGCCATTTTAGGCGCCTTTTGAAGCTTTACAACATCCATATTTACTGATGGGTCACTCACCCCTGTTAATATTGCGGTTACTTTGGCATCGGGCAACACTTCATAGCTTACCCCCCTTATTTTGCATTCATCTTCAATTTGCTTGCCGTAAGTAGTCATAAAACTTCCACCACGATAGTTCAGCAACCAGTCTACCTCGCCTGCATTCTTTAAAATCCAAAAAGCTATTCCGTATGATTTTAAATGGTCTTTCTGTACTTCATCCATTGGTATTAATAAGGACGTAGCCTTTGTTACAAAGGCTAATAACAAAAGAATTAATGCTAAAAGGTACTTCTTCATTTTAAGCCACAAAAACCAAATATGAGCTTTTGTTTAGTTCAACCCTGCTATATTAAACGAAGCGGGTATATTCAAATGTAACGAATAATTACTTAAGCTATTATAAGTTCACGGTAATGCTCAAAATGATTAACTTTGCCCTCCTTGTTTTATAAACATAAGCAATATGAGCAAAGCAATAATGAAAACCGAAAAGGGCGACATGACCATCCAGTTTTATGATCAGGATGCCCCAAATACAGTTGCAAACTTTTTAGGCCTGGCTAAATCAGGCTTTTATGATGGTGTAACCTTTCACCGCGTTATCCCTAATTTTGTTGTTCAGGGTGGCGATCCAACCGGTACCGGTGCAGGTGGTTCAGGTACCCGTATTGACTGCGAACTTACCGGGGGTAATCAATACCACGATCGTGGCGTTCTATCAATGGCACACGCAGGACGTAACACAGGCAGCTCGCAATTTTTTATTTGCCACAGCCGTGATAATACTGCTCATTTAGACAGACATCATACCTGCTTTGGTAAAGTAATTGAAAATGTTGAAGTTGTTGACGCAATACGCCAGGGCGATAAAATTTTAAGTGTAGAAGTTATTGAAGAATAATTAGTGTTGGGAGTAATGGATTGATAGTTATGCACTGTTAATCCACCACTCACAACCTGCAACCTATGAAATATGAATTTACAAACAGTTGTATCGGTTGCCGGTAAACCGGGACTATGGAAAGCGCTTGCACAAAATAAAACCGGTTTTATTTTGGAGAGCCTTGATGAGAAAAAGACGAAGTTAGTGGTAAACTTATCAACTGCGAAACTTGCGGCTTTAGACGAAATTACCATCTTTGGGACAGAGGATGATATCAAACTAACCGACGTGTTTGAGCGCATGAAAGCTGCAGCTTCGGTTCCTGATGCAAAAGCAGACGGTAAAACCATGCGTGAGTTTTTTCGCGAGGTTGCACCTGATCATGATGAAGAGAAGGTTTACGCCTCAGACATGAAAAAGATATTAACTTGGTATGCACTTTTAAAAGATATGCCAATATTCAACGAGAGTGCCGTGGCCAGCAATGCGCCTGCTGAGCCTGAAGTTGAAGAACAGGAAAATTAATAGCTAAAAAAAGAGCCCGGTGATATCACCGGGCTCTTTTTATTTTAAAACCCTTCTGGCGGTATCGTAATTGCTGTCTACCTGTTCGTTAATGTGTAATCCTAACAGCTTCGCTACTATAGCATAAACGTCTACATTGTAAAAGGCTGGTACTTTCAAACCTGATTTAATGTTTGGCCCCCACGCATAAAAAATAGCTTTCATGTCAGGCACTAATGTAGGGTCGTATCCATGTGCACCAATATTTGGTTTGCCGTTTTTAGTATAAACAAACACATTGGGATGGCGGGGCACTAGTAGTATATCGCCAATACGATTATACCTGTCATTTTTAGAATCATAGTGCCATCTTTTTGGAGTTTTGTATTTTAAATAAACGTCGTACTTGCCATCGGTATTGTTTTTTAAGCGACTGAAGGTTGCCTGTATAGCAGATTTATCCTTGGCGTAAATATGCACTAATACATCTTCTCCAGTTACTCTGAACTTTGCTGTATCAATTAAATTGTAGGGTACTTGTAGTGGTTTAGCATGATTGATGTTGGTCATGCCATGGTCCGAAAGTACAATGTAGTTTATAGGCAAGCCGGTTTTGCTCACTGCAAGTTGTAGAGCGTTAATAGCAGAATCAATCAGTAAAACAGCTTTCCGGGTTTCATCAGATTCTGGCCCGAAGTGATGTCCGGCAAAATCAACCTGTGGGAAATATAAGTTTATAAGATGCGGGCGTTTATCCTCAGGTAATGTCAACCAGTTTACAACAGTATTTATGCGGCTGTGTAAGCTTATCTGTTCATTATAGCCATAATAGTAGGACGGGTAGGTGTTCTGTATAGCTACGTCAGATCCTACCCAATAAAAGCCGGCACTAAGCATATGTTGTTGTTCGGCCAGTACCCATAATGGCGTTCCGCAATACCAATGTGCTTCTTTAGCAACAGCACCTTTAGAAACGTAAAATCTATTAAGCTTGCTATCGTAAAATTTATTACCAACCAAGCCTGAGTGGGAGGGGTATAAACCCGTTACCAGCGTATAGTGATTAGGAAATGTAATTGAGGGGTATGATGGTATAAGGCCTTCCGCCACTACGCCACTTTTTACAGCAGCAATTAAGTGCGGTGCGTTGTATTTGGTTGCGTAATCATAGCGCATACCATCAACTGAAATCATTATAACGTATGGCTTCTGCTGCTGTATGCTGCTATTGCTACGATTGGCTATTGCGTGTTGAACAGTATCAATGTTTTGACTTGAGGCAAGCTCACAAAAAAATGTGCTTAGTAAAAAAGATAACAGTGGGCCGTATAAAAAGCTCTTCATCTGTGCAAAAATACTCAATTAGCATTTAAGCCCGTGTTTGCTTCTGTCATTTAATACACAAGCAACAAGATTAGGCCTCGTATTCAATTTTTACCTGTACCAGGTTGTCGTTATGAACTTTTGCATATTGTTGAGGATTGCGGGTGAACTCAGGGTCAGTATCAAGATAAATATCTGTGATGCGAACATGATCAGGATTAAAGCTTGTACCTGCATTAAACTCGTAATGAGGTTGACTTTGTAAATGCAGTTTAATATCCTGGTATTGCTTACCGGTAAGCATCACGGTTTTTTCAGCTTTCATTTTGTTATAAGTTTAAATATTAAACACCCAGGCGGGCAAATTGATTGGTTAGTTATACAAAGATATATCTGGATTTTACTTTAACAACTCAAATTACTTGTTACTCGCAAACCTATTAAATAGAAAAAGTCCTTAACAGCTAAGTTAAAGACCTATCAAGTTGGAAGCAGTTTGGGAATTTACAAACTTAAAATTGAAGCAATTTCTTCATGTCCATTTTCCCGGGCCAGATCAGCAGCTAATTTTCCATCCTCCATTCTTATGGAAACGTCAGCTCCGTTTTCCAATAAAACAACCAGCATCTCTAAGTTACCATTCCTTGCTGCATAGTGTAATGGAGTAATTCCTGTATCATGCTGTGTGTTAATCTGTACATTGTGTTCAATAAGCATTTGAACAACATCTGTATGGTTGCCTGCCACTGCTAAGTGTATTGGGCATATGCCTGACGCACCTGCTATAGGTTGGTTAGGTTTTGCACCTTTAAAAATTAAGTATCGTGCAGCCTCGTAATGGCCAAAGTAACACGCCAAGGCTAACGGAGTAAACCCGTCGGCATTGTATTCGTGTATTAAATCTGCGTTATTATATATCTGGTAAGCTAAAACATCGAATTTTCCAGCTGCAGCAGCATCAAAAATGTCAATTTCATCAAGGTATTTAAGCAAAACGTTAGTAACGTCGGGCTTTTTGTAATAGCATGATAGCATTAACGGTGATATATCTTCGTCTGCAACACTCTTTGCTAACTCCGGATTTTTTTTCAGCAACAAATTTAGATTATAAATGTCATCTGTTGTTATTAAATATTCTAACTGTCCCATACTCAGTGTACTCTATATTTAAACTATAAATTAAAAATCGTGCCAAATAAAATTCTTATTAATACTTTTATATTTGTACTCTAAGTGTAGATGAAGATGCCGCCAAAAGGAAATCAGTTAAGATCTAATTCTTTTAAAGATGAAAGCCGTCCGCGCCAGAGTTCTGCCAGCCGTAACGAGCGCGAAAGACTGAGCCGGCCAAGGCTGGAAAGTTTGCCGGTATTTAATTTAGGAGATGGCCGGATAATCAAAATTGCAGGACTGTTGTGCCTGATAATTTCGGTATTTTTCCTGATTGCATTCACGTCATACATTTTTACCTGGGAGGCTGATCAAAGCTATGTTCTTGAATCAAACGGAGGATGGGGCAATTTATTTAAAACCCAACAAGAGCTTATTGATAATGGAGTAACTAATCCGGTTGTGCAAAACTGGTTGGGTAAGTTGGGAGCCCTTATGGCAAATCAGTTCATGTTTGAGTGGTTTGGTCTGGCGTCTTACTTTTTTGTTCTTGTATTTTTTGTTATTGGTTACCGCTTACTTTTTAAGGTACGATTGTTTTCTGTTGCCAAGTTATTAGGTTACTCATTTTTTGGACTGATATTTTCATCAGTTGCAATTGGGTATATTCATGGCTTTGTAAACAATTATCCGCATTATTTTGAAGGTGAATTTGGCTATTGGAGTACGCGGTTATTAAACGCACAAATTGGCCCTGCCGGTACCGGCTGTGTGCTGGCGTTTGCTGCTCTTACTGTTCTTATCATTGCCTACAATATTGATTTTAAATTACCTGAACGACCTAAGAAGCAAGTGAGGGGCAGTGATAGCGACATCATTGAACCTGACAGTATTGAACTGGAGGATGAGGTTATATTTGAGCCAGTTGAGTGGCCAAGAGCTAATAATCGTTCCCGTGAATCGGCTACGCCGGCTCCGCTTGCTCCAGAAAGTCAGGAACGATTAAAGCAAGAACCATCATTTAGGCCAACGGTAACAGCGCCACTTACGCCAGAGCCTGTATTAACTCATAATTTGGCGCATGCTGCTGCAATAGCAAATGTTGCCAAGGTAGCTGATGAGGTAATTTTATCTCCAGAGATTAGTTACGATCATAACGAAGATGAGAGCGATTCCGAAGAGGTATCAAACGGTGACGAAATCCCTTTAACCGTAGAAGATTCGCGCCCGCAGGCAGAATTGAGTATTGAAAAGGAAGCTGATAAAAATACTAACGAGCTGGTTGAAAAGTTTGGAATGTATGACCCAAAACTTGATTTATCAAGCTATAAGTATCCCACCCTTGATTTGCTTGAAAACTACGGAACTAATAAGATAAACGTAGATGCCACTGAGCTTGAAGCCAACAAGAACAAAATTGTAGAAACGCTCAATCACTACAATATTGAAATTGATAAGATAAAGGCAACCATTGGCCCAACGGTTACTTTATATGAGATAATTCCTGCACCTGGCGTACGTATCTCAAAAATCAAAAACCTGGAAGATGATATTGCACTGAGCCTGGCAGCGTTAGGTATACGTATTATTGCGCCAATGCCTGGTAAAGGTACTATAGGTATTGAAGTGCCAAACCAGCATCCTGAGATGGTGTCAATGCGTTCGGTTTTGGCAACCGAGAAGTTTCAAAACACAACGATGGATTTACCAATTGCATTAGGTAAAACCATATCGAATGAAGTGTTTGTGGCCGATTTAGCTAAAATGCCTCACTTGTTGGTTGCAGGTGCAACCGGGCAGGGTAAATCAGTAGGTATAAATGCAATTTTGGTTTCACTGCTTTACAAACGTCACCCTTCTGAGCTGAAATTTGTGATGGTTGACCCTAAAAAGGTTGAGTTGACCCTATTTAGAAAGATAGAACGGCATTTTTTGGCAAAACTGCCTGATGAAGCCGATGCCATTATAACCGATACAAAAAAGGTAATTAATACCCTGAATTCATTGTGTATTGAAATGGATCAACGTTATGACTTGCTTAAGGATGCACAGGTGCGTAACCTAAAAGAGTATAACGGTAAATTCGTAAACCGTAAACTTAACCCGGAAAACGGACATAGATTTTTACCTTTCATTGTTTTGGTTGTTGACGAGTTTGCCGATCTGATGATGACCGCGGGTAAAGAAGTTGAGATGCCTATAGCCCGGCTTGCACAATTGGCACGTGCAGTGGGTATTCACCTGGTAATTGCTACTCAGCGTCCATCCGTAAACATCATAACAGGTACAATTAAAGCCAATTTCCCGGCCCGCTTAGCATTCAGGGTGTTATCAAAAATAGATTCACGCACCATTTTGGATGCCGGAGGCGCTGATCAGCTGATTGGTCGTGGTGATATGCTATTAGCCACAGGAAGTGATTTGATACGCATTCAATGTGCCTTTGTTGATACACCTGAGGTAGAGAAGATATCTGACCACATAGGCAACCAACGCGGTTATCCAAGTGCAATGCTGCTTCCGGAATACGTTGGAGAAGGGGAGGCGAGCGCGCCAAAAGACTTTGACCCTAACGATCGAGACCCTATGTTTGAAGACGCAGCACGCCTTATTGTATTGCACCAGCAAGGATCTACTTCACTTATACAACGCAAAATGAAATTGGGTTATAACCGCGCAGGCCGTATTATAGATCAATTAGAAGCAGCGGGTATAGTGGGTCCGTTTGAAGGAAGTAAAGCTCGTGAGGTTTTATACCCCGACGAATATAGTCTTGAACGTCATTTAGAAGAACTTCAAAAATCTTCCGGTAATTAAACCATCCCTACAAAATCTTGTTCTAAGATTTAATTAAACGTATTATTTAACGTGTATTATCGTTACTTGCTTTTGCAGGTACCTACCTAAAATTATGAAAAAAGCTTTCACTGGACTATGCCTTCTTTTGGCAGTCTCTATAAATTCTTACGCTCAAAAAGATGCCGATGCTAAAGCCATATTGAATGATGTAAGTAAAAAATATCGTTCATACAATACAGTAAAAAGTGATTTTACTTTGGCTATATCAAATCCTCAAGAGGGCGTAAATCAGGTGCAAAATGGTGTACTTATTACTCAGCCAAAAGCTAATAAGTACCGATTGGATATTTTTTCTAATGCTGCAAAAAAGGAAATCCTTCAGGAAATTGTAAGTGATGGTAAAACGCAGTGGACTTACATGCCAAAACAAAAGGAAGTACAAGTGACTGATGCCAGCACAGCTGAGGGATTAAACCCGGCTCAAATTTTTACTATATATGAAAAAGGGTATAAATATATATATGCAGGGCTGCAAAAGCGATCAGGGAAACAATACCAGGTAATTGATCTTACACCCACCGACGCAAAGCAAAGCATTTTCAAAATCAGGTTGCTGATAGACAAGCTCAAAAAACAAATTTACAGCGCTCAGTTGTTTGATAAAAATGGTAGCCGCTATACGTACACTATAAAGTCTTTAGTTGCCAACCCAAATGCTGGTGGGGAGATTTTCTCCTTTAATCCAAAAGCTTATAAAGGCGTTGAAGTTGTTGATTTGAGGTAGGTATCTTACAAGTGCATTTTGATTTAAAGTTCAATAACTTAGTGTCAAAAAATTAATGTGTAGTTATTAAGTAGTTAGCAAAGTGGGGATTTTTTAAAACTTTTTCTACCAGTAGGTCAGCTCCATATTTTGATACGTGCTGATTATCAGTCATATACGGAACTAGGTTTTTCGAAATCAATGGTAATGAGTCTTTTTTATTAATAATATCTATATACAATTCACCAAATTCCATTTTTAGACGATTGTTCACTTCATAATCTTTCTCGTTGAGATAACTAGCACGTGAATTGCTTCGATCTCTGTATTCTCGGGCTGCAATCATTGGGAATGAATTTTCATAAGTCTCCGTCTGACCTAAAACTAATATTCTGGGATTATATTTGCTTATATACTTTATTGTTTCATTTATGCCTTTTATCAAAGTATCTAAGTTTTTGACTTTCTTGTAACCTGCCCAATTTGCCGTAATTAAAATTAAGTTTAGTGATTGAGCATTTTTTGGTATAAAGTCAGAATACATGTAGTTTATAAGAGATCGGGACTTGGCGTTAGTTTGTTGATAGTCATTAATCAGCGGTAACGTAGCCGAAGCTGTTGCTTGTAAAAAATTCACATTATTTCTTTTACCCATCTCGTTGAACGATTGAGCAAGTTGGCCCATATGGCTGTCGCCTATCAACAAGACGTTTCTCGTTGCTGGTATATTACAAAGACATATTTTTTTGTTGAAGTTTGATATGCTCTCTACATGGCAAGTGTCTTCCCGATATTGTTTTTTTCGCTTTTCAACGTTTTGAGTTTGATAATCAGCGATGGCTATAGTTTCTTTTTTAAATAAAACTGTATTTGAATCAATTTTGCTTAGAGATGCTGTAGCCATTAATACGGTGGCGGTATAAATAACGAGCCGGAGGTTACTTTTAAAACGAATACTTTCAATGTATTTGTAGGATAAAAATCCCGCTACAAGAGAAGATGTTACATAGATAAGGATTGTTAAAGGAGAAAGTTTAATAAATAAATATTGACCAACTACAAATATTGGCCAATGCCATAGATATACAGAATAAGAGATAGATCCAAGAGTTTGAAACACATCTCGTTTTAGAAGACGAAAGTCTTCATTTGTCACAAGTAATAGGTAAGTTGCTGCAACAGGTATAACTGTTAAAACATTGGGCCAAGCGCTGGAAGGACTAATTAGTATGTAGCTTAAGAAAATTGTAATGTAGCTGAAAATTGATATTATAGTGTTGACGCTTTGATTCCATAGTTTTTTTTTATCATATAGAAAAGCAACTCCACCAATCAGCATTTCCCATGCTCTTGTAGGCAAAAGATAAAAAGTTGCCGTAGGATTTCGATTTGATAAGTACAAACAAAGGAAGAATGATAATAAGGTTAGTACAATAATTACGCTCCTTACGGCAGTTAGCCTATGCTTAAGTTTGTAAAATAATGAAACTGTAATTGGGAAAATCAAATAAAACTGCCACTCAACAGAAAGAGACCAAGTATGAAGGAAAATATTATAGTCTGACGAAGGAGCAAAGTAATTAATTTCTCGCCAGTATATTACGTTAGATATAAATATTGCACTACTGGCAGCGTACCTCTGAATATTTTTATAGTCATCCGGAAAATACACAAAAAAGCCAACGACGGTTACTACGGTCAGCATCGCTAGTAACGCCGGAACAATTCTTTGAAACCTTTTTTTGTAAAAATCTAATAATGAAAAGCTTCCTTTCTCTAAGGAATTAATTATAATTTTTGTCATCAGGTAACCCGAGATGACAAAGAAGATATCAACACCTACAAAACCGCCCTCGAAAAACTTAACTTTATAGTGAAATAAAACAACACCTATAATTGCTATAGCCCTTAAAGCGTTAATGTCATAGCGAAATGTGCTGGTTGAGGCAGATGAAGTCATGAATTGATATTGATAGTTTGTAAATATAACTATCTAAAATCATCCAATAAAGCTATATTTTTTTTAACTAAGAGTTGTGTTGCATTGTAATTATTGCAAGCTAAACGGATTTATGTAAACAATGTATCAATTTTCCCCAAACAGTTTGTGTCGTAGCTCTGTGGATATTTCATCAGTTATACGCACAATATCCTGTGCATTATTGGTGTTGTTCAAAACAATTTTATGACAGCTCTCTCGGTAAGGTAATAGGTATTCTTGATAAGCAGGTACCACGTGGTTATGCCATTTATATAGAACGTCATCATTTGAATATCCCCGCTCATTTAAGTCGCGTTTTAAACGTCGTTGCAGAGCTACATCTTCGTCAGTATCTAAAAATATTTTCAGATTTAAGCTATCTGCAATTTGTTTAAAGTGTAGTATAAACAAGCCTTCAACAATCAATATGGGCGCCGGCTTTATCTCAAGAGTTTTAGGTACAGCATTTGGATTGTTAAACGTATACTCCTGCTTAATAATAGGCTCGTAATTAATTAAGCTCTGAACATCTGCAAGGAAGTGCTCACTATCAATTGTTGCAGGTAAATCAAAGTTGTAAAGCTTGTTCTCTTCAGGCGTCATGTTGTGTGCTACAGGAATATAATAGTCATCCTGTGATACAAGGCACACTTCTTCGGCCGAAAAGTGTTCAAGAAAGCATTTTAAAAAAAAGGTCTTGCCAGATCCGCTTCCCCCAGCGATACCAATTATGTACGGCTTATTCTTGCTCATTAGGCATTCCGTAGCTTATAGTTACATGAAAGCGTTTGTCCAGCGAACCTAGCGCGTCTGCGGCACTTTTGGTAAGCACAATGATCACGTCCTTTGTCATCTCATTATCGGTAAACCGACCAACTACTTTTGCATAGGTGGTTCGATTAGTCATTGGGTTGATTATTTTCAATACGGTTCCAACCGGAGCGGTGCGATGCAGTACAAGTTTTTTGTTTGGATCAAGTCCAAGTCCGGCATCATCTAAAAACGTCGCAACTCCTTTTTCATTACGTTCGGTTAGGCCGTAACGATTAGCAGGCAGGCGGCGCTCAACTGAAATCGAGTCATTGGCTGCAACTGTAGTTGAATCGCGTTTTGCTGAATCGATAGCAGGGTTTGAAACAACGGGAGTTTGTTGCGCAGGTTGAGGCGGTGTCACGGTAGCCGGATTTTGAGTAACTGCTTTTATTTTTAAAATTTGACCAGGTTGAAGTGCATTTGACGTCAGGTTATTCTGACTCATTATATCTTCCACCCGAACATTAAATCTTTTCGAAATGGCGTATAAAGTTTCACCGGGAGAAACCTTGTATTCTGTTATTTGATTACCGCCTGAAGCTGCAGGTGTACTTGTACTTACGCTTGGCGCTGGCGTATTTCCGGGGCTTACAAAAGGCAAATCGGTTGGAACCTTTATTACTTTACCAACTCGCAGCGATGTGTTACTGTTAAATTGAATTACAGCAGTTGGCTTAACGTTATAACGGCGACCAACGGAGTAATAATTGTCTTTCGGGTCAAGTTTATGAAGGATAACCTTTTTTCCATCAAGATTTTCTACCCCTATGGAGTCTAGCGGCGAATGCGCCAAAACCGGTGTAGCAAAGTATGATATGATGCTACCCAGGAAAATTAATTTAGAAGTCATGTTAAAACCTTGTCAGCTTAAATTAAGTACCTTAATCTCCACCTTATCTTTTAAATAAATAAGCTGGTTACGGTATAAAACAAACGCCTCAGGTTGCAATTTTTGTATGTTGGTATTTAATATATCCTCAAAAATTAGAACGCCATCTTTAACAAGGTATAAACTTTGTTTAAGCTGGCCGGCCCAAAGCGAGTGCAAAGATACAATTATCCAGTTATTGTATTCCAGATAATGAACATTGTTATGATAAGACTCTGACGGCAACTTTGGTAAATTTGCAGGCATCGGAATGGTTTGCGGTACGATAATCTGATTATCAACAACAAGGTCAACATTAGAATCAAATTTGCGTAAAGCTGCTCCATTGTTAATATTTAAAAGCGAATATGTTGCAGGTTGAAAGCGACTGTCAAAAGCTATAGGCCCGTTTGAGCTTAAGTTATCAAAGGTTAAGTTAAAGTTATACCATAGCAATTTACCTGTTGCTGCCTCAATAGCTGTTAACCCTTTGTGAGCAGGACTGGCCGTGCTTTCATAAAAGTGTAACAAGAGAACGCCATTGTAGGCTGTTTCTATACCTGTCAACCACTTTTCGTCTATGGTGTAATTTTTAAAATTTGTCTTCCCGCTGTCGAGATTAATAGAAGCAAAGCTTACGGCCCTATCTTCAGTATTTCGTATCTCGGCAAGTAGTGTATGGGTAACATAATCTACTTCCATACGCCATATTTCACCAGTAAAATGTTCGGCAACCAAAAGCTTGAAAGTGCTCATGCTTTAAAAATAGAATTTTTATTTAAATGAGATTGAAATGTTGGCTACTTTCAAACACTTCACTTAGGTTTGTGTTGAAAGATACACTTACAAATACTATACTATGGACGCAAAAGAAATAAGTTTGAACGAACAGGAAGTGAAGCCTGTAGTTGATCATTTAAATGAGTTATTAGCTAACTACCATATACATTACCAAAAATTACGCGGCTGCCACTGGAATGTAAAAGGACCAAGCTTTTTTACCTTACACGTTAAGTTTGAAGAATTATACACAGAAGCGCTTACTTTTATTGATGAGCTAGCAGAGCGCATTTTAACCTTAGGAAAGCCACCTTACAGCACTTTTGCCGAGTACATTCAAACCTCGCAAATAAAAGAGATAAATACCATTGGTATGAAAGATACTGATATGGTAAAAGCACTGATTGCTGACATGGCAGCGTTGATTGAAATGGAACGCAACATACTTGACATTACATCTGACGCAGGTGACGATGGTACTAACGATATGATTAATCGTTTTATGCAGTATAAAGAGAAAAACACCTGGATGCTACGTTCATTTGTGAACGAAGATTAATTTTATCTTTTCGTTATTGTAAAGCCGTGGGCAATGCTCACGGCTTTTTTTGTTGATGAAGAGAGATGTTTTCTTCGCCCCAATTTTGTCGCATATAGCCCGTGTACAGTTTACAAACTTGTGCTAAATTTGAGAATATACAGACCCAAAAAATGGAAACAAGCAGTAAATACCCAATAGTAATCAAGGCAAACATAAATGCTCCGATAAAAAAGTGTGGGAGTTTTGGAATCATCCGTCGCATATAACAAGCTGGGCGTTTGCATCTGATGATTGGCATGCACCTCATGCCGAAAATGACTTGCGTACAGGCTGTTCTTTTAAAACCACTATGGCCGCAAAAGATGGTAGCTTTAGTTTTGATTTTGGCGGAAAGTATGATCGTGTTGAAGAATTTAAAAGCATTGCTTACACCATAGATGACGGGCGTAAGGTTGAAATTTTATTTGAAGAAAATGATGGCCAAACCATAATCACAGAAACATTCGAACCGGAAGATTCAAATCCTATTCAAATGCAACGCGATGGCTGGCAAGCAATTTTAAACAACTTTAAAAAGTACGCAGAGAGTAAATAGCAATTAAGTAAAAGGCCTCTTGGTTTTAAACAGGAGGCCTTTTGCATTATTTGATAACAAGGCTAAATTCATCATCGAGCGATGCAGGTTCTTTTATTTCACCTTTTTTATGTGGCAAACTAAAATATTGTCCTGATAGAATTAGCTGATCATTAATTTTTTCGATTGCTATTTTAAGGAAGCCATGACGGTTATCGCAGTAGTTCATGAGTTTTACGTTTTTGAATACTTCGCTTTGGTTAGTAAAACGTTCATCATCTACCCTAGCAATGGCATGTAATTCGTCAAAACCGCCTGAGCCGGCAACTATAAAAGGTACTTCTTTGCCATCACTATACGTTTTGCTGAAGCGTTGATAATTATGCACATGCCCGCTGAAAACAATATCCGGTTTAACACCGGTTTCATTGAAAGCAGTTTCTAAAAAGTTGATCATGGCAAGGCTTGAACCATGATTGATATCAGCAGAGTAGGGGGCATGATGAATGCAAATTATAATTGCCTTTGCCGGCCTTTCGCTGCCGGCCCGCTTCAATTCTTCAATAAACCATGCGCGTTGCTCATTAGTGATAATGCCAAATTTAGGTACATTGCTGTGTAAGCCAACAATGTTGGCCAGTGGTGTAATCAACGTCCAATAGGTGTTGGGTTGCGTGTTACTCTTCCACTTTACATCGTTACTAAACGGCACAATATGCTCATGGGCCGAGCAAAAAACCTGCTTAAATGCATCAAGGCTTTGGTATGGCGTTTTACTTTCGGCGTTTACGTCGGTATCATGGTTGCCGGCAATAGCAAAAACCGGTGCAGGATAGTTGCGGTAAGGATTAAAAAACTGGTCGTAATAGCGTTCCGCTTCTCCGTGATGATAAACCACATCGCCCAAATGAAACAAAAATAGCGGTTTATCTTCAGGTGACTTTGCTTCGTTAAACTGTGTTATCATCTCCTCGGCAACCTCGCGTTGAAAGGCCGGGTTGCGCACACTTCCGGTGTCGCCAACCATCTGAAAAACAATTTTTTGATCAGATACAGCAGGAACTTTATCAGTAAGCGACAAGTGGTAAGGATAATTACCAACCGGTGCAGGCAGCGACTTAAATTTATGGCTATCGTCGGGTTGATTCAGTTTTATAACCGGGGTAGAATGTTTGGTAGTTGTAAATTCGGTCATCAGCAAAAATACGTGTTTTATATTAAACGTAGATTAACATTGCATGTTGACAATTTAACATCAAAACACTAATATTACTTTCGAAAGCCTGAACACAAGTTTGCCTTATGAGAAAAAGATTTTTGTTGTATGCCGTTTTTGCATTCACAGTTGTGGTTGCAAAAGCCCAGCAGTTAACCGTAGCTTCGTATAACTTACGTTTTGATACTAAAAACGACACAGGTAATTTATGGAAAGACCGTGCACCGGTCGTAGCCAACCTTATAAGGTTTCATGACTTTGATGTATTTGGAACTCAGGAAGCTTTAGAAAACCAGTTATTAGATATAACCAAAACGTTACCCCAATATCAACGATATGGTGTTGGCAGAGACGATGGAAAAGAGAAAGGCGAACACTCGGCCATATTTTTCAAAAAAGACAGATTTAAATTGTTAGCCAAAGGAGATTTTTGGCTGTCACAAACTCCGCAAAAGCCATCACTAGGGTGGGACGCCAGATGCTGTTACCGTTTATGCTCATGGGTGTACCTGCAAGATGTTGGTTCGGGCAAAAAGTTTTACTTCTTTAATGTGCATTATGATCATGAGGGCAAAGTTGCGCGCGAAGAAAGCAGCAAACTTATACTGCAAAAAATAAAGTCAATAGCAGGCAATAGCAACGTTATACTAACCGGCGATTTCAATGGCGATCATACCAGCACCTGGTACCAACGTATTGCCGACTCCAAAGTGCTTGAAGATACCTACCGCAAAGTGAAATTTCCTTACGTAAATAGTGGAACGTACAACGGTTTTGGCAGTGATATAAAAAGTCTGGAAATTATTGATCATATATTTACCTCGCCTGGAGTTAAGGTAAACAGCTGGGGTGTGCTTACTGATAGCTACCAGGGCAAATATCCTTCAGATCATTTTCCGGTTGAGGCAAAGATTGTAATGTAGACGTTATTTAACGCGCCTTATTTTTATCCTGCCGCTTTTTATCAACTCCTTTTCGCGGTTGGTGAAAGCTTCGCGTCCGCCAAAGTCCTGTACCCAGTAAGTGTTATTTTCGGCAACGCCAATTTCTGTAAAATCGCGGTTCATCAGGTTCATACAATGACGCGGACTTTTAAACCAGCCCTCATTAACCTCGGCAATACTGGTTTGCCCTTGGGCAATGTTTTCACCTATGGCAAAACTTTTGTAACCATCATAAGTATAGCCTGCATTAGTGATACGAGACTCAATTGAGCGGCCGTCTCGGCTGTTATGGCTAAAGTAGGTGTTGCGGGCCATATCGCGTGCGTGGCCTGCTGCAGCAGCTGCTAGTTCATCGTTCCAAACTAATGGCGCAACCGGCGGCATGTTGGTTGTGCCGCACTTGCAACCCTGCTTTCGTATTTTGTTTATGCGCGTTAAAAATTCATTCTTAAATTTTGAGCTTGCAGTCTGAGCCTGGCTCGGCGTAAACAAGCTGCTCACAATCAGCGTTAAAAATAAATTAATCCAAAATCTACCCATAGCGGTTTTAAGACTAAAATCTTAAGTTTTGGTTTAGCTTAATGCGATATTTTTTTAACTCCATTTTTCAGGGATTTATTTTTTCTTTCAAAAATTTAATGTGTTAAGATACTTTTAAGTAAATGTAATTTTATTGAAACCCCGGTTGTACTTTTGACGTCTAAAGAGATATATAAACATCTATCAATCATTTAGTTTCGGCCTTAAATGTTTACTCTTAACAAGTTTATTATCGCATTTTCAGCAGTTGGTTTTGCCGGCATTTTTCTGATAATTTATATCATGAGTCGCCAGCATAATAAAGTAAGCAGCATCATGAAGCAAAATAAAAACGTAGCGCCGTTACTGCTTCAAAAATCAACGCTGCATAAATTCAATACTATACGTACAAAGCTACCCCATTCATCACACCCCGAGCATGAGCGTTATAAAAATAAGCTTGATGAATTGGTGTGCCTCTATAAAAATGAAAGCATTTGTATTAAAAAGTACAATCACGGTTTAGATCAGTTGATGAGGCAATTGAATAATGTGAAAAAGTAATTGGCCTTGCCTATAATTTTATATGTTTGTTTGCATTAAGTAACGTAATTGCAAACAAAGCATTATCTATGTCTGACGACGCGGTTATTAAACGCCTTAAAGTTATTGTAAAAGAACATGGCGGCCAGTTAGGTTTGGCCAAAGCCATTGAGGTTGACCAGGGTTTTATAAGCAAGGTAATTAACCGCAAGCAGGAAATTAGCTACTATCTTATTCGTAAACTGTGCTTTCAGTTGAAGTATTCTCCTGAGTGGCTTATTTTAGGAAGCGGCGAAAAAAAGATAACTAAAACAGAATCGCCTAAGCTAATTACTGAAATACAAATGCTGCGTACAGAAGTTGATATTTTGCATGCCCGCATGAAAACGTATGAAATTCAGCTGAATGAACTGCGCCGTCAGGAGGAGGAGCATGTAAAGGCAGGTTAAGTATCTCTTTAGCGGCTCTCAAATTATTAATTACCTTTGCCGCCTCTATGGTAACTTCATTCGAGGCTTCACTCCAAACTATCTCGGTACATCATGTTGGCAATCCGCTGCAGGATGAACGCTATGCGCTTTCTGATGCACCAATTGACCTTAAAGATGAGATAATACCGCGCTTGCTTATGCAGTATTTTTTAACTCCGTTTGAAAAAACAAACGAAGTTTACCATCTGATGCATCCGGGCGGCGATTTGCATTTGAACGAAATCCATCATTACTGCACAGATATTTTTGAAGACAAGCAGCGCTTTCACGAGCTTTCGCAGCAAATTGCTAAGCATTTGTATAGCACATCGGGGCATCCTAAAATTAAGGCAGGTGAGGTTTATATTGGCTATTTTACCAATGTGCAGTTGGAGGGCGAACTGCTTGATGCCATAGGTATATTCAAATCTGAAAATAAGGAAACGTTTCTGAAGGTGTATCCTCAGGAAGGGGGCTTTGGTTTGGATTATGAAGAAAATGCCATTAACATTAACAAGCTTGATAAAGGCTGTTTGATTTTCAATGTGCAAAAGGAAGATGGTTACAAAGTGGTAGCTATTGATCAAACTAACCGTAGCAATGATGCCGTTTACTGGAAAGATGATTTTTTAAAGTTGAAGGTCCGTAACGATAACTTTAATCAAACCAATAACACCCTTAGCATTTATAAAAATTTTGTAACGCAAAAGCTCGACGACGAATTTGAAATGAGCAAGGCTGATAAAATTGACCTGCTCAACCGCTCGATGAAGTATTTTAAGGAAAAAGATACATTTGAGATGGATGAATTTGCAGGTGAGGTGTTGGGCAACGATCAAGCCATAGAATCATTCAAAAACTACAAAAACCAATACGAAGAGGAGTACGATACCCGCATACCCGACTCGTTTGAAATTTCAGATAATGCTGTAAAAAAGCAGGCACGTGTATACAAAAGTGTTTTAAAGCTCGACCGTAACTTCCATATATATATTCATGGTGATAAAGATTTGATTGAAAAGGGATTTGATGATGCCAAGGCCATGAATTACTATAAAGTTTATTTTAAGGAGGAAGAATAGGAGAGGGACACCTGCTAAGTTATGTCGTATTGATTTAGGTTCCAACCATGGATTGTCAACACGGAGCATTCAAATTACAAGAGTTAGATGCTGGAACCAGTTAATCATAACATATCAGGTTAATAACAAAACTATCAGCCAAAATCCTTTATTTAGCTTCCGTTTACATTTAACCAATTATGAAAAAGCTTATATCTTTAATATGCCTTACCCTAGCATGTTTTTATGCTAATGCACAAACCAAAACGATGAAATGGTTTAATCAACCTAAACAATGGAGCGGCAATGCTCAAAAGCTAACTTTTACCGTTGACCCGGGTACTGATTACTGGCGTATTACTCATTATGATTTCATTCGTGATTCGGGGCCGTTTTACTATCAGGAAACCGAAGGTGACTTTGAAGCTACTGTAAAAGTTACGGGCAGCTATCAGGAGTTGTTTCACCAGGCCGGTTTAATGGTGCGTATAGATAACAAGAACTGGATAAAAACCGGTATTGAGTATGTTGACGGTGTGCAAAATGTAAGTGCCGTGGTTACGCGTGAAGTTTCTGACTGGTCGGTTGTGCCACGTACGGACAGCCCAAAATCAATATGGCTGAAATTACTGCGCAAAGGCGATTACGTGCAAATAGAATACTCTTTTGATAGTAAAACTTTTAAAATGCTACGTTTAGCGTACTTCCCTCCTAAGGTGAAAGCCCAGATTGGTGTAGTGGCCGCTGCACCGGGCAAAAAAAGTTTCCCGGTAGTGTTTGAAAATTTTGTTGTAAAAGCGGTTAAATAAATTGTTATTCAACAATTATGAAGACATAGCCATCTGCATGAACTTCAGTACCTCGTCGTTCAAATCTTCTTTTTGCAACATCCTTAAATGATGGTTAAACTGTAGCTGTCCGGGTACTTGTGCTATTTTGGCAAAGCACAAGTTCTCCTCATAAGGCTTGTGAAACGGAAACACCACATGAATAAAATTTTTTCCTAGTTGAGTTATCCATGCAATCCGCTTTTCCGGTACGCCTATTCCTATCATGGTTTTAGTCGGATGCAGTATTATATTACCCAGCTTTTTATACTCGCTCACAAAATGGTGAAACAGGGCTAAAGTATGGTCTGACTTACCGTTGAGGAAAGTTTGCAGATGTTGCTCGGTTTCATGAGTTGGGGTATAAGGCATGATTGAAGTTACACAAACTTCACGTCATTTTGAATGATATAGATAAAGTCTTAAAAGAGCAGGCTACAACTTAACACCAGCTAATAAGTTATCCAGTCCCCACCGTTCTTCAATACCTAAACCAAATAAAGCAAAATCATATTTTACCGGGTCGGCGGGGTCAAATTGGCGGAGGTGATCGGTAAGTTCGAGGGCCGTTTGCCAATCAGTTTGTTTGCGGGTTATGAGTTTAAGCTTGCGGGCTATGCGATCAACGTGTAAATCACACGGACAAATTAAATCTTCTGGGCTAATACGTTTCCATATACCAAAATCAACCCCGGCATCATCTTTACGCACCATCCAGCGCAAAAACATGTTCAGGCGCTTACAGGTAGATTTTTGAGATGGTGATGATACGTGCTTTTTAGTACGATGCGGAAAATCGGGCAAGGAGAAGAAATACGTTCTAAAGTGATTTAAGGCCTTCTGTGTGTCAGGCCCTGCATTGTTTGATTCACAAGATCCACTATCATCTGAAATCAAAGAGTTTGTTACCGAAGGTAAAAACGCGTCTTCCAGCGAGTGATAATTACTATAGTGATGCTTGAAAAATTGTATGAAATACAGGGTATCGATATCGTTAAAAGTGCGGTGCTTAAAGCTCAGTAGCTTTTTGAGGTCGGGTTCCTGATGATTGATGATGAAATCATGAGGAGCGCCATCCATTAAAGCAATTAATTCGCGGCATTTTTTGATGATGGTTACGCGCTGTCCCCAAGCCAGAGTAGCCGCCCAAAAACCCATGATCTCAATATCCTGTTTTAGCGTAAACTGATGGGGTATAACTATGGGATCGTTCTCAATAAACTCGGGTTGGTTGTATTGTGCTACTTTTGCGTCGAGGAAGGATTTAATGTCGGTGACCATATTTTAAAGGTAAGAAGCAAGAGCCACGAAACAAGAACCCTTGAAAACTTTTTAGAAGTCTTAGCTCTTGTTTCTTGGCTCTTAGTTCTATTTTTATGACAACGCGTTTTTCAAATCTTCCAGTAAATCCTCAATATCTTCTACCCCAACGCTGATGCGCAGCAGGTTGTCAACCACCCCAACTTTTTCTCGAACTTCTTTTGGAATAGAGCCGTGGGTCATGGTGGCGGGGTGATTGATTAAAGATTCTACACCACCCAATGATTCGGCCAAAGTAAATACTTTAAAGTTGGATGAGATGCGGAAGGTCTCGTCCAAGTCAGCATCTTTAAGCACGATGGAGATCATGCCGCCAAAATCACGCATTTGTTTTTTGGCTACTTCGTGGTTAGGATGATCAGTAAAGCCCGGCCAGTATATTTTTTCAACCTTTGGATGTGTCTTTAAAAACTCAGCAACGGCACGGCCGTTTTCGCAATGGGCTTTCATGCGCAGGTGCAGGGTTTTTATGCCACGCAGGGCCAAAAAGCTATCCATTGGTCCTGGTGTAGCACCGCAGGCATTGTATATAAACCAAAGACGTTTGTACAAGTCCTCGTCGTTCATCATCAAAGCACCCATAACCAAATCAGAGTGACCGCCAATGTATTTTGTAACTGAATGCATTACAATATCAGCTCCCAAATCCATGGGGTTTTGCAGGTATGGCGAGGCAAATGTATTGTCGACCACCAGGGTAAGCTCGTGCTTTTTAGTGATTGCTGCAATGGCTTCAATATCTACAACCTGCATGGTTGGGTTGGTAGGTGTTTCTATCCAAACCAGCTTGGTATTCTTATTCACATACTCTTCTATAATAGTCGGATCGCTGAGGTCAAGAAAATGGAATGTGATGCCATAGCCTGCAAATATCTTAGTGAAAATGCGGTAGGAGCCGCCGTAAAGATCGTTACCGGTAATAACTTCATCTCCAGGCGAAAGCAACTTTATTACCGCATCAGTTGCACCCATGCCACTTGAAAAAGCCAGACCGTATTTAGCATTTTCTAAAGCGGCTAAACAGTCTTCCAAGGCTTTACGGGTAGGGTTGGTACCACGCGAGTATTCATAACCCTTATTATCGCCCGGTGCAGCCTGTGCATAGGTTGATGTTTGATATATTGGCGTCATTACCGCGCCAGTAGTTGGATCGGGATGTTGCCCCGCGTGTATTGCTTTGGTTCCGAATTTCATTTTCT
The DNA here is from genome assembly GCF_009755275.1 of Mucilaginibacter aquatilis. Classification (GTDB taxonomy): domain Bacteria; phylum Bacteroidota; class Bacteroidia; order Sphingobacteriales; family Sphingobacteriaceae; genus Mucilaginibacter; species Mucilaginibacter aquatilis. Next base: position 127,281 of record NZ_WQLA01000007.1, on the reverse strand, counting down.
GTGATTTGAGTTTGGAGGCCCGAAGCCGGTATTCTTATATTCTCTTACAACAGAACACCGGCCACTGGTCTCCGAAAATTAATATGCTCGCGCAAAAAGCACCCGCTGAGTTGAAGGCTTACCTGTCAGTATACATTTGCCTTCTTCCTGTTTGTTGTTTAATGGAATACAGCGAATGGTGGCTTTGGTTTCTTCTTTAATGCGTTGCTCGGTTTCCAGAGTACCGTCCCAATGTGCTGAGATGAATCCTGGCTTTTCGTCTAATAGTCTTTTAAACTCCTCGTAGTCATTTACTTCAACTGTGTTTTCCGCGCGGAAGTTAAATGCTTTATCGTATATGTTTTTTTGTATCTGCTCAAGTAACTGCTCAATATGATCAGCCAAACCTTCCTGGTTTACAGTTTCTTTGGTTTTGGTGTCGCGGCGGGCAAGTTCTACCGTTCCGTTTTGCATGTCGCGGCTACCAATGGCTATACGCAATGGCACGCCCTTCAACTCATATTCGGCAAATTTGAAGCCCGGGCGCTGGGTGTCACGGTCGTCAAATTTAATAGAGATTCCTTTGGCACGCAGCTCGGCACTTAAGCCTTTAATGTAAGTGCGGATGTTTTCTAATTCCTCATCGTGTTTATAAATTGGGACAGCAACAACCTGTATTGGAGCCAGTTTTGGAGGAAGTACTAAACCGGCATCATCAGAGTGGGTCATAATTAATGCACCCATTAAGCGAGTAGATACCCCCCATGATGTTGCCCAAACGTAATCCAGTTTGCCCTCTTTACTGGTAAACTTTACATCAAATGCCTTTGCAAAATTCTGACCTAAAAAGTGCGATGTTCCTGCCTGTAGAGCTTTTCCATCCTGCATTAAAGCTTCAATACAATAGGTATCCAATGCGCCTGCAAAACGCTCATTGGCAGTTTTACGCCCTTTTACTACCGGTACGCTCATCCAGTTTTCAACAAAGTCGGCGTATACTTCCAGCATTTGTTCGGTTTCGGCAATAGCTTCTTCGGCAGTTGCGTGGGCTGTGTGCCCTTCTTGCCACAAAAATTCGCTGGTACGCAAAAACAGGCGTGTACGCATTTCCCAGCGCATTACGTTAGCCCATTGGTTAACCAGTATAGGTAAATCGCGGTAAGATTGTATCCAGCCGCGGTAGGTATTCCATATGATGGTTTCAGATGTTGGACGAATAATTAATTCTTCTTCCAATTTTGCTTCCTCGTCAACAATAATTTGGCCTTCGCCATCGTTCTTTAAACGGTAATGCGTTACCACCGCACATTCTTTAGCAAACCCCTCAACGTGACTTGCCTCTTTTGAGAAGAAGGATTTTGGTATTAACAGCGGAAAATATGCGTTGCTGTGCCCGGTATCTTTAAACATCTTATCAAGCGCGGCCTGCATTTTTTCCCATATGGAGTAGCCGTACGGCTTAATGATCATGCAACCTCTTACCGGTGAGTATTCGGCAAGATCAGCTTTTATTACAAGGTCATTAAACCATTGCGAGTAATCTTCGTCTTTACTTATAATCCCCTTGCTCATATGTACTTTGTGGAATGAATTTTGACTATTGAAATATGTAAGTTTGCTGCCAAATTTATAAATTAATTATGTTTTTAATCTTCAACTTTAAATATACCCTATAAAATGAAAAGGAACTTTTTGCACGCAGCCATTCTTGTAAGTGCATTAGCCTTTGCTTCCTGCTCAACCACCAGTCAGTTGGCATCCAACGCAAAACAGGATGACGATGTGTACTTCAGCAAAGCAGAAGCCGGTGATGCACCTGTTTATCGTCAGGCTATAAGTGATGATGAACGTTACGTGGCCACCAGTGGCGACGATGATGATTACTATTATTATGACAGTTATGCCTCGCGCATAAATCGTTTTGGTTATAACTCGCCGTTTGATTATTATGGCGATTACTATTATGGTTATAACAACCCGTACGCATATAGTGCATTTGCCAGCCCTTATGGGTATGGTAATGGCTGGGGCGGCTACAGTGGCTGGGGACTGGGCGTTGGCCTTGGTTACGGCTATGGTGGCGGCTGGGGCTGGGGCGGTGGCTTAGGCTACAGTCCGTGGGGTTATGGCTACGGCGGCTGGGGCTCACCATATTCTTTCTGGGGAACCGGCTTGGGTTATGGTGGTGGTTATTGGGGAGGCTACTCGGCCTACAACAATCCAAATTACCGCAGCAGACCTAATCGTAACTTTAACGGATCAGGCTCTTACGGCAGCACAAGCGGCCGGAGGGTTGGTTACAGCGGCAATTATCCAAACGCAGGTAACTATCCGGGCAGAAGAGGTACTAACAGTGTAAACGGTAACGGCAATTCAGGAGCAAACGGAAGTTATGGTGGCCGTGTATCACGCGGTGCCCGTGGCGAATCAAATCCTCAACCTGTTTATCGCCCAACTACTGTTGAAAGACCTACTTACAACCCAGGTAACAGCGGCGGTAGCAGAGGTGGCGGCGGCGGTTACTCAGGTGGAGGAGGCGGCGGTGGCGGCGCACGTCCATCAAGACCATAAACATCTTATTGCACATTTAACATATGAAAATCAAATATTTATTAAGCGCACTTGCTACAGTAGCATTTGCTCAAAATAGCTTTGCACAGTACGCGCAAGACGCGCTGAGGTTTTCAACCTTTCAGCCGGGCGCTACAGCACGCATTAGAGGTATAGGCAACGCAGGTACTGCCGTTGGTGGAGATTTGAGCTCCATAGGAAATAACCCGGCAGGCTTGGGTTTCTTCACCCGTTCTGAATTTAGTTTTACGCCCGAGTACAATGGTTCAAATGTGAAATCAAGTTATCTTGGTAACAACATGAGCGATAAACGCAGTGCTGTTAATCTAAGTAATGCATCTATTGTATTTCACTCGCGTGTAAATTCGGCTCGCGGAGCAGATAAAAGCAAAGGCCTTTTAAGCTTCAATTTTGGGGTAGGCTATAACCGTACCAATAACTTTTACGAAAACATAACTTACGGCGGTCAAAACGGCGGTAATTCTGTTGCAAATTACTATGCCAACCTAGCTAACGCAAATAGCGTTCCTAAAGAGGAGCTGCCTCAGGAAGGTACACTTCAAGGCATAGCTTATGATCAACGTTTGATTGATTTATATAATTCAAGCAATAGTTATCAAAGTAACGTGAGAGGTTCTGTTGCACAATTATCAAACACCATGCGCACAGGCGGTCAATCAGAGTTTAACCTGGCCTTTGGTTTAAATAGCAGCAACAAAGTATATATTGGTGGTTCGGTTGGTATAAGCAGCCTCCGTTATAACTCTATAAATACATTCACCGAAACCGGAACAGCTTCATTATTTGAAAACGGTAATGATGTAAACAGAAACTTTACTTCTGATTTTATACGCGATCAAAGTACAAGCGGTAGCGGTATCAATGTAAAACTGGGTATGATTTTAAGACCGGTTGAATCGTTAAGAATAGGTGCATTATTTACATCGCCTACATGGTACAACATTGATGATAGTTACTCAGAGGGTATCAGTACACAATTTGATAACATCCGCCCCGTGAGTGACAGGCAGAACTACGACTTTTCGTACAACCTGCGTACACCTTTAAAACTTGCAGGTGGGTTGGCTTACTTCTTTGGTAAGTACGGTTTCATTAGTGGTGATGTGGAGTACGTTGATTATTCAAGTGCCAAGCTATCATTTAATGGTGATAGAGATGATAACACAGAGATAAGAAGAGATTATAAATCGGTAGTAAACTCAAGGGTTGGCGCCGAGGCTCGTTTGGCTGATAGTTTCTTTTTACGTGGTGGATACGGATTTATGGGTAACCCTTTGAAAAATGGCGGTGCAGATATGAATACCGTTAGTGGTGGTTTAGGTTACCGTTTCCAAAACTATTCTTTGGATGCAACTTATACTCACGTAAAAACATCAGGCACTGTACGTCCTTATGATATAGGACCAGCAACGCCAATAGCAAATTTAAATAATCGTTTCAGCAACGTTTACCTTACTTTAGGTGTAAGGTTTTAATTAAACGCATATAACGAATTAAAAGGGGGACTTAGTTGAGTCCCCCTTTTGTTTTTGTAATCGAACTGTTTTAGGCGAACAATTACCCGCAGTGTATGTAGTTTGTTTATTGGCTTAACAAATATAGTGTGCTACGGCGTTGCTACCTGTTTTGCTGAGATGTAAAACTTGTGATTATATGGCAGAATATGATTTTTATTTGATTGGGATAGGTTCATCAGCCGGTGGTTTTGATCCTTTGAAAGAGATTGTTAAAGCATTAACTACTGATGTTAAAGCGGCTGTGATTGTGATACAGCATATTCCGGCTCAAAAGCCAAGTAATCTTAATCATATTTTACAACGCATAACACCGCTCGATGTTATTGCTGTACAAAACGCAGAGCTTTTGGAGCCGAGAAAAATATACGTTATGGCCGAAGGAAAGCAATTTAAAATTAATGACGGTTATATATCTGTAGAAGAGCGTACCTCCGAAAGTAAGATTAACCGAACCATAGATCATTGTTTTAAAAGCATGGCTACTGAAGCTAAAAATAAAAGTATCGGCGTTATTTTAAGTGGCGCCGGTTATGATGGGTTAGAGGGTGCAAAAGCAATTGAAGATGAGAATGGTTTAGTGATAGTGCAAGATCCCATTACTGCACAATTTCCCCTAATGCCGCAAAGTTTGATAGCAAATGATCACCCCGATCATGTTTTGGAACCTAAAGCCATTGCGCAAAAACTGTTGGAATACATAGCCTGATCACATTAGCCCTTTGGTGGCCTGGTATAAGTGTAACTGTTAAAATGGTCTGTTTAAATAGATAAATACAACACCGGCGTAAGGTTTATAAATGTTATTATCATTTACTTTACTCCTCAAGCTGTATTCTGTTTGACGCTAATTGCACACTTATGATTTATTCTTTTATAAATTTTGAAAACCAACTATCAAATTCTGCCAATGCTTACCTGAGGATTACCCTCAAATTTGCAATGCTAAGTATTGCTTGTTTACTCTTGTCCGTCACATCCGTTTCGGCATTTACATTTTATGTAGCAACCAATGGCAGCGATAAGTTTTCAGGCAAATTGGCTCATCCAAACGCACAGAATACTGATGGGCCTTTCGCAACATTGACAGCCGCGCGTAACGCAATCAGAAAAATGAGGCAAAGTAAGCCCACCGAATCCTTCACAGTTGAAATAGCGGCAGGAACATATTATTTGACCGAACCCTTTGTATTGCTTCCCGAAGATTCAGGTACGGCAACGGCACCGGTTGTTTATAAGTCAATAGGTACGGGTGCTGTTTTTATGTGCGGAATGCCCGTTAGTAATTTTCAAGTTAAAAACGGTTTATGGGTCGCCAGGTTGCCCGCTTTGTTAGCCAAACAGGGTTTTGAGCAATTATACGTTAATGGTGAGCGTGCTGTTAGGGCAAAATCACCCAATAATGGTTTCTTCGCTCCCGAAAAGGTTGTTGAAACGGTAATTGAAAAAGGTAGTGATAGGGTAGCGGCTAAGGCCACCCAAAAAGTGTATATAAATGGAAATGATGCCGGATGGCTCAAAGCCGTTAAAAAGGAAGAGATTAATAAAGTAGTCCTCACGTTTTACCACAAATGGGACAATACCCGCAAGTACATCGATAGTCTCAACTTGACTGATTCCAGCGTTACGGTAAGGGGACAAGGCATGAAGTCATGGAACCCACTAAATGATAAAACACAATATATTGCTGAAAACTTTAAAGCAGCTTTGGATACCGCCGGTGAATGGTTCTTAGAGCAGCCGGGTACCTTATATTACAAACCCTTACCTGGACAAACCATTCAAAACACAACAGTATTGGCGCCGGTGACTCAGCAGTTATTAGTTGTTAAAGGTGCATCCGCAGCACAAAACGTAAGTTTCATCAATTTTGAAAACATTGCTTTCAAAGTTACAGGTTATCAGTTACCGGCATTAGGCCAGGAACCGGTTCAGGCGGCAGCTCCTGTTGCAGCTGCTATTATAATAGATTATGCCAACCATGTCAATTTTAAAAACTGCGAAATTGCTAATACCGGCGCAAATGGCATATGGTACAGGGAAGGGTGCAGTAATAGCACAATAAGTGGTTGTTATTTACACGATTTAGGAGCAGGTGGTATTAAGTTAGGCGCTCTAAAGTTCGGTGCCGACACTGCAGAAATAACAAATCATATTACTATCGATAATAATATTATCAATTCAGGTGGTTATACATTCCCTTGTGCTGCAGGTATAGCTGTCTTTCATGCATTTAGAAATACGATTACCCATAACGATATTGCCGATTTCAGGTACAGCGGCATATCAGTAGGATGGGTATGGGGTTACAAACCCAGCGTAACTCATCACAATACAATAAGTTATAACCATATACATCATTTAGGTTGGGGAGAGTTGAGTGATATGGGTGGCATTTACACGCTTGGCCCATCGCCCGGTACGCAAATAACCAATAATGTAATTCATCATATTTACTCCCGCACCTATGGCGGTTGGGGATTGTATACTGACGAAGGATCGAGCGATATTCTATTAGAGAATAATTTAGTTTATGAAACCAAAAGTGCCGGTTTTCATCAGCACTACGGCAAAAACAACATAGTTCGAAATAATATTTTTGCTAAGGGTATTGAATCGCAGTTGCAAATGAGCCGGGTAGAAACGCATCAATCTTTTACCTTTAAACGAAATATCATCTATTACAAGCAAGGCGAGTTATTTAAAACTAACCCAAAAAAATATTGGGAAAACGCTGTTACTGTTGTAGACTCCAACATTTACTGGAATGCCTCAGCCAGGCAACCTAATTTCCCTTTCGGAGGATTGGAAGAATGGAGAAAGTCTGGTCATGATCAACACTCATCCATTGCTGATCCAGGTTTTGTTGATGCTGAGCACTACAATTTTCACATACGCAACACAGCGGTAATTAAGCAAATTGGGTTTAAGCAATTTGATTATAACAAAGCAGGCGTGTATGGCACCAAAGAATGGTTAGATAAAGCAAAACTATCTAAAGCCAAACTGGCATCCTTTGATGAGCTAATGCAAAGCACCAATAAGGTATTTTCTGAACACTAAGCTTGTTAGTTCCTTCAAAGGCAACTGAGATGAGTTTTAGGGCACTGTTACACACATTCTAGAAACATTTGCATTAGCGCCTGCAACATGCGGGTAAGTAAATTATGGGATAGGTTACGACCTTAGCACAGGCTCTGCCTATCAAAATAAGTGTTGGTTGTACTTGAGTTTGATTGCAATGGCCGATACCGCTTACGGGCAGTATCGGCTTACTTTTTATACCTAAATTATAAACCCGTGTTCAAAATAAAAGCTTCGCTATATCTGCTGTTCATTTTATGGATGGTTTGCACCCTTCGTACAACAGCCCAGCCATCTAAAGCCCAGTATATATTAGATATGGTACATAACAACCCGGGCGAGGCGCTTACCGTATCGGCATTCAACGACGCTGCTTACCTGCAAAAAAACGGCTACAACGGCCAAGTATTTAACGATTTTGCTTTTGCCCATGCGGCCCTCACTTTTGATAAGTTAAACTCCGATATATTTCCGGTTGGCAGTAAAGGCCGAAAGTGGGTTAACGATGCAGCAAATAAGGTTAAGGCAAATATTCAGAAAGCGCACAAGGCCGGTATGAAGGCTTATTATTTCACAGATATTATTGTGCTGCCCAAAAAACTGGTTGAGTTATATAGAAATGATATTTGCGATGCAAACGGCAAGATTTCATTTGAGCGCCCGAAAACAATTGAAATACACCGGTTGATGCTTAACGAACTCTTTGATACCTTTCCTGATTTGGATGGTTTGGTTATCCGCACCGGTGAAACGTATTTAAATAATGTGCCTTATCACACCGGCAACAATCCCATAACCCAAGGGGAAGCCAGTCATGTTAAGTTACTTAAATTACTGAGAGAGGAAGTATGTGTTAAGCGGCACAAAAAGATTTTTTACCGCACCTGGTCATTTGGTGGTATGCATGACGATCCGCAATATTATCTTAATGTGGTAAATCAAATCAGTACCCATCCCAACTTGGTGTTTATGGTTAAGCACACCAAAGGCGACTATCACCGCACCTTTGACTTCAACCCAACGCTTATGCAGGGCCGGCATAAACAAGTAGTAGAAGTACAATGCCAGCGCGAGTATGAGGGTAAAGGTGCTTACCCTAATTATGTAATGAATGGCGTAATTAATGGCTTTGAGGAATACAATGGTAAAAGGCCGCAAAAAGGATTCAAAAGTTTGAATGATATTAAGCATCATCCGAATTTTGCCGGAGTATGGTCGTGGTCGCGCGGAGGAGGGTGGGTAGGCCCGTACATTAGCAATGAGTTTTGGTGCAGGCTGAATGCCTATGTACTTAGTCACTGGGCCGGCAATACCAGCCAAACCGAAGAGCAGGTGCTCAAGCAATTTATGATCGAAAACGGTATAAGCCAATCGTCACAATCCGCTTTTCGCCAGCTATGCCTGCTATCAGCCAAGGCTGTGCTTCGGGGGCATGACTCGGCCATGCCAACGTTTAATAGTGAATGGGTATGGTGGATGCGCGACGAATTTTTAGCTGGTTCTGATCTTAATAAGGATTCTACCGCATTTGATTCTGAAGGTACGTTGTACAGGCAATTCACGGAGTATTATCAAAAAGGGCTACTAAAGGCTGCTGTTGAGGAGAAGTTTGAAGCCGCGCGTATGTGGGATACCATTGCCAGCTTAAGTGAGAAGATAAAAATGCGCAATAAAAGCGATGAAGAGTACATACGCGTGTCAAGCACTTACGGGCGCCTGCTGTACAGTATAATAGCCCAAGGGTGGAACATAATGGCTATAGGGTTTGAAGGCGATAAAACATCCACTTACGATAAAGTTAAACTTAAAGCCGCTATAAAAAGATATGATGATTTATGGCTTGCCTATCAGAGGCTTAAGGCAAGTAACCCAATGTGTGCAACCTTGTACAAGCCGTATGCTTTCGTTTATAAAGCTCCAACTTACCATAAGGAGTTAGGAATGGCGGCTTCAGTTAACAAGTACCGACAAATTGCCTTCAATTAACCTTTATGCTCACAAAACAAGTCAAAAGCTGGTTAGTACTGGCTGTTACTTACTGCTTCATGATAATTGTTATTATATGTGCTATATTATATCTATTATAGTTACTTCAAAATTAACAGCCCTTATTTCAATAATTGAGTGCTGTTAAAACCAATGTAAACGTTTATGCTTAAGTACCTGCTCTCATTCACTGCGGCAATATTGTATGGCATTGCAACGGTTAATGCCGGGCAATCAACCTACACATCAAATGACGACAGCGGCATAAGCTTAACCCCGGTATTTAAGGCTTATAACAGTAATGATGGCCTGCCCGATGTTCGCATCAGGAATTTATTTCAAGACAGTAAAGGCTTTTTGTGGGTAGGTACCATGAACGGCTTATGTAAGTTTGATGGTTATAACTTTATAAAGTATTACAAAAACAACAGGCTAAGCAGTATATCGGGTAATTGGGCTCATGCCATATGCGAAGATAAAAGAGGCAACTTATGGTTTGGCACAGAAGCGGGTTTGAGTTGCTTTAATCTACAAACGGAACGGTTCACCAATTATCCGGTCAATAAAAAGCAAGCTTACCCTTTTTTAAACAGGCAGATTAATGCTTTACATGCCGAAGCATCAACAGGCCGATTATGGATTGGAACGTCAGAAGGAATAATGTCGTTTGATCCTCAAACAGGATCTTACAAAAAGTTTAATCAAGCTTCTTTGACCGGCATTGTAAAGATTATTGAAGGTGGCAATAGTTCGCTTTGGATAGCAGCACGCGATGGAATAGTTCGTTTCAATACTAAAAACGGGCAGCATCAGCTTTATCGTATGCCTGTAAAGCCAAACCCATACGGCGATAAGTTTTGGAGTTTGATGTTGTATGGCAATGACTTGTATATAGGAACAGGAGGAGACGGCCTCATCAGATTACCTTATAACGCTGAAGATGGCAGATATATGCCGTATGAATATGTAAACACATTTAAGCAAAGCCCAACCGGACTTAAAAATTACCAAATATTTGATATAACTAAATCGCCATTGGGCGATGTATGGCTGGCAACCGAATATGGTTTAGCCAAAATAGAAAATATAGCATCGCCCAATGCTAGGCTTACCATTTACCGGCATAATGCCATAAGCAATAAAAGCATTAGCAGCAATATTGTGTATAAGGTAATGGTTGATAGGAACGCCGTGTTATGGTGTGGTACAGAGGCCGGCCTTAACAAGGTTGATTTAAACTTACTACCCTTACAGTACTACACTTTTACTAATAAAAACATTAAAGATAGGGTAAGAGGCTTGTTTTCAACTAATGGTAATGATGTATGGTTTGGTACCTCAAATACCGGCGTGTACAAGTATAACTTGGTTAACAATACCCTCACTAAAGCACCGGCAGGTACAACAAACGCCTATCGTAATAACCGTTCGTTAAGTATAATAAATAACCAAGTTTGGGCGGGCAGCCTAGCCGGGTTAACCAAATTCAGTGTCAACAATACAAACAGCTTAACGCAGGTGCTGCAAGGTAAAGCAGTATTTGCGGTACTTAAAGATAGTAAAGCAAACACCTGGATTGGTACAAACTCGGGTGTTATTTACATTAATGAATTGGGTAAGCAAATTAACTTCGCAGAGCAACCTTCGGCACATCAGCTTCTACGATCAGGCTTTTTACGAACTGTTTATGAAGATCATGCAGGCAGGATATGGCTTGGCTTTGAAAACGGAAAGGTTGGATACATAAATCCGGTTACCGCAAAGTTTACCACTGTTGAATCTGACGGACATGGCACTAAAGTGTATGGCAGCAACTTTTTGTCGATCGTTGAGTACCCGCATAATGTTATCTGGGCCGGGTCTGAGTCGGGCCTTAATCAAATCCAGTTATCGGGCAATGAGCCGGGTCCTATAGTGAAGGAGGTAAAAACCTATTTCGAAAGTGATGGCTTGCCTGATAAATCAATTAACGGTTTACTTGCCGATGATGCCGGCAACTTGTGGATAGCCACTATTAAAGGATTAGTAAAATTTAATCTCAAAACAAAACAGTTTAATAATATTATTTCGGGTATTGATTTTAGCGCCGTAAGTAGTTGCCGCGTAAGTAAATCACAATTCTTGTTTGGTACCGATGATGGCTTTTTAAGCTTCAATCCGTTACTGGTAAACAGCAACACGGCTACGCCTCGATTGCATTTAACCGAATTAAAACTGTTTAACAAAACGGTTAACGTTAATGATACGCTGAATGATCAGGTTATTTTAACCAAGCCTATTACCAACACGCGGGCAATAACCCTAAACTATCATAACAATGTATTTACTATAGGCTTTACAGCCTTGCACTTTTCAAACCCCGAGCTAAATGCATACGCTTATAAAATGGAGGGGTTTGATAAGGAATGGATAAACGTTGGAGCCGATAACCGTAGTGCCACATATACCAACCTTAACCACGGTACTTATTGGTTTAAGGTTAAAGCTGCAAACTATGCAGGTAAATGGAGTAATAATCCTATAAGGCTTAAAGTAACTATTTTGCCGCCGCCATGGAAAACATGGTGGGCAATTGTGCTATATATCATCATATTCAATGTTATGCTGTATGTATTTGTAAAATACTTACTTGCACAAAGCCGTCATCGCAGCCTTTTACACTTTGAAAAACTGGAGAAAGATCAGTTGAGAAAACTTAACCAAATGAAGGTTGAGTTTTTTACCAACGTATCACATGAGTTCAGAACGCCGCTATCTTTAATTATAGGTCCGGTTGATGAAATGCTTTCTTCAGATGACTTAAATAGTCCTTTGCGTCAAAAAATGCAAATGGTGTACCGAAACTGTAAAAAACTGCTGTATTTGGTCGACGAGTTGATGACGTTCCAAAAAATGGAACAGGGCATGCTTAAGTTGCATAAGCGGGATGTTGATGTGGTTGATTTTGTCAAAGAAATATGTCAAAATTTTGAACCGCTTGCTGAAAAGAGCAGTGTTCATTTTTTTATAGAGAGTGAGGTGAGTAATTTCATTATTGATTTTGATCCAGGCAAAATAGAAATGGCCATCAATAATTTACTCATTAATGCATTTAAGTTTGCGCCTGCAGGGGGGAAGGTAGCTGTCAAGGTAGCGGAGCTTGCATCGAGCCAGCTAAAGCAACAAGTGCAGGCAAAGGTAAGTAAATGGATTTCCATTACCGTTGAAGATAACGGAAAGGGAATAAGTAACGAAGAGTTTAAGCACTTGTTCGAGCGTTTCTTTTCCGATACTCATATTAAAGGTACCGGCGTTGGTCTTTCGTTAACCAAAAGTTTGGTCGAGCTTCATCAGGGCATAGTGGTGGCAGAAAGTGACCCAGGCGTCAAAACCACCTTTACAATTTTGTTGCCCGTTAATAATGCTTATGTAAACCAAGCCGGCTTAATTGTACCGCAATCAGCTTATCAGCCCGAATATGACTTCAACACATCAATTGCAGGCGGACTGACGGATGTTGATCAGGCTCAGGATTTAAAACCTGATATTCATAAAGAGGTGCTGCTGATAGTAGAAGACAACCCTGATGTGCTGGAGTACCTCGAAAAATTATTTGTTAATAGCTACGAGGTATTAAAAGCAGAAAACGGCAAACTTGCTTTAGGTATAATTGAAAGCCGTGAACCAGCGCTTATTTTGAGTGATGTTATGATGCCCGAAATGGACGGCGTGGAGTTGTGCTTAAACATAAAGCAAAATGTAGCAACCAGCCATATTCCGGTTGTTTTACTTACCGCTAAAGCCGAAGTGCAACATCGGATTGAAGGTTTTCGAACCGGTGCCGACGAATATATAGCTAAGCCTTTCCACCCCGAATTGCTGAAAACTAGAGTAAGCAATTTGATTGAATCGCAAAAAAGGCTGATTGCCAAATACCAATCTGATGGAGTGATGGTGCCAAAAAACATTACCAAGAACCCGCTTGATGAAGAGTTTTTAAATAAAGTAATTGCAGCGGTGCAGGCTAATATGAGTAATGATGAGTTTGGCGTAGAAGATTTAGGCAACATTGTTTGTATGAGCCGCAGCCATTTGTTTAGAAAACTCAAGGCCATTACCGGTCAAAACCCGCTTGAGGTAATTAGTAGTATACGGTTAAAACATGCGGCCGAGTTGCTATTACAACGCAAGCTTAATGTATCGCAAATATCATATGAGGTTGGATTTAAAAATCCTTCATCGTTTACTGCCTCGTTTAAAAAACAGTTTGGCAAAACGCCGTCTGAGTATTTAAACAGCATAATAGAGAATGCAAATTGAATTAACATTGCCTTAGTTTGCTTTTTGAGACATTGCCATCATATTATGCAACATTCACATCATTAGCGGCCATTTAAAAAGCGGTTATTTACATCACCAATTACAACCATTTTTTTGATGAATAGTATTACACCGTTTGGTTATAAACTAACGCTAAACCTAAACCTCATCACAGTATTGTGTTTGCTTTGTCTTTCTGAAAAGACCATTGCTCAACCTGCTGCGAAAAAAAGCCAGACGGTTAATCTTTACGTCTCCAAAGCCGGCAACGATGCGTGGGCGGGAACCTTAAAGGCTCCTTTTGCAACTTTGGGTAAAGCCCAGAAAGCAGCACGCCAAATTGTTAAAAGCAAGCATGGTGTGGTAATATGGATCATGGGCGGAACCTATTCATTAACCGAACCCCTCATGTTTAATGAGGAGGACTCGGGCACACCGCATCAGCCTGTAATTTACCGTGGTTATCCTAACGAGGAGGTTACCCTATCCGGACTAATAAGTATCAGTGGTGATAAATGGAAACCTTTAAGTGCCGATGCGCTAAAGCGGGTTCATCCCAAAACTAATGCCGCTGATATTAAGGAACTCGATTTAACAGGACTTAATTTATCACATGTAAAGCAGTTTGCGCCGGTAAATCAGTTTGAAGACAAATGGTATATTATCGATCTGTTTGCTAGTAACAAGCGTCAACCTTTATCACAATGGCCTAACCAAAATGAAAGCATCAGAAACATTAATGATGCCGGTTGGGTAACCTGCAACGGGGCCAAGGATAATTACACATTTTACTATGCAAACGGCGGCAAGCCAGAGGATAAGGACGAGGTGAACGAGGTTGACCTTGATCGCACCAACCGGTCAGAACGATGGAGCGCCATGATGGCCAATGGCCATGATTTGTGGCTTAAAGGGTTTTGGCGAGTGCCATGGGGTCCTTATACTTCCAAGGTAAAAAAGCTCGACGTGCAACAGCACACCATCAGCTTTATCGAAGAGCCGCCAGGAGGCATGGGGTCAAAATATTCTGAAATTGCTAACCAAAGCCCTTTATGGCGAGTAGGCAATGGCAAAGAAAAATGGATGGCCCTAAACCTTCTTGAAGAAATTGACACGTCAGGTGAATGGGCCTTAGATGTTAAAGACAACAAGATATATTACTATCCACCTGCACCATTGAACAAGATGCAGGTGAGCATAGCTGATTCAGACAAACCTTTACTTACGCTTAGGGGCGCATCAAATATTCAGTTTCAAAGCATCAATGTTAGTGGTACGCTAAGTAATGGTTTTGAAATAACCAATTCACACCATATAAAAATTGCAGGCTGCAATATCAGTAATGTTGGTAATACGGGTATTTGGGTGAATGGAGGAGATGATGTTACAATCCAAAGCAATAATATATTTGATACAGGTGGCAGCGGCATTGAAGTGCAAACAACAGGTAATCGCAAAAAACTGATAGCTACCCGTAGCAAGTTAATCAACAATCATATCCATCATATTGCGCGTATATCTTTTAAGGAGGCAATTCAGTTAAGAGAGTGTGTGGGATTAACCATTGCTCATAATCTTATACATGATGTGCCCAAAAGCGCAGTACGCACCGATTTGATAAACAACTGTGTGTTTGAGTATAACGAGGTACATAACATTGCCTTAAAAGAGGCTGATAACGGAGCGTTTTACAATTACGGAGGATGGTCTACTTATGGCAATATTTTCAGATACAATTTTGTTCACCATGTAAATCGCTCAAACGGCTTCTACTGTGATGATGGCGATAGCGGCGACATGTTTTACAATAACATTGTACATGATGCCATTGATGCCATAAAGTTTGGAGGCGGACATGATAATATTGCACATAACAATGTATTTATAAAAACTAAAAATCAGGTTATAGATGACAGGGGCACAAGCCGTAACTATAAACTTGGTACAGCTTATGAAGAGCGGTTGCAAGACATGGAGCCGTTTAAGGAACCATGGAAATCATACGGCAAAATTATCCAAAAGCAATATGGCCTGCGGCATTCCTTGTGGAGCGACGTGTTAAACCCTGCCTGGCGCCCCGATTTGCCTAATGGATGTGCCATGATTGATAACATTGCCATTGAGAGTGGTCCATTCACAAAACCCGAGCACGGTGATGTTACCATAACAAACAATGCCCGTTTGCCTTTAGTTAAAGATGCCTTATTTCGCAATTACCCCGGCATGGATCTGCGAACGGGCAGCAAGGCCATATTACGCACGTTCCCTAACTTAAATAAGGTGTTTGTATCTATGGGACTCATTAAAGACCAATACAGGTTACGTGTACCTACCCGAAAGGAAACCGGAGGCTTGGTGAACAGAGCCAAGGCTGGCGATGCATGGAACGAAGATCAGTTTGTAGATTAACTAAATTACTCACTACACATAATGAAATACAAAATCTTGGCTGCAATACTGCTGTCGGGCGTGAGCCTGCGCGCGCAGGTTGCCAGTGTTGATGGTTGGAAAAAGCTTACCTTAAGAGAAAAGATAGGTCAAACCATGATTATGCTGCCCGACAGAAAAATGGAGTTGCAGTTAGGTAACGGCAGTTTGCCAGGTTTTTTTAAACGTTACCCGGTAACCGGTTTCTTTATGGGATGGAAATTGTTTCAGGGCGTAGATACAAAAGACAAAATCAGCTTTATAAAGCAAGCCGCTACAGCTTATCAGCAAGCAAGTACGCAACCGTTAATTTTTCAGCAAGATTATGAGCATGGCGTTGCCTTGCCTGGAATGACCGGTATGCCTTATGAAATGGCTATAGGGGCGGCTAATTCTCCGCAGCTTACTTATAATTATGGTAAAACGCTTGCCATGGAATCGCGCTCGGTTGGCATACAGTGGGTGCTGCATCCCATGGCCGACTTAAACTTAAATCCCTTAAATCCAATAGTCAATGTGCGCGGTATTTCCGACGATCCGGATAGGGCCATTAGGTTATTAAGCCGTCAGGTTAAAGGTTTGCAATATAACGGCGTAGCTGCCACAATCAAGCATTTTCCGGGAGACGGGGTTGATTACCGCGATCAGCATCTTACAACCACAACAAATTCACTAACCATGAGTGAGTGGTACCGTTACCATGGTAAAGTGTTTCAAGCGCTTATTGATAGTGGCGTTGCGGCTATTATGCCGGGCCATATTACCTTACCAGCTTATCAAAAACAAAAGTTAAACGGCTTTTTGCCTCCGGCAACGCTCTCGCATGAATTGCTAACTGGTTTGTTGAAAAATGAAATGCATTTTAAAGGCGTAATTATATCAGACGCCATGACCATGGGAGGTTTCAGGGGATGGTTCCCTAATCAGCTTGAAGGCGAAATAGCGAGCTTTAAAGCCGGGGTTGACGTACTGCTGTGGCCTTCATATTCCTTTATGGATACATTAGAAGCCCGTATAAAGCGCAATGAAATACCAATGTCGCGATTGGATGATGCCGTAAGCCGTATATGGGCAATGAAGGTAAGATACAATGCTGCAACAGCTAAACGCCAACTTATTAAACCTATGAGTATAGGTGATAAGGCATTCGCACGGGCAACATCAGATAGTATTTGTGCTGCAGCAGTAACTTTAGTACGCGATCGGGACAAATCTCTACCGCTTAGCAAGAACGTTAAAAAAATATTAGTGGTAGGTGTTGTACCGCAAAGCCGTAAGGGCGGGGATGGTGGTTTGGCCGTATTAAAGAACTTTGCAACCCAGCTTGGGCAAAAGGGCTACCATGTTGATTTTCAACACAACCTGCTCTATGAAAATCAGGGTTGGGATGAGCAGGTATCAAAGCAATATGATAAAGTTATTTTTGCCGTGGTGAGGCAGCCGCATACCCCCTTTGGTCCGTTGCAGTTGTATGATGATGAGGCACAATCGGCCTGGGCGGTTAATGCTATGCCTAAATCAAAGGTTATCGTAATTTCGTTTGGAAGCCCATACATTTTAAATGAATATTTTGAACGGGTCAACACCTGTATAAATGCTTACAGCAATAACGAAGAGATGCATAATGCGGTAATTAAAGTTTTAACGGGTGAGGCCAAAGCCAACGGAACATCGCCGGTTAATTTGCAAAACAACGCTTTTAAAAAATATAGTACTATTGAATAATGACAGCTATAAAACATGTTCGCTGGTATATTGCACTACTGCTTAGCTTTAACTGCTTAACAAGCTTTGGCCAGCTCCGTTTGCCGCATTACTATACCCATCATATGATATTGCAGCGCAATAAGCCGGTTAAGTTTTGGGGTTGGACGGAGCCGGGTAAAAACGTTGCCATAAAGTTTAATGGGCGGCAATTTAATACCCGTGCGGGTAACGATAGCCTATGGACGGTAATGCTCCCTATAATGAAAGAAGGCGGGCCTTACACAATAACAGCGCAATCAGGGGCAGATAGTCTTGGTTTAAACGATGTTTATTTTGGAGACGTTTGGTTTTGCGGTGGTCAAAGTAACATGAACTTCCGCATGAGGCAAATAATGGACCACGACAAAGAGCTGGCAGATGCCAATTACCCGCTGATAAGGACATTTAATGTTCCATTGATAGGTGCCGAAGAGCCACAAAAAGATGTGCTCAAATCAAACTGGCTGGTTGCCAGTCCGCAAACCGTTGATAATTTTTCGGCAGTTGCATTTCAGTTTGCAAAAAACGTTTACAAAGCAACGAAAGTACCTATTGGCTTAATTAATGCATCATGGGGAGGCTCGCCTATTGAAACCTTTATGAGCCCCGAGGCATTAAAGGATTTTCCTTCGGCTTCTGCCAAAGTACAAAGCATAAAACCAGGTTTTATACAAGCCACAAAGCAAGCCCATACTGACATGATAAAGCAGTGGGAGCAAAATTTTGCTGATGCAGCCGAATACATTGATGCAAAACGCGATCTTAATCGCAAAGCGGAGTTTTTTAATACTGATGATAGCTGGAAGGTGGTAAATATTCCTGGCTTTATTGATGATCAGGGTATTGCGGTAAAAAAAGGTATCAGCTGGTATAAAAAGGAATTTACCATAGCAGGAACTCCATCTTCTATGGCAACCATTGATCTAGGGCGTATTAATTTTGCAAGTTTTACCTATGTTAATGGAGTATATATAGGCATACAACCTAATCCTTATTATAATGCCAAGTTTAAACTGCCTGCCGGGTTATTAAAGGAAGGTAAGAATGAAGTGCTTGTATGCGGTTACAACGATAGCGATAAAACTGGCTTCAGGCCTATAGCTAAACAGCAAATAACTATTGGCACTCAAACCATAGTTTTAAGTGGCGAATGGCTTTATAAGCAAGGTAAAGTATTTGATAAAGCAGGAGCTCTTGGCCCGGTTGTAACTCTTGATTTTGAACATGGCTATCCTGTATTAGCTTATAATGCTATTATACATCCATTTTTTAATTATGCGGTAAAGGGATGCTTGTGGTACCAGGGCGAAGCTAATGCAACTATGAAATCATGCTTTGAATATGAGGCTTTATTAAACAGCCTCATTAACTCATGGAGAAAGTCATTCAAAGATGTTACGTTGCCATTCTATATGGTACAAATAGCTAATTACGGGCCAGTAAACGTTCAACCCAAGGCCTCACCGTGGGCGGTTGTACAAGAGGCGCAAACCAAGGTTAGCAACACTGTAGCAAACAGCGGTATTGCTATAACCAACGACGTAGGTAACGCGTTAGATGTGCATCCCACAAACAAACAGGAGGTAGGCAGGCGGCTGGCGCTGGTTGCGCTAGAAAAAGCGTATGGCTATGCAGGCGAAGTTGCTCGGGGGTCTGTCTTAAAATCAGTAAGTACACAGCAAAGCAGTATGGTACTTACTTTTGATAATGTTGATGGCGGGATACAGGTGAAAGGCGGTGGTAGCCAACTTGAAGGCTTTGCTATTTGTGGTAACGATAATAAGTTTTACCGGGCAGAAGCTAAAGTTGAGGGCAACCGGGTTGTGGTAAGCTGTCCTCAGGTAAGTAAACCATTGCATGTGCGTTATGCATTTGAGAGCAGTCCAGCTAAAATAAACTTTTATAATAAACAAGGGTTGCCCGCAGTACCATTCCGCACTGATAAGTTTACCGAATTTTGATAAATAAAGTGCGCTGATGGTGCTTAAATAGTGTTTGAGACATTTGCGTTATCAATTGCAACATCAACAATACCGTTAAGTAAGCTTATAAGCTCACCTTAGTACTCACAACGCCACTGCGTTTTTAACCAATTATTCTAACCTTTTAGAACCTATTTAATTTATGTTGAAGAATTGTTACGTGCAAAGAGTAACTCATGCTCTTGTTTTGCAAAATGCATTGCCTTGCAGCCTTTACCAAGGTTTAACTGTAAAGCCTAATTTATCATCTATTTAACTTGGCGTATATGGAAAAACAATTACGCTTTAATTTATTGCTTGTTCTAATGCTCTGTTGTATTACAGCATTTGGCCAAACTAGCATTACTGTAAAAGGCACCATTACTGACAGGAAAGGAGAGCCCTTACCAGGAGTAAACATTAAAATTAAGAACCTGCAAAAAAGTACGGTTAGCAATGCGCAGGGTAACTATACAATTGTTGTGCCTTCGGGGGAAGCAACATTAGTGTTTACATATGTTGGTTTCAATTCACATGAAGAACCTGTGAATAAACGCACACTAATAAGGGTTACCCTGGAAGAACAGAATAATGCACTTAACGATGTAGTAGTAATTGGCTATGGTACCGTTCGCAAAGGCGATTTAACAGGTTCAGTAAGCCAGGTGAAGGTAGAAGACCTTCAAAAAGCGCCGGTGAGGTCATTTGAAGAGGCCTTGGCTGGACGAGTGGCGGGTGTACAGGTAAGTTCGCCCGAAGGGCAGCCCGGTAACGCCAGTAATATTGTTATACGTGGTAATAGCTCCATTACTCAGGATAATTCGCCGCTATATGTTATTGATGGTTTCCCGATAGAAAATCCTAACAATAACGTTATCAACCCATCAGAAATAGAATCGTTAGAGGTATTAAAGGATGCGTCGGCTACTGCCATTTATGGCGCGAGGGGTGCAAACGGTGTAATTATTATTACCACTAAAAAAGGTAAAACGGGCGCACCTGTAATTACTTACGATGGATACTACGGTTTTCAAAACACAATTAAGGAAGCCAAGCTAATGAGTCCATATGAATTTGTTAGGTACCAGTTGGAGCTTGATCCTGTTAGCTATACCGGTGTGTATACACCTGATGGTACAACATTGGATAGTTACCGCAATGTACAGGGAATTGACTGGCAAAAGCAGGTGTTCAGAACCGCACCTATGCAAAGTCATAATTTTGCTATGCGTGGTGGCAACAATCAAACCTTGTATTCCTTTTCAGGCTCGGTGTTAGGCCAGGATGGTGTGATTATCAACTCAGGTTTTAAAAGATACCAGGGACGTCTGTCGTTAGATCAGACGTTGAAAAATAATATTAAGGTTGGGGTAAACGTAAATTTCTCAAATACCAAAACCAATGGTGCAACACCGTCAACTTACAATGGCACCAGCAACTCATTAAGCTTACTTTACAGTGTATGGGGTTACCGTCCAATTATAGGCGGCGTGCTACCTAATGAAGACCTGCTCGAACTTCCGCTCGACCCGGGAGTAGACGGCACTGGCGATTACCGCTACAACCCAATCCTATCTGCCCAAAACGAGGTTAACTTGTTATACAACAATACCCTGATAGCCAATGCTTACGCTCAAATACCTTTATTTAAAGATTTGACTTTAAGAATAAGCGGCGGTGTAACCCGCGAAGCAAGAAAGCAGGAAATTTTTTATAATACGCTAACCAAATACGGCGACCCGCGCAGCGCACAAGGTTCAAATGGCGCCAATGGCCGCTTATATAATTTTGAGCGTAACGATTACCTGAACGAAAATACACTAACTTATAAAAAGACAATAAACAAAGCTCATACCATTACAGCGCTGGCAGGGTTTACCATGCAAAAGCAGGATAACCAAACATTTGGTTACCAGTCAAACAGGTTACCCAATGAAAGCCTGGGTGTAAGCGGACTTGAAGAAGGGGTGCTGGTGAACGCCACTTCAGCCAAAACCAATAACCTGTTAGTATCTTACTTAAGCCGCGTTAATTACAGTTATAAATCCAAATACCTTTTAACGGCATCAATACGTGCCGATGGTTCATCGAAATTTGCAAGCGATAACCACTGGAGCTATTTTCCGTCGGGTGCATTTGCATGGCGCATAAGCGATGAAAAATTTTTGAAGAAGTATCAGTTTCTGAGCAGTGCCAAACTACGTACCAGTATAGGTGTAACAGGCAATAATCGTGTGTCAGATTTTGCATACCTACCTACAATTACCTTTCCTATCTCCGGTAACTATACTTTCGAAAATGGTTATTATACTGGGGCTATACCAACAAGCCTTGGCAATAAAAATTTGAAATGGGAAACAACCCGTCAAATTGATGCAGGTGTTGACATATCTTTATTTAGCAGCCGTATAAACCTCACGGTAGATTATTATAATAAGAATACCTACGACTTACTACTAAACGCCCAGTTACCTGTATCAACGGGTTATCAAAGCGGCTTCCAAAATATTGGTAAGGTAAGTAATACCGGCTGGGAGTTTGAATTGAGTACAGTTAACATTGCTAAAAAAGATTTTCAATGGAACTCGTCCTTTAACATAACTTTTAACCGTAACAAGGTTTTGGAGTTAACCCGCAATCAGGAAAGTATTGGTACAGCGTTAGCCTGGGAAACCGGTTATAACAACATTCCCGCTTACATAGCAAAAATAGGAAATCCAATTGGGCTGCTTTATGGCTACAAATGGCTTGGCAATTACCAGTACAGTGACTTTGATCAGCAGCCCGATGGACGTTATGTACTTAAATCAACCGTGCCAGACAACGGTAGCGGCCGCACCGCTGTACAGCCGGGCGATATCAAGTATGAAGATATCAATGGAGATGGTACGGTGAATGCTTCCGACCGCATGGTAATAGGTAATCCAAACCCTGATTTTATTGGTGGTTTTTCAAATAACTTTACCTATAAAGGTTTCGACCTCAATGTTTTCCTCCAATGGTCTTTCGGTAATGATGCCTTAAATGCTAATCGCCTGGTTTTTGAAGGTACTAACCGGTTAAGCCTTAATCAGTTTGCCAGTTATGCCGATAGATGGACTCCCGAAAACCCAAACAATGAATACTTTCGTACTAAAGGATACGGGCCCACAGCGTATTCATCGCGCATAATTGAAGATGCATCTTACATAAGGGTAAAAACAGTTGCTTTAGGCTATACACTACCCGCCAAGTGGCTTAAAAAAACCAAAATGCGCAGCGTTAGAGTTTATGCCTCTGCACAAAATCTGTTAACGTTTACTAATTACAGTGGCCTGGATCCTGAAGTGTCCACTAAAAATTCGGCGCTTACGCCTGGGTTCGATTTTGCGGCATATCCCCGTGCAAAAACAGTAGTATTTGGTTTAAGCCTTTCCCTCTAACAATTGTTTCCCATGAAAAGAAATTTATCATTCACATTTATAATAGCTGCTTTTTGCACCTTGGGTTGCAATAAGCAGTTAAATACAATACCCAAAGATTTTATAAGCCCGGTTAATTATTACCAAACCGAGGGGCAATTAAACAATGCCTTAAATGGTGTTTACGATCCTTTGGGCTTGGAGTCGATGTATGCCAACGGCTTGCTTACTTATCTTTCTTATGGTAACGATGAAGGTGTTTGGCGCGCATCTGGCCAGGTAACGGGGCCAATGGTTTATAATTATGACCCCTCTGAAGCCAACATCAACAATTTGTGGACTGCTGCTTACACCGGCATTGGCCGAGCCAACTTACTGCTGGATAACATTGATAAAGCCACGGCTGTAGCTACAGCAACACGGGATGTTATACTGGCACAAGCACTGTTTTTGCGAGCCTATTATTACTTCGTCTTGGCAGATAATTGGGGCGGAGTGCCACTGCGCCTAACCGCAGCTCAAAGTGCTGAGGACGTTGATTTGCCAGCAACCCCGGTGGCCGATGTTTACAAACAGGTAGTAAAGGATATGGAAACAGCAGAAGCCCTGCTGCCCACGGCAGAGCAATGGGGGCCAAATTCGGGAGGCCGCGTTTCTAAGAATACGGCAGCGGGTATACTGGCACGTGTTTACTTAACTATGGCAGGTTCTCCGGTTAATGATAAAGCACGGTATGCCGACGCGCTTAAGTGGTCGAAAAAAGTAATTGATATGGGCTTCAATCAACTAAATGCTGATTATTCGCAGGTGTTTATTAATCATTGCCAGGATAAATATGACGTAAAAGAAAGTATGTGGGAAGTTGAGTTTTACGGTGTTAAAGCCGATGCTTACAATGAGGTAGGCTATGTGGGCAACCGGAATGGCATCGCCTCTAACAATATCGACTTTCCGGGTTATGGCTATGCATTTTTATATGCTACGTCCAAGCTTTATAAATCATACGAATCTCGTATTAATGCAACCACAAAAGTTGAATTTTCGCCTGATGAACGTCGCGATTGGGTAGTATCTCCTTACACTTGGAATGATGCCACCAAAACCAAAACATTTTTAGCTGTTACGGCTACGTATGATCGTTTTCCGGGTAAATGGCGCCGTGATTTAGAGACTAATTTGCCACGAAATAAAAATTATAGTGGTGTGAACTTTCCGTTACTGCGCTACTCAGATGTACTGCTGATGTTTGCGGAAGCTGAAAACGAAATTAACGGCCCTACAGTTGCCGCGTTAAATGCGCTGAACCAGGTACGCCGTCGTGCGTATGGAAAGCTTAAAGCAGGAGCAACTAACGTAACCGAAGCCGATTTAACCGGACTTGATAAAACCACCTTTTTTAATGCCATCAATGCCGAACGTATGCGCGAATTAGCGTTTGAGTGTTTGCGAAATCATGATTTGAAGCGTTGGGGCTTGCTACAGTCAACCTTAAAAGAGTTTGCAGCCGACATTAAATTAAATGCACCGGCTAACCGCAAGTTCACGGCTATTATAGGTGATAATATACAGGATCGTCACTTGTTTTACCCAATTCCAAGCCGCGAAATTTCATTGAATAAGGCAATAAAACAAAACCAAGGCTGGTAACTTAAACCTGAATCAAAAATGAAAATTATAAAAAATATTCTGCCGTTGCTGCTGTTAGTGGGGTTATTTACCGCATGTACTAAGGAGGATGCCTCTACGCCGGATTTTGATGTTTCGGTGTCCTCAGCCTCTAATTTCAAGGCCGGGCAACCTGTAATCTTTTCATTCAACGGCAACCCCGATGTTATTACGTTTTACTCGGGCGAAGCAAACCGCAAATATGAAAACAGGAACCGAAACAGTGTTGAAGGTAAGGCAACGCTGCAGTTTTCAAGCTTTGCACAAAACAGCGGCGCGCAACTTAACTCCTTAACCGTTTTAGCATCAAATGACTTTAAAGGAGCCTACAATGTTGATGGTATAAAGGCAGCTACCTGGACAGACATCACATCAAGAGCTGTTTTATCAACCGGTGCCGACAATGTGGCTTCGGGCGTAATTGATGTATCAGACGTTGCACCTAACGGTAAGCCTGTATATTTTGCTTTCAAAAAGCGCGATGAAAACAGCGCGTTACTTAAGCCGCGCGCCTGGACTATACGGTCGTTTAGTGTTGATTACCAAACTACTGATAACAGCACTTTCAACGTGGCTACTTTGGCTAATGCCGGCTGGGCTGCAGTAGATGTGCTTAACCCAACTTATAAATGGAATGCATCAGCAACGGCGCTTACTATTGGCGGCGGTAACATCAATACACCCGAAAATGAAGATTGGATAATTACAAAAGTGTTGTATCCAAATGCCATAAACCCCGATAGGGGTACAGGTGTAAAATCTGTTGATGCCCGCTTGGACAGCTACCCTTATACATTCAATACACCCGGAAACTATCATGTAGTGTTTGTTGCTTCAAATGTAAGGTTGAAGGGTGCTAAAGAGGTAGTTAAGGAAATGGATATTACAATTGTCAACTAAATATTGATCAATACCGGTTAGCCGGTATTGGTATCTCGTTCTAATAATGAAAAAGATTTTTACAGGCTTTGTATTGCTTAGCTTATTACTTACAAATGTTTTAAAAGCGCAACCCAAACCAGCTTTTTGGGATGATATACAAGCAATTAAGCGGTACGACAGGATATATTTACCACCGCAAAAGCCAATTTTATTCATTGGCAGCTCGTCGGTACGGTACTGGTCTGGCTTAAGCAAGGCATACCCCGATAGGACTGTCTTAAACAGAAGTTTTGGCGGGTCGCGTATAAACGATGTATTGCGTTACGCAGATGAAATTGTGTTCCCTTACCAACCGTCACAAATTGTAATTTACGTAGGTGAAAATGATGTACCTGATCAGCGATTGACCGCCGATAGCATATTGAATCGTTTTAAAGAGCTCTATACTATCATTCGTTCGAAGTTGCCTCAGGTTCCCATCGTTTATATATCCATGAAACCAAGCCCAAGCCGGGCAAAATATGTAGGCAAGCTGATAGAGGCTAATAAACAAATTGAAACCTTTATAAGCACCCAAGCTAGCATCAAATTTTTAGATGTTTATAGCCTTATGCTAGATGCTAGAGGCAATATGCGGCCACAATTATATAAGGAAGATAAATTACACATGACCGCTGCCGGGTATAAAATATGGGAACGGGCACTTGAGCCATTATTAATACGGTCAAAAGAATAGTTGCTTATCTATTTACTGTTACTCAATGGAGGTATGTTTATAGATAAACGTAGTTTTATGTTCACAAATGCCCGGTGTAAGCACCGGGCATTTGTATTAATAGCCGATGAAGATTATGAAGGTATTGATTAAACCATGTCAAACGCGTGTAGTCACACATGAAACTTATGCCTCATGATTTACGCTCTTTTTAGGCCAACGCTTTTTTTGTTGCTTTTAGGGTTTGCCAACGTTTATGGCCAAAACTATTCGGGTAAAACTAGTGTGAACATCTTTGGTGACACCACAACGGTTTACACCGATGATTATGGAAACATCAACCATACGGTTACAAAAAAGACTGACATTTTTGGAAAGCGAACTATAACCACATTAGACCGCAATGGGAAAGAGATCAGTAATCTAGAGCAGTCGACAGATATATTTGGCAACAAAATATTGAAGAGTAGAAGCGGCGACCTTAATGATGTTAAGGTGGTTAAAAGTTCTACTGATATATTTGGAAATAAAGTAATATCAATTTCTGAAAATGGACAACCAGTAGCCACTATTAAAAACTCCACTGATATTTTTGGCAACCGTGTGAAAACAATTGAGAAAAGTGGTAACACCACAACCATTAAAAATTCTACCGATATATTTGGCAATAGTATTAAAACTATTCAGGCTAACGGAAATACGCTTACGCTTAAAACGGCTAAAGACATTTTTGGTAATGAGAGTAAAGAGATAATTGGATACAACGGATCAAAAATGACCGTTAAAAGCAGGTCAGATATTTTTGGAAACCAAATTATGGAGGTGTCAGAAAGCGGTGGTCAAACTATTGCCACTATAAAAACTTCCAGGGATATATTTGAGAATTTAACCAAAACTATAACCAATAATTATGGTGCCGAAGTCCTTAATATTAAACTTGTTAAAGATGCGTTTGGAGATAAGTTTGATATAAAGAATAGTGGCCTTACACCCGAACAACAAGCTTTTTATATGCGTTTGATAGACGGAAAGTTTTGACGTTACTTATGTAATTCCGGCGCACTTATAACTTTAAATTACCAATTCCTCGTCGCTGTTTCTTCAAGTCATCGCTATTAGTATCTTTAACTCATATTAGCAGATACCGTAACAGCAATGAGTTTTACAAGCAGTTTCTTTAAAATGGCACACCTCGCAGCAGTGCCTTTATTTGCAGCGGTATGGCTTTCATCCTGCTCAACGCTTAACGAATCTTCAAAGCTTACTGCTTTAAAAAATGATTACTGCGCTCCAACTGTCAAGTACCAGCAAGATGATAGCGCATCTTTAAATGAGGTTCAAACAATAGACCCGTTAATTAAGGCGAAATTAAACCAACACGACATTTATCTGGCATCACATCTTGGTCTTACAACATTGTTATCAAGCTACTTACATAGCTCAGTCCCGGTTGAAAAGCTTGCAAGTAAACAGCAATTAATTGAAAGAATATTACTTTTTAATACTCAAACAGAAGCGATTGTTGCCGAGTTGGATTGCAATGGAGAGCGTTTTGACCAACTAGCACGTTACCTTGATGATAAGAACAACCATACCATCATTCGCTTAACGGTAGCTTCCATCTTAACTGCAGCAGTGGTGTCCATATCCACAGCACTTGTTAAAAACGAAAAACTAGACAAAGGAATTAACATTGGTGGTGGCATTGCCGGTGCCGGATTAGGATTTATGTTGCTTAATCCAAAGGGTAAAAAAGTTGCTTTAAAGACCGGTAAAGGCTTATTAACCAATGTATGGAACGAAACCAATACCGAGATGGCATTCCCGCCGGCGCTGTGGCGTGTTATGACCGATAAGACTTTCAGTAACAGTGGTGAGCTCTCATTAATTCAAACGTTGAAAAGAAGATGGGAGTTATTTGTATTTAACGGTAAGGTAGAAGCTGAAGACCAACTCAGATTTTTTAAAGAGGGTGGATACTTTTCTGAAGAAGATGTGCAACACCTGGCTGATATGCACAATCAACTACAGGCAAGCGTAAGATCAGTTCAGCAAGATACACGCAGTTTGATTGAGGCTATAAACCACTTGTAATTATTTACATAATTAGGCAGGGAAAAAGGCTTTGAGATAAGCCCGAATATCCTTCTTAATGACCGATAATTGCTCCGCCGATGATTACAAGATTTATTCTGGGATGCTAATTAAGCGCAGGTTTCAAAAGAAACCTGCGCTTAATTAGCACAATTAATGCTATTTTATTTCAACTCCACTTCTGCTAGAACCGGAAAATGGTCTGACGGGAACTTACCGTAGTAAGTATCTGTTAAAATTCCCCACTTGTTTGCGGTAAATGATTTGGTCATAAATATATGATCAATTACTGCCTGGCTGCGTGGCGCTTTAAAGCTATTGAAAGAAGAATTGTTAGCGTAAGGATATTTGACTTTA
Source organism: Mucilaginibacter aquatilis (assembly GCF_009755275.1). Classification (GTDB taxonomy): domain Bacteria; phylum Bacteroidota; class Bacteroidia; order Sphingobacteriales; family Sphingobacteriaceae; genus Mucilaginibacter; species Mucilaginibacter aquatilis. The sequence goes on along the minus strand of NZ_WQLA01000007.1, from coordinate 98,579 downwards.
GCATAAGCATCTGCCAACAGGCTCGACTCGGCCAGTTGCTTATACCATTCGCTGTTTCTGTCACCGTTTAGGTCACCGGTTAAAATTGCGGGCGTGTTACCTGCTATCTCACCAATCTTTTTCAGTATTAATTTGCTGCTTTCCCTACGGGCAACTACACCCTGATGGTCAAAATGCACATTGAAGAAATAAAATTGCTTTTTAGTTTTCAGGTCCTGAAGATAAACCCATGAGCATATGCGGTTACAGCAGGTTGCATCCCAGCCTAAACCTGGTTTGTCAGGCGTTTCAGACAGCCAAAAGTCGCCGCTTTTTAATAGTTTAAACCGGCTTTTTTTGTAAAATATAGCAGAGTGCTCGCCACCCTCTTTGCCGTCATCGCGGCCTATACCATAGCGGGCATATTCAGGTAGCGCGGCGCTCATATCATTTAATTGATTTTTAAGCCCTTCTTGTATACCTAAAACATCAAACCCATGAAAGCGGATAAGATTAGAAACCACCGGTGCACGGTTTACCCAGAGGTTGCCAGTGTCGCGCGGATTATCAAACCGAATATTAAATGTGCCAACTGTTAGTTGTTGTGCGCTTACTAAATGCGTTGCAGTTAGAATGATAGCGGCTACGAACCAAATTTTTATTTTCATTTTATATATTTTGATAGTTAATTATTGCCAGCCCTGGTTTTGTTTTAAGTTAGGATTGCGTTGCAGGTCGGCAAGTGGAATAGGATAATAGTAATTACGTTCGTCCCATTTCCTCGGTATTTCATTCATCCATATTAATTCACCCGAGGTGCCATTCTTTAATAACTGTGAATTTACGGCGTTAGCAGTCCCTATTCTTGGCGAAACGTTAACATAAGTAACACCTGCTACAGCAGCAGGTTGAGTTCCCTGGTAAAAAGCAACGTCAAGTATACCGTCTTCGTTCAAATCCATAGGAGTATTTAATGATGGTACATAGAAACCGTTCCATTCCTGTTCCATTAGCTGGCCTCTTTTCCATCTTAACAGGTCAGAAAAGCGGAATCCTTCCAAACTTAACTCAATACCACGCTCCCGGCGTATTTCCAGTATTGTTGGATCGGTAATACCGGGAAAATAATTATCAACAAGGTATTGGTCGACAACGGTAGGTTTATTAGCAAGGCCACCGGTAATACCTGCCCTGGCGCGTAATGCTCCTATAGTGGCAGCCCATTCGGCGTTTGTTAAGGTACCCAACTCGGCTTTTGCCTCTGCAAAGTTCAATAACACTTCGGCATATCTGAATAAGGAAACGGCGTTGGTATTCAGCGCACCGGCATCGAGGCTTTCGTCGTCCAAAGTCCATTTAATGGGCTGGTAGCCGGTAAAAGTGTAAGAAAACACCGGAGGCGCAGGAACTAATTGCCCGTTGCGTAACCGCTTGTAATCACCCATACGGATAGTTTGGTTTAGGCGCAGGTCGCGATTTTTTACCTCATCTTTAAATAAGGTTGTACGATATGCCGGGTCGTTAGTGAAAGGGGTACCATCTATTTTTAAATAGGTGTTTATGAATGTACGAATAAAGCTTGCCTTGGCTCCGTAAGTTCCGCTGGTCCACCACCAGTTAGCCTCATTGAGTATGCCCAGGCTTGCATCAGCAACAGCGGCTTGTAACACTTCCTGGCTATTTGGAGCACTGCTGGTAAATACCTGGCGGTATGATGCTCCGGGGCCGCCCGTTGTGTTAAGCGAAAATCCGCCATTTTTCATAATCTGGTCTGCCGCCGATACCGCCTCGTTTAACCATCGGTCGGCAGTAGCGGTAAGGCCCAGGTTAGTGTGGTACTTTCTAAATGTACCTTCAAACAAACAAACCCTTGATTTATAAGCGTAAGCTACCCATTTGGTAACGGTAGTGCGGCTTGGGTCATTAGTAGCCTGAATGTTGGTGCAGGCATAATCTAAATCGGCCAATACCGAATCCATTACCATTGCACGGCTATCTCTGCCGGCAGTAAGTGCCGGGTCATCGGCGTTTAAGGCCTTATTGATCCAGGGCACATCGCCAAAACGTTTTACCTTTTCCATGTAAAAATACGCTCTAAAATAGCGTGCAATTCCAAGGTAGTTTTTGCGTACAGCAACGGGCACCGCGGGATTGTTGCAGTTTTCAATAAAGTAATTGATCTGCCTGAGGTCTCGCCAAACCCAGCCCGAACTGTTATTTGCGCCGAATGCGCCGGGGCGAATAAAGTCGGGTACGGCTTTCACAGCAAGATAGTCTGACATGGCATCCTGACTGGTTGAGTTTTTAGGAAGAAAATCAAGACTGTAAAAAGCATTGGTAGCTATTCTAAGGCCGCTTTCTGTACCAAACACAATTTCTTTAGAAGGAGTGGACTGAGGTTGCTGATCTAATTTTTCGCAGGCGGCAAAGCTTATACAAGCTAATAAGATCAGGATAATATGTTTTCTTTTCATTTTGATCTGGTATTTGTTTGCTGCTTAAAAGCCAATATTTAAGCCTAAGGAGTAACTTTTTAAAATCGGGTAATTATAGCCATCGCCGTTGGTAGCATTAGGATTTAAATCCTGGTCAACCGGTACCGCGTTTTCAACATCTATAGTGTTTTTAACAATTTTGTACATAGGCGAATAAGTGAAGAGGTTCTCTCCCGAGAAGAAAACTTTTGCACTGCGTGCACCAATGCGGCTTAACCATTTAGCAGGCAGGGTGTAGCCTATTTGCAGGTTTTTCATACGCAAATAAGCAACATTTTGCAGGTAGCGGGTTTGTGCCACGCCCAAAGTGCGGTTAGTGTTGCTTGAGGCCGCGCGCGACATGGTGCGTGGAAAGTAAGCGTTGGTGTTTTCAGGCGTCCACATATTGCCTAAATGAAATTTGGGAATGTTATTGTACGGGCGGTTGTACTGCCCCCAAAACATTTCAGTTTCGGTACTTGGATACCATTGTTGCTTGCCCACACCTTGAAAGAAGGTTGAGAAAGAGAAATTATGCCAGTTTGCACCCAAATTAATACCATACGTATACCTTGGGGCCGAGTTGCCTATAATTCTTCTGTCGCCTGATTTGCCTACCTTGTTTTCGCCAACGTTGATGAGGCCGTCGCCGTTCAGATCGCGGAGTTTAATATCGCCCGGAAACCACAGGCCTGAAGGGGAAGCACGCATTTGAGGGTCTTGCTTGGCGTGCGATGCTATATCAGCTGCATCTATAAAAAAGCCCTCGGTTTCATAACCCCAAATTTCCCCTAAAGTCTGCCCTTCGTAGTAATCGCTTAACAGCTTATCGGGGTTGTTGTATTTATCAATTTTTGTCTTATTATCAGCAAGGGTAAGCCTCACATTGTAGCTGAAAGGGTTTTTACCGGTACCAATACGGTCGTTCCACGCTAATGACAATTCCCAGCCGCGTGTGGTTAAGTTGGCATAGTTACCTTTTGGCGCATCGGCTCCGAAAACAGCCGGAGGCGTAATGGCCGAGGTAAACATATCAGTTGTTTTACGTGAGTAAATGTCACCGCTAAAGCTTAATCGGCCTGCAAGCATAGCCAGGTCCAAACCAACGTTTGTTGTGGTTGACGTTTCCCAGGTTAAGCCATCAGGCAATACAAACTCCAAACGGGTAGTGGCCGGACGTGTACCATTCAGAATTACGCCCGATTGATTGATGAGAAAGTTCTCAACAAAACGGTAAGAGGGTATATTACCGTTGCCTAATGAGCCGTATGAGGCGCGCAGCTTTAAATCAGATACCAGTTTTTCTGAAACTTTCCAAAACGGTTCGTTATTGATTCTCCATCCCGCAGAAACTGACGGAAAGAAACCAAACCGCTGATATGATGGAAATTTAGACGAACCGTCATAACGTGCGTTTACTTCCAGCAGGTACCGGTCTTTAAAGGAATAATTTAATCTTGAAAACCCTCCCGAAATAACCCAACGTTCGTAACCACCTGTGCCGCCGGTAGGGGTAATGTACTGGCCAACGGTAAGATTCGGATCCATGGCATCTTCAAACAAAATCCCATTGCGTTGCACGGCAACCCTGTTGTAGGTAGATTGCTCATAGTTATAACCTACCATTGCTTTGAAATAATGGTCGTTACCAAAGCGGTTTTCGTATTCTGTATAAATATTAGTTGCCAGGTAACGCGTTTTGCGGGTGTCAAACAGCAAATCATTGGTAGTGGTACCAACATAACCTGTTACCCCTTTTGAGTTACTGTAAGGCACCTGTACTCGTCTTTGGTTGCGGTCTTCATTGGTATTGCGAAACGTAAAATCGGCGTTAATGCGAAACTTGTTATTAAAGAACTTGCTTCTTAAGCTGGCTATGTTTCTAAGGACTTCGCGTCGGGTATCCAAACCATTTTTACCGTAAATAAAGTCACCCACGGTATAAGCAGATGCAAAGGTTAATGATCCATCAGGGTTAAAGAGGGGCATAGTTGGTTTACCCTCATCGGCAATGTTTCTCCAGATACCGCCACCTTCACCAACGTTTATAGGGTTGTGATACTTCATTGCCGAATAGTCGGTATTGTTCTCAAAACTCAGCCATGGAAATACTTGTACTGAACCTCTTGCCCGCAAGTTTTTCATGTTATAATCATCACTGTTATACCTGAACAAGCCGGTTTGGTTCAGCATGCGGCCCGATACTAAATAGGTTGCCTTATCACTGCCGCCACTAACCGAAAGGTTATTTTCATATGCAGTATTATGATCTTTGTATAAGGCTTTATAATAATCTGTACTGCCATAATATGTGTACTCGCCGGTAGTTGGATTTACCTCAACTTCATTGTAGGGCTGGCCGGATTCTACTCTTCTTTTAAATTCATCAAGATATGCCTGTGAAAACTTTTGCGTTTTGTTGGCATTTTGAGGAAAGGCCCCATCACCGTTAACAAAAGCTTCTGCAAACATTTTTGCCCAGGTGTAACCATCGGTTACATAATCGGGCCTGGTAACAGGAGCTTTAAAAGCGAAATTGGTACTGTAAGTAACGTTGGTTTGTCCTTTCTGACCTTTCTTGGTAGTGATTAATACAACACCAAACACACCTCTTGCCCCGTAAATGGCGGCAGATGCAGCATCTTTCAAAATTGATACGGTTTCAATATCATTAGGATTCAGCAAACTTGGATCACCTTCAAAACCATCAATCAATACAAGTGCGCTTCCTCCTTGCCCTATAGATGTAGTTCCCCTGATGTTATAGCTGGGCGATTGTGTTGGTTTTCCGTCCAGCATTCTGAGGTTAAGGTTGGGTAACAAACCTTGCAGGCCCTGGGTTAAGTTGGTAATGGGCCTGTTTTCGAGGTTTTTTGCAGTTATCTGGTCAACAGCGCCGGTAGCATTGGCTCTTTTTTGGGTTCCATAACCTACTACAATTACTTCATTCAAACTACCGGTCTCGGCTTTTAAAGTAATATTTAACGGCGCATTTTCGCCATCTTTCACGGTTACCTTACTTAAATTTAAAGTTACGTAGGATACGAAGCTTACGGTTAAATTGTAAGTACCCGCCGGAACGCTTATTTCAAAAGTGCCGTCCGGTCCTACCATTGTTGCTTTGTTAAGCTCTTTAACAAGCACAGTAGCACCTGGCAGCGCTTCGCCCTGCTCATCTTTTACTGTACCTGAAATACGTGTAGGGGCGGCATTACTTACTTGCTTTGCAGGTACAATAGCCACAGGTTTCTGTTTCTCTACCTTTAGTAAGATATGTTCGTCATCAACCTGCTGAACTGATCCCTGGTAACCTGATAACAGTTGTTTAAGGACGTTAATTACTAACTCATTATTTACATTCAGGCTGATGGATTTATTGGAATCAAAAACATTTGAATTATAACCTATTTTAAAAGGTGTTCTTTGTTCAATTAATTTGAAGACATTTTTAATAGGCTCATTTTTTACCGACACGCTGATGCGCAACGTGTTCATGGTTTGACCATCGGCAGAATAAGACGGTGTTGTGGAGGTAATTAAAATAAGCAATATGCCCAGGAAAGCAGGAATTTTCCTGAAATTGCTTTTGATTGAAAAATATTGATAAAGATTTCTCATTTTTACTAATGTTATTACTATGATTTAGGAATCGTTGAAATGACATGGCCTGCTGCTTCAGCAGCCATCAACAGGCAGGTGTTCTCAAGGCATCAGCCTGTTTTCGTTTTTAAGAATATTACATCATGTTTAATGACAGTTTTTTGAGTGTATGATGATTTTGTTTTGGGCAGTTTGGTAAGTGATGCCGGTTAGCTGGCTAAGTACTCCAAGTACCTTGGGCAGGGGCTCGTGCAAAAAACTGATGGTGTAACTGCATTTTCCTACAGGCTTATCGGCAAGCTGAATATTACGGTTGTAATGACGTGATAAAGCCATTACTATTTCTTGTATGTCTGCATCCTCAAAGTATAACCCACCATTTTGCCATGAGGCAATCTTTTGTGCGTCTGCATTTGCGGTTTTATAACGTTGGCTGCTCACATTGTAGGTAAGCATAAGGTTGTGGGTGAGTATATCGCCTAATGGTTTGCTGGTGCCATTTTGCTTATACTCACTTACGCGTACTCTGCCATCAACTACAGCCACTTTAATGCTGCTTTCGTTTTGATAAGCATGCACGTTAAATTCGGTACCTAATACCCGGGTTTTAAGTTTACCTGTGCTTACTATAAATGGTCTTGTGCTATCGTGTGCAACCCTGAAGTAAGCCTCTCCTGAAAGCTTTACGTTGCGGAACTTTTGATTAAAATCGGTGCTGATAGTTAGTGCCGATGATGCGTTAAGGACAACCTCTGTACTATCAGGTAACCTGATAATTTTCCGTTCTCCGGCTAAAGTGCTGAATTCTTGCTTAGCTACAACAACCTGTTTTGGTTGGTTGCTATATATTAAATATACCAGGGGCAGGAGTAGTAGAGCCGCGGCTACGCGCATGTATGGGCGCATAACTTTATAAACACTGCGTTGAGGAGCAATATTTTTTAACACGTGTTTGCGTGTCACTCTAACAAATTTTTCTTCACTGTTGTTTACGGCATCCGAAGCACCTTTGCCAAGAGTATGCAGCCATTGCTCTACCTGTTGCGTTTCATTTACTGTACTTTTTCCTTCACGGTATTTTTGTAACAAAACGTTAATCAGTGCCGATTTTTTGTTGTTCATCTGCACCTATAATCGGGCGTTGAGCCAAAAAGTACCGTTAAATAATCATCAAAAATCTGTTAACTTAAAAACAGGTGATGCTAACGGAAAAAGCATATTCTTAATACTACTAATAGTAAAGAGATACTTTGCATACGATTAAAGCGCACTTGCAGGCGCTTTAGAGCAATGGTTAGATTGTTTTTTACGGTTTGCTCCGATAGTGACAGGCGGGCGGCAATATCCCGTACGGGTAGTTGCTCATTGCGGCTAAGTGTAAAAACATTCTTTATAGTTTCGGGCATTTTGTCAACCTCGTTGCTAAACCAGTCCTGCAGTTCAGCAGCCAGTATGCTTTCGTCTGCCGCAGGTGCAACTTCTGCCTCGTATTCAGGTAATAAAGCCTGGTAGTTTACAATTTCACGGTTTGCAGCCAGGTAGTAATCAACCACCTTGTTTTTGGCCGCTTTATATAAGTAAGGAGCAAGAGTATCTGTTATATTAACGCCGTAACGGTTATTCCATAAGGTCAGGAAAATATCCTGTATGGCTTCCTGTGCGTTCTCAGGTGAGTTTATGCGGACATCAATATATCTGAATAGCATTCGGTCATACTTTTTCATGAGAGAAAGTAGTGCCTTTTGATTATTGTCCTGCATTTGGCTTAACAATTTGATATCCGAAGGCTCGTTGCTTTTCACGCCCCAAACCTACATGTGACGTTTTAAGTGATTGTTACGTATAGATAAAATTACATACCAAGCCCTGCGGCTATTTAGCAATACGGTAGTAAACAAAAGTTTACCAAAATTGCTACACATCCAACTGTTTTGGCTACTTGCAAGCCATCAGGTATCATGACCTTTGTATATCAAAAAGTCAATATATGGAAAACGTAATAGCAGGAAAAGTAGTTGTAATTACCGGTGCCAGCAGTGGTATTGGTAAAGCCACAGCAGAATTATTAGCAGCTCAGGGTGCAAAAGTTGTTTTAGGCGCTCGTCGTGCTGAAAGATTGGAAAACATTGTGCAATCAATTCGAAACAACGGAGGCGATGCTGCATATGCAGAAACAGATGTAACCAACTGTAAAGATTTGAAGTTATTGGTAGCATTGGCTGTAAAGCAATATGGCCAATTGGATGTTATAGTAAACAATGCCGGTATAGCGCAGTTGAACCCAATGGAAGAAACAGACATAGCAGGCTGGGAACAAATGATTGATGTGAACATTAAGGGTACACTTTATGGTATAGGGGCTGCAATGCCGGAATTTTTAAAGAATGGATCAGGGCACTTTGTTAATATAATTTCTACGGCAGGTATTGCAATTGTGCCTACTATGGGTGTTTATGCAGGTACAAAAAATGCAGTACGCACAATTAGTGAAGCACTACGTCAGGAATCTCAGGGGCGCTGGCGGGTAACAGGCATTTCACCAGGGTATGTAGCAACGGAGTTTGTAAGTAATATTAAGAACGACGCCATACGTTCAGCCAGTCAGGATACTGCTGATAAAATATCCATTACTCCTGAGTCCATTGCACAAGCTGTTGCGTACGCTATAAGTCAGCCTCATAATGTGGATGTAGGTGATATTGTTATCCGGCCAACCGCTCAGGGCTAAAAAAGTCAATTTATAATTAGCATATCAATAGTACCAACCAGTGAGTACACTAAAGTTTGAAACAATAAGTGATTTGATGAGCCGCCTTCATTTGAAAGCACCTGCCCATCCTATGATTACGCTGGTGAACTATGATGAAGAAGAGATTGATTTGCGTGATGCGGGCTGCTGGGTTATGCTTGACTTTTATAAAATAACCTTTAAAAGAGGTTTCAAAGGCAGCGTTAAATACGGGCCGGGCACATATGACTTCAAAGAAGGAGGCATGGCGTTTCTTGCTCCCGGTCAGGCTGTAAGAATGACGCCCGACCCGGGAGATTATCAAGGTTATGCTCTATACTTCCATCCCAATTTACTGATAAATCATCCTCTTTCGCAGCGCATTTATCACTATGGCTTTTTTGATTATACTGTAGCCGAAGCTTTGTTTTTATCAGCTAAAGAAAAGCATACGATGGAAGCACTATTTCAGGCAATTGATACTGAATTGAATAATACAATCGATCAGTTCAGCACGGATGTATTGATTTCACAATTGGAGCTATTACTAAATCATAGCAACCGGTTTTATAACAGGCAGTTCCAAACCCGAAAAAACATGCACCATGAGCTGATTGTAAAGATGGAGGAGTGGCTAACGGGGCAGTTTGATAAGGCAATCTTAGGCGGATTGCCCTCACCACATGATTTGGCAAATCATTTGAATGTTTCCCAGCGTTACCTCTCTGATATGCTTAGGTCTCTCACCGGGAAAACCACGCAGCAACATATTCATTTGGCATTGATAGATAAAGCAAAAGCGCTGTTAAATCAAACCAACCTTACTACTGCTGAAATTGCTTATTATTTAGGTTTTGAGCACCCGCAATCATTCAATAAGCTTTTTAAGCAGCGCACTAATGTGTCACCGGTACAATACCGGCGGGGGCAGCTTCAGGATAATTAAACTATTTACATTTCCTTAACAAGTTCTTACACCTCACTGAATATATAAAACGCTGGTTATTGTAAGAATGCGAAGGCAAATCAAAGAAAGCTATTGATGATCGTGTGTCATTTACTGACGGTCATTATATATTACTTCCCGATACAGAACTTAGAAAAAATATTATCCAGTAAATCGTCGGTGGTAACGGTGCCTGTAATTTCGCCCAAGTAGTGCAAGGCTTGCTTAATGTCCATGGCTAAAAAGTCTGACGTTACCTGCATGTCAATACCGCTTAAGGTTTTGATGAGGGCCTGCTCAGTTTTTTGCAATGCTTCAAGATGACGAATATTAGTTACAAGCGTTTCATTGCCATTTAAGCGGCCTTGAATGGTGGTGTCATAAACCAACTGCTTCAGTTGCGAAATGTGTAGTTTCTCCTTTGCTGATATGGCCACAAGAGTTACACCTTCGGGTAAAGCTGGGCTATACCTTTGTTTATAATCAGGTACTATATCTATTTTATTAGCAACCAGCAGGGTAGGGAGTCCGGGTTTGTAAAGGTTTTGAATATCCTGACTTAACTCGTCAGGAGTGATTGATTCCACATCAAACACATAAAGAAGCAATGCCGACTGGCTTATCTTCTCCATAGTTTTTTGCACGCCTATTTGTTCAATAGCATCAGTTGCTTCGCGTATGCCCGCCGTATCAATTAAACGGAAATTTATGCCGTTTATATTCAACGTTTCCTCAATGGTATCACGTGTGGTACCGGCAATGTGACTTACAATTGCCCGCTCCTCATTTAAAAGTGCGTTAAGCAGTGTTGATTTACCAGCATTTGGACGGCCTGCTATAACAGTGTTAATGCCTTGCTTAACAGCATTCCCTAACTCAAACGACTGTATAAGCTTGCCTATAACACGCGTTAAATCATGTATAAGCTGTTTTAATTGCCCACGATTAGCAAACTCTACATCTTCTTCCGAAAAATCAAGTTCAAGTTCAATCATTGAAGCAAAGTGCACAAGTTGCTCACGCAAATCTTTTAATTCAGAACTGTAGCCACCTCGTAATTGCTGTAAAGCAACCTGTTGTGAAGCTTTAGAATCTGAAGCAATCAAATCAGCTACTGCCTCGGCCTGCGAAAGGTCAAACTGACCGTTGAGAAATGCCCTGAGTGTGAACTCTCCGGGTTTGGCCGACCGCGCACCCTGCCTAATGAGTAATTTGATAATGCTTTGAATGATATAATTTGAACCATGGCATGATATCTCCACCACGTTTTCACGGGTGTATGAACGCGGACCAACAAATAGTGAAACCAAGACCTCGTCAAGTACCAGGTCGCCGTCGGTAATGGTACCAAAGTGGATAGTGTGGGATGCTTGCTTAGTTAAATTCTTCCCCTTAAATACACTGTTTGCAATAACAACAGCATCAGGACCTGAAAGCCTGATTACACCAATTGCTCCAGTACCGTTTGGCGTAGCTAGGGCTACTATAGTATCGTGCGTTAAATGATTCATTTTGAAATGCAAAAGTGCTTATAATTATCATTATTTATGTTGAAGTATCGCAATAATGTTGGGCGTGATATTAACCGCTAAATTCTATGTTTGATTATATTAATTAATTTATAATTAAAACCATCATTACAACCTGAGTGTTTAATAGCTGATGGCAATTTAAGCTTGCCAAAATATAAACATTAATTAATCAACACTCAGAATGGCTAATTTTCAAACTGACACTCAAACACTGGAAGGTAAAAATATTCTTATTACCGGCGGTACAACCGGCATAGGCCGGGCCACAGCTTTGGCCTTGGCCGCTGCCGGCGCAAACGTTTTAATTGTTGGGCAAGATCCGCAACATTTGCAAGATGTTTTAAGCGATGCCGAAAAGGCGGGTATATCAAATAAAATCAAAAGCTTAATTGCAGATATGTCCGTTGAGGATGGTATTAACGCAGTAACAAACGCTGGCAATGCAGAACTTGATACCTTGCATGTTTTAATTAATTGCGCTGCATTGGCATATCAGGGTATAAGTGATGGTAATTATGCGGAGTGGGCAAAGATAGTGAATACCAATGTGCTTGCTTACCTTGCGCTATCAAATTACGCTGTTAAACGCATGAAGGAGGCAAAAGGTGGACATATTGTAAATATTGGTTCGATGAGTGCCGATGTGAGGGAAAAAGATAGCTCAGTGTATGTGGCCACAAAGGGAGCAGTGCAAGCTTTTTCAGAAAGCTTACGTAAGGAAGTAAATGAACTAGGCATAAAAGTTACCTTAATTGAGCCAGGTGCTGTAGGTACTGATATGCAACCGGTCTCAGTTCCTGATCAGCAAAAGAATATTGAAAATTTAGAAATGCTCAAGGCCGAAGACATTGCCCAAGCTGTAATTTATGCTATTACTCAGCCGCAGCGCAGTGATGTAGTGGAGATTAAAATACGGCCTCACTTACAAATTATATAGAAGGTTCAAATGGCCTATATAAAAACACCAACAGCTCATTGAAGAGCTGTTGATGTTTTTATATGACTTAAATTCAAAGATGAGAATAGAACTATTACTAGTTCAAAAGTTCCAGATGAATTACCATAACCTCGGTTTTGTATCTTTTTATACGGTTTTCATCAATCCAGCTTTTGGTTTGCAGCTTACCTGTAACGTGTATAAGCCTTCCTATAAACAATTCTGTTTCCTTAACGTCGGTTGTTTCTGGACAAACAATTATTGAATGGTGCTCTTCATGAGCTGAAGTTTGATCGCCCTTGCGAAAATGCTCATTGGTAACAAGGTTAAAGCAAATAGTATCGGGTTTATTTTGAAGTTTGTGTCGTCGTGGTTCTGTTTTAATGTGGCCTATTAGAAATACCTTATTAACGCCTGAGTTGTTATGCATGTAAAGAAAAAATCAATTCTGTTGTTGAGTGTGTTAACTGATAATTTTTGTTTAATTATTAAGGGAAAAATAATGTCGATGCCTTTAGCAATAAAAGCCTTATGCTAAGTACATCAATCATTATTTAGGGTAAAATTAAATTAACCGAAACGTTCAAATCAGCGTATAAATACGTAATCATGCATCGTATAAATACGTTATTTATCGCTAAGATTAATTGGCTTAATTATTATTAACGGTAATTAATTAATTTATTACCCCGTAGCGCATAGCAAAGCGTATAAGTGCCACTGTGTTACGCACACCTGTACGGGTAATCATACTTTCACGATAGCCTTCAACCGTGCGCTTGCTTGTAAACAGCTTATCAGCAATTTCCTGGTTGGTCATGCCATCAGCCAGGTAGTTTAAAACCTCTGTTTCGCGTGCCGAAAATCTGATTTCATTTGTTTCTTCTGTATCAACAGGTTCTGAGGAGGTCATCATTCTGTTCAGAAATCGTGTAGTTAATTCAGAGCAGATATATTGATTGCCTGCCGATACATGTTTTATAGCAAAAACAAGTTCATCGGCACTTGTATTTTTTAAAATAAAGCCGTGAGCGCCTGCGTTAAAGCTTTGCACTACGTAGCGTTCATGATCAAGAGCGCTAAGTACTATAGATTTTACTTGTGGAAACTGGGCACTTACCTGTTTGGTTAGCGCAATGCCGTCCATAACCGGCATATTCAAATCAGTTAAAAGAAGATTTGCCTGAAGGCCTTCCGTTAATAGCGAAATGGCTTCTGCACCATTTTTTGCTTCAGCTACCACGGTTAGGTCAGGCACCATTTGTAATAACGAACGAAGTCCGTGTCTAACGATGCTGTGATCTTCAGCAATTATAATATCAACCATTGTTCTTAATCTTTACCCAATTTCAAATGATTTTCGGTCAAAGAGTATCGGCTATTGAAAAGACCGCCCAAAAGTTATTTTGTTCAATTTAATAAAGATATTGTGATTGAACTGGCAACATTTGTAAACCTGATAATAAACTATAGCTTCAGGTTGTAATAGATCAGAAAAAGCGCAAATATATCACAAGATTTAACTTACCGGCTATGTATTGCTAAAATAAAAGGCTTAGGCCGCATTTTGCTGCTTTTAGAAGTTAAATAGGTGCATAAAAACACTTAATAATAGAAAAGCCCGTAACGTTTGTTACAGGCTTTAAAGTTAGAGCGGTGAGGGAGGGATTCGAACCCTCGGTACAGTTTCCCGTACGTCAGTTTAGCAAACTGATCCTTTCGGCCTCTCAGGCACCTCACCGGTTGTTTACAATATGTGTCCCGTTTGGGACTGCAAATATAGTAATTCAACAATCTCGTCAAAAAAATATTTCAGGTATTTTAATAATCTATTCTAACGTGATAAATGCTCATCAGCATTCGTTTAAATATACTTTTAATAGTTTCTAAATCTTTGAGTGTTATGTCGCTGTCTTTCAATTGGTTTTGATTGAGCTTGTAATTTACAATGCGGTCAACCAGGTCGCTTATTGATTGGGCGTCGGGTTCTTTAAGTGAGCGCGAAGCTGCTTCAACTGAGTCGGCAAGCATCAAAACTCCGGTTTCTTTTGAAAAAGGAATAGGCCCGGGGTAGCGAAAAATGTTTTCGTCGATGAATTTTTCAGGGAAATTTTTTAAAAACGACTGATAAAAATAATCAACCCTTGTATTGCCATGATGCGTACGAATAAAATTGATGATTGTTTCGGGGAGGTTGGCCTTTTGGGCCATGTCAACCCCCTTGCGCACATGGCTGATAATGATTTGAGCACTTTCTTCATATGAAAGCTTATCATGCGGGTTAAAACCCGCTGTTTGGTTTTCAATAAAGTAAAGCGGGTTTTCCATCTTGCCAATGTCATGATACAATGCACCAGCTCTCACCAGCAAGGCATTGCCACCAATGCTGTAAATGGCGTTTTCGGCAAGGTTGGCTACCTGTAACGAGTGCTGAAACGTTCCGGGAGCCTTAAACGCCATTTCGCGTAACAAAGCTGCGTTAGTGTTGGTAAGCTCAATAAGTGTTAAATCAGATGTTATACGGAAGGCCTTTTCAAATGCGTAAATTAACGGGTATGCCAGCAGGGTTAGCAGCACGCTCACAACAAACGGGAAGAATTCGGCCCATTCAATGGTATTGATATCACCCTCGCGTATAAACGATATACCTAAGAAGGTTGCAAGGTAGGTAAGTGTTATAATTAAGGCCGACGTAAGGAACTGGCCACGGCGCAGCAGGTTTTTAATGCTGTAAATAGAAACCATACCAGCCGTTATCTCATAAAAGGCAAACTCAAAGCTGTTGGGAACATAAAATCCCGCTATCATAATCACCAACAAGTGTATATTTAAAGCCAGCCTGGTATCAAACAGTATTCGTATAATGATTGGAACAATACAGTACGGAATGTAGTAAAGGTTTGGCAGCTGTATTTTAATAGCCCATGATAGGGTAGCCAGCATAGCCGTAATTACCAGTAGAATAAGGCCTACCAAGCGGTTGTCATAATAGATGTCTTTACGGAAGAGGTAAAGAAATACAATGAGTAATGTAAGCGTTAACCCCACTAGTAAAAACTGACCTAGTGAAACCAGCTTACGGTCGCCGTTTAAGCGCGCACTGTCTTCAAAGTACTTTTTGTATGACAAGAGCTTTTGATATACCTCATCATTAATCACGGCACCTTTGGTAATAATCACCTCATCCTTTTGCACCATGCCCAACGTGAGCGATATGTTGTCAAGGGCATCGTGCTTTAGGCGGCTGGTTAACTTATCGTCATATACTAAATTATTCAACAGCCGGTTTTGCAGTAAATCAAGCAAAAAGGCACGGTCAAGATTATACAATGCAAGCTCCTTTTCAAAAAAGCTAATTGCTTTTTCTTTAGTGTAAAGGCCTGATGTGTTTTTGTTGGTAGCTACGTTATTGTTAACTACCGTAATGTTGTAGTTTTCATCGGCAGGCTGGTCTTTTATACCCGGGGTGAGCAGTCCAACGCTATAAACTTTGTTAAGTAAAACCTTGCCGGTTTCAATGTAACGTGCCTTAAATTTTTCGGGTATTCCGGCGGTAGTCCATTTTAAGTTTAAATCATCAACAAAGCCCAAAACCTGCTGGTTTTGCACATCGGCTTTAAGCTGGTAAACAGGCGAAACATTTTTAAGCGCATCGGCCTGGTCGCGCTCAAGCTCGGCCGGTGTTTTAAGTATAGCAAAACTATGAGGAGCTATCAGTTCTTTTTGGTTCCATACCCTGCCTTTTTCAAATTCGTACCTGAATTTGGTTTGCTTGGGCAGGGCCAGTATAATAAGGAACACACTGCCCACTATCATGATAAACTTTACCCAAACAGCGTATTTACGCAATAAAGCTTTTTGACGCGATATACTAAATTTTGCCATTAAAACTCTTTAAATCAAACATAACCGTATTTTGAACCGCCAACGGCTAATAGCTGCAATAATACTGTAAATTGCAACAATTATACAGCCTAAGCGTTTGTTTAAATAATTTGGCGTAGCGCTGTAATTTGCTTTTTTGAAGAATATGAAACGTTTAAGCATTATTTTATTGCTTATTGCCTGCATAGTTGGCAGGGTTAACGCACAACGCTTTAACACCCCCGATCAGCTTAACCAGTTGCGCCCATTGCAAGATAGTTTGGTAAAGCTTGGCCGCCAGATGTTTAATAACGAAAACGACTTAGAACGCAAAAACGCTAATTACTCTTTTATACGTACGCTAGTTAAGGCCCTTAAGGTGCCAAACTCTTATGCCTTCAATTTCGATTCGCTGAAAACTATCAGCATACTACGCTCGCCCGATAATAAATTCAGATTACTGAGCTGGTTTATAATGAATGAGGATGGCAGTTATCGTTTTTTTGGCACCATTCAGGTAAACACCGGCGGTAAATTGCTGCTTCATCCGCTTGAAGATTATTCGCCATTGCTTAAAAACCCCGAAGACTCTGTGGTGAACAACCATAAATGGTTTGGTGCACAGTATTATAAAATTATACCGGTTGGTACAGCTAACCCTTACTATGTGTTGCTTGGCTGGAAAGGCAATACCGTGAAATCTACCAAAAAAGTTATCGATGTACTGTCGTTTAAAAAGGGTGAACCTGTATTTGGTATGCCGGTTTTTCAAGGCAACAAAAAAACACGAAACAGGGTAGTATTTGAGTATAACAGGCAAACCTCTATGCTGCTGCGTTATATACCCGATCAAGATTTGATTGTGTTTGATCACCTGGCACCGCCCGATGATAAGCTAAAAGACCAACGCGACACATACGGACCGGATTTAACGTATGATGGTTACAAACTAAGTAACGGAAAATGGATGTACAAAGACAATCTTGACATGCGTAACATTCCCGCACCAGATGATGTTGATATTATTGATCCTAAAAAACAAGCGCTTAAAGACAGAAGCCTTGTTCCATTGAAAAGAAACTAATTATTCAAATTTACACCGCTTTAAAAGCGGTTAGTAGAGGGGGAGTAAGACAAATCCAAGAAAAGTAATTGATTTAGAATACTGAGTTTTTTTCGATTTAAAGCTACGCCTTGATGATTGCGAAAAATTGTTCATTGACGCAAATTTAATTCTCCAATGCAGAATAGGAGTTTATATTTGATAAGCTCATAAGGTTGTAAATCAACATAGTATTTTCATATTGTGCCAAAATTTATTTGGCAAGTGCGAGTTATATGTATCTTAGCCGCTTTTAATGTTGCAGTCCTAAAAGATTTCAACACAACATTTGACATTAATGGAGAATGCCTATTTTTAGATAATTTTAATTTAAACTATGAGTACTGAACCTGAAATTTCTTTAGACTCGTCTCTTGCCGCACAGCAGGGTAAAGGTCATCCAAAAGGTTTATATGTTTTATTTTCTACAGAGATGTGGGAGCGCTTCAACTTTTATGGTATGCGCGCCCTGCTTACATTGTTCCTGGTAAATGCCCTTGCTTTTTCTGATAAGGATGCTTCTCTGGTTTATGGCGGCTTTTTAGGCTTGTCGTATTTAACGCCAATGCTTGGCGGTTACATATCTGACCGTTACCTGGGTAATCGTAACTGTATTATTTTAGGTGGTTCGGTAATGGCGTTGGGGCAATTTTTGCTTTTTGCCAGTGGTTACACTTATGCCGGTAACCTTGACCTTGCAAAAGGAATAATGTGGCTGGCATTAGCGGTTATCATTTTTGGTAACGGCTTCTTCAAGCCAAATATCTCATCAATGGTTGGCCAGTTGTATAAAAAGGGAGATTCGCGGTTAGATGCTGCATTCACCATATTTTACATGGGTATAAACGTTGGTGCCTTTTTGGGTATGAGCATTTGTCCGTTTTTAGGCGATGTTAAGGTAGGAGAGGTGCGCGTTGTTGAGGCATTTAAGTGGGGTTTCCTGGCAGCAGGTATAGGTATGATGTTAGGCGTGCTTCTGTTTATCTTCCTTAAAAACAAATACGTAACAGACCCGGAAGGCAATGCCGTAGGTTCGAAACCCGATTTTTCTAAAGCTACACTCAGCCCTACCGGTGAGGCCGAAAAGGCGAACTTTTCTACGGCCTCAATTATTGGTGTGGCTGTGCTGATGGTGGTATTGTTTTTCGGTATTCACTACATATCTGCAGATCCTAACCCAATAAAAAGCTGGGTGTATCCATTTATATATGCTTCGGGTATTAGTTTGGCAGTGCTTATTTTAACCGATAAGTCAATTACCAAAATAGAGCGTGAGCGGATTTTAGCACTGTATACCGTAGCATTTTTCGTAATATTCTTTTGGTCGGCATTTGAGCAGGCCGGGTCATCTTTAACTTTTGTTGCCGATAAGCAAACCGATTTAAACCTGTTTGGCTTTCAATTGCCTCCAAGTTTTGTTCAAAATGCTAATTCGCTATTCATCATTGTTTTTGCCTTTCCGTTCAGCTGGCTTTGGTTAAAATTACAAAAACGTAACCTTGAGCCAATTTCGCCGGTGAAGCAAGCTATTGGCTTATTGCTGCTGGCTACCGGCTACTATGTAATTGCCATGCAGGTTAAGGGTATAGGTACGTCAGGTAAAATTGGGGTTATATGGTTAATTATCATGTACTTGTTTCATACCTTGGGCGAGCTTTGTTTGTCACCAATTGGTTTATCTTTAGTTTCTAAATTAGCTCCAAAGCGTTTTTCATCGTTATTAATGGGAGTTTGGTTCATAGGTAATGCTGCAGGTTATGCTCTTGCAGGAACCTTAGGTGCCATTATTCCGCCTACGGGTGATAAGTTTGAGTTCGCTGCCTCAAAAGGTATTGATTTGCAAGCCGTGCTTGATGGTAAAATTCAGGCTAGTGCATCACAGCTTGCAATATTAGCTCAAGAGAAGATTGATGTGCATTATCCTACGTTTGTTGGCTTCACCATTCATAACCTTTATGAGTTTTTTATGGTGTTTGTAACGCTGTCTGGCGTTGCTTCTGTATTGCTTTTCTTAATATCGGGCCTGCTCAAAAAAATGATGCACGGCGTACGATAACCTATTTAACAACTTTTAACTTAAAGCAGGGTGATAGTTATCATCCTGCTTTTGTTTTTTAAGGGCCGAATTGCGTACTTTTGCCCGCTCATACTTTATTTGAAACAGCAACTACGTGCCCGATAGCATAGTCATTATACCAACCTACAACGAAAAGGAAAATATTGAGCGTATGATACGCAAAGTGTTTTCGCTCCCGCATGATTTTCATTTACTGATTATAGACGATGGCTCGCCCGATGGTACCGGTAACATAGTTAAAAGTCTGCAAGCGGAGTTTATAGGCAGGTTGTTCATCGAGGAACGAAAAGGCAAGTTGGGCCTAGGTACGGCTTACATACATGGTTTTAAATGGTGTATAGCGCATAAGTACGATTACATTTTTGAAATGGATGCTGACTTCTCTCACAATCCTAATGATTTGCTGCGCTTGCGTGAAGCGTGTGTTGAAGGGGCAGATATGTCGGTTGGCTCGAGGTATGTAAGAGGTGTGAACGTTGTAAACTGGCCTATGAGCCGGGTTTTAATGAGCTATTATGCCTCCATGTACGTGCGCATTATCACAGGAATAAACCTGCATGATGCTACCGCAGGTTTTGTATGCTACAAGCGCAAAGTGCTTGAAACCATTAGGCTTGATAAAATTAAGTTCGTTGGCTACGCTTTTCAGATAGAAATGAAATACACCACTATTAAACATGGCTTTAAGGTGGTTGAAATTCCCATCATATTTACCGACCGTACCGAAGGCGTTTCAAAGATGTCTACCCGTATTTTCCGCGAGGCTTTTTTTGGCGTTATACAAATGCGCATCAATAGCATTTTCAGAAAGTATCCGGAAGGTGATTGAGCAGTCTTATTATTTGAAAAAGCAGGAACTTCACCTGTCAATTTCTTTTCTATCTTATCAAAAAAGTGAGCCTGTTTGCTGAGCAAAGCAGTCAAGTACATTATTAGGTATTTAGGAATTAATTGGTATAAATTAAGGAATACCGGGTGCAAAATACAGCCGCTATTTTTCTTGCTGGCTAAATTTGTATGCTTTAAGGAAAACAGTATAAGGCAATAACCGTTGTATAATCAACTAAAATTTGCCTATTATGCTTCAATTCATAAATGATTTACCAGATAATGTTGTAGGCATTCATGCCATTGGTGAGGTTACAAAAGATGACCTTGAAAAGGTGCTTATACCTAAGCTTGATGACTTGGTTAAGCGTCAGGGTGAAATTCATTATATCCTCGTGCTTGAAACTGATGTAAAAAACTTTACAGCAGGGGCGTGGTGGGATGATATTAAGGTTGGCCTTAAACATTTTACCAAATGGAAGAAAATTGCCATTGTAACCGATCAAAAAGCTGTGGAATGGTTTACCAGTAACGTATTCAGATTTATGGCTCCCGGGCAGTCAAAAGGATTTCCATTGGGTCAGCTAGATGAAGCCGTTAAGTGGGTGACTGAAGAGTAATCAAATATCAACTAATAAATACAATACCTATGTCTACCGAAGAAAACAAAAATACCGATCCGCATGAGGATCAATTAGGAGAAAACACGGGCGATTCATCACTTGAAAAAGGCAACACGCCTACTGAGCATACTAAAGATGATGAGCATCGCGTAGATACCGTTGTGCCTGATAACGATAGCGGCGTACCGGGACCACCTAGCGATGAGGAATCATCAAACAAAAATGAAGGTCCGGCCAACGAAGATTTATAACAAAAAAACCTTTCTCTTAATTGAGAAAGGCTTTTTTTATTAAAAACTGTTTTTGATACTATTGCGTAGCGTTTTGGCGCTCCAGTAACCGCTGTCTAATATACGGCGCACGGTCATCAAGGGGTCGTTCGCATCGCGCTTTTCAGCTAACTGGAAGGCCATCTTAAATCCGCGGCTATGTAGTTCAGGTAATCCTTGCGCGTTCCATAAACCAAAAGGATAGGCAAAATATTCAATTTTTTTACCGGTAATTTCCTCCAGTTTTTTGGTTGGCTTATCTATTTGTGTCTTCCAGTCGTCGCCGGCAAATTTCTTGAAATTATGGTGATCCCAGGTGTGGCTGCCAATTACGTTACCTTCATCAGCCAGCTGTTTAATTTGCTCCTTGTTCATGTAATTAGGTCTGCCAATTGATACCGTCATTATAAAGTATACGGCTTTAAAACCATACTTTTTTAGCTCAGGGTTAGCAATGGTAAACTGGTCAAGGTCGGTATCATCAAACGTTAGCATAATAGGCTTGCTGGGTAAAGCTGCACCTGTTGTAAGATAAGCGTATAGCTGATCGGGCAGTATAGTGTGATAACCACTATCAGCCAGCATTTTAATTTTTTCTTTAAAGCTGGCAATTGGAACTATGTAATCTTTAGCCGTTTTAGAATCTTTTGGTCGCCAGTCGCGTATTTGGTGGTAGCATAAAACTGGCACCTGCTTGCGTGCGATAATTTCTGCGTTAGAAGCTTTCTTTCCAGGCTTCTCATTGGCTACAACCTCTGTAGTTGTGCTTGTAGTCACCGTTTTTGTAGAAGTACTATCGGTTACGGTGCTGGTTTTGCCCGATTGGCATGATATAACACTTAGGGCTAATGCGGCTGCAACTGCCGTGTATAATTTAAGCATGGGGTTTAAAAGGTAAAATGTTAAAACGAGCGAAAATAAAATAAATAAGAGGACTTAAACAAAAAAAGTGTGGTTTGATGTGCATCAAAAAACCACACTTTTTTTATTGTTAAGATTTAACTACTGGCGGGCCGACATAGAAAACGGATAATCGGTTGCCTTAGTTCCTTTAGTTTTATTGGGTGTAGCCTGCATGCTAAAATCAAGCTTGGCACCGTTTAACAATGCTTTATGGCTTAGCCAATTATAGCTATGCGGCTTGCCGTTGTACATTAGTGTGCTAACGTATTTATTAGATGCGCTGTTGGCAGGCGCATTTATAACTACAGTTTTTCCATTCTCAAGGTTTAAAGTAACCTTTTTAAATAAAGGAGCACCTAAAACATACTGGTCGCTCGCAGGGCAAACCGGGTAAAAGCCCAATGCACTAAATACGTACCACGCCGATGTTTGACCGTTATCCTCGTCGCCGCAATAACCATCAGGCGTAGCTTTATACAGGCGGTTCATAACCTCGCGCGCCCAGTATTGTGTTTTCCAGGGTTGGCCGGCATAGTTATACAAGTAAATCATGTGCTGTATGGGCTGGTTTCCGTGAGCGTACTGGCCCATGTTCATGATCTGCATTTCGCGTATCTCATGAATTACACCACCGTAGTAGCTATCATCAAATATTGGCGGTACGCTAAACACAGAGTCTAACTTGTTTACAAACCTATTTTCGCCGCCCATAAGGTTAATCAGTCCCTGCACATCATGAAAAACCGACCATGAGTAATGCCAGCTGTTACCTTCTGTAAATGCGTCTCCCCATTTAAATGGGGAGAAAGGTGATTGAAAACTTCCGTCCTTGTTTTTGCCTCGCATAAATCCCGTAGACTTATCAAACAGGTTACGATAGTTTTGACTGCGCTTTTTATATAAATCAACTTCAGCCTGGGGGCGGTTCAATGCTTTTGCCAACTGGTAAATGGCAAAGTCGTCATAGGCGTACTCCAGCGTTCGTGCAGCATTTTCATTTATCTTAACATCATAAGGTACATAACCCAACTCGTTATAATACTTAACGCCATAACGCCCTGTAGCCGATACCGGGCCTTCGTTGTTTGCTCCATGCACCAACGCCTCGTAAAGTTTGTTGATGTCGTAACCACGCGCACCTTTCAGGTAAGCTTCGGCAACTACTGATGCCGAGTTGTTGCCTACCATTATATCGGCATAACCCGGGCTGCTCCATTCGGGCAGCCAGCCGCCCTCTACATAATCACTGATAAGGCCCTGCTGCATCTCTTTGTTAATAGATGGATACACCAGGTTTAAAAAAGGATATAGTGCACGGAATGTATCCCAAAAACCGGTACCAGCAAATTTATAGCCGGGCATGGTTTTGCCAGTGTAAGGGCTGTAATGCACTACTTTGTTTTGTGCATCAATCTCATACAGCTTATTAGGGAACATAACCGTACGGTAAAGGCATGAGTAGAATGTGCGGGTTTGGTCTACCGTGCCACCTTCTACTTGCAGGCGGCTTAAAACTTTGTTCCAGGCAGTATGTGCCTTTTGTTTGGTGGTCTCGAAATTATCAGTACCCAATTCTCTTTTAAGATTTAACTCGGCCTGCTCAAAACTAATAAGGGATGAAGCAACGCGTAAGTGTACCTTTTCACCACGTGTAGTTTTAAACCCAATAATAGCACCCGCATGATTATTGGTGAGCTCTAATGAGTCGCCGCCGGCTAAGGTTTTGCCGTGCCACGTTTTGGCAATTGAGAAGGCCTTATCTGTATAAATTACAAAGTAGTTTTTAAAGTTTACAGGCTTACTGCGTGCTGCACGCGTGGTATAACCAATAATCTTATTTTCTGCGGGAATTACCTTAATATATGAACCTTTGTCCAGCGCATCAATAACTATAAAAGAGCTATCACTTTTAGGATAACTAAATTGAAACTGAGCTGCACGTTCCGTAGTAGTCAGTTCGGCATTTACATCGTGGTCGGCCAGGTAAACGCTGTAATAATAAGGTTTTGATACTTCGGCTTTGTGGCTAAACCAGCTTGCGCGGGCGTCCTGGTCAAATTTCATTTTTCCGGTTACTGGCATAATGGCAAACTGGCCATAATCATTCATCCAGGGCGATGGTTGGTGCGTTTGCTTAAAACCTCTGATTTTATCAGCAGCATAAGTATACATCCACCCGTTACCCATGGTGCCTGTTTGCGGCGACCAATAGTTCATGCCCCATGGCAGGCCTATAGCCGGGTAAGTGTTACCGTTAGATAAATCGGGTTTTGAATCGGTACCCATTAACGGGTTAACCCATTCGGCAGGGTCGGTTACCCTGGTTACTTGTTGGGCACAAGCGGCAGCTCCAAATAACAGAGCCACAAGCGAGAGCCAGATATTTTTGTTCATCTGCAGTAGTTAGTTAAACAAATATATAGCATTGCCTCTTGCGTTGCACTATAAATCACAAAATGCTTATGTTTACCATCACAATTATGAAGTTCAACAAGCTGCCTTATTACTTACTGCTGGTTTTTATTGCTTGCAGTGCTTTTATCTATAATGATAATCAAAAAGTTAACGTAGTTTTTATCGGTGATAGCATAACCCACGGCACGGTAGCAAAAGATCAATCGCCACCGGTTTTTACCGGTCATTTGTTAAGAGAAAAGCTTGGGCCAAATGTGCAGGTATCAAACCAAGGGGTTAGTGGTTTTACAACGGTAGATTTCTTACCAGCAACCAAAAAAATGTTTCCAAAAGTAAAGGCAGCTGCCAACAACTTTTATGCAGACAGCACGGCACAGCTTGTGTTTTCAATAATGTTGGGTACTAATGATAGTGCTATAAAGGGTCCTAATGGTTCACCCGTTTCGCCCGAAAACTACCAGGCAAACTTAAAAACTATAGCAGATAGTCTGTTAGCTGCCTATCCAAAGGCGAAGATTGTATTCAACTACCCTTTGTGGTACAGCGATAATACCCATAATCGTTCGTCGTACTTAAAAGAGGGGCAACAACGTGTGCTGTCATACCATCCGCAAATTCATGCGCTGGTTAAGCAGTACAAAAAAAGCAATCCACATCATGTATTTGAAGGTGATAGGAAATCCTTTAAATACTTCGAGAAAAATTACCTTACTTACCTAAAACCTGAAAACGGAACTCAGGGTACGTTTTACCTGCACCCTAACACGCAAGGAGAACAGGTGCTGGCCAAATTGTGGAGCACTGCCATATTAAAAGCACTTAAAAATTAATGAATAGCAGGGTTTGTTGCCCAACGCGTTCTTAAAATAAAGTTGGTAGTTGCCCCGGGCGATGAATGCCCAGGTGTTTGTAGGCATTTTCAGTGGCTTCACGTCCACGTGATGTTCGCATGAGGTAGCCTTCCTGTATAAGAAACGGTTCATAAACCTCCTCTATAGTGCCCTCATCTTCACCAACAGCCGTAGCAATAGTTTTAACGCCAACCGGTCCGCCCTTAAATTTCTCAATAATGGTGAGCAATATTTTATTGTCCATTTCATCAAGGCCATGCTCATCAACATTAAGTGCGTTTAAGGCATACTTTGCAATGGCGGTATCAATACTTCCATTACCTTTTATTTGAGCAAAATCGCGTGTACGGCGTAGTAATGCATTAGCAATACGCGGTGTACCACGGCTGCGGCGCGCAATTTCATAAGCACCCTCATCAGTAATAGGCGTATTTAAAATGGCTGATGAACGGAGTACAATTGTGGTTAGCAGTTTGGCATCGTAATATTCAAGCCTCGAATTTATGCCAAAGCGTGCCCTTAGCGGAGCGGTTAGGAGGCCTGAACGTGTAGTGGCGCCAACCAGTGTAAAAGGATTTAATGATAACTGTACAGAGCGCGCGTTAGGTCCGCTCTCTAACATGATATCAATTTTAAAATCTTCCATGGCCGAGTACAAATACTCTTCAACCAACGGGCTTAAACGATGTATCTCATCAATAAATAAAATGTCGCCCGGTTCAAGGTTGGTTAACAAACCGGCTAAATCACCAGGTTTATCGAGTACAGGGCCGGATGTGATTTTAATGCCAACACCCATTTCATTGGCAATAATGTGCGATAGCGTAGTTTTACCCAGTCCCGGAGGCCCGTGAAGAAGTACATGATCCAAAGATTCGCCGCGCTGTCGAGCAGCCTGAACAAAAATCCGCAGATTGGCTAAGATTTTATCCTGGCCTGTGAAATCTTCAAAAGCCTGCGGGCGCAAAACTTTTTCAATATCACGTTCAGTGGTTGTCAATTTTTCAGCGCTTGGATCTAAGTTTTCGTTCATTGCCAACAAATTTAGCATTTATATTAAATGGCTGCAATAACAAGCTTGTTTTGATGCAGATGTTTTGTAAACCGCCATTACTGCAAAATTATTTTATAAATGTATTGTTAACACTTATTATTGTAGCATATTAACTCTGGCTTGTACAAAATTGCCAATAGTTTTAATGAACCAATAAATCCATAATAATGAGAAAGCTCATACTCTTCTTCACCTTACTTACAGTTTTTGCTTTAGCTGTTTGCGCACAGGATGGGGCTAACAATGGCGTGGTTACCAGCCCCGATAAAAAGCTTGTGGTAACAGTATCACTAAACTCTGCTAAAGGTTTGCAGTATACAGCAGCATACAACGGTAAAACGGTTATAGAGAATTCACCCTTAGGATTGGTAACCGACGTGAGTGATTTTAGTAAGGATTTGCGCTTTGTTGAACAAAAGGCAACTGCAATTAATGAAAGCTATGAAGAGAAGCGTATTAAAACAAGCAAAGTCAACTATACGGCTAACGAAGTAATTTTTACTTATCAAACAGCTAAGAAAGGAAAAATAAGTTTGGTTATGCGTGTAAGCAACGACAACATTGCATTCAAATATCAGCTTGCTCAAACCGGTGAAGCTGCGCGCTGTACTATTGAAAAAGAACTAACAGGCTTCGACTTTCCGGCTGGTACAACTACCTTTTTAACTCCACAGGCTACGCCAATGAGCGGATGGAAACGTACCAAACCAAGCTACGAGGAAGAGTACGTTGCCGATGAAGCCATAGGCACAAAATCAAAATATGGTATAGGCTATACGTTCCCATCTTTATTTCATATTGGTAACAATTGGGCTTTAGTGTCTGAAACCGGGGTAAGTAGTTTGTATTGTGCAAGCAAGTTGAGCGAGGCATCAAAAGACGGTTTATATACAGTAGCTTTTCCGGAGGCAGGGGAAAATAATGGTTTGGGAAGCGCTAAACCTGCCATAAGTCTTCCGGGCGAAACGCCTTGGAGA
This sequence comes from Mucilaginibacter aquatilis, assembly GCF_009755275.1. Classification (GTDB taxonomy): domain Bacteria; phylum Bacteroidota; class Bacteroidia; order Sphingobacteriales; family Sphingobacteriaceae; genus Mucilaginibacter; species Mucilaginibacter aquatilis. The sequence goes on along the minus strand of NZ_WQLA01000007.1, from coordinate 71,420 downwards.
TCTATAACTATAGGCGATAACCTAAAGCCTGTTGTTGAAAGCACTATTGCTTTTGATGTGGTTAAACCCTTATACAAGCCGTCAATAAACTACCAGTTTGGCCGCTCAACCTGGAGCTGGCTGTTATGGCAGGATAACAGCATAAACTTAAACGATCAAAAAACATTCATTAATTTATCGGCACAGTTGGGTTACGAGTTTACCTTGATTGATGGGTGGTGGGATACTACAATTGGTTACGCTAAAATTGAGGAGCTTGTAAAGTATGCGCAATCTAAAAATGTAGGCGCTTTTTTATGGTATAACTCTAACGGCTTTTGGAACGATGCCCCGCAAGGTCCTAAAAATAAAATGAGTACCTCCGTAGAGCGCAAAAAGGAAATGGCATGGATGAAGAGCCTGGGTGTAAAAGGCATTAAGGTAGACTTTTTTGGCAGCGACAAGCAAGAAACCATGAAACTTTATGAAGACATACTTTCGGATGCTAACGACTATGGGTTATTAGTAATATTTCATGGATGTACACTACCACGCGGCTGGGAACGCATGTATCCTAACTTTGTGAGCAGCGAGGCTGTGTTGGCATCAGAAAATCTCATATTTACACAGCGTGCAAATGATATGGAAGCTTATAATGCCAGTTTGCACCCATTTATCCGTAATAGCGTAGGTTCAATGGATTTTGGTCCGTTGCTGTTAAATAAGCGCCATAACCGTAATAATAACAGTGGAACTACCCGTAAAACAACGGATATTTTTCAGTTGGCTACCACCGTGTTGTTTCAAACATCAGTGCAAAACTTTGGAGTTACTCCTAACAACTTAACCGAGTGTCCCAACTTTCTGATAGACTTCATAAAAACTGTTCCTACCACGTGGGATGAGACAGTGTTTATAGATGGTTACCCAGGTAAATATTGTGTGTTGGCACGCCGTAACGGTAACCGCTGGTATGTAACCGGTGTAAATGCCACCAAAGAAGTGAAGAAGCTTAAGTTGAAATTGCCTATGCTGGCTAACCAGAATCTTAACCTATATTCAGATTCTAAAGAAAGAAAGCCACAGCTAAGTAAAGTGAAAGCGGGCAAAGCCGGCGACCTGGTTGTGGAGATGCAGCCGGACGGCGGAATGATCATAACTAATTAAACCAGGAGAGGCCCTTACTTAGGGCCTTTTTCGTTGCCAGGCCTTAAGCGTGAATTTAACACAGTACCTAACATCAATCATTATTATTTGACGTTAGCATGCTAATAGGAGTTGGATTTATTGCGTATCTTGCAGTTTTACCCAATTAATTTTACTATGCATAACTGGGAAGATATATATCTTGAGGCTGAAGAAGCAATTAGGAACGCCAATTACCTGCAGGCTAAACAACTGCTTGAAAATATAATTTTAGAAGAACCTGCAACAGCACAGGCTCATAACTCATTAGGCTGGTTATACCGTACACAGTTTGACGATTATGCCCGTGCCGAAAACCATTACAAAGCTGCCATTAAAAGTAACGCACAATACCCGCATGCTTATATAAACTTAATAGTTTTATATACCAACCTTGAGCAATGGGACAAAGCACGTGACATTGCCGCCACTGCATTGCACAGGCCATTGGTTGATAAGGCATTGATAAATTACCGCTTAGGTATACTAGAGGAGTACAATCAAAACTTTGATGAGGCAATAGTATTTTATAAAAAGGCTATCAAACTTTGCCTCAACTTTGATTCAATTGAAGATTATAAAAGAGCAATCAGCAATTGTGAATATAAGGCAACGTTATAAACAAAAAGCCGGAGAATCAGATGCAGGCATTGCCAAACATGCATCTGATTTTCCGGTTTAAAGCTTTAATTAAATTTAAGGTTATTTTTGGGCAAACACCACTGCACTTAACGGTGGTATGGTAATTTCAATAGAGTTTTCTTGCCCGTGCCACTTTTTGTTTTGTGATTTAAGCGGGTACGGATTATTTACCCCTGTTCCCCAAAAGTTCTTATCGTCTGAATTGAACACTTCGCGCCACTCGCCTTGCTGGGTTACACCTACACGGAAGTCATAATGAACCAGTGGCGTCATATTAAGCATAACCACCACATCATTTCCGGCATCGTGGCCTTTACGGGCATATACTATAATGGAGTCTTTGCTGTTACCGCCATCTATCCATTCAAAGCCGTCTTTGCCAAATGCTTTTTCATATAATGCAGGGTAGCTTTTATATAGCTTGTTAAGAGCTTTTACCGTTTCTTGCATACCCAGGTGGCAATCATATTGAGAAATCCACCAGTCTAACGACTTCCCAAAATCCCATTCAGCGTTTTGCCCAAACTCGGCACCCATGAACAACAGTTTTGCTCCGGGGTGGGTAAACATATAGCTGTAAAGTAAGCGCAGGTTGGCGTAGCGCTGCCACTCGTCTCCAGGCATTTTGCATAGCATGGAGTGCTTGCCGTAAACCACCTCATCATGTGAAAACGGCAGCATAAAGTTTTCCGTAAACGCGTAAATAAGACTGAACGTAATTTCATTATGATGAAACTGGCGATGTACTGGGTCAAGCTTAAAGTAATTTAAACTGTCGTGCATCCAACCCATCATCCATTTCATGCCAAAACCAAGTCCGCCTAGGTAAACCGGTTTGGTTACGCCGTTAAAAGAAGTAGATTCTTCGGCAATGGTTTGAACGTCGGGGAAGTGACTATAAACAGCCATGTTAAACTCCTTTAAAAAGTCAATAGCTTCTAAGTTGAAGTTATTGCCATACATATTAGGTTCCCATTCGCCTTGCTTACGTGAGTAATCAAGGTAAAGCATTGAGGCTACACCGTCTACGCGTATACCATCGGCGTGGTAACGCTCAAGCCAAAACATGGCACTGCTTATTAAAAACGCTTTAACTTCGTTACGTCCGTAATTAAAAATGTATGACGTCCAGTCGGGGTGGTAGCCTTTGCGTACATCTTCATGCTCGTAAAGGTGCGTGCCATCAAAGCGGTACAACGCATGTCCGTCTCCCGGAAAGTGCGATGGTACCCAATCTAATATAACGCCAATACCTTCAAGGTGAAAGCGCTCAATAAGCTCCATGAGCTGCTGAGGCGAACCGTATCTTGAGGTAGCGGCAAAGTAACCGGTTAACTGGTAGCCCCAGCTCGGATAAAACGGGTGCTCCATTACAGGCATGAACTCCACATGTGTAAAGCCCATCTCTTTTACATAAGGCACCAGCTTATCTGCAAGTTCGCTATAAGTCAGGAAACTGTCCGGACTCTCGGGGCTACGCGCCCACGAGCCCAGGTGAACCTCATAAACTGAATATGGACGGTCCAAAGCATTGTGCTCGTACCTGTTACGCATCCAGTTTTCATCCTTCCACTCATAATAAGTGTGGCTTACAATGGAAGCCGTTTGCGGCGGCTGCTCACTTTGTAGCGCATACGGGTCGCTTTTTTCAAGCTTTTCGCCACTGTGTGAGTGTATAAAGTATTTATAAATTTCGCCATGCCCAACGTGAGGTATAAAACCTTCCCATATGCCTGAGGCATCCCAGCGGTGATATAACGCATGACTGCCCCTGTTCCAACCATTAAAATTACCAATAACCGATACATATTGAGCATTTGGTGCCCATACGGCAAAGTAAGTGCCTACTACATTTTTATGAGTAACTACATGCGACCCCAACTTTTCGTAAAGCTTATAATGCTTGCCACCTTTAAACAGATCGATATCAAAATCGGTAAAGCGGCTATAAGCTTCAACTGCCTCAAACTCCTCACTTGGCAAATTGCTCTCCGTAGAACTGTGTATTACCGGTAACGCATTAAGGTCGTTGTTTTTTGTTGATGAAGATTGTTCAGTAACGGCATTCGGCTCATTAGTTAAACCTGCTTCACTTGCTCCAGATGGTTGTTTTTTTGTAGCCTTGGCACCAGATTTTTTTACCGCCTTAACAGGAACCGATTCCGGAAAGGTTTGGCCATCTGCCACACTTTCTGTTTTGCGTGAAGCTTTTTTTGCCTTCACCGGTTGCGACTCCGGAAATGTTTCTGCAGCGGATGTAGCCATTGAGGCGGCATCTTCAGCCTTGCTTTTTTTGGCCTTTATACCTTTGACAGGTGCATCAGTATCATCAGCTTTTTTTGTTGACTTTGGTTTTCTATCCTTATCTGCTTTTGTCTTAGCCTTGTCATTCAATAACAATGCATCATTGGTAGTAGTGGTATCATCAGATAAAAGGTTAGTAGCCTCATTACCTTCTGCAATGTTCAAAGGTTTAGTTTTCTCGGTTTTTTTTGCCATGGTAGATAGTCTGTTCAGAACGACGGTAAATCAAGATGAATGCGTTAAGCAATCGGTAAAGATTTTGTTGAAAGCAAATTATGCCTTATATGTCCAACATATGCTACCTGTTGCTTGTTTTACCTGTGTGCACAATACTAGTAAAATTTATTTAACATAAGCTGCTATTTGCACTATAAGAAATTAACGATCAGGCTGATGAGTTGCCAGTGTTTTTATTTATAAACAAGCTGTGGTAACCAATTTCATGGATGATGTTTACAATGCCTGGTAAAGTTGAGTTAATATTTCCCCAAAAACCGTATTTAAATCATCCAATAGCAAATTAAGTTAGGCTAATGGTAAATTTCTTTTTACTTTTCGGTCGGTAATTACGTATAAGTAAACGCAGGTTGCATTTATGGTGTAACATGGCTTGGTTATTGAACAATTAGTTTGATACCTGCCTTAAAAAGCAATACTTAATTAATCAGAACTAACTAACTCAATGGAACAAAACAATCCATCAAACGATCCGATACCTGAATCGCCGGCGGTTAAACTTATTGAACAGGAAGAAGAAGTTTTTCAGCACGTTAATAACCCGGTTCTTGGTTTAAAGCCAATTGTAAAAAAGTACCTTACCGCACCGGAAAATGTTGAGCAAAAGGGGAACAAGTTTTTCTTTCGCGACACTGAGGCTACTGTTGAAGTAACCATTGTAACCGACGAAATAATAAGGGTGCGCATGGCACCTCACAGTGTTTTTTTAGAAGAGTTTTCATATGCTGTACCTAAGCTTGAAGTTAAGGTATCGGTATTTCATTTGCATGAAAATGAAAACGAATACCGTATTTCAACAAGTACAGTAAACTGCCACATCAGCAAAAAGGACTTCCTGGTTTCATTTTCTGATAGCCAAAATCATGTAACAAGTGCCGATGCAACCCCAATGCATTGGGAAGAAAATGTTCAGTTTGGCGGTTACTACGTATTTGGTACAAAGGTTTGTCATCCTGAAGAAGCCTTTTATGGCTTGGGTGATAAACCTACCGACTTAAACTTGCGCGGTAAGCGCTTTGTGAACTGGAATACCGACGCTTACTCATTTGCCTGGAACCAGGACCCTATATATCGCAGTATACCGTTTTACATAAGCCTTAACGAGGGTATTGCACACGGCATATTTTTCGATAATACCTTTAAAGCTCACTTTGACTTTGGTTCTGAAGACCGCAATAAAACAAGTTTTTGGGCAGACGGGGGAGAGCTGCAATACTATTACATACATGGCCCAAATATGATGGACGTTGTTAAACGTTACCATTTATTAACGGGTACTCACCCAATGCCGCCGTTATGGGCGCTTGGCTATCATCAGTGCCGTTGGAGCTACTACCCCGAATCAAAGGTTAAAAAGGTAGCTAACGGTTTCCGCGAAAATAAAATTCCGTGTGATGGTATTTACCTTGACATAGATTATATGGACGGGTACCGCTGCTTTACCTGGAACCGTAAGTATTTCCCTGATCCTAAAAAGATGATTAAGGAATTGGCGGCTGATGGATTTAAAACTGTGGTTATTATTGACCCGGGTATACGGGTTGATGACAATTACTGGGTTTTTAAAGAAGGCAAAGAAAAGCGTTATTTCTGTCGCAGATGCGATGATTATTTTATGGAAGGCCACGTATGGCCGGGGCGTTGCCAATTTCCTGATTTTACCAACCCTGAGGTGCGTGAATGGTGGGGCACATTGTTTGACGAGCTGGTGCAATTAGGCGTAGCGGGCGTTTGGAACGATATGAACGAACCTGCCGTATTTGGCGCCGGTACCTTCCCTGATGATGTACGTCACCAGTATGATGGTTACCGCGGATCGCACCGTAAGGCACATAACGTGTACGGCATGCAAATGGTAAGAGCTACGTACGAAGGTATGCGTAAGCTTATGAAAAATAAGCGTCCTTTTACCATTACCCGTGCAGGGTATTCGGGCGTACAACGCTTTACCTCTGTTTGGACGGGCGATAATGTGGCATCATGGGAGCATTTGCGCCTTGGCAACGTACAATGCCAGCGTTTGTCAATGTCGGGCATACCGTTTTGCGGTACAGATATTGGCGGCTTTAGTGGCGAGCCTGATGGCGAACTATTTACCCGATGGATTCAAATGGGAACATTCTCGCCGTTTATGCGTGCACACTCTGCCGGCGACACTAAAGAACGTGAGCCATGGAGCTTTGGAGAGCCGTATACTGCCATTAACCGTAAATTTATCGAGCTTCGTTATAAGCTTATACCTTACTTGTACTCTACATTTTGGGAGCATCACCGCTACGGGTTCCCAATTTTGCGTCCGGTTGTAATGCAGGAACAAGACGAAATAAACAACCAGGCCCGCCAGGATGAATTCACCTACGGTGATAAAATATTAGTTTGCCCAGTTATGGAACCCGGCCAAACAAGCCGGAAGGTTTACCTGCCTAAAGGTAATTGGTTTGGCTACTGGGATAATGAATTAATAGAAGGTGGCCGCGAGGTTGAAGTTGCAACACCACTTGAAACCATTCCGCTGTTTGTAAAAGCAGGTTCGGTAATACCCGAATACCCAGTAATGCAATACGTGGGCGAAAAGGAAATTGAAGAGGTTAAGCTTAACGTTTACTACAGCGAAGCACCTGCTAACTCTTTCTTTTTTGAAGATTATGGCGAAACTTTTGCCTACGAGCAGGACATATACTCTGAGAAAAAATTTGTTGCAAGCGGTAAGCCAACAAGTTTTACGCTACAGCAAAGCATGGAAGGGTTATATACACCTCGTTACGAAAATTATCACTTCAATGTGGTTGGCTTGCCTTTTAAACCATCAAAAATTATTGCTGATGGCAAAGAGGTTACCGACTTTGTTTTTGATGCCGAAAAGTTGATTCTCGACTTTAAATTCACCAAAAACTTTAAGCAAATTGAAATAGCTTAATTAATTTATAGAGCAAAAAAAGCAACCTGAAAATGGTTGCTTTTTTTATGCATTTAAGTGTTTACATTATTTGTTAAGTAAATTAATTTACGTGTTTATATAGTGCGTAACTTTGCCGGGTGACTACCCCTAAAGAGTTAAAACCTATTAAGCCCCGAAAGGTACAAACGGCAAAACCGCGTGCTAAAACAGCCAGGAAACCTCCCGTTAAGAAGAAAACCCAGACATTTTCATGGAAGCCCGTAGTTATCGGAGCGTTACTGGTATTATTGTCGCCATTTTACTATGGGTACGTTGTAAGCTTTTTTTCGGCAAGCTGGCAGTGGGTAAAAAATATAGGACAAAATCCGCATTACCGCAATTATAAAAGTTTTGGTATAGATATTCCTACGCGATACAAAATTCATGGAATTGATGTTTCTTACGCACAAGGAAAGATTGACTGGCCAAAGGTACGGGCAATGGAAGAGGATAGCGTGCGCATAAGCTTTGCCTTTATAAAAGCTACGGAGGGTTTGCTAACTGTTGATCCTTATTTTAAACGTAACTGGCGTGAAGCTGCCAAAAATGGTATACGCTGCGGGGCCTACCATTTCTTCAGGCCTTATAAGGATGGTTTATGGCAGGCCCGCTTTTTTCTGCAAAACGTAAATATTGAAAGCGGTGATTTGCCGCCGGTAGTTGACATTGAACGCCTTGATAATGTACCACCGCAGGAAATGCGAAAGCAATTAAAAACTTTTTTAAAGCACGTTGAAAGTAAGTTGAAAACCAAACCCATTATCTACACCGGGCTCAGCTTTTATAAAGATTACCTGGAAGGCGGCTTTGATGAATATCCCCTATGGATTGCACACTATAATAAGCCTGAACTTAAAGCCGGTAAAGATACCAATTGGTGGTTTTGGCAGCACTCAGAAACTGCTCATATAACTGGTATAAATCATACTGTTGATTTCAACGCATTTAAGGGTGACAGCTTGCAGTTTGAGCAGATGCTAATTAGATAAATACAATCTTGTTTTAATTTAATACGCTGAAATTTAGACGAATTCAAAATCTGTAGTTGTCGGTTTTTAGTATTTAGAAAAAACCTGTCTTTAGTATTTCTGTTAGTGTTATGTGATTTAATTATAAATTAAAGTTACTTAACACTACCTATGAAAGCAGCAGTATTTCACAAACCCGGAGATATCAGCGTAGATACCGTTGAAGATCCCAAAATTCAGCATCCAAATGATGTAATTTTAAAAGTTACATCAACAGCCATATGCGGTTCTGACTTACACATATTAAGTGGTGGCGTACCACAACCTAAAGACCTTATACTAGGTCATGAGTTTATGGGTATTGTTGAAGAGGTTGGCGCAGGTGTTACCAAATTAAAAAAGGGTGATCGCGTTGTAGTTCCTTTCCCAATATCCTGCGGTCAATGTTTCTTTTGCACACATGGTGCATCACCTCATTGCGAAAACTCAAATTACGAACACTACGGTCCTGATGGCGACTTAACCGATAAAAAAGGTGGTGCCCTTTATGGTTATACCGATTTATATGGAGGTTACTCGGGTGGCCAGGCAGAGTACGTACGTGTACCCTATGCCGATATAAGTCCGCGAATTGTACCTGATAATTTAACGGATGAGCAGGTACTGTTCTTAACAGATATTTTTCCAACCGGATGGTCGGCCATTGATTGGGCGCAGCTTAAAGGTGGCGAAACTGTGGCCATATTTGGCTCAGGTCCTGTTGGGATGATGGCACAAAAGGCAGCCTGGCTTAATGGTGCCGGACGTGTAATTGCCATTGATGTACTTGACTACCGCCTGGAGAAGGCAAAAGCCGTAAACCATGTTGAAACCTTAAATCCGCATAAAGTAGATGTTGTTGAAGCCATTAGGCAAATGACAGGCGGCCGTGGCGCTGATGTATGTGTTGATGCAGTAGGTTTTGAGCCGGAGCGCGGCGTAATGGATAAAATTAAATCGGCCGTGAATTTTGAAGTAGGCAGTATGAAAATACTCGACCTGTGTTTTGAGTCGGTACGTCGCAGCGGTACGGTTAGTATTGTGGGCGTGTATGGTTCTCCGTATGATAACTTCCCAATGTTTAGAATATTTGACAAGGGTATCACCATTAAACAAGGTCAGGCTCCTGTACTTAATTACATTGATCATCTTATTGATTTGGTGAAAGAAGAAAAGGTAGTGCTTGATGACATTATAAGCCATACCCTTCCATTAAGCGAGGCGGCAAAAGGCTATGAAATGTTCCAGAAAAAACAAGATGACTGTACCAAGGTAGTATTAAAACCTTGGGGTTAATTCAATAAAGTATAAACCAAATTTATAATCCGGTTATAAGCCGGGCAAACTCAATAGTTATGAACAACAAACCATGTGCATTAATAACCGGTGCCTCAGAAGGTATTGGTTTTGAATTGGCTAAGTTATTTGCTGCCGATGGTTACAACCTTATTTTGGTAGCCCGTAATGAGCAAAAACTTGATAACTGTGCCGCCCAGCTTCGCCAAAGCGGTATTGAAGTAAGCACTATTGCCAAAGATTTATTTAGCCGCCAGGCTGCGTTTGATTTGTATGATGAGGTGAAGGCCAAAGGCATGCAGGTTGATGTATTGGTAAATGATGCAGGCCAGGGACTATATGGTGAATTTAAGGATACCGATATCAATCGCGAGTTGAGCATCATTGATCTTAACGTTGCATCATTGGTTATTTTAACCAAATGCTTTTTGAAAGATATGGTGGCCCGCAACGAGGGTAAAATTTTAAACCTGGCTTCTATTGCCAGTAAGGTTCCAGGTCCGTGGCAGTCAGTTTATCATGGTACAAAGGCATTTGTTTTATCATTTACAGAAGCTATACGCGAAGAGTTGAAAGATACAGGTATAACGGTAACAGCGTTAATGCCGGGTGCAACCGATACCGATTTCTTCAACAAAGCAAATATGCAGGAAAGCCGTATAGTGCAGGATAAAAGCTCCTTAAGCAATGCTGCTGATGTAGCCAAAGATGGTTACGAAGCTATGCAGGATGATAAAGATAAGGTAATATCGGGCTTTAAAAACAAAGTGCAAATTGCCATGAGCAATTTAACACCTGACAGTACAGTTGCCCATATGATGAATGAGCAACAAAAGCCGGCTAACGAATAAGCAGGTGATGTAAAACAACAAAGCCCAATCAATTTGATTGGGCTTTGTTGTTTATTATGCGTTTTGCATACCAGCCAGTAAATCATCAAGGTTATTAAGGCCCATGGTAAAGCCTTCTTTAAAACCCATTCCTACAATTTTATTTAGTGCGGCTTCATCTTCAAAGGTAATCTCTGTTAACAGGCTCATGCTTTCACCATTTGCCGAAAAGTTGTTGTCCCAATGCATAGGCGGAAAGCTGGGATCTACGTTACCAGCTTCATCACAAAAGTAAGCGGTTGCGGTAAACCGGTTGGGTTCTTCAATTGATTTAAAATCAACCTTACACCAGCTGCATTCACCTTTGGGTCCGCGCATGGCGTAAAGCCAGGTGCCACCTTCGGTAAAGGTTAATTGCTTAGTTTCGGCTTTCCACGGTTTGGGTGCCCACCATTTGTCAAGCAAATCTGTTTTTGTCCAGGCGTCCCATACCTGTTGTAAGCTTGCATTAAACTCCCGCGTAACTATTAGCTTTGTGCCAGACGGATCTTGCGTTATGGCTGTTTGCTGTGCGTCTATCATCTTATAAGTTCTTTTTTAATGTGTAATGTTGAAAAGCTGTAGTACTCTGCTTGTAAACCCTTATAAGGCTTCTGAAATAGCAAAAAATTTTGTTTGAACGGAAAAGAATGGTTGAACGTAAGCTTAGTGATCGCTACATGGTTTATCTAATAACTATTCTTCTATAAAATAAACCTTTTAATAACAACCCGCTGAAATGCTCTTTGTTTGATGAAAAAATAGACTGGCTTTTATAAATATTATGACCTAGTTTGCCCGTGCCCTTTTACAATCCACTTGTAGCTTGTTAGTTCGGCTAAGCCCATTGGCCCACGTGCATGCAGTTTTTGCGTGCTTATGCCAATTTCGGCTCCCAGGCCAAACTGTGCCCCGTCAGTAAATGCGGTTGAAGCGTTTACATAAACCGCAGCTGCATCAACCTTATTCAAAAAGCGTTCTATGGTATTAGCATTTTCCGATATAATGGCTTCACTATGTTTTGAGCTGTGATTTGCAATGTGGTCTAGCGCTTCCTGTAGGCTGTCCACCGTTTTTACCGCCATCTTCATAGCTAAAAATTCGGTGCCAAAGTGCGTTTTATTTGCCGCCTTTAACAGGTGTTGTGGGTAATAGCGCGTTAGTTGCTGTAGTGCTGCTTCATCAGCAAATAGCTCAACTCCCGCATCGCCGCACTTGCTTAGCAGGCGAGGGAGTTCGGTTAAACGGCTTGCATGAATAATTAGGCAATCCAACGCGTTGCACACACTTACGCGCCTGGTTTTGGCATTGTATATTATGGGCGCTGCAATTTCCACATCGCCAAACTCATCAAAATAAGTGTGTACAATTCCTGCCCCTGTTTCAATAACAGGTACTTTGCTGTTTTCACGTACGGCGTTAATAAGAGCCTGACTGCCGCGCGGAATAAGTACATCAACATAACCAACAGCGTTGAAGAGGGCATCCGTAGCACTTCTTTCGGCAGGTAACAATATGGCAGCATTTACATCAATATCAAACTTTTGTAGCGCCTGATGAATAAGGCCAATTATGGCTTGATTTGAACAATCGGCATCGCTGCCGCCCTTTAACAAACTAACATTACCGGTTTTAAAGCATAGTGCAAATACATCAAATGTAACATTTGGGCGGGCTTCATATATTACACCAACCACACCCAGCGGAACGCGTATTTTGCTTATATGTAAACCATTAGGTCGTTCAGTTTCTGAAAGTACTTCGCCCAGCGGACTGTCAAGCTGTGCAACATTTCTTATATCAGCAGCAATACCCTCAATACGTTCATGAGTGAGCATGAGGCGGTCATACTTTGGATCAGTTGAATCCATCCGGTCCAAATCTTTTTGGTTTTCGGCCAGTAAAACTACAGACTGTTCAACAGCAATATCGGCAAGGTAAAGTAATACCTTATGTATAGTTTGGGCATCTAAGCCTGCAATGTTATAACCGGCAGCAACGGCATTTTCAAAATATGCTTTATAGCTCATAATTTAAGCTTGTAAATAGAGGTAATCATAATGTACGAGGGCCTTTTCGTTCTTCTTGCCAAGTCGCTCGCGGGCCTTGTCGGCTCCGTATTCTGCTATGCCCTGGCCAATGAGGTTTTGTTGTTCATCAACAATGCGTATAATGTCGCCTTTTTTAAATTCAGTGTTTATGGTAATTAAACCTATGGGCAGCAAACTGGTGGCACGGGCTGACGTAAGCGCTTGTTTAGCGCCATCATTTATGGTTACCATACCCGTGGCAAAATTGCCTGAATGTGCTATCCATTTCTTTTTGCTCGATGCTGATTTTTTTGGAATGAAGCGTGTATGCCTTGCATCTCCACTTAATATGAGGTTTAGAATTCCATCTTTGGTTCCGTTGGCAATATGCACATTTATACCCAGGCGGGCCACCTTTTGAGCCATGGTTGATTTTGTAATCATGCCACCCCGCCCAAACTGCGATTTTACAGTACTGCTTATGAACGAAGAAAAGTCTAACCCATCGTGAGTAATCTCTTCAATGAGTTTTGAACCGGGTAGTTTTGGGTCGCCGTCGTAAATGCCGTCAACATTACTCAATATAATTAAAGCCTGTGCATTCAGCATTGATGCAATGAGTCCGGCCAGTTCATCATTATCAGTAAACATTAGTTCGGTTACGGATACCACATCGTTTTCGTTAACAATAGGCAATACCTTATGCTTTAACAGAATATCCAGGCAGTTCTTCATGTTCTGGTAATGCGTTTTGTCTCTGAAATCTTCACGCGTTACCAAAACCTGTGAGCATACCATATTATATTTTTCAAGCAGCTGTGCATAAGTATTAATTAGCTTAACCTGCCCAACCGATGCCAGTAGCTGGCGTGTTGCTATGGCATCAACTTTTTCGGGCAGTGAAATTAAACTTCGGCCCGAAGCTACCGCCCCCGATGATACAAGTATAACCTCCTTGCCAGATGCCTGTATGGCAGCAATCTGATCAACCAGGTTAGCAATGCGGTGCGCGTCGGGCAGCCCGTTTGCCTGCGTTAACACATTCGATCCTACTTTAATAACTATACGCTGGTATAATGAGCTCATAAAATATTGCAGGCTGCAAGTACAGCCGGTATTGTGATTAAGATTGCTAAAATAGTCAACCCTATTAATTAAGTAGACTTTTGTTTCAAAATAACCTGATGCTATTTGCCGGCGGTTAACTAAAAATTAATCTCACTGCTAATTGTGAAAAAATAAATATTAAAATTCCTTCTAATAACTTATATCTTCGGTAACTTTTAAGGGGTTTATACGTAAAAGGCAGAAATCAGGTGCCTTTAATTCTGGAATAAATTATAACAACTAATATGATAATAACTTTACGAGACTTATTTAAAAGAGCGCATAGTATAAAATTAAGCACAATATAATAGCCGGTTATTGCTTTTTTTTAAGCTAAAACAGACTTTTGTTACGCCTAAACATTATACCTAATGCTCAATAAATACTTACTCAGGGTTGCCCTGTTATTTGTTTTTATATGTGGTGCCTTCAGTGCATCAGCCCAATATGCCATTGGAGGCAGTGCCGGGGTAAAGCTGGCCAATTCGGTTTACTGGCTCACCTGGGATCGTAGCGCTCCTGGATCAACCTTAATTGAAACGCCTGTTGGTTATAGCTCATCTAACATTATAAGTGGTACTTACGTTTGGCAGTTTTCGCCCACGGTGCGCATTACCGCAGTAATAAACAATCAAACATTTTCGACAGGAGCAGGCATGACCTCCTATACACCGGGCAGCTACTTTGGCGACGGATTGGATTTAATCTACTCAGGCAATAACTTACCCAAGCCAGATTCGCGCGGGGTGCCAAACTCGGGTATAGCTACTACCAATGGCGGAACCGTTACGTTTGATATTGATATAAAGGTTGCGATACTTATTAATAACGTTTGGACAAATATTTCGTACCCGGGTATGATCATTGCCGATGCAGAATCAATAGATTCGGGAGGTGAGTACATATCAGGAAATACGCCTAATACCGTTGCCTGGCAGTTGTTAAATAAGCGCACGCAAGGCAACGTGGCCGACATTCATTACAAAATGGATTTAAGCAACGGTGGTAAATCTTTCAGACTTTATGCCGATTTGCCGCCGGGTAATTTCGGAGTTCAGGCAGTGATGTTTGCTCGTGGCGCAAGTAGTCTCAACAACGTATCAATGAAAGGGTCGGGCATTACGGCTATGGCCATTGGTTTTGTGCTACCGTTTGATTCGGGCGACGTGCCGTTATCCTATGGTGTAACCGGGCACTATATTGATGATTTTGAGCAAACAACCTATTATCCGGGCGATGGTACCTATGAGGTTGTTAATTATAACACATCGCCTTTAACACCTAAAGCGCATGTGTATATTGGTGCTAACAACCTAGACCCGGACGGGCAACCAAAAGGTGGCGTTAATGCCGATAGTGACGATTTAATTGACAATCCGGATGAAAGTACATTGAGCCCTGCAAGCCTGCCAACCGTAAAGGTTAACCAGCAGGGTGATGTGGTTTTAAATGTAACGGCTACTAACGAAAAAGCAGTACCTGCAATTTTGTATGGTTGGATTGACTTTAACGGTGATGGAATTTTTGGAATAGACGAACTGATACGGGTTACCGTTCCGGCAAATACCATAAATCAACCTTTTACCTTAACTTTTCCAAACGCCATGTTTGCCGGTAAAGTTAAGGTGGGGCCGCTTTATGCCCGTTTGCGCATTACCACTACCAATTTGTTAGACGATGCTACCACTCCGGCCGATGACCGCAGCATATCGTTTGCAGCCGATGGCGAGGCCGAAGATTATCGTTTAAAGGACATCATAGGTGTGACAATATCAGGAACGGTTGTGAACGATGGAAACGGTGCAGCCGACAATGCAATAGCAGGCAATGGCTTACAAAGCGTAGGAGGTAAGCAGCTATTTGCTTACCTGGTTGATGCTGCCGGTGTAATTGTAAACAAGGCAACAGTTGCTGCAAACGGAACCTATGCACTCGCTAATAACAATAACGGAAATTATACTGTAGCTATTTCAACCAATGATGTTGCTGTGGGTGGAAATTTGGCAGCTGTAGCTGCTAACCTGCCTGCAGGCTTTGAAGCTTCGGGCGCATTCTACGGTAACAATAATGCCGGTAATTCAGGTATAAAGCCGGGTACGCCTAACCTGCAAATTGCAGTATCAACACCAGGCACCAGTTTAGATGTAACCAACGTAAATTTTGGAATAAACCAGGCTCCAGTTACGGTTGCAGATGCCGGCACGACAGGTATTGGGCAACCCATTACGCTAAATATAACCAGTAATGATACTGATGCGGATGGTACCATAAACCTTACTACGGTACAACTTATTCATCCGGCTGATAATGCAAAGAAAACAAGCGTTACCATTCTAAACCAAGGTACATATACGGTAAACGCTACAAATGGAAGCGTAACTTTCACACCACTGGCAACCTTCACAGGCAAAGCAACACCCATAGCTTATACCGTGCGCGATAATTATGGGACGGAAAGTGTTAGCGCCCTTATCAGCATCAGCATTAAACCGATAGGTACCGCTGATACTGATGTGGCCCCAATTAATACGCCTGTTACCACAACAGTAAAAGCTAATGACGGGCCAAGTGCTACAGGTACAACGGTAACCGCAATTAACGGGGCGCATGGTACCACTACGGTTAATACAAATGGCCAGGTAATTTACACACCTAACACTGGCTATGCCGGTATTGATACCTACACTTATACCTTAACAACTCCCGATGGTATAGTATCAGACCCTATTACAGTTACCATTAACATAAAGCCGGTTGGCATAAACGATGCAGACGTTACCCCAATAAATACGCCCGTTCCCACCATAGTAAAAAGCAATGATGGCTCAAGTGGTATTGGCACCACGGTAACGCCTACTAATGGTTTGCATGGCACAACAGCAGTTGATGCTACCGGCAGGGTGGTTTACACTCCGGTAAATAACTACATAGGTAAAGACACTTATACTTACACCTTAACAACGCCTGACGGGATTGTATCTGACCCTATAACGGTTACCATAAATATTAAGCCGGTTGGGGTAAATGATGTCGCTACTACGCCGTTAAATACGCCTGTAAACATTACCGTTAAAAACAATGACGGGCCAAGCGCAAACGGAACAACCGTAACGCCTACAAACGGAGCACGTGGTATAACAACAGTGGATGCAAACGGTAGGGTAACTTATTCACCCATTGCGGGGTATGTAGGTAATGATACTTTTACCTATACACTTACCACGCCCGATGGGGTTGTGTCAGACCCTATAACCGTTAATGTAACTATATATGCCTCATCAATAAATCTTACCAAGGTGGCAACTAATGGTTACAGTAAAGCAGGAGACGTAATAAATTATACGCTTGTTGTTACTAACACCGGTAGCACAACGCTTAGCAACGTAACAGTAACAGATGCCGGTGCCGATGCTGGTTCAATTTCGCCTGCAACTATTGCCACCCTGGCACCAAATGCCTCGGCAACGGTAACAGCAAGGCATACCGTGGTTCAGGCCGATGTTACAGCCCGCTTTTACAGCAACCAGGCCACAGCCAGCGGAACCGATGCTAATGGAATAGCCGTAAGCAAACGTTCGGATAACCCGGCAACCGGTCCTGCTGAAGATCCAACGGTTGTTGCAATAACTGCTGCTCCGCCAACGGGAGCAATCAGCTTAACAAAAACAGGTGTGTTCAATTCATACTTCATCACTTATACATTTGAAATCAGGAATACAGGAAGTGCGGTTATTAACAGCGTGAACCTGACTGATATAAAGCTTGGATTAAACAACTCAACCATAACACTTCCTGTTGGCGGATTGCAGCCCGGAGGAGTAGTTAATTACTCACTTAATTATACGCTTACACAAGCCGATAAAGATGCGGGTATAGTACGTAATAATGCTATTGTAAACGCGGTTGATGCAGGCGGCAACCCACTTACATCACCTGCATCTGTAGAAACGTCGTTCCCTAAATCGCCGGTGGCTACTAACGATGCCGACTTTACAGGCGTTAATACTCCGGTAACCGTAAATGTTTTGGGTAATGATAATAGCGGAAACAGTACCTTCAATCAGCAGTCAATTGAAATTATATCACAGCCTGCCAACGGCAGGGTAGTAATTGGCGGAAACGGAACCGTTACTTATACCCCTAACACAGGTTATGCTGGTACCGATGTATTTACTTACCGCGTGCGCGATTTAAATGGCTACTATACCAATGTGGCAACAGTTACCATTAACATAAGCGCAACATCATTACTTAAAATACCTAATTTGTTTACGCCAAACGGCGATGGTATAAACGACGTATTTGAAATACGCGGACTAGAGAAATTTTCACAAAACGAACTGATTATTGTAAACCGCTGGGGTAACGAGGTTTTTCACCAAAGCGGCTATAAAAATACCTGGACAGGAGAGGGGCTTAACGAGGGAACGTATTATTACATACTTAAAGTTAAAACTACCGATTGGCAGGTACTAAAAGGTTATATCACTTTAATGCGTACGCTAAGAAACAATTAAGCATTGCGGATGCAATAAACAGGCTGATATGAAAAAAATTCTAACACTGATATTACTACTTACTGCCGGGCACTTATACGCCCAGCAGGATGCCCAGCAAAGCCAGTATATGTTTAACGGCATATATATTAACCCGGCCTATGCAGGGTATAAAGAAAACTTAAACGTGCACAGCTACTTCCGTTCGCAATGGACAGGTATTGAGGGTTCGCCCAAAAGTATGTCGCTGGCTGTTGATGCTATTGCCAACAACGGTAATGTGGGCTTGGCGCTGCAGGTGTCACATGATAAGTTGGGCGCACAAAGCAACCTTTCGGCTTATGCCAATTATGCATATAGGTTGCGCATGAACAATGATGGCAGCTCGAGATTGGCTTTTGGCCTGGGCTTAGGTGTACAGCAATTGGGTATTGATGGCAGTTTGCTTAGCCCAAATGACCCTGAACCTTATATGCCCGTTGGTATGCAAAGCACCATAGTGCCTGACGGACGTATAGGTATATTTTACTCGGACAATAAATACTACGCCGGTGTGTCTGCCGATAATTTAATATCGCAGTACATTAACGTACGCAACAGGGGTTACATAGCACAGCCTAAACCACATTATTACTTAACGGGCGGCGCTTTGTTCCCTGTATCAGAAGATGTGTTGCTTAAGCCAAGTATCCTGTTGAAGGATGATGCCGCCGGACCTACAAGTTTAGATTTAAATGCATTTGTTGCCTTTGGCGAGCGCTTTTGGATAGGTGGTTCGTACCGTACTGCTGTCAAATTGTATAATAAAAATCACCTGCAAAATGATTTAAGTTACCTTAACTCATTTGTTGGGGCCGTTGAGGTTTTTGCACTTGAAAATCTGCGCATTGGTTATGCATATGATGTATCCATTGGTCCGCTTAAAGGTTACAGCAGTGGCACGCACGAAATTTCAATTGGCTTTTACATCAAAACACAGAAAGCAAGGATGTTAACTCCTAGGTTCTTTTAATTATTACCTACCAGAACCGGCATGAAAAAAATAATATCTTCCATTTTTATCGTATTGGCTGTTGCCTATGCAGCCAGTGCGCAATACGTTCATAAACTGGCCGATGAGCAGTACGCTTTGTACAACTACAGTAAAGCTGCCGAACTTTACCTGCAGGCTTACAAAAAGAAACCTACACTTTATACTGCCGAGCGTTTGGCTAACTCGTACCGAATGATGCGTGATTACAAGGAAGCCGAAAAGTGGTATGCTACAGTAGTTACCCTGGAAGGTAGCAAGCCGCAGAATATCTTCACCTACGCCGAGGTGTTAAAAAATAATTTGAAGTACATTGAAGCTAAGGAACAATATACCAGATACTACACGCTAACGCCTAATGCCGATTTAAAGCAGTTAAATTACTGGATGTCATCTTGCGATTCGGCAATTAAGTGGATGAAGAAGCCGGTTGATGTGGATATACGTAACATTACTACGTTAAACTCACAGGAATCAGACTGGGGGGCTGTTAAGTACAATTCTAATATTGTTTTTACTTCAGACCGCACTGATAAAAAAGATCAGGCGGAATTGCGTAAAAAACGCCCGCTTATTTGGTTTGACAGTAATGTAAGCCTTGATAAACGCGTTTACGGGTGGACAGGTAACAAGTATCTGAACCTGTATGAGCAGCCCACCGCTAATGCATCAACTGATGCTGTAAAGCCATTTACATTTATTGCCGGTACCGATTATCATATTGGAGCCGCCAGCTACACTGCCGATGGTACTGAGATGTATTTTACCCTCACCCGCCTGCCTAAAGAGAAGGTTAAGGAGACGGCCAAAATAGCCACTATTAATTTAGGTGTGTATTCCAGCAAACTCGTGAACGGTAAATGGAGTAAGCCCGAGCCCTTTACTTATAATAAAGAAGAAGAATATTCAGTTGGCGATCCGTTTATAATGCCCGATGGCAAAACGCTATATTTTGTATCAAATATGCCTGGTGGCGTTGGGGGAACTGATATTTATTACTGTACTAAAGATGCCGGTGTTTGGAGCCAGCCCATTAATGTAAATGGTATAAACACCCCTGCCAATGAGCGTACGCCATCTATTGATGTGCAAGGCAATATGTATTTTTCAACCGATGGTGATAAGGGTATGGGCGGCCTTGATGTTTTTAAGGCTATACGTACAGCCGGTGGTTTTGGCAGCAAGCTTAATTTAGGCTACCCAATTAATTCGGCACAAGATGACTTTGCATATGTTGTATACGACAACGCTTCGGGCTACCTATCATCAAACCGTACCGGTGGTGTGGGTAGTGATGATGTTTATAGCTTTGCATACAATATACCTGTTGCTTACAGGCTTGAGGGTGTTGCTTACGATAAAAACACCCGCAGGCCTCTTGCTGATACCTATATTACCCTTACACCTGCAAAGGGATCACCCATTAAGGTGCGCACAGGTAGCAACGGAGCATACGCATTCACAGTTTACGCCAATGCCGGTTACCAGTTAAAAGGGGAGAAGAACGGCTACCTCACCGATAGCCAAAAGCCGTTTTCCACCACGGGGATTAGCCCTAATGAGGTGCTTAAGCGCAACTTGTATTTGGATAAAATTGAATTGCAGAAGCCCATCCGCCTGGAAAATATTTATTATGACCTGGATAAATGGGACATCAGGCCCGATGCAGAGGTTGAGCTTAACAAGCTAATCAAAATAATGAAAGACAATCCGACCATTGTTATTCAGCTATCATCACATACTGATAGTCGTGCCGATGATGATTATAACATGAATTTATCGCGCAAACGGGCAAATGCCGCGGTTGAGTATATTATAACAGTAGGAGATATTGACGAAGACAGGGTTATTGCACGCGGCTACGGTGAAACCCGCCTGCTTAATAAATGCAGCAATGGCGTAAAATGCAGTGAGGCTGAGCATCAACTAAACCGTAGAACTGAGTTTGCTATTTTGAAGTTTTAAGCGTTACTAATGAGTTACCTCATGCGGGCATAGAAACCGCATTGCCATTGTATTGTAGTAACTCCACAAAAAATGTAGTGCCGCTTACTGAGTCGCATTCAAACCATATGTTGCCGTTTTGCACTTCGGTAAATTCCTTGCAAAGTACAAGGCCCAGGCCTACGCCTTTTTCATTAGCAGTTCCCTTTGTTGATTCATTGTTGAGATAAAATATGTTGTTGGAAAGCTTAACAGGTTTGCCTGCTCCGCTGTCTTTCACCAGCAGCAGGGCATAGTTATTTTCGCGCTGTGCACTTACTATAATACGTCCGCCGGGAGCCGTGAATTTTATAGCGTTATTTATCAGGTTACGCATAATCATTTGTACCATGTCGGCATTGCCAATAATCTTTAGCTCTTGATCAATTGAGATCTCAATTTTGATATTCTTGTTTTGGGCAATGTTGGTAAACAACAGCAACTGGGGTAAAAGCAGTTCATGCAGATACAACTCTGTTGAACTAAACTTTAAACCGCTCATTTGTGATTTTGACCATGAAAGCACGTTATTAAGCATATCAAGCGTGTTGCGAGTAGAGTCAAGTAGTTTTACCTTAATTTCCTGCTGCTCATCGGCACTTAAGTCAACTTCTCCAAGCAGCTCCAAATAGTTTTGAACGTTAGTTAACGGAGCGCGCAAATCATGAGAGATGATGGAGAAAAGCTTGTTTTTCTCTTCGTTAAGCAACTTCATCATTGCTGCCTTTTGCTCAGCTGATTTTTTCTCCAGGTCATAGTTATACTTGATGAAATAAAAGCAAAGCAAAATGAGTGACACAACTACCACATAAGCCGATGTTATATCACTATACCTGAACGCTGTACTGTCGTAAGTATATGGTACCAAATCGGCATTTATATATTGAATGCCGTGTAGTGATAATACTATGATGAAATGTGTAGCTATAAGTATCCAGTAATATCTTACCGGTATAACAGCAATCATTACCACCATGGTTAAAATAAAAAACAGGTCGGTTGGCCCGTCAATGCCCGAATTAAGGAAGAAGTTGACAATAAATAATATATTACCTGTAATGCAAAAGAGCAATACGGCTATTGACTTTTTTTGAGCAACCCTTGAGAGGTAGTATACAATTGCAAACAGTAGAAAGCTAACAGCGCTTAAAAGGGCTATATCATGTAAACCAACAATATAATTAAAGGGAACATTATACCCCAGTGCTGCAAGTATAAAAATGCATATGGAATGAAAAATACGAGCAGTAAGATCAAACCGCGTCTCGGGCCCAACCAGCCAGCGCCACGTTCTAAGCCGCAGGAAAAGTTTAAATTTAGTTAAGGGTTTCAAGGGGATTCTGTTGTGAATATACTGTATTTTAAAAGCATAAACACGCTTTAAATAAGATATTTCCTTAACAGAAAAGCCTGTAATTATTGATTACAGGCTTTATAAACTAAAAGTGAAAAATGGTTGTTTGCGATATGTTAAACTGATAGATTACTAATATTTAGTTCTCCCGGTAAAACACGTAGCCGCCGTGTTGAAGGGTATTGATGTCAGTAAAATTACCGTCGGCTGTAAAGCCGGTATCGTCCCAGTATTCGATGTAATCTCCGGTTATTTCATAACGGCCGGTATAGGCGCTTTGACGGTTTCCTCTCGCTTCATCATATCTGCCATTGGGTAAAAGCTCTTGCCTGATGTAGCCATCGGCGGTCACCCACATGCCAACATATTTATTGTTACTCATAAAATTGATTTTAAACCAGAGGGTTTGTTACCCCCTGGTAAATAAATAAGTGCTTGCTTGTTTTAAAAAGACTTTTGAGCGGTAGGCCTTACTACAATCTCGTTCACATCAACGTCTGATGGTTGTTCAATAGCGTAAGCAACAGCTCTTGCTATGGCATTTGCCGGTAATAAGCTTGTCCGGAACCGCTCCACCAACTGATCTTTCAATGCAGGATCTGATATGGTATTGGGCAGTTCGGATTCGGTAGCGCCCGGTGCAACTAGGGTTACCCTGATGTTGTTGCTTACTTCCTGGCGCAAACCATCTGATATGGCCCTAACGGCAAATTTAGTTGCACTGTAAACGGTTGATGTTGGACCAACCCAGCGGTCGCCCACAGAAGTGATGTTCACAAACTGACCACTGTCTTTCTTTTCAAAAATAGGTAGCGCTGCTGCTATGCCATGTAATACACCTTTAATGTTTACATCAATCATTTGGTGCCATTCATTCACCTTATAGCTGTTTATCATGGAAAGGGGCATAAGGCCGGCGTTATTTACGAAAACATCCAGTGTACCAAATTCATCAACCGCAAATTTTGCAAATTCAGCTACATCATCGGGGTTTGTTACATCAAGGCTTTTATATACTGCTTGCCCGCCCTGGCTGGTTATAAATTCAGTAATAGTTTTAAGATTATCAGCACGTCTGGCACCCAAAACAACCCTTGCGCCACTTTTAGCTAAATGCTTGGCAATTGCCTCGCCAATACCGCTGCTTGCACCGGTTATGGCTACAACTTTTCCTTCGATCTTAATTTGTTCCATATTGTTTTTTTTATCAAAATTAGTGCTCAATAACGGGACACAGGCTGCTAAAAACAAACCAATAACTACAAAAATCAAACATCTCAGTTTGCCAAAACTATTAATCTATAAGTTACTGAATCAGCTCTATATCCATAAATCTGCGTAACATAACTTGATGCTTTTTATAAAGTTTAATCAATTTTTTGACGAAATGTTTCAGTAACTAAAGAAATTTAAACAACTAAATATTCCAGCTTTATAAGGAATAAGAAGCGCTCATTATTAGGTCTTTAAGTATGTATAATAGCTTACCAGGGGTTTGTGGCCCAAACGGAGGCATCAGGTATAAATCCTACATCATCCATGCTTAGCATGCTTACAGCTAAATGGGCAATTTGCTCTGGTTTAAGCTTATTATCTTCATTTTTTATTTCCATGCCGGCCTTGGCAATAAAATCGGTTATTACTTCGCTGGGGTTAATTTGCATTACCCTTACATTATGTGGGCGCAGTTCTGCACGCCAGCATTCAGTAAGGCCCGATACAGCAAACTTGCTGGCAACATAAGCTGACCCATTTGCATAACCGCGAAGCGCTGCAGTTGAACCAATGTTAATGATGTTGCCATACTTTTGGGCAATAAAATATTTAGCTGCTTCCTTGCCCGCCAGGAACAGGCCTTTTACATTAACTTCCCATGCTTTTTGAAAATCCTCGGCCGATGTATCGGCTAAAGAACCAAAAACACCGATACCTGCATTATTTACCAGTACGTTAACACTACCCATTTTCTCAATAGCAAATCTATACAGTTCAATAATGTCGGCCTGTTTGCTTACATCTGCTTCAATGCCAAAAACATCAAGTTCATCAGTAGCCTTTTTTAGCTTACCCGCATCACGGCCACAAATAACTACCTCTGCGCCAGCCCTGCGCAAGGCACCCGCAATTTCATAACCTATGCCACCGGTTGCGCCGGTCACAATCACTTTAGCTTCCTTTATATTCATAATTATAATGGCTTTTTAAGATACCAATACAAAAGTGGGAGATGGTTGGTTTGCAACAGATAGGCGTTGCAGTAAAGTCATAAAAGAAATGAATGCTCAATAGCTATGGCTTCGAGTTAGCTCATACTTGAGGCTAAAGTTGCTGCTGGTATAATATGTATCGAGAGGAATTAGTGATAAAACAAAAAACCCTGTATAAGTTATATACAGGGTTTAATACTTTGTGATATCGCTTGTTGTCGGGATGGCAGGACGATAACCTATACTTGCAAATCACTTGTTATCAGTGATTTATAATAATCAATTTAATCAAGGTGTTCACTTTGGTGATACCTCTTATGATATATCAAAGATACGGATTTAATCTTTTTGTATAAATAAGATGGTAAACATTTGTAGTTAAAATTATAAAAGCTGCTGTATTAGTTATCAAAATAATTTTTCATTATGGATTGCAGTTCATCGTTCTTAAAACCAGTCGTCGAAAGCACACAGCAAATCAACAGAGCTTTTAAAGATTTATAAAGCTCAAAAAGAGCTTTACCTTCTACAACCTTATCACCTGATTGTCTAGAATAGAAATGTGAATAATAGTGCCTCGAATTGGCGGCTGCCTCAACGTCTATATTCTGTTTCTTTATACCAGGAACAAATAAGAACTCATTTACAAGTGCTTCTAATTGCTGCTTAAGCTTGTTCCCTCGTCCGGTTGGCTTATATTGGGGTCTAAAACGGTTACAAAATCCTTCCAATGCCTGAATGACTACAAGGAAATCAACAGAACCAAAACTTTCTTTTTCTTTTATACTCTCTACGAGGTGCTTAAGAATAGGTGCCATTCCTTTACCGAAACTAAACCATTCTCTAATTAATATCTCAAACGTTGGTTCTATCATATCAAAGGTGAACAAGGCCTCTTTTCGTGCTTTTTTTACAGACAATGGCTTCTCATGCTGTCGATAAAGTAATTGAACAGGATAATAGTGTTTCGTTTTATCAGCCAGCTCCTGATAGTGGTTGGGACTAAAAAGATAAATGTCTTTAAAACCAACATCTTTGAGCAAACCAAACTTTAAAAACGACTTAAAACGTGAGGCCTTATATAGAAATTCTTTCAGAGAAAAATTAGAGTTACTAGCAATGGAAAGCCTGTAACACTGTTTGATAATCAGCTCTTCCTCAAATTTCGATTGAGGAGGATAGGCATAAAATTCTATTTTGAGTTTCCACTCCTCGTCAATTTCAACGTAAAAGTCTTTTACATCCTTTGGGTGGTAAGATAGGTCAAAACCCGTTAGCTTGTTATCTATTATCGGAAATGATAGTCCAATCTGATAGAAATTCATCCATTCCGTCAAAAAAGGAATATTCACGATAATCTCATTAAAAACGGGGTCATCGAATCCGTTTAAATGTATTCCTCTGATTACTTTTTCAACCGAAAAGCTTTGCATTGGAAAGGAACAGCTGTAATTAATAATTCCGTATGGATGACAATTTAACAATGTAACGCGACTTGCGTCAGATGCTTCTCCGTAGATGACCGGTGATTCTTTCCAACCCTCAAGCATTATATCTTCAATATATCCTTCCCTACCATTTAATGAGCCTATTAATTCCAATGTAATCTTACCATTCGGCAAGTATTTTAGCATGCCTGCTATCCTTTCGTTCTGTCTTTCGGGCAAAAACCAATAGCCTTTCAATTCTAATGGATCGTTCATAAAAAATCCTTGTTTCTATTTAATTTTGAAATTTTCCGAAACGAAATAATCCGGGAAATGCGCACCCTATTTGCGCAGTTCAGGTTATAGGATAATATTATACAAAATATGCGGTAAAAGTGGAGTGATTGACTTTTGGTGTTATAGATTCACTAAATGTCTTCACTGGTAACAATCATGACTCCAGCAAGAGATTGAGGAACATAATCAAAATGTACGTTATCACCAATAGCACGTTGCAGATGTCGAATGTAATCAGGTGGAGAAGATAACGTGCCATCAAATTCCGACTTGAGCTTTTTAGGATTTTTAAAAAAGCTTCCTGCCACATATTTAACCCGTTCTAAAAGGGTTTCATTGCTGCCATGACAAACCAATTCATGCCATGGCATCAAATACTCCTGTAATTCGCTAACGTGACATATCTTTCCAGCTCTTAAAGTTCTGACATCATAAGCGTTCATTAACGAGCAACCATAAGTTTTTAAAGGATGATACATCGCGGATTCGTCCATTTTATCAGTGCTCAAATAAAAACAGTAAATGGGTGTCAGTGGGTAGTATTTATCACATTCTGCCTGAATGATAAGTTTTTCAGATTGTGGGATTGATGTTGGATTTTGGTAATGTAAATGCTTGAATTTATCTAAATGAATATCTATGACCTTGGCCTGCACTCTAAATCCTTTCCATTCCCTATTGTTGGTAAACCACCATTCCCAATCTGCACCATTTCTACCTTCATCATGTTTAGTAAAATCACAGGTGATGATTTCGGTGGGATGCTGCAATTTTAACTCCAGCAAATTTATATCCGTTAACGTTTCCTCTTTCAATTGGAACGCCACACGTCGGCTGTCATCTATCTTATTCCATGTAGAATAAGCCAAGTTCTTAAAGGTATCACAAATCATATTTTAAGGCTTAGGCATAACGGTTATAAACTCTCATTATTTCAGCAATTATATCAGGATGAAATTCCCGATATATTGTATTGGCACGTACATTATTTTTTCCTTCGGACGGTCTGTCAATCACAAACCAATTTTTGTAAATCCACTTCACATTTCTACCGATTTCTATTCTTGAATGCCGCTTGCTAGTTAACAGCTCATCATTTGTTACTATACCCACTCCCTTTACAGTAATGTCACTACTATAAGAGCAGGATTTGATGTATACAATATCGCCAGGGTTTATAACTTTAAAATATTCATGAAGGTCTGGGGCATCAAAGTCATCCCACCCTGTCGCGACAAAATTTTCCTTGAGAAATATCGCGCTTATATCTGTAGTGTCGTATTTTGCGCCAATACCGTAAATGGCCATGATAAGTTAATAGGTTGAAAATAATTTGATTGCCTAATCCTCAATAAGGACTATATGTAAAGTTCAGGAAAAATCTCGAAAATCAATTGATTGTACCTAGATTCTTGTTCTGAAATATTTTGATTGAATGCTTCAATCTTTGCCCTGAGTTTCCCTTTCTTATCTTCAGCTAAAAGCAAGTTCATCCGGTCAAATTTTTCGAGTGCCTGAATGAATAATACTCCATAGTCCTTGTGTCTATCTAAGATATGGTGAACCAGTTGTTTCAATGTATCGTAGCCATAAGATATTAAAATATCATGCTTTACAGAAGCGATGGCGAATATAATCCGGTGTTTGTTTAACAGATCGAACATCAAATTTCGGCTTATGACCTCTGAACACATTAATACATAACCCCATCTGTGTATCTGCTCCTTTTCGTGGTCTGATTGGTTCCAATAATTCTTATCGTAAATTCTTTCATTCAATTCGCGGTCCTTCTCAGTTAATTTATATCCTTTGCTAAACAGGAAGGTGATATATTGCTTAAATTCGAACAAATCATCAATTCCATGTAATTCTTCAAATATATTTTTGCCATCATTTGCCAATAATGTAGTATCTATGTTGATTACTGTTTTTAAACAAAGAAATTTAAGGAAGTCAGGCTTTTCACGTTTGTAAAAAAGTTTGGCGACAAAATCGACATTTTTAGTACTAAAGCCCAGCTGTTCATTTAACAGTTCGATTCTTTCCGGCGTGTCAATTTCGTCAAAAGGGTCATATTCACGTATGCCGGGAACATAACCCCACTTGTAGCATTGCCTTACCGCTTTAATAGCACGCTCCACAACAAATTTATTGCGTTTGTTTACAAATTCCTCAAGCTCTCTTTGTTTGATAGCCCCTAACTCTTCAAATGCTGCTGCCTTACTTTTTTCAGCATCAATATAAAACACATCGGTTTTTACAAGTTCAAATGTTAGCTGGTCGATAGTTATAAACCTTTCTTCCCATTTATTGAGCACCTGTTCACCTTCTATATAAAATACCTGATAAAAGCAGTGCAAAATTAGTTGTCCTTCAAGCTTTGATTTTTCCCATGCTTGTTGGTCAAAAACATAAACATTGAAATTGTTATTGTAAAACACGTCTTTTTGCGTGAACTTTTGCAGGTCATTGGTTAGGGAAAAATTGGCAAAAATCCATATCAGGAATACGTTTTGATTTTGATAGAACAGGGTTCTTCCTACGACAACCGATAAGAACGTTGTTGAAAGCTGCAACTCAAAAGCTATTGTATGATTTTTGTAAACAGCTAACACATCAGGCTTACGCCATTCATGGGATATAGCTTTATTACGGTAGACCTCATCAATTTTTACGTCATGTACATCAGGATGCTCGTTAAGGTAATGTCCGATTAACCCCTTCAATTTATTGTGCAAATCGCTTTCTTTTGCCCCATTAAATTTGATTCGGCGAATTTGGTCCTCAGTAAAACGGCTATCGGTTTTTATGATACAGGGTTGGCTTTTGAAAGGATGCGCAAAAAAGAAATGGCTCCCTTCTTCTTTTCTTTTTCTTCCTCTGATGGCAACGGCCTGTTTACAATATATACATACTAGCTCAATCGTATTAGTTTGAATATTCTTTTCAATCTTTGTACGTAACTGGAATATTTCTGCTTCTCTTGTAACAGGGTCTTTAAATAGTTCTTCTACCTCTGTAATTTCACCTGTGACCAGGTTTAATATAGTTTCAATGGTTCTTTTGTCAGCCATCTGTATCGGGGATTCCTTGTTTGTGATAAATGAACAATATATGAATTTGCAAGGAATTGATTAGCGAAGATTGGCCGTGTATAAATGCCCAAAGTTAGAAGTCAGATTGGACAACATACTTTCCCTATTGCACATACCCAGCCATTGCATTGCGTAAACAACCGAAACCAGCCAGCAGGCAAAGTGTCAAGGTCGGCGCAAAACGAATAAATAAAAAAACAAATTTCATTCTTGCGCCGCTTGTATAACCTTGACGCTTTGCCTGCGTTGGTAATTTTGTTTTTGCAGTGCAGTGGCTTCGATTCCGATAGAAATCCCGATAGTTGTTATTAGAACGAGCCTTAATTTACTGTTTTAATCGAAGTTCAATTTTTGAAGATGAGTAACTACCCGTTCCTTCTGAACTTTAGCATAAAATTCTTCCGTAGTAGATACCCGGCTGTGGCCGAGCATAAAAGAGGCTACATCGACAGGTACATCGTTATTTAATAAAACCGTGGTGGCAAAAGTTTTTCTTGCCACGTGATGCGTAAGATGCTTATGAATACTTGCCTTAACGGCGATTTCCTTTAGAAAAGCGTTAAGTTTCTGATTAGAGATCACTGGTAACAATATGCCCGCGTTACTCGTGTAATCATAGCTTTCGAGTATATCCAATGCCTTTGGCAGCAAGAGAACAGAGATAGGCCGTTTCGTTTTTTGCCTTATCATTTCTATCCAAAGCATTCCCTTATTATCTTTCTTAATATGGACTTTTCTCAACGTGGTAAGTTCATGGTAAGCAAGCCCCGTATAGCAAGAAAAGAGGAATAGTAGCCTTACTGTGTTTAACCGCTCAGACAACTGGCAGCTTTCAAGTTGCCTCAATTCTTCATTATCAAGAAACACTACTTCTTTAGTATAAGGCTTTTTCCTAAACAGCGCGAACGGGTCATGGGATAACCAGCCATGAGCTACAGCGAGCCTTGAAATCTTTTTGACCCGCTCTATGGTTTTATTGACCGTATTCTGATTTTGTTTTTTTCGTGCCTTCAGGTAATGTTCAAGATCATAAAGAAATCCCAGTTTTAAATCTGCTAATGGATAGTCATCCAAGCGATAGCTCGTTTTAATAAATTCCTTAATATGGCTTTTTATCAGGATGAACTTTTGATAAGTAGCGGGAGAATAGTCTTTACCAAGCAACTCTTTGATCTGCAAAATGTGTAGATCGAATACGCCCAAAATGGTTTTAACCTCGATGGTTCTGCCGCAATACTCGTCGTAAAGTTGGTCAACATCAAAATGCTTACTCTTTAGCGCAAGGTCATCGTAAGCCTTTAAAATAGCTTTCCTTATGGAGCTTAACTTCTTATTAATGTGCCTTGCCTCTGAGGACAAGCCTTTATATTTTGATTTTCCGGCATCCCAATCCATGGGTTGCAATGAACACCCGGTGGAGAATTGTTTTCGCCTGCCATTCAAAGTTATCCTGCAATAAACAGGCACCAGCCCTTTACCATTCACCTTGGAACGGTATACGTAAAGTAGTATACTAAGTTTATTTAACATGGTGATAGAACAGCCTGTTGCCTCTTGTTTGTTGGTGCACTGAACTGTTAACAGCGTCTTGTGAAGTGTTCGCAGTGAAACGGAGAATTATTCACCCTGCTGAGTGAGGCTCAGGGCTTAGTGCAACCCGGCGCGATAGCGCGTGGTGGCACGAAAGCCCTGTGCCGCAGCGAACGACTGATGGGGTTTTCAATCAAACTGCTGTATCAAGGCTGCTGATGTGCGTATGGTATAAAGTTTCGGCGGCCTGTTGCAATCTCTTCACCTGGTATTGTAATGATTTGACCATGCCCTCCTCCGGTTCAAAGTCATCGCTGTATCGTGAATGTGAATAGGCGCCTTTCAATAGGTCAAACTCCAAGTTTCCCTCATTATCCTTCATCGGGAACACTTCAACCAAACTTTCACTGTACAGGGTACTAATGGTTAGTAATCGGGTAAGGTTATGCACTTCTATCTTGTAACCTGTAATAGCCCTGTTGATACCTTTCAGCACGCACTCGGTGGCCTGATGCAAAGCAAATAAGGCGAGCCTAAAATTACCACGGCCTAAATAAAACTCGGCACCTGCGCCGAACTCAAGGGACATGGTATGCCAGCGTTCCCATACTTTGTTTGCCTGTTGCAGGTACAGGGGATAATTTAGGCATTGTGCTTTAGGGAGCATGATCTCGCCTGACAGGTATACCAAGGTCTTGCCCGACAGGATGCTGTTAAAAAAGTGGCTGCCGTTACTCAATGCCATACAAACATGGTTGGCATTGTGTACGAATACGATAAGCTGGCCTAATTCCCCTGACGTTTGCTCTATCATAGCATTCAGGGATAAGCTTTCGCGCTGTTCGCGGTTGGCGGCTATGACCAAAAAGTAAGGCACGGCACTTTCATCTTTCAGGCGGCCTAAGTAATAGATCGCTGCTGTCGTTACTAATCGGCTGATGATATGTGCCACCAACTTAGGTATCACGTTTATGGCCTGTTCATCGATACGGTCGTCAAGACGGGCAAAGCCCGGCACAGTGGTGCCTGCGGCAAATAATTCAGTTTGTTCCATGATGTATTAGATTTAAGATTTCAAAAGCGGTGGTAAACAACGATTACGGATGAGCCAGCAGGCTTCAAAGAGTTTCTGCAGGTTCTCGTATACCCTGATGATGTCGTAAGGCTCGTAGTCTATACAGGCATGCTTAGAAAGCCCGTAGGTTAGCCATTCCGCTAAATGTTCCCGGTACTCGTGCATCGTGTAGGCTTTGCAGAATTTTCGGATAGTCCGCATCGGGTTGGCTAATTGCTTTTCACTGAGGTATTCTGCATGGCATTCCCAATCATTGCGTTCTGCGGCTATCAGGGTATCGAAGTTTTCCGCATCAAGCTTTACCTGCTGAAAATTTATTCGTGCCATGTTTAACAGGAAAGCCACTTCTACCAGGCGCACCACATCCCGGTGAATCATCAAAAGGTCGGCGGGGCTTCTGTTGCGCCACGTAAAGAATCTATCGTTGACCACGTTGTTGCGCCAAACCTTGAGTTTCTTTAAATGGCCGGGCAAACGGTCGCTCATGAAAAAATCGGCGATTGTGCCGATGAGGTCGTTGATCTCACGCTGTGCTAAATGCAAAGGGATGTTTTGTAAGATGATATGCTGGTAATTCATGGCTTGTATCCTTTACCTCAAAGTAAATGAGAGACAGGCGCGTATCGAACCATAAGCGGTTGTACTTTACTTTTTGCGCGTTGTTTCGTACATTTACGGTTAAACAATACCTTTGAAGCATGGCAGAAACAATTCAACATCTTGGTAGAAAAATCTCTAAAATCAGGGAACTTCGCGGAATGAAACAGGATGCTTTGGCAGCCGAATTAGGCATCAGCCAGCAAGCTATCTCGAAGATTGAACAGAGTGCGGATATAGATGATGAATCATTAGCTAAGATTGCTACTGTCCTTGGCGTTACCGCAGATGCTATTAAAAGCTTTAGTGAAGAGGCTGTTCTAAATTATTTCAACACCTTTAATGACAATAGCACAGGTGCGTTTAATAACTTTAATTGCACTTTTAACCCTATTGATAAGGTTGTCGAACTATATGAACGTTTACTTCAGGCTGAAAAAGAAAAAAACGATTTGTTAAGTAAAAAGTAAACATATCCCATGCTGCTTTAAGCGTTGCATATAATTACCGACTACCTACCTTGTCTGTTATGACCAAACTCTTTGTCAGCGGGTTCCCGCTTGAGATCAACGAATTGGAATTGGCCAAACTCATTGCTCCGCACGGTGACATCCTCACTATTAAAATTGTTCGGGACAGGCAAACAGGTAAGTGCAAGGGTTACGCTTTTGTTGAAATGGTCAGCCTTGCAGGCGCGGAAAATGCCGTCATCGCTTTAGATGGGATAACGATGCAGGACAGGGAACTCACCGTAAAGATCAACGAAGAAAAGCCGGTAGTTCAAAAGCCGACCTTTAACAAGTCAAAGGATGCGTATCATAAGCCAGCGGTAAAGCGGAATAGCTTTGTTACTCCTCCTCAAACGGATGAATCTCGCGTAAAACGTCCCAGGCGGCCACGTATCTGATATTTTTTACACTATAAACTATCAATATGTACCTAAGCTCAGATAGTTCAGACGGTAGCGGGGTGTACATCCTCAACCGTCCCGATAGTAGCTCATTTGTCGAAATTCTGGAATTACGGCCTGATATGTTGGTATGCTGGACGCAAGTTCCCGACCCTGATGACCCTTCCCCCGAAATGGATCGTAGGGGCAATTGGTTGATGACCTCCCTGAACACGTTGAGTTTATTCTTGCTCAATGAAGCAGAAACGGAACTGTATTCATTTTGCTTTGAATATAAGGACGGAATTTTGGTGGAGGAAACCAACCCTAACATCACTCTGCGTAAACGTCCCGGCTTTACCATCTTTCAAGAGCCTTTTTATTTCGACCCAAGATAGCTGATGGCATGTTCATGGTATTAGATTTATAGACATATGTAAATCTATATTTCTACAAAACTATATACCTTATAGGATTCGATACTTCTATAAATTTATATTACTGCATTCGCTGAACATAAAAAAGCCCGCGTTATAGCGGGCTTGCGTGTATTTGTGCATGTATGCCTGTGCTGTATTTTCAATTTCCCGACAGGCGGTCTTTCATATATTGGTTACCGGCATCACTGCTGTGGCTTTGGTTGTTATTGTTATTTGACGGCTGGCTCCAACTGCTGATCTTGTTCGCTAAGGCAGAACTGAATTGCTGTGCTGAACTTATGGTCGTATTGCTCGTTTGCACGATGGTTTGATTTACTTTCTGCATGATGGTACTTCCGCCTGCGGCGTGAACAATATAACCCGCTACGGACGGCACACAGAAATAACCGGCGATCCCAATGATGAGAAATATAATGTAAGCGGTATCTGCGGAGCTAAAGAAGGTACTTCCTGTTTCATGTACCTGCGAAATATCCAGGGCCAACATTTTCTCCTGTACCTTGCCGATGGTGGCACCGAAGATATTTGCCACCGGTAACCACAGGAATACGTTGATGTACCTCGCCATCCATTGGGTAAAGGTGTTCTGAAAACCGTCGAATACACTCAGCCCCAACACGAGCGGTCCGAGTATGGCCAGTACGATGAGAATGAACGTTCGTATGGTATTGATACACAATGTGGCTGCCTGGAATACTATCTCCAGTATTGATGACATCCATTGCTTAATGTTGTTTTTAAAGTTATAAGCTTGCTTATCCATCCAAAACTTCATGCTGTTGGTGACACCCGAAAAAATGCCGTCACCGCTGCCTTCCTCATCGGGGTGTGTATACTTATACCATTTTTCCTTATCGCCGTTACCGTCTTCACCAATATACGCCTGTCATTCGGTAGTGCTCTTTAAAGCTTCCTCCTTGGCTTTTAAAAGTCGTTCAATAGCAGCATTGGAGATCTTTACCATCTTCCCCGTGGCGGTTACTGTAGGTTTCATTACGCCGTTAATCACATTGATGACCACGGGGAATAATAAGATGGCCATACCCAGTGCGAACGGCCTTAACAGTGGGTAAACATCGATGGGTTCGGCATTGGCCAAATGCCGCCACACCCTTGCCGCGATGTACCACAGGGCGGCAAAGCCTGCTATTGCACGTCCAACGCCAATGAGGCCGCTGCACATGGGCAGCATTTCATCATACACCTTATCCAGAGTTCCCTGTAAGCCTTCAATGTTGTCTGCAAGCCCCTCCGCTTTGAAAACAGCGGTAATGCCAATAGCAGGAGAATCATGATACTTACACTTTTTAACCATTTCCTTTTCATAAGCTTTTGTGTTAATGGTGAATACTTGTGTTTGTATGGGATGTGACAGGTATCGTCGGTTGGAAATTTGATTCCTCTGTTTTAATTATTTGGTTTTGGCTGTCGTGCGGGTGGTACTGATGATATTAATGAGACAGCCCCCGCCTTTTCTTCTTCCTGCGTCTCCGGTTGTTGCTCAGCTCAATTTCAGCCAAATGACCAGTATCGTTATCAGCGCCGAGCAAATGCCCGATAAGATTGCTATCACGTACACCCTGATGAGCCACCTGTTGCCCACTTTGTTCTGTTCCCTGTTCAGCATTTCTGAGCTGTCCGCTGCCATTCGTAGCTGAAAGGCCATATTGGTTATTGTTCCCTCCAATACCTGTATCGTATACAGGCTTTTGTCGGCTTCTTTGTTCAGGGTGCGTTTGTAGTTGTCCAGTGCCTTGATGTAGTGAACCTCTATCATCTTCAGCATGGCTTCGCCCTTTTCCGTTTCTGTTGGTTTCGTTGGCTCCTGTTGTTGCTCCCGCTGTAGCTGCTGCTCGCTGTGCTTTAAGCTTTCCTGTCCTAATGTTCGCCTCGTGAACTGTTGTGCGATCTCTTTCTTGTTCATAACCTGTCGCTGTTTTAATGGCCTGCCATTTATAGGCATTGCCTAATTGGGCACCTTTGAACTGCAATCCTTCATACCCGTACGAGATACCGCTAACAAAGCCGGTACTGGCCTGATTGAAAAGCACGTTGATGTTTTCTTTTTCCAATCGTTGGATGAATACTTCGATAGAGGGCTTATCCTTCAATGCTCCTTTCGCAGCTTCCTGTATCTTCATCTTGGCCGATGGCTTGTTGGTATGCTTCATCATTTCCCATTCATTCTTGGTCATCGCGCGTTCCTGTGCCTGCTTGCTACCGATGACTTCGGTTAATTGGTACTTCTTTTCCAGTTGTCGCAATACCTGTTCACTACGTTTATAATCCTGGCTGTCTGATACCACGCTGCCATCGTAACCGATACGGTTGACGAGGATATGCAGGTGCGGGTGGTCGGCATCGAAGTGACGGAAAATGACATGCTGGTTGTTACCAAAGCCCATTCTTTTCAAGTAGTCGGCTGCAATCGTCTTCATCTGTTCATCTTTCAGGTTTTCGCTTGTAGGGAAATTCAGCGAGGTATGGTAAAAGTATTTGGCCAGATTGGGGCGTTGCATCCGTACAAGGCTTACTTCTTTCAGGATAGCTTTTAAGTCGTTTTCCTTGTTGAAGGTGGAGGTCAGCACCTTGGCCACATCTTTCGCTACCTTATCAAGGTTATAGCCCAATGCTCCTTTAAATCCTTTGCCTTTTACTTGGTCTGCTGTCATTTCAGTAGTTTGCTGAGTATCTCGTACTTTAACCGTAACAGGGAGTTCAATATGCCCTCGTATCGAACGTCAAGCCTACCGGTATGCAGTTGCTTTACCGCTTGATTCAGGTTATTACCGATGTAATGTAGTTCGCGGTAAAGCTTGCCTTCGATGGGTGATACTTTGATAGCCGGGAACCTGCCGGTAAATACTTTATGCCTGATCCAGTTGGCAGGAGAAAGGCCGGAGCCTTCCGCCTGCTCATTAAGCTGCCTGTTCTCTTCCTCGGTAAGCCTGATGTTTACCTGCACCGTTCTTTTATCCTCTTCACTTTTTGGCGGCCTTCCCATGATACTACGGTTTGATGAATTACTGGTAGCTGTTTGGTAATGGGTTTCTTAGCTCCGTGCTAAGCGGATGCGTTTGCTTTGTACTTCGCCACGCAGCACTTTTTGAATGTCCTCCAAACTGTAGTACAGGATGCCGCCTATCTTGGTAAAAGGCAGCGTGCCGTTGTCGCGGAGCGATTGCAAGGTATTACTGCTGATCTTGAGCAGGTTCTTGACCTGGTAGCTTTTGATCCACTTGGGCTGGTTACCTTCACCGTTCCCACCGCTCAATAATGCTTTCATCTGGCCGATTAGCTTATTGCCGAACTCCTCCAAATCCTCTCTTGTGATGATCTCTGTTGCCATAACATCTGCTTTTAAAAGGTTAAACTATTGTGTTTTTGACCAAAGGTTACCTTTTGAGATGAGAGTTTATCACCACCTGTACCACAGGTGGGTGTTTTTTATTTGAAAAAGTTGGATTGAGCTTGGTTTGTGGTGGTATTACCAAAGCTCCGGCATCATGTCCTTTAGCCGCTCGTCGTTAACCTCTCCCAAACCGCGCAGGTAATTCAGGGTAACGCTCATGCTGGAATGTTGCAGCAGTTGTTGCAGTACATGCGGGTCTTTGGTTTTACGGTATACTTTGATCGCTGCCGTATGACGAAAAGAGTAAATGGTCTGTCCGTCGAATAATAAACCCTTTTCTATCATTGCCCGGCGTGCCCTGCGCCACATCAGGTTAAAGTAACTTTCGTTATAGTGTTCTTTATGTTGTGTAAAAATGTTGGCTTCGGGATCGGTGATTCTTTCAAGCCTCTTCCTGAGTTCCTCCTGAACGTATACCGGCACGAATACTCTTCTGACCTTGCCGCTCTTATTCTCATTTCCTGATAGCATGATTTGAGACAGGTCCTCTGTAATATGTTTACGCTTTAGTCTCAGTATTTCCCTATGCGGTCTTAGCAGGCAGCCATAAGTGAGCAGGCAGCAGAGGTAAAGGTTCGGGGATGTCTTTTTAAGGAAGTCTAAAAGTTGTTTAAGCTGATCGTCGTTGTATGGGATATGCAGTACCGCCTTTGCTTTGGCAGGAGGTGTACGGCTGGCAAGGTTGCTCTTGCCCCATTCGCGGCGAACGATCTCGTTGAAGAATACACCGAGGCATCTTCGGCGGTTGATATAGTTGCGCTCTGATGAACGGAACGTGTTCAGGAACTCTTCGACGCGGTGCAGTTTGAGATGGTCGTATGTCCTGTTCAATTCATTTGGCAGCAGAAATTTGGTGAACAACTTATGGATGCCGACAAGGTTTTTTTTATAAGTTGAGGAAAGGTTGGAGGCAAGTTTATCTGCGAGTACCTGCGTTAAGGCATCACGCAGTATTGGTATGGTAATTACTTCTTCGGTCGGTGCCCAGCCCGATTCAAGTGCATCGTTAAACTTACTTTTTAACAGGTTCAACTGCCTGAGCTTATCCTGCTCGTCCGTACACCTGTTGGGGTAAATCTTTAATGCTAAACTATTGCCGTTGTAATGCCGGTATCGGACACCTTCATAATGATAACTGATATACACCCGGCCTTTTTTCCTGTTTCTAGGAATGGTGATTTTAGGAGTAGTGTAGTTGAATTCTTTGGATGGCTTTTTCTTCATTTGGTAAAGAAAAAGCTTCGAAGGATTTTATAAAATGATGGTGGGCATAGTGCTGGTTCAGGCACATGTTCGACATTTAAATCCTTGCCCCCGCAGGGTATCTCCTGTTAAGGAGCAAGCCGTTTAAGCGTAGCGAAAACATGGCTTGCTCCATTTCGTGAAGACGGTCTTCACCTCGCCAAACGGATACGTTTGGACTGCTTCACTCCGCAGGACTTTCTGAATTGCATCCATCTCATAATAGAGGATGCCACCGATCTTGGTGAAAGGTATCGTGCCTTTGTCACAAAGGGTTTGCAGTGTGTTGATCGAGATTGTAAGCACCTTCTTGACCTGGCAGGTCTTGATCCATTTACGCGGTTCGCCTTCGGTTGAACCGACGGTCAATAGTGCTTTTATCTGACTTATCAGCTTTTCGCCGAATGCTTCTAGGTCTTCACAGTTGATGATCTCTGTTGCTTTAGTTTTCCCTTGTTTCGTTAAACGTTCGGTTTGGTTAAGCTCTGTTGAGCTTGATTTTCTGCAACGCAAGTTGGCCTGCGTTGCTTCGAAAAAACAAAGGTGGGTGGACGAACAGTAAAATTTATCCGATGTAATCCGAGTCGGATATAAACAATATCAATAAATTCGGTAATATTGCTTTAAAGCAAGAATTAAATACAAACTAAACCTTATGGCTTTCAAATTAACAAACTTAGACATTCTTGGCCTACAATATCAATTTGAGCAATACTCTTAAATAATTGGTCATAGAAAATCAGCTCCAACTCGCCTGTTTAAATTTTTAAAGATCCTTGAAGTAGCTACTTTACAAGTATTTTTAATACCAAATTTTAGTATTATCGATCTAATGCTCACAACACTATATACATTTTACAGATTAACGATTATCCCATTTTTAGGAAAGATAGGGACTAGTATAATTGTCGGGTATACTAAGGATGGGTTCAAGTATTTATACTCGTTTAGACACATCGTTTTGCGATTTGGCAAATACAAGAAAAACCTCTCTATATCGCTTTCACAAATGCCTTTTATTTACAAAGATATTGATTTAGAAGTATTAGAAGATTATGTAGATATAGAGGTACAATTTGTGGAAACATCAAGCCTAAAGCCGGTTCATGTAATAAAAAACTCTAAACCTCTTGAAAAATTAAATCAAAATTATAAAGCTATTTTTATTGGAAGCGCAGGGATGGGAAAATCTACATTTTTTCGGTACGCGACATTGTCAATATTGAATAACAAATATCCTTACTTTTTGGCAGCATTAAAGAAACAGATTCCCATTTTTATATCGTTAAAGGCTGTTCCAAATTTTGGCAAATCTCCAATTCTAAGGACTTTGTTAGAAGACACCTCATTTCTTCGACACGATGGAATTAAAAAACTATCATCATTGACTGCAAAGAGCAAAGTTTTTTTTCTATTGGACGGTTATGACGAAATAAGCTTCACGACATCAAATAATCATATTAGGTACGAGTTGGGGCTACTGCTTTCTACTACAATGGATGTCGACGTAGATGAAGACTGCATCGATACTAAATATCTTCAAATTTATAAAAATATCACGCGGTGCAATGTGTGGTTATCAACCAGAGAGGAGTTTTACAGGCTGAATCCTATTGGTATTAAAGCATCTTCGATGAAAGAAAGTTCAACTCGACCATTTTCGAAGGATTTCATTGCTGTTCAATTGAGGGGTCTAGGCGACAACAGACTGGTTTTGGTTAAGAAGATTTTTGATAAATACAGAAGCCGCTCAAAGAGGTTTGCAGAACTACTCGACGAAGAAGTATTTATTGAAGAAATTGATACACACCAAGATGAAGAGATGGTTAGGTTATCTAAACGACCGTTATTTTTGACTATACTTTGCTATATTCATGTAAACCACCTTTTAGAAAATGATGAGAAAACATTCGCAGTTTTACCTTACCTAAACGAATTAGTTCTTGAATGCATAAAAGTGCTGCTTTCTGACTTGGATAAATTTAAAGTTAGGGAATATTCAGCAGAGCAAAAAAAACTTGCTTTTGTAAAACGTAGAAGCAATTATTTATATGAAAAAACAGAATTTTTAAAATACTTCGCATTTGAATTGCTCTTATCTGGAGAAAACATCTTCAATGTAAATAGTCTTACAAAATATGTTAGGGTGTTTTTCGAAAAGCATCTTTCAAACGACAACACGCTTGCAATAATGGCAGAGCTTGATCAACCCAGGTCAAACAATCCAACGTTTGTTATGCAGTTGATACTATCTGGGGTCTTTGTCGTTGTCAATGCAAATCCAGACAACTTACTCTATGATTTTCCACATAGGCGATTCAAAGAAGTGCTTGCAACAGAAGCCTTGAAAAACCCGCATATGTTCGATTATTTTATAAGTAAAATAAAAAGCCGCAATTTGAGTGAGTTTGTTTTAATAGTATTTAAATATTACAAGGAGCGCCAAGATGACATTATGAAAAGTCTATTTGACGGATGGGACAACGATGAAGATCAACTATATTCTTCACAATTAATTGTTAATATAATTAATCAAAATCCAACTTTCAAAATAGACAACTATATTCTACGCTATTTACGTGATGT
The DNA here is from genome assembly GCF_009755275.1 of Mucilaginibacter aquatilis. Classification (GTDB taxonomy): domain Bacteria; phylum Bacteroidota; class Bacteroidia; order Sphingobacteriales; family Sphingobacteriaceae; genus Mucilaginibacter; species Mucilaginibacter aquatilis. Next base: position 30,166 of record NZ_WQLA01000007.1, on the reverse strand, counting down.
TATTGACGCAAATTCTTACAATAAAATTTACACGGAATTAGTCTTAAAATCAAAAGATAATTTTTATGCTATCAAAAGTTTAATTCTTGACAATATTGAAAGGTATATAATAGAAGGCAGTCTACATTCGGTCAATACAATTTTGGAGTTAGGAGAATTTGTAAATCCTAATTTTTTACAGACTCAACTAGGACAATTTCGCGAAAAATATTTGAGTTTAGAGATACAAATCACTTTAAAAAAATTTGAATTAAAGTCATTTATACATCAAGGAACTTTCATTGATATTGCACATAACCAGGAACACGATGAAATTTTTTTTATAGCTCTGAGTTCAATAACTGATGTAAGTTTAAATGATTCATTCTACATTTCATTTTTCGAAAGTTTAAAGCTGAACCAAATAATTTCATTTTGGTATCTCCTTTTTATAAATAATAAGAACTTTTCTGGAAAGCGAAAATCTTCGGTCTTTGATATATACCAACTTGTTTTTACAGCATTCTTAAATTCCCAGACCGCTACTGGATTCATAGACTTTACCACAAAGACGTTATTAACAGATTTGAAGAGCTTCCGCAGGATTCTTGACAGTAAGGATGAGAAAACGGACATAGAGAAGCTAAAACTGTTAGAAAAGGAAGTTGAAGGATTAGAAATTATAATAGAAAAGGTTAAAACAATCTCTGACTCAGAATGGCAAGACGCCAAATATTTACATTTTAAATACTCTAAAAGTAGATTCGAATATTTAAAAGACCGGTTAGATTTTTATAAGTTCTATAATGTTGAAACCATTGACTAAATTAATTTAATTTAGTATATCAACTGATGTATTAATACTGAATTGAGAAGGCCTTATAAGAGACGTTTTTATCGAATGTCTAAATAAATCTACAGCGGCACCAGTTGAAACCTTTTTAACTATTTTACAAGTTCCCTTAAGACTCTCATTGCAATTTCCGCGCGTCCATAATTTCGGTAATTCGTTGGGAACATAACGGTTGGTCAGGTGGCCGGTGATAAGGCCAATCTGGTGTCGGATAAGATCGCGCGTATCATGCAGGAAGGGAAAGTTGTCCATCAGCCGTAGTGATACCTCAATTAGCAGGTCTAAACAATTAAAGGCCGCCGTGCATGCTTCGCGGATCGCGTCACTGAGTTCGGGGACTTCGTCGGCTTGGTGGCAGAAAATCCTGATGAAAAGATCGAGCTAAAAGCTTTCCATTATGAGATCATTAACACCATGATGCGTTAAAGCGGGAGATCGACGCCTACAGGGTATTACCGGTGCTGCGGGTGACCAATCCAATCATTATGCAGATGAATTATTTGCAGATCAAAACGGAAATTATTTATGAGGTATTTGAGCGGTCGTTGAACGATCCGGCGAAGGCACATTTTGTGATCAGGAAAGGAAACCACAGCACCTGCAGCTACTTTGGAGCGTTGAGCGTTTGGTGTTTAAGGCCGTTTTACGTAAATTTAGCGACTAAGCCAAAATCACAAAATCTAATGGCAGGAGAACGCGATCACGTATTTTTTAGAAACCCACAGGAAGGGGTTGTCACCCTCCGCCAGAGAACGAGAAACCCGGGGGATCAGGATGAAAAGGAAGACAACGATGAACCGGTTGATTATAGAATTAAGCAACAGTCTTTTGCTGCTTCACAAGCTAACTTTACCAGGGATCGTAATGCAAGGATCGCACGCAGGAATCCTTTTCTCAATATACCCGTTCATCAAGATTATATTATTATACATTTCCATAATACTTTTGATACTTCCGTATTCTCAAACTCTTATCGGAACGATTTTGGGCTATCATTGGTAGGATTGACCGAATTAAATACCTGCGCTGTTTTTGCGATAGTTGATGCTGTCCGATTTCAACGTTTCGAAAGTGAAATCAGCACCTTCGTCAATAATGCGGACCCGGCATTAAATATCAATTATAATACGAACATCCGGTTCATTGTCGATTTTGATTATCTATCTACCAGGAAAATGATCAAAAATGCTGCGCAACAGCGCGCACATGTGTTACTTGACATTGTCGATAATGTTGAGATATTTCAACAAGTCGTTCGGCCAGTTGAACAATCGCTATTAGACTACCTGGCACAACAAAATATAGAGCACTATTACGATCCGAGGCTCCACAAGATCGAATTGGTCAATGCACCGGTAGCTTCAATTATCGAGATTGCTGACAATTTTGACATTATCCAATCGGTCAATTCCATATCGGCAGGTATAGTTCGTCCCGGTCGGTTTAATATACCGGAGCGAACGTTTGGTTTTACCGTACAAAATGCCGGTGAGGATCTGCCAATTATCGGGGTCATTGACACAGGCATCAGTGATCAAAATCCATTGGCACCGTTGATCATCAATGATGCAGCATTCGATATTACAGGTACTTCACCCATCACTGATGAGATCAACCATGGGACCGCGGTTGGGGCATTAGCGACCTTAGGTACGCAGCTGATCCCCGATCATGTGGGTGACTTTACTGCTGACGCGCGATTATTACCAATAAAAGTTTTAAGTAATAATAACCGGCCAATACCGGAGTTTGAAGTTATACGTTTGATTCGGGCGGCTCATGAGCGATACGATGTAAGGATATTTACCCTAACCATTTGTTACGAGGACTGGAAGAAATATAATGAACCAGCCTCTGCCTATGCCTATGCGTTGGATTTGCTGGCCTATGAATTGAATCTGTTGATATTCATCAGCATCGCTAACAATAGGGATCTAATTGAAACGGATGGACGGAATAGTCGGCCGGCCACTTACGGTTTGCATTTTGAGAAAGAATCTGCTAATTTGAGTAGCCCAGCTGAAAGCATGAACAATATGACCGTCGGTGCATTAGCAGATAACCTCGAGAACAATACTCTTAACCGAATCTCACCGCCAGGTAATGTTCCGGCTATTTACAGCCGTACATTCCATATAGACTGGAATCATCCGTCCATTACTAAGGTCAAAATCAATAAACGGCTCTACAAGCCAGATATTTGTTTCTACGGCGGTGACTATGACCAGATGTTGGATCCTTCACACACCGGTTTAAAGATGTTATCCTGCGCGCCTGGTATGTACTATGACAGGGACATCGGTACAAGCTTTGCCACACCGCTGGCGGCCAATCTCGCAGCAAAGATCATTCGCCGGTACCCCGACCTGGCCTGGAATGTTCAAACGGTAAAAGCACTAATGATCAATAACGCGCACTGTGAAAAGCGGGATGACCTCTTTGCCAAACTACCGATCACCCGTCAAACACATGTGGCTGGTAATGGGCTGCCTGATACTGAAAGCTGCCTTTTCTCATCGAACGACAGGATCACGTTCGTGCTGGAAGATGAGATCGAACCGGATAAAATCCAATCATATCCCCTTGTCTTACCGGAATATCTTCTTGAGCAAGACCGAAAGACCGGCCTTGTTCAGGTGGACGCTACTTTGTGTTTTAAATTTGACCCGGTCAAAAATAACCAAGTGGCCTATTGCCCTTTGCAGATCGCTTTCGGTGTGTTCAAAAATCTGCCATTAGAAGCTTATGAGCTTGATGAGAATGGTGATGTTAAATTAGTTGATGGTAAACAGGTACCCCTCGGAATCAATTATAACACCACGGATAAGTATAAATTTAGTCCGTCATGGTCTCAGGATTATTACTATAAATCGAAAATGCTGAGCAATACGCAGAAGATGAGCTTCTCGGTATCAAAGAAAGTATTGATCGACGAGAATCGTACTTTTAAAATTGTATTGCTGTCAAAACTTCATAAATTATTGTCTGTCCCCGAGAAAACGAAATACACTACAGCCCATCCCTTTTCATTGGTGGTTACAGTACGGGAAAACCCTGTAAAAGGGAAGACAACAGGCAGACTATATAATGAAATGCTGTTGATTAATGAGTTGGAAGCAATTGGAAATATAGTACTGGAAGGCGAAGTTTAAAGTGAAAGGTTAGGAGGCCATTACGGACAGTGCCTTTTTTTCCTGCTCGATCAGATCAGCCAATAAGTCAGTGTTGATAGTGACATATAATGCCCGGCTTTTTTTACGGTCAAGTTCAAAGATGCTTCGTTTAATAGCTGTCACGATCGTCTTTTGAATACTGTAGTAAGATAGACCTTTCGCAGCGGCAATGATCTCTGCGACCGCTTTGGGTCGGTCGAACTTATACTGCCCGTCTTTTAAAGTAAGATTAAGCAGGTCTTTTACCTCTTCCGGACTTGGCAAGCTAAAGGTAACGCTCAGATCAAAGCGGCGCAATAAAGCATTGTCGATCATATCAACCTGGTTGGTGGCAGCGATCAGGATTGATGATTGTGGTAGATAGTCGAATAACTGCAGGATCGTGTTGACCACACGTTTCATTTCCCCGTGATCCTGACTGTAATCACGTACCTTACCGAGCGAGTCGAACTCGTCGATAAAAATTATGCAGTCCTCTGCTGCCGCTTTCCGGAAGATTTTGGCCAAGTTCTTACTGGTCTCGCCGAGTTTAGAAGAAACGATCGCACCGAGGTTAACAACAATCATCATTTTCTTCAATTCCCCTGCGATCACATAAGAGGCAAGTGTTTTACCACAGCCTGATGGACCGTGCAACAGGAGCTTGTTAGCTATCGGAAGACCGTATTTTTGGAGCAGGTCAGCGGACATGTGTTCCCTGACAAAGTAATCCAGCTCCGACTTGATCTTGTCAGTACCTACCAAATTTTCAAAACTATAGTCTGAGGTAAGTTTCTCTAGTATTAGTTCGTCAACCTCGCGTTCATCCAGGCGTTGAAAATGTCCCGGAGAACCGACCTTTAACATCGGCTTTTCTTGCTGTTGCCTTATCGAATCTTTTAAAATGGATTGTAGCTGGATAGCGAAATTGAGCTTTTTGGTATTCTTTGAATGCTCAATCAGTTCGTTCAGAACGGCCAATAACTTTTCCTGGTCATTTTCCAGACCATATTTGGCTATATCTTTTATGTAATCGAACTGGGACATTTCTTTGTAATTTAAAAGGTTAGGAGGTCAATTTTATCGAATGCCCGTCTAATCAACGCCTTCTAAACCTACTAAAAAATTCGGCAAAAGTACAAATTATAAATAAAAATTTATACAATGCTTTAAATAGAACGGGCGGCACGTCAAAATGTTACGCATCAGTTTTCAGCTGCGCTAGGAAAGCAGCTATAAAAGCAACATCGTATTTGGACATCTTTGATTATTTTCCTTGCTTTTATAATACATGTATTTTATCTTAGTGTCAAGGAATCGAGCGCCACAGTTGTGAGTGACTGAAACGCGAGGCTAATACTTTTATGACAAACCTACAGCAAAATTTTGTTAGATCTGCTGGCACCGGTTGTCTTTAAACACTCTCGACAATCATTGTTAGTCCAGCTCTTAACTTAAAATTGCTATGGAGCACATAACAAAACTATGCGCAGATTCTCTGCGCTCATTTTCTCTTAACAAGTTTAATATTTCAATAAAATCGTCCCACGCTCATGAGCTTGTAGCTGCCTATTTCGGCTATTCTTCCCGCGCTGCCTTATTAGCTGACGATAAACGCCCGATAAGGAAACTTACTGACGCAGAATTCATCGTTTTAACCCCTACGGCTCACATCAAAGAACGAAGAAAAAATTTGAACGGCTTGCCCCCAAATCTGCCTGATGATCTGGCTGAAGGCGTTTACTTACCGCTCATTGATGAAAAGGTGCTCTTGGGTTCCATCTGGCCAACCTTGGAGGAACTGGGAAAAGAACTGGCTGACCGACATTTAAGATCGAAACCCGCTTATTTCAGAGATCAAAAGATTCAACGACACGGTGTTAAGCTGGAATTCGAAAACGACCAAGTGGCAATAGTTGTTTTTCGTGAATATGTATCACCAAGCCTATTATTGTCATTCCAAAATGGTAAAAGAGGAGTTGTAGATGTTTTCAATTTGAAAAGAGTAGCAGCCTTTATCGGCTATGTCAAAACCAGCCATTACTCTGCAGAAGCGGATACCCTAGATGCCGCCATATTAAAAATGAGGGACCACTATCATCAAATGATCAGAGATTCCCAACCTCTTCAGGAAGTAGCCCCCCTTGAACCTAATTTTGCAGATTGGTTAGCAAAGCAAAAAAAACGGGATACTCCACTGGGAGACCTGGCAAACAAACGCGGCTTTGCAGATGAAAGTGAGAACTGGCCGATATTTAGTGAATATAAACAATACCAGGACTATTTATTGAATAATCATCCGCCTTACGGCGCGATGGCAGCTTTAGAAAGAGCTTGGAGGTCCTACCAAACTTATGTACGAAAAAAGCGATCTTCGAATCCTCTAAAACAAGTAAACAAAAGCGAGCTTCAAAAACATGTTGACCGAAAGGTCGTCACAGTTAAAAAGGCGACACCAATACCTTACGACAGAAGGACCATAGAAAAATTTATGCAGGGCGATGATGGTTGGATATCATGGGACGGAAAAAGAGCCATTCCAGTAAGCATTGTCGGGGTAAGCGAACGTCACTACACGATTGCCATCCAAAGTCCCCGCAGGAAGGCAGGAAATAAGCACAGCCTTTTTCTAGATGAAGTAAGAAGTAGCCCTGAACTTGCTTGCGCAAACCTTGTAACACTATAGAATTAATGCATCAACCGACGTTTTGTCGCAAACCCGCTTCCAATCTTAGGAAGCGGGTTTCTCATCTTCGTTGTTGCGAACGCTTCCCGAAGCCTTACAAAGATGTTAATGATTTGAATACTTACTGCAATAGCTTTTTCACTCTTTAAAATATTGGATAGCATCACGATGCCATGCTCTGTAAATACATAAGGTAGATACTTAGAATGCTCACAGCGCTTTAAGGTCACAAATTGTGACCTTAAGCATCATACTCTTTCTTTGTTAACTCAAACATAAATAGCTCAGGAAAACACTGTTGGTTCCTGTTGACCTGTAGCTTTAACTTCTTGGTTTCAGTACCATATAATTCAGGTAAATCGCCATCGAGCATTACCTTTTGGCCTCTTATGAAATATATTTTGCTCATCACGATCTCATCGAAAATCGTTTTTGAGCTTTCTTTTTTCCCCGTCATAATCTTAACTTATAATGACTTTTTGATTAAACTGTAGCAGCAATGAGTTTCGCATTCAGTTTTGACATATCATCACTGACCTTCTTCTCAATAACCTTCGCATATACCTGCGTGGAGCGCATGGAAGTGTGACCTAATAGCTTGCTGACCGTTTCGATAGGGACACCGTTGACCAATGTAACCGTTGTAGCAAAAGTATGCCTGGCCATGTGAAAGGTTAATACTTTCCTAATGCCACACAACTCAGCCAGCTCTTTGAGATAGCTGTTCATTTTTTGATTGGAGAGTTTCGGAAAGATTGTTCCGTTCGCTATGGCCCGACGGTTTTGGTCATACCTGATCAGTATTGATTCCGCCTTGTGAAGGACCGGAACATTTACAGGTATGGTTGTTTTCTGCCGGAAGGTTTTGACCCATAACTTTCCGCCTTGGTCCTCGATGAGATTATCCTTAGTCAGGCTCATCACATCGACGAATGCTAAGCCTGTATAACAAGCAAACACGAAGATGTCCCTGACTAAACCCAGCCTCGGTAAAAGGGGAGATTTATTCTCTAATTTATCCAGTTCAAGGCCGCTCAAGAAATCCTTTTCTACCCGGTCAAATTTCAACTGAAATTTCTCGAAAGGGTCACGGTACAACCATTCTATCCGGCAACCCAGGTTGATCATCTTCTTGAACCTCTCCAAATGTTTCATGATCCCGTTCGTGGTCAGCGGCTTTTGGTGGTCGATGGGCTGGTGATTACGAAGGAACGTTTCGAAGTCCTGTATGAACTTGTAGTTGAGTTCCGATAGATAAAATTCTTTTCGCTTCAAGTTCTCTTTAACGAATTGATTAATATATCGCTGTGTGGTATAGTAGTTTTTCATTGTCCCGGCAGCTAAAACGCCGATAGACATATCATTGTGATATTTTGCTATCTCGTCCAGCGTATGTTCGTCATCGCCTGTACGCAGATAACCGGCTTTAACACTGTCGGCAGTTACAACGCGGCGTTTTAGTAGTAATTCCCTGTAGCACTCACCGAGTACTTGTCTAACTTCCTCTAAATAGCTGTTCAGTTCTCGTCCTTCGGCTGTTGTCGATTTTCCCATGCCTTTACGCATATCCCAGCACCTGGTGCTGATCGTTTGTTTCAAGGCCAGCATTGCCTTACTGCCGTTCACCTTGATCGATGCATAAACCGGGGCTTTTCCGTCCTTTTCTTTCTCAGTCCTAAGATTAAAATGGACACTGAATGTGTTGATCGCTTTCATAACCTGTCATTTAATATGAGTTTCCTTGTGTTTTTTTAATATCAAAAGCACTTCGGAGCGGGTTAAAAGTGGATAAAATAAGCGCAAAATAACGCAATCCCGATTGGTTATAACCTATTGACTTACAATCCAATATACCACTTTTTACCACCTCAAAAGTACGGATCAAAAAGAGGTGTTCAGTTAGGTGAAGGACAACTTGAGTTGGATTGATATATTTTGAGCAGGCCGTAAAACAAAAAAGCCTGTAAATCAATGATTTACAGGCTTTCCATATCGTTTGATATGTGGTATCGTCGGGATGGCAGGATTCGAACCTGCGGCCTCCACATCCCAAATGTGGCGCGATACCGGGCTACGCTACATCCCGTTTGGGTTTGCAAAGGTAAGTTTTTATTGTTTGATTGCAAATTTATTTTTAAGAATTTTAATTCTCTTCTTCTGCAATCGTTACCCTTGCTAAGCGCAGTATACTGTTACATACTTCTGCGCTTTTAACGTGCCGCAAATATAGGTGCTGTATAATTAATTCCAAATCAAAAACACACCAAATTGCTTTTTGTGTACGCACAGCATGCTATTTGCTTCTAAATCAGCCATAAAATTTATGCTTGGCAACAAATATTTGTTTAAAAGAATTTAGTGTTTGATTAATGCATTCTCGTCTTTAAAGTTTCCATAATCATCACGTAAAGTTGTACAGTCTTTAATTGCTGATAATTTCTTTACTTTAGCATTCCCTAAAGTACTATCGGTTATAATACTTAATTAAGGAAGGCTATGCCTTTTGCACATTGCAAGTGTTATATAATTTTATTTTGATGGCATCTAACTACGATTCAGAATTTTGCGGCAATTTGCCTTTGCATAACGTTAACATGATCCAGCCCCATGGCTATTTGGTTGTGTTAGAAAAAGAATCTTTAAATATTATTCAGATCAGTGAGAACTTAAGCGATGTGTTAGAAACCAGTGCAGCAGAGATTGTCTCGTCCAGCTTTTCAGATTACGTTCCGCAGAAGCAAATAGATGAACTGAAGGCAAAGATTGAAACCGGAATTAAAGATAAAATACCTGTTAGCTTAACGCTTAACAACGTTGAGTTGCTTGCACTGGTGCATGCAAGGCAAGAGTATTTTTTGTTGGAGCTGGAAAAGGTACAGGCGGAGGATGAGCGCACGTTTATAAACGTTTTTCAGGAAATCAAGTATGTAATGGCTGCTGTAGATGTAGCTACTTCGGTACAGGATGCATGCGAAATTGCTATCAGGGAGCTTAAACGGATATCTGGTTTCGATGGCATAATGATGTACCGTTTTGATGAAAACTGGAACGGAACAGTAATTGCCGAAGATAAAACGGATGCTCTTGAACCTTACCTGGGCGTTACGTTTCCGGCATCTGATGTACCGCGACAAGCGCGTGAGCTTTACCTAAGAAACCCTTACCGTCTTATCCCCAATCGCGAATATACGCCGGTAAGGCTTTACCCGGTACTTAACTCGCTCACTAACTCGTTTACTGATTTATCTGACTGTAACCTGCGTAGCGTTGCCGCTGTACACATTGAGTATTTAGGCAATATGGGGGTAACTGCTTCAATGTCGGTAAGGGTTATTCATAATGAGCAATTATGGGGCTTAATAGCATGCCACCATACCAAGCCATATTATTTGAGCTTTGAGTTGTGTTCAATATTTGAGTTGTTATCAAGCGTTGTGTCAAACAAAATATCGTCTATTATAAATAAAGAGGAATATGGCCGCGTTGCCGATTTACAATCACAGCGCAACAGCATTATTGATCATATCTACAGTGACCGTAATATTGAACAAGGTTTGCTTGAGCACGACGAGAATATTTTAAAGCTTTTTAACTCGAAGGGTGCCGTTATATTCAATAACAGCAAGATAACAACTGCTGGCGAGGTGCCACAAAACGACATGCTCGAAAATTTGCACCTGTGGTTGCATGCTAAAGAAATAGGTAAAGTTTTCTCAACAACCACGCTGCCTGATATTTTTGACGAAGCCGCCAGCGAAGCTTCAATTGCAAGCGGAGCCCTGATTATACCGTTGGATAGTCATAACGGCAATTACATTGTTTGTTTCAGGCCCGAGGTTGTTCAAACTATTACCTGGGGAGGTGATCCGAACCAAACCATAAATTTTGCAGCTGATGGTAAAACCTACCATCCGCGTAATTCATTTAAAAGCTGGCTTCAAACCGTTAAAAATACATCTTTGCCGTGGCACAAGGATGAGTTGGGTGTAGCCGATACATTGCGCAGTTTTGTTTACGAATTTAAAACCAAACAAGCTATTTAATTTTTTTAGAGGCTAAATGAGTAGTAAAGCACCCGAGATTAATAGAAACATGGGCATAGCCAATAATTATGTGGTTGCAATAGGCGCATCGGCAGGCGGCTTGGAAGCCATTCATGAGTTTTTTGACCATATGCCCGGCAACTCTAGTTTCTCTTTTATTGTAATACAACATCTCTCGCCCGATTATAAAAGCTTGTTGGTTGAGCTGGTATCAAAGCATACGCACATGAAGGTGTTTGAGGCCGAAGAAAACATGAGCCTTCACCCTAATTGTGTTTACATCATACCAAATAATAAGTTGATGACGGTAAGCCACAACCGTCTTAAATTGGCCAATAAACAGCAAGATAAGTCGCCGAATACTGCCATCGATACCTTTTTATTTAGTCTTGCGAGCGATAAAAAGGAAAAAGCAGTAGCAATTATTTTATCAGGAACGGGTACTGATGGTACACGCGGAATTGAAGCTATAAAAGAAAATGGTGGCATGGTACTGGTGCAGGAGCCCGAAACAGCAAAGTTTGATGGTATGCCCAAAAGTGCCATTACATCAGGCAATGCCGATAGCGTTCAGCCACCATCACAAATGCCCGATGAGTTATTTGGATATATGCGCCAGCAGCCAATTAAGATTTTTGAAGGCGGGTATGACAATGAAGGATTACTAAATAAGCTTTTTCAGTTAGTGCATCACCAAAGTGGGCATGATTTTAATTTATATAAAACACCAACCATTATAAGGCGTATTACACGCCGCATGGAGCATAACAAAATCAGTAACCTTGAAAGTTACGTTGAGTTTTTGCGACAAAATGATGAGGAAGTCAAACTTCTTGGTAAAGACTTTTTAATTGGAGTTACGCGTTTTTTCAGAGATAAAGCCGCTTTTGAACAATTAGAAAATCACGTCATTCCACAGATAGTTGATGAAAAGGCGCACGAGGAAATACTTAAAGTGTGGGTGTGTGCCTGCAGCACGGGTGAGGAAGCATACTCCATAGCTATACTAATTGATAAGTATCTTAAAAAGGTAAACAAAGATTTAGATGTAAAAATTTTTGCAACCGATATTGACGAAGCAAGTTTAGATGTAGCATCGCACAACAGCTATCCGGAAACTATTGAGAAAGATATTGATGCTGATATCTTGCAACGTTATTTTGTGAAAGACGGTAAATCTTACTCCGTCATTCCGTCAATACGCAAGCAAATTGTTTTTGCCAGGCATAATGTTGTAAAAGCCCCTCCGTTTATAAAAAACGACCTGATTGCATGCCGCAACATGCTCATTTATATGAATGTTTTGTTGCAGCAAAAGGTGTTATCTACTTTCCACTTTTCACTTAACCAGGGCGGCTTCTTGTTCCTTGGTTCCAGCGAAACAGTATCATCAATTAAGGAAGGGTTACATGAGGTTAGCGGTAAGTGGAAGCTTTACCGCAAGATAGGTCCTATCAGCCAGCAGCCCTCAAATAATAACAGCTACTATAGCCACAATCTTTCGAGCGACTTGCGTAAGCCGTTTATAAAAGCCGACAAAGTATTGAGGGATAGCTTTAAAGAATTCCTAACCGATGACTTGGGGTATGTAGGCGTGTATGTGGACAAAAACGGTGAAATAAAGGAAACCGTAGGCGACTTTAAAAAATACTTATCCTTACCCGATAAAAAGCTGGAACTTAATATCCTTAAGATGGTGCCCAGCGAGCTTTCATTCATCATTAACACAGCCTTGCGTAAAGCTGTAAAGGAAGAGTTGCCTACAAGGTTAAAGCGTATACGCATAAAACGCCGTAACAACGATGTTTACGTAAACATTAATGTAAAACCGGCCGATACACAGTCCACCGTTCCTTATGTACTGGTAGTTTTTAATGAGGTTGAGTTAGAATTTGGTCTCAACAGTGATGATATCATTGTTCCACATAACTCTGACGAGCAGCAGGCGGTTTACGTGAATGAGTTAGAGAACGAACTCAGTGAAGTGCGTGGTAACCTGCAAATGGCAGTGGAGGAAATGGAAACCACCAACGAGGAGCTGCAATCAAGTAATGAGGAACTACTTTCCGCCAATGAAGAATTACAATCAAGTAACGAAGAGCTGCAATCACTGAATGAGGAGTTACATACTTTAAATACCGAACATCAGCTTAAGATTAAAGAATTGATTGATCTTAATGATGATTTAAATAACTACTTCAAAAGCGTTGATATAGGGCAGATTTTTGTGGATCAAGATATGCGTATCCGCAAGTTTAACCCGGCTGCAGTTGTAATGGTTAATTTGATTGAGGCTGATATTGGCAGGCCTATCAAACATATATCTAACAATATAAAATACGAAAACTTTTTAGCCGATATTCAGGAAGTGCTTAACAACCCGGCACATTTGGTTGAAAAAGAAGTTGAGCTGAAAGATGGAAAGCATTGCCTGCTTAGAGTGCTGCCTTATATCAAAAAAGATAAGGAGCGTGATGGCGTAGTAATAAGCTTTGTTGACATAAGTACTATTACCGAACTTAACAGCATCGTTTCGGGCGTATTTAGCACAAGTTTAAGCGCCATAATGGTTTTCGGTGCCGTTCGTAACAATAACGGCCAATTGGCTGATTTTAAATGTTTGATGGCCAACCGCATGGCTGGCCAGCTATTAAATAAAACAGATGCCGAATTAAAAGGACAGCTCCTTAAAAAGCATTTGCATTTCTTGCTGCAGGATGATGTTTTTGAACGCTTGAAGCAGGTAACGCAAAAAGGAGGGAAGCTGCAACAAGAAGTTTACTACGAGGACAAAGGGTGGTACATACTCATGGCCAGCCAAGTTGCTGACGGCTTTGCCGTAACATTAACTGACATTACCGAGCGCAGGCAAAATGAGCAAAAGCTGCGTAGAAATTATAACGAGCTGGTGAGTGCCCGCGAAAATTTAAAGAAGCTTAATGCCGAACTGGAAGATAAGATTTTAGAGCGCACCATGAGCTTAACACAAAGTGAGGAGCGCTTTAATTTAGTATCGCAAGCTACAAATGATACCATATGGGATTGGAACCTGGTGACCAACGAAATGTGGAGAAGTGACAATTTTACTTCGATGTTTGGTTATGAAAACAACACCGAGAGCAGCAACATTGGCTATTGGTTTGATAAGGTACACCCCGAGGATAGAAAACGTGTTGAAAAGAGTGTACATGAGGCCATAAACAAGGGCAAGCATAATTGGTCGGCCGAGTATAGGTTTAAAAAAGCTGACGACAGTTACGCCATTATTTTAGACAGGGGTAACATACTACATGATGCCTATGATACGCCTTATCGTATGGTAGGATCAATTGTTGAAATTACCCGCATCGTAGAGGCCGAGAAGCGTTTAAATAAAAGTGAAAGCCGTTTCCGCAAAATTTTTGAATCAGACATGATCGGGATGTTATTTGCCCGGTTTGATGGTCAGATAATTGAAGCAAACGACGTGTTTTTGAACATGGTGGGATACACTATTGAAGATTTAAACAAAGGTGCATTAGGATGGGATAAGCTTACGCCTGTTGAATATATGGGTATAAGTCGCAAAGCGGTAGAGCAGCTAAATAAGAACGGTTTTTGCCCACCGTTTGAAAAGGAATACATTCGTCGTGATGGAAGCAGGGTGCCCGTACTAATGGGTGCAGCCAGGCTTGATGATGATTCAGAAGCAAATTCGGTTTGTTATATTATAGATTTATCACACCAAAAGGAAATTGAGCGAAACAGGCGCGAGTTACAGGAGTTTATACGTAAGCAGCAGGAAGAATTTTACGGTATCTTCTTAAATGCGCCCGCCCTGATCAGTATAAGGCGCGGAACCGAGCTGCGTTATGAGTTTACAAACAAAGCCTTTGATGCGTTCTATCAGCGCAATAATATGGTCGGCCATCCTACCAAAGAGGCACATAGCGGGCTGAACACTTCACGCTTGTTTGCAAACGATGAAAAACTTTATCAAACAGGAGAATCTAAATCAGGAAAAGCTTACAACGTTAAAAAAATCAACCTTGAAACAGGGCAGCTTACTGACGCTTGGCTTGATTACCTATTTATACCAATTTACAATGAGCGCGAGCAGGTTGATGGAATAGCGTTTTTTGGTTTTGAAGTTACTGAACTTGTTAAGTCGCAAAATGCAACCCGCGAGCTGATGCAGCAAAAAGATGAGTTTATGAGTATTGCAAGTCATGAACTTAAAACTCCAATCACAAGTTTAAAAGGATCGTTGCAAATAATGCAGCGTATTGCCGGCAGAGAGGAAGATGCCTATGAAAAAGTGTATCCTTTTATTGAACGTGCCAATAAGCAAACTGGCCGTTTAACCGCAATTGTTGATGATTTGCTTGATGTCACAAAAATACATGCAGGCAAAATGCAGTTTAACTTCACACGGTTCAACGCCGGTACGGTCATCAAGGAATGCATTGAAGATAGCCAATCGCATAACAGCACGCACCGTCTTGTACTTCAAGGTAATGCCGATGTTGAAATTGAGGCAGATAAACACAGGTTAGAGCAGGTATTAAGCAATTTCATTTCAAATGCAGTCAAATACTCTCCAGATGCCACAGAGATCATAATTACGCAAAAGGTAACTGAAAAAAACATGCTTCACCTATCCGTACAGGATTTTGGGATAGGCATACCTGATGATAAAAAAGAGCAGGTGTTTGACCGTTTCTTCCGTGTGCAGGAGTCGTCTCAAAAGTTTTCAGGCTTGGGTTTGGGTTTATATATAACAGCAGACATTATTCACCGTCATGGCGGCAAAATTGGTGTGGAAAGCCACGAAAATGAAGGCTCTGTATTTTGGTTTGAAATTCCGTTAAGCCAAGTAGATTAAGACGTATAATATATTATATTGATTAATATTTGTTGAAGGAATGCCACAGGCATTCCTTTTTTTTATGTAGGTTATTGTGGCATGTTGAAACTGAAACGGCTCTTTTTGAACCAATTGAGGGATAAATCTTAATGGGTTTTGCAAATATTGTATAACAACATGATAATAAATGCTATTAAGTTTGATGCTTGCAATTTGATATTTGTAACTAACCAATTACAACAAATCAACCTTAACCATTAATTGCTTCAATAGTAATTAGTTGTCATAAATTTTAAAGTGCTGTTAAAAAGTAAGCATTGCTTAATAGTTGTTGCTTTTGAAATAACGTACATAAACTTATAAACCTGATCCAAACATATATGAGCCAGATGTCAATAAAACCAATTACTTACTGTTTGAAACAGTCATATTGTTAATAGCTCTTCGCTTTAACATTTTTCATTATAAACCGAAATTTCATCAATAAACACACACACTTTAGATAAAATTAATTGCCTATGATATAATACTTTACATTCCATTAAAGCATTCTTGCCAAAGTTATAACTGCACATTGCTTACCCGCTCAAGCGGCATAAGGTAGCTACTGCTGTGCTTATAGCTCATCTATACCAATTTCTAACCAAATAAACTATTATGGATTATAATTTTTTACGCAAATTTTCTTTGCTGATGTTGCTTTGCACATTGGTAGGTTCTGTTGCAATGGCCCAACAACGCAAAGTAACGGGTAAAGTTGTTGATAGCCTTGGTACACCATTGCCTGGTGTAAACGTAAGCCTTAAAGGTTTGCCAAGTAATGTAAGTACAAACAGAGATGGTATTTATACAATTCAAGTTAATTCAAATAAAGACATCCTGGTATTTTCATTCATAGGCTACATACGTAAGCAAGTATCTGTGGGCAGCGAAGCTCAGCTTAACGTAAGCCTATCTCAAGAAAACAGTAAACTGCAAGAGGTGGTGTTTGTGGGCTATGGTGCAAAAAAGCGTAGCGAAATTCTTGGCTCAGTAGCAACAGTTACAGGACAGGAACTACAAGACATACCTGCGCCCAATCTTGCCGGTTCGCTAAGAAACCGTGTTGCCGGTTTGGGCGTATCTCAATCTTCTGGCAGGCCCGGTGCGGCAATTACGCTTAATATTCGTAATTCGGTTGTCTCCGAGTCTGCGAGGGGAGTGGCTGATGTTGCGTTAACATCTGAGCCTTTATACGTTGTAGATGGTATTACCGTTACCCGCGAGGCATTTGACAACATAGATGCGTCAATGGTAGAAAATTTAACTTTCCTTAAAGATGCTTCTGCGGCAATATATGGAGCTTCTGGTGCTAAAGGCGTTGTTTTAGTGACCACTAAAAGAGGTAAAATAGGCAAGCCAACTTTAACCTACAACGGGTATTACGGTGTGTCTGACGCAGCTAAAACTCCTGAAATGATGTCGGCGTATGACCATGCTGTGTTATTGAATGAAGGTTACCGTAATTCAGGCGCATCATTCTCCAACTATTTTTTACCTGCTGATTTGGAGTACTTAAAAACTGTTAATTACAAAAGTTGGTATGATGAACTATGGCAAGCATCCGTTATGCAACGGCATAACATTGGAATATCAGGTGGAAGCGATAAGATAACTTTTTTTGCAGGTGGAAGCTACCAGCGTGAAAATGCTAATTACGCCGGATTGAACATTAATAAGTATAGCTTTCGTAGTGGCATAGTTGCATCAATTACCCAAGATTTAAAAGCAGATATAAATTTTAATGTCGACTGGAACATCAAAAATGCACGAAGCGAAACAGCCGTTGACAATGACGCTAATTTCTTTGAACGCCTTGTAACAATACCGCAATGGGTTCCAATAAGTATCAACGGAATGAATCTTAACTACCCGCTTACTAATAATAATCTTAACCCCAAAGCATTGCTAGAGTCTGGATATTATGAAAACAACAAAAGCAGAGGGTATCGTATCAACACCAGTTTAACCTATCAGCCATCCTTCTTTAAGGGGTTTACTGCTAAGTTTCAAATTTCGCAAGCTAGCACAGGTAATAATTCGCGCCAGTATAAGCCACCTTACAAAACTTATAATTTTAAAACGTTCGGAAATAACAATTTACTATACACAGATCAACTTACCGACCCTGCAACTCAAAACCCCGTTTTTGAAAATGTAAGTGATTTAAACGAAAGAGTTACACCAAGCTTAAGTGAAAGCAATAGCTATCAAGGATTTTTAACCTTACAATATGGCAGAACGTTTGGTAAGCATACAATAGGGGTTTTAGCAGGTGGTGAACAATCCCAATCAAACCAGGAAAATCTTGCTATAAACTATCTTAACCAAATTATACCCGGTGGCGAAGATTATTGGGCTTTTGACGCTAATACATTAACAAGAAAGGACATCAGCCGGTATGAATCATCAAAGCGCTCTTTCTTCGGGAGAGTTAGCTACGATTTTGATAAAAGATACCTTTTAGAGTTTATTACCCGTTTTGATGCTTCTTCGTTCTTTGCAACAGGTAACCGCTGGGGAGTTGCCCCAAGTGTTGGTTTAGGTTGGGTTGTTAGTAGTGAAGAATTTTTCAAGAATTCAAAGCCGCTCAATTTTATAAACTTTCTTAAGCTAAAAGCTAACGTTGGAGTTACGGGTGATGATAGAGTAGGTTTAGCAAGGTTGTGGCAAGACAGGTATCTTATCGACGTAACAAACGGTTATTTGTACGGTAACAACAACCAAAATAGCTTAAACCCAAGTAAGGTAGGTAACCCCGACCTGACATGGGAGCGTAAAAGAACCATTAACGTTGGTTTGGAAAGCTCTTTATTTAACAACAAACTTGACTTCTCAGTCGAAGTGTTCCAAAATTACAACTACGACGGCTTTGACTTAGGAGGAAATCAACTGTACCCGCTGTATGGTGGTTTCCTGCCAGCGGTAGTAAACTACCGCAAAACTTATAACTGGGGAACGGAAGTCAATCTTGGTTACAAAGCTAAGCTGTTTAAAGAATTGAACATGAGTGCTAATGTTAACTTTAGTTATGGAAATAGCGTAAATGATAGATTGTTATATGCTCCGGGCCAGTTAATAAATAACATTGCGCCTGATTGGCTTATCAATTTTGGCTTAGATCCTAGAAAGTGGAATAGCGGCAACATTGGTTTGAAAAACTCGGGTATGTTTAGGACGCAGGCTGATGTTGATAGCTGGATGGCAAAATATCCAAATTACAGAATTTACGATCGTATACCTCAACCAGGATGGTTGTATTATGAAGATACAAATAGTGATGGTGTAATTACAGATAGCGATATGCAGCCTATGTTCGAAAACACCAATCCTTGGTTTTCGGGCGGCTTTACTTTGAACTTTAGTTATAGGGCCTTTAGCTTAAATACAAATATAGCTGCAAGGTTAGGTGGCAAAGTATTTTACGATGGCAGAGCCAGAACAGCTCCTGCAGGAAACCGAAATGTTTTAGATATATGGAATGACCGATGGACACCTGAGAATCCAATGTCGGGTAAGTTTCCTCGTTTTGATGACCCGTCTTTAGGTAGAAACTCGGACTTCTGGGCTGTAGACGGTACAACCATACGTATAAATACAATGACCTTAAGTTATAAAATGCCAACCAAGTTAGTGAATAAGTTAGGACTACAAGGCGCAAGAGTTTTGTTAACAGGTAATAATTTATGGACTTTGGTAAATCCTCTTAAATACAAAGATCCGTACACATCAAGCGCTTGGGATTACCCAGTTCTTACTACAATTTCGGCAGGTTTAAGTGTTAACTTATAATTTTTTTAGCAATGATTAAGCAAATAAAAAGTCATATCACCAAGTCATTTATTGTCTTGTCTATCGCAGCAACCTTGCCTGCATGTATAAATAAAGATGAATTCTTCTTGTTACCTGATAGAAATGGAATTGATGCAGCAATATGGGATACTGAAGGTGCTGTACAACTACATCTTAACCGTACTTATGATGTAGTAATACCTAACTTTCCTTTCCAATTAAGACCAGATAGATATGGTGTACAAATGGCAAGTGATGAAAACTACTTTCCTGACGTAGATCAATGGGCAAAAGCGGCATTAGGATTACAAGGAACGCTTGGAGTAAATGACGTTAGATACACCGGAAACGGCTATAATTATAACCCCGGCATAAATAGATATTTCGACGTAGGCCGTTGCAATGAAGCAATAAAGAACATACCGCTTGGATCTATTCCTCAGGCTACTCAAAGAGTTTTATTAGGTCAATATCATGCCTTGAGAGCAATGGCTTACTTTGAATTGGTGAAAGTATATGGTGGAGTACCACTTCCTTTAGAACCACAACGACCTGAGACTGTATATCTTGAAGGTAGGAAAAGTGCGAAGGTTTGTTTTGACGCCATTATAAGTGATTTGAATAATGCCATTACTATGTTAGACGGCGTCGTTTGGGATGACGGCACGGGCAGGGGTAAAATCTCTAAATTAATTGCAACGTGTTTAAAGGCGAAGGTTTTGTTGTATTGGGCAAGTCCTCAATTCAATCCGCTGAACGATCCAAAACACCCATATGATGCATCAAGATGGCAAACCGCTTTGCAAGCCAATAAAGAAGCTTATGAT
The DNA here is from genome assembly GCF_009755275.1 of Mucilaginibacter aquatilis. GTDB lineage: Bacteria > Bacteroidota > Bacteroidia > Sphingobacteriales > Sphingobacteriaceae > Mucilaginibacter > Mucilaginibacter aquatilis. Next base: position 9,949 of record NZ_WQLA01000007.1, on the reverse strand, counting down.
ATGTGCGTTGCTTCTGGAAAAAAATTAATGACAAATTACGCCGACATTTTTAGGGTGGAGGGAACCGCAAATACAGAGGCTGTTCTTGTACGCACTTTTTCTAATTCAATAAATGCCAGAGGTCATAATACGGAATCTATTACAAGGCCATCTTCTGAAAACGGAAGCCCGTTCACCGGATTTATGGCAACAAAAAAACTTTTGGATGCATACCCTATGAGAGATGGCAACCCGCGTGGAACATCTACGCAGTTTCCATATGATGACTTGCTTTTCTGGCAAAATCGCGATCCAAGATTTGAAGCAACTATCGCTTACAATGGTGGTAGCTGGCCTTTAAGTGGAAATCTTAACAGAAGACAATGGACGTACAACACCGCTGTAGGAGAAAGTAACGGCAATGGAGTTTATTGCAAGCGGTTCACAACCCCAACTCTAACTGCAGCTAACGTGCCTTACAGTAATAATTTAGGTGGCAATGGTATGGATTGGATTGAACTAAGATTAGCCGAAGTTATGCTTAACTATGCTGACTGTATGAATGAAACCGGAAATTCAGCAGGCGCGAAAGATATGGTAAGGCAACTGCGTGTTAGAGCTAACATTGTACAAGGTAATAATGACTATGGCTTAGGAAATGTAAATGGAATTGAGCAGGTGCGTACCTTACTAATTAATGAAAGAATGATAGAATTTGCATTTGAGAACAAGCGTAACTCCGATTTAAGACGCACAAGACAAATGCATTTGTTAAACGGCAACATGACGAAACTTGAAGTTCAACTAAACGTAGCGAGTGATAAAGCAGTTTTAGAAGCTTCCACAAATGGAGTTGCATTCAGAGAAACCCTTAATACAAATGATAAAGCAACCTATCAAAAGTATTTTAGGCATGTTTTAACCACCAATACACAGTACCTGCCATATAACGTACCAGAATATCATTACTTCTATACGTTTCACAACGATTTTGTTAACAATGGAGCTAATATAGCTACAACAATTGGCTGGCCTGGCGGCACATTTGATCCATTAGATTAAATGCTTATTGATATTGTTATTAATTGTAATTCTCTAAAAATGAAAATTAGAAATTTAAAAAAAATTATAGTTGCAGTTGGTTGTGTGGCATTGCTCAGTGCATGCAAAAAAGATTCGCAAAACATATTTAACATGTTCAATGACGTAACTGTTACTTATAATAACAGCAGTCCTTTAGCTGTAACCGACTATAAACTTGTTAACGATGGCGATAGTGTATACATAGATTATACTATAAATTCAGCCGTTGAGGATATTTATTCTGTAGTGGTGGAGCGCACCGCTGGCGGAAAAGGTAATGCTATTGAGCGTAATACTATTGCTGTAAGTGACAATAGTCGCAGGAGAGCTTACAGAGATTTGCTTAAGTTGAAGATACAGAGAGACGGAAAGTTAAGTTACCGTGTTTATGCGCTTAACCAAAAAGGCGTTTATATTGGCGATGGTTACAAAAAAGTTGTTATCGAGGGTAAACCAAGTTATACGTTTTTGACAAATCGTGTTATCTATTTGCCAGACACCCTAGGCAAAATCTTACCCTCTTTCTTTTCTTTGCGTGATGGAGTTTCTTACAGCTACACCGATGGTCTTGCCAATTCCTCAAAAATTGATTTTGGAATTTATCGCAGGCCAACAACAGATGCAAGTAACCCTTGGGTGTATAACTTATATGCTACAAACGTTCCTGTTAATCCGCTCACTGTATATGATATAAGTGCATGGCAAAAAAGAGCTACAAAATTTGCAGCTCCACAAACGTCACAAAATGACCCTTTTACTTATACGGCAGTTTCTGCTTCAGTAATTGAGTCGTTGGTTAAGGCAAGAAATCCAACGCTGTCAGCTACTGTAGCTACTACTTATGGTACAGGTTTGCTCCCTGGTAGCAGCATTAGTTTTCTAACTCCTGAAGGTAAATATGGAATTCTTTTCATCAATGCAGTATCATCTGATTTAGACAGAAAACCATTTATTAATGTCAGCGTAAAAATTCAGAATTAAATAAATGACACAATACTGTGTGTCGGTCAAGATCATACTAAGATGGTATTAAATTTATCTTAAAACCTGTTAGTAGTAGTTCATTAATTGGGAAACATGCAGCTGCGATAGCTGCATGTTTATTTACTTAAAAATTTGTGCCTGTATAATTTATACAGGCTTTTTTGTTTAAGGCCATTTTTGATTCGCTGTAGGCACATCGAAAAGGTCGTTACTACTGTAACCAACAATTTTTAAAATTCTTTTAATTTGTTGTAACATTCCAATCAACATTACGACATTAAAGTAGCTGACCAGAAATTTTAGGATTACAACTGTAAATGATATCACAACAAGACCTCGTAGCAATGTGTAAAAACGGCGATCCGTACGCCTACACAAAGTTATATGAGCATAATGCAAAGTATGTGTACAATGCTATATGCCGGTATGTAGAACACACCGGCGAAGCAGAAGATATTATGCAGGAAGCTTTTGTTGATGCTTATCATGCTATAGCCAAGCTTACTAATGCTGATAGTTTCAGGCCGTGGATTAAAAGGATTGCAATAAACAAAGCCATAAACTGGCTGCGAAAAAAACGACTTGAACTAACTGAGCTTGAGCCGGAGACAACAGTGATTGTTGATGAAATTGTAGATGAGGAGGAATTTGAATTTAACATGAACCGCATAAGTCAGGCAATTGAAGAGCTGCCTTTGGCTTACCGCACCATATTTCAGTTATACGCGGTTGAAAACATTCCGCAGGTTGAAATTGCGCAAATGCTGGGAATGTCAAATAGCACAGTTAGAGTTCAGTACTTCAGGGCTAAGGCCAAGGTTTTAGAAATGTTAAAAGAGGGGCATTATGAAAGGTAAACTGGAAGAATTTATAAGCAAGCATAACGAAGAACTGGATATACGCATGCCTAATCCGGCAGTGTTAAACCGCATTCTTGAACAAATGCAGCAACCGGTTCATAAAATTAAACCGGTTGAAAAGAAAACAGGCATTGTAATAAGCTTCACTGCCATGAGGTGGGTTGCTGCCGCTTGCCTGCTTATAGGCTTAAGTTTCGTTTTGTGGCAGTATAACCAAACAAATAATGTTGCGCAAAACGTAGTGAAAACATCGCGTAAACCGCAGGTAATTCAGGAGCAAACAGCGCCACAAATTACTGAGCCTCAGCAGGAGTATGCAGCAAGTCCGGCTCCTCAGCAGCATAGTTTTGATGATGTTGACCAGGACATAGCCCAACGTAAAAGCCGTTTATCTAAAAGCTTTGCCCAAACCGGGCAGAGTTCATATAAAAAGGTGTTGTTTGACAAGTTGAATGATGAATCATCTCCCGCCAGCCGTTTAAAAGCGCTTTCACAAACTGGTAAATTTAAAAACTTGAGTAACGATGTGGTTGACGTTTTGGTTGAGACAATGAATAATGACCCTAACACCAATGTAAGGATGGCAGCATTAGATGGATTGGCTAAGTTTTATAAGGAAGGCTATGTACGCAAACAGCTGGTAAAGTCCCTGAAAAAACAACAGGATCCCATGGTTCAGATAGCACTTATTGAGCTGCTTACCCGCATGAAAGAATCGGCAATATTAACTGAACTGGAAGGCATGGTAAAGGATGAAAGTAAAATGGATGCTGTGCGCGAAACCGCATACTCCGGCGCGTTTCAGTTACGCGGATCATGATCATTTGTTCACTATGAAATTAAAGGTATACGTCGACTATACCATTATTATAAAATATAAACTCATAAAATCTTATTAAAAATGAAAATCAGGTTATTAACTATAGTGGTTCTACTAACGGCAATAAGCCATGCTTTTGCTCAGGAATATAAGGTTGCCAAAGCAACAGGAAGATTGTTAATCAAACTGCCATCGGTTACCATAGAGGGCTATGATGGCAAGGAAATTATTTTTACCTCAGAGGATAAGAAGTATGCTGATGAGCGCGCGGCCGGTTTAAGATTACTTAGTGGCACCGGTGTTGTTGATAATACCAACATAGGAATTAACGTTGCCGATAAAGGAACAACTATAGAAGTAAACGAGGTAGCATCAAACATAGGAAAGGTTAAAATTAAGGTGCCACGCGGAGTGAGCGTATCTTACAACTGGCAGAATATGATTAATGCTGGCAAGGTTATCATCAAAAACATCACTAAAGAGATTGATATATCAGTGCGTACAAACTCTGTAGAACTGGAAGACATTACAGGTCCGGTTACAGTTAACAGTATATATGGTAACGTAAAAGCAAAGTTTAAAGACAAAATTGCCGGTCCAATAACCATTTCTTCGATGTACGCTACAGTTGATGTTGCCGTACCGGGTGCAACAAAAGCCAACCTTAAACTCAATACAACACATGGTAATGTGTTTGCTTCGTCTGATTTAAACATTGAGCTTAAAAAGCGCGCCCAGGATGATGAAATGGTAGAATACACAGGCAATATAGCCGGAACGCTTAACGGAGGAGGTACTGAGTTTAACTTAACCTCAACCTTTGGTAAAGTATATCTTCGTAAAGCAATTTAATTATTAAGCCTAAACTTTAAAATCATGAAACATTTACTATTGCTGTGGTTGAGTTTAACGGTGGCTAATGTTGCCGGTGCCCAAACTATAATAAATAAAAGTTACCCCATCAAAAAAGGTCAGCCATTGGAGTTAAAGTTTGATTATCCGGTAGTAAAAATTACCACCTGGGAAAAAAACGAAGTAGCAGTAATAGCTAAAGTAAACATAAACGATGGCGAAAACGACGACGCCTTTACCTTATCAGACCGGATTAATAACGGTGCATTGCAAATTAGCAACAAGCTAACCGATTTAGATAAACTGCCACATAGGTATACAGTACAGGAAGCCGGTAAAAAGATCGTTTTTAAAACAGAGGCCGACTTTAAAGCTTACAAAAGTAAAATGGGCGTCATTCGTTCATATTCTAACGGTGTTGATATGGATGTTAGCATAGAAGTGAAAGTACCGGTAAATACACCAACCACTGTTAAAGCTACTTATGGAATGGTTCAACTAGTAAATTGTAACACGCCGATTGTTGTAGACGCTGTTTACGGCGGAATTGACGCAACATTAAATAAAGCCCAGGTAGGCCAAATTAAGGCTACCACAAGTTACGGGCATATTTTTTCAAACCTCGACCTGGTTTTAACAGATAACACCAAGCGTGATTTCTTTACCTCTATTACCGCCCAGCCAGGTAAAGGCCCCGCGTACGATTTGAAATCAACTTACGGAAAAATTTATATGCGAAAGCAATAAATAAAAATGAATGTTTGATGCCGCCAGTATATTTACCGGCGGCTTTTTTGTAAAAATATTCTTCTAAAGAACCATTAACTAAATATTTAGTTATATTTGAGTAAAGCTTATAAACTAAATTTTAGAAACATGAATTACAAGAAAATTACCAAGGCATTGGCTCAAAAATTAGCTAAGGCCGCACTGTTAACACTAATGGCAACTTCGGTATGTTCGGCCTCATTTGCACAGGCAAAAACAGATGATGAACCGGTATACACCACGGTAGAAAAACTACCGCGCTTTCCGGGTGACATTTCTGGCTTTATTCAGTATTTAAAAGAAAATTTAAAATATCCTGAAGCGGCCAAGAAGGTAAAAAAGGAGGGTAGAGTTAACGTAACTTTTATTGTTGAAAAAGATGGGAGCATTACTGATGTACACTCAGTAGGCCGTACAGAACCATTGCTAGTTGATGAGGCAGTGCGTGTAATAAAGGCATCGCCCCGTTGGACTGCCGGAAGTCAGGATGGTAAAAAAGTACGCGTAAGGTACACAGTGCCTGTAGTTTTTGCCTTGAAAAGTTAACCATTACAGTTAACTTATAGAGTTAAATAATAGTTTCAACAACAAAGGCCCTCCATATGGAGGGCCTTTGTTGTTATAAGCACACGAATATAGTTTCTGGCTATAATCAATAGAACTAATCGATTGTGAAGATATTGTGTTAACTCATACTTTTACATTGTTTATCAGCCGGTAAATAACTTAATACATAAGCATCAATTATAAACAAACAGCAATGGAAAGAGAATCGAATGACATTAGCAAGTGCCCTTTTCATAATGGCACCATGAAGCAACAAAATGTAGCAGGTGGCGGTACACGCAATAAAGATTGGTGGCCAAAACAGCTTAAGCTTAATATACTTCGTCAAAATTCATCACTTTCAAATCCTATGGATGATGGTTTTGACTATGCAGAGGCTTTCAAGAGCCTTGACCTGGAGGCAGTAAAGAAAGACCTGCATATACTCATGACAGATTCGCAAGACTGGTGGCCGGCAGATTTTGGCCATTACGGTGGTTTATTTGTTCGTATGGCCTGGCATAGCGCCGGTACTTACCGTGTATTTGATGGTCGTGGCGGCGGTGGTGCCGGCTTACAACGCTTTGCGCCGCTAAACAGCTGGCCTGATAATGTTAGTTTGGATAAAGCCCGCAGGTTGCTTTGGCCAATAAAGCAAAAGTACGGTCGTAATATATCCTGGGCCGATTTAATGATACTTACCGGAAACGTTGCTCTTGAATCAATGGGCTTCAAAACCTTTGGCTTTGCCGGGGGGCGTGCCGATGTATGGGAGGCAGATGAATCTGTTTACTGGGGTTCCGAAACCAAGTGGTTGGGCAGTGATTTGCGTTACGCTCACGGTTCTGAAGGTGCCGACAATCAGGTTGGAACTTTAGTTTCTGATGATGATGCCGATGGCAAAGTTCACAGCAGGAATCTTGAAAAGCCGCTTGCAGCAGCACATATGGGTTTAATTTATGTAAATCCCGAAGGTCCAGATGGAAACCCCGACCCGGTTTTAGCTGCCAAAGATATACGCGACACTTTTGGCCGTATGGCAATGAACGATGAAGAAACCGTAGCTTTAATTGCAGGCGGACACTCATTTGGCAAAACTCATGGTGCAGCTTCGTCTGACCATGTTAGCGATGAGCCCGAAGCTGCCGGTATCGAGCAACAGGGTTTTGGTTGGCATAACAGTTTTGGAACAGGAAAAGGTGCTGATACCATTACCAGTGGTTTGGAAGTTACCTGGACCACAACCCCAACACAATGGAGCAATAACTATTTTGAAAACCTTTTTGGTTTTGAATGGGAGTTAACCAAAAGTCCGGGTGGTGCACACCAGTGGGTGGCCAAAACTGACGAAGCCATTATACCAGATGCTTTTGATAAAAACAAAAAGCATTTGCCAACCATGCTTACTACCGATCTTTCTTTAAGGTTTGACCCGGAATATGAAAAGATTTCCCGTCACTTCCTTGAAAATCCTGATGCGTTTGCAGATGCCTTTGCCCGTGCATGGTTTAAGCTAACGCACCGTGATATGGGCCCTCGTGATCTGTATCTTGGAGCTGACGTGCCGCAGGAAGTTTTGCTTTGGCAAGACCCTATCCCGGCGGTTGATCATGTACTGATTGATGAAACTGATGCTGCTTCTTTAAAATCAAAAGTTTTAGAATCGGGCTTGAGTGTATCTGAGCTTGTTTCAACAGCATGGGCATCAGCATCAACCTTCCGCGGTTCTGATAAACGTGGCGGGGCAAATGGAGCCCGTGTACGTTTAGCACCGCAAAAAGATTGGAAGGTGAATAATCCTGAGCAATTACAAAAAGTGCTCAGCGTGTTGCAAAACATTCAGAATGATTTTAACGGCGCTCAAACAACCGGCAAAAAGATATCACTTGCCGATTTAATTGTACTGGCAGGTAATGCAGGTATTGAGAAAGCCGCGAAAGATGGAGGCCATGAGGTTGCCGTTCCGTTTAATGCCGGTAGGATGGACGCTTCGCAGGAAAATACAGATGTGGAATCATTTGGATATCTTGAACCTGCTGCCGACGGTTTCCGTAATTACCGCAATCCAAAATTGCACGTTTCAACAGAAGAGGTTTTGATTGATAAGGCACATTTGCTTACACTCACCGCTCCGGAATTAACAGTGTTGATGGGTGGTTTAAAGGCAATCAACATCAACTTTGACGGCTCGAACAAAGGCGTATTAACATCACGTGCCGGACAGCTAACCAACGACTTTTTTGTAAACCTGCTGGACATGACTACATCATGGAAAGCTGCATCAGACGATAAGGAAGTTTACGTGGGTACAAACCGTTCAAATGGCGATATAAGATGGTCGGCCACACGCGCCGATCTGGTATTTGGCTCTAATGCCGAACTTCGTGCCATTGCCGAGGTTTACGCAAGTGCCGATTCGCAAAATAAGTTCATAAACGACTTTGTTGCCGTTTGGGCAAAGATTATGAATTTAGACAGGTTCGACCTGAAGAAATAGTTATATAATCAAGTTTACTAGCAAAAGGCTGCCTTAATAAGGGCAGCCTTTTTTTGTGTATTGTTATATAACAAAAGTTGCTGGGTTACAAATGTGTTTATGACAATTAATTTTTATTTTAGCTTCTCCAACCAATTATTCTCCGTAATGACAAAGACCGGTTTTTTTAGCATAGCGCTTGTGCTGTTATCTTGCTGTGATGTATTAGCTCAAAAAAGTAAAGTGCCTAAAGAAAAGGCGATGGGTGCTTACCTTATGGTTTACTTTAAAGATGATACGCATGGACTTTATATTGCCTTAAGTAAAGATGGCTATAGTTTTACTGATGTAAACCAGGGCAAGCCGGTTATTGCCGGCGATACGATTGCCGAACAAAAGGGCATACGCGACCCGTACATTTACCGTGGAGCCGATAATATGTTTTATATGGCTTTGACCGACCTGCATATTTACGGGCAAAAAGAAGGCTACCGAAACACGCAGTGGGAGCGCGACGGAAAGCAGTATGGATGGGGCAATAACAGGGGATTGGTACTGATGAAATCGGCAGATTTACTTCATTGGTCGCACCAGGTTTTGCGCGTTGATAAGGCATTCCCCGAGTTGGCCGACATTGGCTGTGCCTGGGCACCCGAAATGATTTATGATGAGGTGGAAAAAAAGCCGATGCTTTACTTTACCATGCGTTTTGGCAGTGGTAAGGAAAAAGTTTACTATACGTACATGAATCAAAGCTTTGACCGCATGGAAACGCTGCCCAAGCCTTTGTTTGAGTACCCCAATGGGGTTGCCTATATTGATGCCGACATTACAAAAGTTGGAAACAAGTACCATATGTTTTATGCTTCGCACGATGGTACTTCGGGCGTTAAGCAGGCTGTATCTGACTCGGTACATACCGGCTATGTATATGACCCAAAATGGTACGATCCTGAACCAGTTGGATGTGAGGCACCAACCGTGTACAAGCTAATAGGGCAGAATAAGTGGATATTGATTTACGATATTTACCGTATCAACCCTCACAATTTTGGCTTTAGCGAAACAACTGATTTTGTGAACTTCAAAAATCTGGGCCGTTTTAATGATGGTGTTATGAAGTCCACTAACTTCTCCGTTCCTAAGCATCCTGCTGTTATACAAATCACAAAAAAAGAAGCTCAAAAACTTGCCAGTCATTGGAAGATGGATATGAAGTTCTAAAGTGATAATCACAACAAAGCCTCCTCATCCGGAGGCTTTGTTGTTTGAGATGTTTCTTCACAGTCGCATCTTAAACTGTGGAAGTACAATTCCCCACCAGCTGAGTAAAGTTGGGGGAAACTTAACCACAGGTTAATTGATGCTTGGCTTGCCTAATGCTTTTGGCACGATGCAAAAAGTGTGTTTTTGCATATGTGTGGGCTGTTTTTGTTGCGTTTGCTGTTTTTTAGCGGCTGCTGGTACAGCAGTTGCCTAATATTTATCAAACAACAACAAATTAAAACACACCCTTTCCCCCTGATTGATATGAAAACTAACTTTACCTTCGCCGCCATTATCCTTTTAGCTGCTGCTTTT
>NZ_WQLA01000006.1 GCF_009755275.1 Mucilaginibacter aquatilis | reverse complement strand
CTACCCCTGGTAAGTGTGTTTATCGATTTTAAGTATAAGCCTTCTCGACAAACAGTTGCAATAACGATATTGTCTACTGGAGCACACTTAACAATTTATCCCTAACACATTGGTAAAAAGGAATGCCAGTCCTATAAAAAATAGTATTAAAGAAATAATGCCGGTAATAACCTTGCCAGAAGGAGATAGTATAAAGTCACGCGTAGACGATTGGGGAAGCTTATTGAAAATAGCATTCAATAACTTATAAATGCCATACACTAAAAGCACTGCTATTATCCAACTTCCTATTTCTAATAGCATATTTATGAGATTGCTTAATCTGTGCAATCATCTAATCTAATAATTTATAAGCCAGTCGTGCAACACATTTAACTAAATACCTATATCTCGTCCCTAATCTTTACCAAAAAATTAACTTATTTACGTTTTGTTGCTTTACCTTTGGGCACCAATAAAATAGTATACTGTTATGCAATATGATGTTATCGTTATAGGTTCGGGTCCTGGTGGTTATGTAGCCGCTATACGTTGTGCCCAACTGGGTTTAAAAACTGCCTGTATTGAAAAGTACAGCACATTTGGCGGTACCTGCTTAAATGTAGGTTGTATTCCGTCAAAGGCATTGCTTGATTCAAGCGAACATTATCACAATGCAGCACATACATTTAAAACTCACGGAATAAATCTTGATAACCTGAGTGTCGATTTCACTCAGATGGTTAACCGTAAAAACGAAGTGGTATCTCAAACTACTGGTGGCATAACTTTTTTATTCAAGAAAAACAAGATTACTTCATATCAGGGTCTTGGTTCATTTAAAGACAAAAACACCATTGTTGTTAAAAAAGAAGATGGTAGCGAAGAAACCCTTACTACTAAAAATGTAATTATAGCAACTGGTTCAAAGCCATCAAGCCTTCCGTTCTTACCAATAGATAAAAAGAGGATCATAACTTCAACAGAAGCTTTAAATCTTACCGAGGTTCCAAAACACTTAGTACTTATTGGTGGTGGAGTTATTGGCCTTGAATTAGGTTCGGTATATGCACGCCTGGGCGCCAAAGTTTCTGTTGTAGAGTATATGGATTCTATTATCCCTACTATGGATAAAGGTTTGGGCAAAGAACTTCAAAAGGTTCTTTCAAAACTTGGTATGGAGTTTTACCTTGGTCATAAAGTAACCGGGGCGAAGGTAGAAGGCGAAGAAGTTACCGTTAGCTTTGATACCCCTAAAGGTGAGCAAAAGGAATTGAAAGGTGATTACTGCCTTGTTGCAGTTGGTCGTGTGGCTTATACAGATGGTTTAGGCTTAGAAAATATTGGCATTACCGTTGAAGAACGTGGTAAGAAAATAACCGTAAACGAACATCTTGAAACTAGTGTTAAAGGTATTTATGCTATTGGTGATGTTGTGCGCGGCGCAATGCTTGCTCATAAGGCAGAAGACGAAGGAACTTACGTAGCTGAGGTAATTGCCGGCCAAAAGCCACACATCAATTATAACCTTATTCCTGGAGTAGTATACACCTGGCCTGAGGTTGCAAGTGTGGGTTACACCGAAGAGCAATTGAAAGCAAATGGCGTTAAATATAAAACTGGTTCATTCCCATTCAAAGCTAGCGGCCGTGCTCGTGCGAGTATGGATCTTGACGGTTTTGTTAAAGTATTGGCCGATGCTACTACCGATGAAATTTTAGGAATGCACATGATTGGCCCACGTGCTGCTGATATGATTGCAGAAGGTGTTGTTGCCATGGAATACCGTGCAAGTGCCGAGGATGTTACCCGCATGAGCCATGCTCACCCTACATTTACTGAAGCCATTCGTGAGGCATGTTTAGCCGCTACAGAAAACCGCGCTATTCACATTTAATAAGTTAGTTGATTGATTAATTACGTGAGTAGCTAATTGATTAATATTTGATATTAGGTTGCATGGATTGTCCTTGCAACCTTTTTTTGTAAATTAGGTTATAACTTAAACATTGTGTTGCGAGGTACAAAGCAATAACAATTTGTGAAATTATGCACGTTCTCATCAATATAACCATTGTGTTACTCACCATCATCGGCATGGAGGCATTTTCATGGTTTATACATAAATATTTGTTTCATGGACCTTTGTGGTTTATTCATAAAACTCACCATCAGGAACGTCATGGCTGGTTTGAGTTAAATGATATATTTAGCCTGGGATTTGCGGCTTTGTCAATGTGGCTTATGTGGGTAGGTCGTTTAAGCTTTGACTATCGCTTTTTTATCGGTTTAGGCATCAGCCTTTATGGGTTCATATACTTTATTTTTCACGACTGGTTTATCCACAATCGTTTCAAAGCATTCAAAACAACTAATAAATATTTGCTTAGCATCCGTAGAGCGCATAAAATCCATCACAAATCAACACAAAAAATGCCGTCAGAAGAGTTTGGTTTATTATTAGCCAACAAGAAGTATTTTAAAAGATGATTTATGATTGCGTTGCTCTGCATAAAATGCCGAAATTTGCGGTTATCATTTAAACATACCCATGCTGCAAATTCAGGAAAACGTTTCGCTTAAAAACTTCAACACTTTTGGTATAGAGGCTACCGCCCGTTACTTTGTGGAGATTAATCAGGAGCAGGAACTGGCCGAGTTGTTCACCAATCCAAAATGGTTAACCACTCAGCGGTTAATTTTAGGTGGTGGCAGTAATATGTTGCTGGTAAACAATTTTGATGGCTTGGTTATTCGTCTTAATATCCGCGGCATTCAGCATTACATACATTCTGATGGTAAAATTATTGTTGAAGCCGGCGCAGGTGAGGTATGGAATGATCTGGTAAATTTTTGTGTGGATCATGATTTTGCAGGCATGGAGAATCTGAGCTTAATTCCGGGTTCGGTAGGTGCGTCGCCCATACAAAATATTGGTGCCTATGGTATTGAACTTAAAGATGTTTTTGAAAGCTGCAGGGCATTTGAAATTGCTACAAAGCAGGTTAAAGTATTCAATAACGCCGATTGCCAGTTTGGTTACCGGGAAAGTGTTTTCAAAACTGCTTTGAACGGGCAGTTTATCATCACATCGGTAAAATTCAAGTTATCATCTACACCAACAATAAATATAAGCTACGGAGCTATTGAACAGGAACTGGTAAACAGAGGAATCAATGCACCTACGATAAAAGATGTCTCCAGGGCTGTATCAGCTATACGTGTTTCCAAGCTGCCTGATCCGTCTACTATAGGTAATTCAGGTAGTTTCTTTAAAAATCCGGTTATTACCGCAAGTCAGTTTGAAAATATTAAAGCCAACTATCCTAACGTGGCTAACTACCCCGCAGGCGAAGGTTTAGTTAAGCTTGCTGCTGGTTGGCTCATTGAGCAGTGCGGCTGGAAAGGTAAAATTGTTGGAAATACCGGTACCTGGAAAAACCAAGCTTTGGTTTTAGTAAATCATGGAGGTGCCACCGGCCAAGAAATTTACAACTTGTCGTCGCAAATCATAGACAGCGTTTTTACAAAGTTTGGCGTAATGCTGGAGCGTGAAGTAAATATCGTTTCCTAAACCTGTACAGTGTACAGTAAAAATCCAATAATCTGAACACAACGTAGGTTATTGTATTCAAAAGCTTACAGTAAATTTCGAGTATATAATATCAGATGTTACCAATTTGTTTTATATATATTAAAACATTGACGCACAGAAACCTTATCCATGCCGTTTAATCAACTACAGGCGCACATTTCAAACTTTACACAGTACCTTTTACTCATTTATAGTTAAAACGGGCATAAACGGTATCATGTTTGCCAATGTATCTGTACAAAACTTTAACAGATAACAGAATGACAAAGATTGAGTTTAACGCCATGGTTTTGCGCCAAGCCAGTTCACTACGTTCATACGCACTGCACTTCACTCATGACGCAGACGATGCTAACGACCTTGTTCAGGATACAATGTTGAAGGCGATTACCTACTATAACAAATTTAAAGAGGGTACTAATTTAAAAGGATGGTTGTATACCATCATGAAAAATACATTTATTAACAACTATCGCCGGTTTGTTAAAATGAGTACGTTCGTAACCAAGTCGGAAGAAATTTCGTCAGCCAACCTGGTTTTCAGTTCAACTAAAAATCAAGGCGAGTCAAAATTTATAATGGACGATATCCGTCGTGCATTAGACAGGTTACCTGAAGATTATTACGTTCCTTTCACCATGTATTTTGAAGGACACAAATATCATGAAATTGCCGACCATTTAACTATTCCAATTGGAACTGTTAAAACACGTATACACGTTGCACGTAAACTTTTAAAGAAAAATTTAAAGGCTTATGATAACGGTGTTAAAAAAGCAGTTTATTCGGATGAAGAATAATTGCATTGATTATAAATTCTAATAAAAGGGGTTTGCCATTACGGTAAAGCCTTTTTTGTTTAAGCGCTATTCTGTACCATGCTTTAAACTTGCTAATTTGCAGCATGCAAATTTTACAGATCATTGCCTTTTGTGCAGTTTTAATTGTTTTTGCAGTGTTTGCAAAAGCAAACTTTACTATTAGCAAGTACAGAAATTTAACCTCTATGGGCACCTTGGGTTTATGGACAGGCAGCATCAATATTGATGAGTTAATTAAGCAAAAGCCGGTGTCAGGCAACCTTGTAGAAAAGCAGTTGTTAAAGGCTATGATATGGCACAAGCGCAGCAAGAACCTGCTTTATTTAGGATTAGGTATAAATTTAGCTTTGGTTCTTTATGCTTCATTAAGGTAAAGTGGTTGATGTAACGAAGATTTTAAGTTATAAATAACTTAATCATGTAGTAAAAAGATAGTTTTGTGCAAACACTTAATTAATTAGCTCAAAACATGAAAAAAAACTTACTTTTTTCTCTTTTTGTATGCAGTTTTTCTTTGTCGGCACTGGCTCAGGAAGTAGTTGATGCTGCTGCGGTAAATAAGATACGCGAAGAAGGGCTCAACCGTTCGCAGGTAATGAAAACTGCCTTTTACCTAACTGATGTCGCTGGTCCGCGTTTGTCGGGCTCGCCAGGTTTGAGAAAAGCGCAAGACTGGGCTTTGAATGAGCTGAAAAAATATGGCTTAACTAATGGCAAGCTTGAACCCTGGGGAAAATTTGGAAAGGGGTGGCAGGTAAATAAAAACTATGCAGCTATAACGGTACCATACTATCACGCCATTATAGCTATACCTAAAGCATGGACAAGCAGTACAAAAGGTGCAATTAAAGGTGATGTAACCTTACTGAAAATAGACACGGTTACCGACTTGCAAAAATACAAAGGACAGTTAGCGGGTAAAATAGTTATTATCGACAATAATGCGCCTGCATTAGTACGCAGCAAAAATCCTGACCTTTCTCGTTATACCGATGAGGAGTTAGCTAAAATGGCAGCTGCAACATCGCAGCCTGCCGGTGGCCGTGCCGCGCAACGTGGAGGCGGTAACCCACAAATGGCCGCATTTATGGCTGCACGTTTAAAAGCTGCTGCCATGCGGACTGCGATAAGCCAATTCTTTCAACAGGAAAATGTTGCTTTGATTTTAAGCCAAGGCCGTGGAACCGATGGTACCGTGTTTACCTCTAACGGTGCTTCATATGCTGATACTGCTAAAGCTGCGCTCCCTGAACTGGAAACCAGCGGTGAAGACTTTTTGCGCATTGTACGTTTATTACGTGCCGGCCAAAAGGTAAGTATGGAAGCTGATATACAAACGCAGTTTTTTAACGATGATCTTAAAGGTTATAACGTTATTGCCGAAATTCCGGGTACCGACAAAAAATTAAAGGAACAAGTAGTGATGCTTGGCGGTCACTTTGATTCATGGCATGCGGGTACGGGCGCAACTGATAATGCGGCCGGTAGTGCAGTAATGATGGAAGCCGTACGTATTCTAAAAGCAATTGGCTTTAAACCAAAACGTACTATACGCATTGCTTTATGGAGTTCTGAGGAGCAGGGGTTGTTTGGCTCGCGTGGGTATGTTGCCGAGCACTTTGGCAAACGCGATTCACTTAAAGCCGAGCAAGGTAAAGTTTCAGCTTATTATAATTTAGATAACGGTACCGGTAAAATTCGTGGCATTTACTTGCAGGGTAATGCAGGTGTTGGTCCGGTATTTAATAGCTGGTTAGAGCCCTTTAAAGATTTAGGGGCTACAACTGTTACCATCAGTAATACAGGTGGTACAGATCATCAGTCTTTCGATGCAGTAAATATACCTGGATTTCAGTTTATACAGGATGGCATGGATTATAACACCCGTACCCATCATAGCAACCAGGATACTTATGACAGGTTAGTTGAAGATGACTTAAAGCAAGCCGCAACAATTGTAGCTTCATTTGTTTACCATACTGCTCAAAGAGCCCAAATGCTGCCACGCAAAGAGGCTATAAAACCAGCTAATTAATAGTTTTAGTTACTACGATATTCAACGGGTTATTTGCAAAAATAACCCGTTTTTATTTGAAGCATAAAACAAAACTTGTGGTTGTTCATTATAAACTGCAACGTTAACTTAGCTACATATATAAATACTTTGCACCTGTTCAATATCATCTTTTCTTCGCTGTTACTCATCTGCACATTGTTGCCGCTGGTGAGGCATGACTATTGGATATTTAGAGTATTTGATTATCCACGCATTCAAAAGCTGGTACTTAACCTGATTGCGTTATCATTATGGCTGCTTATTGATTTTTCCTTCAGTACGGTAAACCTGCTGTTTATGCTGGCCCTACTAGTTAATAGCATTTATTTACTATCGCTCATTTTGCCTTTTACTCCATTTGGTAAAAAGCAGGTACTTGCTGCTTCAAATGATTTGCCTGAGCAAAGCATAAGCATAATGATAAGTAACGTTCTTGAGTACAATACCAATTACAGTGGTTGTTTAAAAGAAATAAGCAAAGCAGATCCTGATTTGGTTATTATGCTTGAAACCAATAAGCTTTGGCAACAGGAAACAAGCAGCCTTGAGCAGCAGTATCCTTATCATGTTACCGTTCCCTTAGAGAATACCTACGGCCTGTTCTTTTATTCAAAACTCAAGCTAGAGGATACATCAATCGAATATTTGGTTGAAGATGATATTCCATCTATTCACACCAAAATTATATTACCCTGCGGTCAGCCCGTACAATTTTATGCCGTTCATCCAACTCCTCCCGTTCCTGGTGAAAACGTGCGCTCCACCGAACGTGACAAAGAGTTGCTATTGGTAGCTGATAAAGCAAAGGTCTGTAATATACCGGTAATAGTAGCAGGCGACCTGAATGATGTAGCATGGAGCCACACCACGGAACTTTTTCTTAAAATGAGTGGCTTACTTGACCCACGCAGGGGCAGAGGATTTTTTAATACTTTTAATGCATACTATCCTTTTATGCGTTTTCCGCTAGATCATGCATTTACATCAAGGCACTTTAAGCTGCGTAAAATACAGCGGCTAAATAACTTTGGGTCTGATCACTTTCCTATTTACCTGAGTGTTCAATTTGAACAAGATGCCGAAGCAGAACAAAAGCCTTTAAAACCTGATGCTGATGAGGTTGAAGAGGCTGAAGATAAAAAAGCCAAGGTTTAACAAATAAATACGCGCTTTTGGTTATTGACAGGCAATTAATAAATAAGCATTTTAACAGCGTTTAAATAGTTATAATCATTGGCTAAGCTAAATATATAGCTTATGTCTTATCACAGTAAGCCTTGCATTTATGCAGGGCTTTTTGGTTTTTAACATTGCCTTATTTGAAATTACTGCTGCCGACGTTTAAATTTGGAAACATACCATAGTAATGAAAAAGATTATTGTACTTACAGGAGCAGGCATCAGTGCCGAAAGCGGCTTAAAAACCTTTCGTGATAGTGATGGCTTATGGGAAGGCTATAACATTGAAGATGTGGCCACCCCTCAGGCATGGAATCGTGACCCTGAACTAGTACAAGAATTTTATAATATGCGCCGTAAATCGGTTTTAGAAGCCCGGCCAAACCAAGCACATTATGCCCTTGTAGAGCTTGAAGAAAAATATGATGTAACTATTATTACTCAAAACATTGACGATTTACATGAACGGGCCGGCTCAACCAACGTAGTGCATCTGCACGGTGTTATTACGCGGTCTCAATCAAGCATCAACTCTTTGCTTACCTATCCTATAAATGGTTGGGAATTGAGGTTTGGTGAATTATGCGAATTGGGTTCGCAGTTGCGTCCGCATGTGGTATGGTTTGGCGAAGACGTACCGATGATTGAAACAGCGGCAAAATTATGTGCCAATGCAGATATCTTTATGCTTATCGGCACATCGCTGGCAGTGTATCCGGCTGCAGGGCTAATTAATTATGTGCCTGACTTTGCACCCAAGTTTATTATTGACCCTAACATACCCCACGTATGCGAAACCGCTTTAGTACATAAGGTTGAAGCGAAAGCTACAGTAGGTGTGCCGCAAGTAGTGCAGCAACTCATAAATGAAAGTGAAACTACCGCAACAACGTAGTTATGATCAATTCCGTGGCGCCTTTACTTTTGTCAACGTAGGCTTTACTTATATTACCAGCGATTTTGCGGTAGTTGTCATCAGCTATCAGCTTATCAGTAATTTGCTGTAACTGCTCGCCGTTATTTATAGCAAAGCCGCCCTTTAAGTTAATTAAGTCACATGCTTCTTTAAAGCGTTGGTAATTTGGTCCAAAAACTACAGGGAGGCCAAATGCTGCTGCTTCAAGTGTATTGTGAATACCTGCACCAAAACCACCACCTATGTAAGCAATATGCCCGTATTGGTAAAGTGACGAAAGCATGCC
Organism: Mucilaginibacter aquatilis; assembly: GCF_009755275.1. Taxonomy (GTDB): domain Bacteria; phylum Bacteroidota; class Bacteroidia; order Sphingobacteriales; family Sphingobacteriaceae; genus Mucilaginibacter; species Mucilaginibacter aquatilis. Next base: position 347,262 of record NZ_WQLA01000006.1, on the reverse strand, counting down.
TATATTATCAATCACCAAAACCTGGTAACCCGAAATATCATCAAGGCGCGGAAACTCTGAAAAGCGCATTACCTTGCCTTTGGGCAAAACGTTTAAAAGACGCGTTATTTTTTCTTCACCAATTTCATGCGGCGCAAAAATGAACTTCCAGTCACCCTTACGCTCAATAAGCGGGGCAAGTAAATCTTCATCCTGAGGCCAGGTACTACCTGCTACAAATACCTTTTTGCCCTCAACAAAGGTTTCTATCAAAGGTAAATTTTTAGGTGATTGAGCATTGGCATAAACGCGGTCAAAACGGGTATCACCACTAATCAAAACATTGTGTATACCAATAGTTTTTAATAAGTCTTTTGATGCTTCATCCTGTACAAAAAAGCGTGTTACCTTTAGTAGCATCTGGCGGTGAACGCCGCCATACCATTTAAAAAATATTTGCTTAGGCCTGAATATGGCGGATATTACGTACAGCGGAATATGGCGTTTATGTAATTCGTTAAAATAATGATACCAGTATTCGTACTTAGTAAATACAGCTATTGATGGGTTAATTGCCTCAATAAATTCACGGGCGTTTTTAGCACTGTCTAAGGGTAAATAGTATACCGTGTCGGCAAAAATGGTGTTCTTTCTTACCTCGTACCCCGATGGAGAGAAGAAGGTAATTACGATTTTGTGATCAGCGTATTTAATTTTAACCTGCTCTAATACAGGGCGTCCTTGCTCAAATTCGCCAAGAGATGCAAAATGAAACCAAATACCTTTTGTTAAAGGCGTAACCTTTTGCGTGCGCCTGCCGTTTATCCAGGCTTTAGCCTTTACGCTAAAATTGGATGCAATAATTGCAAGAAGATAATATATTTTAATGCTAACATTGTAGATAATAAGCATTTGTGGTATAATTATTATATTCGTGGGATGTAAAAGTAATAATTTAACCAACAAAATAATTATTTACTAACCAAATACTATTATGATACCGGCAGGCAAATACAGCTGTAATTGCGGCCTAAGCAAATAGTGTAAAGCCATACCTACGAACTTACAACGCTATGAACATACAAGGCAAAAGAGTACTCATTACGGGAGCAGCAGGCTTCCTTGGCTCGCACCTATGCGACAGGTTTATAAAGGAAGGTTGTCATGTAATAGGCATGGACAACCTGATAACCGGCGACCTGAAAAACATTGAACACCTGTTTAAGCTCAAAGAATTTGAGTTTTATCACCATGATGTATCCTCATTTGTACATGTACCGGGTGAGCTGGATTATATCTTGCACTTCGCCAGCCCGGCATCACCTATTGATTACCTTAAAATTCCTATCCAAACACTAAAGGTGGGCTCATTAGGCACGCATAACCTTTTAGGTTTGGCCAAGGCTAAAGGCGCACGCATACTGGTAGCGTCAACATCTGAAATTTATGGTGACCCTAACGTAAACCCTCAGCCTGAGGAGTACTGGGGTAACGTAAACCCGGTAGGCCCAAGAGGTGTTTATGACGAAGCTAAGCGCTTCCAGGAAGCCATTACCATGGCTTACCATACCTTCCATGGTGTTGAAACCCGCATCATCCGCATCTTTAACACTTACGGACCGCGTATGCGCCTGAATGACGGAAGGGTATTGCCTGCATTCATCGGCCAGGCTTTAAGAGGTGAGCCGCTTACCATGTTTGGCGACGGATCACAAACACGTGCATTTTGCTACGTAGATGATTTGGTAGAAGGCATTTACCGCTTGTTACTGAGCGACTATGTACAGCCAATGAACATAGGCAACCCGGATGAGATCACCATCAAAGAATTTGGTGAGGAGATCATTAAGCTAACCGGCACCGATCAGAAACTAGTAGGCAAACCATTGCCGACAGACGATCCTAAGCAAAGAAGACCCGACATTACCAAGGCAAAAGCCATTTTGGGCTGGGAACCAAAGGTAAGCCGCCAGGAAGGTTTGAAAATTACTTACGAGTATTTTAAGTCACTTCCTCAGCACGTTATCGAGCACAAGGAATTCTCTCAATACAATAAATAGTATTATAATTGCGAAAAGTATTTCTATGAAAAAAATATTGGTAACCGGTGGCCTGGGCTTTATTGGCTCGCACACGGTTGTTGAACTGGTGCAGGCTGGTTACGAACCTGTTATCATTGATGATTTGTCTAACTCGCATATCAGCATATTAGATCAGTTGACTACAATTTTAGGGTTTAAGCCTCAATTTCATCAGGTTGACCTGTGCGATGAGGCTGCCGTAAAAAACCTGGCAACATCAATAGCTGATGTAACCGGCATTATACATTTTGCAGCTTTTAAAGCAGTAGGTGAATCGGTTGCTCATCCATTGAAATACTATCGTAACAACTTTTACTCGCTTATTAACCTGCTCAACGCATACTACGGTAAACCACTGAACTTTGTGTTTTCGTCAAGCTGTACCGTTTATGGTCAGCCTGATAATTTACCGGTTACCGAAGATGCACCTGTTAAAGCTGCGCAATCACCGTATGGAAACACCAAGCAGATTGCCGAAGAAATCTTACAGGACATGATTGCCTCAGGTGCTAATTACAAGGTGGTATCATTACGTTACTTTAACCCTGTTGGTGCACATAAGTCGGCCCTTATTGGTGAACTACCAATTGGTGTGCCGCAAAACCTGGTTCCATTTATAACGCAAACAGCTATTGGCAAACGCGAAAAAGTTACCGTTTTTGGTAATGATTACAATACGCCTGATGGAAGCTGTATACGTGATTATATTCATGTAGTTGATTTAGCTAAGGCACACGTAGCAGCTTTGAAATATATGGAAGAGGAAAGCTTTAAAGGCTATGACGTGTTTAACATTGGCACTGGCAAAGGTACATCGGTATTAGAGGTTGTAAATGCTTTTGAACGCACTACCGGTGTTAAGTTTGCCTGGAGCATTGGTCCGCGTCGTGATGGTGACGTAGAGCAGGTTTGGGGCGATGTAACCAAATCAACCGAAGTGTTAAAGTGGAAAGCCGAGCTTGATGTTGATACCATGATGGCATCGGCATGGGAGTGGGAGAAAGCTATTGCAAACAAACCATTATAAGGTTTATGAAGAAAATAATCATTACCGGTGGAGCCGGTTTTATTGGTTCGCACGTGGTGCGCAGGTTTGTGAAGTCTCACCCTGAATATCAAATTATCAACCTTGATAAACTGACTTATGCAGGTAACCTGGCAAACTTAAAGGATATCGAAAACGAGCCTAATTATAAGTTTGTAAAAGGTGATATTGTTGATGCTCAGTTTATTGATGAGTTGTTTGGTGCCGAACAACCTGATGCGGTTATTCATTTAGCAGCAGAGTCGCACGTTGACCGTTCAATTGCCAATCCGCTGGAGTTTGTAATGACCAATGTTGTTGGAACGGTTAACCTGCTCAACGCAGCCCGCTATCACTGGAAAGGCCGTTATGATGAAACGCGCTTTTACCATGTATCAACCGATGAAGTTTACGGAACTTTAGGTGAAGACGGTATGTTTACCGAAGAAACACCTTATGACCCGCATTCACCATACTCGGCCTCAAAAGCAAGCTCAGATCATATGGTGCGTGCTTACCAGGATACTTACGGTATGAACGCTGTTATTTCAAACTGCTCAAATAACTATGGCTCATATCATTTCCCTGAGAAGTTGATTCCGTTATCAATTCACAACATTAAGCAAAATAAGCCTATACCAATTTACGGTAAAGGTGAAAACGTGCGCGATTGGTTATGGGTTGAAGATCATGCCCGCGCTATTGATGTTATTTTCCATAATGCTAAATCGGGAGATACTTATAATATTGGCGGACATAACGAGTGGCAAAACATTGAGCTTATTAAGCTGCTTTGCGAAATTATGGACAAGAAATTAGGTAGGGAAGCAGGTACATCGGCACAATTGATTACTTATGTAACTGATAGGGCTGGGCACGATTTACGCTACGCTATTGACGCTACCAAACTTAAAAATGAGTTGGGCTGGACACCAAGCATCACCTTTGAAGAAGGCCTGGAAAAAACGGTGGAATGGTACCTTGCTAACGAAGAGTGGCTGAATGATGTAACCTCAGGCCATTATCAGCAGTATTACGACGAGCAGTACACTAACCGCTAATAGTTAACAGTTATAAATTGAATGCAGCTTTCGGGCTGCATTTTTTGTTTTGAGTGATTTTTACGTTAACCAAAAGGGAGTTGCCTTGTTAACAGCTCATATGAATACATTTATTTTAATTGCTGTTGCTATAGTTTTCTCGTTGTGTATTTTAGGTTATTTCCTGTTCCTACGCAAACCAAAAGCTGCTGCCGCAGCCGATAAAAGTATTACAGCAAGCCTTAAGCAGCTATTGCTTGATAATGTATCATTTTATGAAGCGCTGAATAGCGCAGATAAGCTGCGCTTTGAGCATAAAATTACTGCCTTTTTGGAGGAAGTACATATAGAGGGGGTAGGCCTGGAGGTTGATGATCTTGACCGGGTGCTTGTTGCATCAAGCGCTGTAATTCCGGTTTTTGGGTTTGATGAGTGGAGGTATAATAACCTTACCAACGTTATTTTATATCCAGACACCTTTAATAATGACTTTCAGTTTGAAGGTGATGAAAACCGTAACATTATGGGTATGGTAGGTTCGGGTTACATGAACGGACAAATGCTATTGTCAAGAGCGGCGCTGATACGCGGGTTTTCAAAATCATCAGGTAAGCACAATACAGGGATACATGAATTTGTACACCTGCTTGATAAAAGCGACGGTGCTACTGACGGTGTACCGGAAAACTTTTTGCCCCATGAATATGCAACTCCGTGGCTAAAAATGATGCATCAGGAGATTGACCGTATTGAACGCGGTAAATCAGATATTGATGCTTACGCCGCTACCAACGAGGCTGAGTTTTTAGCCGTTGTATCAGAATACTTTTTTGAAAAGCCCGATCAGTTAAAAGATAAGCACCCCGAACTGTATGCACAGCTAAGCCGCATGTTTGCACAGAACCCGGCTGCAGAGTAGGATGGTTTAAGAGTTATCTGCTGATTGCATTTATATATTTAATTTATTAGTTTGCCACTAAGGTCAACTGTGCGGGCAAAGGGGTTAAGATACTTATTGGTTAATACGGCAAACTCGCGGCGCGTAAGCGTGCGGTTCATGTCAAACGGCAATGAAAATTTGAAGTTGTCTTTCCATTGCTTTTCCATATTGGCATTTAAAACTTTAGGGTCGGTAAGCGTTATTTCGCTTATGAAAGATAACAGATTACCTACGGTGAATTGCTTACCCGGCTTTTCTTTATTAAACCATATAAATGCCCTGGTGTAAATTTCTCTTATGGCCGGCTCAACCTCGGCAGTAGTTACCAGGCTGTCGGCGTTAAACAATACCGCAGCTGTTTTCCCATTAACCTTTTGTATGCCTTTAAGCATACCGGTTGCACTTACCTGTTGTATGGCCCTGAAGTTAGGGTCGCTTATCGTCACATCTGAAAAAGGCATAAGGTAGCCTTTGTAATCAAGTAACTCGCCTTGTATGGTGCGCACGTTAAGGTTTTTGGTAGTGGTTTTAAAAAAAGCACAGTAAGCAGCAATACAACCGGCACCTTGCCCCACAGCTACCTGTACCGATGGGTAAAACGTACTTGCATTTACCAAGTGAGTGGTTGACATAGCTTTTTCAGTTACCAGTAAATTATCAAGGTCTTTTACCACAACAACGCCTAAAGGTATGCTATAAGCCGGAAACGGTGGGTATGGGGTTTGTAGTCCGCGTTTATCTACGTAATGTTGCCCGGGCGATGCATCACCAACCGCTATAGATGTGCGGTAAAGCTTGGATACACGGTCATAGGGCGTAAAAACATCATCCAACACCATACGCATACGGCCTTTGGCCCGGCGGTACTCGCGCATGTAAGGTATAGGCGGAAGTCCGTCAGGTGTGCCAAATTCATCTGTAGTGCCAAAGTTTTTTAAACCGCGTTCGGTTTGAATGTAATATATCAACCCTAAAACGTGTAAACGGCACCCCTTGTAAAACTTTAAACGGTTTTGGGGGTCAAGCTCTTCCACTGTTGATTTAAATGATATGCCCGGATCGCTCCACTTAAGCATGTATTTGTTGTTTGGCAAACGTCCTCCCTGTATCATTTTAAGCAGATCCTTGTCTTTAAAATGTGCATATTTTGCGGCGTCATAACCCTCAGGGCGTGCAATGGTTTTATTAGCAGCTGCACCAAAATCTTTCAAAATAGCACACCATGTAATATCTTGAATAACAGGTAGCGCTTCTTCGGGTGCAAGCTGTTCTCCGGTTTCCTTTTTGCTGTCAAAGCCTGTGTTGAATTGTACTCCGGCAAGGGCGGCAACATCGCCTGTACCGGTTGCATCTATTAGTACCTGGGCTTTTACAGTATTCACCTTACCCTTTTCGGTAATGGTTACATCCCAACCTGTGCCGTTCTTTTTAACTGAGTTCCATGGAGTGTTTAGCTTAACCGTAAGGTTTTTTACTGTATCAGTCATGCGCTTAAAGATAGCGGCACCTGTATAAGGTTCAAAGCGTAGTACAGCGTTGGCGGTAGTATCATAGCCCGGCGTTTTTTTATAGAACTCGCGTACATGTTTTCTGAATTCTCCCCAAATACCGGTAGGTAAGTTACGGTTGGCATCAACTATGCACATTGCGCCGGAAGTTAGCTCGCCGCCAAGCCATGGGCCGGTTTCTACCAAAATGGTTTTTACCTTGCTACGCGCGCATTGCAGCGCAGCGGCTGTACCACTTGCACTGCCGCCAATTATCAGTACATCAGTTTTAATAGTATCGGCATAGGTATGTATGTAAGCCAGGCAAAGCAGGGCAATAAGTAACTTTTTCAACATGAGGAAAATACAGGTTTAAAATGCTAAAGTAGGGCAAAGCTTTTACTATCAATGAAATTTTATGTAACAAAGTAGCTTAACGCTTAATTGTACAGGCAATTTCAATAAAAAGCACGTGCCTTTAAATTTTTAGTATTTAATTTGAATATGACAACCCTACCCGACGAACATCTGCGTTATCCAATAGGCCGTTTTGCCAAACCAAATGAGTACAATGCTGAGTTGCTTGCTCAATCAATTGAAACTATAAAAACTCTTCCGGCGCGTTTGCGTGCTGAGGTTATTAAACTTACTGATGCGCAGCTAAACACACCGTACCGTGAGGGCGGCTGGACACTGAAACAAGTAGTACATCACCTGGCCGATAGCCATATGAACGCTTTGATGCGCATTAAGCTGGCCTTAACAGAAGATCATCCAACCATCAAGCCTTACAATGAAGCTGGCTGGGCCATGCAAACTGATTACCGCCTGCCGGTTGAAAGCTCGCTTAAAATGCTGGAAGGTATTCATCAGCACATGGTAGCTTTATTTGATAGCCTTGATGAAGCACAGTGGAACCGTAGCTTTTTACACCCTGAAAGAGGAGTGGTTTATACTATAGCTTTGTCTGCCGCTATGTATGCGTGGCACAGCAATCATCACCTCGCACATATTACGCAAACTATGAAATTATGGAGTGAATAGAAAGAAAGCAAAATGTCATTCCAAACGTCAGCAATAATCTTAAGCAGTTGTCTGACAATTGGAATGACATTTAATATTCTATCAATTAAATATATTGAATAGATTATACTCAACCCTTACCAGGTACATGTTTTGCGTGTTGCGCAGCATGCGGTTAGTTAACGGTGTGCGGTATGATAAATCAACCCTTAATACGCTGTTGAAAATGAACTGAATAGCTGGAGCAATATCAACATAGTACTGCGCTTTGCCCGGGTTGCTTTTGCCAAGCAGTTCTGCGTAAAGGTTAATATTAGTTTGCTCGTAATTAGTATACTTTTTAGGGAATAGTAAATACCCTGCTGATAGCGTGTAGGCAATACTGTTGCGGTTTACCGGCTCGTAGCCGCCCCTGTTTTCAAAAGCCCGTAAGTAACTTAAAGAGCCCGACACCGCCAGTTTATGCACAAGCTGAGTGGCTACCAAGCCGCCTTGCAAGCCGGTGTTATCACCTTCAAGTGATATTTCCTGGTTGTATTGAACGTTACGTATAGAAGAAGCCTTTGCAAATGCTGCCATTCTGAAATGCCGCTGAACGCTATCGGCCGAGTAAAAACGGTACTTAGCATAGGCGCTAACACCCTCAAACCGTTGTTTGTCTTGATAAAAGTCAGACATATAGGCCGTTCCATGTACCATTATATACTTATTAATGCCCAGCATGGCCTCAAGCGTTGTACGGTTACGATAATCGGGTTTAAAGTAGCCCTGATTTTCAAGCCTTATTCCTAAAGATTTTGCAGCCATGTTGCTGGCGGGCTCCGAATTCACATAGAGCTCCTGTGCCGATGCCTGAAACAGCGCGGTGAGCATACCCGCAAGGGTAAGCCAAATGTATTTAGTCATATCTGTTGGCAGCTTATATTACTACGTGATATGATTTACCGTTGCCTGATTTACTCTCTATGGCCGGGCTGTATTTTTTAACGGTAGCAGCCGGAGCAAAGCCCTTGTTCACTACAGTAATAGCTACTTCGCCGTCAAGACCTTTTGCAGGAGCATTAAGAATATGAAAAGTGTCGCCTGAGTAATTGAACTTGTTGTTGGTTACTTTCAGCTTATCAAAGTCAACAAAAGCTTTTAATTGATTTATAGAAAAACCTGCTCCCTGTACTTTTTTGCTCATCTGTTCAAAATCAACAGGTGATGTGTTTTTGAATGTAACCGTAAAAAGGTTGCGGTTCAAATCAGTTTTAATGTCGCCAATAAAAGGAAGGGTACGTAATGATTTTTCTGTTGCTTTTGAACACATAGAGCAGGTAAGACCGCTTACCTGTAATTCAGCTTTAACAAATTGAGCTTTAGCAACGCTTATAGAGATAGCCAGCAGGGCTACAAAAATTTTAATAGATTTCATGATGTATTTAATTGGAAATAAAATAATTGAATAATAAAGCTTACAGCATGGGCATATAGCCATACTGTAACAGGAAACAATTATTTACCAATCAAATACGGAAATTGCAGTTTTGAATAAAGGTGGCAACTTTACTCTTGGGTTCATCCTCGGGCGGGCCACGGTCATAAAATTTTTCGAGCAAGGCTTTTTGTGCCGAGAAAATGAAATCTTCGAAAGGCAGCTTAGGCATTTCAAAGGCAAAGATTTTAGCTAAGAAAGAGATTTGCTCAGCTTGTTGATGCGTATCTTTAACTTTAACATCAACTTTGTGATTTTTGCAGCAATCCATTTTCATGCCGCAGTTCATATCAGCTTTTTTCTCGGTTACGGGAGCCGTAGCAGCTGATAATTTAACCTTGGCTACTTTGTTGCCGCAATAATGTAAGTTCAGGGCAAAGCCTAACACCGTAATGGTGTACAGTATAGCCAAGCTAAATGCACCTGTTCTTTTAAACATAATGCAAAAGTACGGAGCTTTATAATTTAAAGCAAATTAAAGTTTTGATTATGCCCTGGTACTAAGCATGTACCTGGTTACGGTTAACAATGAAATCAACCAGCTCATCAATTGGATGACGAATAATTTTGCCTGCCGATATGTTGTTTTGCGTGCAAAGCTCTTTTAACTGATTGGAAAAAAACCATGCAATTGAACCTACGAAGTGGCAGGTATATTCCTGGTAATCGGCGTATGATTTTACGTTTGTGTTTATAAACTCCTGTAAGCCGCGTTTGATGAGTTCATTGCCGTAAGCAGTTTCTTTGATAGCCGACAGGAATTTGGTAAACGAAGCCAGATAGGAGTTTGCACCACGCTTAAGGTAAACGTTGTTTATGATGTCATCTTTGGTAACATGAAACTCTTCCTCAAACTGTTTATGTATCTCAGCAGGCATAATGCCATACATAAAATCAGTAATTAGCGCTTTTCCAAACCATGTACCCGAGCCCTCATCGCCCAAAACGTATCCTAAGCCATGCTTACCAGTGGTCACATCATCCCCGTCAAAAAAAGATATGTTTGAGCCTGTGCCTAAAACGCATACGAGGCCTTTGCGGGCCCCGCAGGTAGCATAGGCCGAACCCAGCAAATCACTATCAACACTTACAAATGCACGTGGAAAAATGTGGGTTAAGGCGTTAGATACAATTTCTCGTTTATCAGGACTTGAGCAACCTGCTCCAAAAAAGTATATTTCTTCAACCAACGGGAAATGATTAACCATTACAGGAGCCTGATCCTGTATTAATTTGATCATTTCTTTTTCAGACAGAAAAAAGGGGTTTAATCCTCCGGTGGTAAATTTAACCGGGGCCTGCTTGTTTGCTGTAAGCACCCAGTCGGTTTTCGAAGATCCGCTATCGGCTACAATAATCATGCACTCAGTTCTTCCAGAATTTTTTGGGTAAGAGGTTTATGTATAAATTGGGTAATGTACTTATTCTGGCCTGAGCGCTTTACATCAACCGGGTCAAGTGATGATGAAAGCATGAAAATTTTAGTGCCGTCTTTATCATGGCCGTCAAGTTTTTCGTACTCTTGTAAAAACTCAAATCCGTTCATCAGGGGCATTCGCAGGTCCAAAAAAATTACATCGGGTTTGATGCTGCCATCACGAATTTCTTCAATAGCTTCTGTGGCCGATTGCTTTACTACAATATTTTGTGCAAAGTTACTGCTCTCCAGTATCCTGCGCGTAACAAAGTTATCGATGTAATTATCGTCGATAAGCAAGCATGTTTTATAGCCACTATACATCACTTTCAAATTTAGGCTTTTAACTTCATAAAAAAAATAGAAGTAAGCATTTACTGTATGCTAATGTTGCCTGTAATTTGTTTTAGTGTGGTTTCTGCAGCTTTGGTTTGATATTCGGCATCGTAAAAAACAGCGGTGGCGTTGAGGTAGTTACGTTGCGCTTCACGTATTTCTAAAGGTGAAATTGAACCTAGTCTGTATTTTTCAAGAGATATTTCCAAACTCTTACGGGCCAGTTCAACATTGGCCTGCCCAACCTTTATCAGTTGTAAACCCGAAAGGTATGAGCTGTATAATTGCCCAATTTGTGCTTCGAGGTTTGTGCGGGCGCGGTCAATATTAATTTGTGAATTTTCAATTTGCAGCTTGGCATTGCGTTCACGTCTCCATTGGTTAAAGCCATCAAATATGTTGATGCTGGCCGAAAGGCCATAGTTAAAACCACGTGAGTTTTGCACGCGTGCAAAGCCTGCGGGGTTACGGCTGTTATTCCAAATGTAGCCACTGCTTACAGCTACCTGCGGGTAACGGGTTGATTTTACCTGCCTTAAATTAATTTCAGATAAACGTTGCTCAATAGATGCCGAAAGCAGGGTAGGGTTTTGCGCCTGGGCCTCGTTTATGATGTTGCCTAGCAATAGTTTCTCATCAACTATAATTGTATCGGCAACGTTAAATTCAGTTTGAGGGTTACGGGCCAAAATGCGGTTTAAATCAACCTTGCTGGCTTTAAAAAGTTGTTGTTGTGTTAACAGGGTTGCAGTATCGGTATTAAGTGCTACCTGCGCATTATAAACATCAAGGCGTGCTACCCGGCCCGCCTCAAAACGGTCAGTTGCAAAGCGTATCTGTTTACGCGATACTTCAATTACTCCCTGCAACGCCTTAATTTGCTTTTGCTGGTTAACCAAATCAAAGTAGCTTATAATAACGTTAGCAGTAGTGCGCTGTATGGTATCACGAAGACGCATTTGCGCCAGTTTATCCTGCTGTTTAAACTGATCGTAATTAGCAAACATGTTAAAGCCGTCAAAAATGGTCCAGTTGAGGTTTACGCCGTAGTTGGTACCCGTGTTGTTGGCGTTATTTATACGGTTAACGGTGTTATCACTGCGTGTTTGGGTTGTTGTTTGAATACTGTTGCTTTGTGTAAAAGTGCCGGCAACATTAGGCAGTATGCCTGCATTGCCGATGGTTACATTATTTTTAGCAATGGCAGAGGAATTTTTTGATAGCTTAATGTCATAGTTGTTCTGCAAAGCTATCTCCAACGCTTCTTTCAAAGTAAGTTGTGGCACGTTTGGAACCTTTGTTTCCTGTGCATGTAAAGCGTTAGCCAGTGCAAGCAAACCAAATACAATACAGGTGAATTTAATTATCTTCATTGCTTAGCTTACAGGTTTTCAATTAATAAAGGTTCTTTTCTGGTTGCTTCGTCCTCAGGTTCTTCGTCCGGGTTGCGGCGGGTTTTAGATGCCAGCAACACGTACATCATTGGAATTACATACAGCGTAAGAACCAGCGAAAACATCATCCCACCCATAATTACTATACCTAATGATACCCGGCTTTTAGCGCCCGCCCCCAAAGCCAGCGCAATAGGCACGGCACCTAATACTACAGCTAAACTGGTCATTAATATGGGGCGTAAGCGTGCAGTGGCGGCTTCAACAACGGCTTCATACTTAGGCAGGCCGTGTTCCATGCGCTGGTTGGCAAACTCAACAATCAAAATACCGTTTTTGGTAACCAAACCTACAAGAGTAATCATACCAATCTGGCTAAAAATGTTTAGTGTTTGGTTAAAGAACCATAATGATACAAAGGCACCTGCAATTGCCAGCGGAACGGTAAGCATTACAATTACCGGGTCCATAAAGCTTTCAAACTGTGCGGCCAATACCAGGTAAATCAACAAAAGGGCAAAACCAAAGGCAAACAAAATGTTAGATGAGCTTTCGGCATAATCTCGTGAGGGGCCGCTAAGCGCAGTACTGAAACTTGGGTCGAGCATTTTGTTAGATATGCGCTGCATTTCATTAATACCATCGCCAATGGTATAACCCTCAGCTAAGCCAGCCTGAACCGTGGCTGATTTGTAGCGGTTAAAGTGGTAAATAGATGGCGGTGCAGAGCTTTCTTCAACCTTAACTACGTTATCTAACTGCACCAGGGTGCCTTTGCTACTACGCACATAAACAGATTTGAGGTCAAGCGGCTGATCGCGGTTGGCGCGGTCAACCTGGGCTATTACCTGGTATTGCTTGCCGCTCATTAAAAAGTAATCTAAACGGCCGGCACTATAATACAGTTGAAGTGTTTGAGAAATATCGGCAACAGAAACTCCTAAGTCGCGTGCGCGGTCACGGTCGGTTGTTATGCGCAGCTCAGGCTTGGTAAATTTAAGGTTAACGTCAGAGCTTGAGAAAATAGGACTTTTGCTTACCTCGCTAAAAAAGTCAGGCAAAACTTTGCGAATTTTTTCAAAATCCTGGTTTTGAATAACGAATTGTACCGGCAAAGAGGTACGTGCACCGCTACCGCCGCCGCTTATGGTTTGCTCCTGTACAACCAGCGCCCGCGCATCTGGAAAGCGTTTAAGTTTTCCGTTAAGCCAGTCGGCAATTTGCGCTTGCGTGCGGGTACGTTCATTTGGCGGTACAAGCCCCAGCCTGCCAAAACCCGAGTTGGTTGATGCACTACCAAAACCGGGAGAAACAATTTCAATATTAACCTTTGCTTCGGGGATGGAGTCTTCAACAAGTTGCGCAACACGGTCCATGTATTTGGTCATGAACTCGTAATTGGCACCCTCTGAACCGGTTACCGTGTAACGCAGTAAGCTACGGTCATCTAACGGAGCAAGCTCTGATGGTATGACTTTAATTAAAATGCCTATCAGCAAAACCGAAACAGCCAGTATGACTACCGATACCCATTTCAGTTTCATAAACGACACGAGGGTATCGGTATATGCCTTGTTCATGCGTACGAAGAACGGCTCAGTTTTCTCATAAAAAGCCGATTTTTTATGGTTTTTGCGAACTAAAACCACGTTAAGCATAGGCGTTAACGATAATGATACAAATGCTGAAATTAATACTGCACCGGCTACAACCACGGCAAATTCCCGAAACAGCCGGCCGGTAAAGCCCTGTAAGAAAACGATGGGTAAGAACACGGCCGCCAGCGTTACCGATGTAGATATTACGGCGAAGAAAATTTCGGCCGAGCCCTCAAACGCGGCCTTGCGGATAGGCATGCCTTCTTCAACCTTTTTATATATATTTTCAGTTACTACAATACCATCATCAACCACAAGGCCGGTTGCCAAAACTATTCCAAGCAGAGTTAAAATATTGATAGAGAAGCCGCATATGTACATAATAAAAAATGCACCAATAAGCGACACCGGAATATCAATTAGCGGGCGGAAAGCTATAAGCCAATCGCGGAAGAAGAGGTAGATAATAATTACAACCAGGATGAAGGAGATAATAAGGGTCTCTTCCACTTCTTCAATAGATTGGTTGATGAAGCGTGTATTATCAAGAGCTACCTGAAGTTGTATATCGGGCGGTAAATCTTTTTGTACCTGAGCTAAACGAATGTAAAAGTCTTTAGCAATTTGAACATAATTGGCACCCGGCTGTGGCACAACCGCCAAACCCACCTGCGGCACCAGCGATTCTTTAAAGGCAGTTTCCTCATTTGCCGAACCTAAAACTGCATAGCCAATATCGCTAAGGCGTATAACACGGTTGCTGTCAGCTCTGATAATAAGGTTGTTAAAGTCTTTCTCGGTGACCAGTTTACCCAGTGCTCTTACGGTAACTTCGGTACTGTTACCGGATATTTTACCGGCCGGGAGTTCCACGTTTTCACGCGCAAGGGCAGCGCTAATATCTGTTGCTGCGAGGTTTAACGCCGAAAGCTTATTAGGGTCAATCCACAAGCGCATTGCATACTGGCGCTGGCCCTGCAGGTTAATTTGGCTTACACCCGGAATAGTTTGCAAAGCCTCCTGCAATACATTTTCGGCGTAATCATTTACCTGGGTAATGTTTCGGGTATTGCTGCTTACGGTAAGGGTTATAATATTATCGGCGTTGGCGTCGGCTTTGCTTACTACCGGTGGTGCGTTAATATCTTGTGGTAACTGCCGTTGTGCTTGCGATACCTTGTCGCGAACGTCGTTCGCTGCGGTTTCCAAATCGGCATCGAGGTTAAACTCAACCGTAATATTGCTCGAGCCAACCGAACTTGTTGACGAAATATTTCGAATGCCCTGTACGCCGTTTATTGCTTTCTCTAACGGTTCGGTTATTTGTGATTCGATTACATCGGCGTTAGCACCCGAATAACTGGTACTTACACTTATAATGGGCGGATCGACCGAGGGAAAATCGCGAATGCCTAAAAATTTGTAACCAATAACGCCGAAAACTACAATAACAACCGACATTACCGTGGCCAAAACAGGCCGCTTTATACTAACTGAGGATAAACTCATTTATGCTTTATTTGTAAGTGCCTGCTTATTACTTAATAACTTTTACAATTTTTAAAGGAACCTTTGGCCGCATTTGTATAATGCCCGATACAATTACACTGTCGCCCGGTTTAAGGCCTTCAATAATTTCAATTTGGGTATCGGTACGTACGTCGGTTTTTACAGGGCGTGCGTAGGCGGTATCATTACGGGCAATAAATACCTTGCTCGATTTTAAATCAGGCACTACACACTGTGTAGGAACCATAATAGTACGCGGGTTTTGCTCAAGCACCAGGCTTATTTTTGCAAAGCCGCCTGCCGTAATTTCATTACCTGGGTTTGCAGCGCGGGCGCGTACGGTTACCGTACGTGATAAGGCATCAACTTCCGGATCAATAGCATATACCGTAGCACTAAAGTTTTTACGCGAACTGGCAATATTGAAAGATATTTTAGTGCCTTGCTTTACCAGTGAACGGTACCTTTCGGGAACCGAAAAAGTAACTTTCATAGGGTCGGTATTTACCAGTGTAGCAATGTTGGTTTGCGGTGTAAGGTATCCGCCCGGGCTTATATTGCGCAAGCCAATTGTACCGCTAAACGGAGCGCGTACAACCGTACGTGCAATTTGGGCTCTTATACCGTCGGCCTGAGCCTTAAGCGTATTGTATGATGATAGTGAGGTGTCATACTCTTGCTTGCTTACTGCTTCCTTTTGCAGTAAAACGCGGTTGCGGTATTCGTTCTCTTTAGCAAGTTGAATTTGATAGTCGGTTTGCTTGAGCGTTGCCTGTAAGTCCTGATCATAAACGCGTACCAGCACCTGGCCTTTTTTAACGCGGCTGCCTTCGGTAAAGTAAATGCCGGTAATGTTGCCCGCGGTTTGGCTGGTAAGGTTTACCCTTTCATTAGGGTCAATTGTTCCGGTAATGTTTATGGTGTTGTTGAATACAGTGTCTTTTATTATCTGCACAGTGACAGGTATGGGCCCGCCTTTTCTTTTGCCGTCTTTACCACCTTTTCCTCCGGCCTGCGCTCCGGCGGCAGGACCGCCCTCCTTGTTTCCATCGCCACGAAGTTTGTTAAATATAAGGTAGCCGATAATCAATGCTATCGCTATAAAAACAATGTATCTTATCTTCATGGAATTTAAAAAGTGCGTTTGTTAAAGTGGTTTGTATATAGATTGGCAGCGTAGGGGCAGCTATAAAATTAACACTTATGGTGTTAAAATAAAGCAGCGTTACTACACTGTTAAACTAACAAGCAAAATAAGGGCTAATTATTCACGTCAAATCTATGTATCAACCATTTTACAACTATACATGGCTAATTAGCAGACGGTTTGCCCGGTAAAAAATTTTATTTTAGCCGGATGAAAAAGTGGCACTTAAAAATTCTTGTTTTATTTTATTTTTTACTGATGAGTTTTACCAGTGAAGCAGCGGGTGCGCTGCAAATATCTTATACTGTTAGTTTTCCTGAGGCGCAGGCCCACTATGCCGATATTGAAATGGACATTAAAGGCATTGCTCAAAGCAAACTTAATTTAAAGATGCCGGTGTGGACACCAGGTTCATACCTGGTGCGTGAGTTTGCCAAAAACGTGGAATCGTTTTCGGCGCAAAGTGGCGGTAAAGCCGTGGATGTGACTAAAGTGCGTAAAAACGTGTGGCAGTTAAATACGCAGGGGGTAAGCTCTGTAAAAGTTAAGTACCGCTTTTATGCTTTTGAAATTTCGGTGCGTACCGCATTTATTGATGTTACGCATGCGTTTTTATCAACCTCAGGCATGTTCTTTTATCCTGAGGGGGGGCTTAACCTGCCATCAACCATAAAAATTATTCCTTACAAAAACTGGAACAAGGTTTCAACCAGTTTAGAAATGGTTGGCAATGATCCGTTTACCGTAAAATCGCCAAACTATGATATCCTTTATGATTCGCCAATTGAGGTAGGTACACAGGATATTTTTGATTTCAAAGTTGGAAACACCAATTACGAAGTATGTATGTACGGCGGAGGTAATTACGATAAAGAACGCCTTAAAAAGGATATGGCCAAGGTGATTGAAGAAGAGGTGAAAATTTTTGGCGAAAATCCGAACAAGCGTTATGTATTTATTGTGCATAACTATGTAAAAGGTGGCGGTGGCCTTGAGCACCTGAGTTCTACCGTTTTGGGTGCAACCCGCGATGGTTATACCAAGGAGTCGACCTACGAAGGATTTTTAAGCCTGGTAGCACACGAGCATTTTCACTTGTGGAATGTAAAGCGTTTACGCCCTATCGCTTTAGGTCCGTTTGATTATGATAATGAAAACTATACCACCAACCTGTGGATAGCAGAAGGCTTTACAGCTTATTATGATAACTTAACCGTGCGTCGTACTAACCTGTTTCCTGTTGAGCATTACTTAACCGCGCTTGCGGCTGATTTCAATACAATTGACAATACCCCCGGAACCAAGGTTCAGCCGGTATCTCAATCAAGCTTCGACGCCTGGATTAAAAGCTACCGTCCTGACGAAAATACCATTAACACCGGCATTTCTTACTATAACAAAGGTGCTGTTGTGGGTATGATGCTTGATTTGGAAATTATTAATGCTACGCAAGGCAAGCAGTCGTTAGATGATGTTATGCGTTACATGTACAATGAGTACTACAAAGTAAAAAAACGTGGTTATACCGATGCTGAGTTTAAAGCTGCATTTGAAAAATTTGCCGGTAAAAAACTTGATGATTTTTACGCCAAGTACATTAACGGTACCGACGATATGGACTATAACAAATACTTAGCTTATGCAGGTTACCGTGCATTTAATGAGTATGAAGGCCATAGCATTGCCGATTTAGGTATACGTATGCTTCCACCGGCAAACCCGGCAGGTCGTATTAAGGTAGCCGGAGTATTGCGCGGTACAGCTGCCTGGGTTGATGGCATAAACGTGAACGATGAACTGGTGAGCATAAACGGCGTTGCAGCAACAGATCCTAAAACCTTAATGAAGGATAAAAATGTAGGCGATAAGCTTGATATTGTTGTTATACGTGATGGACGTGAGCTAACTATTCCGGTTACTTTAAAGCAAACAACGCAAAAGAAATACAGCATACAAAGCCGCACAGATCTTACACCTCAACAACAAGTTGTAAGAAAAAAATGGTTAAACTTTAATTAATCATCTGTGCCATAACTATTAAATAGTTGTTTGCGTACAAGCACGTAAACGATTTAAAGAATAGGAGTTGGCATGATGAAAATATTATTTTTTTTAACCGCGTTGATTTGTATAGTAGGTTGGGCAGTATGCGTGTTTGTATATAATGCAACGGACTTAATCCATTCGCTGCTGGCCTTTGCCGCCATATTTGTGGTAATGGGCATGATGGGTAGCGAGCAGCATGGCCCAGTATCAAAACCCGAGCTGTTTTAAGCGAAAGAGCTATATTTATAAATAACGCCTGGCGCAATGTGCCGGGCGTTATTTTTTTGTGGAAATCCAAACCGAGAAGTTACCTACAAAGGTGCCTTACAAAATCCAGGTTATCTTTCCCTCAAAATATTGAGGAAAGTTTTAAGTATTGTTACAGTTCAAATAACAAATTTTAGCTAGCTTTAAGCTAATGAAAACCATGATTGTGATCGTTTATTTAAAGAGCTAACGATTTTGTGCAGTACAATCAATACTAAATGCTAAAAGGATGAAGAACAAAAGTGTTAGTAAAGGACTAATGTTTTGTGTTATGTTAACGCTGGCATTAGTAATACAAGTTAACGCAGGATTTGCTCAAAAGCAAAGCTTTGATTTTCAAAAGTCTTTCATCCAAAGTTTTAACTACCCTGATGAATTGAGAAGTGCGTGTACACCAACATTTACTAACTTACTCATAAGTGTTTCATCAAAGGGACAGGTGGAGGATATGTTGATTTCAGATAGCGCGAGCGACAGCTTTAAAAATGCTTTCAATCTTATGAAAGGTAGCCTTGACACATCTGCGCTCAAGTCCATTATTGCGGTTAATAAACTAAAGAGCTGTAATATTATAATGCCCATCTTTTATGTTTACGCATCTGATTATTGTACCAATACTTTTGAACCAATAGGGTATTTAAGCGAAAATTACCTGCTATTTAATGGTCATAGCATGCATAAGCTGTCTTTCAACTTAAAACCTGTGATGATTAGTTTGTACAAACCGGTGCATTGATAATCTAATTGCAAACGTGTCTACCATTTTTAAAAGATCGAAGTTTGAATTAATATTTATATAACTAATCCCAGTTACTTTAATTCCCCAATGTTAATTACTTGTTCAAAAGTAAATGCTAAAAAATTTAGTATTTATTTTTGAACTTTTTATTTTTGGGCCATGCTAAAATTGAGGCAACATAGGGAGAAGCGGGATGTGCTTGGGTTTAGGTTGCCTATGCTAACGCATGAGGAGCCTGAGCTTGACGTGTCAGAGATTATTGTAATAGACCCTGACAATACCTTTTACATGCGTATGGGCAGTGATGCCATGCGAACCTATCATATTCTTAAAGATCATGTGCTGGTAATTGACCGAACGCTTAAACCTGTGCCGGGCAGTATTGTAGTTTTTTTTTATAACGGTGATTTTTTTACAAGAGAGTATGCACCCGAAGGTAACCAGTTGGTGTTAAAGGCTGATAAGCCATCTGATAGCATAACCATTGGCGCCGGTGAACACTGGACTTGCTGGGGTGTGGTTACCGTTACATTAAACCCGGTTTTACATCCGCGGCACAGAGTAGGGAGGTATAGTCGTGTTTGCGCATGTTGATATTAATAATTGCTACGTAAGTTGCGAAAGGCTATTCAAGCCCGAACTGGAAGGCCGTGTAGTTGTAGTGTTAAGCAACAACGATGGTTGCGTAATTGCACGCAGCAATGAAGCCAAAGAAATAGGCATTAAAATGGCCGATGCCGAATTTATGGTAAGGCAAAACCTGCAAAAGAACGATGCCGTAATATTCAGCAGCAATTATCCGCTTTATGCCGATATGAGCGCCCGCTTAATGAACAACCTTGCCCGCTATACCTATACGCTAATGGTTTACAGTATCGACGAGGCGTTTATGGCTCTCGGAAATATACACAGCCTTGACCTGGAGAAGCACGCTGAAACAATTAGCACTAACGTAATGCACGATACCGGCCTACCAATTACCCTGGGCATTGGACCAACACTATCACTAGCTAAGCTGGCAAATAAAGCAGCAAAGAAGCAAAAGAAAGCTTTTATGGTGCTTGATACGGAAGAGAAGATCAGCAAAGCCGTAAAAAATTTTCCTATTGAGGATGTATGGGGCGTTGGGTTGGCCTATTTTCAAAAATTGCTGGAGCATAAAATAAATACAGCTCATGATTTCAGGCAGCTAAAGGCCGATTTTGTACGCCAGCAAATGACAGTGCAAGGTTGGCGCCTGCACCAGGAGCTTTGGGGCATACCATGCAACGTTATAAGGGATGTTGCCGAAAGATCAAAGGGTATTGAGAGCAGCCAAAGTTTTAATACCTATCAAACTCGGCTTGAACCTATTGAGGAAGCCATTGCCATGCACGCAGCAACAGTTGCGCTTAAGCTTAGGCAGCAAAAAAGCATGGCTCTTACGCTTACCATATACCTGCGTACAAATAAGCATAATGTAAAGCACGATCAGCATTATCCAAGCATCACCGTGAAGGTTCCGTTTGCTGCCAATAGTACGCACCAGTTTACCCGTGTAGCTGTACAGGCTATAAGGGCTATATGGCAACCAGGTTACAATTATTTAAAAACCGGCTTACGGGCTACAGGCATTATACCTGCCGGCGAAGTTCAGTATAACATGTTTGCAAATTACGAACACAGCCGCGAACAAAAACTTGCCGGGTTAATGGACGACCTGAACAACCGTTACGGAAGGGGTACTTTAAAGCTGGCCATTGAGGGTTTTGACCGCAAGTGGATCATGAAACAGGAATCATTAAGTAAGCAATACACTACCAAATGGAATGATATCGTAGTAACGCGCTGAAGATTTCATCGATAATACTATTCTTCAAGTGGTTAACGTTTGTAATATAATGCTAATATTATTAGCTTTGTAAATTAATGTTTTAATGTATGTGCGGACATGTTGAGATAGGCGAACAAAAAGATATTAAGATCATAACCCGCGATGGCGGCTCTTACACACCCAAAAACAACGGTGGCGGCAACCCGGGTTCAATGCTTCCTGTTGTTACCGATGCCGTTCCTGATAAAGTGCAGCAATACCGTTGGGGCTTACTGTCGCTTGATGACAACCGTGTGCACAGTAAACACAAGCATGCCCGCATCGAATCGTTGTTTTTAGTACCCTTGTGGCGAGAGCTTGTAGGTAAAAAGCATTGCGTGGTACGTATACAAGCTTTCTTTGAGTATAATAAAGAGCAGGAGCGCACGTATCGTGTTGAACGCATCGATGGTCAGCCATTTTACATTGCCGGTTTGTGGGATGTATGGTTTGATATTAAAACCGGCATTTTGCTGCCAACCTTTACCATGATTACCATGGAGCCTAACGCAGCGATGGCGCAAATTCATGATCGTATGCCCGCCATTTTGGAGCGTAACGATATTAAAACCTGGATAAATGGTAATTATACCGGAGAGCAGCGCGTTGCATTTTTACGCAGCAAACCCTGCCCGCCCGAAAACCTTAAAATAACCATACATAAACAAATATCATAAAGCGGCAATTATAACCAACGCTACAGTGTAGTTTGTAGTGTACTGCTTGCTATATTATGGCTAAGGTTAGCATTTAAAGTGTTTAACTCCTTTGCTTTTTGCAGTTTGTGATAGTAATAATATGAAGCAAAACCCAAGGCTACAAATAATAACATAGGAGCCCAGTTTTCAACCGATTTGCCCGAGGCGGCCACAGAATATATCGCACCTATTAAATCAAAAATTAACCCAGCGTAAGCCCATTCTTTAATACGGGGGTAGCCCGGAACCAAAATAGCGATAGTACCTAATAGTTTAGCCACGCCTACAAAGGGTAACAGATAAGCAGGCATTTGCATTTCTTTAAAACCTTGTACGGCCATATCCATCACCAGTACATCGGGTATGGCGCTGCCTACCATTACAAATAAGAACAGACCGGTAACTATCCAATAAATAATTTTGATTTTTTTCATAATTGATAAGTTTAGTGTTTAATAAAGATAAAGATTTTGTTACTGCCTTTGAGCCGAAAATGACAACATCCAGTTAAAACCATACTTATCGGTAACTGAGCAAAAATAATCGCCCCAAAACTCTTCCTTAGGCGGCATCAGCGGCTGGCCACCTGCGCTCAGTTTATCAAACAATAAGTCAACTTCTTCAGTACTTTCACAACTCAGGTGTAAGCTTACGTCTTTTCCTTTGGGCAAATCTCCTCCCATGCAATTGTCTGATGCCATTATGGTAAAATCGCCGATTATTAAACCGGCATGTAGTACAGTATCCACCATTGATTCTGGAAACTGATTTTTGGCAGGTGATTCGCCTATGGTCATTAAATTCAATTCACCTCCAAAGGTGTCCTTGTAAAAGTTCATGGCCTCGCGGCAGTTGCCGTCAAAAAAGAGGTAAGCATCTAGTCTTTTCATCATTTTAAGTTTTATAGTGTAAAATTCCTTATTGCTGCATTCAACATGTTTGAATATACAATAACTAAATTCAAAAAGTATTGCAAAGCTATTTGGATAACCATATAAAGATGAGTGTATTTACGCCAATTTGAGGGGTTGATTGCGACAATACTTTCCGTTAAATTTGATTTATGAAGCACATATCAATCTTAGTACCTAAGGGAGCAATTCTGGGTAGTTTGGAAGGCTCAAGACAATTGCTTACCCAGGTGAATCATTTTTTTGCAGCCAAAGGTGAAGCTCCGGCATTTGACGTGCAATTGGTAGGGCTATCAGCCCATACACCTGTTACTGGTGGCTTGTTTACCGTAAATACCGATGCTGTAATTGATAATGTGCATAAAACAGATCTTATTATTATACCCGCTCTTGATGGTGATTTAACCCAGGCCATTGAAAGTAACAGAGACTTCATACCCTGGATAATTAAGCAGCATAGTGCAGGTGCAGAAGTGGCAAGCCTGTGTTTGGGTGCATTTCTGTTGGCTTCAACAGGTTTGCTTAAGGGCCGTAAATGCGCCACACATTGGATGGCTGCTAATGCATTTCAGCAGATGTTTCCGGAAGTGGAGTTAGTAACAGAAAAAATTATAACCGATGAGCAGGGGATATATTCAAGCGGAGGTGCATTTTCTTACTTAAACCTCATTCTGTATCTCATTGAAAAATTTACCGGCCGCGAAATGGCTATTCTTAGCTCCAAAGTTTTTGCTATTGAAATGGAGAGGAGCAGCCAGTCGCCGTTTATTATTTTTCAAGGGCAAAAAGATCATGCCGATCATTCTGTAAAGAAAGCACAGGAATACATTGAGCAAAACTACCAGGAAAAAATAACGGTTGAGCAGCTTGCATCAATGTTTGCCCTGGGCAGGCGCAACCTTGAACGCCGCTTTAAAAAGGCAACTTCAAATACCGTGATAGAATATATTCAGCGTGTGAAAATTGAAGCTGCAAAGATGAATCTTGAAAACACGCGAAACAGTGTGAACGAAGTGATGTATAACGTAGGTTACACCGATACCAAAGCATTCAGGAGTACGTTTAAGCGCATAACCGGCCTATCACCGGTTGAATATAAAAATAAGTATAAGCGCGAGCTTGTGAATTAATTAGGAGGTATAGATTTGTGTTACTATTATTCAGTTTGATCAACCGGTAGTTCAAACCAAAAGGTGCTGCCGTAATCTAACTTGCTATTAACACCAATTTTGCCGCCATGGCTTTCAATTATTTCTTTACAAATGTATAAGCCTATACCAAAGCCTTTCACAACTTTCATTTGTTCGCTTTCTACCCGGTAAAAGCGCTCAAAAACGTGTGCTTGATCTTCAACTGGTATACCCATTCCCTCGTCAGTTACCGATATTTTGGCTACCTGCCCCGATGTTGTGCATGAAACTACAATGGTGCTGTTGAAGGGAGAATACTTAACTGCATTATTGATAAAGTTGGTTAATACTTGTCCTATTTTTTCAATATCGGCGTTTACAATAACATCTTCAACGTTGGCAAAGTTAACAACGTGAGTACTAACTGTAGCTAAAACTTCTTCTTCGGCATCTGTTAACAAACGGGCAATGTTAAAGCGTTCGCAATTCAGCTTAATTTTACCTTCACCCAAACGGGCGACATCTAAAAAGCCGCTTATTAAGCCCGACATGCGGTCAACCTGGCGTTTAGCTTTCTCAGCAATATCGGTAATTGTAGGCTCGTTACTTTTAGCGGCTTTTATTTTAAGCATTTGTATGTAGCCGCTTATTGAGGTAAGCGGTGAACGCAATTCATGGCTTACCATGCCTATGAAATCATTTTTGCGCTGCTCATCTTGCTTGCGTTCGGTAATATCTAAAATAGTACCTGAAAAAAATGGTGCCTTACCCTGCTCAGCTGAGGCGTAAACCTTACCTGTAGCACGTACCCATCTTTGCACATTATCATGATAACCAATAACAGGGTATTCAATATCAAAGGCAGAGCCTTGCGTTAATGATGCATTTACTGCGCTGGCTACTTTATAGCGATGACTTTCTGCTATCTGTGCCAATGCGGCCGATAGGGACAACTCTTCTTCGGGATCAAAGCCAAACAATTCTTTTAAGCGTGGCGAAGACACAAACTCATGTGTTGCCGAATCAAGGTAAAACGTACCTAACTCTGCCGATTGCACTGCCAAACGAAGCCTTTCTTCGGCAAGCTCAACACTCTCGCGGCTTTTTACATTTTGCGTAACATCGTAAGCAGTATTTAGCAGTCCCCAAACGGTTCCGTCTTCGAGCTTTAATGGTGTAAAGCTATAAGTGTAGTAAAATTCTTTAATCTGTCCCTCATGCAGGTATGACATGTGCGCCTCTGACTGTTCATAGGGGATACCCTTGCGATAAACCTGGCGCATGGTTTTGGGAAAGTCAAGGGCAGCCAGTTCGGGTAATGCAACATTAAAAGGCATTCCAAATACGGTACTGTCTTTACCCCATGCCTTGAGCATCATTTTGTTCGCAAAAATGATCTTCATGTCTTCGCCGGTATGCAACGCCATTGACATGGGTGTATGCTCAATAATCTGCATGGCCTCGCGCTCTTTAAGCGTAAGGAGTGTGTTTAACTTTTGTATTCGCTTGCCTGCGTTTTCAAGCTCTAATAACTTTTTGCGCAGCTTTAACTTTGATATAACCTGACCTGCTAAAATTTTGAGTGCCAATTGTTGTTGTTCGTTAAGTTGCTTGCGTTTATGGTCAATTACACATAACGAACCTAAGGCATAACCCTCTTCATCAACCAATGGCATGCCCGCGTAAAAAACAATGTTTGGGTCGCCCGTTACTAAAGCATTGTTTTTGAAACGCTCGTCTGCACGGGCGTCTTCAACTTCAAGAATGTCGTTGGGCTTATTTATAGCATGAGCACAAAATGATAGGGCTCTATCGGTTTCTGTTACATCTGTGCCGTAGCGCGATTTAAACCATTGACGGTTTTTATCAACCAGGCTAATAAGCGCTATAGGCGTACCGCATATAGCTGATGCCAGTTGCGTAAGCTCATCAAAATCCTGTTCAGATGCAGTATCGAGTATATTGTATGCCTGCAATGCAGCAATACGTTTTTGCTCATTACGCGGAGTTGGAGCTTCTTGCATTAAATTTTATACAGCGGCTAATAATGTAATAAAGGTAGCCAATTTTATGAACATGCGTTACCTTTCAAAATATCTAAAGCTACCAGCTTAGGAAGGAGCTATAAACTAAAATGTTTTTACGAACGAGAATCCGGCGTAACCGTTGTTAAAGGTTGGGATGAATAAAGTGGCTTTCTTATCATCCTTATTTTTGTCGTTTCTGAAAAATGTATTACGAATGTAGGGGTATAAGAGGTAGGCTGCCTTTGTTGACAAGATACCAAACCCAGCTCCGGCAATAATATCACTAAACCAGTGGTCGTTGTTATAAACCCTTAAAATAGCGGTTGCGGTTGCAAACGAGTAAGCATAAACACCAAACCAAGGTGAAACCTCGCCATATTCCTGTGCCATAAATTCGGCGGCCGCAAAGGCTGTACTGGTATGGCCTGATGGGAATGATTGCCTGTCAAACTGATTTGGGCGCAGCCTGTCTGCCGTTTTTTTAATCAGCGTAACAGTTCCGAGCCTGATAGCTTCAGACATGGCGTAAAGTATGGTACGGTCAATAAACCTGTTTTTACCAGCCAATCCAAAAGCATTTAAACCATAAACGGTAATTACGGGTACAAACTGAAAATAATCGTCTATTGGCGTATGAAAATTGGGGTTTTTAGTTTGCACATTGTTATAAACGTGATAGTCAACATCCCGTATTGGCTTTACACCTAACGATAAGAAACCATAAGTTATAAAAACAGCCGGCGGAAGTAACGACGTGAACTTACTTTCCAGGTGTTTAACCGTATCGGGCACCTGTAAAATATGATCGGTTGAATCTTTACGGACTGTGTCTAGGGTAATTTGCGCAAATGAATAATTAGTAATACATAATACTGCAAACGCAGTAAATATAAATTTATGTAGCGGTAAAGTTTTGCGCATCATGTGCCTGTTAACTTGGTGTTAATACTTTTGTACCATATAATTTACAAAGCGGTTAATATGTTTTTGTAAAACAAAATTTTATATAACCTTTTGCGTGTTTATACGCTACCTGCAGTTAACCCGTGATGATTTATCAAATTCTACCTGGTTGCTTTAGCTGAAGTTTTAGTTTAATCAACTTAAAATCATGTGTCAGTGCTGAGTGTAAACCATGAGCTAAATTCCATAAGCTTCAATACGGTCGGCTAACAAGTGCAGCACTTTTTCACTTACGTTGCCGAGGTTACTACAAAGTTTAAGGTACTCATTATTGCAGGGCTCAAAGCCTGCTACCAACTTGCCTTCTTCATACACATTTATCTTACAGCGTTCGTGGCTGTGGTGTGGGTATTCTGCAATTTCAAAGTGATGAGTATGCTTACCAGCTTTTATATCAATTACTGTTTTCTCCATATTGCCAAAGGCTTTACTTAATATAAACGCGTAAGCAATTTTATTGTTTAGGCCTGTATTTGTACAACATAGGGCATATTAAAGCGTTCAAATACTGCTCCCCTAATTAAAACAAATGATGGTTTTGGCCGTCTTTTCATTTACATCTATCTCTTATACAGTGCACCTCCCATTAAACTATATACAGGACTATTTAAAAAAAATGGTTCTGTTTGCATTGCTATGCATACCTGCTCTTGCAGTAGGGCAAACCGTACCTGTTGATTCAGTCAAGGCCGACTCGTTGCGCATAAAGCAGCAGCAAGTTAAACCCCCTGTCGAAGATTTTTCAAGGCAGTTTGATGTAGGCGATCTTTTTAACCTGATATTCCATCCCAACGGCAGAAAGGATTCTGTAAAAAAGAAACCGTCGGGCATTACTATTATACCTAACGTGGCATCAAACCCCAGTATAGGTTCACAAATAGGTATAAAGGCGGTAGCCGGTCGTAAGTTAGGGGCCGATCCTAAAACCTTAATGTCTGTTGCTGCTACTTCGGCCTCAATTACCACCAAGGGCATTATTTACTTTTACATAAACCACAACGTATTTACTAACGCCAACCACTGGAACCTTCAGGGCAGTTTGGTAGCTGCCAAAACCGTTACGCCCGATTTTGGCTACGGCATTGGCCAAGCAAATAATGGCAGTACCGAAGACCAGGCACTTGCTAATGCTGAACGTAAAGGGTATGTGTTCCATTCCATCTTCTTTAACTTTAGGGAGAAGATTTACAAGGAAATTAAGCCAAACCTGTTTGTGGGTGCGGGCGTATCATTTGATATAAGGCGGAGTATTGAAGATCGTATATCAACCACCGACTTAACGCCCTATAATATTTATGCCGACCGTTATGGGTTTGACCGAGGCAACTACTCGGCCAATGGATTGCTGTTTAATGTGCAGTACACCACGCGCGATAATTTAAACCGGGCATACAAAGGTTTTTATGTTGATGCCGGCGTGCGTTTGAATCAATCATGGATGGGCAGTTCAAAAAATGCCATGGTTTTTACTACAGACCTGCGTAAATATTTCAGTCTCTCCAAACGTAACCCCGAGCACGTGGTAGCTTTATGGAATTGGGGCTCCTATCTTGCCACAGGTGCTTTACCATACCTTGAGTTACCGGGTTCGGGTAAAGACCCGGCCTTTCGTAGTGCGCGCGGGTATACCGTAGGCTACTTCAAGGGTACGCAATACAACTACTCAGAAGTTGAATATCGCTTTCCACTTTTACGTAATAAATTCATCAGCGGAGTAACTTTCTTTAACCTCCAAACTGCTAACGATGCTGCCGGTACCAAATTATTTGAAAAATGGCAGCCGGGCTATGGTGGGGGCTTGCGTGTACTGTTTAACAAAGCAACACGCACCAATTTATGTTTAGATTATGCCTGGGGGCGCTATGGCTCAAGAGGTTTCTTTTTGGGTTTAAATGAAGCTTTTTAAAAACTATGGGTTGTGCTGTAAAGCCTGCCAAATCTTTTAGCTTTGCGGCTTTGATACACAAACATGGAATTACTATTAGCCAGAAGCGGCAACCGCTGTGAATTATGCAACGCAGAAAACAGCTTATCGGTTTACACTGTACCGCCGGCAGAGCATCCCAACAACCAAATTGTAGTATGCGAATCGTGCTTGTTAGAACTAAACAGCGGTACAACTGACCCGCAATACTGGCGCTTTCTGCCTGATGCCATGTGGAGCGAGGTGCCGGCTGTACAAGTTTTAGCATGGCGCTTACTTACCCGCCTTAAAAATGAAACCTGGGCCGCCGACAGTTTAGACATGCTTTACCTTGATGAAAACACGCTGGAGTGGGCCAAACAGGCTGCAATTGAAGATGCAGCGCCAGCCGAAGTGCATAAGGATAGTTTGGGCGCAGTGCTTGAGAACGGAGACACCGTAGTGCTTACACGTTCGTTAGATGTAAAAGGCAGCCAACTGAACGCCAAGATGGGCACTGTTGTCAAAAATATTCGTTTAGTGGCCGATAATACCGAGCAGATAGAAGGAAAAATTGATGGGCAGATGATAGTTATACTTACCAAGTATCTGCGTAAGCAAAAAAGCTAAACGCGTTGAGGGTTGTCGCTTATTTGTTGCGTTTGTGTTATAAGTCAATTTGTTACATTTGATAAAACACTAAACTATGAGCGATATAAAGAAAGAAGACATTAAACAGGAGGTGTATGATTTGTATGACGATTATGCACACAACCGTTTAGACAGGCGCGGCTTTATGCAAAAGCTGTCGTTATATGCCGTTGGCGGTTTAACCGTGCCTTCGTTAATGAGTTTTTTGATGCCTGATTATCAAAATAACATACAGGTAAAGGCCGATGACCCGCGTTTAAAATCAGAATATATCAATTACTCATCGCCCAAAGGTGGCGGTACTATCAAAGGGCTGTTATCAAAACCGGCCAATGCCAAAAAGAAATTGGGAGGCATTATTGTTGTACATGAAAACCGCGGGTTAAACCCTTACATTGAAGATGTTGGCAGGCGTGCGGCAGTGGCCGGCTTTATATCGCTTGCGCCTGATGCGCTTACCCCACTGGGTGGCTACCCGGGAAATGACGATGAAGGACGTACCATGCAAGCCAAGCGCGATAAGGGCCAGATGGAAGAAGATTTTATTGCTGCGTACGAGTACCTGAAAAACCATAAAGATTGCAACGGCAAAGTAGGTGTAGTAGGTTTTTGTTATGGAGGAGGTATTGCCAACATGATGGCCGTACGTGTACCTGATTTGGCTGCCGCAGTGCCGTTTTACGGTGCACAACCCGCACTTGCCGATGTGCCCAAAATAAAGGCACCGCTTATGCTGCACTATGCATCATTAGATACCCGCATTACCGCTGGCTGGCCGGCATATGAAGCTGCCTTAAAAGAGAATAACAAAAAATACCAGGGTTTTATTTACGAAGGCGCTAACCATGGCTTTCATAATGATACAACGCCGCGCTATGATAAAACAGCTGCCGAACTTGCCTGGAAGCGTACCATTGATTTCTTTAATGAGAATTTGAAATAATCAGCTTAATCAAGTTCAAGTTAATTAAATAACAATGTAAAACATAACGCTCGACTTAATGGTCGGGCGTTACATTTTCTACTCTGATTTAGTGGCGTCAAGTGATTCTATAAGCTTCTTTTTACCCCAAGCTCCAATCCGCGCAGTTCGGCCAAGCCTTTTAAGCGGCCAATTACTGAATAGCCCGGGTAAGTATCATAGTTGTAATCGTCCAATATTTTGTGGCCATGATCTGGCCGCATGGGGATTGACAAGTCACTTCTGCCTGTACTCTTACGTTTAATTTGTTCATTTACTACTGCTTTCATTACAGCATACATGTCAGTACTTCCAGTAAGGTGTTCATCTTCATAAAAGCTGCCATCAAGTTCGCGGCGTACATTACGCAAATGCAAAAAATGAATATGAGCTCCAATGCGCTCAATTATGCCCGGAATGTCATTCAACGCATTAGCTCCCAATGAGCCTGTGCACAAAGTAATTCCGTTTGATGGTGAAGGGTAGGCATTGACTACATCAACAAGGTCTTGCTCCGTACAAACCACCCTTGGCAAACCCAAAACTGGGATTGGCGGATCGTCGGGGTGGATACACATTCTAATGCCCGTTTCTTCTGCAACAGGTATAATATGTTGCAGAAAGTAAGCCAGGTTTTCCTTTAGCGTTTGCTGATTAACCTGTGCGTATTTTTCAAGATATACTTTGAACTCGGGTATGGTAAAAACCTCATCAGTACCGGGTAGGCCAGCTAATATGGTATTAGTGAGTAATTCAATATCAGGTTGTGTTAAGCTATCAAGATATTGGCGGGCCGCAAGTTGCTCATCTGCACTAAAGTCAGTTAGCGCACCTTCTCTCTGGAGTATATACAAGTCAAAAGCCGCCAGTGCTGGTGCATGGTATCTTAAGGCAGAAGCACCGTTGCTCAACCGGTAATCTAAATGGGTGCGCGTCCAGTCAAGCACCGGCATAAAGTTATAGCAAACTGTTGTTATGCCACATGCCGCCAGGTTTTCCAGCGTCTGTTTATAATTGTCAATGTAAGTGTCACGTTCGGGCAAACCAATTTTTATGGATTCATGTATGTTTACACTCTCCACAACCGACCACCTGAAACCGGCTTTTTCTATCGTTTCTTTTCTTATTTCTATCTCCTCAATGCTCCAAACGTTGCCGCAGGGTACGTGGTGCAACGCCGATACAATTCCGGTAGCGCCTGTTTGTTTAATGGCCTGCAATGTAACAGGGTCGTTTGGGCCAAACCATCTGAAAGTTTGTTCTAAATCTGGAATCATGAGGAGAAAATCTTTAAGTTTTTATTGAAGTGATGCTTAGATTAGTTATATAAGTACGCTTGCAATATTAGTAAGTTAATAATGTATGCACACATGTCATTACTTAATTAATTTGCTTCCAGGCAAGTTCCAGATATAAAGGTTTTAAACCACCATTTATATTTAACACCAGGCGCTGAACTACGATGCCAAGCTCAACATGGAACTGTTTACAGTGTTTGTGCCGAGTTTTAGTTATTAATATGTTTAAGCCAAACTGCTTTAGTGCTTAATTATTTGAAATTGACCACTTCGTAAAATGCTTTTTTGGGTTGCAGGTTGGCATCAAAAAGCAGCGGGAAATTCTTTCGACCTTTAACGGGGTACTCGTCCAGCCAGGTATAACGGTCAGACAGGTTCCAGAAAGTTACGCCGGTAATATACTTTTTATTTGCCCGTAGCACTTCAAAAATTTCCTTGTACTTGGCCATGTGCTTTTGTTCAATTACTGGAGGGTATTTACCTTTTTCGCCGGGCCGTAAATTGCGGTGTTCTTTTTCCCACGGATATATTGAAACATCAAGTTCAGTAACCTGAACTTTTAAACCCAGCGAAGCAAATTTTTTAATGGTTTGATTGAGCTCTGCGGCAGATGGTTCATTGAGTGACCAATGCCCCTGCAAGCCAACTGCATGTACCGGAACCTTTGCCTCGATCAGTTTTTTTAACAGCTTATATACCCGCTCTGCTTTTTCGGGCCGCTCGGAGTTATAATCATTGTAAAATAAAATTGCTTTAGGGTCGGCCTCATGGGCATATTCAAAGGCTTTTGCTATGAATTCCTCGCCACATATTTGATACCATAGAGAGTTGCGCAGAAAATTTCCCGGGTTATCATCAATAGCTTCATTTACTACATCCCACGCATAAATCTTTCCTTTGTAACGTTTAACTACCTCAAAAATGTGATCGTGCAGGCGTTTCAGTAATACCTGCTTACTTACCTGATTACCGCTGCTATCTTTAAATATCCAGTAGGGTACTTGTTCGTGCCAGCAAAGATTATGTCCTCTTACCAGCAAATTATTCTTTTGAGCAAAATTCACAATGGAGTCAGCATCTCTCCAGTAGTAAACGCCCTCCTTTGGGTGTATAGGGCCCATTTTCATGGCATTCTCAGCGGTTATGCTGCTAAATTGCCTGCATATTAAATCGGCTTGTTCACCATTAATCTCTTTTAAACCTACCGCAACACCTATAGAAAAATAATTTTTATAGCTTTCTTTTAGTGTTTTACTTTGATTAGTAGTTGTGTTGTTCACCTGTCCTAATGCTGACAGGGCAGACATAAAACAGACGAAGCATATGCATGAAATCTTAATCGTCATAAAATTGTGTTGTTTGAAATTTAGGTGTAAATGATGTTTGTGCTGATGTATGACCCTTGGCCATACCTTACACTTAAGTTTATAATCGGTTTATGTTGTAAATGTATACAAAGTTATTTATAATTACAATCGATTGCATAAACCTGCTATTTTGTAAATCAATTGCAGTGTAGAACTGAATTTATCTTTTACTAAAGAGAATAAAATTCGAACTAAACAACCATTACCTAACCAAGTATGATCAGAAGAAAACACTATTTAAATTTAGTTTTACTATCAGCAACTGCTATTGCAGCAGGGCTCACATCATGCCAACAACAGGCAAAAAATAATGACAAAATGCTAGCTGCAAATGTTGATACAGCAGGAGTTAAGCAATATCTTTCGCAGCCAATAATTAGGAACATATACACGGCCGACCCATCTGCCCATGTTTTTGAAGGAAAAATTTACGTTTACCCATCTCATGATGTAGAAGCCGGCGTAGCCGAAAATGATAATGGCGACCATTTTGACATGCGTGATTATCACATCTTATCAATGGATAGCGTTGGCGGCAACGTTACCGACCATGGGGTGGCGCTTAGTTTAAAAGATATACCTTGGGCCGGGCGGCAACTATGGGCACCAGATGCTGCATTTAAAAACGGAACATACTATTTATACTTTCCTTTAAAAGATAAAAACGATGTGTTTGCTATAGGCGTGGCTACATCCAAATCGCCTGCCGGTCCGTTTAAAGCGGAGCCAAAACCTATTGCAGGTAGTTTTAGTATTGATCCTGCTGTTTTTACTGATGAAGATGGCAGCACGTACATGTATTTTGGTGGTATATGGGGCGGCCAGCTACAACGTTGGAAAAATGGGAAGTATGATGCCAATGGCTCAAAAACCGATTTGCAGCAGGATGATGCACCGGCAATAAACTGTAAGGTAGCTAAGCTTAACGCCAACATGAAAGAGTTTGATGGTGAGGTGAAAGATGCAGCTATTATTGATAGTGCAGGAAAACCGTTGTTAGGTAAAGACCACGATCGTCGTTTTTTTGAAGGTTCGTGGATGCATAAGTATAATGGTAAGTATTACTTCACCTATTCAACCGGCGATACACACCTCTTAGCCTACGCCATTGGCAGCAAACCTACCGGGCCGTTTGTTTACTCAGGTACTTTTATGCAGCCTGTTGATGGGTGGACAACCCATCATTCCATTGTTGAGTTTAAAGGTAAGTGGTATATCTTCTATCACGATACGCAGCTTTCGGGAAAAACACATTTGCGTAATGTAAAGGTAACCGAACTAAAACACGAGGCCGATGGACATATCGCAATGATATATCCTAACAAAAATAAGCAGTGAGCTTATGGCTATTCGTTCTTGTAATTTAAGGTTTAGGAAAGCTATTATACTGCTTTACAGATTATTGCAGATCTTAATTTTCAGATGCAATTTGTTTAAAAAGCTGGTTATGTACTTTACTGTTGGTGTAAACCACGGCTCAAACAAGCAAAATGTATGCGGCGAATCAGGGAAAGTATGTACCTCGCTGTAGATCTTATATTTGTTCAGCGTGTCAATATAATCTGTACGGCCGGCATGCATACGGTCAACCGAGCTGTTGATGAAGAGCGTAGGTGGTGTTAGCGGGCCAACGTGCGTTAGCGCTGCAGCTTCTTTCCATAAGTCGGGCCTTTGGGTTTTGTTGTAGCCAAACCAATAGGTGGCTGCCGATATTGATTTGCTGTCATCGCCCTCGCCCGATTCGGGGTGTATCAAGGCCAACGTTCCGTCAATATCTACAATGGCCATCAGGTTTTTTTCAGTTGTTCCTAATAAGGTAGCCAGTTGTCCGCCAGCCGAAAAGCCCAGCACACTTAATTTCTTTGCATCAACATTGTACTTTTTAGCATGAGATTTTACCCAGGCAATTGCAGCTTTTAAATCGTTAACAGCAGCAGGATAAAGCGCATCGGTAGATAAATGGTACGCCGGTGTAAAGCAAACAAAACCTTGCCTTGCCAGCTGCTGTGCCAATGCGTAATGCTGTGTACGGTTGCCCGAACGCCAACCACCGCCATGTATGATAATAATTGCAGGTAAGCGTTTTTGTTGCCTCTTGGGAGCAAATACATCAAGCAAAAGTAATTGTTTGTTTACGGTAGAGTAGCTGATGTTCTTGATGGCCTCTACATCTTCAGGTAAGCTATCGGGCGCCAGTTTTATGGCAGGATACTTTTTAACGGCGTTGCGGTACGCACTGTTATTTGAGAAAGAGGTATCGGGCTTATGTGTAAGGCCCTGCATAAATTGACAAAAGCCGCCTTTGGCCACTAAAATAAGGCAAACGGTTACTATAAGCCGGTACATCAGTTACTTTCCGCCTGTACGTACATACATGTAAACAATGGCAATAATTACGGTTAAAGCCAAAACTATCAGCCCGGTGATACCTTTCCGTTTATCCTGTTTCATTACCCAAAACAGTAGTCCTACCAGTGGTAAAACAAATATCAGCCAAAAAATAAGCGAAGGTGCACTCATGGTGTTTATATTAAAAAGGCATACGGGCCAGTGGCGCCACATGCTGATCGGTAAAATCTTTTTGTAAAAATTTATAGTAGCCTGCTATGGCAATCATTGCGGCATTATCAGTGCAATATTCCATTTTAGGTACAAAAGTGTTCCAGTTGTATTTGTTGCCTAATTCCTGTAAGCCTTGCCTTAAACCTGTATTGGCCGATACCCCGCCCGCAAGCGCTACATCTTTTATGCCGTAATCTAACGCAGCTTTAGTAAGTTTATTAAGCAAAATGGTAACAATGCGCTTTTCAACCGAAGCACATATATCAGCCATATTGTTTTGAACAAAGCCAGGTGTTGCAGCTTCGTTTTTTTGTATGAAGTATAGTATGGCAGTTTTTAGTCCGCTAAAGCTAAAGTTGTAACCCGGAATTTGGGGTTCGGGAAATTGATAGGCATTAGGGTTGCCCTGCCTTGCATATTTATCAATTAGTGGTCCGCCGGGGTAGGGCAGGCCAAGTATCTTACTGGTTTTATCCATGGCCTCGCCGGCAGCATCATCCTGAGTGTGGCCTATTACCTCCATATCAAAATAATCTTTCACCAAAACTATTTGCGTATGTCCGCCCGAAACGGTCAAACATAAAAAGGGGAATGTTGGTTTAGGTTCATCAATAAAGTGAGCCAAAATGTGGGCTTGCATGTGGTTAACCTCAATTAGAGGCAGGTTTTGGGCCAGCGCAAACGCTTTCGCAAATGATACGCCTACCAATAGTGAGCCCAACAGGCCCGGACCACGTGTAAATGCTACCGCATCAATATCATTTTTGCTTACTTTTGCGTTAGATATTGCTTGTTGTACAGCAGGAATTATGTTTTGCTGATGAACTCTGGAAGCCAGCTCGGGAACAACACCCCCGTAGGCCTCGTGTATAGTTTGGTTGGCTATGATGTTGCTAAGCATCTTGCCATCGGCGTATACCGCTGCAGAGGTTTCATCACATGATGATTCTATTGCTAATATAACGGGCATTTGTTTACAGGGGTTTAAAGCTGCAAAATTATCAAAAAAATACTCAAAATAACGCTTATACTGGTGCTCATTGTGCTGCTCATTGTCAGTGTAGTGTTATTACTGTTTCAATTAAAGCCGGTACAAACGTGGGCAGCCAAAAAGGCAACCAAGTATTTATCAGAAGAACTGCACACAAAGGTTGATGTTAAAAGCCTTTATGTAAAGCCGTTTTCGTCAGTGGTGCTAGAGGGGTTCTACGTGCTTGACAAGCAGCAGGACACCTTGCTTAAAACTCCGCGTTTAATGGTTGAGCTAACAGGCTTTTCGGTTTTTAACAGCATAAAGCGCCGTGAACTTAATTTTGAGCATATTCAGCTTGATAATGGTTCGTTTAAACTTAAGCAGCTGAAAGATAGTACTACCAATCTTGATTTTGTTATTGACTATTTTAGTGGCAAGCCTGATACAGTTAAGAAAGTAAGTAAACCCTGGACGCTAAATTTTGGCCGTATTGTTATCAACAATTTCCGGTTCAGATATAAAAACTACCTCGATACCATTATCACTCCGGGCGTAGTAAACTTCGAAGATCTGGCTGTTAACCGCTTTAGTACAGTGGTTACAGGAATGGATTTAAAAAACCACTTATTTAAAGGGAATGTACAAAACCTTACATTGCATGAAGAGCGCAGTGGTTTTGTATTAAAGAATCTTACGGTTAATGCCCGCGTAGATACTAATCAAATTTTATTGCAAAACCTGCAACTGGTTACACCCTACTCGCATCTGAAAGATTACTTCAGAATGCGGTTTAAATCTTTTTCAGATTTCAGCGACTTCGTAAACAAAGTTCGCATGGATGCTGACATTAAAGATTCACATCTATCGTCAAAAGATATTGCATACTTTACACCTTCGCTCGATAAAACAAATTTTGAGCTGGGTTTAAGCGGGCGGGCCAGTGGTTTGGTAAACAATATAAAGGCACGTAATTTAACAGTAACTGCCGGCCAGGCTACCTATATAAGGGGTAACTTTAACTTAAAAGGACTACCCGATTGGGAAAAAACTTACCTCACGCTCAACTTTAATCAGTTGGCGTCTAATAAAAGAGATCTGGATTACCTTTACACTCATTTTACAGGTAAGCCCAACCAGCGGGTGCCCGATATTTTCAGCAAGTTTGGTAACATCAGCTACACCGGTAAATTAACGGGTACTCAAAACAACCTTAATATTGCCGGCACGTTTAAAACTTTGCTTGGCAGGCTCGACCCAAACATCAACTTGAAATTTGATGCTAAGGGAACGCCTGCTTACAAAGGCACAATAGCTGCTACAAACTTTAATTTGCAAACCCTGCTTGATAACAAAAGCCTCGGACGTACAACGCTTAGCGCAAAAGTTGATGGTAAGGGCGATGATATTAAAAACCTTAATACCATTTTAGATGCCCAAGTAAAGTATTTTGATTACGATGGCTATACCTACCGCAACATTGATATTGACGGCAGCTTTAAAAATCAGCTGGCTAAGGCAAAAATCAAAATTAACGACAGGAACATTAAGCTGAACCTTAATGGCAGCGTAAACTTAAATACACAGTTGCCGCGCTATGCTTTTGCGGCTACACTGCGCGATGCGCACTTAAACAAACTGCGGTTTGTAAAAGATACCCTTACCGTTAGTGCCGATGTTAAAACTAACTTTTGGGGCGATAACATAAATAATTTGCAGGGCTTTGTGCAAATGAACCCTGTACGTATAACTACGCCAAATGATAATTATGTTATTGACACGTTA
Source organism: Mucilaginibacter aquatilis (assembly GCF_009755275.1). Lineage (GTDB taxonomy): Bacteria > Bacteroidota > Bacteroidia > Sphingobacteriales > Sphingobacteriaceae > Mucilaginibacter > Mucilaginibacter aquatilis. The sequence goes on along the minus strand of NZ_WQLA01000006.1, from coordinate 308,680 downwards.
AGGCTTAATGCCGAAGGCTTGGGCGATAACAGGTTAATAAGCTTACGATCTGACCTGGCTGATGGCAGTATAAAAGGACGTTATGACTTGGCTACACTTCCATCTTATTTTAAATCCATAGCTAAAAAATACATACCATCGTTAAAAACAAAAATATATACTCCCGGCCCTCAAAATTTTGATTTCAGGCTTAATCTTAAGAATCTCGATCCGTTGTTGTTGATTTTTATGCCGGACTTAAAAATTCCGGACGGTGGTACCTTTGTTGGGCGCTTTAATTCGGCCGATAGGACCGCTACGCTCAGCGGGCTTATAAAAACTGTTAAGTACGGTAAAATGGTGTTTCATGACTTCATTGTGGATGAAAGCACCGCCGATAGTTTACTTACACTCAACCTTTCATTAAGCAAGGTTGATATTACCGACAGTCTTTATATTAAGGACATCAACATCACAAACTTTCTGCAGCGCGATAGTCTTAATTTCAACGTTAAGCTGTCTGATAAAAATGCCACAAACCAATTAGACTTGTACGGCCTGGTTGAATTTGGCCGAGACACCACAGCTAAGCTCAAGTTATTGCCATCAGAGGTTGTTTTGGAGCGGCAGTCATGGAAGTTAACTGAGCAGGTGCGTATAAGGCTCCTAAATGGTAAAACAGATATTGAAGATTTTGAACTAACAAATGGCGAGCAGCATGTACGCATTGACGGATTTATATCAGACAAGCCGGAGGATAAGCTGAAGGTTGCCTTTGACAAATTCAGCATGGCAACGCTCAATCAGCTCACCAAATCGGCCGGGGTGGTTTTACATGGGGCTTTAAACGGTGAGGTAAATCTGAGCTCAATTTTAAAGCAACCAGGCGTTGATGCTAATTTGCGGGTAGATTCATTAACAATGAACCAAACCTATGTAGGTGACGTTAAAATTGTTTCTGACCTTGATAATGACCAGAAACGGGCTAATGCAAAACTAAACATATTAAACCGTGGCTTAGAGACTTTAAATATTGCAGGTGCCTATTACTTCGATAAAGGTGAGGGAGATAACCTTGACTTTGATGTACGTATGGATCAAACCGAGGCAATCATTTTTGCTCCGTTTATTAAAAACCTGGTATCAAACGTAAAGGGAACAATCTCTGCCGATATGAAACTTACAGGGAAGTCATCAAATCCTAAGTTAAACGGATCAATTACCCTTGCCAATACCGGAGTAACAGTTGATTACTTAAAAGTACCTTACACAATTAATGATAAGCTAACGGTTGAAAACAGCATCATTAAAATTGATGATATGCGAATAACCGATCCGCGCGGTGGTAAGGGTATCGCCAATGGTAAAATTGATTTGTCTGATTTTGCCAATCCGTTGCTTGATATTAAGGTAAATGCCAATAACCTTATGGCGTTGAACACTACCTTCCGCGATAACAGGCTTTATTACGGTACGGCTTTCGGTAGCGGCGATTTTAGCTTTTCGGGTCCAATTGACAACATGCGGATTGACATTAAAGCCAAAACAGGTGATGGTACGGTGTTCAACATCCCGCTTAATACATCGGCAACTGCCAATGAATATGATTTTATACGTTTTGTAAGTCATAAAGACTCTACCAGGGTAATAAGTACGGCTAATGCATTTAAGGGTGTAACCCTGAACTTTGATCTTTCGGCTGATGAAAAAACGGTGGTACGCATAACCACCGACCTGGGTTTACTTGAAGGACGCGGTGTGGCTAACGGACTAAAGCTTAACATAAACAGCCTGGGCGATTTTGAGATGCGTGGTGACTTTTTGATTTCCTCAGGTAAGTTTGAATTTACGGCTAAAAACTTTATCAGTAAAAATTTCCAGGTAAACCAGGGAGGTACGCTGCGCTGGACGGGTAATCCATCAAACGCTGAAATTAACCTTAAAGCCACCTATGAGCTGCGTACTAACATTGCTAACCTTTATGCAGCAGCGGGGCTTCAATCTCCGCAGGGTACACGTCAGGAACTGGTGCAGGCACAGCTCATTTTGTCAAGAACACTGTTACAACCCACCATTGATTTTGACTTTACTTTCCCGCTTAACGCATCAATTAAAGATGATATGGCAACTTACCTGTCTGACGTAAATAACCGTAACCAGCAGGCGCTAAGCTTAATTGTTAGGCGGCAATTTGCGCCGGGTACCGGCTCAAATATTAACCAGCAGGTGTTAACCACTGCAAGTACCGCTGCAAGTGAATTCTTCTTTAATAAGCTGAACAGCTACATAGCGCAGTCTACCAACTTCCGTAGCCTTGATTTAAACATACGGTCGCAAAATGATGCAAGTGCCTCATTAAGATTATTTAAAGATCGGGTGTTGCTGAACGGAAGTGTTTATAACGTTAACGGAAGTAACGATTTATTCAGCAATAACTCATCTAACCTGTTTAATTCAAGAAACCTCACCGCCGATTTTAACGCGGAGTACCTGATACGTCCTGACGGGCAACTGCGTGCACGGTTTTCGTATCGTACGTTAAACACCACCACGCTTAACACATTAACAACCGAGTATCGCCCTCAGTATGTAAACGGTTTAGGCTTAATTTACCAGCGCGACTTTGATACGTTTGGTGAGTTTTTCAGAAACCTTTTCAGGCGGGGTAGGAGAACCACATCTCAACCGGCAGATAATAGTTCATTTACACCGGTAATTATCGATGAACAGGACGAGGATAAAGAATAGCTAGGTAGATATACACTAAACAAAAAAAGTCATCCCGTAAAAGATGACTTTTTTTATGATGTCTTAATTATTAGTGATTTTTTAGAATCGAGTGCTCCATTTTATCGCGTTTGGTAAGCAGGTAAGCTTCATTATGCGGATTAGGCGTAATTTCAATCGGAACCGTTTCCACAACTTCAAGTCCGTAGCCCATTAAGCCTGTACGCTTTTTGGGGTTATTGCTCATTAAGCGCATTTTAGTAATACCTAAATTACGTATAATTTGTGCGCCTATACCATAATCACGTTGATCCATTTTAAAGCCTAATTGAATGTTGGCTTCAACGGTATCCAAACCGCTTTCCTGCAACTGATAGGCTTTTAATTTATTGATAAGGCCAATACCACGGCCTTCCTGGTTCATGTAAATAATTACGCCTTTGCCTTCCTCGCTAACAATTTCCATTGCTTTATGTAACTGTGGGCCACAATCACAACGGCATGAACCAAATATATCACCGGTTACGCATGAGCTATGCACACGTACAAGCACAGGCTCTTCAGGCTCCCAGCTTCCTTTAATTAAAGCAAGGTGATGTTCGCCGGTGTCCTTTTGCGTGTACGCAATCATTTCAAAATCGCCCCATTGCGTTGGCATTTTCACGGCTACTTCGCGCTCAATTAAGCTTTCTGTGTGTAAACGGTAGGCAATAAGGTCTTTAATTGAGATGATAACCAGATTATGCTCTTTTGCCATTATAAGTAAATCGGGAAGGCGGGCCATTTCGCCATCATCCTTCATTACCTCGCAAATAACGCCTGCAGGTTCAAGGCCGGCCATTACCGGTAAATCAATAGCAGCTTCGGTATGTCCGGCTCTGCGTAACACGCCTCCATCTTTGGCAATTAACGGAAACACGTGTCCTGGTCTGCCCAAATCAGCAGGCTTAGTAGCCGGGTCAATTAGCGCCAGGCTGGTTTTTGAACGGTCAGACGCCGATATGCCGGTTGTGCAGCCATGCCCAAGCAAGTCAACCGAAACGGTGAAATTGGTTTCGAGGGTTGCCGTATTATGATGAACCATTGGTTCAAGTTCAAGTGCTTTAGCGCGCTGCTGAGTGATGGGAGCACAAATTAAGCCCCTGCCATGTTTAGCCATAAAGTTAATGGCTTCGGGGGTAGCGTGGCGGGCGGCAATTAAAAAGTCACCTTCGTTTTCGCGGTCGTCATCGTCTACAACAATGATCATTTTACCGGCTCTTATGGCTTCAATAGCTTCAGGTATCGTATTTAGCATGGTTGGTTGTTGGTTAGCAGCCGGCAAATAGCATCGGCCGTTAACTCTTATGTAAACAAAGTTACATTATATGTTAGCGCAAACAAGTCGGCGTTGTGTAAAATCAACACAATTAAAATCAACACAATTAAGCTTGTACTGCCTTGCGTTTAAATAACTTATTGAAAAACCGCTTGTAAGCTTCGGTATCAAAAAGTACCGAATCATTGGCAGCTTTATATGATAAAAATAGCCCTATTGGTGTAAGGATGATAATGGCTGCCCACATGCCCATTGCTGGTGTGATGCTGCCTTCCTTTGCCGATTTTTCGCCTATGGTTGCTATAATGTAATACAACAGGAAGAATATTACTGATACCACAACTGGTAAACCCAATCCACCTTTACGTATAATGGCGCCAAGCGGTGCACCTATTAAAAATAGCGCAAGACACGCAGCTGATAGGGTAAACTTCTTTTGATACTCAATAGAGTATTTGCGTACGGTTTTTGACTCCTCGGCATAACGCTCGGCCATAGGTCGCAGCATTTCTCTTAATGACTGTGCCTCGCTCTGCGCCTGCGGGAGTGCACTTTCAAGCTCTTTGCCTTTTAGCTCAACCGCAGGCATAGGTTTTAGGGTCCCGTCCTTAGGCGCCTTGTGCAGCATGGTAAAATACTTTAGGTAAGGCGCCATCATACTCATGTTGCTGCTTGTTGATTTGGCAAGCGTTTTTGCCACCGAATCCTGCGACAAGCTAAGCTGCTTCAAATTCATCATTTGTATGGTGGAGCGCCATTCACTGGCATCAGTGCGTTTCATTTTGAAGCCCGAAAGGTCAAATTTTTGCTCGGTAGATGCAAAGCGCCGGCGAGTAAATTGCTGCCTTGGGTTAAAGCTGTTTTTGCCTTTTTCTTCAATATACTGTACACCGTTTTTAAACTTTACCACCAGGAATAAATCATCAGGCGTACGGTACATAACACCTTCCTTTGCAAACAGTACACTGAGGTTATCTGAGTTCTCCTCCTTTTTGTACATCATAACATCGTGCAGGGTTTGCCCGTCGGCATCTTTCTTTTTTACACGTATAGAATAACCCGGGAAGCTGTTATTAAATACACCCTCAGATATTAAGAATGCAGTTTTTTGCTGACGCACATCATATAATAGCGAGTAATACTTAAAATTGGCAATAGGCAGCATGTAGTCAGAAAATAAAAATGCGCCTATGCTTAGCATGGTCACTACTATCATCATAGGGTACATGGCACGGCCCAATGATATACCTGCTGATTTAATAGCCACCAACTCATAATTTTCGCCAAGGCTGCCATACGTCATAATAGAAGACAGCAGGATAGATAAAGGCAGGGCCATAGCCACGTTGGTCATGGATGCATACATCATCAGCTCTAAAATGATGTACCATTGAAAACCTTTTCCAATGAGGTCGTCAATGTATTTAAACAAAAACAACATCAGCAACACAAACATCACAATGAAAAAGGTAACAACAAACGGCCTTATAAACGACTTTAAAATTAAGAGGTGTATCTTTTTCACTAAGCAAAGTTACGTAAATACGCCATTGTACCCAACAGCGCTGCTGAGAACCTTAAACGGTTACGTTACATGAATATTATATAGGTTATTGGCGTTGTTGAATGGTAGCCTTACGCTCCGATTACGCCAAACAGATAATCAATCTGGTTATCCCAAATCAGCTTGCGCTCGGCAATCGTATCTTCGGTAGCAAAATCGGTAATATTCAGGGCAACATCATTGGTAAGTTCGTCCTGCACAATTTCCATTTCAAAATAATATTGCGGCTCATCATCAAGCCACCTAAAGCGAACAAACTTATTTTCTTTTGCTGCCAGTAGCTTGGCTTTCTGCTCTTCATCATCCCAGGTGAAGGTGAAAGTTTGATCGCGGTATACAACTTTATCGGCAAACCATTGATTAAGCCCATTGGCTTCACTTATAAAACTATATAAAATGCGCGGAGATGATTTAATTTCATACTCCAGGTTGAACTTTTTTTTATCGGACATATATCAGGTTTACAGAGGGTTTTGCCGGCTGTGGTGTAAATGTTAAACATTTTTTCTAAAGAAAAGTAAATTATCCTATATTTGCAAACCTTTTTAGGGAACGCTGCTACAGGCAGATACTTAACCAGGGACTTATACGGCGGGGTAGCTCAGATGGTTAGAGCGTAGGATTCATAACCCTAAGGTCGGCAGTTCGATCCTGCTCCCCGCTACCATTTAGGGCAAATCAAATTTTTATTTGGTTTGCCCATTTTTTTTGTCCCAAAAATTCATTATCTGTTGCAATCCTTGTTCAATTACCTTATTTAAAACAAATAGATTACCGGATTGATTACTTGTAAACTTAAAGATGCAAGTAAGAAATAGCCTTTTAATTGCTTTAGCCTTATTGATCGTTGGATGCGAGAACAAAAAATCTCATTCAAATAAAGAAACTGCCGGGCAAGGCAGTACAGAGGTGAAACAAAAAAAGGCGGTGGATAAACCGGTGGTCAACGTAAGGCAATCTATTGTCATAAGTTGCGGGTCTGGCTGCGCTATGAGTTACTCACCAAAAGCAGTTAACATACAAAGTGGAAGCATCAAAGTTAACTTTGAAGTTAAAATGTACGAGGATGAAGCGCTAACTGATAGCTATGATGAAACGTACGTATTTTACTATACAGATGCTAAAAAAGTAGAGAAAATTATAAAGGACGGCGAAAAGGATGACGTTTTAAAAACCTTAATGCCTGCTTCCCAAAGAGCATTTATTGAATTTGGTGAAAATTTAGTTGAGGTAAAGGATTCTGCAAATACTCCTATGTAGGAGAATAGGTTTGTTTCCTCAAAAAAAAGTCTAAATCAGTTACTTGCCTCTTAGTTTTGATCAATATTTGTATGACAACTTCTCTGAAGCAAAGCATATCTCAAACCAACCAACCAGTTATTTAATAACCATGATGGTTAGTGCAAAAACGTTGCTAATGGTTAATTAAAGCTATACGTAATTGGTGAAAATTTGATAGCAATAGCTATCAAATAAAAATGCCACATAACATTCAGTTATGTGGCATTTTTATTTTAGGCTTTAATATTAAATTAAATCGAAGCCTATGTCTTTTCTAAAGTATTTACCGTCATAGTAAATGCGGCTGGCGTCAAGGGTGGCTTGTTGCAGGGCTGTAAACATATCGTCCTGTAATGAGGTTACGGCAATAACACGGCCACCTGTGGTAATAACATCATCACCCTGCATGCCGGTACCTGCGTGAAAGGCAATAGAACCACGGATGTTTTCCAGGCCGCTCATTACTTTGTTTTTAAGGTACTCGCCGGGGTAGCCGCCTGCTACGCACATTACGGTAGCTGCTACTTTAGGAGATATTGTGAATTGTTTCTCAATTAAGTTTTCTTCCGCAACGCCCAACAGCAAGTCCACTAAATCCGATTCAATGCGCGGTAATACACTTTCGGTTTCAGGGTCGCCCATGCGGCAGTTATATTCAATAGTATAGGGCTCACCATCGCAGTTCATCAGGCCTATAAAAATAAAGCCTTTGTATGGAATGCCTTCAGCTTTTAAACCTTCAACGGTTGGTATTACAATGCGCTGCTCTACTTTGCTTAAAAAGTCTTTATCGGCAAATGGAACAGGTGATACTGACCCCATGCCGCCTGTATTTAAGCCCGTGTCGCCTTCGCCAACACGTTTATAATCTTTGGCGGAGGGTAAAATTTTGTAACTATTGCCATCGGTTAAAATGAACACCGAAAGCTCAATGCCTTGCAAAAATTGCTCAATAACCACCTTCGAGCTGGCATCGCCAAACTTGGCTTCGTTCAGCATCTCTACCAGTTCCTGCTGTGCTTCCTGTAAGGTGGTGCAAATTAAAACGCCTTTACCGGCAGCTAAACCATCAGCCTTCAAAACAATGGGCAAACCCTGGGTAGCCAGGTATTCCAGGCCGTCCTGCAATGTATCGCGCGTAAATGTGCGCGATGCAGCAGTTGGGATGTTATAGCGTTGCATAAACTGCTTTGAAAAATCTTTGCTGCCTTCTAATTGAGCGCCCTCTTGCTGCGGGCCAATTACAGGCACATTCTTCAATTGTTCATCGGCCAGAAAGAAATCGTGAATACCTTTTACCAATGGCTCTTCCGGTCCAACCAAAACCATGTTGATGCCTTTTTCGAGCACAAGAGCTTTGATGCCTTCAAAATCGGTAACCTTTAAGTTAACGTTGATGCCGTATTGGCCGGTACCGGCATTACCCGGAGCTATGTAAAGCTGCTCACACAATGTACTTTGCGATAGTTTCCAGGCAAAAGCGCTCTCGCGGCCGCCCGAACCAATGATCAGGATATTCATGCCTGCAAAGATAGAGTTTAAGCGTTGAGTTAGGTGATTGCTGGTATTAGTTTTTGAGTTTAGCTGTCAAAAAGCCACACCAAAGGAAGATATGTCATAGTAATATCATCGAATTTAAATGGCTATGTAAGTTAAGGTTGTTTGCCAATTATTAGCCCTCATTGCATTCAACTTAACTATCCTGTTGCAAACTATGAAGTAAAACTTTTAAAACGTAACTTCGCGCCTGTCATAATGCCACTATTGGGCGGGTTGGCGTAATTGTTGGGTTGAAGAGACGAATTATATCAAAATTATGTTAGGATTTATCAGTAAGCTTTTTGGAAGCAAATCAGAACGCGATGTTAAAAGCATTCAGCCACTGGTTGAGAAAATAAAAAGCGAATTTGCCAAGCTCGAAAACCTGAGCAACGATGAGTTGCGGGGTAAAACCATATACTTTAAAGAGAAAATTGCTGAAGGTTTAGCTTCAATTGACGAGCAGATAAAAGCTATTAAAGCTGATATTGACGCTAATCCTGATATGGATGTAAACGCTAAAGTTGAGCTTTACGGCCAGGTTGATAAGTTAGAAAAGGACCGTAACAAGGAACTTGAAGTTATCTTGTTGGATATATTGCCACAGGCTTTTGCCGTGGTTAAAGAAACTGCACGCCGCTGGGCTGGCAACCCTCACATTGAGGTTACTGCAACTGAGTTTGACCGCCAATTGGCTGCCCGCAAAGGCAACGTAGTTATACAAGGCGATAAAGCATTGCACGCCAGCAGCTGGATAGCCGCCGGCAACGAGGTTAAATGGAACATGGTGCATTACGATGTACAGCTTATAGGTGGTAGCGTATTGCACAGCGGTAAAATTGCCGAGATGGCTACAGGCGAGGGTAAAACCCTGGTAGCTACTTTGCCTGCTTACCTAAATGCATTAGCCGGACAAGGCGTACACATTGTAACCGTGAACGATTACCTTGCCCGTCGCGACTCGGAGTGGATGGGTCCGCTGTATGAGTTCCACGGCCTTTCGGTTGATTGTATTGATAAGCACGAGCCTAACTCAGAAGCCCGCCGTAACGCCTACCTTGCTGATATTACTTTTGGTACCAACAACGAATTTGGTTTTGACTACCTGCGTGATAACATGACCCGTACCCCTGAAGAGCTGGTGCAACGCAAGCTGCATTTTGCCATGGTGGATGAGGTTGACTCGGTATTGGTTGATGATGCACGTACCCCATTAATTATATCGGGCCCAATACCACGCGGCGATGAGCATGAGTTTTATATGCTTAAACCACGTATTGAACGCTTGGTAAACGCACAAAAAGATTTTGTAAACAAAGCTTTAAACGAAGCTAAAAAGCAAATAAACGAAGGTAAAACCGGTAGCGACGAAGGCGGTATGGCCTTAATACGTGCACACCGTGGTTTACCTAAAAGCAAAGCCTTAATTAAGTTTTTGAGCGAGGGCGGTAACCGCACCGTGCTTCAAAAAACAGAGAATTATTACATGCAGGACCAAGGCAAGGAAATGCCTAAGGTTGATGCTGAATTGTTTTTTGTTATTGACGAGAAAAACAACTCGGTTGAGCTTACTGAAAAAGGTATTGAATTAATTACAGCATCGGGCGAAGACGCTAAGTTCTTTGTTATGCCTGACGTTGGTACCGAGATTGCCAAAATTGAAAAGTCAGACTTAAGCGCCGAAGAGAAAGTTGCGCAAAAAGACGAGCTGATGCGCGATTTCTCAATCAAATCAGAGCGTATTCACTCCATAAATCAATTGCTTAAGGCTTATACCTTATTTGAAAAGGATACCGAATACATTGTTGACGAAGGCAAGGTTAAAATTGTAGACGAGCAAACCGGTCGTATTTTAGATGGCCGCCGTTACTCTGACGGTTTACACCAAGCTATTGAGGCTAAAGAAAATGTTAAGGTAGAGGATGCTACGCAAACCTTTGCTACCATTACGCTGCAAAACTACTTCCGTATGTACCACAAGCTTTGTGGTATGACAGGTACTGCAGTAACCGAAGCTGGTGAGTTGTGGGAAATATACAAACTCGATGTGGTAGAAATACCAACCAACGTTGTTGCTAAGCGCGATGACCGCCAGGATTTGGTTTACCGTACCATGCGCGAAAAATACAATGCCGTTGCTGAAGAAATTGTACAACTAACACAGGCTGGTCGTCCGGTACTGGTGGGCACAACCTCGGTTGAAATTTCAGAGTTATTGAGCCGCATGCTTAAACTGCGCGGCATTAAACATAACGTACTCAACGCCAAAATGCACCAAAAGGAGGCCGATATTGTGGCCGAAGCTGGTAAGGCAGGTACTGTTACCATTGCAACCAACATGGCTGGCCGTGGTACGGATATTAAGTTGGGCCCTGGCGTTAAGGAAGCCGGAGGTTTAGCCATTGTGGGTACTGAGCGCCATGAGTCGCGCCGTGTCGATCGCCAGTTGCGTGGTCGTGCCGGTCGTCAGGGCGACCCGGGTTCATCACAGTTCTTTGTATCGTTAGAGGATAACCTAATGCGTTTATTTGGATCAGAGCGTATTTCTAACCTGATGGTACGTATGGGTATTGAAGAGGGCGAGGTTATTCAGCACTCTATGATTACCAAGTCTATAGAACGTGCACAGAAAAAAGTAGAAGAGAACAACTTTGGTATACGTAAGCGCTTGCTGGAGTATGACGACGTAATGAACTCTCAGCGTACAGTAATTTATACCAAACGTAAAAATGCCTTGTTTGGCGAGCGTTTGGATGTTGACATCAACAATACCATTTATGATGTGGTTGAAGATGTAGTAACGGAGTACAAGGATTCTAACAACTACGAAGGCTTCCAACTGGAAATTATCCGTTTATTCTCGGTTGATCCGGAAGTTACGCAGGAAGAGTTTGCCGGTGGTAACGCTAATAAAATTACCGAAGCAGTGTTTGCAACAGTAACTGCATTCTACCACCGTAAAATGGAGAGTATTGCCGAACAGGCTAACCCTGTTTTGCAAGACGTTTACAAAACCCGCGGCGAGTATATTGAAAACATTGTAGTGCCGTTTACTGATGGCGTACATGGTATACAGGTAGCTGTGCCATTGAAAAAGGCAGTTGACAATAATGGTTTGGAAGTGTTTAAATCGTTTGAGAAAAACGTAACGCTATACCTTATTGATGATGCCTGGAAAGAGCACCTGCGCGAAATGGATGAGTTAAAGCAATCGGTACAAAACGCTGTTTATGAGCAGAAAGATCCGTTGTTGGTTTACAAATTCGAAGCGTTTGAATTGTTCCGCCAAATGCTGGCTAACGTAAATAAAGAATTGGTTAGCTTCTTGTTCAGAGGTGGCATTCCGGTTCAGCAGGCTCCTGAAGAGGTGCACGAAGCGCAGCCAATACCACGTACTGATATGCGCCAGTTACGCATGAGTAAGCCCGAATTAGTGCACGAAACCAACGGTGTGCCTGATGAAGAGCTTGTACAGGAAAAACAGCAGCCGGTACGTGCCGAACAAAAAATAGGCAGAAATGATCCTTGTCCTTGCGGCAGTGGTAAAAAATTCAAAAACTGTCACGGGGCTTAATTACCGTACCGTAGCATAAAACACAAGTACGTCATTGCGAGGTACGAAGCAATCTCTGCTGTAATACAGAAATCATCAGAGCGTTTCGTACTTTGCAATGGCGTTTTTATTTAATAGGGATGTTTTCAAAAAGAGTAAAAGGAGTTTTTACTTCAGTACATAATAAATTTGGAATTGCATTAGCAACCTGTATTATTGCCTGCTTATTTGCCTTTTCGGCAAAGGCTCAAAATCAGCAAGGTGAGCGTGGCAAGCTTGAAGTAATTAAAGACTCACGCATTGATTCGCTTATTGCCCACCGTGGCAACCTTTCAAAAGGTATGGTGCGCGGAGCCGGTCTTTCATCCTCATATGGTTACCGTGTGCAATTTTTTATTGGTCCTAACCGCAAAAGTGCATTCGATGCGCAAAACAGAATGCAGCAAATGCACCCTGAATTACGCACTTATATAAACTACGCCGAGCCTAACTTTAAAGTGAAGGCAGGTGACTTCCGCACGCGGCTCGAAGCATCAAAACTTATGCAGGAGCTACGGGGCACTTTTACTTCGTTATTTATTATATCCGAAAAAATTAATCCGCCCAAACTGGACGCTAATCCTAATATGCAATGATTAAAGAAAAGATACAGGAACTATCCAAAAGTATATTCAGCAATATTGTTGGCTACCGCCGTCACCTGCATGCCAACCCCGAGCTGTCATTTGATGAGGTGCAAACTTCTGCTTATGTAGAGGCACGTTTAGATGAACTGGGTATTCCGCATAGCCGTCTGGCTAATAATGGCGTTGTGGGTTTGTTGAAGGGCAATAAGCCATCTGAAAACGTTATCGCCTTACGCGCCGATATGGACGCGCTGCCCATTACAGAGGCTAATGATGTTCCATACAAATCAAAAAACGTAGGCGTAATGCATGCTTGCGGTCATGACGTGCATACATCATCGTTATTGGGTACTGCTACCATTTTAAGCAGCCTCAAAGATGAGTTTGGCGGCACCATTAAACTGATATTTCAACCTGCCGAAGAGAAACTACCCGGCGGCGCCAACCTCATGATACAAGAAGGCGTGCTTGAAAATCCAAAGCCACAGGCCGTTTTGGGTCAGCACGTAATGCCTTTGATAGACGCCGGTAAGGTAGGTTTCCGTGCAGGTAAATACATGGCCAGCACTGATGAAATTTATGTTACCGTGCATGGTAAAGGTGGCCACGGTGCACAACCCCAGCAAAACATTGATCCGGTTATTATCACGGCTCACATACTTACTGCGCTGCAACAGGTTGTAAGCCGCTTTGCCGATCCTAAAAGCCCATCGGTGCTATCATTTGGTAAGGTGATTGCCAACGGCGCTACTAACATCATTCCTAATGAGGTTTACCTTGAGGGTACCTTCCGTACCATGGATGAGCAATGGCGTAAAGAAGCACACATTAAGATGAAAAAGATGGCCGAAGGCATTGCCGAAAGCATGGGCGGAAGCTGTGATTTTGAGATTAGGAATGGTTACCCGTTCCTCATTAATGAAGAGAAACTAACAGCTGCCGCGCGTGGCTATGCCGAAGATTACTTAGGTAAAGAGAACGTACTCGACCTCGACATATGGATGGCCGCCGAAGACTTTGCTTACTTTTCACAAGCCGCCGACAGCTGTTTTTACCGTTTAGGTACCCGCAATGAAAGCCGTGGCATAACCTCTGCCGTACATACGCCAACATTTGATGTAGATGAAGATGCGCTGGCTATAAGTACCGGTTTAATGGCATACATGGCTGTTAAGCAGTTGGGTAATTGATTGGTTGAATTTAGTTAGAATAGTTAAGTTTATAAGCTTGTCATCTCGAACGATAGTGGAAAATCCTGTTTAAGCTGCGAAGCTTGCATGCATTAACAAGATTTTTCCTAACGTCGAAATGACAAGATGCTTATATAAATATAATAAATGCAGAAAGCCGCTCAATTGAGCGGCTTTCTGCATTTATTAGCGAGTGCTACTACTTTACTATACTCAACATTTCCTTAACAGCGGTTTCCATCTGCTGGTCTTGCCCATTAAGGAATTTGCTGTATTCGTTCAGCACTTTGATGTCAGGTTCTACCTGCGCGTTTTCGGTAGGGTGGTTATCGCCAATGCCCCAAGTCGATACCATTGGTATACCAAACACCAGTGTGCCGTCAATCTGGCGTTCCCACCAAACGGCAGTGCCTGTACCTGCTACCGGCATACCTATCAGTTTGCCAAGTTTAAGTGTTTTATAGGCCCACGGAAAGATAAACGCATCGGAATAGTTGCCTTCGCTCATTACCACGCAGCTAGGCTTGTTCCATTTGCTTAATGATTCTCCGCCCTCAGTTGGGTGCCCTTGCGGACGCAACTCCATGTATTTTTTGCCGCCCAGGAAAGTTACCAACTCATCGTGCAGCCAGCCACCGCCGTTAAAACGGGTATCAACAATCAGCGCTTTTTTACTGAAGTTTTTACCCAGCACTTTATCAAACGTAACGCGGTAGCTTGGGTCGTTCATGCCTTGTACGTGTACATAGCCAACCTGGCCTTTTGAAAGGCTATCAACTAAGTGCTCCATCATTCGCGTCCAGCGGTTATAAAGCAACACGCTTCGCTCATAGCCCGGTGCTACAGGTTTTACATTCTCCTCATAGCGCACATTGGTTTTAGGGTCGTGGAAACTTATAAGGGTGTATTTATCTACCTTACGGTTTAATAATTTACTCCAATCATCAGCAGCAGTAATAGCCTCGCCGTCAATTTTATCAATTATGTAGCCTTTTCTCATCTTGGTACGTGCTACATCAAACGGGCCGCCGGTAATTATATCGGCTACTAATAAGCCATCGCCGCCTTTAGTTTGGTCGTACAGCAAGCCCAGGGCAGCAGTAACATCAGCATTAGGAAATTGAGGTGAGTATCTGCCTCCGGTATGCGAACCGTTCAGCTCACCCAGAAACTCGCTCAGCAATACCTGGAAGTCATAGTTGTTGTTAATATGTGGCAGGAACTTACCGTAAGTATTATGGTAATAATTCCAATCAACGCCCTGTAATTTAGGATCGAAGAACTTTTTAGTTACCTGTTTCCATGAATGGTCAAAAATGTAGGCACGCTCGGCAGCAGCATCCAAATCCATGTTGCTGTTTATTTTTACAGGCGTAACCTTACCATCATCAACATTTACTTTCATAACGTTGCCACCGGCCATTACAAACAAACTCTTACCATCAGGAGTTAATTCCAGCGAGCCTCCGCCTGAATTTAAAGCCGCCAATACTTTAGTCTCTTTAGTGCGCGGAGAGGTTACCCATAAATCATAACCCTTATCGTAACGAGCAAGATAAAATAGTTTCTCACCGTCTTTTGACATAATGTCGTCTGCAATATCGGCTGATCCAACGGTTAAGCGTACTGTACGGTCTTCCAGGTTTTTAAAGTTTGGCTCGTAAGCATATGGAGCAACTCCTGCTGGAGTTTTGGCATTTTTAGGGGTAGATTTGGTTGTTTTATCGGAAGCTTTATTGGTCGAGTCGCGTTTTTCTTCCTGCTTACGAATATCCAGGTCTTCCTTGCTCAAACGGAATCTATCCCATGCGGTTTGATCAAAAAACATGGCGTAAACATCCGTTTGAGAGCCACGAGATAAGTTTTTCATACCCAGCCTGTCGCTTTGCCAATACATCATTTTGCCGTTCATACCCCAGCGCGGTCTTCCATCATCAAAGCCACTTTCGGTTAAGTTAAGGCGCTTGCCAGTACCATCGGCCTTAACAAAGGCAATTTCACTGCGGCCAAAAGCTCCTTCTTCTGATTGTATTAACAAATACTTGCTATCAGGCGACCATGAAAAGAACTGGTCTCCATCTGAGTAAGAGAAATTAATTCCTTGAGGCAATACAGTAACAGTTTTTTTGGTGGCTACATCATACACCTTCACTATATTTCTTTCTTCCAGATAGGCAATCTTCTTGCCGTCGGGTGAGTATACAGGTTGAAATTCTTCTTTATCAGTATTAATCACAGGCTCGGTTTTGAGTGTGGTTGATGCAAAGAAATAAGGCTCTGTAGCACTTGCCAAAGTGGTTTTATAAATATCCCATGAACCTGAATTTTCAACCGAATAAAGCAATGAACGCCCATCAGGGCTAAACTTCACCATACGCTCCTGGTAAGGCGTATTGGTAACACGTTTGGTAATGTTACCATCTACCGATGTTACAAATATTTCGCCACGGTATACCAGGGCAACTTCTTTGCCGTTTGGTGATACCGCAATTTCGGTAGCGTCGCCTCGTACTGGCATGTTTTGCACCTGGGTGCCATTAAAATCGGCACTCAGGCTGATGTTCACTTTTTGAGGCTGACCGCCATCTTTTAAAGTATACAACTCACCACATTGTGTAAAGGCAAGAGTACCGTCTTCAGCACGCGACAAGTTGCGCACCGGATCTTTAGTAAAATTAGTTAACTGTGATGGAGCATTTGCTGCTGCCAAACTTGCCTTAAATAAATTTTGATTACCGTTACGTTCGCTCAGGTAATAAAAGGAGTCGCCGCTGCCCCAAACAGGTTCGCGGTCTTCGCCCACAAATGGCGATACTTTGGTATAAGCTTTGGTTGCATTATCATAAACCCAAATATCGCGTGTAACGGCTGATGTATGGTGCTTGCGCCAAGGATCTTCATAACCCTTGCGATCTTGAAATATCATTTTATCGCCGGCTTTATTCAGGTGCATGTTATCCATACCTGCGGCGTTTACCATAATACTGCGACCGCCTTTTGCAGGTACGCTATACAATTTCATAAACAGCGCGTTGCTGGGGAAACGCACTGATGATGCCAGGTCATTACGGTCGGTACCAAAGTATACTTTTTGGTTGTCTGTTGAAAACTCGTAAGGAATATCACGGTCTGATGCAAAGGTTAACCTTGTGGCCGAACCGCCGCTGGCTGCCATAATGTAAACATCAAAATTGCCATAACGGTCAGATGCAAAAGCAATAGACTGCCCATCGTGGCTCCAAACAGGGTAGCCGTTGTATGAACTGTTGATAGTTAAGGGAACGGCTGTGCCGCCTGTAGATGGAACTTTAAACAAATTGCCCTTGTATTCAAAGGCTATCCACTTACCATCGGGAGATATGGACGGTTGTTGCATCCATAATAAATGCTCCTGTTGTTGAGCAAAGGTTGGTTTTTGCGCAAACACAAAAGCAGAGAGCAGAAGTAGTAGTTTTTTCATGAAAAACGCTTTGTGAGAGTTAATGGTGTAATTTACGCAATTGTGTTTAAAGTTGGCAAGTCAATTACAATCATAAAAAAGGCCGGTTAAATAACCGGCCTCACGCTAATATGTAAAAAGAAGTAGTAGTAAACTATACGGCAGTGTAACCACCATCAATAAGGTAGTATGCCCCGGTAATAAAGGAGGCTTTATCTGAACTTAAAAAAACAACCAGTTCAGCAACTTCCTCTGCTTTACCTAAACGGCCTATAGGATGTTTTTGTTTAAGTGCTTCCAGTTGTTCAGGCTTCAGATTTTTTTCAAGTAAAGGGGTATCAATATAACCCGGCCCAACGGCATTACAGCGAATGTTCTTTTGGGCATATTCAGCACCAATGTTTTTTGTTAAACCAACCACTGCGTGTTTGGTAGTGGTATAAGCGCTTGACATAGGTGCAGCTACTGTGCCGTGTATTGATGCCATATTAATGATTGCACCACCGCCGTTTTGTTCCATTGCGGTTAGCTGGTATTTACAGCCATAAAAAACGCCGTTAAGGTTAATATCTAATACCTTTTTCCAGGCTTCGAGTGAGTAATTGCCTGTTTCAGCAGCTTCACCGCCAATACCGGCATTATTACAGGCAATATCAAGTTTTCCAAACGTTTCAAGCGTAGTGTTTACCAACGCTTCGTTGCCCTCGGGGGTCGACGTATCGGCTTTGAAGAAAGATGCCTTGCCGCCACTTTTCTCAATTAATTCAACTGTTTGTTTGCCGGCCTCTTCGTTAATATCAGATACCATTACCGCTGCCCCTTCGCGTGCATAAGCAATAGCAACAGCTTTCCCAATTCCCGAACCTGCTCCTGTTACCAGAGCTACTTTACTTTCCAAGCTTTTCATTTTAATAACGTTTAATTTAACAATTACATCAGCATGTATTTATCACAAGTGAATGTTGTAACACGTATTAATTGAACACCTACTATTGATTTTTGTTAGGTCATTTTTAGGTCAGGGTTTGCAAGGGTGTATAAACAAAAACGCCGTAAGTTAAATGATTAGCTTACGGCATTTTTTTTAAATGGTATTAAAGTTTAAAACTCTGCATTTTTAGGGAAACGCGGGAAAGGAATAACATCACGAATATTACCCATACCGGTTACAAACAACACCAGGCGCTCAAAACCTAAACCAAAGCCAGCATGCGGGCAACCACCAAAGCGGCGGGTATCCAGGTACCACCAAAGCTCATCTTTCGGAATGCCAATCTCGTCCATGCGTTGCTCCAGTTTTTCCAAACGTTCTTCGCGCTGCGAACCGCCTACAATTTCACCAATGCCAGGGAATAGGATGTCCATAGCAGCAACAGTTTTACCGTCGTCATTTTGGCGCATGTAGAAAGATTTAATCTCTTTAGGGTAATCAGTTAAGATTACAGGTTTTTTAAAGTGTTTCTCAACCAAATAACGCTCATGTTCTGATTGTAAATCGGCACCCCAACCTTCAATTAAATATTGGAATTTTTTCTTTTTGTTAGGTGTTGAATCTTTCAGAATTTCAATAGCCTGGGTGTAGGTTAAACGTTCAAAATTGTTATTTAAACAAAACTGAAGTTTTTCTAAAAGACTCATTTCCGAACGTTCTTGCTGAGGTTTGCTTTTTTCCTCATCAAGTAAACGCTGGGTTAAAAACTCTATATCTTCGCGGTTATGCTCAAGCGCGTAGTTAATCACATATTTTAATAAACCTTCAGCCAAATCCATATTATCGGCCAGGTCGTAAAATGCCATCTCTGGCTCAATCATCCAAAACTCGGCCAGGTGGCGGGTAGTGTTCGAGTTTTCGGCACGGAACGTAGGGCCGAATGTGTAAATATCGCTCAGGGCCATAGCACCCAACTCACCTTCTAACTGGCCAGATACGGTTAAATTGGTAGCACGACCAAAAAAGTCTTGTTTATAATCAATTTCGCCGTTTTCGGTACGGGGCAGGTTATCCAAATCAAGGTTGGTTACTTTGAATGCTTCGCCGGCGCCTTCAGCGTCTGATGCTGTAATTACCGGGGTATGCAGGTATACAAAGCCTTGCTCCTGGAAAAAACGGTGTACTGCAAATGCCAGGCTGTTACGCACCCTGAAGATGGCACCAAAAGTGTTGGTGCGGAAGCGCAGGTGGGCAATCTCCCGCAAAAACTCCAAACTGTGTTTTTTGGGCTGTAAGGGGTATTTTTCCGGGTCGCTGTCTCCTAATATTTCAATGTTGGTGGCTTTAACATCAACTGCCTGGCCTTTGCCCAGGCTTGCTACCAAAATACCGGTAACGCTAAGGGCAGCACCGGTAGTAATGCGCTTTAAAAGGGCTTCATCGGTATTTTGGAAATCAACAACAATTTGAATGTTGCTATTGGTTGAGCCATCATTTAAAGCAATAAACTGATTATTACGAAAGGTGCGTACCCATCCTTTAACATTCACCTCTTGTTCTGCCGGTGTAGTTTGCAGCAGTGCTTTAATTTTAATTCGCTGACTCATATATCTTTTAAAATTGAGCGGTAAAAATACAATTTAGATACAACAAACAAGAGGCAGCGGGCAAGTTGTGTAAAGCAGTTATTAAAGCTTAACAAATATTAATCATAAGCCTTAGTTAGCTTAAAGTTACCGCTCGAAAAATTAATGGTTGCAGGGTAATTATTATCACCGGTTACTTTTTTTAGGTAAATATTAAAATTACCTTTCATAATTACCTTTGTTGTATCATAGCTGGTTACATTCACCTTATTGGTGGCATCCTCGTCAAGTATATACCTTGCCACAACGGCATCCTGTCCAACAGTAATAATAAATTCGGTTTTAGGAGCAATTACAACATACTGGTTCAAACTATTGGTTGTTATATTGATCCTAAAATGTTCCTCTAATTTGTTACCTACCAGAACGTAATTTTTAGCACCATTTTCTCCGAAAGCTACAAACTGAGCAACCCAACTTTCGTTGTTCTTATTGGCGGTGAAGTAAAAATCTTGTTTTTCAATTGGTTTGCTATCTTTTCTGCAAGAGCCAATAATTACTGATAGTACCGCAAAAACTACTAATGCGAGTTTTCTCATAACTGGTTAATTTAAGTTTGTAAGTAATACGCTTAAAAAACACGTTATGCTACACAACCGCGTATAAATTTTAAAGCGGTTTAAGTAAGTATCTCCGCACATAATTGTATACTTTTGTTACCTTGTTTTTAAGACTGGAAGATTAACGCATGATCACCAAAGCCACCATTGACCGTATAATGGAAGCCATCGACATTGTTGAGGTTGTTGGTGAGTTTGTGCAGTTAAAAAAACGTGGTGCCAACTATGTAGGCCTTTCACCGTTTGCCAACGAAAAAACGCCATCATTTACCGTTTCTCCGGCTAAAGGCATTTTTAAAGATTTTTCTACCGGAAAGGGTGGTTCGGCGGTTACTTTTTTAATGGAGCTTGAAAAGTTTTCGTACCCCGAAGCCTTAAAATGGCTGGCTAAAAAGTACGGAATTGAAGTTGAAGAACTGCAGGATAAGCCCGAGAACATAGAAGCTGATAACCGCCGTGAAAGCCTGATGGTTGTAAGCGCCTATGCAGCTAAGTTTTTTCAGGAAGCCATGTGGGACACACCTGAAGGCAAAAGCATCGGCTTAAGCTATTTCAGGGAACGAGGGTTTACTAACGATATTATTAAAAAATTTGAGTTGGGTTACTCGCCCGACCAATGGGAGGCATTTACCAGCCAGGCCATCAAAAATGCTTACCAGCCGGAGTTTTTAGTTGAAAGCGGCCTTTCGGTAAAGCGCGATAACGGGCAGCTTTATGACCGTTACCGCGGCCGGGTTATGTTTCCTATACATGGCTTTACAGGCCGGGTAATTGCTTTTGGCGGTCGTACGCTTAAAACCGATAAGAACGTACCGAAATACGTTAACTCGCCCGAGTCAGAAATATACCATAAGTCAAACGTACTGTACGGGTTGTACTTTGCCAAAAAGGCCATACGTGATGATGATAATTGTTACCTGGTAGAAGGTTACGCCGATGTTTTATCAGTCCATCAGGCTGGTATTGAGAATGTGGTAGCATCATCAGGTACTTCGCTTACGGTTGAGCAAATTCGTTTAATATCGCGGTTCACCAAAAATATCACCATATTATATGACGGCGATGCTGCTGGTATAAAGGCATCACTACGCGGACTTGACCTTATACTGGAGGAAGGACTGAACGTAAAAGTTGTGTCTTTTCCTGATGGGCACGATCCCGACTCTTACGTGCGTAAAGTGGGCAGCAATGCCTTCAAAACACACATCGAGCAAAATAAAAAAGACTTTATTCTTTACAAAACCAGCATCTTGCTCAAAGAAGCTGGTACCGATCCGATACAGCGTGCAAATGTAATTCGCGAAATTGTGGAAAGCATTGCCAAAATACCCGATTCAATCAAAGCATCGGTATTTATACGCGAGTGCAGTCAGCAATTGCAAATTGATGAGCGCATTTTATTGTCGGAGCTGAATAAGATGAAGCTGGGCAAGGCAAAAAAAGACCAGCAAAAACAGCAGCCATCTGCACCACCAGAGGGTAACCCGTATGGTGAAATGCCACCGCCCGATGAACCGGGCTTTTATGATGAACCAACCGTATCAAAACCGGTAGAAACCGGAATAAATCAGGAAAGGGAAATAATCAGGCTTTTGCTGGTTTATGGTAACCAAATTATTAATTGGGATAACATTGCCAATACCTATATAGGCCCTTTCATTATTGCCGAGCTTAGCGATGTTGAGTTTGATAATGCCGTTTGCAAAAACTTTGTAGCCTTATACAAGCAGCAGCTCGAAAACGGGGTATTGCCCGAAGAAAAGTTTTTCATTCATTATAACGATAAGCAGATTGTTGATCTGGCAGTTGATATGTTATCAACCAAGTATACGCTGAGCGAAAATTGGTATAACATGCACCGCATATTTGTGCATGGCGAAGAACTGAATATGAAGGCCACCATATTAGGTGCCATCTTTCATCTTAAAAAGCAGAAAGTTAGTAAGATACTTGAAAAACTACGGTCAGACCTGCAAAATGCCCAAGACCCTGTTGACCAGGATGCTATTATGGGGCAGTATATGCAAATGAAGAAAATTGAGAAGCATATTTCTGATTATCTGGGATCGGTAATTATTAAGTAGATGAAGTACTTGTGCCTGATAACAACGCTAGTGCTGCATTTCGTGATTTTCGGATATTTTGACAGTAGTGATCAGTTATTTATAATGGTAATGCTTTCATCCGTCATAATAGTAATTGGTTTTTTGCTCTATTTGGATAGCTTTAAAGAAAAGGTAATAAGAGATTTGGGATGGGGTATGCTATATGGTAGCTGTGCCTATTTGTTAATTTCTACGTCTGCTTTTGCATATATCTATTGGGCCGTAACCAATAGCCCCTTTTAATATGGCAAAACATCATGAATTGGGCCGCCGTGGCGAAGCGCTTGCCAAAGCACACCTTGAGGCTGCCGGTTATGAAATTCTTGATGAGAACTGGACTTTTGGCAAAGCCGAGGTTGATTTAATTGCCTATAAAGATCGGATGATTATATTTACCGAAGTTAAAGCCCGTAGCGGAAACAGCTTTGGCGAACCCGAAGACTTTGTTGACAACCGTAAGCAAAAGCTGCTGGCCAGCGCGGCCGACGAGTACATTTATATAATGAATCACCAAGGTGAGGTACGTTTTGATATTGTGGCTATACTATTTACGCCGCAACAAACGTATACACTTAAGCACATTGAAGATGCCTTTTGGCCATCGCCATATTAATTACATGAAAAACAAATACATACTTGGTATAGCCACCATTATACTTGCCATTTACAGTTGTGGCGAAAAAAATAAATCGGTTGACATAAGTATTAGTCCCGACGCCGGCGCAAACTACAAGCAAGGAGAGAAGGTTGACGTAAAGGTTGGCCTTCCGGCTGATTATAAGGTTGACTCCATTGTGTACCTGATAGACTCGGTTAGGTTAGCCGCCAAAACAGATACAACAGCATACAGCCTCGCAACCACCAGCCTTGGTTTGGGGGTAAAATTGTTAACGGCACGTATTTATGCTGATGGTAAAATGCAGGAGCAAAGTACTAATATAAATTTGCTGGCAGCTAAAGCGCCGGAGCTTTACACTTACCAAATTGAAAAAACTTTTGCGCATGATACAGCCTCATTTACCGAAGGTTTTGAATACCATGACGGTGTGTTTTACGAAAGTGATGGCGGTACCTGCGACCAGGGCGAACGTTCAAGTTTACGTAAGACCGATATTAACGGTAAAGTGCTGCAAAAAATAGAGATGGATTGTAACGCCTTTAATGAAGGTATTACGGTAATTGATAACAAAGTTGTACAGCTTACTTACCATGAACGTGCAGGTTACGTTTATGATAAATCTACATTGAAACTGCTATCAAAATTTAGCTTTGTGCAGGGGCAGGAAGGCTGGGGCATGTGTAATGACGGAAAGAATTTATACTGTAACACCGGCTCAAACCAAATTTTTGTAATGGATAAAGAAAACTTCCGTACGCTGCGTACCATTGATGTTTACGATGATCAAGGACCGATTGATGATTTAAATGAGATGGAATACATTGACGGAATGATATATGCTAACGTATGGCAAAAGGATGATATTGTAGTGATTGATCCTAAAACGGGTGCAGTTGTTAAACGAATTGATTTAAGCTCGCTTACACAACAAGCCACCGCAGGCATCAATAACAGTGATGCAGTGCTAAACGGCATTGCCTGGGATGCAGCTGGTAAACGCCTGTTTGTAACCGGAAAAAAATGGCCGCACACTTATCAAATTAAGATGGTAAAAAAGCAGGGTGTTTAACATCATTGCCTGGTGAATTTTTACAATACCATATTCATCGTCTAGTTTTATAAAAGTTAAAAGCCACGTTAAGTGGCTTTTAACTTTTATTACTAATGTATCAGCATAAAAAAAAGCCAGGAACATTTTGTTTCCTGGCTTTTGCTCTTTTATTTGAAAGTCTATCTCCAATCTTTATATTGATTAATCAAGCCATTGGTTGATGCATCATGTGATGATATTTCATCAGCGGTACGTAGTTCTGGCAATATTTTGCCGGCCAATTGCTTGCCCAGTTCAACGCCCCATTGGTCAAAGCTGTAAATATTCCATATAATGCCTTGTACAAATATTTTGTGCTCGTACATGGCTATCAGTGAACCCAGCGCACGCGGGGTTATCTTTTTAAGCAGGATAGAGTTGGTTGGGCGGTTGCCTTCAAATACCTTGAATGGCGCCAATGCTTCGATCTCTTCTTCACTTTTGCCTGCCGCCTTCAATTCGGCAACTACTTCCTCATACGTTTTGCCATTCATTAAGGCTTCGGTTTGAGCAAAGAAGTTTGACAGCAGTAGTGTATGATGTTCGCCAACTGGGTTTTGTGATTGTGCTGGGGCAATAAAATCAGCCGGAATTAATTTTGTACCCTGATGTATTAATTGATAAAATGCATGCTGACCATTGGTGCCCGGCTCTCCCCAAATAATAGGTCCTGTTTGGTAATCAACGGCTTGGCCATTACGGTCAACGTATTTGCCATTACTTTCCATGTCGCCCTGCTGGAAATAAGCAGCGAAGCGATGCAGATACTGATCGTATGGTAGAATAGCCTGACTTTCGGCATCAAAAAAGTTGTTATACCATACGCCTAAAAGCGCTGCTATAACAGGTATGTTTTGTTCAAATTCAGTGTTTTTGAAATGATTATCCATGGCATGGGCACCACCTAAAAGGGCTTCAAAGTTATCAAAGCCAACACTCAGGGCAATTGATAAGCCAATAGCACTCCATAACGAGTAGCGGCCACCAACCCAATCCCAAAAGCCAAACATATTTTGCGTATCAATACCAAATTTTTCAACAGCGGCAGCATTAGTACTTAAGGCAGCAAAATGCCTCGCAATGTCTGCCTCGGTAGCGCCGCTATTTAAAAACCATTCGCGCGCGCTGTTGGCGTTAGCCATGGTTTCCTGCGTGGTAAAGGTTTTTGAAGCAATCAAAAACAGGGTTGTTTCAGCATCCACTTTCTTCAAAGTTTCAGCAATGTGAGTGCCATCAACGTTTGATACAAAGTGCAGGTTTAAACGTGTTTTGTAAGGTTTTAAAGCCTCAGTAACCATTACCGGTCCAAGGTCTGAACCGCCAATGCCTATGTTCACAACATCGGTTATTTCCTTGCCTGTATAGCCTTTCCAATCACCGCCAATTACAGCGGTACTAAACTCTTTCATGTGCTGCAATACAGCATTAACATCAGGCATAACGTCTTTGCCATCAACCATTACCGGTGTATTGCTTTGGTTACGCAGTGCAGTATGCAAAACCTCACGGCCTTCAGTAACATTTATAGCATCACCATTAAACATGGCTGCAATTGCCTCATTTAACCTACACTCTTTAGCTAACTGTATTAATAAAGCTATAACCTTATCATCAATTCGGTTTTTTGAGTAATCAAAAAGCATGTCTTCGAAATAAATCGAAAACTTGCTAAAACGTTGTAGATCAGATATAAAGAGGTCTTTAAGTTGCTTTGGTTCCAGCTCAGGGAAGTAGTCGGTTAAATACTCATAAGCCTGAGTAGTGGTAAAATCAATATTTGGCAGCATAATTGATATATTGTGTTACGCCCAAAAGTAACGTTTTAAACCGCTTTTACATCATATTTTTTTATCCGGACCGGTGGGCTTAGCGTAAATAATACACTGAATCTTACTGTAAAAGTTACACTAAATCTTAGTGTTTTTTATACACTTTTCGATTGTCACATTTTCAAAATATTTTATTAAATATTTTGATTTTTAAAACAATGTTTCGTTATATTTGATTTATTGCTAAAAATAAGGTAATAAACCGAACATTTTATTAATCTGCTAAAAATTAAAAGCCATGTTTGAAAAACTTTTTTTATTGGTGAAAAATAATGCCGGTATGGCAATTATGAACAACCCGGTTATACCTGCGGCATCACGCGAGGCAGTGTTAACTGAAGCTTCAAGCTCAATTATTGATGTACTGAAAAATTCGATGGAGACGGGACGTGTGAATGACATCATTAAGTTTTTCCAGTTTTCTGGTTCGTATAACCAAAACCTGGTAAGCAGCATGATTAATAAGTTTGCTAACAGGCTTAACAAATTTTACAGTATTGATATGACTGCCGCTCATGATGCAGCAAATTCACTTATACCTGCCGTAATGAGTCAATTGGTTCAGGAAACTAACAGTGATCAACCCAAAGAATTTGCTTTAGGCACTATGCTATCTCAGCTAAACGGTAACCGGGCCGACCTTAACGGACTGGTTAACCAAATGATGGTTGCCTAAACCACAAACTTTGCAGATAATAAGAAAAGGGCTTGCCAAACATGGCAGGCCTTTTTTAGGTTTTGAGCTAAACCATTTACCTATATTTGCTTTATGACTAAAGAACAAGTACAAGACTTGAGGGATAGAACAGCTTCCCTGAGGAGGCATCTTTGACATTGATAACAAGCTTGAAGAATTAGCCCGGGAGCAGGAAATAACCATAGGTCCGGATTTTTGGAATGCCCCTAAAGAGGCAGAAAAGGTCCTGGCATCTATAAAAGCTAAAAAGGTTTGGACTGATGCTTATCAAAAAGTGTTGGCCAGTGTAGAAGATACCGGCGTACTATACGAGTTTTACCAGGCCGGCGATGTGAGCGAACCTGAAATGCAGGAGCAATTCAACGCATCGTTAAAAGTAATTGAAGATCTGGAGTTCCAAAACATGCTATCGGCCGAAGAAGATCAGCTGAACGCCGTATTGCAGATAACGGCAGGTGCAGGTGGTACCGAAAGTTGCGACTGGGCCAGCATGCTTATGCGTATGTATATTATGTGGGGCGAAAAAAACGGTTATAAGGTTACCGAGCAAGATTACCAGGAAGGTGACGTAGCCGGTATAAAAACCGTAACCCTGCAATTTGAAGGCGATTTTGCCTACGGATACTTAAAAGGTGAAAACGGCGTACACCGTTTAGTACGTGTATCTCCGTTTGATGCCAATGCCAAGCGCCATACCTCGTTCGCATCAGTGTATGTGTACCCATTGGTTGATGATACCATTGAGATAGAAATCAATCCGGCCGATATTGAGTTCGAAACTTTCCGTTCGGGTGGTGCCGGCGGACAGAACGTGAACAAGGTAGAGACTGCCGTACGTTTATACCACAAACCATCGGGTATTATCATCAAAAACCAGGAGTCACGCTCGCAGTTGCAGAACAAGGATAACGCAATTCGCTTACTGAAATCGCAGTTATACGAAATTGAAATGCGTAAGCGTATGGAGGCTACCAATGCCATTGAAGGCAGTAAAAAGAAAATAGAGTGGGGCTCACAAATACGTAACTACGTACTGCATCCTTACAAATTGGTTAAGGACCTTCGTACAGATCATGAAACTTCAAACGCTCAGGCAGTGTTGGATGGTGATTTGAACGAATTTTTAAAAGCTTACCTAATGGAGTTCGGCGGACCAAATAGCTAAAGCGCTACAAACACATTTTGCTTATTAAAAAGCATAGGACTAATTTTGGTTTTAACATTTTACCAATGAGAAGAACCATTTTAGTCCTGTGCTTTTTTTGTTTCCTAGCTATGCATAACTCACATGCACAAGGTAACCAACCCATAAAGCTTTACCCCGGCAGCATTCCAAATTCAAAACCTGCTCCTGCCGGTTATGTGCAAAAGAACAATAATAACATGGTGAGTATGGTTACCGAGCCTACACTTACACCATTTATTCCTGAGAAAGACAAGGCAAACGGAACCGCTGTTGTAATTTGCCCGGGCGGCGGTTACAGTGGTTTAGCTACAGGGCATGAAGGGTATGATGTAGCCCGTAAATTCAATGAGATAGGCGTTGCCGCCTTTGTACTAATCTACCGCCTGCCGAGCGATGATATAATGAACGATAAATCAATTGGTCCGTTACAGGATGTGCAACGAGCCGTGCAGTTTTTACATCAAAGGGCCAATGATTGGGGGATTGACACGGCAAAGATAGGAGTGGTTGGTTTTTCGGCAGGAGGGCACCTGGCGTCAATGGCTATAACACATTTCAGAAACGCAGTAATAGACAATAAGGAAGGCATTAATTTACGACCAGCTTTTGGGATACTTATATACCCGGCAATAACATTCGGGCCCGAAATGCGGCGTGCCTCCAAAACAAACTTGTTGGGTAAAAACCCGTCTACGGAGAAAATGGACTTCTTTTCTACCGAAAAGCAAGTAACTGCTGCTACCCCGCCAGCTTTCATCGTACACGCGCAGGATGATAAATCTGTTCCGGTAGCTAACAGCATAATGTTTTTTGAAGCAATGGTAAAGGCCGGAGTTAAAGGCGAAATGCATTTATACCAGGCAGGTGGTCATGGTTTTGGGTTGATAAATAAAACAACCAGGACACAATGGTTTGATGTCTGCACCCGCTGGATGGATGCAAATGGTTGGCTTGCTGCTAAGTAGCGTTCAATTTAAATTAACCTTACGCTAAAAATTTGCTGCTAAGTCATAATTGTTTCGTTAATTAGGCTTCGCAATAAACCAATTAACCTTAATATGAAATTATTTTTTACTGCATTAATATCAGTGACTATCACGGCTTCAGTATTTGCGCAAAATAACCAGGCTATAAAACTTTATCCAAAAGGTGTACCTAATTCAAAAGCTGCTCCAGCTGGTTATGCTGAAAAAAATGAAGGTAACAGGGTAGGTATGGTTACCGATCCTGCGCTTACACCGTTTTTTCCTGAAAAAGGCAAGGCTAACGGTGCAGCCGTGATTGTATGTCCGGGTGGTGGTTATGCGCGCCTGGCTATTGATCATGAGGGTTGGGCCGTGGCTAAAAAATTTGCCGATGCAGGTGTTACAGCATTTGTGCTTACCTATCGTTTACCCAGCGATGCCATTATGCAGGATAAATCTATAGGTCCGCTGCAAGATGCACAACGTTCAATTCAACTGGTGCGTCAGCGTGCTAAAGAATGGGGTATTGATACGGCAAGGGTAGGCATCATTGGTTTTTCGGCTGGTGGGCATTTAGCATCAACCGCAGTTACGCACTTTAATAAAGCTGTTATTGATAATAAAGATAACGTAAACTTGCGCCCCAGCTTTGGTATGCTTATTTATCCTGTAATTACCTTCGGGCCCGAAACTCACCGTGGTTCAAAGGATAACCTCATTGGCAAAAACCCGTCTGAAGAGCAAGTTAATCTTTACTCTAATGAAAAGCAGGTAACGCCATCAACTCCACCAACGTTTTTGGTTCATTCTGAAGATGATAAAACTGTTCCTGTTGCAAACAGTATAATGTTTTACCAGGCCATGGTTAAAGCCGGTGTAAAGGGCGAACTTCATATTTATCAGGCTGGTGGTCATGGTTACGGTTTAGTAAACAAAACCACCAAGGATGAATGGTTTGAGGTGTGTAAGCATTGGATGGATGCAAATGGATGGTTAACGGCGAAGTAGGTTATAAATTATTTTGTTGGGTAAGCAAACCGCGTAGTAATACCCGATTTTAAAATCACGTGTTGTTAACTATATTAACATTCGTTAACTTTAGAGAAATAATTCAACCTTAGTGAACCGACTTTATAATATCAAGCGAAGCGCATTAGCTGCATTTTTACTGTTCTGTACAGTTTTTGTAATTTACAGCTGCCGTAAAGACTCCAACAGAGCTAATGATACTCCATCAAGCGATACTGAACTCATTGCAAATGCCAGGCGAATTTTCGAAGCATCTATCACCAAAGGAAAGGTGAATGTTTCGTCTGCTGTTAATCCAGGCGCATCAGTTGCTAAGTATATTGATTGGAAAGATGCCTACACTGCGCAGATATCGGTAGGTAAGATAGTTATGCTGCCGGTTAAATTTTCTACAACCCAGTTTATACAGGTAGGCAGCCATAAGTTACCATTAGACAGCCTTGCCCGGTTGTTTATATATACCGGAAAACAGGGGGGCAAACACATAGAGGTGGTAACTCGTATTCCCGACTCAGAATACCTGGCGAATAATAGTAAGAGTAAAAAATTCAGCGGTATAATAACTGTTACGGATTGGTGGGGGAATTTTATAAAAGCGTTCAAATTTAAAAATGGCAATGTAAGCTTATTAGGGGCGCCCGAATTTCGTAGTGGAGATTACAACAAGTATGATGTTTTGAAATATAAAACTACTGACTGGGATTGTGTAACTATAGAACATGGTACTTGTGTATATGCCGGAGGAAGTGTGGATTGCCATACCGATTGGTATGAGTGGTATTGTGAATATACGGGGGGCGGCGGTAATCAGGATGATAGTGCAGCTCCGTATGATTACGAATATGGGGGTGGGGGCAATAATCCACCGTCACAACCTCAGCAGCCAGATCCTAAAGACCCATGTAACGAAAAGGCCAAGGTTAAAGCGAAAGCTGAAAATGCTGTTGTTGCTAATCAAAATCAAAAATTACTCAATAATTTAAATAGTATAGAACCGAAGAGTGGTTGGGAATATGGTACAGAACATAGGCTTAGCAGTTGGCCCAATGGAACGTATCAAGATGTTGATATAAGAACAAGTGAGCAAGCCAACACCTATCCTGCTAAGTTTTATTGGCACCCTGACTTTGGTTATACTATTGGCTTTACCCACAGCCATCCTGGAGGAACGGCTCCTTCACCAGCCGACTTATATACCATGGTCAATAGCTTAACCAACGCTAATTTAATTTCTGCCGGGCAAAACGCCATTAACTTTTATAAAGAAAATGTAACCATGACGGTGGTAACCAAAGATAATGGCAATTATGCCATGACTATTAAAGATTGGAGCGCAATGGAGCAATTTAGGTCTCAGTATGCAGCTAATCCAGAAACATATAATGACACTTACACTGCTAATGCACAACAATTTGGGAACGAAGTTGCTTTGTTAACTATGTTCGGAAGCTCAATAAATTTATATAAAGCAGATTCAAATTCAACAAATTATCTTCCAAGAACATTATCATCTAATAACATAGTAGGAAATAAACCATGCCCAAATTAATAAATCTATAATTAAATTTTATGAAGACATTAAGATTATTTTCTGCTTGCTTATTGACAAGTGCATATACTTTCGCTCAGGATACTACGGGCACTCACCTTGTAACTTTTTCTTTACCAAAGAAAGTTCAAAAATTGAGCAAACAACAATATCTTGATTATGGTAAGAAAAGCTTCAACAAATCCTATACGGCTCTGCCAAATGATCATGTTTATTTGACCGAAGGATTATTGGTAACTATTCGCGATAGAGAAACGGAATCTACAAAAAAAAGAACATTAGAGCAATTGAAAAGAGAAATGGAGGAAGTAATAGGTAGTGGAAACGGCACCTATACTCAATCACGAATCGTTACAGTTGATAACAGAAAATTCTACATATTTGAATTTTACATTAAAAATGAAGGACATTTGAGTTTTTACACAGATTATATAGGAAATAAAAATAAAAATACTGTTGGTGTAATTGATTTTAAACGCCCTGATGAAGCAAAGGCACATAAGCATTTGGAGGATATATTAAAAGGTATGCGCTTTACTGATGATACGTTAAATTAACAACCTGTGTACAGGTACGAGTTTGTAGCTCTTACCTAAATCATTTTCAGCTTGTGGTTGGTGTTGTCACCAACCAATTTAATACATCTTATAGAAAATACCATCAGATATAACTAGTCAAATGCAACAGATGCATTTTTGAATGAAGAATAATAAAGCTATAGAAGGGATTATTGTTAAAACTATTGTGTCATAGTTATCCATGGCAAGTCCAAGTCCATATTAATAATTACATATAAACATGAAAAAATTGTTATTAATACTAGTAGTGACTTTTATTTTTTCTAAAGATCAGCTTCTTGCACAAAAAAGCGGGAACTTAGACACTGTATATTATTTGGTTGATACGTTAAATACCCCCATTCACGATAGGATGTGGGATGTTGGCTTAGAAAATCCAATTTATTATTATAGTTTACATTGTAATTGTTATCCCGAAAACACAAACCCAACATTCGGTTATAATGTTAAGCAAATTGGTAAAACGATTACAAAATCGGAGCTTGTAAAGATGAAAACCATTAACTTAAAGCAACTGATTGATATCGTAACTCAATTTGGTATTGACCGAAATAGAAAGTATGTATTTTATTTTATTGAGGCCGTAAATGAAAAGTATATTATTAATCAGGTGGTATTACCTGAATATAGAAAAAGGGTACCTACAAATTAATTTCCTATTTTGAGCTTGTGGTTAGTGCTGTCACTAACCACATAACTTAACCCAGCACCGCCAATAGCTCATTCAATTCCTGCACTTTTTCCATTGATCCTAACTGCTCGTATGAGCTGATAAGGTTGCGTAAAATACGGCGTACAATGTTGGTATTGCTGCAAGGTTCATAAAAATGTTTATCGGCATTAAGGTTTAATTGCTTTAAAAACATATCAACATCGCGCCTGCCAAAAATGTAGCCTTTGTTAAACGCATTGATGTAGAACAGCACACCGCTTTCAAACTCCGATTTTGCCGACTCGTCCAGATAAGCCAGTATGAAGTGTTGCGGTAGGTTAACGCCATAAATAGGAATATCCAGTTTTTGCGCAATTACCGAATAGATTATAGCCAATGATATTTGATTACCTTTCTTGCTTTCAAGCACCTGGCTTAGGTAGCTGTTTTGAGGGTCCTGATGATTAGTGGTATTGCCGCTAAAGCCATGCAAGTTGTACAGTACATGGTTAATAAGCTTTACCTGGTCACTTGGGCTGCCCTCAAACATCATCTGCATCCAAATATCACGCTTTATTTCTTCTATTTGGTTAATAACCTTCTGCTCATCTAAATCAGGATACTGGTACTTGTTAATGATAAGTGCTCCACGCAATAAATCAAATGCGCCGCTTTGTTGCCACAATTCAAGCTCATTTTTTACTATACCAAATTGTATTTCATGTACAAGATTGGCAATACGGTCTTGCTGTATGGTATCAAAGGCCTGCTCCCAGGCATTTTCAAGGTATTGAATAGCCGCAGGGCCGTATGAAATTAGTTTATCATGCACGTGTGAGTATATCTCGCGGTCGGGGTCATCCAGTAAACGGATGAGTGATTTAATTTCAGCTTCGTTAATCATGTTCTCTACTCGTTCTTTCAATTTTTAAAGCTTTAACTATTTTTACAACCATGTTTAGCTTTAAGTTTGCCATCAGCCATTTTTTGCATCAGCGTAAAGCAATTAACCGGCACGGGCTGCATTCGCCCTTTGTGTACCGGCTGGTTGATGAAGTAATTTACGATTTTTCGGAAAAAAAAGTATACGCCGATATTCAAAAAAAGCTCCCTGCAGGCAAAAAATTAAACGCCGTCGACAAATTAGTTGGTCGCTTGGCTGCCGATGCGCATCCTCAATCAATATGGATTTTAGGCAGGCATGAGGCATACAAGCAAGCATTGCTGTCGGCGTTTACGCAACAACTAACCCTCAAAAGTGTTGACAATGCTGAAGACTGGAAAGGTACTAATTTGCCTAATTTGGTGTATTTGGATTTCAAAACAAATCCACAGTCGGCGGTTGATTATTTTCTAAAAGTTCTCAATAAAATTAAACCTGATACATTAGTTATTGCCGATAATATCAATGAAAATCAGTTGGCCAAGGCGGCATGGCGTACAATACAATCGCATAGCAAAGTGACCGTTACTGTAAACTTGTTTTGGCTTGGATTAATATATTGCCGCCCGGGCCAGGTGAAAGAAGATTTCCTCATTAAGTTTTAACCGCAGCGTTATTTATAAAAAATATAATTGACTCATTCTTCGCGCTTCATCCAGCTTATTACAGCCTTAATTTCACCATAGGTATAACCATCGCCCAAAATTTCTTTTAAGGGCGATAGTTTGTCTGCTCCGTAACTTTCAATAACATCTTTTATAGCAGGCATTTTTTGAGGCGAAACCAGTTCATAAACATCAAGTTCTCCGTTTTGTACAAATGTGCAAAGATGACTTTCGATAGTTGAAACGCCAAGCTGCCGTTGTGCAGCAATTTCTGTGATGGTGTTTCCGGCCCGGAACAGGTTTAAGCTTTCACGCTGAGTAGCGCCAAGTGCCGATGGGCGTGTTGGTTTTGTTTTGGCTACCCGCTTAGCCTGCCTCTCATCAATTTTTGATTTTAAATTATACCTGTGGCAATAGCTCAAAGTTGCCTGTAAAAAAGCATCACCGTAACGTACCAGCTTTACCTCTCCAAAGCCCGAAATACGACTTAGCTCATTAGGCGTTTGCGGTAAAAAAGTTGCAATTTCAAGCAACGTAGCGTCTGAAAGTATAATGTATGCCGGCACGTTTTCTTTATTTGCCAGGTTTAGCCGCACTGTTTTTAAATCTTGCAACAAACCAGCTTCATATACCGGGGTTTGTGGTGTAGCTGTATCTTCTAACTCCTCTACAAAAACAAATTCAACGTTTCGGTTGCCTTTTAAAATGTTGTCGCTTAAAGGTGTAAGCTTCAACACCGGATAGTCATCATCGGTTACCTGCAGCAGGTTTTGGCTAACAAGTTGCGCAATATAACGCTGCCAGTCAGCCTTGCTTACATCACTACCAATGCCGTACGTTTTTAACTGTTTATGCTCGGGGCGTATTTTTTCACTTCTTGATCCGCGCAGCAAATCAATAACGTAATTAGTACCAAAGCGTTGCCCTAAGCGCGCCACTGCCGATAGTGCTTTTTGTGCTAATACAGTGCCGTCAAATTTTTTAAACTCGGTTAAACATACGTCGCAGGAACCGCACCTATCGGGGAAATCTTCATTGAAATACTGCATGAGGTACTGCCGGCGGCACGTTTGCAATTGACAGTACTTTACCATATCATCAAGCTTTTTAAGCATAATGCGGCTTTGGTCTTCGTTGCCATCTACCTGCGCAAAACGCTTCAACTTAAAGGCATCACCAGCCGAAAAGAAAAGCAATGCTTCTGACGGTAGTCCATCGCGCCCGGCGCGGCCGGTTTCCTGGTAGTAACCCTCAATGTTTTTAGGCAAATCATAATGCACCACATACCTTACGTTTGATTTGTTTATTCCCATACCAAAAGCAATGGTTGCTACCATTATCTTGACCTCATCTCGCAAAAACTTTTCCTGGTTAAGGGCTTTGGTGCTGGTGTCTAAACCGGCATGATATGCATCGGCATTGTAGCCCTGTGCACGCAAGTCGGTTGAAAGTTGCTCGGTAGATGCACGCGAGAGGCAGTAGATAATTCCTGACTCTTCTTTACGCGTATTTAAAAAATTAAGCAACTGACCAAAGCTGTCTTTTTTGGCGACTACCTTGTAGCTGATGTTAGGACGATTAAAAGAGGATACAAACTCAGCCGGGTGATCAAGAGCTAGCTTATCTTTAATATCCTGGCGTGTAAGTTTATCAGCGGTGGCTGTTAATGCTATGACGGGAATTTGTGGAAATTCTGTTTTAAAGTGAGACAGCATCAGGTATTCGGGCCTGAAATCATGACCCCAATGCGAAATACAGTGTGCTTCGTCGATAGCAATAAGGCTTACCGGTAAGGATTTTAAAAACGTTACCAACCGGCTCTCAGAACTGAACAGCCGCTCGGGTGCAAGGTACAACAGTTTGATACGCCCTGATTTTAAGTTGCTGATGATTTC
This sequence comes from Mucilaginibacter aquatilis, assembly GCF_009755275.1. Classification (GTDB taxonomy): domain Bacteria; phylum Bacteroidota; class Bacteroidia; order Sphingobacteriales; family Sphingobacteriaceae; genus Mucilaginibacter; species Mucilaginibacter aquatilis. The sequence goes on along the minus strand of NZ_WQLA01000006.1, from coordinate 272,585 downwards.
TTGCTGCTCACCACTGTTTTGGCTTGAATTTAAGTAGGCAGCCGGTATACCTGTAAGATTCAACGCATCAACCTGGTCTTTCATCAACGCTATTAAAGGCGAAATAACAATGGTTATACCAGGTAGCAAAACTGCCGGTAACTGATAGCATAAAGACTTTCCGCCGCCTGTGGGCATAAGCACCAAACAATCTTTGCCTTGTAATATGTTTTGAATGATTGCCTCTTGCTGATGCCTGAATTTTGTGTAGCCGTAATACTTATGTAGTGCCTCTGATGGAGTCATGATTGCTGCAAACTAAGTAAATTTTTGTCCTATACCCATACATATCAATTTTTGGCGGGCATTTGCTTTCAAACATAGATTGTTAAATTGTAGTCGTTAAACGTTTGTATGAAATTTATATACTTGCTCATATTATTTTTAAGTACTGCATGCTGTTCCCTTGCACAGGATCTTGAATCGCCAAGTCAATTTTTAGGCTACCCGTTAGGTAGCCGTTACACGCTTCATTACCGGGTTGCCGAGTATTTCAGGTATGCGGCTGGAAAATCAAAGCATATCAAGTTGCTGCCATACGGAACTACTAATGAAGGAAGACCTTTAATGATAGCTGTAGTTGGCAGTGAGGAAAATATGGCCCGGCTGGAAAACATAAGGCAACATAACCTTTTTATTGCAGGGCTAAGCAAATCGCAAGCAAGCTTAGCCAATGCACCGGCAATTGTTTGGCTAAGCTACAATGTACATGGTAACGAACCTAGCAGTAGTGAAGCGGCCATGCAAACGCTATTTGACTTAGCCAATACTGCTAACAACCGCACACAAGCATGGCTGCAAAATACAGTGGTAATTATAGATCCATGTTTGAACCCTGATGGCAGAGACCGTTATGTAAACTTTTACAACCAGGCAAGTGGCCTTACGGCAAATCCCGATCCGTCTTCGCGTGAGCATATTGAGCCTTGGCCCGGTGGCAGGGTAAATCATTATTACTTTGATTTAAACCGCGATTGGGCATGGCAAACACAAAAGGAGGTACAGGCGCGTGTTGCATTGTATAACAAATGGCTGCCACAGGTTCACGTTGATTTTCATGAGCAGGGCTATAATAATCCATACTATTTCGCTCCTGCGGCCGAACCTTTTCATAAAGACATTACTGCATGGCAACGGGAGTTTCAAACCATTATTGGTAAGAATAACGCCAGGTACTTTGATAAAAATGGTTGGCTGTATTTTACAAAAGAGGTTTTCGATTTGCTGTATCCATCATACGGTGATACCTACCCGCTGTATAATGGTTCAATAGGAATGACTTATGAGCAGGGAGGAGGTCCGGCAGGCGGCCTTGCCGTAACCATGCGCAGCGGTGACACCTTGACCCTGGCCGATCGTATAGCACACCATACTTCTACCGGTTTGAGTACCGTTGAAACCGTTTCACAACATGCCTTGAGAGTGCTTGACGAGTACAAAAAGTATTTTGATAACGGTCGTAATAATCCGCCTGGACGTTATAAAACTTACGTAATTAAAAACGATAACCCCGATAAGCTGGCCAAACTAGCAGAGCTGTTTGATAAAAATCTGATTCAATATGGTTATGGTGTAAACAGGAATGCAAAGGGGTTTAATTACTTCAACGGCAAAATTGAAGGCTTTGCTATTAAGCAGAATTACATGGTTGTAAACGCTTATCAGCCTAAGGCAACTTTGCTTAATGTTTTGCTCGAGCCTAAAACCTTTATAGCCGACTCAAACACCTATGATATTACGGCATGGTCTTTACCATATGCTTACGGCTTACAATCTTACGGTGTTACCGAATCGATAAAACCTGTAAATGCAAAGGCAACCGCTAAGTCATCCCCCGCTCCCAAAACTACTAGCGCATATGCATACGTAGCCACATGGCAATCAATTGAAGATGTAAAATTTTTAACGGCGCTGCTTAAGCGAGGTGTCAAAGTACGTTATGCCTCGCAGGCATTTGAAGTTGCGGGTAAAAAGTTTAAGGCCGGATCACTCATCATAACACGCGCAGGAAACGCCAGAAACTTTGATAAAATACTGAATGAAGTTGCAGCTTCATTGGGAAGAACACTTGAGACGATTACCACCGGCTTCGCAGACAAAGGTGCCGACATTGGTTCAAGCGCTGTAGGGTACATCACCAAGCCACGGGTAATGCTGGTATCGGGTGAAGGAACATCAGCTAATGATATGGGTGAGGTTTGGCATTACTTTGAACAGCAAATAAATTATCCTTTATCGTTAGTACGCTATCAGGATCTAACTAGAGTGAAACTGAGTGATTATGATGTTGTGATATTGCCTGATGGCAGATATAATAATTTTCCGCTCGAAAAAGTTCAGGATTGGGTTGAAGACGGAGGAAAATTAATAGCAATGGGTAACGCAATAACCCAGTTTGCCGATAAAAAAGGATTTTCCCTTAAAAGTAAGGATGATAAAAAAAACGAAAAGGATGTAAAAAAGCCCGACTTGGCACCATATGATAGTCGCGACCGGGCGTCCATTCGTAACAACATTCCCGGTGCTATATATAAAGTTTATCTTGATAATACCCATCCTTTAGGATATGGCTACCCTGGGTTTTACTACACGCTTAAACTGGGCGATGATGTTTATGACTACCTCGAAGATGGTAATGTTAACGTGGGTACTCTGAAGAAGGATAGTTATCTTTCAGGCTTTGCAGGCGATAAAGCCAAAGCCAAATTAACCAGCGGATTACTCTTTGGAGTTGAACATTTAGGGCGTGGAAGTATTGTTTACCTTACAGACGATCCTTTGTTCCGTGCATTTTGGGAAAATGGAAAATTGCTATTTGCTAATGCTGTGTTTATGGTGAATTAAATGAAACCAGCATCTTGATTTTGCTGTTAGTTAATTAAAAGTTAAAAACTATGGCGCAGTGGAATGAAAATAACGATCCGGCTAATCAGGACGATTATCCGGAAACCAACTTAGGTAATATGCAGGAAGACGACAGCGAGGATGCCGCGAAGTTTAATTCGGTAGAGCAGGAACAAGCTGTAGATGAACGCATTGCTTCTGAAAATAATGTTGATGTTTCAGTGAATAATGAGCCAGCGGGCGATAGCGCCGATATTAATAACAATATTGGTGAGGAGCTTGGGGGTATCACAAATCTTTCGTTAGATCAGTTGAAGAAAGAGGGAGACCCTGAAGGGGACAGGTGATAAAAAAGTCAAAAAAAAAAAGCTGCCCAATTGGGCAGCTTTTTTTTGACTTGGCTAATACTAGTTGGTGATAATCACTAACAGCAAACGATAGCCTTGGTTACCGCTTATGGTATAACCCTGTTTGTCAGTACCAGTTATGCTCAACGGAATAATGTATCTGCCAGCACTTAAGCTACCAGGTTTAATGGTAACAGTGGTTGAGGCATCTCTGCTTCCTGATGCAATAGTAGCGGTGCCACTATTAAGTGTGTAACCTGCAGCCGGCATACGTGTGTAACGGCTTGCTGCTGCAAGGGTATTGTTGTAATTTGTAATCTTTGTTTCGTCAGCATCTACAGCTAATGATACATTGATTGGCTCAGCTGCCGGATCTTTTGCTGACAAGTGAACAGGTATGGTAAGTGTTGCGTTAGCAGCAGTTCTGGCATACGTGTTTGATACCGTTAAAGATGTGTTAGTAGATGGAATGTTGATGATTTTGTAAGATTCTACCTCATCAACGTTTATTCCGTATTTATCATCTTCGTAGCCCTTGTCTTTTAAGCACGACGTCAGGCTCAGCGCAATGGCTGCAAATGTTAGTATTTTAGTGAATTTCTTCATCGTTGTAATCTCTTAATAATTTAACTATTTATCCCAGAAAATTGCTGATGTCTGCGGATTAATTGTTCCTTGGGCAGCAACGTTAGCTGCGTTATAACTGTACTCAGCCTGTGGATATTGTAAACGTAATGGAATAACTCTATCAAGACGGTTTGCATTTGCAGACAAAGGTAAATCTGTAGGAACACCTAATCTTCTGTAGTCAACATACGCCTCAAAATTATCTAAACCAATAAGTGATAGATATTTTTGAAATACAATTTGGTTAATAGTACTATTAAATACAACACCCGGACGGGTAAGGTATGCTGCTGCACCGGGGGCACCAAGGTAGCTGAAAGATTCAGTAATTGCGCTTGCATAAGTTGTTGCAGCAGCACCAGGAATCCATCCGCGTTGTTGCGCTTCTGCTTGCATAAACAAACTTTCAATCGATGTTAACAACGGCTGATCCTGAGTAGGGCTTTTAGCCAAACCCGGGCCTGCAACGTCAGATTGGTTTGCTGCTCTGTAAGGATCACTGTTAGGTAATACTTCACCAAAGTTTGTGCCTCTGTAGTAGTTAGTTGCACCAGCAATTGTTGGAGTTGCTGCAGCGCTGAATACATATCTCAAACGTGGATCATCATCACCAGCATTGGTTGGGTTTTGACTAACCACACCGTCAGCACCTGCATATTTACCTAAGATGTAGTTGTTTGCACGGTTGTACTGATCTAACACACCTAAAGCAGATGACTTGTAAGTATTATAAAATGGATTTTGTTGATCAACAGCAATTACATAACCCGGGTTAACAGTTGCAGACTCTCCTGCTGCAAGGTATCCTGCTCCATCAGCCGTAATTTGCGAAACTACGTTGGTAACTGTAGCTGCAGGCACAACTTGCGACTCATGAAGTAATAGCTTTAATCTTAACGTGTTTACTAATTTACGCCATTGTACAACGTCACCGCTAAACATAACGTCGGCAGCTTGCGTAGCAGGATCTACAGTGCTTATGCCTTTAAATAGTTTAGCAGCAGCATCAAGCTGTACCAACAAATCGGCATAAATGTCTTCACCTTTATCATATGAAGGTAAGATGCTTCCTTGTATATCAAAAGCTCTGGTGTATGGTACGTTGTTGTATTGGTCAACCAAGTACATAAAGCCAATAGCTTTTAATGTTTTAGCGGCTGCCTGATAAAATGGCTGGTTTAAGGCAACAGCCTTTTTCTCCATAATATTTTCATCAGTCAAAATATCGTACCATCCGGTCCACTGTCCGGAGTTGAAGCCGGTAGTGATGTTATATGATTCGATTTCAATTGATTGGCCATATGTACCAGAGCGAGACCAGTAACCTGTCCAAAACGCAGCATAGTCAAAGTTTGTGCCAATACGTGCAGCAGTAACTGATAACGCCCTTGGTAAAATTACCTGTGGAGTTACAGACTCATCCGTAGGTGAGTTGGGGTTTTGATTTATATCAAAAAAGTCCTTTTTACAGCTCGTTACAGTAAGTAACGCCAGTGCAAAAATTGGATATATATACTTTTTCATTTTGTAATACAATTATATTCTTGATTTAGAAAGTAAGTGTTAGCGTACCACCAAACGTTCTTGTAGGAGGATTGATGCTTGAATCGCTGATACCTGCCTGGTTACCAGAAGTTACACCAGTAGTGCTTCCGGTACCGAAGTTTGAAGCAGCCGGGCTGTATGTGTAATCAGGATCTCCGTATGCGTTAGATTTTGGTACCCATAAAAACAGGTTACGTGCAGTAAATGCAATAGTAGCTGCTTTAATTACCTTTTGTTTGCTTAATAAGCCTGTAGGGAAATCGTAACCAATGTTAAGTTCGCGCATTCTCCATGCCGATGCATTAATAATATAGTTTGAAGCTACACTACGAGCTACGCCGGTGAAGAAGGTTTCAGGGTTGTTAAGGGTTACGCTGGTATTTGGTACGTATTGGCCATTAACCAGGTATGATGAGTTAGGGAATACAAATCTTTCACGGCTGTTAACACCTGAAAGTTCTGATACGCCTGTCCATGCCATTGCGTTACCGATATCACTGTAAGCGTAGTAACCACCTTTGTACTCAAATAAAGCAGTTGCCGATAGGCCTTTCCATCTTACTGAAGGTGATAAACCAATAATCCATTTAGGTAAGGTGTTACCAAAAACTTTAGTGCTTGGATCGGCAGTTGGAGCACCGCTCAAAGCACTAACTACTACACGGCCATTAGGGTCGCGCACATAATCTGTTGCTTTAAGGGCAAATGCCGGCTGTCCTTTAATAGCGAAGTTACCTGCGTAGGTGTAACCACCTATTGATAGCTCTTCAAGGCCAGGGTAAATTTGAGTTACTTCACTCTCATAGTAAGTTGCATTAACTCTAAAGTTAATACGAACTTTACCAATATCAACAAGAGGAGTTAAGCCCAGGTCCATCTCAACGCCTTTGTTCTTGAATGAAGCAGCATTTAAGTAACTTGACGTAAAGCCTGTTGCACTTGATACGTTGATAGGAATAATTTGATCAGTGTTATCTGAATGGAAATAAGTAGCCTCTAAGTTGATGCGGTTTCTTAAAAATCCTGCTTCAAAACCAACTTCGGTGTTAGTTATACGCTCTGGTCTTAAGTAACGGTCATAATTTGTATTGTTAGCAGTATAGCCCGGAATTGAACCATAAGGGAAACCTACACCTTGGCCAAAAGTTGGGAATAAGCTATAAGGAGCAATATCAGCATTTGCTGTTTTGTTCCAACCACCTCTTAATTTCAAATATGAAAGAGCGCTGGAGTTTTTCAAGAATGGTAGCGCATCACTCAACACGATTGAAGCGTTGATAGATGGGTAGAAGTATGAGTAATTGCTCAAATCAAGATTTGATGTTTGCTCGCTACGACCTGCAAACTCGATGTTTGCCCAGTTTTTGTAGTTAAAGTTAGCATTACCATAAAATGTTAATGAACGGATACCGCGTAAATTGATCTTTACGTTTTCGAAAACGCCACCGTTAGTAGTGGTTACGTTCAAACCCGATACTTTACCTTGTAAACCGTTTGCAATGTTCACGGCATTACCAGCATTTACTGTTGCATTGTTTAATGATTGTGCAGCATAGCCAATATCTCTTTTTTGGCGAGTTTGACCTAATGCTCCTGTAACCACAACTTCGCTCAGGTTAGTGCTTGAGGCCTGAAGGCTTACGTTTACAACGCCACTGCTTGTAACGGCAGTTTCAAAGCTGGTGTAGCCTATAAAGCTAAATACAAGTCGGCCGTTTTGAGGCGCGTTCAACGAGAATTTACCATTGCCATCAGTTTGCGTACCGGTAGTAGTTCCTTTTACAGTTACCGTTACCCCGGGCAAAGGAAGCCCGTCATCCTTAGCTGTTACCGTACCAGTAACAGTCTTACTTTGTGCATAAAGCTGTGTAACACACAGACATAGCATGCACAAACTTACAAGTAGAAGTTTCTTCATGTTTTTTATAAGATCAGTTAATTATTAAATAGTCATTAAATGTATGTTAGAATTTCGAAAAAATCAAATAACGTAACAAGAAAGTTAAAAAATTTGAGACGAATAGTTAAATGAAAATAATTTAGTACTATGTATTACATAATACAATACAAAACATATATCTTTGTATTATGCTTGTAGAAAACACTCAAACCCAAATGCGAAAAGGCATACTCGAGTATTGCATACTCTGTGTGATTGCCAAAGGCGAGATATACGCTTCAGATATAATTGCCGAGTTGAAAAAAGCACAACTTCTTGTAGTTGAGGGTACTTTATACCCGTTGCTTACCCGTCTAAAAAATAACGGACTACTCAGTTACAATTGGGTAGAATCAACATCGGGTCCGCCGCGAAAGTACTACGTGCTATCAGATGATGGCCGTAAAGTGCTTGAGCAGTTAGATAAAACCTGGCAGGAACTTGCCTTTGCCGTGCAAACATCTATTGAAGGAAGAAAATAAAATCACTTGCTATTAACTATAAATCATCATGAACAAAACAATTATCATCAACATAAATGGTACTGTATTCCATATTGAGGAACAGGCCTACGAACTGCTCAAGGAATATATGACCGACGTAAAGCGTCATTTCTTTAACTCGGCAGATAGTTTAGAAATTACAACTGATATTGAAAACCGTATTGCCGAAATGCTTACCGAGATTTTAGCACGTGAAGGCAGGCAAGCAGTAATTGATCAGGATATTGAATATGTGATAGCGCAAATGGGATCGGTTAAAGACTTCGAAACCGTTGACGAAGAAACAGCAGACAGCTTTTCTGCAAATGAGTTTGCTTATCAATCTACCAGCAGGCGTTTATTTCGCGATCCTGAGGATCACCTTATTGGTGGTGTATGTGCAGGAGTTGCCAACTATTTCGATATTCCGTCGGTTTGGGTGCGCCTGTTTTTTGCTGTAGCATTTGTGTTTTTTGGTACAGGTTTATTCCTTTATGCCATTTTGTGGATAATTGTACCTAAAGCAGTTACCCGCGCCGATAGGATGGCCATGAAAGGCGAGCCGCTTGATTTGCAAGGCTTTAAACGAAACTTTGAAGCTGAGCTGAGTTCAGTAAGCGACCGTATTGCCGGTTTAAAACACGACAGCAGGCCGTTTGTATACAAAACCCGTGATTTCATCAGTGATTTCTTCCATCATTTTGGTGCTTTTTTTGGTGGCGCAGGCAGGGTAATTATTAAGTTATTAGGCTTAGCTTTAATTTTAAGTTGCGTAGGTGGTATAATAGCTGTGGTTGTAGGTTTAGGTGCTACCTGGTTTTTTGGTGGCGATAGCTTTTCTCTACCTGATAATTTTTTCAATTACGAGCACATTAACCAAGTGCGTGCAGCAGTAGCCTTAATAGCAATAATTCCTTTAACCGTAATTATTATCGTGGTGTCGAGTGCTGTATTTTCTACATCGGCCATCAGCCGTTCGGCAGGTGTTATGCTTTTTGTTATATGGCTTAGTGCTCTTGCAATATTGGGTTATCATGGCGCACGTGCAGCTTCTGAATTTAAAGAGGGTGCAAGCTTTTCACAAACATCTAACTTAAAACCTAATAAAAGTCAGGTCTACTACTTGCAGTTAAACGATGCCATGTTTCTTACACATGATGACAGTGTTCGTTTAGAAATAAAGGACAAGTTCAAAAATATGGTTTTAACCGACGACGATGACAGGCACGAGCTTGAACCGCGCAGTGTAACTATTGATATTGAAAAGTCAGATGTACCGTACCCTATACTTGTTCAGGAGTTTTCAGCCCGTGGTACTGATTATGAGGCGGCTCTTGAAAATGCCCGGAGCACCCGCTACGTATTTATGCAGCAAGATTCGGTTTTAAAGTTTGACAGAAGACTGCGCCGTTTAAATAACAAAGCATGGCATAATGAAAAGGTACGTTTAACCTTACGTATACCATTAAATGCAACTATAATGATTAATGAGAATATAAACCGTTATATATCTAATTATATAAACGTTTATGAGTGCCTGCCCCCTAGCCGTTCAGGAAAGGATTCAGAAATGGTGCCATTTGTTATGACCGAAGAAGGTTTGAAGTGTAAGTATGAGCAGTTAGTACCTGTGCCGGTTGATTCGGTAACGCAAGAGCTTGACACCAATAATGACGGCATAGTTGATGCAGGAGAAGCGATGAATAATGCTGTAGCTCCACCTCCGGCGCCGACAGCACCAACTGCACCCGATACTATATATATTGATGATACCATTAAAACAACAAAACCTGCACCTGCAAAAAAGCCGGTGGTAATTCGTCGTCGTCACGTTAGGGTTCAATAATAATCTGAAATCTACGTCCGGCCTGCTGTAATGTTCATGATGAGTTGCAGGCTGGACGCATGATTTTGCGCTTCTCCATGTTGCGTAATCATAACTCCGTTTATAATAATAATGGGCGCTTGGCAATCACCCATCCTGCTTTTAATTACACCATAAATCACATTAAATAAAAAAATGTGAAATTTTGTGTAACCAGATGCCACTAACATGCATCTTAATAACAAATACTAAAATATAAGCTTACCGTCACGGCCAGGCTTACAATCAAAAATCAATAAGATTAACTACTTCAAAAAAAGATCGGAAAATCTTTAACAGGATAGCTATTGCCAAAATTTTACACTAAACATCACACTCAACTCAACATGAAATCTATAACCTATAAAATATTTGCCTTCATTATCCTTACCGCAGGGGGTAATGCAGTGCAAGCACAAACCGCACCCACAGCACCAACAGGTAAAATTTCGGGCAGTTTAATTACAGATAGTGGTAAGCCGGCCGATTTTGCCACAGTTACCTTATTGCGTGCAAAAGACTCATCAGTAGTTAAAAGCAGCCTGAGCAATGAAGCCGGAGTTTACTCAATTGAACGCATTGCAGCCGGCACTTACCTGGTAAAAGCAACTGTTGTTGGTTTTGATAAAGCTGTAAGCGCACCTGTTAATGTATTGGCAAACGCAACAGTGAACGTTCCGGTGTTAAAATTGGTATCATCGTCAAAAAGTCTTGCTGCTGTTACAGTTACAGCAACCAAGCCTTTAATTGAACGTAAAATTGACCGCACGGTTATGAACGTTGAAAACAGCGTACTTGCCGCAGGTAATTCGGCTATGGAAATACTTGAACGTGCACCCGGCGTAACTATTGATAAAGATGACAATATAAGCTTAAGAGGCAAGCAAGGCGTAACTGTAATGATTGACGGAAAGTTAACCTACCTGTCTGCAGCACAATTGGCTGCGCTTTTGCGCTCAACTGATGGTAATAGTATTCAGTCAATTGAATTAATCACAAATCCATCGGCTAAATACGATGCTGCAGGTAACTCCGGCATTATTAATATTAAAATGAAAAAAAATCGTGCTGGCGGCACTAACGGAAGCTTTGCTGCTACTGCAGGTTACGGTCAAAATCATAAGGCAAGCAGCTCTTTAAATCTTAACCATAAAGATGGCAAGCTTAACCTTTTTGGCAATTACAGTTACTTTAATAACAAGCGTCCGCAAAACTTAGTGCTAAACCGCACTATTAATGATGCCGGTGTAAATACATTCTTCAGAGAGAATACCTCATTGCTGGGTAACCGTAACTCACACAATTATAAAATAGGAGCTGATTATGATATCAGTAAAACTAATACATTGGGTGTTCAACTAAGCGGTTATAACTCATCGTTTGATGGTTTAAGTAACAATAATACAATTATAAGTGGCAACCAGGGAAATCAAACCGGTGTAACTACTACAGGTAATGATTCACGTGAAGCTTATAATAACTTTGCTGCCAACGTTAATAACCGTATGGTATTTGATAGTTTAGGTAAAGAGTTGAGCATGGATGTTGACTATTCACACTTTTGGAACAGGCAAAGTAACAACTACATCAATAATTTCTTTCAGGCCGATGGCAACACCTTGCGTACAAGATCGTTGCTACGCAACAGCTTGCCTACTAAAATCAACATAGGCACTTACAAGGCCGATTATGCAAACCCGTTTGGCAAAACCATGAAATTGGAGGCAGGCATGAAGTTTAGTTATGTAGCAACTGATAATGATTTGCGTACCGATTCATTACTTAACGGAAATTGGGTAGCCGATGCCGGACGTACCAACCGTTATAAATACACTGAAAACATTAATGCCGGTTATGTAAACTTTAGCAAAACCTGGAAAAAAACATCAGTACAGGCCGGCTTGCGCGCTGAACAAACTAACTCTAAAGGCGATTCGCGAGATATAAATGGCTTGGCAACCATCAATGAAAGACATTATTTAAGCTGGTTTCCAAGTGTGTTTGTTAATCATGAACTTTCAGATAAGCACAGTTTAGGCTTAAACTACAGCCGCCGTATTGATCGCCCAAGCTATGATGATTTGAACAGCTTTGTGCAAATCTTAAATGCTTATACTTATCAGCAGGGTAACCCTAATTTAAGGCCGCAGTTTACTAATTCGTTCGAGTTATCTTATACCTTTAATAAAACCTACAATTTAACACTGAGCTACAGCAAAACTACTGACGTAATGGTGGAGATTCCGCGCCAGATAGATGAGCAAAAAGTAACCTTTATAACCCGCGATAATTTAGCCGAGCAAAACTCTTACAACGCCAACCTAAGCTTGCCTTTTAAACTGGCAAAATGGTGGAGCATGAATAACAACATTACAGGTTTTTACCTTGGCTTTAAATCGCCTGGTATTGATAACGGTCAATACGCTTTACAAGGCAATTCTATCAATACATTTATCTTAAGTAAAACAGTTAAGCTTGAGGGTACATTTAACTACCAATCGCCATTAACATACGGCTTGTTTCATATTGGTCATCAATATGGTTTAGATGCCGGTATAAGCAAGTCATTTGCGCAAAAGAAGGCAACTTTGAAGTTTTCTGTAAGCGATGTATTCAATACACGCGAACAAAACCTTAACGTTCGCCAGGGCAACCTAAACTTTAATGTATATCAAAAAAATGAAACCCGCGTAGCACGCCTTACCTTAAGCTATAACTTTGGTAACACCAAAATACAGGCCCGCCGCCACCAAAGCGGTGCCGATAGCGAAAAGAGCCGTGTTAAGTCAGGCAACTAATCATAAATCCACATTATTAATGCTCCACTTTGCCGATAAGGTAAAGTGGAGTTGTTTTTTATAACCAGTTTTCGCCTTATATAAGGTAAGCTCCAGCAACTACTTAATTTTGATTAATGGTTAAACCCTTGTTTGCTTTAACTGTCGAAAGATTAACAATGCCCGTTAAGGGTACATACCATTATCTTTCTTTACATACATGAAAAGTTTTAATAAATATTTGTTGGGCATAGGGTTAAGCGCATTAACTGTGCTGTTTACCCTTACCGCAGATGCCCAGCGTGGCGCACGCGGCGGAGGTGGTCGCGGCGGCAGTTTTGGGGGCGGATCACGCGGCAGTTTTGGTGGAGGGTCTCGTGGCAGCTTTGGCGGCGGACAGCGGGGAAGTTTTGGCGGTGGCTTTTCACAGCGGGGAAACCCCGGAGGAGGTAGCTTTCAGCAACGCGGTAACTCTGGCAGACAAAGCTTTGGCACCAGGCCAAACGGTTTTGACCGTTTATCTTCATTCGGCTCACGGGGCAGGTTTGATAACAACAGGTTTAACGGAGGTTCGAGAAGCTCAAGAGGAAGCTTTGGATATCCACGAGGTAATTTTGGACGCTCTCCAGGTTCTTATAGTTTTCGCAACGGTGTAAGGCCCGGTTATAATTACCGGGGCGGCGCAGCTGGCAGAAGCTTTTTTTATGGCCGCCCGTATTTTCGGGGTGGGGTGAGAGGCTACTACGGCCGTCCTTCGCTGGGTTTTTATCATAACTACCGCGGCTTTTATAACCGTTATTATTACCCACGCATTGGCGTAAGTATCGGTACGCTGCCTTTAGGTTACTATCCGTTTTACTGGGGCTCATCATGGTACTATTACAGCAATGGTTTTTATTACCAAAACTTAAATAACCAATATACGGTAGTTGCTCCGCCAGTTGGTGCCGAGCTTGATCGTTTGCCAAGTGATGCTGAATCAATAACTATTGATGGCGTTGAATATTACGAGTCTAACGGTGTGTATTATCAACCCGTTACTAATGGCAGTGGCCGTTTAGTATACCGTGTGGTTGGTAAAGATGGTGAGTTGAATACTGATAACACATCAGTTGGCAACGAGCAGCAAAGCGAGGTTTATCCTGAAATTGGTGACGTAATTGAGGAGTTACCTAATGACAGCCGCAAAGTGAAAATTGACGGTGAAAAGTACTGGCTTACACCTGATGGCGTTTACCTGCACGAGCAGCGTGATGCTAACGGAAAGAAAATTTATGTGGTAACGGGCATACCGGATGATGAGCCGGATGACCAGTGATTTGATAAGTGATAGTAGTTTTTTAAGAGCCGGGGCCTTGTAACCCCGGCTTTTCTTTTTTTAAAAAAGTAAAACCTGTAACGTTAATAATCTCTTGTTATGTAAACTAAAAAGTTACAGATATGGAGATGAAATATGAAGATTTAGTTCAAAAGCTGCTTAATTGTGCTTTGGCATGTGAAAGTTGCGCAACTGCCTGCCTGCATGAAGATAATGTGCAGATGATGACAAGTTGTATAACGCTTGACCGTGATTGTGCAGATATTTGTTTACTGGCAGCCCGTTTATTACAGCGCGATTCTGGTCTTGCGCTTCAATATTTACTTATTTGTGAAGAGGCCTGCCGCTTATGTGCCGATGAATGTGCTAAGCACGAACATGATCACTGTAAGCGTTGCGCTGAAGCCTGCCGTGAATGTGCCGAGGCTTGTCATGCCCACCACCAGCCGGTTACTCAAGATTAAAAACATATCTATACGTTATTGAAACGCCTTTGTAAGCCACAAAGGCGTTTTGCTTTTTGAGGCAAAGTTTTTGGAGTTCTATATTTACATGCCAATACAACCATTATGAAACTTTTTAAATACCTGCTTTTATCTTGCTGTTTTATATTACCCTCATTTGCTCCGCAAAAGCAAATAGAATGGACAGCAATTGGCGACTCTATTACTTATCTTAACGACCATGCTGATGAAACGGGCAACAGGGTTACAAAGGGTTACCTAACGCGTGTTTCAGAAAAATTGCCTTACGTACATTACACTAACCAAGGTCATAACGGCTGGACCGTAACACGCATCGCCCGCGAAATCGAGAAGCTAGGCCTTACCAAAGCCGATGTTTATAGTGTATTTTTAGGGACCAATGATTGGGGACAAGGCGGCAAGTTAGGCAACCTTGATGATTATGAGAAAAGCACAGGGTTAGGAACCGTTTATGGTGCTTATCGCATAATAATTAACAAGCTTAAAAGCCTGAATCCAAACGCCCGTATAATTTTAATAACGCCAATGCAACGCGGCGATTTTGTTTATATACGCAATCATAAAAATAATGCAAGGGGATCATATAATCCTAAAGACGGCCAGGATCTTGAGCAATTTGCCGATGCTGTAAAAGCCATTGCCCGCGTTGAAAACTTTGATGTGGTAGACCTATATCACAAAGGCAGTTTGTCGGTCAAACATGCTGTTAAGTTTAAAAGGGTGAGAGATACGATCACGCATCAGTACAAAAACTTCAAATACCCTGCTTACACTCCCTTGCCGTTTAATGCCGAAAAAGATGATTATCCCTACCCGTTAGAAGCCGTGGATGTTACATATGATGGTTTGCATCCGTCCGACAAAGGAAATAAGATTATTGCAGAAATGTTGGTTAAAGTAATGAAAAAGCAAAGGTAGCTTATCAAGCTACCTTTAAATTATACTCAGTTACCAATATAGCTCAAAGGCAGCATTTAATTTATGCCGGAACTCCAATGCCAATTTCCATTAGTAAATCAACAGCTTCGTTAATACTCCTTACGCCCTCTACACTAATACGAAGGGTATTTTTAACTTCTTTCATGTTAACACGGCGTGGGTTGTTTTTCACAAATTGCAATACCTGCATAAACGCCACCGACTCAAAATATGCAGATTGCTGATTGGTTAAAAAATAACCACGCAATACATTCTTTTTAAGCGATATTTTTTCGAAGCCAATAGCCTTGCCCAGCCATTGCAGGCGTATGGTATTAAACAAATCAGTTACCTGAGGCGGTATAGGCCCAAAGCGGTCAGCCAGTTGTTTTTCAAAGCCCATAAGTTGAGTCTCATTTTCCAGCTTTGATATTTCGGTGTAAAGGTTGTAGCGCTCGGTTAAACTGGTTACATACTCATCGGGTATGAGTATTTCCATGTCCGTGTCTATCTGGGTGAAAGTGATGAACGGCCTTGGCTTATCATCCTTAAACACTTCTTTAAATTCTTCATCCTTTAGCTCCTGAATAGCTTCGTCTAGTATCTTATGGTACATCTCAAAGCCAATTTCGGCAATAAAGCCGCTTTGCTCAGCACCCAAAAGGTTACCACTGCCGCGTATGTCTAAATCGCGCATGGCTACGTTAAAACCGCTGCCTAGTTCACTGAATTCCTCAATAGCGCTTAATCGTTTACGAGCTTCAGGTGTAAGGGTTGATAATGGCGGACTCAGTAGGTAACAAAATGCTTTTTTATTGCTCCGGCCAACGCGTCCACGCATCTGGTGCAAATCGCTCAGGCCAAACATATGGGCATGATTAATTATAATGGTGTTGGCGTTGGGTATATCCAAACCTGCCTCAATAATGGTAGTGGCCACCAGTACATCATATTCATGGTTCACAAATTTCAACATTACATCTTCCAGGTCGTCGCCTTCTAACTGTCCATGAGCCACACCAATGCGGGCTTTAGGTACCAGTTTACGTATCATGCCGCCAAGCTGCATCAAATCGGCTACACGGTTGTGAATGAAGAAAATTTGTCCACCGCGATCAATTTCAAATTCAACAGCCTCTTTTATCAACTTGTCGTTAAACACATGCAGCTCGGTTACTACCGGCTGGCGGTTTGGCGGTGGTGTAGATATGATAGACAAATCGCGCGCACCCATTAATGAGAAGTGCAGTGTGCGCGGAATAGGTGTTGCCGTAAGCGTTAGGGTATCAACATCGGCACGCATAGCTTTTAGTTTTTCCTTAGTGGCAACGCCAAACTTTTGCTCCTCATCAATAATCATGAGGCCAAGGTCTTTAAACTTTACATCTTTGCTTACCAAACGGTGAGTGCCAATAATTATGTCAACCTTGCCTTCTTGCAATTTGGTTAAGGTGTCCTTAATCTGCTTGTTAGATTTAAAGCGGTTTACATAATCAATGTTGCAAGGGAAGCCTTTCAACCTGTCAGAAAATGTTTTAAAGTGTTGTGCTGCTAAAATTGTTGTGGGCACAAGTACGGCTACCTGTTTACTATCAGCAACGGCTTTAAAGGCGGCACGTATGGCAACTTCGGTTTTACCGAAACCTACGTCGCCACATATCAGCCTATCCATAGGGTGGGGGGCTTCCATGTCGCGCTTAAAATCGGCAGTAGCTTTTTCCTGATCGGGGGTGTCTTCGTAAATAAAGCTGGCCTCCAATTCGGTTTGCAAATAGCTATCGGGCGCAAATGCATTACCTTCTTTAGTTTTACGTATAGCGTAAAGCTTAATAAGATCGCGCGCTATGTCTTTAACTTTTTTTTTTGTGGTTTTCTTTAAACGTTCCCAGGTATCGGTACCCAGTTTATTCATTTTGGGTACGGCACCCTCTTTGCCACTAAACTTAGATATGCGGTTAAGTGAATTAATGTTTACATAAAGCAAATCATTATCGGCATAAATGAGGCGAATCATCTCTTGCATTTTTCCGTTAACATCCACTTTTTCCAGGCCGGCATATTTACCTACACCATGGTCTATGTGTGTAATATAATCACCTGGCTTTAATTCGCGTAGCTCTTTAAGTGTAATGGCTTGCGTACGCTGATAGCCTTTGCGCAGCTTATATTTATAGTAGCGGTCAAATATTTGATGGTCGGTATAGCAAGCCAGTTTCTGTTCACGGTCAATAAAGCCTTCACGTATGGATACATGAACCGGCGTAAACTTTACCGTTTTATCCAGGTCCTCGAAAATGGCATATAAACGCTCTACCTGCTTGGTCGAATCGGTAAAAATCAGATTCTCAATGTGCTCGGCATCGTTGTTTTTAATGTTGTGAATGAGTAGTTGGAAATCTTTATTGAATGATGGCTGGGGCCTAACATCAAAGTTGATACTGTGCGTGGCATCATAAAAGAATTGCTTTCCAAATTCAATAACCGCAAAGTCATGCAACTGGTCGGCTATGAGTTTTTCGTCGGTAAACGCAAACTTAGGGTCTATCCAGTCCGGGTTTTGGTTCTTCTCATCAGCAGATAGCGCTTTCCAAAGCTGGGTAGCTTTTTTGTGCCCCTCTTTGATAATGTCCAGCGTAAATTGAACATCTTTTATCCAAACCTGTGTGTCGCGCTCAACATATTCCAAAATCGAAATGTTGTTTTCGGTTAAAAACTTCGACTGCACGTTTGGAACAATGGTGATAGCTTTTACCCTTTCAGATGATAACTGGCTCTCAATTTCAAAAGTGCGGATAGACTCCACGTAATCGCCGAAAAATTCAACCCTATAAGGTAAATCGTGCGAGAAAGAGAAAATATCAACTATGCCACCACGTATAGAGAACTGCCCGGGCTCGTATACAAAATCAACCCGTTCAAAATCATACTCAATTAAAAACTCGTTAATAAAATCGATACTCAGTTTATTTTCAACTGCAATCTCAAGCGTGTTTTTTTCGAGCGATGAGCGGTCAATTACCTTTTCGGCAACAGCTTCGGGGTAGGTAACAATAATTTGTCCGTATTCTTTAGAGTGGTTTAACTCGTTCAATACCTCTGCACGCGCTAAAACATTGCTGCTATCGGGCTGGGTAAATTCAAACGGTTTGCGGTATGATGACGGGAACAGGAGGACTTCTTTACCTGTAAGATTTTCCAGATCTGCCTGAAAGTAGCTGGCCTCTTCACGGTCCGGTAATATAAATAGCTGGTGCTTATGCAGTAAAAAGTACAATGCAACAGCAATTGTAGCATCACTTGATCCTACAAGGCCGCGTAGCTGAACCCTCGGATTTTTAGAACTGTTAATGGCCTGGGCCAGTTCTTTCACCCTGTCATCGGCTTTATATCTATCTAAAATGTCGCGAATATTCAAAACAATGCAAATGTAATCAAAAAAGATGCCGCTGTAATAAGCATACTTGTCAGCAAAATGTTTAAATAAAATACAATGCGCCCACCATGCTTAAAATTGATACAGGTGAAGTTGTTTAATGATTTAAATACTGCCAAACTTTAATAAACAAAATAGCTACTTTTGCGGCTATTATAAAAAACGATTGATCATGAGCACTACAAAGGGACCCATATCGCAGTTTATCGAGAAAAACTACCTGCACTTTAACGCTGCCGCTTTAGTTGATGCAGCCAAAGGTTATGAAACCCACCTGCTGGAAGGCGGTAAAATGATGGTAACACTGGCCGGTGCCATGAGTACCGCTGAACTAGGCATTTCGCTAGCCGAGATGATTCGCCAGGGTAAAATTGATATAATTAGCTGTACAGGTGCCAACCTTGAAGAAGATATTATGAACCTGGTGGCGCACTCGCACTACAAACGTGTGCCTAACTACCGTGATTTGAGCCCGCAGGATGAGTGGGATTTATTAGAGAATCACTACAATCGTGTAACCGATACTTGTATACCTGAGGAGGAAGCTTTTCGCCGTTTACAAAAGCACATTCATAAAATATGGAAAGATGCTGATGATGCCGGTGAGCGTTACTTTCCACATGAATACATGTATAAGATATTGTTAAGCGGTGAGCTGGAGCAGTAT
Organism: Mucilaginibacter aquatilis; assembly: GCF_009755275.1. Taxonomy (GTDB): domain Bacteria; phylum Bacteroidota; class Bacteroidia; order Sphingobacteriales; family Sphingobacteriaceae; genus Mucilaginibacter; species Mucilaginibacter aquatilis. The sequence goes on along the minus strand of NZ_WQLA01000006.1, from coordinate 253,300 downwards.
TACGAAATTGACCCGAAAAATTCATGGATGCTGGCTGCTGCCGAAAAAAACCTGCCAATTGTTGTACCGGGATGGGAAGACTCAACCATGGGTAACATCTTTGCTTCATACGTTATAAAAAACGAAATTAAAGCCACCACCATGAAAAGCGGTATTGAATACATGGCTTGGCTGGCAGATTGGTATGTGAAAAATTCAGAAGGTAAGGGCTTAGGTTTCTTCCAAATCGGTGGTGGTATTGCAGGTGATTTTCCTATCTGTGTAGTACCAATGCTATACCAGGATATGGAGATGGAGAACATTCCGTTCTGGAGCTATTTCTGCCAGATTTCTGACTCAACTACTTCATACGGTTCCTACTCGGGTGCGGTGCCTAATGAAAAAATTACCTGGGGTAAACTTGATGTAAACACACCGAAATTTATTGTTGAGAGTGACGCTACTATTGTTGCTCCGTTGATTTTTGCATGGTTGTTGAATCAATAAGCTGATTTAAAAGTATTAATTAATATTACTACGTTTTAGCAGCAGGGTTCCTTGTAACGAGGAACCCTGTCTGTTTTAATAAAAATGTAATGCTGTAGCAAATTGTAAGCTGGCATTTTCAATTTTGAAAGGGTCTAAATAGGCGAAAAATTATTTACATTAAACGAAAATGTGCTGTTTCAAGCCATTTAAGCACTTTTTTCAATTTGTTTAGAACGATTATAAATTAGAAACAAGTGTCACTAATTTGTCAGCCATAGTTTATAAAATTTTACTTTTGTGGACTGAAATTTTAAGGATAGTTACGCCTTTTCAGTAAACGTTTATCATAAACATAAAACTTATCTTAGTATAAATACGCTTTATGAGGAATATCTCATTACTTTTTAAACAGTTTTCAAGGTCGGTTTTACTTATTGCAGGCTTAACTGCATTGAGTTTTGCTGCCCACGCCCAAGGTGATAAAGCCAAGGGTGAAGCTTTGTACAAGGCCAAGTGTACAGCCTGTCACAAATTAGACCAGCGCTCTACCGGTCCGGCTCTTGGCCCTATCATGACCTCAGAAACTGATGACAAGTGGTTAACCAAATGGATTCAGAACAACCAGGCCCTAATAGCTGCTAAAGATCCTAAAGCTCTTAAGGTTTATAACGAGTACAACCAGGCTGGTATGACCGTGTTTACCGAATTGAGTGACGGTGACGTGGCTAACATCATTACTTACGTTCGTGAAGAATGGAAAGTAATGCAAGAAAAACCAAAAGGTGGTGCCGCTACCGGAGAAGTTGCCGACAGCGGTCCGAGCAGTTCAATGGTTTTTGCCTTAATAGGTATTATCATCGTAGCTTTCATCGTAATCCTGGTTTTAAATCGTGCTATTGGTACGCTAGAGCGTTTATTGCTTAACCGCAAAGATTTACTTCCGGAAGAAGAAGTAACTGATGCAGTAGTCATTGACCGTTTTGCAACTTTCAGAAGGTTGCTTAAAAATAAAAAGCTTGTGTTTTTTGTGGTGTTAGCCGGTGTAGTTGCTTTTGGTAGCTGGAATTGGGTAACCATGTGGAATACAGGTGTACAGCAAGGATATCAGCCGGTGCAACCAATTGCTTACTCACATGAATTGCACGCCGGTGTAATGAAAATTAACTGTCAGTACTGTCATGGTGGTGCTTACAAAAGTAAAAATGCAACCATCCCGTCTCTCAACGTATGTATGAACTGTCATAAGGTGGTTAAAACCGAATCACCTGAAATTCAGAAAATTTATACTGCATTGGGTTACGATCCGGGTACTCAGAAATATGATACCACTAAGGCTCGTCCTATCCAATGGGTGCGTATACATAACCTGCCAGACCTGGCTTATTTCAACCACTCACAGCACGTAAAAGTTGCTGGCTTAGAGTGTCAAAACTGTCACGGTCCTATCCAAACCATGAAAGAAGTTTATCAGTACTCGCCGCTTACCATGAAATGGTGTATTCAGTGTCACAAACGCACTAACATCAATGGTTTAGGCAACGCTTACTATGATAACATGCTTGAAGTTCACGAGAAGCTGAAAAAAGGCGAGAAAGTGACAGCAGCCATGATGGGCGGTTTAGAGTGTGCTAAATGCCACTATTAATAAATTAAGAAACTTAGCAATTTACAGTTTATATAGCTTAAATGGAAAGCAATAAAAAATACTGGAAAGGTTTAGAGGAGCTGAACAACACACCAGAGTTTGTTGAATTAAACAAGCACGAGTTTGCTGAGCCTGTGCCAATTGAGGAAGTGCTGAGCGGTACCGGTTTAACCGGAAAAACTCCACGCCGTAATTTCCTTAAATCAGTTGGTTTTGGTATTGGCGCGGTGTCATTGGCAGCTTGTCAAAGAGCCCCTGTACATAAATCAATTCCTTACTTAATTAAGCCTGAAGAGGTAACTCCGGGTGTGGCTAACTTCTACGTATCAAGTTTTGAAGGACAGGCTATACTGGTAAAAACCCGCGAAGGTCGTCCTATTAAAATTGAAGGTAATCCTGGTGACTTATTTGGTCAGGGTGGTATAAGTTCACAAGCACAAGCTTCATTGCTTGGTTTGTATGATACCAGCCGTCTTAAAGGCCCTATGCAAGATGGTGGCGATACCGGATGGAACCCATTAGATAGTTTTGTAAAAGCCGAACTTGCTGCCATTAAAGCAAGCGGTAAACAAATAAGGTTAGTAACAAACAGTATCAACAGCCCATCTACTTTAGGTGTGATTGCTGCTTTTGCTGCCGAGTATCCTACAACCAAACACGTTACTTACGATGCGGTATCATACACCGGTATAATTCAAGCTAACCAAAACAGCTTTGGTAAAGCAGTTTTACCTCATTACCGTTTTGATAAAGCTGACATAATAGTAAGCTTCGGTGCTGATTTCCTAGGTTCATGGATTTCGCATTCTGAATTTACCCGCCAGTATGTTACCAAGCGTAACGAGGCTGCTGTAAAAAGCGGTAAAATGTCTCGTCACATACAGTTTGAGTCGGGCATGAGCTTAACCGGTAGTAATGCTGACGTGCGTATTCCTATTAAAGTTTCGCAAGAAGGTTTAGCCCTTGTTAACCTTTACAATGAAATTACTGGCACTACTTTACCTGGTTCTAAAAAATTAGGTAATAACATTGCAGATAATGCTATCATGCTTGCTGCAAAACAACTTGCTGCTGCTAAAGGCCGTGCTGTAGTAGTTTCGGGTAGTAATGATGTTGCCGTTCAAATTCTTGTAAATGCCATAAACTCAGCTTTAGGCAGCTACGGTAATACTATAGATTTAGATAACCCTTCGTACCAATACAAAGGTAACGACGCCGATTTGGTTGCTTTAGTTGAAGAAATGAAACGCGGTGACGTAGGCGCTGTCTTCTTCCTGGATGCAAACCCGGTTTATAACTTTTATCAAAGCAGCGCCTTTGCTGATGCATTGAAAAAAGTTCGTTTAAGAGTTTCTTTTGCTCCTTACAATGATGAAACTGCAGCTGCTTGTAATATTGTAGCTCCAAATCATCATTTCCTTGAATCATGGGGAGATGAGAACGCTGTTGAAGGATTTTACACTTTAATACAACCAACTATTAACCCTGTATACGATACCCGTAAAGCTGAGCAAAGCTTATTGGTATGGAGTAACAATGCGGTTAAAGATTACTACACTTTCGTTCGTAATACCTGGAACAACGGAATTTTGGCAAAAGGCGGTTTAGCCGGTCAAAATGGTTGGGATACATTATTACAAGACGGATTTATAAAAGTAGCTGAAAAGCCGGCAACTCCGGTAACGTTCAGCCGCGACCTCAATGCTGTTGCCCAAACCATACTTGCTCAAGGTAACAAGCTAACTGGTGGTGAAGGTAAACTTGAATTACAGGTTTACGAAAACACCAGCGTAGGTGACGGTAAATACGCTAACAATCCGTGGTTACAAGAATTGCCTGAGGCGGTTTCAAAAGTTACTTGGGATAACTTTGCTGCCATAGCTCCTAAAACAGCTGAAGAGCTGAAGTTAGAAGAAGGTGATTTAATTAAAATCACTGCAAATGGTTACAGTACTGAGCTTCCTGTGTTATTGCAACCAGGCCAGGCTCAAGGTACCGTGTCTGTAGCTTTAGGTTACGGCCGTACCAAAGCTGGTAAAGTTGGCGATGGTGTTGGTAAAAACGCTTACCCGTTCCTTGCATTAACCAACGGAACTTTCCAGGGAAATGCTGTTGCTACTATTGAAGCATTAGGTGGCGATAAAGTTGTACTAGCACAAACTCAAACTCACGGTTCATACGAAGGCCGTGACATCATCCGCGAGACTACTTTACAGGAATACCTGAAAAAATCTGAAGAAAAAGACCATGGTCATGGTGAGCACGAGAAAAAGCAAACCTATGATTTATGGGAAGCTTATGATCGTCCGCAGTATGACTGGGTTATGGCTATCGACCTTAACGCATGTACCGGTTGTGGCGCATGTGTGGTAGCATGTAACGTTGAAAATAACATACCTGTTGTTGGTCGTGACGAGGTTCGCCGCCGTCGTGAAATGCACTGGATACGTATTGACCGTTACTACAGCTTTGACGAAAAAGGCAAAACAGTTACAGAAGAGAAAGAAATTGATAAACTGGAAGATTTAGACCACGTATCGGTTACTTATCAGCCAATGCTTTGCCAGCACTGTGATCACGCTCCTTGCGAAACTGTATGTCCGGTATTAGCAACCACTCACTCAAGTGAAGGTTTAAACCAAATGACGTACAACCGTTGCGTTGGTACTCGTTACTGTGCTAACAACTGTCCGTATAAAGTTCGCCGTTTCAACTGGTTTAACTACTGGAATGATTCACGCTTTGAAAATTACCTGCAAAACGATTACACTGAGCTGGTACTTAACCCTGATGTAACCACCCGTTTCCGCGGTGTTATGGAGAAATGTTCAATGTGTGTTCAACGTATACAAGCTGGTAAACTGAACGCCAAATTGCAGAAACGCTCTTTGAACGATGGTGATATCAAAATGGCATGTCAGCAAACCTGTTCAGCCAATGCAATCATCTTCGGTAACAAAAACGATCCTAATTCAGAGGTTTCTAAAGCGCTTAAGAGCGACCGTACTTACTACGTACTTGAAGAACTTAACGTACAACCAGGTATAGGTTACCAAACCAAAGTAAGAAACAGACTGACAACAGAGGCTTAAACTTAAAATACGAGATATTAATACACTATGGCATCTCACAGTGAATCAATAATCAGGGAACCGTTAATTACGGGCAAGAACATAACCTATGCCCAAATTACTAACGAGGTTTTAGCCCCTGTAGAAAATAAACCTAACATGGCTTGGTGGATAGGCTTTGTTCTCTCTGTAATAGGAGCGAGCATCTGGTTATTCTCTATCAGCTGGACTTTTTGGTACGGTATAGGCGAGTGGGGTTTGAACAAAACCGTAGGCTGGGCCTGGGACATCACCGGTTTCGTATGGTGGGTAGGTATCGGTCACGCAGGTACGCTTATATCTGCGGTACTCTTAATCTTCCGTCAAAACTGGCGTAATTCAATTAACCGTTCTGCCGAGGCAATGACCATATTTGCGGTAATCTGTGCGGCTACTTACATCTTCGGTCACATGGGTCGCGTTTGGTTAGCGTACTGGACCTTACCACTTCCTAACCAATTTGGTTCGTTATGGGTAAACTGGAACTCAGCGTTGATGATGGACGTGTTTGCAATTTCAACTTACTTCTCTGTATCATTAGTATTTTGGTACACTGGTTTATTACCTGATATTGCATCAATCCGTGACCGTGCAACCGGTTTACGCCGCCGCATCTATTCAATCATGTCATTCGGTTGGACAGGATCAGTAAAAACCTGGCAACGTTTTGAAACCGTATCGTTAATTCTTGCGGGTATATCAACTCCACTAGTACTCTCGGTACACACCATCGTATCGTTTGACTTTGCAACATCATTGGAACCGGGATGGCACACAACCATCTTCCCTCCGTACTTCGTTGCGGGTGCAATCTTCTCGGGTTTTGCCATGGTTCAAACGCTATTGTTAATTGCACGTAAGGTATTAGGGCTGGAGAACTACATAACCATGTTCCACATCGAGTCAATGAACAAAATTATTTTGTTAACTGGTTCGGTAGTAGGTGTGGCTTATATAACTGAGTTCTTCATTGCATGGTACTCAGGTGTTGAATACGAGCAATACGCGTTCATCAACCGTTCAACCGGTCCTTACTGGTGGGCTTACTGGAGCATGATGACTTGTAACGTTATTACCCCACAGTTATTCTGGTTCAAAAAAATCCGTATCAATATTCCATTGTCTTGGATTCTTTCAATCATTGTAAACATAGGTATGTGGTTTGAGCGTTTCGTAATTATCGTAACCTCACTTCACCGCGACTTTTTACCATCAAGCTGGGTAATGTTCTATCCAACCTGGACAGACGTAGGTATCTTCGTTGGTTCAATAGGTTTCTTCTTTGTAATGTTCCTTTTATTCTTACGTGTACTTCCATCTGTAGCTATGGCCGAGGTGAAATTACTAGTGAAAACTTCAAGTGAGCAGGCTAAGAAAAAACTGATTGACGAAGGTCATCTTGACCCAACTCATGTTGACGATTACGTTAAAGCATTAGAGAAATACGACAGTGTTGATTTAACTCAATACCATAAAGCATAATCATGAGCAGCACTAAATTTATATTAGGTTGTTTTGAGGATCCGGACCAAATGATGGACGGTATCACCAAACTACAGAAGAACAGCATCCCAATTTATGATGTTTATACGCCAATGCCTATTCACGGTATTGAAGCTAAATTGGGCGTTAAAGAATCACGTTTAGGTTACGCAGCATTTTGCTTTGGCTGCCTGGGTGCTACGGTTGTATTCAGCATTGTTTATTACACGCTTGTACACGACTGGCCAATGAACATAGGCGGTAAGCCACATTTTGCAATGCCAGATTTTGTTCCTTTTACTTTTGAGTGGACTATCCTGTTCACTGCATTTGGTATGGTGGCAACATTCTTTGCAGCTACACACCTTTTCCCGGGTCGTGCTCCACGTGTAATGGATTTACGCGCTACCGACGACAGGTTTGTAATTGCGGTAGATGCAAAAGGAAACATTCCGCATGATGATATTACCCGTTTGCTTGAAGAAGCGGGTGCAGTTGAAGTAAAGCACAATAAGAGAAAGTATGTTAGCTATGATGAATAAGATCAGAATATTCGGCGCAACCATGATCGCTTTTGCTGCTGTTGCGGTAACATCATCATGCCACGATAAAAGAAGCACCGGTTGGGAGTATGCTCCTAACATGTACGAGAAAATTGCGTACGATCCGGATCAGAAAAACCCTAATTTTAAAGACGGTAAAACAGCTCAGGTTCCGCCTGCAGGCACCACGCCAATTGGTTTTACACGTTTTGATTACCCTAACACCCGTGCCGGTTACGATCAGGCCAGTTTAGAGGTTAAAAATATAATTGCGCAAACACAGTCAAATTTTGCCGAAGGTAAATTACTGTATGAGCATTATTGCTCGCCTTGCCATGGCGAACAGGGGCAAGGTGACGGCGAAGTAACCAAACACGGTTATCCACCACCGCCATCTTACTCAAAAGGTCAATCATCACGCGGTGGCGCTATGAAAGATCTTACAGATGGTAAAATATATCATACCATTACTTACGGTGTAAATGCTATGGGTTCATATGCATCACAGTTAGCTCCTGAAGAGCGCTGGAAAATAGTAATGTATGTTCACAAATTGCAAACCTTATAATTTAAAAAGCTGAATGGGCACTCATCATCCACATAGTTTTGACGAACGTTTTGAATTTGCCGGCAAAGCCAAAACATTTAGCCTGGTGGCTATTGTAATTGGTGTGCTGGGCATAGTGTACGGTTTTGCAATCGATACTCATGACCATCATGCAGTACGTACATTCTCAAACCTGTTGCTTATGAGCTACTATTTTGTAGGCGTTTGCGTTGCAGGTGTATTTTTCCTAGCTTATCAGTACATGGCGCAAGCCGGCTGGTCTGTTGGTTTATTGCGTATTCCGCAGGCTTTTGCCCGTGTGTTAGGCGTAGGTGTTGTATTATTACTTATCGTAGTAGGTGCAGGCTTATTTTTAACTCATAAGGAAAGCCATGAAGGCCACGAAGTAATGGCTCCTTACCTTTACTCTCACTGGGCAACTGACGGCCTTACTACTGAAGGTAGCCCTATTTATGATGCTATCATAGCAGGTAAATCGGCCTTCCTTAATAAACCGTTCTTTTACGGCAGCTTAGCGGTAATGCTGTTATTATACACCTGGTTTGGTAAGTTGTTAGTTGATTACTCTAACAGCGAAGACAGCTTAGGCGGTATGCTTAACTATAACAAGAGCTTTAAAATGTCAGCCATTTTCCTTGTTATCTTCGGCTTTACTTTCCCAATTTATTCATTTGGTACCATCATGTCTTTAGAGGCTCACTGGTTTTCAACGATGTTTGGTTGGTATAACCTTGCAGCCGCACACGTTACCGGTTTAGCTGCTATTGCGTTAACATTGTCTATCCTTAAAGAGAACGGATACTTCTCATGGGTTAATGAAAACCACATGCATGATTTAGGTAAACTTATCTTTGGTTTCTCAATATTTTGGACCTATGTATGGTTTGCGCAATTCTTCCTTACCTGGTATGCTAACATGCCTGAGGAAAGTGTTTACTTCTACAAACGCTGGGAGCCTGAGTACAAATGGTGGTTTTGGTTAAACATTGTTTTAAACTTCTGTGCGCCATTGTTCCTATTGATGAAGAATGATAACAAACGCTCGTTCACTCGTATGAAAATTGTAGCTATTGTAATCATCATCGGTCACTGGTTAGATTATTACCTGATGATTATGCCAGGTACTATGGAGCAACACAGAGAGTTTGGTTTAACTGAAGTTACCACTTTTGTAGGGTTTGTTGGTCTTTTCTCTTTCGTGATGCTCAGCGCTTTAAGCAAATTTGAGTCATTAGTGCCTAAAAAACACCCGTTCCTGGAAGAGAGCCTTCACCACCACATTTAATATTTTGCTAACTTTGTAACACATTTTAGAATATCAAACCACTGATACAAATGGCATTTAAGCATCTGATAAATTATAAAAAGTTCTTATCGCTGTCGGCTATGCTCCTGTTACTGGGTACCAACCTGGTAATGGCGCAGGCAGCCAGCTCAAACTCTACTGCTACCGATACAGGTAACACATCGGCTCAATCAGCCGGTATGTGGACGTCAGTAGGTTATTATACCTTGTTGTTTGTGGTTATCTGTATAGCCGTGGCAATCATTGGCAAAATATTTAAAGTGTACGACCTTACCTTACAAATGCAAGGTAAAAAGGGAGTTAACTGGAATAACGTGATGGCAACCTGCTTTATCATATTCCTTGGTGCAGGCTTGATAGGAGTATATTACTCTTTCAGCGTACAAGGTGGTATGATTATAGGTGATGCCGTATCGGTACATGGTAAAACTCTTGACTCAATGTTTTGGACTACATTCGGTATCACTTTTGTAGTGTTCCTTATTACTCAGATATTGCTGTTTGGTTTTGTGTTCAAATACAAAGGTTCTGACAAACGTAAAGCTTACTACTATCCTCACAACAATACCATCGAAAAAATATGGACTGTTGCTCCAGCTATCGTTTTGACAGTGTTGGTAGTATTCGGTTTCCTTACCTGGAGAAAGATAACTAATACCGTTGACGCTAAAGGCGAGCCTGCTTCGTTGAATATAGATGTAACTGGTCACCAATTTGCTTGGGAACTGCGTTACCCTGGTGCCGACGGTAAATTAGGTAAGAAAAACTACAAACTAGTAAACGGCACCAACAAGCTTGGTGTAAGCTATGATGATAAAAACAGCTTCGATGATTTACAAGCAGATACTTTAGTTATACCTGTAAACAAATCAGTTCGTTTAAACATACTTGCGCAAGACGTTATACATAGTGTTTATATGCCTAACTTCCGTGTGCAAATCAATGCTGTACCCGGATTGCCAACCTACTTTAAATTTACGCCAACTGCAACTACTGCGGAAATGCGCAATAAGTTAGATCAACCTGATTTTAACTATCACCTGTATTGCAACAAGATATGCGGTGGAAGCCATTACAACATGCAAAAGCTTGTACTTGTGGTTACCGAAGCCGAATATCAGCAATGGTTGTCACAACAAAAGCCTTATTTAACCGACCAGTTAAAAAAAGAGCTTAAGCTTGCTGAAAACCCGCTTTACAAGCAAACCGTATTACAAACCAGATTAGCGTCAATTAATTAATCAAGATATATCGATTATGTCAACATTATCAGTTCACGATCACGGCGTAGCACATCATGATCACGATCACGAACATCACCATAATGAATCTTTCTGGACGAAGTACATCTTCAGCCAGGACCACAAAATGATAGCCCGCCAGTTTTTAATAACTGGTATCGTGATGGCGGTTATAGCCATGATTTTGTCTATCCTTTTCCGTATTCAACTGGCGTATCCTGAAAAGTCATTCCCTTTAATGGAAACTTTATTAGGTCGTTTTGCACCAGGCGGTCGTTTAGACACTAACTTTTACCTTTCGCTGGTAACTATACACGGTACCATCATGGTATTCTTCGTATTAACTGCAGGCTTGAGCGGTACATTCAGTAACTTGCTTATTCCTTACCAGTTAGGTGCCCGTGATATGGCCTCTCCATTCATGAATATGCTTTCTTACTGGTTATTCTTCGTAGCCAGTGTGATTATGATGGCTTCATTCTTTGTTGAAAAAGGACCTGCTGGTCCGGGTTGGACAATTTATCCGCCACTTTCAGCTTTACCAAAAGCAATGCCCGGCTCAGGTATGGGTATGACCTTGTGGTTAATTAGTATGACTCTGTTTGTTGCCTCACAGTTAATGGGTGGTATTAACTATGTAAGTACCATTTTGAACATGCGTACCAAAGGTATGGACTTATGGAAAATGCCTTTAACTATCTGGGCGTTTTTCCTTACCGCTATCTTAGGTATTCTTGCATTCCCTGTATTGGTTGCTGGTGTAGTTCTTTTAATATTTGACCGCAGCTTTGGTACAAGCTTTTACTTATCTGATATCGTTATCCAAGGTCAGGTTATGCCTATGGAAGGTGGTAGCCCAATCCTGTTCCAGCACTTATTCTGGTTCCTGGGTCACCCTGAAGTGTACATTGTAATTATGCCTGCTTTGGGTATATCTTCAGAAGTTATTGCTACCAACTCACGTAAACCAATCTTTGGTTACCATGCAATGGTTTACTCATTAATTGGTATTACTGTATTATCATTCATTGTATGGGGTCACCACATGTTTGTTACGGGTATGAACCCGTTCTTGGGCGGTGTGTTTATGATCACAACATTGATTATTGCGGTACCATCGGCCGTAAAAACGTTTAACTACCTGGCAACGCTTTGGAGAGGTAATATACAGTTTACCCCGGCAATGTTATTTGCTATTGGCTTAGTGTCTTTCTTCATCTCTGGTGGTATTACCGGTATTTTCTTAGGCAACGCTGCATTAGACATTAATTTGCATGATACTTACTTCGTTGTAGCTCACTTCCACCTGGTAATGGGTTCTGCGGCTATATTTGGTATGTTGGCAGGTGTTTACCACTGGTTCCCGAAAATGTTCGGCCGTATGATGGACGAGAAATTAGGATATCTGCACTTCTGGTTAACCTTTATCGGTGCTTACCTTGTGTTCTTCCCAATGCACTTTATGGGTCTTGACGGTGTTCCACGTCGTTATTACTCGTTCACTGAAATTGAGTCGTTGAAACAATGGGTATCGGTTAACACCTTTATTACCTGGGCAGCAATATTTGCCGCTTTAGCACAGGTTGCTTTCCTGTTCAACTTCTTTTATTCTATGTTCTTTGGTAAAAAGGCCCCTCAGAATCCATGGAACTCTACTACACTTGAGTGGACTACTCCGGTTGAACACATCCATGGTAACTGGCCTGGCGAAATACCAACTGTATACCGTTGGCCTTATGATTACAGCAAGCCCGGTCATGACGAAGATTTCATTCCTCAAACCGTGCCTTTCTCTCAAACATTGAGTTCCAATTTGCCACACGATTTTGAAGATCATGCATCTCACGATAACCATGAATGGGTAAATACCCAAAAATCAAACGAGGAAGTAAAGTAATTCCTTACTGATCATATGATTTAGGGTATCTGTACCGGGAAGTATCCCTCAACAGATACCCTAATTTTTTAAAAGCGTAAATGAGTAAAGCAACAAACAGAAAACGATTTAGAAGCGCCAGCCTTGTAACTATTGTTTTGCTTTTTGCCGTTATTTTAGCCGGAGGTATTGTACGCAGCTCCGGGTCGGGTATGGGTTGCCCTGATTGGCCTAAGTGTTTTGGGCGCTATATTCCGCCAACCCATGTAGGCGAATTGCCTGCCAACTACAAAGAGACTTATGTAGCCAAGCGCGAAGCTAAGAATCAGCGTTTTGCTAAGATGCTCGATAAATTTGGCAACAAAGATCTGGCGCAACGTATACGTGAAGACAAATCAATACTGATACCAGAGGAGTTCAACGCCGCACGTACCTGGACCGAGTATGTAAACAGGTTAGTAGGTGTGCTATCTGGGATAGGTTTACTACTGGTAGCCATATTTTCATTCAGTTACAGTGATGAAAATAAGTGGATTCCGGCATTGAGTGTGTTGAACATTTTTTTGGTTGGTTATCAGGCTTGGTTAGGCTCTATAGTAGTATCAACAAATTTGGTTGATTGGATTGTAACCGTACATATGCTTTTAGCACTGGTTATACTTGCTGTTACCATTTATGCCTATCACCTCGCCAAAGTACAAGGCAAGCCGGTGTTAAACACAAAGCCATTAACAAAAATTATTGCAGCACTGGCAATTATACTAAGCGTTATACAAATTACTTACGGAACGGAGGTGAGGGAGAAAGTAGATGAAGTGGCTGAGCGTTTTCAGGATGCGAACCGCGACCAGTGGGTGGCAAAGGTTGGCCAAACCTTTAACATGCACCGTGATCTTGCTTTAGCTGTTGTTGTGCTTAACGTTTTACTATATGCGTTAGTAAGGCGCACGTTTAGCCGCCATTCGGTTCAGCAGCAAATGATGAGTCTCGTATTCCTGATTATAGTTTTGCAGATAGGAGCGGGCATTGCGCTTTCTTACTGGGGACTGCCTCCGGTTGCACAGGCATCGCATATACTACTGGCAAGTTTAATTTTTGGAGCGCAATTTTATTTGATGTTGAATTTAAGCAGGTCGGCTAATTATACGGAGGTGAACAGATGATTTGGAAAGATTTAGTTAAGCTGGTTAAGCTAAGACTTACCTTCCTGGTAGTGTTCTCGGCCTCTATATCTTACCTTGTTGGCAGCCAGGTGCCATTTAAAGATAACCCACTTGGCGTTATCAACTGGGTTAATTGGGCCAAACTAATTGTTGGTGGATTTTTAATTACCGGCGCAGCTAACGGCTTTAATGAAATTATTGAAAAGGATTTAGACCGCCTGATGTCACGCACGTCTGACCGTCCATTACCATCGGGGCGTATGACTAATGGACAGGCGCTGGTACTTAGTTTGCTTATGGGCATATTTGGTACCTATCTGCTGGGTAGCTTAAATTTACTCACAGGGTTTTTATCGGTTTTTGCAATCATATTGTATGCGTTTGCCTATACACCTTTAAAGCAAAAGTCGCCTATATCAGTATTCGTTGGTGCCATTCCGGGTGCATTACCACCGCTAATTGGTTACGTTGCTGCCCACCCTAAAATTGATCAAATTGCACTTATAGTTTTTGGTATTCAGTTTATATGGCAGTTTCCGCATTTTTGGGCAATTGCCTGGGTTTTAGATGATGACTACAAGTTAGCAGGTTTCCGTTTGTTACCCACAGGCCACCGCGACAGGGTTAGCGCTATAATAACATTTGTGTTTACGTTAGTGCTTTTACCTGTAAGCTTGTTACCTACCATATATGGTTACGGCGGTTATTTTGTAGGTGGCGTTTCTTTGATTTTTAGTATTATATTTTTATACCAGGCATTCAACCTCATGCGCAAGCTCGATATCAAATCGGCAAGGCAATTGATGTTTGGTTCATTTTTATACCTGCCGGTTGTGCAGTTAATGTTTTTGTTTGATTTTATAGGGAAGTAGTAAAGATGATGGCTCAGTTTCAGCAAGACAAAGGAAAATTAGACTTAACCCCCAAAAGATTTAACATGTGGCTATTCTTGTTCACATCGTTTATGTTTTTTGCGGCGTTAACTAGCGGTTTTATTGTTTACATAGGTGGTAAAGGGCACGGTTTAAATATTAAGATGCCGGCTGCGTTTATGTACAGTACTGCTATTATAATGATAAGCAGCATCACCGTGTTTTTAGCATCAACAGCAGCAAAGAAGAGTGATGTTGCTAAACAAAGAGCTTTTTTATGGCTCACATTACTATTAGGTGTCGGCTTTTTTGCCATGCAAATATATGCCTGGTATGTGTTATCGTTCGAAATGCATGCCTTTTTATCAAATCCTAATGCTTCCATTTCTTTCGTGTATGTGTTTTCTTTGATGCACCTTATACACATTTTGGCAGGATTAGTGTTACTAATTATAAGCTTGGTGAGCACATATCGGAAAACGCCCCAGGTACTGAATCTATTCCGTATGGAGATGTCCTCAATATTTTGGCATTTTGTCGATATTATATGGATTTATCTCTATGTTTTTTTACTTTTGAACCAGAATTAATCAATCTACACAATAAGAAGTACAGATGAGTACAACAGCGGTTACATCCCCTATAGACGAAGTTAAATCAACGCCATGGTCTGGCGGTAAAGAGCCGTTTTCGGTAGAATACGGTAAAATGATGATGTGGTTTTTCCTTTTATCGGATGCCTTTACATTTTCATCTTTATTAATTGCTTATGGCGCTTTGCGTTTCAGCTCAACCTCTTGGCCTGCGGCCGATCATATTTTCCAGTCGGTACCGTTAACCTCAATTGAGCATGGTGCACCGTTGGTATTTGTGGGTATCATGACGTTCATCCTCATCATGAGTTCAGTAACTATGGTATTGGGTGTTGAGGCTGGTCATCGCGGTGCTAAAAAAGAAGTAGCCTGGTGGTTGGTAGCTACTGTAATTGGTGGCTTTATGTTTTTAGGTTGCCAGGCATTAGAGTGGAGCCACTTGTTTGCCGAAGGCTTTGGTTGGGGTAAAATTCCTGAACATCTTGATCATTTCTTCCCACATGGTGTTGAGCCATCTGCTGTGTATACACAACAGTTTGCCAACCTGTTTTTTACTATTACCGGTTTCCACGGTTTCCACGTATTTAGCGGTGTAATTATCAATATTATTATCCTTATCAACGTTTTGGCCGGTACTTACGAGCGCCGCGGCAGCTACCTGATGGTTGAAAAAGTTGGCCTTTACTGGCACTTTGTTGATTTGGTTTGGGTTTTTGTATTTACCTTCTTCTACTTAGTTTGATTTTTAACAACGCTATTTAAAATAACGATATCATGTCTGAAACAAAACATACAGAATTACATCACGATGAGCACGGCGAACATGCCGGCATGACCCGTGGTAAAATATGGCAGGTGTTTTTCATCCTGTTAGGCATTACTGTTATTGAATTCTTTATTGCACTTTACATGGTGCCTAGAGGAATCATTGGCTTAAACGTAGCCAACCCTATATACATCATTTTAACTTTAGCTAAGGCGTTTTACATTGTGGCGTTCTTTATGCACTTAAAGTTTGAAAAAGTAGGTTTAGTATATTCAATTTTGGTTCCAACCCTGTTCATCATCGGTTTAATACTGGTGCTTACCAATGAAAGCCATCACTGGGTGGACGTGTTAAGGTAAGTCGTAATAAATGAACAGATCTTCTTTTACTATAAAAAAGATATTAATCCTGGTGCTCATATTGGCAGTACCAGGATTTTTATATTATTTGCTAACCGCAAAAGGTAAAAACCGTTATAAGCCGCTTGCTATTTACGGTCCTAAGCAGGTCGCCAAAACCGGGCACAAGTTTCACGGCAAATACATCCCCGATACCATTTATCATAAGCTGCCCAACTTTGAGTTTACCAACCAGGAGGGCAAGACGGTAAAATTAAGTGATTTTGACTACAAGGTATTTGTAGTAAACTTATTTTACACCCAGTGCCCCGAAGTTTGCGGTAAGGTGAATAAGAACATTGACAGACTAGCAGGTGCGTTTCGCAAAAACCGTATGGTTAAATTTGTGAGCATAACTGTTGACTCTGAATTTGATAATACGGCACGTTTGCAAGCATATGCGAAACCGTGGGGATATACCGCCGATAAGTGGATGTTTTTAAGAGGTGATACGGCAACAACCTATAATGTTGCCCGTAATGGCTTACTTATTAATGCCGTGAAAATGAATAACAACTTTGTTTTTGATAGCAAGCTTGTTTTAATAGATGCCGAGAAACGTATACGTGGTTATTATGATGGCACCAACCTGCAGGAAGTAGTTAAGCTTAACGACGAGATTAAAGTGCAGATTGCCGAAGAGCTACGTAAAATTAAAGCCCCGAATTGATATGAACGTGAGTGATAAATTTATATTCCGGTTTGTTGCCGGTATATCAGTATTTGTCTTTTTAGTTGTTGTAATACTTAGCCTAAAGGTGTTGCCTGCTCCGGCAGTTTCACCCGATTTACTTTATTTTTTTCCAAAGCTGAATGCTTTTTTAAATGGTGCCTGTAGTGTCCTGCTGGTTATATCGCTTTATTTTATAAGGCATGGCAATGTAACCTGGCATAAGCGCACCAACATAGTTGCTTTTTGCTTATCAGCGTTATTCCTGGTATCTTACATACTTTTCCATTGGTTGGGGCATGATACCAAATTTGGTGACTTAGATGGTGACGGAGTACTTTCTGATACCGAAGCAGCAGCCGTTGGTGGGATGCGTGTTGCCTACCTTATTATATTGCTTACCCATATTATTTTGGCGGCTATTGTGTTGCCATTGATATTACTAAGTTTCTATCGTGGCTTACAAATGGATGTTCAACGTCACCGTAAGTTAGTGCGCTGGGCTTTTCCGGTTTGGTTTTATGTTACGGTAAGTGGTGTAATTGTTTACCTGCTCATTCAGCCTTATTACAACTTTTAATTTTAATTAGGTAATTTTGTAGTATGAAAAGTGTGAAGGTTTTTATTTGTGCGCTTAGTTTTTCATTGCTCGCCTTAAATGTGCAACAAGTTAACGCTCAGTGTGCCATGTGTTCGGCCACGGCTGAGGCTGGCGTAAAAGATGGCAACACGGAGGCAAACGGCCTTAACAATGGTATCTTGTATCTGTTAGCGGCACCTTATATAGCGTTAGCTGTAGGAGGTTACGTATGGTATAAAAAGTACCGTCGTAAAAACGTAGACCTTAATATGGGTAAAGAGAAATTTCATTTAAATTAAAACTATCCGGCCCCTTGCCGGATTTTTTATATAACACCAATATATCTGCTATGTCTCAAACCCCGATGGGCAGCGCTATGCTGCAGTCAAAATGCCCAAAATGCCGTCGTGGTAAAATGTTTACCGGGGCAATGTATGCTATAGGCGGTAATAAAATGCATGAAAACTGCACGCGTTGCGGTCTGCATTTTGAAATTGAGCCTGGCTATTTCTACGCTGCCATGTACGTAAGCTATGCTTTTAACGTTGCTGAAGCCGTTATACTTGCATTTATAACGTATTACGCTACCGGCAATATGGAATCGCCCTGGCTGTATCTGGGTGTTATTTTAGGAGGATGCTTTATACTTGCGCCTTTTAATTATCGTTATTCAAGGGTTATACTACTTTACTGGTTGTCGCCCAAAATACACTACCAGCCCTATTTAGATACAGATGATAAGCACTGATACGTTTAAGTTCCTATCCGATCTTCAAAAAAATAACAGCCGCGAGTGGTTTCAGGCAAATAAAGAGCGTTACGAAGAAGCCTACGCTAATGTATTTGACTTTGCAGGTGAACTTATTAAAGCTTTAAGCAAAGCTGACACTGGTGTAGACGCCAGCCTTGAGCCTAAGAAGTGTATGATGCGTATTTATCGTGATATTAGGTTTAGCAAAGATAAAACGCCCTATAAAACGCATTTTGCTATTGGCAGGCTTACCAGGCATAAGTCGGTTGAAATTGGTTATTACCTGCAAATTGAGCCCGGTAACAAATCATTTATTGCGGGTGGTTACTGGATGCCGCAGGGAGAACATATAAAAGCTATAAGGCAGGAAATTGACTATAATGCTGCCGACCTAACTGCAATTATTGATAAGCCCGAATTCAAAAAAGACTTTGGTGAGTTTCGTGACCAGGAAAAGCTTAAAACCTTGCCCAAAGGTTATGATGCGGATAACGAACATATCGACTTGCTTAAATTAAAAAGCTTTATTGCCTATCACGAGCTTACGGATAACGAAATGCAGAAAGCCGGAATTACAGGCAGAATTGCATTTTTGTGTGAACAGATACATCCCCTTAATGTATTTTTAAATAACGCTATTGACTAAACTAACTGAAACCTTCATCATGAAAACACAGTATTATCTCATTGCATTAGCATTGGGTGCTTCATTACATTCTTGTAAAGTAATGTCGCCAAAAGCTTACAAGGCTCTTATTGCCGAGCGCGATTCCCTTCAAAGCCGGTCGGCCAGCCTTGAAGAAGAAATGGCTAAGCTACGCTCAGATACAGCTCACTTGCACCGCGAGTTAAGCGAGTTGCAGGTAACCTACAATGAGTTAAACGCAAAGCATGTTTTGCTAAATAAAAATTATAGTGCTAACTCTACAAAAATTAACCAGCTATCAGGCGATTTGCAAAAAAGGGAGGCTCGTTTACGCGAGGTTGAAGACATATTGCGCAAGCGGGATGAGGCAACCAATGCCTTAAAAAATAAATTACAACAGGCGTTGCTTGGCTTTCAGCAAAGTGGTTTAACCGTTGATATACGCAACGGAAAAGTGTACGTATCACTTACCGATAAATTACTATTCCCGTCAGGCAGTATTGTAATAGATGAAAAGGGCAAGCAGGCACTTAAGCAATTGGCCGGTGTGCTCAACAAGGAAACTGATATCAACTTATCAATAGAAGGGCATACCGATAATCAGCGCGTGGTAAATTTGGGTCAAATTAAAGATAACTGGGATTTAAGCGTACTTAGAGCAACATCTGTAAGTAGGTATTTAACCGAGATTGAGAAGATAGATGCTACCCGTATTACAGCCACTGGCAAGGGTGAGTTCCAGCCGATAGACAAAGCAAATACTCCTGAGGCAAGATCACGCAACCGCCGTATAGAAATTGTTTTAACACCCCGCTTGGATGAGCTATACAATCTCATCAATACCAAATAAGAATTAAAGCACTGTTGCGTTTTCGCATATTAAAAAGATAAAATGCAGGCTAAAGCCATCATTTTATCTTTTTAACCTTTTCAAGCCTTCTTTTGCCTTATGTTCAATGCTGTTTTCCTGATCGTGGTTTTTAAAATCTATGGCTAACTTGTAATATGAGACGGCCTTAGCACTATCTTTAAGCTGCTCATATATATTGCCGGCTCTAAGGGCCGACATTGGACCAAAGTAAGTGTTGCTTGTTTTACCCGTAACTATGGCCTGCTGATAGTTTTCTAACGCAGGCATGTTTTTATCCATAGCTTCATAAACCCGTGCCAGCCGGTAGTAGTACTCGGCCTTATCATCTTTTACAGTAAAGCTACCTGCATCTTTACCTTTTAAAATGTTAAGTGCTTTATCATATAAACCACCATCAAACCAAAGACGTGCCTGCAGGAGGGTAGTGTTATAGGGAACTCCTGCAATTTCCTTTAATGCTCTTTTATCTTTTTCGTTATAGGTGTAACCTTTAGTTTTTACAAACTGAACAAAGGCATTGTAGCGCTTTTCGTTTCCATCCAGTAAGGCCTCCCAGGCTAAATGCAGGTAGGCATCTTTAATATAGTTTACACCTTTATTGGTTTGCAAAAACTTGTTGAAATAATTTCCTGCCGATTTATCAGATACATTCATGCGTGCCAGCCCGGCTAGGTAATCAAGATAGGGGTACGGCTGGTATTCGCTGCCCTCAGGCGCTTTTTTTAAAAAATGTACAGCTTCGTTACTGTGACCTGTGCGGAGGGCTATATAGCCTTGTATATAGCTTTTAAGAAGGTTGCTATTATCCATGCCCGTGGTGTATTGCAGCATTTTGTTATAAGCCTGCTCATCATTCACCACATCTGTTTGAAGGTAAGTTGTATAAAATACTGCTTCATCGTAATACATAGCGTGCGCCGACTTAGGTAAATGCAACGTAGCGTTCTGCAGAAGGTTTATGCCTGAGGTGATGCTGCCTTTAATGCCAAATATATTCAGTACACTTTTTAATGCCCCATCGGGCAGGGCACCCAAGGCTACGTTCACCATACCCAATGGTATATCATCTGGCAAAAAGGCCGGAAACTTCTTTTGATTTTCGTTTAGTTGCTTGTAAGCCCTGTTGATGGCAAAGCCTGCGGCGCTGTTATCTCCAAAACGGGCATGGAGTAATGCCCAGTGCAAATTTACCTGTGCAAGAGCAAAGTTATAGTAGGGAGATGTCTTGTCTTCATCTTCAAGCTTGTTAAGCCTCTTCGACTTATTTTCCTTAAGCCGGTCATAGTCTGACTTGCTTTCGGTGCTCAACATCCAAAAGTAGTCGTAATAGTCATCCAGCAGTATGGCAAAGCTGTTTTGCGGGTGCATTGATTTTTCAGCATCAATAGCCTGCCTGGCTGCTTTAAGTTTAAATTGTAATATGCATTTATAGGCCTTGGTACAGTTAGCGTTAACATCAAAATTTGCAAAGCATTGCAAACCCCAAAAAAGTAGCGGAATAAATAATCGTAATCGTTTGGTCATTACACAAAAAAAGGCGCCTGTTTCAGGCGCCTTATCGTTTTTTTAATTTAAAAGCTGATTATGCGTGCTCTTCTTCGAGCGCCATTTGTTCATCAACCAAAATGCGTCCGCAATGTTCGCAAACGATGATTTTTTTACGCTGACGAATGTCGGCCTGGCGCTGAGGAGGTATTTGATTGAAACATCCTGAGCAAGAATCGCGCTGAATGGTTACAACCGCTAAACCGTTTTTAGCGTTACCGCGTAAACGGCTGTAAGCAGTTAGTAAACGCTCTTCAATGTTTTGCTTTGCTGATTCGGCCTGAGTGTTTAATTCATTCTCATCTTTCTCAGTTTCAGCAGTAATTGTACCTAATTCTTCTTTTTTAGCGTCTAAATCGGCACGGCGACCTTCTAAATCAGCCAAAGCTTTTTCGTAGATCTGAGTTTTTGAAGTGATTTCAAAACCGTACTCCCTTATTTTCTTCTCGCTAACCTGAATATCAAGACCTTGAATTTCGATCTCTTTTGAAATAGCGTCATACTCACGGTTGTTTTTTACCTCGTTAAGCTGACCTTCGTATTTTTTAATATTAGCTTGAGCATCGCGGATAAGATTTTTGCGGGTAACAATGTTATCCTCTAAATCATCAAGCTCACCTTTAATTTTCTGAATGCGGGTCTCCAAACCGGCAACATCATCTTCCAGGTCGGCAACTTCCATAGGCAGTTCACCTCTTACCTGGCGTATTCTGTCAATTTTGGTATGGATAGTTTGCAGGTCGTATAAAGCTTTCAGCTTTTGTTCTACGGTTTGTTCCATTAAATAAAATATTTTATGGGGTTTGTATTAATTTCTGTTAAACGGAGGGCAAAGTTACTAAATTTTTTCTGTATTATTTCATACAATAGATGCTGTGTAAATTGCTCACTTTCAAAATGTCCGATATCGGCAATTATAATTTTCGCCTCAGCATCGAAAAACTCATGGTACTTATAATCAGCGGTGATGAATATGTCTGCTCCGGCAGCAATTGCCTGTTTTAATAAGAAGCCGCCCGAGCCACCACAAACTGCCACCTTCTTAATTGGTTTACCTAATAATTCGGTATGACGCACTACAGCTGCCTGCATTTTGGTTTTTAATAGCGCTAAAAAATCATTTTCGGCAAGCGGAATATCAAGTTCGCCTATCATGCCTGAGCCAACCTGTTGATGCTGGTTGGTTAAAGTATAAAGGTCATAGGCAACTTCCTCATAAGGATGATTCAAAAAAAGTGCCATCAATATTTTACTTTCTAACTGTGCAGGGTAAACAGTTTCAATACGAACTTCGGCTTCCTGGTGCTGCTCGCCAACATTACCCACGTATGGGTTGCTGTCTTGGCCCGCTTTGAATGTCCCGGTGCCATTGGCGTTGAAGCTGCATTCACTGTAGTTGCCTATGTTTCCGGCGCCTGCGGCAAATAAGGCATTGCGTAGAGTACCTGCATGGCTCACCGGTACATAAGTAACCAGTTTTTTTAAAATGCCGTTTTTTGGCGATAATATCCGGAGGTTTTTAACACCGAGCACTTCACCAATCCTGCCGTTCACACCGTTAATTACACTATCTAAATTGGTATGTATGGCGTACAAAGCTATGTTGTGTTGAATAGCTCTTTCAACAACGCGTTCAACGTATGATTTGCTGTTAAATTTTTTTAAGCCTTTAAACACAATTGGATGATGTGATATTATTACGTCACATCCTGTGCGTATTGCCTCATCAACAACAGCTTCTGTGCAATCTAACGATATGAGGGCCTGGTTAATTTCCTTACTTGCCTGACCTACTATAAGGCCCGAGTTATCGTACTCTTCCTGATAGGATAGCGGTGCAATACTTTCAAGATAAGATGTTAATTCATGTAATTTCATATACAGAAGCAAATGTACTACCAGCCAAGCCAGTTCCAAATACGCATAAATATAAATAAAAGCAGGTTTACCAATACCAGTGTTGTTATTGGTATGTAGAGTTGATAGTTATCGCGTTTTATGTTGATATCTCCCGGTAAGTGACCTATCCAACGAAATTTTTCACCCCAAAAAAACCATATGATACCGGCAAGCAGTAAAAGGCCACCGGAAACCATAAGTAATTTTGCGCCGTTATTTGCCACCTGACTAGAAGCCTCTCATTTTTATAAGATGCATAGATTCATAGGCCATTTGCTTGTTATACTCGTTAGCAAGCTCTTTGTGGTTTATTAAATCAACAATGGTACCTATAAAACAAAAACCAGCAGTAAAGAAATATATGATACCCATAAATATCTGGCCTGTTATAAAGCGCTGTATTCCTGCAATACCTACAAAGCCAAGCAGCGTAAATAGCAAAATATCTTGCGGGCTACGGCGTTTGCTGCCATAGAGTGCAAGAAATTGCTGTTGTTGTCTTTCTTCTAAGCCAACAGTGGCTTGCTGCAAAAAGGTTGCTTCCTCGGGTGTAAGACCTGAAAATGCGGCGAAATAGTTAAAGTCCATGAGTTGAAGTTTTCTTAAAGTTAAACAAACGATTTAAGGTTAGACAACCAATGCGGTAAATTATTACAAGTAAAGCCGGAATCCCCAGCCAATGGGCTTTAAAAGATTGTTGGATGTTTCCATGTAGCAGCCATGATATGGAATGACCTATGCCGCAACCGGGGCACCAGTTAACCCCAACTATTTTAAACACACAAAGGGCAAAATGCCCTTTGTGTGCAGGATGGGAAACAGCTAAACATATGATGGCTGTTACCCAAAAAATAAGTTCAAAATGTATTTTAAGTTGTTTAGTCAACAGATCGGCCTGATTTATTCATTAACAACAGCGATGCTGCAAGGGCAGATAAAACACCTATAAGTAACGCGCCAAACAAGCGGCCCGAAAAGTCACGGAAGTTGTGCTCCGCTTCAACGTAGTTAACGTATATTACACCTATAAAACCGGCAATTACACCGCCAATAAGTAATATTTTTAAACTTTGCACCAAGCCTTCTAAAAAGCTCAATCTTCCGCCTAAGTCCTGGTCGCGGTAGGCTTTAAGTCCTAAAAATACACCAATAATTGGAATACTTATTGAAATATATTCAATTGGCGATACCTGGTCGTTAAAGGTTGTGTAACCTGCCCAGCGCATGATGAAGAGCCATAAGCCGCTTAATATTCCTATGATTAATCCTGATGCTAATGCGTTTTTCATGGTAATTATGGTTATAGTTGATGTATTCGTATCTAATTATACCCATAAAAGGATTATTGCGGCGTATTTGTTTGCGCTTGTTTAAACAGCAATGTGAGTTTAAACCGGAATTGGATGCGATTTGTGTGTTTCTATAATAAGCCTTTCAGGTATTTTGTTAAACCTAATCAATCACTCATTAATCCAATTCCGGTTCAAAAAGCTATTTCTCGCTAAGCATTTTTTCAAGTGCAAACATCTCGTCGCGTAGTTTTGCGGCAAGTAAAAAGTCCATGTCCTTAGCGGCGGCCATCATATCTTTTTTAGTGTTATCAATGGCCTTTTTCAGTTCAGGCTTGCTCATGTATTGTACAATAGGGTCGGCAGCTATTGAAACTTCCTCCGCCTCAACGTAGGCACGCTGAACGCCGCCTTTAAAGTCAACAACAGAAGTTTGCTCGATGATAGCTTCTTTTGATTTTCCAACCGTTTTAGGTACAATGCCATGTTCCGCATTGTAAGCAACCTGTCTTTCCCTGCGGCGGGTAGTTTCGTCAATAGTAACACGCATACTTTCGGTAATAGTATCGGCATACATAATTACCCGTCCACGGTCGTTCCGTGCGGCACGACCAATTGTTTGTATAAGCGAACGTTCTGAACGGAGAAAGCCTTCCTTATCAGCATCCAATATGGCCACCAATGATACTTCGGGTAAGTCTAAACCTTCACGAAGTAAGTTAATGCCTATGAGTACATCAAACTCGCCCAGGCGTAAACCGCGTAAAATTTCAACACGTTCAAGCGTTTTAACCTCTGAGTGTATGTAACGGCATTTGATGCCAAGGCGGTCCATGTATTTAGCCAGCTCTTCGGCCATACGTTTGGTAAGCGTTGTAACCAATATACGGTCACCTAGTTTAATGGTTTTATCTACTTCATCAAGCAGGTCGTCAACCTGGTTAATTATAGGGCGAATTTCGATAACTGGATCTAACAACCCCGTTGGCCGTATCACCTGTTCAACTACTACACCGCCCGATTTTTCCAACTCAAAATCTCCGGGTGTTGCGCTCACGTAAATAGTTTGTGGTGCAAGGCGTTCAAATTCTTCAAAGTTAAGTGGCCTGTTATCCATAGCTGCCGGCAAGCGGAAGCCGTATTCAACTAAAGATACTTTACGAGAACGGTCGCCGCCGTACATAGCGCGAACCTGCGGCACGGTTACATGGCTTTCGTCAATTACCATCAGGTAATCATCAGGAAAGTAATCTAACAAACAGAAGGGACGCATACCGGGCTTGCGACCGTCAAAAAATCGCGAATAATTCTCAATACCTGAGCAGTAGCCCAGTTCACGTATCATCTCCAAATCGTAATTTACCCGCTCTTCGAGGCGCTTGGCTTCTAAAAATCGTTTATCTTCAATAAATTGGTTTTTACGCAGTTCAAGTTCCTCTTGTATTGCCCATATACTGCTGGTAAACCTGTCTCGCGGAGCGACATATAACGTGGCCGGAAACAGAACCATGTTCTGCATTTTTTCGAGCGTTTTGCCCGTTTGCGGATCAAAGCTGCTTAACTCTTCAATATCATCGCCGTAAAAAATTATACGGTAAGCATAATCAAGGTAAGCAGGGTAAATGTCAACCGTATCACCTTTTACTCTAAAAGTACCGCGTTTAAATTCGGCTGTGGTGCGGGCATATAATATTTCAACCAAACGGTGTAAAAACGCATTACGGCTTATGCGGGTGCCCACAGCAAATTTAAATATGGAATTGGTAAAGTCTTCGGGGTTACCCATACCATATATACAGGAAATGGATGATACCACAATAACGTCACGCCGCCCCGACATTAATGCCGATGTGGTGCGCAAGCGTAGCTTTTCAATTTCGTCGTTTATCTGTAAGTCCTTCTCTATATAAGTATTTGAAGAAGGTATAAATGCTTCAGGTTGATAGTAGTCGTAATACGAAACAAAGTAATTTACCGCATTTTCAGGAAAAAACTGCTTGAACTCGCCATACAACTGAGCGGCCAGCGTTTTGTTGTGGCTGAGTATAAGCGTAGGCTTTTGAGTTTGCTCAATAACGTTGGCTATGGTAAATGTTTTACCCGAACCTGTAACCCCCAAAAGAGTTTGGTAATTTTCACCAGTTTCAACACCTTCAACCAACTGTTTAATTGCATTGGGCTGATCGCCGGTGGGTACATAATGTGAATTTATTTTAAAATCCATAAGCTACTAACGTCCTGAAGGAAGAGTAAGTTTAATTTAATAATTGAAAGGCACAACGCACAACATAAAGTGGTGCGTAAAATTCAAATATACCAAACGTTTATTGGGCATAAATAGTTTCTTTGTAAAGAAGACAACACTATTACACTCATCCAATCATTTGCATTAAACGCTTACCGCCACCATGCTGTTTATACTCAACCACACCAACTCCATTTGCAACCAATACCTTGCCGAACTGCGGGATAGCGAAGTGCAGACTGACCGTATGCGTTTCAGGCGTAACCAGGAGCGTATTGGCGAAGCGCTGGCTTATGAGATTAGCAAACAGTTGAATTATATTGGTGTCGAGGTACAAACACCACTGGGTATAGCGCAAATTAATGTTCCGGTAGAGCATCCTGTGCTTGGAACAATTTTACGTGCCGGGCTGCCATTTCACCAAGGGTTTATGAATGTTTATGATCAGGCGGCGTCGGCTTTTGTTACGGCTCATCGTAAAACGCAAAAAAACGGCAGCTTTGTAATTGATATTGAACATATATCAACGCCTGATTTGGAAGGTAAGACGTTTATTTTGTGTGATACCATGCTGGCAACAGGGCAGAGTGTTGTACAGGTTTGCAAAGAGTTATTAGTCCAGTATAATATTGCGGCTTTGCATATTGCAGCTGTAATTGCAAGTGCCGAAGGCGTAGAACATGTACGTGCTCATTTACCAATGGCAAATTTATGGATTGGTGCTGTAGACGAGGAAATGACGACCAAATCATACATCGTACCCGGCTTGGGTGATGCAGGCGACCTGGCTTTTGGCGAAAAAATTTAATTTTTCTATGCTTACTCTTGATTAACAGCTTTTTCCTTTATTGTAAGTTTATTCACTGTAAGCGTATCAACCTCAAGGTTTTTAATTACCATACGTTTTATAGATACTTTTCCGATGGCAAGGGCGCCTATGGCTACTGCATCAACAGACAGGGCTCCAATTGCAAAAGCACCCAGTGCTGCAGCACCTATAGCTAATGCACCTGTTGCTTTTGCTCCGGTAGCTTCGGCTATATTTGCTTTAATGGTTTTTGTTAGTAAATGCATATTAAATGTTTTGCACTTACAACATATCAAATAAATATTGGTTGAGGTAACATTGCACTTTCAATCGCTTAACAGCTTCATATATTTACGCGCTTAAGCATTGCACCTTATTATTATGAAACGTTACTCGCATATTTTTTTTGACCTCGATCATACACTCTGGGATTTTGACCGCAATGCCGATGAAACACTACAGGAACTATTTGTGCTGCATAAGCTTGAAGATTTAGGCATTACTTCAGCAAAAGATTTTATAGCTACCTACACCCGCAACAACCATGCTTTATGGACAGATTATCATTTAGGTAAAATTGACAAAGAAACGTTACGCCAAACGCGTTTCAGGAAAACATTTACTGATATGGGCTTACAACCCGACGCCATACCCGAAGCTTTTGAAGATGCGTATGTAGAGCTATGCCCTACAAAAACCAATTTGTTCCCTTACGCACACGAAACGCTTTCCTATCTTCAAAGTAAATATACACTCCATATCATATCAAATGGTTTTGAAAGTGCGACAAGGCAAAAAGTATCAGGCACCGGCTTGGAAACCTATTTTCAAAACGTAATAATAAGTGAACTGGTGGGTATAAATAAACCTCATAAGGGCATTTTTGAATATGCCCTGCAGTTAAGCGGAGCAAACAAGGATGAGTGTGTAATGATAGGCGACAGCCTGGAAGCCGACGTATATGGTGCGCTTAATTTTGGTATAGATGCTATTTACTTTAACCCGTTGGAAGTCAGTAAGCCCGCTGATGTACCGATGCAAATTTTCAGCTTAAATGAATTAAGAAATATATTATAATAGTTGTAAAAAATATCTTACATTTATTTTAACCAATAATAAAATCTTGGTCATGAAAACAAAGCTACTTACTATCACAATTTGCGCGTTTTTATGCGCCTTCATGTCTTGCAAAAAAGAACAATCTTCTTCGCAGCCAGATCAGGAAACAACAGGTGTATCGGTTGTTGACAAAGCGTTAATCAACGAAGTAGTCACTTTAAGTTCTTATACAGAACGTAAAGCAGCTTACACAGATATACTAAGCGGCACCGAACGTTATACTGTTTGGGCCGAACGTAGCCAGGCAATTCTTAATTCAGGTGTACTTAATAGCGAGCAAGCTGGTTTATTTAAACAGGCTGTTGCAAAGTTGAACGTATTGCTGTTTACGTCAAAAACTGAACGTTACGGACAATCGGCATTTTTTGATGAGTGGAAAATTAAGGCTACTAAAGTGTTTACCCAGGCGCAGTTACGCTACCTTATAAGTGATGTTGCTAAATTTGACAAAGAAGTATTTGTTGGTTTAGGAAAATCAAACTCCAATAATTTAAGCCTTAGCTATAAAACTGTTTTAGGAAGCGGATGCGGATGTAGCGTGATAAGTGACTGGTGTGGCAGCCAGGGCGATTGTTTAAGGGTTGAAGGTTGTACAGCTAACGGCTACTGTGGTACTTTTTTAATTTACGAATGTAACGGAAAGTGCTCTCTGGTAATGGCCGAAGAACAGCATGAAGACGAAGGATAGTAAGTTGTTATGACATCATCAACCGGGCTTAAAATTTCTACGCTGATTTTTTTTGTCATTGTTTTCGCATGTATTGTCGCCGCCATTAATCAGTTTTTAATTGCAGGCGGATTATTACAAAGCAGAACTTTAGGTTTTGAGGCGACTTTTACGCTTTATTTTGCCGCCTCGTTAGCATTGCTTTGGCTAACAGGAAAAAAAATTGAGCCACAAATTACCCTCAGCCTTTTATTCGTACCAATAGCAGCGCTAACCATTAAGGGACTGCTCACCAGTTGGGGCGTGTTGTATCCGTATCATTTTCCACTGCAAACTTTAATAGTCTTGTCGGCTGAGGTAATTGCCTATGTAATTTCCGAATTTAACCTGACAAAAAAGTTAATGACGTTTGTTGTTTCAGTTACGTTACTTTTCTTTATCTGTTCCATAGCGATGAAAGATCCTTACGTTGAGGCTTATACGGGAGTAAACAGCGCTGTGGAAGGGCCACCTGCGCAGGCCTTAACTAAACTTAAAGAACAGCTTATTGATACAGGCGGCCACCGCTTAGCATGGAATAGCCGCAATTACTATATTATTAATTTTGGTAATAGCACCAGCGCTGCGAGTCAGATAAAAACGCAGTTTTTAAAAAGCTTTGCTCTTAAACTACCCACCAATATTAAAATTGTGAACGTTTACAATGCCAGGTTGGAAGGCTTTGATGAATTTAAAGCGCGGATAAAGCCGGATTTGAACGACCCTATAATTTATGGCTATTTATTTGATGATAAATTAATCCAACAAATTGGCGTAAGTAAATTTCCGGGAGAAGTATTAGTAGGTCCGGGCTTCAAGTTTATACGTTTACAAAACGGATTTTACAGTTTCGATGCCATTACTTACGCTGATGAAACACTTGGCCTGATCAAGAAATGAAGCGTAACATCTTTAGGTTTTTAACTTTAATAGTAGTAGTGTTGTGCGGATGCAGTAACAAGCCCGAGGAACCGGTTATTAACTTCAAGTCATCTGTAATTGACCTTGGAAGGATAGACTTTAATGCAAAGCCGGTAACTGCAACTTTCGGTTTTACAAACGGTGGACAAAAAGAACTTAAATTGATAAGTGTTGCTGCCGATTGTACCTGTACAATACCATCCTACACCGCAAAGCCCATAGCTTATCATGAGCAAGGTGTAATCAAGGTAGTGTTTGATCCTAAAGCGGCTAATACAATTGGCGCCATGGAGCGTAGCGTTGTGGTAAGGACTAATACAAAGCCACAACTGCACACACTTATTGTAAAAATGGTTGTTTGTAAGTAAGAAATGAACTTAGCAACCGAACATAAAGCGCTTATTGCCGCACTTGATGATTACCGGCAATTAATTGATACAATTCCGGATGAGCAATTTAATCAAACACCACCCGGTGGAGGATGGTCATTTGCGGAGGTTTACTCACATATTATGCAGGCCAACCTAGGGTCAACCGTTGCTGCCGAAAAATGTTGTCGTAAAACTGGCGTGCATACTGGTAAGGGATTAAACCTTAAGGGTATGCTGTTTTTTTTGTTAGGCCAGTTCCCGCCTGGTAAGCGCAAAGCACCGGCCGTAATAGAAAATCTTACAAAGAATATTACTAAAGAAGAGGCGCGTAATCTCATCATTAAAATGCGTAAAAGGATTGATGATGTGTGGCCTTTAATACAGCATTCCTCCAACGAATTTAAAATAAGTCATCCTGGCCTTGGTATGCTTAATGCAAGGCAATGGTTTAAGTTTTCGCGCATACATTTACAGCACCACTTAAAACAATTAAACCGCATAAGTAAAAAGTTTTCCACACAGGTAACTAATTGAGATTTAATGCAGTCTTAACGTTAAAATAATTTTTTAACCTGAATTTTGTACTGTTATTATGAATATCGAGTTTCCATACCTGATAGTTAGCGGTTTGTTATTGCTGGTTGGCATATTTTACCTAAGTCCGTATGAACTTAGTGTAAGAGAAGACGACGAAGACGAATAACTTATCCTTTATACCGCGCAGGCCCGACACTTTGTATCAGGTGCTTTGTAAAAAGCACATAGTAACGCTTATGTTTTAGTATGCATGGCAAAGCGCGAAGTTGATATTGTAGTAATTTCAGATGTACACCTGGGTACTTATGGCTGCCACGCCAAAGAGTTGTTGCAATACCTTAAAAGCATACGCCCAAAGCAGGTTATTTTAAACGGTGATATTATCGATATATGGCAGTTCAGTAAATCATACTGGCCCGAAGCGCATATGAAGGTTGTTCGCCGTATTTTAAAGTTCGTAACCGATGGCATTCCCGTATATTATCTTACCGGTAATCATGATGAAATGCTGCGAAAATTCACTGATTTCAATCTCGGGAAATTTCAGCTCCTCAATAAAATACTACTTCCTGTTGGCGATAAAAAGGCATGGATATTTCATGGTGATGTGTTTGATGTTACCATGCAGCATTCAAAGTGGCTTGCTAAGTTAGGTGCCATAGGTTATGATACGCTCATCATAATTAATAGCGTTGTAAACTGGTTTTTAACAGCGGCAGGCAGGCAAAAGATGAGCTTCTCGCAGAAAATTAAAGGTAAAGTAAAAGAGGCTGTTAAATTTATTAATCATTTTGAACAAACCGCTGCAGACCTTGCCGTAGATAAAGGCTATGACTATGTTATATGTGGTCATATTCATCATGCTGAGATACGGCAAATTCAATCTGCAAATGGAGCAGGTTCGGTTCTTTATCTGAACTCTGGTGATTGGGTGGAAAGCCTTACAGCGTTGGAATACAGTCATAATGAATGGACTATATTTAAGTATAACGCTGCCAACTTTTCATCAGAACCCGACGAGGAAGATAGCAGCGATAACGATGAATTGCACTCAAGCCTGGATGTGAAAGTATTGCTCGAAAAGTTTAAGCTTGAACAGCACTAGGCTGATTTATATACGCAAACATAGAGAGAGCGTTAATTAAAATAACGTTACCTGCCTGCCTGTTTTAGGTGTAAACAATGTTAAATCGTAAGCGGGCATATCTCTATCAGCCAGGTAGCGTTTACACGCCATGCGGTACAACTGCTGAATAGACTCGGCCACTTCACCGTCGCCACTCATACGCCGGCCAAATTCACTATCATTAAGGTTACCATCATGCGTTTGCCTAATGAGGTTCAGAACTTTATCGGCCCTGTCAGGAAATGTTTTATAAATCCAGTCGGTAAAAATTTCTGCTATGGCACCGTTAAGTCTAACCATGGTGAAGCCAGCGGCCACGGCACCTCTTTTGGCGGCTGCCTTAATAATAGCGGGTACCTCATTGCTGTTTAGTCCGGGTATTATAGGCGCTGTCATTACCCTTACAGGTACGCCTTTTTGCGATAGCTTTTCAACAGCATTTAACCGGCCAACTGAAGTTACGGTACGCGGCTCCAGTTTTTGTCTAAGCTGCTCATCTAACGAAGTAATTGAAATGTTTACATGAATCAGGTTAAGCTTTGCCAGCTCAGTAACAATATCAAGATCGCGCAAAATGAGATTGTTTTTGGTAATGATACTTACCGGGTGTTTATATTGTAGAAATACCTCCAGCAGTCGTCGCGTTATCTTCAAGTCGCGCTCCAGGGGCTGGTAGCAATCTGTATTGCCCGATAAAACAATAGGAGTAGGTTGATATCGTCGGCGGTTAAAATATGCTTCGAGCAATTCAGGGGCATTACGCTTTACAATAATTTTTCGCTCAAAGTCTAACCCTGCGCTAAAACCATAGTACTCATGGCTGTTTCGGGCGTAACAATAAATGCAGCCGTGCTCACATCCCTGGTATGGATTAATTGAGTGCATGTGGCTTATATCTGGGCTGTTGCTTTTGCTTACAATTTGTTTAGGGTTTTCTTCAAAAATCTGCGTTTTACTGTTGAGCAACAATGGTTCGTCTAGGCCCTCAATATGTTCGGCAACATATTTTTTTTGCAAAAACTTATTATGAGTATTTACCTGCGCGCCTCTTCCCTTAAAAAAATCATGGTTAGCCTCAAATGCCATAACACAAAACTGCTAAATTTATTAGTAATAATGTGTTGTTTTCTTAAATAATTAAAATCAGTTTTTAAACAAAGTCAAGTCCCGTAAATTGAGCATTCAATATGGAACCGTCATTAACGTTAAGCCACTTTTTTAACAGCGTAGCATAAATATCTCTAAAGTCTATCTGATATTTTAAGTCACCATTCTCCAAATTTGCCAGATCAGGCGCGTTGTTGTATATACCGGCCTTACCAAGTTTACCCCCAAACAAAAGCACGTTGTTAGCGGTACCGTGATCAGTGCCATTGCTGGCATTTTGTTCAACGCGGCGGCCAAATTCAGAAAAGGTCATAATCAAGGTATCATCAAGCTTACCTGTTTGCTTGAGGTCTTTTACAAAAGCGGCCACAGCATCAGCATAAGTTTTAAGCTGCCGTCCTTGCTGGTTTTGTTGACCAACGTGCGTATCAAAACCACCTAATGATACATAGTAAATACGTGTATTAAGCCCGGAGTTAATAAACTTTGAAACATTTTTTAACTGGTTACCAAACCCGGTGGCTGGATAGGGGGCAACCACGTTGTAAGTTTTACTGGTTTTTTGAATGTAATCAGCCGATGAATAAGTTTCAATCATCGTTTTGTACAAGTAGCCTAAATTATCCTCATGTAAGTGATTGTTGTCAGGCCCATGCATCAAATCTTTAAAAAATGGCTCGCGGGTGGTTTGGTAAAGCTTATTAGGATCTTGTACGGCAATGCCTTTCATTTTGCTACCCTTCATGGCTAATGAAAGCGTATCGTCAACCTCAATAGCTGTATAGGGGTTTTGGCAGGTTTGGCAGTTTGAGTCAAGATAGCGGCCAATCCAGCCGGTACTTAAAAATTCATTTGAATTACTTGCCGTTTGCCATATATCCATTGACCGGAAGTGAGAGCGGTCGGGGTTAGGGTAGCCAACCGAATTGATAATGTTCATCCACCCCTGATCGTAAATTTCTTTAAGCGCTGATAGGTTAGGGTTTAACCCTTGTATGTCATTTAGTTTTATAACCTCGTTGGGTGTTATGGCAACTGTTTTACGCTTTTGATAGTAAATGTCATCGCCAAAAGGCACAACGGTATTTAAGCCATCATTACCACCCGATAGCTGAATTATTACCAGGTTTTTATAACCGCTTACAGCACTCATTGCCATCGTTTCAAACGGTTTTAAGAAGGCAGGTATTAAAAAAGCGCCTGATGCCAGGGTACTGCTTCTTAAAAAATCTCTTCTTTTCATAACTTTTCTCTTTTAATGAGAGGTTAACTTTTTAATTAACAAAGTTGGTACTCAGGCGTGCTTACCAACTGTATTACCATGATTTTTATGTCAGCAGCCTTATTCACTTCGGCTACAATGCGCGCATTTAGCGGTGGTTCTAACAAATAGGCAGCTACCTGTTCACGCTGAGCTTTTAATGGTATGCCTTCTAAAAACTTATTCCAATCGGCGTTGGCCTGTACCCTTTTTATTACGTTGAATTGCTGTTTGCGTTGCGAAGCCAGGTACGCTTCATCCTCAGGTGTTGCCTTGCCTGCAAAGTCAATAATACCGGCGTTAAGTATAGTTGATGGAATTTTTATGCGGTACATTAGTGAAGAACTGTCTATCCAGTTGCGGCCACCAGGCCACCCGGCCACATTTGGCGGGCGAAACAGTACCTGGCCCAGCGTGCGTTGAAATTGCAAAAGCACATCAGGATTATCATAACTAATATAAAAGCGCCTGTTAAGATCAACCAGCAATTCAACCGGCGATTTAATTAAATTCCCAACGTTTTTATCTTCATAAAACCAATTGGCTGTAAATACAAATTCAAGTAAAGGCTTTAGCTCATAACCTGCTTTATAAAATACATCGGCCATTTGGTTAACATGTGTTTCATCAGGCGTTTCGTTAACAAAGTAGCGGTACAATTTAGTGCTTATATACTTAGCGGTTTGTTTATTGGCCAGTATAATGTCTATGATATTTTCGCCATTAAAATTTCCGGTTTGGCCCATAAATGTTTTTGATAAATCATCATGGTTGCCAGCCTTAAAGACAAATTCTCCGCTTTTTCCATTATGCGCCCAACCGGTAAAAGCCCTTGCCGATTCCTTTACGTCCTGTTCAGTATAATTTCCCCGGCCTAAGGTAAATAACTCCATTAACTCGCGGGCAAAGTTCTCATTTGGGTGCGCCTTGCTGTTTTGCTGGTTATTTAAAAAATTAAGCATAGCGGCAGACTGTGAAACCGCAATAAGCAGCGTTTTAAAATTGCCGAGAGCATGCGTGCGCTGTATGTTATTTAACTGTTGCTGAAAGTAATAATTGCCAATGTTACAGGCAAAGTGATTGTGCCAAAACAGGGTCATCTTCTCGCGCAGTTGAGCGTTGGTTGTACTCATTTGCTTCATCCAGGCGGCGTTTAACGAACGTTCCTGCTGGTTGCGTAACTCCTGTATAGCTTTGCGTTCGCCCTCGGCTGCATCTTTACGTAACTGTCTTAAATCAAGGTTTTCTGTGATTGCCGCAAGCGGCTGTATCTCTTCCGACTCTTTGAAGAGCTTTCGTAAAGTTTTTTTTGCGCTCCAGTTTCGTTGACTATGCAACTGAGCAAAATCAGCTCCGAAGCCGGCACGGGCGTAAAGGTGTTTTACCTGTTTTAAATTATCCATAACTTAACAAGGTTAACGTAGCGGATGTGGTATAATTTGTTAAAGGTAAGTGGTTTGTGTAAATATATTCTGACTTAATTATTAAACAATAGATTAACGATGGTCATCATTTTGAGCCATTTTAATATCAACCAGTAGCAGCAATTTAATTGGGTGAAGTAATATACTCAACGGTAAAGAGCTACCTTTGAGTATGATTTTTAGGTTGGATGAACGTATTATTTTCCCCAAGCCTGAGTTGGCAGAAGAAGATGGCCTGCTTGCAGTTGGCGGCGATCTGTCTGCCGAACGTTTACTACTGGCCTACCAGCATGGTATATTTCCATGGTACAGTAACGATACGCCAATTTTATGGTACTCACCGCATGAACGCTTTGTATTATATCCTGATGAGCTACGTGTAAGTAAAAGTATGAGGCAGGTATTGCGTTCGGGCAAGTTCAAAGCAACATCAAATACCGCATTTGAAAACGTGATTGAGGCATGTTCTGCTGTGCCAAGAGCAGGGCAGGATGGTACCTGGATAACCGAAGAAATGAAAGCTGCGTATATTGGCTTACATAAACTTGGTTATGCCCATTCTTACGAGATATGGCAGGATGATACGCTTGTTGGCGGGTTGTATGGGGTTAAAGTAGGGAAGGTGTTTTGTGGTGAAAGCATGTTCAGTAAGGTGAGTAATGCTTCAAAAGCAGCACTTATTAAACTTTGTGCAACTACCGAATATGTGCTAATAGATTGCCAGGTACATACGGAGCATTTAGAAAGTATGGGGGCGAGATTTATAAGCAGGCAGGAATATCTGAAAGAGTTACAATCTTAAAATACCTACCTTTACCAGGTGAATATTATACAGCCGCAAAAGGAACGGATTATACTGGGCATTGACCCTGGTACGGTGGTAATGGGTTACGGGCTTATAAAAGAGGTGGGTTCTAAAACAGAACTAATTGCGCTTGGAGTAGTAAAAATACCAGGCAACGCCGATGATCATATGCTTAAGCTACAGCGTATTTTTGAAAAAACCATTGCTCTTATTGATAACTATAACCCGGATGCGCTGGCTATTGAGGCACCTTTTTACGGCAAAAATATACAGGTAATGCTTAAGCTTGGCCGGGCGCAGGGAACAGCAATTGCTGCGGCATTGTCACGTAATATTCCGGTTAATGAGTATTCGCCGCGTAAAATAAAGCAAGCAATTACGGGCAATGGTAATGCTACTAAAGAGCAGGTAGCAGCCATGTTGCAACGCCTGCTAAATTTCAAAGAAACTCCGGAGTTTTTAGATGCCACCGACGGGCTTGCGGTAGCGGTTTGCCATAGCTTTCAAAAAATTACTACGGGAAGGGGCAGTAAAATAAGTTATTCGGGTTGGGAAGCTTTTGTTAAGGATAACAATAAAAGAGTAGTTAGCCAAAAAATTGAACCAAGAAACAAGAGCCAGGAATAACCCGGCTCTTGAATATTATTTAATCTCTCTCTTCGCGTAAAGCAATCTTTATCCTCTCGGCTGTTGCCTCCAGCTCTTCAGGGCTTGGGCTTAGTTTGGGGCGCGAAAAATTGAGGTCGTCGATATTGTTAAGCGGTACAAGGTGTATGTGGGCATGTGGCACTTCAAGGCCAATTACTGCAACGCCAACCCTTTTGCAGGGTACGGCTTTTTTTATGCCATCTGCCACAATTTTTGCAAACAGCTGCAAGCCGGTATACAGTTCATCATCCAAATCAAACAGATAATCAACTTCCTTTTTTGGGATAACCAGCACATGTCCTTCAGTTAACGGACTTATATCCAAAAACGCTAAATAATCAATGCTTTCGGCAACTTTGTGTGCAGGTATTTCGCCCGATACAATTTTTGAAAAGATACTCATAGGTAGATTGAGTTTATTTATTTGATACAATAATTAACTAACGAGTGTTTAACCGCTACTTAGCTATATTTTATCTGTTAATTTCAAGAATTTCAAATTCCATTTTACCGGCCGGTACCTGTATCTCAGTTTTGTCGCCAACCTTTTTGCCCAATAAACCTTTGGCAATTGGTGATGCTACCGAGATTTTACCCGCTTTAAGATCGGCTTCACTTTCAGCTACAAGCTGGTAAGTCATTTTAGCACCGTTCTTAGTATTTTTAATGGTAACTATTGATAAGGCTAAAACCTTCGAGGTATCTATTTTCGACTCGTCTAATAAACGGCCGTTTGCAAGCGTTTCTTCCAGTTTGGCAATTTTGGTTTCATGTAAACCCTGTGCCTCTTTGGCTGCATCATATTCAGCATTCTCTGATAAGTCGCCTTTGTCACGTGCTTCGGCAATTGCCTTAGCTATATTAGCACGACCCGTAGTTTTTAACTGTTGTAATTCTTCTTTTAATTTTTCTAAACCTTCTTTGGTAAAGTATGCAACCTCAGCCATAAACACAATAATTTTAAGTAGATATTTTTGTTGAAATGCTATCAAAAAAAACCGCCCTTCCTGTTTTTAAGAAAGGACGCGACAGCCATAAAAAACAAACAAGACTATGTAGCTACAACGCAGCCATAGTCTTGTTAGGTATAAAACGAAGATACTATTTTAAAGTTTGAATATCCAAATTTTTTATTTTGGACGCCATAACCTCACTTATTTTACGGTATGACTCAAATGTCCATCCAGCTACATGCGGGCTTAAAATAACCTCGCCATTAGTACGCAAATCTTCAAACCATTGCTGTTGGGCCAGCAGCGGGAATTTTTCAATCTCCAATACGTCAAGCCCGGCGCCTAAAATTTTGCCTTGATTTATAGCATTCAAAACGGCCTGTGTGTGTACTACCTGTCCGCGTGAGGTGTTCAATAAAAAAATAGGCTTTTTGAAGTGAAAGAGGTACTCATCGTTAACCAGTCCGTTGGTTTCAGCAGTAAGGGGAGTATGCAAGCTTAATACGTCGCTGTGTTTCACAATTTCCTCCATGCTTACTTCTCTGGCATATTCATCGCTAAAGCCGGTTTTATATTTATCATAGGCTATAACATTAACCTCAAAGCCTTTTAGCTTACGGGCAAAGCTACGGCCCATGTGTCCGTAACCAATGATC
Source organism: Mucilaginibacter aquatilis (assembly GCF_009755275.1). Classification (GTDB taxonomy): domain Bacteria; phylum Bacteroidota; class Bacteroidia; order Sphingobacteriales; family Sphingobacteriaceae; genus Mucilaginibacter; species Mucilaginibacter aquatilis. The sequence goes on along the minus strand of NZ_WQLA01000006.1, from coordinate 214,332 downwards.
CCAACAGTGCGGCCTTTAAGCTCATAGCCGCGGTTGGCTTCGCGCTGCCATAAGCCGGTGCGCACTTCAGCATCTGCACGGTTTAGGTTATTCATTAGCGAAAGCAGTAAGCCTATGGCATGTTCGCCCACGGCATCACTGTTGCCTTCAGGAGCATTAATTAGCTTAATGCCTTTTTCTATCGCATAGGTCTCGTCAATATTATCCATGCCGGCGCCTGCACGGGCAATAAATTTAAGCTGCAGGGCAGCATCAAGCACCTGCTTGTCAACCAAAAATTTTGACCGTATAACCAGGCCGTCATAGTTGCTTAAAACTTTTAAAGCCTCATCGCGCTTAATTAGCGGTTGGTAATCACACCGGTAGCCTAGCGCTTCTACCTCTTCAATAAAAAGAGGGTGCAGGTCATCAACAATAAGAATGCTTTTGGTATTCATTAACGATTTGCAGTTATCCGGTTGGTAAGTTCTATAAAATCGGCCACGGTAAGGCGTTCGGCACGCAAATCAAGCATGGTATCAGCAGCCATTGCTTCTTTATTTATTAATGATGATAAGGCGTTGCGCAGGGTTTTGCGGCGCTGGTTAAAACCTGCTTTAACCACCTGCCAAAAAAGCTTTTCATCACAGTTAAGCTGTTTAGTTGTGTTACGGGTTAGCCTAATAACGGCCGATAGTACTTTAGGCGGCGGATTAAACACGCCTGCTTTTACCGTAAACAAATACTCAACTTTATAATAAGCCTGCAAAAATACGCTCAGTATGCCATACTCCTTGCTGCCCGCTTTGGCGTTACAACGTTCGGCAACTTCTTTTTGAAACATACCTACTACCTCAACCACCTGTTGGCGGTTATCTAAAACCTTGAAAAGTATTTGCGATGATATGTTGTATGGAAAGTTGCCAATGATAGCAAAAGGCTTATCAAACACGCTGCTAAAATTCATTTCCAAAAAATCGGCATTAATTAAACGCTCCTGTAATTGCGGATATTTCTTGTGCAAAAACTCATACGATTCAGTGTCGATATCAATTAAATAGGTTTGATATTCGGTTTTCTGTAACAGGAAATCAGATAGTATGCCCATGCCTGGCCCAACTTCTAAAACCTGTGTATATTTTTCGTTTGGGCGCAGACTTTCAACTATTTTTAATGCAATATTTTTATCAGTTAAAAAATGCTGACCCAGATGTTTTTTTGCTCGTACTAATGACATTAACGCTGTGCTAATTTTTACAAATTACGTGATATTTGCGTTTGTATGGTAAACATTATTGCCGAAAACCTTTTATTTGTAATTGTTAGAATATAAATACATCAATTTTTAATTGGTGTATTTGCACTAGTTTATTGTTGTGATCTTAAAATTCAGCAATTGAGTAAGATCACCCTACATCATCAAAGAACATGAGTGAGAAGATAAAAATTGGAATTAGTATAGGAGACGTTAATGGTATTGGTTTAGAGATTATTATTAAAACTTTAGCCGATACAAAAATCTTTGACTATTGCATTCCAATTGTTTACGGGCATACCAAAGTAGCCTCGTTTCACCGCCGGACGGTGCAGGTGCATGATCTTAACTTTAATGTTATTGATAGCGCCGCCAATGCTCATCATAAAAAGGCCAACATTATTAATTGCTGGGAAGAAGATGTTAAGCTGGAGTTAGGCGTTGTGAACGAAACCGGTGGCAAATATGCCTTCAAATCGCTTCAACGTGCCACTGACGATTTACTTGCCGGTGAAATTGATGCACTGGTAACGGCTCCTATCAATAAAGACAACATCCAAAACGAAGAATTTAATTTTCCGGGCCATACAGAATACCTTCAAGAGCGTGATGGCGCTGGTGAGGTGTTAATGTTTTTGGTGAGTGAAACTTTAAGGGTAGGGGTGGTAACGGGCCATATACCGGTATCGCAGGTTGCCCAAAGTATTACCGCCGAAAAAATACTGGCCAAACTTAAGCTGATGAACGCCAGCCTGAAGCAGGATTTTTGGGTACGCAAACCGCGTATTGCTGTATTAGGCTTAAACCCGCATGCGGGCGATAATGGCTTAATAGGCCAGGAAGAAAAGGACATCATTATACCGGCTTTAGAAGAAGCACGCGCCAATGATATACTGGCGTTTGGCCCTTACCCTGCCGATGGCTTTTTTGCAAATGGTGCTTATATGCAGTTTGATGCAGTGCTGGCCATGTATCATGACCAGGGCTTGATTCCGTTTAAGCAAATTGCTTTTGAATCGGGCGTAAACTTTACCGCAGGACTTAAATTTGTGCGTACCTCACCCGATCATGGTACGGCTTATGATATTGCCGGTAAAAACAAGGCCTCTGAGGTTTCGTTCCGCGAAGCTTTGTTTGAAGCGATTCATATTGTACGCCGCCGCCGTGAAAATGAAATACTTAATGAAAATCCTTTACAGTTTAGTAAGCTAAGCCGCGACAGGGATTAATTTTATCATACATCTGTTACAAACAGGTGGCAATGTTTAAATGTTACAGCCGTTACTTTAATACTGTTTCAGTTGTAAATCATTACTACGTTTACTGCCATAATGAATAACCAATATATCCGGGTGCGGTCTATCGACGCCTTCCGTGCGGTTACCATGTTCCTCATGATTTTTGTAAATGATTTGGAAGATGTACCTAACACCCCGCTATGGATTAAACATGCCGGAGATAATGTAGATGCCCTTGGCCTGGCTGATGTTATATTTCCTGCCTTTTTGTTTATTGTAGGTTTATCAATACCCTTTGCTTTCCAAAACAGGGAGAATAGTGGCAGGGGTGTTCCCCTTCGCATTGTTACCCGTTCGCTGGCGTTAATGCTTATTGGTTTTTTTCATGCCAATATGGAAACCTATGATGACTTGAACACGCTGCTGCCTAAGCCCGTTTGGGAAAGTTGCGTGACTATCAGTTTCTTCCTTATATTTTTAGATTACCGAGCCGTATCGGTATCAACCCGTAATTTATTAAGGGGTGTAGGCGTAGTGCTACTAACCACCATGTCAATACTGTATCGTAGTAACGATCCTAATCATTGGGTTTGGTTACATTTTAGCTGGTGGGGTATTTTGGGACTAATAGGTTGGTCTTATTTATTTTGTGCGCTTATATATCATTACTCAAAAGGCGTATTATGGATTCAGGTTGCGGCCTGGATTGTTTTCCTGCTTATTAATATTGACTTTCATTTTGGCTGGCTCGAGTTTATCATGTCGTGGAAGAGTTACATATGGCTGGCCGGCAATGGTGCCATGCAGGCATTTACTATGGCAGGCATAGTGGTTTCGGTAATGTATATGCGGCTGATGAAGAGTGGCGAGCTCAATCTGCTATGGCCCGGCATCATACTGTTAGCTTTAATATTGGGTAACCTTGGTTTTATAGTGCGGTACATAGGTGGTATTTCAAAAGCACGTGATACACCCTCGTGGGTATTAATATGTACTTCAATAAGCCTTGTTGCTTACATGGCGTTTTTGTTTTTGGTTGATGTAAAGCAAAAATATAACTGGTTTAATTTTATTAAGCCTGCCGGTACCAACACGTTTACCTGTTACATTATACCCTTTATATTTTACCCTATTTACGGTATGACCGATTTTGGTTACCCGCAATATTTAAGTGAAGGAACCGGCGGACTTATTAAATGCCTTGTTTTTTCATTTGCAATGATATGGGTAGCGGGTTTGCTTGACAGGATAAATATCAGGTTAAAAATATAGGTACCCTTAGTGTTCACACAGAGTCGCAACTCATTTTGAAAAAACGTTTTACAGTTAAATAAAAAATATCTACATTTGCGGGCTAATTATCGCTCATTGAAAACGTTAAAAACATATTCAATTCCTTATACCGGCCTCAAGCTTGGCAGGCACGAGTTTGACTATGTTGTAGACGAGTCGTTCTTTAAAGAGTTTGAATACTCGCTGGTAAAAAACGGTAAGCTGCAATGCAACGTGGTGCTTGATAAGCAGGAGACTATGATTATCCTGGATTTTCATATTTTCGGCACTGTTGAGCTTGCTTGTGACCGTTGCCTGTCTGAGTACAACCAGCCGGTTGATATACACGAACAGCAGATTGCAAAGTTTGGCGAGGAAGAAATTGACGAGGACGAAGAGATAATTACACTTGGCAAAAACGATACAGAAATTGATATTGCCGGTTTAATATATGAATACATTACCGTTGCCGTTCCTTATATAACTGCTTGCAGTAACGAGGGTAACGGACGCGATTGTGATAAAGATATGCTTGACAGGTTGAATGAGCTGTCGGGCGGTGATGAAAAGGAAAAGAGTGAAGACCCACGCTGGGACGCACTCAAAAAATTAAAATGATATAAATAAGAGGTTATGCCAAATCCAAAACGTAAGTTCTCCAAATCAAGAACTGCAAAACGCAGAACGCATTATAAAGCTGAAGCTCCTTCATTAACTACTTGTGCTGCTACCGGCGCTGTGCATTTGCCACACCGTGCGTACACTGTTGATGGTAACGTATACTACAACGGTAAATTACTGATTGAGAAAGCAGCCACTGTTTAAGCCCGTTTCCTGCAAATGAAGATAGGCTTAGACATTATGGGCGGAGATTATGCCCCTAAGGCAACTGTTTTAGGAGCAATTGAAGCTTATAAAGCTTTATCCGGTGAGCAAAGGCTTGTACTTATAGGCGATAAAGATATTGCCTCAGGTATTCTTCAGGAAAATGACTTTAACCCTGATCACTTTGAGTTTGTGCATACAACCGAGGTGATTGGCATGGGTGAGCATCCTACTAAAGCAATTACTCAAAAGCAGGGTTCAAGCATTAGTGTTGGTTTTAAGTTGCTTAAGGAAGGGTCTATCCAGGCTTTTTCTTCGGCAGGTAATACCGGTGCTATGCTGGTGGGTGCTATGTTCAGTGTAAAAACTATTCCGGGTGTTATACGCCCGGCCATGACTACTATTGTACCCAAACTGGAAGGCGGTTTGGGTATTTTATTGGATGTAGGTGCCAATGCCGATTGTAAGCCCGATGTGCTTTTGCAATTTGGTGTTTTGGGTAGCCTTCTTGCGCAAAATGTTTATAACATGAGCAACCCGCGTGTTGCGCTTATGAACATAGGTGAGGAGGAAGAAAAAGGCAACATGCTTAGCCTGGCAACCTATCCTTTAATGAAAGAAACTAACCAGTTTAATTTTGTAGGCAACGTTGAAGGCCGCGATTTATTTACCGATAGCGCCGATGTATTTGTTTGCGATGGCTTTACCGGTAACGTTATACTTAAACTGTCAGAATCATTTTATGTAATTACCCGTAAAAAACGCATTAAAGATGAATTCTTTGATCGTTTTAATTACGAGCAGTATGGTGGCAGCCCTATCCTTGGGGTAAATGCGCCTGTAGTGGTAGGGCACGGTATCTCAAGTCCTGAAGCTATAAAAAACATGGTATTGCTTTCAGCCAATATGGCCGAGAGCAAGCTGGTTGATAAAATTAAACAAGCTTTCGTTTAAACCCTTAAGATAGATGCATAAAATACAGGCTGCAATTACCGCTGTACATGGCTATGCACCCGAATATGTGCTTACCAACCACGAACTCGAATCGTTGGTTGAAACTAACGACGAGTGGATCACCTCTCGTACCGGAATTAAAGAGCGCCGCATACTCAAAGGCGAAGGTACCGCTACGTCTGATCTGGCTGTTCCGGCCGTTGAGGGCCTGCTGAAAAAACGCGGCATAGGCGCCGAAGAAATAGATCTTATAATTTTTTGCACCACTACTCCTGATATGCCTTTCCCGGCTACGGCTAATATCTTAGCTGATAAAATCGGAGCTAAAAATGCCTGGGGGTATGACTTGCAGGCGGCTTGCTCGGGTTTTGTATTTGGATTAGCAACCGGTGCATCATTCATTGAAAGCGGTAAACACCAAAAAGTACTGGTAGTTGGTGGCGATAAAATGTCATCAATAATTGATTACCAGGATCGTGCTACCTGCATTATTTTTGGTGATGGCTGTGGCTGTGCATTGCTGGAGCCAAATACTGAAGGCTACGGTGTAGTTGATTCGGTGCTTAAAAGTGACGGCTCGGGTCGTGAATTTTTACATATGAAAGCAGGTGGTTCATTACGCCCGGCAACGCATGATAGCGTTGACAAGCGTGAACACTATGCCTACCAGGAGGGTAAAACCGTATTTAAATTTGCCGTTACCAATATGGCCGATGTTGCTGCCGAAATTATGGAGCGCAACAGCCTTGTTGCTGATGATATAGCGTGGCTTGTGCCACACCAGGCCAACAAACGTATTATTGATGCTACCGCAAACCGCATGGGCATTGATGAGAGTAAGGTTGTTATTAACATTGAACGTTATGGCAATACTACTAATGGCACTATACCACTATGCCTGTGGGAGTGGGAAAGTAAATTCAAAAAAGGCGACAATATTGTATTAGCAGCCTTTGGCGGTGGCTTTACCTGGGGCTCAATGCTCCTGAAATGGGCCTACTAAAATTTGGGAACAATTTTTATTTAATTTGTTATAACTTAGGTTCTTAATTTTTGTTAAGAACCAATTACACCTAAAACATGGATATTAAACAAATACAAGATTTGATCCGTTTCGTTTCAAAATCGGGCGTAAACGAGGTTTCCATCGAGCAGAACGAGTTCAAGATCACAATAAAAACAAACCAGGCTCCAACTATTGTTAACGCAACGTTACCAGTACCACAGCCAGGCGTTCCTGCTGCAGCTCCGGCTGTTCCTGTTGCTGCTGCACACACTTCTGCTCCTGCAGAGGCACCAGCTGCCGCCGATGTATCTAAATACGTTACCATCAAATCGCCAATGATTGGTACCTTTTACCGTTCATCATCTCCTGATAAACCATCGTTTGCAAACGTGGGTGATGAAATTAAACCAGGTGGTGTGCTTTGCATTATCGAAGCTATGAAACTGTTTAACGAAATCGAATCAGAAGTATCAGGCCGTATTGTTAAAATACTGGTTGAAAACGCATCACCGGTTGAATATGACCAGCCTTTGTTTTTAGTAGAACCTATGTAATATGTTAAGTTCATTGGTTAAATAGTTGAAAAGTGAGTGGTTTTAAAACTCAATCAACTACTTAGCTTAATTAACCACTTAACTAACACTAACTCATGTTTAAAAAAATACTCATAGCTAACCGTGGCGAGATTGCCCTGCGCATTATCCGTACCTGTAAGGAAATGGGCATTAAAACGGTAGCCGTATATTCAACTGCTGATCGCGATAGCCTTCACGTACGTTTTGCCGATGAGGCCGTATGTATTGGTCCGCCGGCCAGCCGCGATTCTTACTTAAATATTCCTAACATTATATCAGCTGCCGAGTTAACCAACGCCGATGCTATACATCCGGGCTATGGTTTCTTGTCAGAGAACGCAAAGTTTTCAGCTATCTGTGCTGAGTATGGTATTAAATTTATTGGTGCCACTGCCGATCAGATAAACGACATGGGCGACAAGGCAGCTGCCAAAGCAACCATGAAAAAAGCCGGTGTGCCAACCATACCAGGTTCGGAAGGTTTGCTGCATGATGTAAAAGAAGGTATTAATATTGCCAACAAAATTGGTTACCCAGTTATACTTAAAGCTACTGCCGGTGGTGGTGGCCGTGGTATGCGCATTGTCTGGAACGACATGGAGTTTGAACCCGCCTGGGATTCGGCCCGTGCTGAAGCCGGTGCTGCCTTTGGTAACGATGGTATATATCTTGAAAAATACGTAGAAGATCCTCGTCACATTGAAATTCAGGTGGTAGGTGATCAGTACGGTAAAGTATGCCACCTTTCAGAACGTGATTGCTCTATTCAGCGTCGTCACCAAAAGCTGGTTGAAGAATCGCCTTCACCATTCATGACCGAAAAGCTGCGTAAAAAAATGGGTGAGGCTGCTATTAAAGGAGCCAAAGCCGTTCAATACGAAGGTGCAGGTACCATCGAATTTTTGGTTGATAAGCACCATAACTTCTACTTTATGGAGATGAACACCCGTATACAGGTGGAGCATCCGGTAACTGAAGAAGTTATTAACGTTGACTTGATTAAAGAACAAATTAAAGTTGCAGCAGGAACGCCAATATCAGGTAAAAACTACGAGCCTACAATGCATGCCATAGAGTGCCGTATAAATGCCGAAGATCCGTTCAACAACTTCCGCCCGTCGCCGGGTAAAATAACTAATTTTCACTCTCCGGGTGGCCATGGTGTACGCGTTGATACGCACGTTTACAGTGGTTATGTAATTCCACCAAATTACGACTCAATGATTGCCAAGCTTATATGTGTTGCACAAACACGCGAGGAGGCATTGAATACCATGCACCGTGCGCTAAGCGAGTTTGTTATTGAAGGTATAAAAACAACAATTCCTTTCCACCTGCAGTTAATGCAGGATCCTAACTTCAGGGCAGGTAACTTTACCACCAAGTTTATGGAAAGCTTCGAGATTGCTGAATAAATTTCGAAAAATAAAATTAATCTCAAATACCATTCGTATGTTATACAGAATGGTATTTTTGTTTACAATACATGAGCGATAATAAGATAGTAAAAGCAATAAAAGATAAAAGTAAGGACCTTGATGTAGAGATGTCGTTTTTTGACCACATCGAGATCTTACGCTGGCATTTGATTCGTGCAAGTATTGCCGTTTTGGTATTTACCATACTGGCCTTTGTTTACTACGACTGGGTTTTCGACAATGTGATTATGGGTCCTATGCGTACCGACTTCTGGACGTATCGTATGCTTTGTAAGCTAGGAGATTATTTGCAACGCCCCGGTTTTTGTATCGACAAAATCCCTGGCAAAATAATCAATACCGAAATGGCAGGGCAGTTTACACTTGAGCTGAATTCGGCACTGATTATTGGTATAACCTTAGGCTTCCCTTATTTACTGTGGGAAGTATGGCGTTTTATAAAGCCTGCCCTGCATGAAAAGGAAAGAAAGGCAGCCAGCGGCTTTGTAATATATGCTTCGTTGCTGTTTTTGTTGGGTATAATGTTCGGCTACTTTATTGTTGCGCCCGAGTCTATAAGCTTTTTGGCCAACTTAAGCGTGAGCGATAAAATAGAGAATATGTTTACTGTTGATTCTTATCTTTCATCAGTAGCTACGCTTACCCTGGCAACAGGTGTTGTGTTCCAGTTGCCTATTATTGTTTACATCTTATCAACGTTAGGAATTCTTACGCCGGCATTTATGCGTAACGGACGCAGGTTTGCAATTGTAGGCATCCTTGTTATATCAGCAGTAATTACCCCCACTCCAGATATGCTTACCATGAGTATTGTAAGTGTGCCATTATTCATTCTTTATGAAGTAGGCATTGTTGTAGCCGGGGTGGTTGAAAAAAGAAAGCTTAAGCGTCAAGACCAACTGGTAAAAACGCAATAACATAACAACAAACTTTATCAAATTCACAGTAATGAACAAAGAACTTAAAATAGCTATAGGGTCTGATCATGCCGGCTTCAACTACAAACAAGAACTGTTGCAGTGGTTACCGCAAAGCGTTGTGAAGGATTTTGGTACCTATTCAACCGAATCAACTGATTATCCTGATTTTGCTCATCCGGTAGCATTGGCAGTTGAAAGCGGCGAGTTTGATTTTGGTATTTTGGTTTGTGGCAGTGCCAACGGCGTTGCTATTACAGCTAACAAACATCAGGGAGTACGTGCAGCAATCTGCTGGTTACCTGAGCTGGCTTCGTTAGCCCGCCAGCACAATAATGCAAACATCGTTTGTATACCTGAGCGTTTTATATCGTTGGAAGATGCAAAACAGATAGTTGAATTGTTCCTGTCAACCGAATTTGAAGGTGGACGTCATGCTAACCGCGTTGCTAAAATGTCTTGTTAAGTTGTTTGAATGATGAAAAATCAAAACGAATCAGCTGAAACCGTTATATGGGAAGGCAAGCCATCTCAATTAATGAATTTGGGAACTTACATATTATGCTTTTTATTCATTTGGTTGGTGTTCCCTATATTTATAGCTATCTGGGCATATATTAAAACCGCTTCCACCAAATTTCAAATCACCACACAACGAATTATTATTAGCCGCGGCGTTTGGAACAGGATAACAAATGAAATGGCTATACACAAAGTGATAGACACCCGGATTGTTGAGCCGTTGATACAAAGATTGGTAGGTATTGCAAACCTGCAACTATTTACCGTAGGCGATTTAACAGAACATGTTGTGCTAATTGAAGGAATAAAAAACAGTGCCTATCTGCGCGACGAAATAAGGAAATTTAAAGGCGAATCTGACTCACTGCTAAGTGATATAATAATCAATAATGCTGGATATTAAGCTTTGTTCTTCTCAACTTACTTTTACTATTACACCTTTACTCAAATGAAAAGAGTTATACTATGCGGCGCTGCCTTGGCTGTAGCGCTGGGGGCATGTGCCCAGCAAAATGCAACTGCGGTAAAGTATGCCAAGTACATTACCGTTGAAAATGCGAAAAAGCATTTAACTGTTGTAGCATCTGATGAAATGGAAGGCCGCGAAACAGGTAAACCCGGAGCTGACAGAGCAGCTAAGTACCTAGCCGGCGAATACCAAAAATTAGGGTTATTACCAGCTAACAAAGGTTCATACTTTTTAGATGTGCCTTTATCTGTAACCAGTTTCTCGGTTAATTCAATGACTGTGAATGGTGCTAAGCTTACACAAGGCAAAGATTTTTCGGTATTAGGCGGTTCAGGTGTAAAGACCATTAACGTACAGGAAGTTGTTTTTGTAGGCTACGGTTCAGAAGCTGAATTAAAAGATATTAGCGTAGAAGGTAAAGCAGTACTGGTAATTACTGAGCCTAAGCCGGGTGCCGAGGCGCCTGCGCGTGGTGCGTTTAACCGTGTGGCGGTAGCCTTAATGGCAAAAAAAGCTGCGTTAGTTTTGGGCGTAGGTAAAGTTAACCCAATTATAGCCAACAACGGTCGCATGACTTTAAAGTCGGCTACACCGCGTCCGATTGCTGATCGTGCTCCTATATTAATGGTAAGCAACACCGTTGCCGACAATTTATTAAAAGCCAGTGGTAAAAACTACGAGCAATTAAAAGCTGCACCTGCAGTGCAAACCGTTAAAGCAAGTGTAGAGGCTGCTTATGCTACTACTACAACCGATGCCAAAGCTGTTGATATTGTAGCAATGATACCGGGTTCTGACCCTAAGTTGAAAGAGGAAGTATTGGTATTCTCAGCTCATTATGATCATATAGGCATGGAGCCCGAAGGCACTCCTGGTGATCGCATTAATAATGGTGCTGATGATGATGGATCAGGTACCGTTGGTATACTTGAAATTGCAACTGCATTTATGAAAGCAAAAAAAGATGGTAAAGGTCCTCGCCGCACCGTTTTGTTTTTAGGTAACGTAGGCGAAGAAAAAGGTTTGCTGGGTTCTGAATACTATTCGCAAAACCCGGTGTTCCCAATGGCTAACACCATTACCGATTTAAACATTGATATGATTGGCCGCCGCGACCCGGCTCACAAAGATTCGCCTGACTACTGCTATTTAATCGGTTCAGACAAGTTGAGCACCACCTTACATAAAATAAGCGAGAACGCTAATAATACTTATACCAAGTTGGCTGTAGATTATAAGTACAATGATCCTAAAGATCCTGAGCGTATTTATTACCGTTCAGATCACTATAATTTTGCTAAGCACAATGTGCCAATTGTATTTTACTTCGACGGTGTACATGAAGATTATCACCGTGTGAGTGATGAAGTAAGTAAAATTGATTTTCCGTTGTTGGTTAAGCGTACCCAATTAGTGTTTTACACCGGCTGGGAATTGGCAAACCGTGACGAACGCCCGGTAGTGGACGTTACTAACGACATGCCCGCCAACCGTAACTAAATTATATTTGTTGAAAACATAAGCGCCGTTGGGGAAACCCTCACGGCGCTTTTTTTGTTAAACACACTTGCTGCTTATTGTAATTGTTAGTAGCGTAGTTAGGCTTAGTCCTAATTTTATACGGTACACATTATTGTTAACGTTTAAAGGCCATTAGGGAATACTGACAAGGGATGAACCGTGGCCCTGCTACTATCAATATTAAAAAAATACTATTTTCGCCTCTATGGGAGATACTGCTGCCAAATTTTTGACTGATTCGGAGGAGAAGGTTTTTGACCGCGATCATCGCCGCATTATAAACTTCAACATGGGGCGCTATCATACCTCTGTTGCACGCGGTACAGCGCGGCTTGCTAATATGGAAGCGGCCAAGCGCAAAGCGCACGTTATAAAATGGCGTGTAATGGAAAACCTTGATAAGTTCCTGCCCGAATTTGAAGCTAATTTTCAGCGTAGGGGAGGTAAGGTTATATGGGCTAATGATGTGCAGGAGGCTCAGCAGGAAATATTGGCTATATTGCAAAGAATTGGAGCTAAGCGCATAGTTAAGTCAAAAACTATGGCAACCGAAGAAATTCACTTAAATGAATTTCTTCAAGAAAATAACATTGAATCTCTTGAAACTGATTTAGGCGAGTACATTGTACAATTGCTGGGGCAAAAGCCTTATCATATTGTAACACCCGCCATGCATCTCTCCAAAGAAGATATTGCAAAGCTGTTTCATGAAAAATTTGGTACGCCTATAGATTCAACTCCCGAGCAGCTTACCGCTAAAGCCCGCGAATTACTGCGTGAAAAATACCTGCAGGCTGATGCCGGTATAACAGGAGCGAATTTCCTTATAGCAGATAGCGGTAGCATAGCTGTAAGCGAAAATGAAGGTAATACACGTCTTACTACAACTTTCCCGAAAGTACATATAGCCGTAGTTGGTATCGAAAAAATTATACCTTCAATAGCTGATCTTGACTTGTTTTGGCCTATGCTGGCTACACATGGTACAGGTCAAAATCTTACTGTTTATAACACTATTTTAACAGGTCCGCGCCAACCAACCGAAACGGATGGACCCGAAGAGATGTACGTTATCCTGCTTGATAATGGCCGCACCGATTTGTTGGCGCAAAAAGATCAGCGTCAGGGTTTGTACTGTATTCGCTGTGGTGCATGCTTAAATGCCTGTCCGGTGTATCAAAATGTTGGTGGCTATACTTACAGTACAACGTACAGTGGGCCCATAGGTTCGGTAATTACGCCGCATATGCGCGGTATGGAAGAGTTTAAGCATTTAAGCTACGCATCGAGCTTATGCGGCAGATGCACAGAGGTTTGTCCGGTTAAAATTGATATACATAAAATGCTGCTGCTAAACCGTCGCGATGCAGTTAAAGAAGGCGTAGTAAGTAAGCCCGAACAATGGGGCTGGGCGGCGTGGAAAAAAGCGATGATGAGCCGCAAGCTTACTGATTTTTTTGGAGGCAAGGTAAAAAACTTTATGCTGCGTACGTTTTTCAAAAAATCGTGGGGCAAATACAGAGCAATGCCCGAAGTAGCTGAAAAATCATTTGCACAACGCTGGAAAGAAGAACAGGCATCACCCGATAAAGATAAATGAGAAAAGTAATTTTAAACCTGGCTGTAAGCCTTGATGGCTATATAGAGGGGCCCGAGGGTGAGTATGACTGGTGTTTTACCGATCAGGATTACGGGTTAAGTGATTTTGCTGCACAAACTGATGCTATTTTTGTTGGCCGTAAAAGCTACGAGTTGTTTGCAGGCAAAGAGGACGAATACTTTCCGGGTATAAAGAAAATTTATGTTTTTTCTGATACGATAAAATCTGCGACGCATCCCAATGTGGAACTTATTGGTAGTACAGATATAGATACTAAAGTGCAGTCGGTAATTAATGGTGAGGGAGGTAACATTTGGTTATATGGCGGCGCAGAAGCAGTAAAGTACTTTTTGGATAAACGCTGGATAAGCGAAATGCAACTGTCGGTACACCCTGTAATTTTGGGTAGTGGCAAGCCTTTATTTGAGAATTTAAAAAATCGTGTTGAACTGCTTTTAAAAGATTCAATTACCTACAGCAGCGGGTTGGTACAGCTTATTTATGTACTAAAGCCTCTTTTTGATACGAATGCACTTGATGTTCAATTGGATGAATTAGATGAACGAATGTTTTAAGCTACATCAACCAGTTCTACCTCGGCTACAGGGCTGAACAGGTAAATGCGTTTAGTACTTATCTCTGTGCATCTGAAACGTTTACGAAGTTGCTCTTCTTTACGAAATATCCTGCCGTCCTTGATCTTGAAAACGGCTTTTAATGGGATTTTTTCTACAGTGGTTACTGCTGTGGCATTGTTATCATATTTCCTTAACGTACGATACAAATTAAGGTCAGAACAACTGGATGCGGCCGGGTTATTTAAGTAAGCCGTTATTGCAAAGGTAACATCGGGTGGAAATACCTGCTGTTCAAAAAATGGCTGCATCATCTTTTTAAAGTTTGCTTTCCATTCATTGCCATGGGGTTTAATGAGGTTTTTATGCTGATTCCAGGTATGCAAGTGTGCAAACTCATGCACTGTAGTAACTAAAAATGCATAAGGGTTTAAATTATGATTAACCGATATGCGATGCCCTTTACCCTGAAACGGCGGGCGGTAATCACCAAATTTGCTATTACGGTTACGTGATATTTTAAATTCGCATTTAAAGTAATCAATCCAGCGCGCTACCAACGGTGCAGCTCCGGCAGGTAAATACTTTTCTAAAACTTTAACCTTATCCAATTCAATTCCTCAATTAAATATAAATAACGCAAAGTTTTATTTCAATAATTGGTAGGTAATAAAGCTCGCTGTATAGGCCAAAGCTGTCATGTATACAAATTGTATAACGGGCCAGTGCCAGCTTTTAGTTTCGCGATATACGGTGGCCACGGTACTGGCACATTGCATAGCAAAAGCATAAAACATCATTAACGAGAATGATACGGCAAGAGTAAAGGTTAGCTGGCCGGTTTCGGCATTACGGGCTGTACCCAGTTTGTCTTTAACAGATTGTATCTCTTCAGGGTCGCCGTCAACACTGTAAATGGTGGCCATAGTTCCCACAAATACTTCGCGTGCCGCAAAGGAGGTGATAATGGCAATGCCTATTTTCCAGTCAAAGCCAAGTGGCTTTATTACCGGTTCAATCACATGCCCCAGGTAACCGGCGTACGAGCTTTCCAGTTTTTCTGATGCTATAGCGTGCTCCCTTTCTGTTGGCTTCATTTTTTGCCCATACTGTGGCTGGCTATATTTCTTTTCAATTTGGTTAAAGTTATCGCCCGGACCGTAAGATGCCAGTACCCACAATATGATTGATACTGCTATGATTACCTTGCCTGCTTCAATTACGAAGGTTTTAGCACGGTCATACATGGTAAGCAAAACGTTGTTCCACCGCGGCATACGGTATACCGGTAGCTCCATTATAAAGTAGCCGCGCTCGCGGGCTTTAAGTATGTGCTTCATAACCCAGGCTACCACAACAGCCGAAACAAGGCTGAGTACATACATGCCCGTTAAGGCCAGCCCCTGTAAATTAAATATCCACCAAACATTGCGGTTTGGTACCACCAGGGCAATAAGTAGTGTATAAACAGGTAAGCGCGCCGAACAGGCAACCAACGGTGTTACCATAATGGTAATCATACGGTCTTTCCAGTTTTCAATGGTGCGCGTACTCATTATTGATGGTACAGCACAAGCAAAGCCGCCAATTAAAGGAACTACTGATTTGCCATTTAGTCCCACCTTGCGCATCACCTTATCCATCATGAAGGTAACACGGGCCATATAGCCGGTATCTTCTAAAATAGCTATAAAGGCAAATAATATGGCAATTTGTGGTATAAATACTAATACTCCGCTTAAGCCGGCTACAACGCCGTCGGCAAGTAAATCGGTTAGTGGACCAGCCGGCATTATTTTGTGTACACCCTCCTGCATCCATATGAATAGGGACTCAATGAGATCCATAGGGTATGATGACCACGCAAAAATAGCCTGGAATATAAACATCAATATGCCGAAGAATATCACAAAGCCAAAAACACGGTGTGTTAAAACTTTATCTATACGGTTGCTTAGCGTCTCTTCCTGCGCTGTTTGCTCAGTTTTAACCGTATCATAAAGCAAATCGTTAATAAAGTTGTAGCGTGCTATAGTCTCGGCCGCCTGCGCCTGTTGTGAATGAAACTGATGAATGCCTTCCAATTCCTCAATACGGCTGCTCTGCTCGGGAGTTAAAAAGGTTAAATGCTCATGTTGGTGAGCAAGTTGTAACGCGTAATAAGGGTTTTCCAGTTGCATCTCCTCTGCAATGGCATCAACCAGTTGGGGTGCAATAGTCTTAACATCAATGCTTTGCTGTTGAAGTGCAAATTTATTAGCGTATGATATGGCCTCTTTTAATTTATCAATACCCTCGTTACGGCGGGCTGATATAGGAATTACAGGAACACCTAATTTTTTTGAGAGGCTGTCAATATTAATGGTTATGCCATCTTTTTTGGCCATATCCATCATATTCAATGCAACTATTACCGGAATTTTAAGATCGGCAACCTGTGTGTACAGGAGTAAATTCCTTTTCAGGTTAGAGGCATCAACAATAACAACTATAAGATCGGGAGTTTCGTGAACCTTATCGGCAAGTACAGAAAATACTATAGATTCATCACGGCTTTTAGGGTATAGGCTATAAGTGCCCGGCAGGTCAATTATTTCGGCGCGTCGGCCGTCGGGCAGGCTGCTAAAGCCGGTTTTTTTATCAACCGTTATACCCGGAAAGTTTCCAATTTTTTGGTTTAGTCCGGTTAATAGGTTAAACAGGGTTGATTTACCGGTATTGGGGTTTCCAACAAGTGCAACTCTTATCTCAGCCTTCAATGCAATAACTACTGTAAAATAATGGTTGAAGCTTCCTGTTTGCGCAGGCTGAGCATGTAGCCGGAAACGGCAACGGCAATTGGGTCGCCTAGTGGAGCTATGCGTTCCAGTTTAATCTCTTCACCCGGAAGGCAGCCCATTTCCATCAACTTAACCGACATTTCTAAATCGGTAAATTCTTTGATTACACCCTTTTTACCTACTTCAAGTTCCGAAAGCTTCTTCATAAATGTATGTGCAAACATACTCCTTATTTAAAACAAATCCAAATAAGAGTAGCCCGTTTACATTACAAACGATAAAAAGGTGATTTACATATGTGGCTTATAAAACAGGTTTAAAAGTTTTAAGCCTTATTATTTACAGAGTGGCCGGTGTGTAGTTTGCCAAAATGAGGGCAGCCACAATCTTTTTTTAGTACAGCACATGATGTCATTGATACAAACAGGGCGAACACAGCTATAAACTTAAATTTTTTCATTACTTACCAGAGTTACCGTTAGTATGCTGCCAAACGTTGCCATGCCTGCCCCAACGGCATCAGCAAACAAATCATTCCAATCGCCGCTACGCCAGGTAAACACATAAAGCTGTAAAAGCTCAATCAAAGCTCCGTAGGCTATACTAATTGTAAGTGCTTTTACGGCGTTGAGCCAGGTAAGGTTACGGCGCTGTTGTATAATTGCATGAACAATTAATATGTCAAAAACAAAAAACAGGCCGCAATGCACCAATTTATCAAAACCTGCAAAAAACCTGGGCGAGTTCCCTATTTCGCCCATAGGCATGTTGCATATCACCAAAATAAATAAAGCCCACCCTAGGGTGAGCTTATAATATTTAAAAAGCAACTTCATTAATTAAGCGCCTACCAAACCTTTGTAGTCGTCGGCCGAAAGCAGTGCTTCAACTTCTGCAACATCATTAAGGCTTATTTTTACCATCCAGCCATCGCCGTATGGATCGCTGTTTACCAGCTCGGGCTGTGCATCAAGTTTATCATTGATTTCTAAAACGGTTGCAGTAACCGGCATAAAAAGGTCTGAAACAGTTTTAACTGCTTCAACCGTGCCAAATACTTCTTCTTTCGCAACTTCTTGTCCAACAGTGTTTATGTCAATGTAAACAATGTCGCCAAGTTCGCGCTGGGCAAACTCCGTAATGCCTATGTAGGCTTCATTGCCTTCAACCTTAATCCACTCGTGGTCTTTAGTGTATTTTAATTCTGCCGGAAAATTCATATCGTTTTTTGTTGGTGCCCAAAAATAGTAAAAGCCTTTAAGTTTCCGAAGTTATTTAAAACCCAAATGCGTCATTGTTGTTGTTTGCATTAATCAACAATTAAGAAAATATCTACGTTATGAAAAAAGTATGTTCAATAGCAATGCTGGCGCTGGCCGCCCTGGCATTCCAATCATGCGGCGGAGCCGGATCAAACAATGATAGCGCTGCTAATGCAGACAGTGCAAATTATACCAAAGACACATCAAGCAACGCAGTTGAAACCGGTGGTATTGCTGTAGTAAATGATGATGCTGAGTTTGCTGTTTCTGCAGCTAATGCAGGTATGGCCGAAGTTGAATTGTCAAAACTGGCTTTAACCAAAGCAACTAATGCAAAAGTAAAAGAATTTGCAGATATGATGGTAAAAGATCATACCGGTGTAAATGAGAAATTAATGGCATTAGCTAAGGCTAAAAACATTACCCTGCCAACTACAGTAGGTGCTGATGAGCAAAAAACAATGGCCGATTTACAAGCAAAATCAGGTGCCGACTTTGATAAAGCTTACGTTGACGTGATGGTAAAAGACCACAAAAAAGCGGTTGATTTATTTGAAGGTGGTTCAAAAGATTTGAAAGATGCTGATTTAAAATCATTTGCAACTCAATCATTACCAGCCTTGAAAAGCCATCTTCAGGCTATCGAAACCATTGAAAAAGGTGTTAAATAGTTTTTTGTTGTTATCAACAAATGAAAGGGAAGCGCTGTAAAAGCCTTCCCTTTTTTGTTGAGTTGGATTGCAGTTAGTAAGTTGGTTGGAGATATATTCCTATTAAATGATGGGTGACTGTGTGGGCTTAAAGTTGTGTGCAATAAAGAGTATTGCTAATCAATTTACCTGCTGCTGCAATGTTTTTGCACTCGTTTTTAAACTCCCTTAACAAAGCTGTATACTTGCAATATGTCATCACCTATTGTTACCGGTATTTTATCTTTTGGCATGTCGGGGCGTATATTTCATGCACCGTTTGTACATGCGCATCAAGGGTTCAATTTTAAGGCTGTTGTTGAACGTACCAATAAAAACGTTAACCAGTTTTACCCCGATGTAATTAGTTACGATAGTATTGAAGCAATACTTGCAGATAACGAAATTGAACTGATTATAGTTAATACGCCAAATTATTTGCATTACGAACACGCCAGGCAAGCTCTGCTTGCCGGGAAAAGCGTTTTGGTAGAAAAGCCTGTAACGGCAACCTCAGCGCAACTGTTTGAATTGTTTGATATTGCAAAGCAAAAAGGTTTGCACGTACTGGTTTACCAAAACCGCAGGTGGGACAGTGATTTCCTGTCTGTTAAAGACATAATTGAAAGCGGCCGGTTAGGGGAGTTGATCGAAGTTAATTTCCGCTTTGACAGGTACAGACCAGTATTAAGTCCTAAGCTGTTCAAAGAAACCGCACAAACACCGGCTAATGGCTTGATTTATGATCTTGGGCCGCATTTGTTAGACCAGATTATAAGTTTGTTTGGCAAACCCATTACTGCCAATAAAGTTACTGCAACGCACCGCGAGGGTTCAGAGGTT
This sequence comes from Mucilaginibacter aquatilis, assembly GCF_009755275.1. Lineage (GTDB taxonomy): Bacteria > Bacteroidota > Bacteroidia > Sphingobacteriales > Sphingobacteriaceae > Mucilaginibacter > Mucilaginibacter aquatilis. The sequence goes on along the minus strand of NZ_WQLA01000006.1, from coordinate 194,611 downwards.
GTTGATTATTTTTCTTATCAACTTACTTACCCTCACCAACTGGTAGTAAATGTAACATCGGGGCTTTTAATTGCACACCCTATGCCCTCTTTTATCGTGCATGGCACAGCTGGAAGTTATGTTAAGGACAGGGTAGATGTACAGGAAGCGCAGCTTGATAAAGCCATAAAACCAACTGACCATAATTATGGCGTTGAGCCTGAAGGTAGCGAAGGTATATTAACCATAATGGGTATTGGTACGGAAAAGACCCTTGAAAAAATACCATCACTTGAAGGTAATTATTTAAATTTGTTCGAAGCCGTTTACCAAACGTTAGCCAATGGCGCTGTTTACCCAATAACAGATGAGCATGTGGCATGGCAACTTGAACTGCTGGAATTATAGTACAATGTTACACACGATGAAAAGAATACTTTTACTATTAAGCTTTATTGTGGCCGTTGGATGTACGCAGGCTCAAAATAATGCTAAGATTCAAAATATTCCTAAGTATAAAATTTTAGCTCCTGATAGTACATACCGCACGCAGGCCAACCTTAAAAAAGCAATGCCGGTAATGATCATTTATTTCATGCCAGACTGTGGCCATTGCCAGCAGTTGATGTATGACATGAAGGAGCGTATGAAGCAGGATTTTTCGAAAGTGCAAATAGTGCTAATTACCGATGCCATGTATAAGATGGTGAAAGGTTTTCACCGCGATTTTGGTCTTTCGGCTTATCCAAATGTAACTGTTGGCACCGAGCAGGGCTCATATGACATATTAAATTACTACGGGGTTAAAATGACGCCTTACGTTGCCATTTACAACCGTAATGGTAAGCTTTTAAAAACCTTTGATAAAGAGCCTAAAGTGAAAGACCTGGCAGCTATAGTTAAGAAAGGCTAACCTAAGTTCAAGCATGCTTATTTGGTAATAAAAAAATTACCTCAACTACATGGTTAATTAGCAATAAAGTTACAAGGCTTACTATTGGGGTAAATTTAAAAAGGGGATTTTTGCCGGATGAATTTTCCGGTTATAAAACGAACACTTTTATTTTTATTTACTTTACTCACGCTTAACGTACTGGCCCAAACCGGCGGTTCGGTAAGCGGCAAACTGGTTGATGCCAACACCAACCAGCCACTTGAGTTTGCAAGTGTTAGCATAACCAACAAAGCCGATAATACAACAAAAGGTATACAAACAGATTTAAGCGGAAATTTCAAAATTGACGGCTTAAAAGATGGCACCTATACATTCAAAGCAACTTTTTTAGGTTACCTTACCTTTACGCAGGAAAACGTACAGATTACACCGGCTAAAAGAGTAATTCAACTGGCAGCAATTAAAATTAAGCCAGCCAAAGGAGTGCTTAAAGAAGTGGTGGTAACCGGACAACGCAGCCAGATTAAGCTCAGCACCGATAAAAAGGTATTTAGTGTTGACCAGAGTTTAGTTAGCCAGGGTGGCTCGGCAACTGATTTATTAACCAACGTGCCATCGGTACAGGTTGATGTTGAAGGTAATGTAGCATTACGTGGTTCAAACAATGTGCGTGTGTTGGTAAATGGCAAGCCATCGGCAATATCGGGCGGCAGTGTGAGTGATATACTACAATCTATACCTGCAAGCGCCATTGAAAATATTGAGGTAATTACCAATCCGTCATCAAAATATGATGCTGAAGGGCAATCAGGTATCATCAACATTATTTTAAAGCGTAACGCACAGCTTGGTTTCAATGGCTCAGTAGCCGGTACCATAGGTAATCAAAAGCAACGTAACGCAAGTTTAAACCTGGCCTACCAAACATCAGCGGTAAACATCTTTGGAAATTACAGCTACCGTAAAGCCAACCGTATTGGCAATGGTTATACCAACAGAATTACCTACCCTGGTACTGATACAGCAATATTCCAAAACCAGGAATCAGATCAAACCTTCAAGTTTAATTCTCATAACATCCGTACTGGTATTGATATCAATCTTGACTCAAAAAGTGTTTTAACATTATCTGATAATATCAATATACGCGACCGTGATCGCTTTCAAAATGGCGGAACCGGTATAACCCGTAATAGCGCTTTAACACAGCGTTTAAATCAAAATAACGTTTCGTCAAACTCGGGTACCAATTTTGACCTGAACGCCGACTTTAGCCATAAATATAAGAAGCCCGGCCAGGAGCTTACAGCCAACGTAGGTTACTCATCGCAAAAAGAAGATGGTGATGAGCAGTTGCTTACCAGTTACAACTTTTACGTACCAGCCTTAAGTGATAGTCTCTTCAGGCAAAATAACTTTACAAGGGGACGCCAGCGCAACTGGAACCTGCAGGCAGATTATACCACGCCGCTAACCAAAGACAGTAAATTAGAGGCGGGTTATCGCAGTACTTTTAACCGTAATGATAATGATTTCAGGGCGTTTGCTTTGATTGACGGTACCCAAGACCAGTTTGTATATGACGCAACCCGTTCAAACAACTTACTTTATAACGAGCAGGTGCATGCTGTTTACACTAACTATCAGCGTCAGTTTGGAAGGTTTGGTGTACAGGTTGGTGTGCGTTTAGAAGATGCGCATATTCGCAGCCGTTTGGCAGGTAGCACACAGGAATTCAAGCAGGATTATTTCCGTCCGTATCCAAGTGTGTTTCTGAGCGACAAGCTTACTGAGAATCAAACTTTGCAATTAAGCTATACCCGCCGTGTAAGCAGGCCACGCGACAGGCAGTTAAACCCGTTTTTAGATCGTAGCGACCCGCTGAACTACCAACAGGGTAACCCAAGCTTGCGCCCTGAAGATACGCATGCATTTGAGTTAAGCTACATCAACTACTGGAATGCGCTTACGCTTACCTCATCACTATACTATCGTTACACCAACGAAAACATACAGCAGGTGCGTTTACCGCTCGATTCGGTACGAACCATTACACAGTTTGCAAATATTAACAGTGCAGCAAACGCAGGTTATGAATTAATTGCCAAGCTAACTGCATCATCAAAGTTTGATTTAACAGGTAACGTAAACGTATATTATCGTGACATCAAGGGCGATCCGGCATTGTTTGTTCCGTCAAGCTCAGGCTACGCTTTTAACGGTAACCTTACAGCTAACATTAAGCCAATTAAAAAGTTAGGCATACAATTGCGCGGCGATTACCAGGGCAAACAAGTAATTGCACAGGGGTACAGCAAAGCGTTATATGGCTTTGATGGTGGCGTGCGTTACGACATTACCAAGGCTTTAAACATAAGCGGAAATGTGCGCGATATATTTAATACCCGCAGGTTCGGATCAATCATCAACAACACAACAGTGAATGTTCCTTACACATCTGAGTCTTATCGTCGTTTTTCATTCCGTACCATATCCTTCACTATATCGTACAGGTTTGGCAGCAATGGTTCAGAGCAAAAACGAAAAAGAAACCAAGACCAGGACAATGGTGGAGGAAACCTTGATGACATGGGTGGAGGCATGGGCGGTGGCGCTATGCTCCGCAGTAATTAAAGATATAAGTAAGTAACAAAAAGAAGCCGCCTTGATACTGTGTTCAAGGCGGCTTCTTTCTTTATCATTACATGTTAAACTGAAGTTTGACGTATAAGTAAAGACGATAAATGATAACAAAATGAAACCCGGCTTAAACCGGGTTTTGCTTTTTAATGAATGCCCATAAACAGGCGGCTCCACCTTATTTTGTTCAGGAAGCTGGCGTTGCTGTCCCAGCTCATCCATACAAACAAAGCCTTGCCTACTACATGGTCTTCAGGTACAAAGCCCCAAAAGCGCGAGTCCAAAGAGTTGTGTCTGTTATCGCCCATCATCCAGTAGTAATTCATTTTAAAGGTATAGCTGCCAGCTTTAGCACCGTTAATTAAAATGTCGTTGCCATTTACTTCAAGCTTGTTGCCTTCGTAAACTGTAATAGCACGTTTATAAAATGGAAGATTTAAGCTGTCAAGTTTTACAGTCCATCCTTTTTTAGGTACTATGATCGGGCCGTAATTATCCTGGTTCCACTTCTCGTAATGCTTGTCTTTAGGAAACACAGGTTCTTCCATCAGGCTAACAGAATCCTTTGGCGATATATGCGGTTTAACCATGGTGAAATTACCCATCTTCTTTAAAGCATCTGCAGATGCTTTTGTCATGGTAGGATAAGGGCTGTAATCAGATATGGTTACATTTAGCTCTTCCCAAATTTTAGGGTTAATTTCTGTACCGTTGGTTTGCAATTCGTAATTAATTTGCCCTTCGGGTGGGTTAGGGTTAGCCTTGCCATTAACAAATACCTGTGCGTCAACTATTGAAAGCGTATCGCCGGGTGTTCCCTGGCAACGTTTAATGTAGTTTTCACGCTTATCAACCGGCCGGTAAAACGGGCTGTCGGCTTCCATTGGGTAGTTAAATACAACAACATCACCTTTTTTAATATCACTTAAGCCCGGTAATCTATAGTAAGGCAATTTCACGCCATCCCAATAAGCCTTGGTGCCTATGATTGGCATAGTATGATGCGCAAAAGGGAAAGCGATAGGCGTCATTGGGGTGCGGGCGCCATAATTTACCTTGCTTACGAACAAAAAATCACCCACAAGTAGTGAGCGTTCCATTGATTCGGTTGGAATGGTGTAAGCTTCAATGAATAATGTACGTATAAGCGTAGCTGCAACCACTGCAAAAATAATGGCATCCGTCCATTCGCGTGCTGCACTTTTTTTCTTTTTAGGCTGATCTTCCTTGTTCTTCTTCTCCCAGAATTTCCAGTTCATATTTTATAATCAATAATTTAGGCCGTATCAGGCGTTAAAGGTAAACATATCTGTTACAGCGTAAAATCCTTTTTTATCTTTCAGCCATTCTGCTGCTATTACAGCACCTAAGGCAAAGCCATTACGGTTATGGGCTGTATGTTTAAATTCAATACTATCAACTTCAGAGTCATACATTACGGTATGTGTACCCGGTACATTCTCAATCCGGTGCGACTCAATCAGCAATTGACTATTGGTAAGCGCATCATCAGCCGCCTCACCAGTGTCAGTTACCAATACGTTCTTCCACTCGTTTTTTGCATCAAAGTTTTCCAGCACTCCCTCGGCTATCGTTATAGCGGTACCGCTGGGCGAATCAAGCTTTTGCGTATGATGAATTTCTTCTACCTGTACTTCGTAGTAAGGATAGTTGTTCATAATTTTTGCCAGCATGCGGTTTACATGAAAAAAGATGTTAACGCCAACACTGTAGTTAGAGCCATACATTAGCGTATTGTTACCGGCAATGCACTTTTCTTTAATCTCATCAAGGTTTTCATACCAACCTGTTGTGCCCACCACCAGTGGTACACCGGCCTCAAAGCAAAGATTCATGTTTTGGATAGCGGTAGCAGGTGTGCTAAACTCTATGGCAACATCAGCCTTTTGAAGGTTTTCAACTGTGGCCTCGTGCAGGTTGTCTTTATCAATTATCAGTACAATTTCGTGACGGCGGTCGGTAGCTATCTTTTCAATGATTTTACCCATTTTGCCGTATCCGAAGAGCGCAATTTTCATGGAGCAATTTAGTTAAAACGAATAAATTACAGTTATTTAACGGTAAAGGTAACTTTTAAAACCCGCATAACCGAAGAAATATTAGTGCTGCTTATGTATGCCGGATTTCCGAATCATAAGACGTTTGAAGTGCCTAAAACGTAAGGCTCAATTTTAAAACGGGAGTAATAGAAGGTAAGTTACCTGAAGCATACAACGGGCCTGTTTCAATGCCGGGGGTTATTTTAAAGCTCAAATCGCGATCCATGGTATAGGAGTGGATGAATTTGGCATCAATGTAAGCATCAATCATTTGTATGCCCCAAAAACCAACAAAGCCTAAAATACATAACTGCATATTACGTTCGTGGTAATTTACATTATTTTCAATAGTAGTTTGTGATATACCCGCTGCGCGTGCAAAAAGGTCCTTAACACTTTGCGGGTCACTTTCATCGGGTTGGTTTGCACCGGCTCTTTTTAATTGATATACACGTAAAAAGTCTTTGTAATTACCGCGGTTCCATATGTATATTCCAGCAAGTCCGCCTAAACCACCATACACCAAGGGAAGCTTCCACCATTTACGGTTATAAAGTTGACCCCAACCGGGTACAAACGCAGAGCGTTTAAAAGCAAGCGAGGGGCTATGCGTGCTATCGGGCCGGTAAAGCTTTTTATTTTTTTTGGTAATTACATCGGTTATAACACGCTTACCTGCAACAGAGTCGCGCACACGTTGCCGACGTTCAATTTCATCGCGCAGCCTTACAGTATCGGGCTTTTGCGCGTAAGCTGTAGCCGAAAAAAGGATTAAGCCAATAATTATTATGATAAGCCTGTTCATGTGATGGTTTTACCAATCCAGCATCTCGAGTATACGGCCTAAGTCTTCCTGCGATAAAAAGGGTATTTCAATGCTGCCCGAGCCTTTGTTGCCTACCTTAAGTTTTACCTTGCTGCTGAACTTTGATGCCAGATCGTCCTGGATTTTTTGTAACTGAAACGGAACAGGTGCAGGTTTATTGCTTTCTTTTTTCTCAGGGCCGTTTTGCAGTGCACGTACCATCTCTTCAACCTTACGAACCGACAGGCCCTGCTGCAATATTTGCTGGTGCAGGTGTACTTGTTTAACCGGATCGGTAATGTTGATTAACGCACGGGCATGACCCATACTGATATCCCCATCACGAATAGATGCCTGTATGCTGGGTGGCAGCTTCAACAAGCGTAAATAATTAGTAACTGTACTGCGGTTTTTACTTACGCGTTCGCCAAGCTCTTCCTGTTTCAGGCTGCATTCATCAATCATACGCTGAAAGCTTAAGGCAACTTCCATTGCGTTTAAGTTTTCACGCTGAATGTTTTCTATAAGCGCCATCTCCAGCATCTGCTGATCGTTGGCGGTGCGCACATAGGCCGGAATAGTGTTTAAGCCGGCACGTTTTGACGCACGTAAACGGCGCTCGCCCGATATTAATTGATAGGAGTGAGAATTTACCCTCCTAACTGTTATAGGCTGTATTAACCCCTGTAATTTAATTGATTCGGCAAGTTCAATAAGCGCCTGCTCGTCAAAATCAGTACGGGGTTGAAACGGATTTATCTCTATTTCGGCAATACGTATTTCATTAACCGAACCCAGGGCATTACCTGCGTTCGAGTTATTTGTGCTCCCTGTTTCGCGCTGGTAATTGCTTTGGGCTTTTACACTGTCCGAATCATTGAGCAGGGCACTCAGCCCTTTTCCTAATGCCTTCTTTTTATCTAAACTCATTTATAAAACTTAAACTGCTGCAGGTGTAGCTTTACCTGCTGTTTGTCCTAAACCGTTTTTGCGTATAATTTCGCGTGCCAGGTTTAAATAGTTTACTGCGCCTTTACAGGTTGCATCGTGCATAATTACCGAAACACCAAAGCTTGGAGCCTCGCTTAAACGGGTGTTGCGCTGTATAATGGTATCAAAAACAAGATCTTCAAAGTGTGTACGTACTTCTTCAACAACCTGGTTTGACAGGCGCAGCCTAACATCATACATGGTAAGCAAAATGCCTTCAATATCTAACTCGGGATTTAGCCTGTTTTGAACAATTTTAATTGTATTCAATAACTTTCCTAAACCTTCCAATGCAAAATACTCACACTGTACTGGAATAATTACCGAATCGGCCGCGGTAAGTGCATTGATGGTAATTAAGCCTAACGATGGTGAGCAGTCAATAATGATGAAATCATACTGATCGCGAACCTGGTCTAAAATGGCTTTCATTTTATACTCGCGGTCGGTAAGGTTAATCATTTCAATCTCGGCACCTACCAAATCAATATGAGCAGGCAACAGGTCGAGGTTGGGTGTATCGGTTTTCTGGATGGCGTCTTTGGCCTCAACCTGGTTAATGATACACTCGTATATGCTGGTTTTTATAGTGCGTGGATCAAAGCCTATACCCGATGTTGAGTTAGCCTGCGGATCGGCATCAACCAGTAGCGTTTTATACTCTAAAACGGCTAAACTTGCAGCCAGGTTTATAGACGATGTGGTTTTGCCAACGCCACCTTTTTGATTAGCTAAAGCTATTATTTTACTCATTTTATTACCTCAGATATTAAGAAAACAGCCTTTGCCGGATAATCAAAAGTAAAGCTAAAAATTTATACTTTCGCTTTGCTTTAAACCGGGGGCTAAAGATACGAAATTAAACAATTCGGCAGTCGATGGTGTTGCGTTAACTTATAAACACTTTTTTAATGATTACCGTTGTTGCTGCTACTAACCGTCCTGGAAGTTCAACTTTAAAATTAGCCAAATATTATCAAAGGCAGCTTATAAAAAAGGGTTTGGAAGTTGAGCTTTTGTCGTTAGAAAATTTGCCGCCAAACTTCATCCAAACTGATATGTACGGCAAATGCAGCGCCGAATTTGGTCCGATACGAAAGCTCATTAATGCCTCACAAAAGTTTTTGTTTGTTATTCCCGAATACAACGGCAGCTTTCCGGGCGTGTTAAAGGCCTTTATTGATGCCTGTGATTTTCCGGATAGCTTTTATGATAAAAAAGCCGCGCTTGTAGGGCATTCCTCAGGCACTTATGGTAACATACGCGGAGTTGAACATTTTGCAGGTGTTTGCAGCTACCTGCATATGCATGTGTTGCCGTTGCGTATACACATTCCATTTATACGCAAGGAGATAAATGCCGAAGGCGAGTTGTTTGAAGAGCGTACGTTGAAATTTGTTAACGAGCAAATTGAAAAGTTTGTAACTTTTTAGGTTCTTAAGCCTGCTTGTTATTTCGTTTGCCAAACAAAATTTTGCCTATAAGGTTAATTCTCTTAGTCTTAACTAAAGAGTACCTTATGAAAATCAGAAACTTCCTATATGTAGCCGTTGCTGCGGGTGCAGTTTTTAGCAGCTGCCAGCAAAACAAGAAGCCCGATCCGGCAATGGCCGATACCACTGCCGATAAGGTTGGCCAGCAAGTGAATTTACCAGCACCTTACGAAACCAAATCGGTTAAAAACTTTTGCGAAGTAATAGGATGGCCTAAAGGTAAAACACCTACTGCTCCGGCAGGCTTCAAAGTAAGCCTTTATGCAGAGGATTTAAATAATCCGCGTAATATATACGTTGCTCCAAATGGCGACGTGTTTGCTGCCCTGGCAACTACCGAGGCTAAAGGTTTGAAAAAGGCAGGCTCGGCGCTTGTGGGCAAAACCAAATCACAAAACATGGGCGATAGCCCCAACACCATTGTTATTTTCAGAGATAGTAACGGCGATGGCGTGGTTGATAAGAAAGGATTGTTTTTAAGCGGACTTAACCAGCCATTTGGTATGGCTGTTATAGGTAACTGGTTTTACGTAGCCAATACAGATGGCTTATGGCGTTACCCTTACAAACCGGGAGATGCCCGCATTACGGCCGAAGGAAAACGTGTACTTAAGCTCCCTGCCGGTGGTTACAATAACCACTGGACGCGCAACCTGCTTGTTAGTAAAGACAGTAGTAAGCTATATATAACCGTAGGCTCGGGTAGTAATGTGGCCGAGCATGGTATTGCCAACGAAGCACGCAGAGCAAATATTTTGGTGGTGAATGCCGACGGCTCAGACGAAAAAATTTATGCCGGTGGTTTACGCAACCCGGTTGGTATTGACTTTTTCCCTGGTACAAGCAATATTTGGACCGCCGTTAACGAGCGTGACGAACTGGGAGATATGCTAGTGCCTGATTACTTAACCAGTGTTAAAGAGGGTGGTTATTACGGTTGGCCATATGCTTACTTTGGCCAGCATGAAGATCCTCGTTTGAAAGGACAACGCCCTGATTTAGTTAAGAGCACTTTAGTGCCTGACGTTGCATTAGGTTCACACACGGCATCATTAGGCCTGGCCTTCTATAACGGCGATGGTTTTGGTTCAAAATATAAGAACGCTGCTTTTGTAGGTCAGCATGGTTCATGGAATAGCTCAAAGCTGGTGGGTTATAAAGTTGTAGCTGTGCCGTTTAACGGAAGCAAGCCTGGCAAACCCGAAGACTTTTTAACAGGCTTTATCGCTGATGCAGCACAAAACAAAGTTTATGGCAGGCCGGTTGGCGTAGCTGTAGCAAAAGACGGCTCGCTATTGGTGGCCGATGACTCTGGTAATAAAATTTGGCGCGTAAGTGCTGAAAAATAAGATCTGTTTTATTTTTTGCGGGTTAGCTCGCATCATTTAATTAATAAATTAACAAAAGTAGTCCTTTAGGTAAAAGGACTACTTTTGTTTTTGTGTGTAACCGTGCCTATGTATAAAAAACTTACCACTCTATCCTTTGTCCTGTTTTCGGCTTCAAATATATATGCGCAAATGCAGGATAGCTCCCGTACCATTGAGCCTGTTACTGTAAGAGGATATTTATCAGAACAACGAATTTTCAATGTGCCGTCTTCTGTTGGTGTTTTGAGTAACAAACAACTGAACCTGCAGCCTAATAACTCGTTAGTTAGCGCTATGAATACATTGCCCGGAATACGTATGGAAGAGCGTACGCCGGGCAGTTACCGCCTGTCTATAAGAGGGAGTTTGCTGCGGTCGCCTTTTGGTGTGCGTAATGTTAAAATCTATTTTGATGAAATTCCACTTACCGATGCCGGTGGCAACAGTTATTTGAACGCCCTGGACGTAGCCAGTTTGCACAGTATAGAAGTATTAAAGGGGCCTGATGGCAGCCTTTTTGGTGCTAATTCGGGCGGTGTTGTTATTATCAACCCAGTAAATCGATTAAACGATAGTAGCAAAGTTGATTTAAACTTTAACGCTGGCTCATATGGCTTGATACATCAAAACGCCGGGGTTAGCCAAAAATGGGGCAAAAACCAACTGGATATAAAGCAAGCTTATCAAACTTATGATGGCTATCGTGATCATAGTTACCTTCAGCGGCACTATTTTCAGTTAGTTGATAGGTACAGTTACGGGCAAGCCAACCAACTGAAAGCACTTGGCTTTTACTCTGATTTACAATACCAAACACCGGGCGGGCTTAATCAGGCACAATTTGATAGTAACCCGCGTGCATCACGCCCTGCAACGGCTACCTTACCGGGAGCCATTGATCAAAATATAGGCATAAGTACAAAGGTTTTATTTGGTGGTTTAGTTAACGAGGTTCGGTTAACAGATCGTATCCGTAATGTAGCATCTGTTTTTGGAACACGCGTAAAGTTCAATAACCCGTTTATAACAAACTACGAACAACGTAATGAAAACACCTACGGTGGAAGAACCTATTTTGAATTAGTCGGTTTGCCATCAAATAGTATGGATTGGAAGGTTAACCTTGGAGCTGAATGGCAGCAAACTAATGCAACAATAAACAACTACGATAATCAAAGGGGGGAGATAGGAAAACCGCAGGCCTTTGACAATGTAAACACAAACCAACATTTTGTATTTGCACGTTATGCAGCCAAAATACTCCAGGTACTGAATATTGAAGCCGCTTTAAGCCTTAACTTTTATAGCTACAAGTACCAAAATATATTTCCTTTGAATGAGCAGGAAAGGAACACTAAAAACTTTGATCCGCAGTTAATGCCGCGTATAGCATTATCGTACCAAATACTCGATAATTTTATATGGCGCGCATCGGTAAGCAGGGGGTATTCAACGCCAACCATAGCTGAGGTAAGGCCAAGCAACAATGTTGTGAATATAAATCTCCAGCCCGAAACAGGGTGGAATTATGAAACTGGTTTAAGGGTGCGTAATAGTGATGAAAGTTTAATGTTAGATGCTTCGGTATTTTATTACCGCCTTAGGAACACCATTGTAAATCAACGTCTGGCCAATGAAACTGACTATTTTGTAAATGCCGGTGGCACCAAACAATTAGGTGTGGAATTAAGCTTTACAAGCTGGATTATGCAACTGAAAGCCAATGGCTTTTTAAGAGGTATCCAGTTTAATGAGGCCTTTACCTATAATAACTTTAATTTCAGAAACTACAACGTAAACAATAACAATTACTCAGGGAATAGCTTAACTGGTGTACCCAAAAATGTAGCGGTAAGCAGTTTGCAGTTCCGGTTCCCAAAAACTGTTTACGTGTTCATTCAGCATAATTATACTGGTAGGTTACCGGTTAATGATGCAAACACCGTTTACGCCAGTAAATATAATTTGCTGCAAGCTAAAGCTGGTTTACAACTAAACCGTGCTGCAAGCAAAGTGAAAATAAATATATATGCAGGTACCGATAATTTGCTGAATCAAAAATACAGCTTAGGTAATGATTTGAATGCAGTGGGTAATAGGTTTTTTAACCCGGCACCTTTGCGCAACTACTATGCAGGTTTGAATTTGAGTATTTAATTGCGTAGTAAGCTTATGAGAATTAGAGTCTTAAATCTCTTAAAATAATAAAAGCCGCATTAGCGGCTTTTATTATTTATGCTTATCAGCAAATTATTGTGCACTATCACGTAATGCTTTAATACGATCATGTGACTGACCGATTGCCTGAGCTTGTTTAGCTATTAATGTAATTGCTTCTGCCGGTAATACGCCTTCTGCAAGGGCTTCACGGTATGCTTTTTTAATAGCATCCTCTCCGCGCTCACACTCAGCAAGAATTGCTTTACGGTCGCTGCCTGTGAACAATGCCTTTACATCAATCCATGCGCGGTGTAATGTGCCTGATACGCTATTGCCGGTTTCGGTATCGCCACCGTGTTGTGCTGCTAATGCAGTTAATTCTTGTGAAAACTGACGGCTTTGGCTGCTGTATTCTTCAAATAATGATTTCAGATCAGACTCACCACCTTCTAAATCTTTCAAGGCTTTTTGAAATCCGTCTGCACGATCGTTGTTAATCTCTATTAAATCGTTAATTATTTCTACTGATTTTTCTATAGTTTCCATAATGTAGATAAGTTTATTAATCTGAAGTTAAAAACGTCAGTGGTCGCATTAGGTTTTACCTTTATTATTCTTAGCAGGAATAAGCGTAGAAATTAATTAATTAAAACTGCCTGACTGGTGTCACGTTACTCATTAAAGTAACTTATTTAATTTTTGAATTATGGCAAATCATGAAAGCGATAAAAAACCGATTAAAGGTGCTGAAGAAAATGAAGAGAGCTTGAAAACAGATGAGCCTATAAGCGAGCGCGATGAAGTGAAAAAAGCCGAGGATCGTACCCGGAAAATACATGAAGATAAAGAGAAAGACAGCAAGCAGCTGGAAGATTGATTTGTAAAATTGAATAGCACTTAACGGTTTATAAACTAAAAGTTATAGTTTAGCCCGCTAACGATTATAACATTGCTATGAAGATCAATTATTGTTACGCATTTTTAATGGCTTTGGGCTTTACAGCGGTCAACTGCAAGGCTCAAACCGTAACTCTCGATTATCATTTTAACCACGAAACAAGGAAAAACAGCCAGGGACAACCAGAGCGTTTTCACTACATCTGGGAAGAAAAGGACTACAACGGATTCTCTGTTTTGGGAGATGTTTTCAAAAGCCAGGGCTTTAAGCTAAACTCGTTAAATGCAGCACCAACCGCGGCGAATTTAAAAGGTACAGATGTTTACATTATAGTTGATCCTGATAGCAAAAAGGAAAATCCTGCTCCTAATTATATAATGCCGGCTGATATTCAAAACATAGACGCCTGGGTTAAAAAAGGTGGTGTGTTGGTAATGTTTGCTAACGATAGTGCTAATGTGGAGTTTAAACACTATAACGAATTAGCTGCAGTGTTTGGAATGCATTTTAATGATGATATTCAAAACCATGTGATTGATGATAACCATTTTGAAGATGGTGGGGTTTTTATCAAAGACAACCCGGTTTTCAAAACATCAAAGAAAATTTATATGAAGGATGCCTGCTCAATTGCTACAAGCGGTAACGCACGCCCTGTGCTTAAGAACGCTGCCGGAGCAACGCTGATAGCCACTGCCATGCATGGTAAAGGGCATGTGATAGCTATTGCCGATCCGTGGCTGTATGATGAGTACACCAACGGGCGATTACCGGCTAACCTGAATTTTGAAAACGATAAAGCTGCTTACGACCTGGTGGTTTGGTTAAAAAGTCTCGTTCCTAAAAAATAGAATTTTCAGTTTAAAAGAGAAAAGGCCGTTAATAATAACGGCCTTTTCTCTTTTATTAAAATATTACTGCTGCTGTTGTTGCTGTTGCATCAGCATTATTTCCTGGTAGCGTCGGTAGCTGTTTGTTGTAAAAGGCTCCGACTCTATTGTTTGAATAAATTGATTGGTCGGTATCAGGTTTTCGGGCTCGGAAGACGGCAAGCCTTTATATTCAACGCTTACCTTTACTTCAAGCATATGGCCTGAGTTGCCCTTGTAAACACCTTTAACCGGCGAGCAGTCTGAAAAGTTGCGGCCTACGGCAAGGCGTACATGAGTTTCATTGGCCACACAATTATTCGTAGGATCGATGCCAATCCAGCCATAATTAGGTATAAATACTTCGGCCCAGGCATGGGTAGCACCTTCGCCACGCATACCGTTATGGTTGGGGCATATATAGCCGCTTACATATCTTGCCGGAATTTTCAGCAGGCGCAATATCTGTATAAAGAGATGCGCAAAATCCTGGCATACACCGGCTTTTAGTTTCCAAACTTCGTCAAGTGTACTTTCAACCGTTGTTACGCCGGGCAGGTATTTGATGTTTTTGTAAATATAGCCGGCAAAACGCAATGCGGTTTGGTAAGGCGTTTCACCCTGTAACCTTTCACTTTCAATGGTAGTTATAAGCTCTGGTAACGATTCGAAGTATTCAGGCTTTAAAAAGTCAATATATGGTACGATGAACTGTACCGAGGCAAGCATTTGCCACTGCTCATCTGCCGCAATATCATCAGCCGGAAGCTCTTTAGGGTGCGTTACAACAATCACTTCAGAATTTATTACCAGGCGGCTGTGCTTTTCAAGATAAGTAAAGCTGCCTACTTGGTTACCATAGTAATCAATATGCGTATCAACCACCGGATTGCCCGTAATTGTAAGGTCGTGTTTTAATACCTCCTGTGCAACATCGGTAATAGGATAGAGGATAATTTGATTCGCACTATCGCGTACGAGGCCCTCGTAGGTATAACGGGTTATATGCTGTATTTTAAATTCAGGCATAGCTAATTGAATTAATAATTGGCAAAGTAATGTTCATTCATTGATGTGCCAATGGCAAATAAGTCTTGCCGTATTTGAGTTAAAAATTGGTGCAAGCCCACCTGGCGTATGCTTTGTGCCGAACTATATTGTATAAAACTTTGCAGTTTACCAATTTGGAAAGCAATGTTCCGGTGATTGCTTAAATGGCTTTCATTTTTTAATCTGTCATAATAGCGGTGAATGTTATTAGCCGAATAAATTACCGACCGGGGAAAATCATCATTTAAAATAATCAGCTCCATCACATTTTGAGCTTCAATTCCGTCGCGGTAGGTTTTAAGATAAAGCTCGTAACCACCTAATGATTGCAGCAAATGTTTCCAGTAAGTAGTGTCGGTCAATAAATCGGGGTTTGCGTTTACCGAACCAAATTTTACATCAAGAATGTCAACTGCCTGTATACTGCGTTCAAGGTACTTGCCAATATTCATAAAGCTACGTCCTTGTCCGCGTTCCATGCTAATTTCGGCCGTGCCATAGTATAGCATAATTTGCTTTATCAAAACATCCAGTACACTAATGGGGTCATCTTCCATCAGGCGTTGATTTATGCTCGGATCTTTAACGCAATGATAATATTCGTTTAGACACTGCCATAAATCGCGCGTAATATGTTCCTGTACACTGCGGGCATTTTCGCGGGCCAGGGTAATCATATTAGTAATTGAATTAGGGTTGTTTCGACCGCTAACCATGTAGCTAAGCACCGCCCGGCTGTCGTTATGCAGCTTGCTTGTCAATTCATCGTCGACACCCGAATATATGCGTATAACCGGTTCCCATGTAAACTCTCGCACTGCATCCTGCGATGATGCGTAATTTATTTTCAACATGCGCAAAATGCCGTCGCTGCGCTCAATATATCTGCTCAGCCAAAAAAAGCTTGCTGCTACTCTACTTAACATATGTTATGCCCACTTAAAAGAGCTTTTCTTATTTACTTAATTTGGTTGATAATCTTATTTGCCAATGCTTACATAAGCACCCATGTATCCTTACTGCCGCCACCCTGCGAGCTGTTTACCACCAGTGATCCTTCTTTAAGCGCTACGCGGGTAAGTCCGCCTGGTACTATTTCAATACCATCGGGGCCGCAAAGCGCATAGGGGCGTAAATCAATACGGCGGGGTTGTAATGCTCCCTGCAGGTAGCACGGTGCAGCTGATAAGCTAATTGTGGGCTGGGCTATAAAATTGCGAGGTTCTTTTAGTATTTCCTTTTTATAGTCATCTATTTCCTGCTCGCTTGCCGCATGGCCCATAAGCATGCCGTACCCGCCGCTTTCGTTGGTTTTTTTCACTACCATGGTATTAATGTTGGCAAAAGTATATTCACGCTCATCATCATTACGTAACTGGTAAGTAGGCACGTTTTTTAAAATAGGCTCCTCATTTAAATAATACTTTATCATTTCGGGCACGTAGCTGTAAATGGCCTTATCATCGGCAACGCCGTTACCAATGGCATTTACAATGGCTACATTGCCTTTGCGGTAAGCGCTCATTAAACCAGCCACACCTAACACGCTTTTAGGGTTAAACACAAGCGGATCTAAAAAGTCATCGTCAACCCGGCGGTATATTACATCAACCTGTTGCAGGCCTGTTGTGGTTTTCATGTAAACTTTGTGATTGTTTACAACAAGGTCGCGCCCTTCAACCAACTCAACGCCCATTAGCCTGGCAAGGGTAGTGTGCTCAAAATAAGCTGAGTTATATATGCCCGGACTAAGCAATACCACCGTAGGGTTACTGATGCGCCGCGGCGATAGCGCCATCAGGTTTTTATACAAAATTGTAGGGTACTCTGTTACGCTGCGCACATTGCATTGCGGCAATAAATCAGGAAACAGCCGCTTGGTAATCTCACGGTTCTCAAGCATGTAACTTACTCCTGATGGTGTACGCAAATTGTCTTCAAGTACGTAAAATGTGCCTTTTTCATCGCGAATAAGGTCAATGCCCGCAATATGTACGTAAATATCATAAGGTACGTCAAGCTTGTACATTTCGCGCAAAAAGTGCGGACATGAATAGATTACGTCAATTGGTACAATACCATCTTTAATGATGAACTGGTTATGGTAAACATCTTTTAAGAACAAGTTAAGTGCTGTAAGACGCTGTTTTATGCCCCGTTCAACCAGCTTCCATTCAGGAGCGGTAATTATGCGCGGAATAATATCGAAAGGAAATATTTTTTCTATACCCTCGCCGCTATTGTAAACAGTGAATGTTATTCCCTGCGTCATGAACAGGCGACGCGCCAATTCCTCTTTTTTATTGAGATTATCGGTAGATTCGTTAGAAAGGTAGCTAATTACCTTTTGATAATGATTGCGAATGGTTGAATTTTCGCTATACATTTCGTCCCAAACGCCATTAATGGCATTGTAATCGTTAAAATGCGCCGATTTATACATAAGCGATTGGAAATTTACACATACAGAAACTGAGAAATTATAAGTTTGTCGTAATTTAATAACAGTTTTTGATAATTTGAATCATAAATTATTAATAAATTTAAAATTGAATAAAAAATTTTGATAACTGTTGTTATATTTATACTATTGCGTCAAGATTTACGCATTTAACTGACCTTTGCGAATATCAAAGCACCGTTT
Organism: Mucilaginibacter aquatilis; assembly: GCF_009755275.1. Taxonomy (GTDB): domain Bacteria; phylum Bacteroidota; class Bacteroidia; order Sphingobacteriales; family Sphingobacteriaceae; genus Mucilaginibacter; species Mucilaginibacter aquatilis. The sequence continues at coordinate 176,758 of NZ_WQLA01000006.1, read as the reverse complement.
CGGTGTTTTCCGAACGGTGTTTATTACAACAATCTTTTAAACAGTTTTTTTGAAGCTATTTTTGATAACAGTAATTTAGCTCACTTGTTCTTTAATTGTGCCCTTTCCCCTAAAAACTATATAACTACTCAAGCAGCAAATGCTGCATTACTCAAACAAAAAACGGCTGCCTTAAGGGCAGCCGTTTGATTTTAATGAATTTTAATTATCGCAGTTCTTTTATTGCTGCATCAACAGCTTTTACAGAAGCTTCATCACCGCTACGCTGAGCTTTAATGCCCTCCAGTATTTGAGTAACTGCAGGCGCAATTCCATACTGCTTGTAACGTACACCGGTACTGCGTATTTGATCAATACCCTGACGTGCATACTCCGAACTTTTCAAACGACCAATAAAGGCAGCAACTTTACGTATTGATGCAAATTTTCCTTGAATGTCAGCCTCTTCAAATTTGCGGCTTACATAAGGCCATTCAGCATCTGAGCCGTTTGTTGCATATGTATTTACAATAGTTTGAGCCAATTCGCCTTCACTGTCTTTTTCCAAACCTTTAGCAATAGATAGGCTGCCTGTAGGATCAAGCTGGCTTAAGCCCTCAAGGGCTGCTGCCTGTACTGCGTATGATTGGCTGCTTAATGATTGCTTGAACAATGCATTATTATCAGCAGATTTTAATGTGCCTAAAGCGGTTAATGCACCGGCCTTTACCAAATTGTTGGCATCGCTTTTTGCCATGGTAGCAAGCAATGGTAAGGCGGCTTTTTTTACATCATCGTTCGTGAGCTTAAGCGCCTTTAAAGCTTTAAGGCGTAAGCCGTAGTATTTGTCTTTAAGCGCAGCAATAATTATCTGGCGTGCAATCGCATTGTCAGAGCGCTGTGCTTCGGCCCAGGTTAAGGCTTCAAAACGGTCCATGTATAACGGCGCATGCATGGCCATGTGTAGAAATTCCCCAGGCGTGTGGTTGTCAGTTTTTTTGGCAAGAAGCATTTTGTCGCCATCAACGTTAACCAAATCTGGTTTGGCATCAAGTTTAAATGTCAGCGTATCGGTTTTATCACGCATCCAAACCATGTGGCGTACTTTCTTATCACCGGTATAAATATCAACCGCCATTGGTAGTTTAAACGCATTGCCGGTTTGACTTTGCTGCAAGTATACCGACTGTGTTTTTTTAGCTGCATCCCACCCGTAAGTAATATTCAGCACCGGATGACCTGAGTTGTAATACCACTGGTTAAAGAACCAGCTTAAGTCTTTACCACTCGCTTCTTCAAGTGCTAAACGTAGCTGGTGGGCTTCACCATTTTTAAACGCATTGGTTTTAAGGTAAATGTTTAGTCCTTTATAGAAAGCATCGTTACCTAAAAAGTTGCGTAGCATATAAAGTATCGATCCGCCTTTTTGATAAGTAACTACGTCAAACACGTCCTCCTTATCGTTATAATGGAAGCGAACAAGATTTTTGGCCGCAGCAACTTCGCCGCTGTTTAAGTACTGACGCCTATCACCGTTAATGTGGGCTTCACCTTCATCTTTACCATATTTGTACTCGGCCCACATGGTTTCACTAAAATCAGCGAATGATTCGTTTACAGTTAAGTTGCTCCAGCTTTCGGCCGTTACATAGTCACCAAACCATTGGTGAAAAAGCTCATGCACAACCGTGCTTTCGCCCTGCGAGGTTGCATAATAGCGATCAAGAAACTGGCGTGCGGTGCCTTGTACATAATCACCATGTAGCGTAGCTGAGGTGTTCTCCATTGCTCCGCTTACATAATCACGCACTACAATTTGTGCATACTTTGCCCAAGGGTAATCAACTCCTAAAGTTTTTGAGTAAAACTCAATGGCCTCTGGTGTGTAACCAAATATGGTTTTGGCATAAGGAGCATATTTAGGCTCAAGGTAATAGCTAACCTCTTTGCCTTTCCAGGTGTCTTTCTGAATTTTGAAGTTACCCACAGCCATCATAAACAAGTACGGTGAATGAGGTAAATCTTGTTTCCAGTAATCGGTACGGGTACCGTTACCGTTGTTTTTTTGCGTTGTTAATTTGCCGTTTGAAAGTGTCACATACTTTGACGGCACAGTCATGTAAATTTCCTGGGTGGTTTTTTGGTTAGGCTTATCAATGGTAGGGAACCATGCCGATGAGCTTTCAGTTTCGCCCTGAGTCCATATTTGAACCGGTTTGTCCTTCACAGCGCTATCGGGGTTAATAAAGTATAAGCCCTTTGCATCACTTATGGCCAGGCTGCCCGCTGCTTTCAGCTGGTCGGGTTTTGAGGTGTAGTCAATATAAACAACGTACTTTTCGTTATTACGGTAAACGCGGTCTAGCTTAATGGCAAGCGAAAGGCTGTCATAAGAAAACTTAAGCGGCGTGTTTTTGCCGTTGCTAACAATGGCAATGCTCTTTACATCCATACCTTTAGCATCAAGCCTTAAGCTATCAGTAGGGTACATGTGCGGTTTAAGCGTAATCCACTCTTTGCCGTATAAAAAGCGTTTTTTATAATCAAAGCGTACATCAAGCTTGGTGTGTACCAGGTCGTTGATTTTTTCGGGAGTTGCGCGGTAAATTTTAAGGTTAGGCGATTCGGGGGCTTTTTCACCGGTTTGGGCTAAAGCCGGTAAAGCTAAAACGGCAACGCAGAAGCAGGCAACTGCATGCGCCAAAGGTTTGTTTAAAGTCATATAATAGTTTAACAGTATGAGCTAATTTACTATGCAGCCAATATCAGTATTTTTTTTAACTGAAAATAAAAAATCCGGCCTTGCGAGCCGGATTTTTAAAAGAAATATTTTGTCTGATTAGCAGTGCTGATCAAAAGCATCAATCAGGTTATCGGCAATCATTTGAGCCGGTCTGCCCTCAATTTGATGGCGCTCTATCATGTGTACTAATTTGCCGTTTTTAAATAAAGCCATAGCCGGTGATGATGGCGGGTAAGGCAACATCAAACGACGGGCCTCATCAACAGCATCCTTTTCCATGCCTGCAAATACTGTTACCAGCTTATCAGGATGTTTTTGATTTTGAACGGCTAATTTTGCAGCCGGGCGGGCCATTGCAGCAGCACAACCACAAACCGAATTTACCATAACAAATACGGTTCCTTCGCTTTCAATAGCGTTTTTTACCTCGTCGGCATCTTTAAGCTCAGCAAAGCCGGCAGTGGTTAAATCAGCCCGCATAGGAGCAACTAAATATTCTGGATACATTGCGTTAGTTTTAAATTATGAGTTACAAAAATATTAAAACCTGCCTTAATTATTTGCAGGTACTAAAATATTAACACTATCTTGACGTTTGATTTTAACCATCGTTTGTCAACTGCCGTATAATGCGGCAAAATAATCTATTTGTTTAAAATCTCCCTCTAAGTAATTGAGATATTAAGGAACTATTGAATGAGCTTAAAACAAAATAATTTAAGCAGGGAACGTGCTTTGAATAATCCCGGCTTGCGCGAGCGTTTGTTACAGGTGAAAACTATTTACTTTACCCGGTTAAAAACTGTTACGGCCGTATGCTTTTCGCTTATTGCCGTTTTAATGGTAACCGTGTTTCAGCTAAACAAGCGTACTAAAATGCAGGAAGCAGAGAACGGACGTTTAATGGCCCAGGTTGAGGCTTTGCAGGATCAGTTAAGTGAAGGTTCTGAAAGGCTTGACCTTATTTCGGCCTCGCATGACAGTACCAGCCACAAAGCGCTTACCTACATTGAAAGCATACAATCAAAACTCAGTAAAATAAACAACTACCTTACTAAGCGTGGGCTGCGTAGCATAGCTTTTAAAACTAATAAAATCAATGCCCGTAAGGAAACCAAGGGCGCTCACTTAGATGTGTACAGCCGTTACAACCGCTACCTAGATAAACTTGTTGATAACATTGCACGTATGCCAATGGGCTATCCGCGTGTAAGCGGGTTCACTTCTTTCTTTGGCAGCAGGGGCAATCCATTTGGAGACGGCCGCAGCGAGTTTCATCCCGGGCTTGATTTTAAAGGCCGCATGGGCGACCCGGTTAAATGCACCGCCAGCGGCAAAGTGGTTTTCAGCGGGCGTGCGGGCGGTTATGGAAACTGCGTTAAAATAAGGCATACCGACAATATTGAAACATGGTACGGACACCTATCACGCATTAATGTACGTGAGGGGCAGCGTGTAAACGTTGGACAGCTTATAGGTAAAGTTGGTTCAACAGGCCGGTCAACCGGTCCTCATTTGCATTACGAGGTACGCCGTAACGGTAAGGCTGTAAACCCTAAACAGTATTTAAGCTTAAATTAAGCATTGTAAAAATAAATATTAAGGGCATTTTGCGCGGGCAAGATGCCCTTAATATTTTACACCCGGTTAAGGGTTTGATATAACACCGAACTTTTTTGCTTTCATATTTATAAACAGTACACTGTTTATAAATAGCTTGTTACCTGTCATGCCACCCATGCCAAGTTTCATCATTCTATCTGCCTGGCTATCGCTGGCGCCCTCCATGTAGGTAGCTCTTTTAATGGGTAGTTTTTGGCCGGCAATAATTAGGCTGTCATTGGTTGCATAAACGTTAGCAGTTAACATACGCCCCCATGATGATACCTCGTATTGTTTGGGCTGTGTACCAGGCTTTGCTAATGATAGGCAAATTTGTTTGCTGGTAAGCAATTCAAAGGCGCTTGAGCCTGTATCGAAAAATAACATTGTGCGTTTGCCTTGCAGCGTTACAGGCAGCAAAATGCTGTTTTGTACAAGCATGAAGTTTGTGAGTGTTGTTTTCTCTTCAAAAGCTTGCGGTAGTTGAGCAGTAAGATATATTGTGCTTTTAGGGTAATTAAAAGTAATACACTTGTCTTGCAAAAAATCTACACCTATGGTGCCAATAACCTCTACACTGTTTTTATCAGTCCAGTTAATATTGTTATTACCGAAGGCTTTAATGGCAATACTGGCAGTTGATAGAGTGGTGTTGCTTATTATCAATTGCTGACTGATGAGTTTAGTGGAATCTTGCCGGCCAACGCTTTTAGGATATTTATTATGTATAGCCGCTATTTTCCCTGAATACATTACTGATTGCGGAGCACCCAAATCAAATTGCATATAGAACTGCTTTGCGCAATGGGGCAACTTAACAGGTATCAGCAGTACGGCATACGGCTCAAAGCCTATTGCTGTGGTATCACCCTGCCATTTAAAATGTATGGTTAAATCACTATCAGGAATGTTTAGTTGGTTTGCTTTTTGGGGCGTGCTTTGGCAGTAGCCAGATGTTGAAACCGCCACCATAAGAAAGGCTATAAACAGGCCTCTTTTTAAAAAACTAATTAAATGCATATTGTATTATTGATGCCGTAAATGTAGATGTATGTGCCTGTTTACACACCCGACATTTACCCGACATTATGCAGTAATTGGCTTTAAAGTAATGTTTATGCGTTTTTTAGCTTTTGTACGTTGATGTAATTGCTTACAATTAAAACTGCATTTGCTCCATACAAAATAAAGAATACCGCAAGGTAACTTATAATATAACCTTTATGATGTAAGGCTGCCTGTGCAAGGTTGTAAGCTAACGTTACAAGTAGTAAACCGGAGGTAAGCACGATATAAAAAACCTGCTGCCTAATTATTTTACGAGCCAGGTTTTTAACCTGTTTATTTTGCACTTGTTGTTGCCGGAGTAAATAAGCAGGTATTAAAAAGTGTATATATGGAATAACCAGGTAACTGAAGCATGAAAGACATAGCATTTTTAGGAAATTCATACTTTCCGCCGCATCATCAGGAGCCTGCAGCGTTTGTTCATGTGTTGGTGTTGTTGCAGGTTGTGCAAATTCTTCAAAAGGAATATTCAATGCAGTAGCCAAAGCATTAAGGGTATAGCTGCGGGGAGTGCTGTCGCCGCACTCAATACGCTGAATGGTACGCACAGTAACCTTGCATAAGTCGGCCAGTTGTTCTTGCGTTAAACCCTGTTTTTTGCGCGCCGAAATAATTTTTTGCTGAAGATTCATGAAAGATGTACAAATATAAATCTTTGTTTCATTGCAATATCATTTATAAACAGGCTTGCGCTTATGTGTTTGTTTAACACCTTGTTATTGCCTATTTTTGCATTTCAAAATTAAAAAGTATGTCATCAGTAGAGACCACTTACGTTAAATACAAAGTAAAAGATATGTCGCTGGCCGATTGGGGCCGCAAAGAGATAGAACTGGCTGAAGCCGAAATGCCTGGTTTAATGGCATTACGTGCTGAATTTGGTGCATCAAAGCCGTTGGCCGGTGCACGTATAGCAGGCTGTTTGCACATGACTATTCAAACTGCTGTATTAATTGAAACATTGGTTGAATTAGGTGCTGAAGTTACCTGGTCATCATGTAATATATTTTCAACACAAGATCATGCAGCTGCTGCAATTGCTGCGGCTGGTGTTTCTGTTTATGCCTGGAAAGGTTTAACCGAAGAAGAATTTAACTGGTGTATAGAGCAAACGTTGTTCTTTGGTGAAGAGCGTAACCCTCTAAATATGATATTAGATGACGGTGGTGATTTAACCAATATGGTACTAGATCAGTATCCTGAACTGGTTAGTGCTATTAAAGGACTATCGGAAGAAACTACTACCGGTGTTCACCGTTTATATGAGCGCGTTAAAAATGGTACTTTGCCAATTCCGGCAATCAACATTAACGATTCGGTAACCAAGTCAAAATTTGACAATAAATACGGTTGCCGTGAGTCATTGGTTGACGCTATCCGTCGTGCTACCGACGTAATGATGGCTGGTAAAGTAGCTGTTGTTTGTGGTTATGGTGACGTAGGTAAAGGTTCTGCCGATTCATTACGCAACGCAGGCGTACGTGTTATTGTTACTGAAATTGATCCTATTTGTGCATTACAAGCTGCGATGGAAGGTTTTGAAGTTAAAAAGCTTTCAACCGCTATTGCCGAGGCTGATATTGTTGTAACCGCAACAGGTAACTGTGATATTGTACGCGAGCAGCACTTCCGTGCTTTAAAAGATAAAGCTATCGTTTGTAACATTGGCCACTTTGACAATGAGATTGATATGGCTTGGTTAAACGGTACTTACGGTAACACTAAGGTTGAAATTAAACCACAGGTTGATAAATATACAATTGACGGTAAAGACGTTATTGTTTTGGCCGAAGGTCGTTTAGTTAACCTGGGTTGTGCTACAGGCCACCCAAGCTTTGTAATGTCAAACTCGTTCACTAACCAAACTTTAGCCCAGTTAGAGCTTTGGACTAACGGTGGTGCGTATGAAAACAAAGTTTATACCTTGCCTAAACATCTTGATGAAAAAGTAGCACGCCTGCACTTAGCCAAAATTGGCGTAGAGCTGGAAGAACTTGATCAGCATCAGGCTGAATATATTGGTGTAACAGTTGAAGGTCCGTTTAAACCTGAATACTACAGATACTAAATAAATTCAATATAAAACAACAAAGGCGCGGTAAGTTACCGCGCCTTTGTTGTTTTAGCCGGTTCACTTTGTTTATATTTTATAAACACAATCCCAATTAGTTAATCGCTTAAATTAATGTGCAAACTGGTAAAACATAAATGCTTAACTCAGGTTGATATTACAACTACTTTGTTTAATTTTGTATCTTTTATTCCTTAAAGGAGTATAAGATTTGCCTGCATAATGATCGATAATTCTTCAGGTAATCGGGTGCCATCGCCGGTATCAGGATTCACCAGTAATAGTTTAAACTACAACAATATGCTCGAAAGCATACCAGTAGCTATTTATACATGCAATGCATTAGGGTATATCACTGCATTCAACAATGCCGCAAAAACTTTATGGGGTTTTGCACCCGTTACCGGTAAAGACCAATGGTGTCCAAGCTGTAAGTTTTACGATCACCACAATGAGCCGCTTCCGGCTGGATTAAGCCCAATGGCTCGAGCCGCTGAACAAGGTCAAATAGTTGAACAGGTCATCATTATGCAAAGGCCCGATGGCAGCCGTATAAAAATGAGATCACACTGTGTACCTCAGTTTGAAGAAAATAGAACCCTTCAAGGCATCATCGTTACCCTTATTGATGTAACCCACGAGGAAGGTAACATAAGTAAACAGGCACGTTTAGCTGCCATTGTTGATTCGTCAGACGATACCATTTTAAGCAAAACCTTGCAGGGTATCATCACCAGTTGGAATAAAGCCGCCGAGCGAATGTTTGGTTATACCCAGGCCGAAGCTATTGGGAAGCATATTTCAATGCTCATACCAATGTCGCGCCTATCTGAAGAGGAGTACATAATTGGACAAATTGCGCAAGGAAATCGTGTAGAGCATTTTGAAACTATAAGGGTTACCAAGCATGGTAAAGAAATTCCTATATCATTGTCTGTTTCGCCCATAAAAGATGAATCGGGAAATATTATTGGCGCGTCAAAAATTGCACGTGACATAAGTACGCAAAAGCAGGCTGAAGATGCAATGGCCGAATATGCCCGTAGGCTAGAGGTTATAAATCAGGTAATAAAGCAAATATCTGATGAGCTTGATTTAAACAAGATACTACAAAAGGTAATAGATGCTACTACCGAGCTTACAGCAGCACAAGCCGGTACCTTCTTTTATAAAAAAGCCAATTCAAATGGCCACTTTGACCTTGTTTGCTCCTACGCACATAACACCACAAAACAACAATACAATAACGAACAAATTTTAACCAGCCCGCTTTTTTCAAATCCTCAGGTTTTAAGAGTAGCAAATTTTAAGCAGAATTCGTCTGCGTTACTTTCAAATCTTTTTAGTGGTTTAGGCTTAAACAATAAAACGTCTTTGGTAAGTTGCCTTACCGTGCCGGTTGTTTCAAGATTAGGTGAAGTAATTGGCGTTTTGTTTTTCGAACATGCGGAAGAGGGTAAATTTACTGCCGAGCATGAGGATATTGTAATACCGATTGCTGCGCAGGCTGCTATTGGTATTGATAATGCAGGTTTGTATGAAGAGGTGAAATTCCTTAATGAGAAGAAAGATGAATTTATTGGTTTGGCAAGCCATGAGTTGAAAACACCTTTAACAAGTATAAACGGTTACCTGCAAATATTAGACAGAACCGAGAAAAATGAAGGCAGCCGTAAGTTTGTTACTAAAACCATACAGCAGGTTAAAAAACTGAACGCATTAGTGTCTGATTTGCTTGATGTTTCAAAAATAGAAGCAGGTAAGCTACAGTTTGTAAACCAGGTCTTTAATATAGGTACTTTGCTTGATGATGTAATTGAGCTTATCCAGCTGTCGCATACAACTCATCAAATAGTCCTGAAATCAGTAATCGAAAACGTAAATATTCACGGCGATCCACACAGGATTGAGCAGGTACTCATTAATTTATTAACCAATGCAATTAAATACTCGCATGGTGCCAGTAAGGTAGAAGTGAGTATGGAATTTGAAGATGATAAGGTTACTATCGGTATTCGCGATTTTGGCATTGGTATACCAGAAGAGAAATTTTCGCAAATATTTTCAAGGTTTTTCAGAGTAGAAGAACTTAATCCTCATATATCTGGCCTGGGTATAGGGCTTTACATTTCACATGAAATAGTTGCGCGGCACAACGGAAAAATATGGGTTGAAAGTGTAATGGGGCAGGGGAGTACATTTTGGCTTCAACTGCCTACAGGTATAGCTTAACCATTTCGCGCCAGTACTTTGGCTTATGTGCATTGCCTTCCCAAATAAAAAAGTGGTGCGGAATATTTTTGTACCAAAGCAGTTGATTAAATTGCTGGTTGCCGGGACAAAACGGATCATCATTACCTATTACTAAGGTAATATCCATAAGGCTCAGGTTATTTAGCAGGTAACTGTCGGTAAGGTTGGCAATGTATTGCTGCGGCATGTTAAAATAAATATCATCATCATGATAGCCGTCAAATAAGTCATTATAATCAGGCAGTTGAACTGTTAAATCATAACGGCCACTCATAGACACAACCCTTTTAAAAATAGTTGAGTGCCTGAATGCAATATTGAGTGCATGATAGGCCCCCATGCTACAGCCCGCTGCCTCAATACATCCATCAGCGTTACAAACCTTTATAAAAGGGATAACCTCATTGATGATGTATGATTCATATTGTAGGTGCCGTTGTATACGTAAAGCAGGACTAATGCTTTTGTTATAAAAGCTTTCGGCATCAACACTGTCAACGCAAAAAAGCTGGAGCTGCCCCGCTTCAATTTTCTCAAATAATGAACCTATAATGCCCCAGTTCTCATAATCATAAAAGCGGGCCATACGTGTTGGAAAAAAAACAACGGCACGGCCTGCATGCCCGAAAACAAGCAATTCCATGTCGCGCTGCAGCGCAGGACTATGCCATTTATGATATGCTCTTTCCATTTATATTCGAGCTTCAATTAAAATGTGATAGAAATGTCCCTATTTAATATTACCTCCGCATAAATGGCATGTTAGCACTGAATTAAAGACTGCTTCCAATTACATGCTTCCAAACCTCATATCCCTGCTGGCTTAAGTGCAGGTTGTCATCAGCATAAAGCTCATGCCGTGGTCTGCCGCCAACATCAAGCATCGGTCTAAATATATTAATGAAGCGCCAGTTGTTTTGTTGCTTCACAATTTCATTCTCAATAAGGTTGTTTGCGTATTTAAAGCTCTCGGCAATTTGCCACCGCGCCGGGCTGGGCTTTAACGATACATAGTAACAAGGTATATTGCCGAAGCGCTCAGCAGCCATAACCACCATTTGCTTAAAAAAAATAAATACCTCTTCGGGGTGCCGTCCATCTCCCAAGTCGTTGTCGCCGGCGTACACAACCAATTGTTTAGGTTTATAGGCCATCATTATTCTATCAAAAAACCAAACACAAGCTGCCAAGGTTGAACCGCCAAAGCCAAGGTTAACAGGCTTTAAGTGAGCAAAGTCTTCGTATAAGCTGTTCCAAAGCCGTATGGTCGAACTACCATAAAACAGCGTTTCAGGTTCATAGTGCAGCTTAAGTCTGTCCTTTTCAAGGCGTTTAACCTCATCCTCGTACCAATACATGCTGTAATGTTATAAAAATAGTATTAAACTATAGTAATCAATGCTTTTAAAGCCTGAATGTTCGGCGTATAATCACTTTTATAAAAATTATAATAAGCGCAAGGCATGCCTGTGCTGCTAAGCCGGATGGTTGGTTTGATGGCTGCCGCTGCAAAAAATGCTTATCTTTACTCTTAAGATGATACAGCCTTCCGCAGATAGATATAACCAGAATTTCCAACAAATATTAGCGCGTCTTAACCCAGAGCAGTTAGCAGCCGTTAACAAACTTGATGGCCCGGTGCTGGTGGTTGCTGGTCCCGGTACAGGTAAAACGCAAATACTGGCTGCACGTATTGGTAAAATACTATCAGACACTGATGCCCAGCCCAACGAAATACTTTGTTTAACTTATACTGATGCCGGTGCAGTGGCCATGCGCAAGCGTTTGTTTGAATTTATTGGCCCCGATGCATACCGCATAAATATTTACACATTTCATGCCTTTTGTAATGATGTTATACAGGAAAACCTTGAATATTTTGGCAGGCTAGGGCTTGAACCCTTAACCGACTTAGACTCGGCCATGCTGTTTCGCGACTTGATAGACGGGTTTGGCAAAGATCATCCGTTAAAGCGGTTTACCGGCGATATATATTTTGAAACGTCGAGGTTAAAAAGCCTGTTCAGTACTATGAAGCGTGAAAACTGGACGGCCTCATTTATTGAGCAGGCCGTAAAGGATTATATTGACGATTTACCAAACCGTGAGGAGTTTACCTATAAGCGTGCTAACGCTGCTAAAGGCATTAAAGTAGGCGATATCAAAGAAAAAGAAATTACGGCTGCCAAAGACAAAATGGAGAAGCTGTTAAGTGCCGTTAAAGAGTTTGATAATTATGAAAACCGTTTAGACATAGCCAAGCGCTATGATTACGACGACATGATTATGTGGGTGTTGCGGGCTTTTGCCAATAATGAAGATTTGCTGCGCCGTTACCAGGAGCGTTACCAGTATATTTTGGTTGATGAGTTTCAGGATACCAGCGGTTCACAAAATGAACTGTTGAAATTTATGCTAAGCTACTGGGACACGCCTAACGTTTTTGTGGTGGGCGATGACGACCAGTCTATTTACCGCTTTCAGGGTGCCAACATGAAAAACATCCTCGATTTTGCCGGAGATTATGTAGATGCCCTTTATACCGTTGTACTTAAGCAAAATTACCGTTCAAATCAAACCATTCTTGACATATCAAGGGCGCTTATCGGTAACAATAATGAGCGTTTAACCAGCCAGTTAAGGCTCGACAAAAACCTGCAGGCGGCAAACGTACGCTTTGCCACTGAGACTGTGGAACCGGTTATAAGCGAATATGCTAACCCAGATCATGAACTGGTTGACGTTGCTTATCAAATTGAAGACCTGATACAGGCGGGGGTTGATGCCAATGAGATAGCTGTAATATACCGCAACCATAACCAGGTTGAACAGCTTATACATTATCTGGATGCAAAAAAAATTGCCGTAAACACACGTCGTAAAATCGACATATTTACTTTGCCATTTGGCGAAAAAATTATCAACATACTTCAGTACCTGGCTATGGAAATTGATTCGCCGTACAGCGGCGATGAAATGCTGTTTGAAATCATGCACTATGATTTCTTTGACATTAAGCCCATAAAGATAGCCAAAGCAAGTATTGCTGTAGCCCAGGCCAACTATAAAGTGCTGGCCGACGATCAAAAAACGTCCATACGCCGCTACCTTACCGAAATGCAGGGACCGCGTCAGGGTAACCTTTTTGAAGTTGACAACAAAGAGCCGCTGCGCCAGTTAATTGGCAATATCGAAGAACTGCTTAAGGTATCTATGAGTTTCACCGTTCAGGTACTGTTTCAGCACGTAATTACTTCATTGGGTATTTTAAGGTACGTTATGCAGCAGCCCGATAAAGGGTGGCATATGGAGGTACTTAACAGCCTGTTTAATTTTGTGCGCGATGAAGCCCGCAAAAATCCGGAAGGTAAGCTTAAGGATGTCATACTAACTATTGACCTCATGAAACGTAACGGCATACGCCTGGAACTGAACCAGGTAATACATGCCGATAATGGTGTAAATTTTGTAACTGCACACGGTTCTAAAGGATTGGAGTATGAGCATGTATTTTTGGTAGGCTGTAATAAACGTGTTTGGGATGCCAAGGGCCGCAACAGCGGCTTCAGTTTTCCTGATACACTTATGCAAAGCGCTGCCGATGACACTGCCCAGCAGGAGGAATCACGCCGGTTATTTTATGTAGCAATTACCCGGGCAAAGCAGTGCCTCAATATATCATACACCGTTAAAGACCGTAATGATAAAGACCAGGAAGCTTCACAGTTTGTAGGCGAAATAGTTGCCGCCACGCATATTCGTGTTCAATACCCGCAGGTACACCCTGATGCTTTAATGAGCTACCTTTCAACCCAGTTTACTGAAGCTGATAAGCCTGTGGTACAGTTGCTCGATAAAAACTATATTGATCAGTTACTGCAAAACTATGTGCTGTCGGTTACGCATTTAAATGCATATTTAGATTGTCCGCTTAAGTTTTATTTCCAAAACTTAATACGGGTGCCCGCAGGCAAAAGTCCGGCTATGGCATTTGGTTCGGCGGTACACTTTGCGCTTTACAAAGTGTTTGACAGGATGGGAAAAAGCGAAGACAAGGTTTTTGCAACCACTGATGATTTTATGCGTGAATTTCGTTGGTTTATGATGCGCAGCCGTGATTCATTTACTAAAGAAGATTTTAAACTGCGTATGGATTACGGTGATAAGATACTGCCCGCTTACTACGAGCAAAATTTACCAACTTGGAATAAAATTGCAAAGGTGGAATTACCTGTACGTAACGTTGTTATAAATGGGGTTCCGGTGAAAGGGCATCTTGATAAAATTGAGTTTAACGGTAAGCAAGCCACTATTGTTGACTATAAAACCGGCAAGCTGAAGTATGCCAAAGAAAAGTTTATACGTCCAACTACCGATAATCCTAATGGGGGCGATTACTGGCGCCAGGCAGTATTTTATAAAATGCTTATAGATGCCGACCGCAATAAAGATTGGGAAGTTATCGGTACTACATTTGACTTTGTTGAACCTATAAACGAAGGAGAGTATCATAAAGAAAAAATTGTTGTTATTCCGGGTGATGAAGCTACTGTAACAAGGCAACTTACCAATATCTATCAAAAAATTATGGCCCATGATTTTGCCACCGGCTGCGGCAAACCCGAATGTAGCTGGTGCCACTTTGTGCGAAGCAACTTCAAGCAGGCAGGAGATATTTTAGAAGGTGCAGAAGAATAACTAAGACGTTAACAACATGAAATTACTTTCAGCAATTTTGATTGGTTTGGTAGCAATTGAGCACCTCTATATTTTATGGATAGAGATGTTTGCCTGGACAACCAAAGGTAAAGCAACGTTTACCTCATTGCCATCGCATTTATTTGAACAAACAAAAGTGCTTGCTGCAAACCAGGGATTGTATAACGGGTTTTTAGCTGCGGGTTTAATATGGTCATTATTGATAGAAGATGAACAATGGGCTTTTAACGTGGCAGTATTCTTTCTGTCATGTGTAATGGTGGCAGCAATTTATGGAGCTTTTACAGCCTCAAAGTCAATTTTATTAAAGCAAGGGCTACCGGCAATACTTGCGCTATTGGTTGCACTTTTAAGCCGTTAACAGCATTACGTGTTGAACAAAAAAGAGGAGCTTTTGCTCCTCTTTTTTGTTAGTTGTTGCCTGCCGGATATATTTTTGCAATAAAGGCTTTGTCCTTATCAGACAGGTTTCGGTTAAAGCCAATTTCCAGTCCGTCGCGGGTAAAGGCGGCATCAATTGGGTACTGCATAATCGATTCCTTATCCCACGAGGTATTGCGAACATCTTTTTTACGGTATTTAAAGAATACATTGCTGTTTACCTGCTCGCGGGTCCAGTTGTTAGGTGGTCCCATGTAATATTCATAAACAGCCGGTCTATTCCAGTTAATGTCTGCGTCGGGGTTTGATTGTTCATGACCCAAACCAATGGCATGGCCAAACTCATGTACAATGGTACGTCTTAGCTCTCGTTCTTCAGTTTGCCGGTTAAACCAACCGTAATTCATGGTTTGCTTGCCTTTAAGTTGATTGGCATAACTACCAATGTACGACCACGAGCCTTTATCTCCGTCAATTTTAAATCCAACTCTAATGTCAGATTGCGCCTTATTGTTAGTTTTAACAAACTTGATATTAGCATGCCTTGACCAATAGCGGGCGTATTCCATTACCTTGCCGCGCAAATAAGTACTTCCGTTAATAAAGTAAACCTTGAGTGTTGCCCCAACCGGCCATTTGTTTCCGCGAACAAATACGCCGTTAGTCTCAACATCCGACGTATCCTCACCCGCTATAACCTTATCAAAGCAAACTTTAGGAATAGTAAAATCAAGCGGATCTACCGGTTCATCCGCAATTATAGCACTATCCGGCTCGTCAACGCCATCAGGGTCTCCGGGATTAGATATGCCCGGGCCTTCAATTTCTTGCTGTGATACGGTATCCTGAATTTCTGCTTCGGGCCCCTTTTCACAAGCTGCCAGGCATATAAGCATAGCAGCAATTGTAAGTAAACTCAGCTTTTGCATACAAAAGAATTTTATTAACTTTTGATTAATTTATGTTTTAACAGGACTTTCAAAAATTTAGTTTGCTTTAGAGCCACATTGTTTAATTTGGCTAAACATTTAATGGTTAGACTTTTAAGGCATGAAAGTTTAATTGCTGGACACCATTTATAATTGGTAAAAATGTTGTTCGGTATGTGGTGTTGCAAAGTATGTACAGTATATTGGTTTACTTAACTCAAACTCTGTATGAAATATAAGTTTCTACTTCCCTTGCTATTTGCCGGGCCTGTTGTGGCTCAAACAACCATTAAGCAGGATGCCGTTATAAAGCAAATGAACGATGAAGTTTCGGCCCAAAACATAGAGGCAATTGTGCGTAAACTGGTAAGCTTTAAAACCCGCCATACCCTGAGCGATACCACTAGCAAAACCACTGGTATTGGGGCTGCCCGTAACTGGATAAAGGCTGAATATGAACGTTATGCAATAGCAGCAAATGGAAGAATGAAAGTTGAGTTTGATACTTTTACGCAACCCGCCGGAGGCCGTATTGGCAAACCTACCGTTTTAAAAAATGTACTTGCTACCCTTAAAGGTACCGACCCTGATGATACGCGTGTGTATATAGTAACCGGTCATTATGATTCGCGGGTTAACAATGTAATGGATTCGGCATCTGTTGCACCGGGCGCGGTAGATGATGCTTCGGGTACGGCAGTGTCAATGGAGCTGGCGCGGGTTATGTCAAAACGCGCATTTCCGGCAACAATAATTTTTATGGCTGTAGCGGGGGAAGAACAAGGGTTAAATGGGTCAACCAACGTAGCTAAGCGGGCAACTGCCGAAAAATGGAATGTTGATGCGGTTTTAAACAATGACATTGTAGGTAACACCCTGGGTATGGAAAACGGCATAAAAAATAATACTAACGTGCGTGTATTTAGCGAAGGCGTACCATCAGTAGCCGCAAAAGATTCGAAGATGCTTACTTCCTTGATTGGCAATGGTGGCGAAAATGATAGCCCTTCGAGGCAATTGGCCCGTTACGTAAAAGAAGTTGCTGAACGCTATGTAAGCCATTTGGATGTTAAGATGGTTTATCGCCGTGACAGGTTTTTGCGGGGAGGTGATCAAACTCCTTTTTTACAAAACGGATTTACGGCAGTGCGCTTTACTGAAATGAATGAGGATTTTACCCGTCAGCATCAGGATATTCGTAAAGAAAAAGGTGTTGACTATGGCGACTTACCTGATTTTGCTGATTATTCATATATTCAGAAAGTAGCCCGTATGAATTTATCTGTATTGGCCAACCTGGCGTCGGCTCCTGCCCAGCCGCAAAATGTAGGCGTTAGTACCAGCGGTTTAACAAATAGAACTACCCTTAAATGGGAAGAGCCGAAAGGTAAAAAGCCGGCCGGATATTACGTATTGATGCGCGAAACCATAAGCCCGTATTGGGAAAAAAAGATTTTTGTAACAATAAACGAATTCACGTCTGATTACTCAAAAGATAATTACTTTTTTGCCGTACAGGCTGTGGATGCCGAAGGGCATGAAAGCCTTGCGGTTTATCCAAAGCCGGTGAAATAAAATCAACTTTCCATAGAAAAAACCGCTGCATGTCTGGAAATACCGCTATTGATATCAGCGTAATAATCATTAAATACCAAAGGCCCTTTACGGGCCTTCGGTATTTAATGTATGATAGGGTTGAGTGATTACTTTATGCTGCGGCGCTGTAGTATAAAGTAGCCCGCAATGAATACTACTGCGGCAATAGCCATGCTAATTAATACTTCATTGGTAAAAAATACCGGCGTTTCGGTAGGGCGTATTTTTTTATTGCCAACGCCCATTACAGATAGCAATGGCTGAGCATAAGGAAACAGATAAGCATACTCCCAGCGAGCCGGCCCCGTTAGTATAACGCCTGCAATAGTGCCTACAAAGCCAATTCCCATGGGTTTTAAAAAATCTTTCCAAAGCAGGCTCATCAAAAATTGCAGTGCTATTATTCCTTGTGATGCAAAGAATAACTTTGCATAAACCTGGAATAACTGTGTTTCAATATGAAAACCACTAAATTTGAGTTTAGGTTGAATGTTACCTAATAAGGTGCCAAATCCGATTGTTAATACAAAGAATAGGGTAAGGGTAATGAGTATCAATATCACCGCAAACAAGTACTTTGCTGTATAAATTGACCATTTGGGAATAGGCAAAGTGAAGAGTGTTTTCCACGTGTCTGATTTATGTTCAATTACGTTAACCGAGTAGGCAACAAATATAATGAACATGGGCAGCAGCAATGAACCCATTATGGCTAAGGGAATGCCCGCAAACTGGCCCCATAACATTTCGGGTTTGTGATTCACCAGCTTGTGAGCATTAAAATAGAAGCCTACACTCATAAAAAACATAATAAGCGTAGGTAGTAATATGGCACCCCAAAAGCCCAGCGTTTTACGGCTTTTATAAAATTCAGATTGCAGTGATAATAAAAATCCTTTCATGGCTTAGGTTCAGCTTTTTTGGGTAATGTTTAAAAACAGTTGTTCCAGGTCTTTTTGCACCTTGCCAATGCTGTATATACGGTGGCCGTTATTATGCAGCGCAGCGTTAATAGTAGCTGTGTTGTCTTTAGAGGTAAAAGGCAGCGTAATAAAGCTATCAGTTACATGCCCAATCTCATATCCGTTGCGCTTTAAATAATTGGCGGCATCGGCAGTGTTATCTGTTTCAACCTGTACCATTGGTTGGCTAATACTTTCCAAATCCTGAATACTGCCTTGGAATACTAACTCGCCCCGGTTTATAATACCCACATGGGTTGCCATGCGTTCAACCTCGGCCAGCATATGGCTGCTTACAAATACAGTTTTTCCTTCTTCTTTGGCAAGCTTAATAAGCAGTTCGCGCACCTCAATAATGCCATTTGGGTCGAGGCCGTTTGTAGGCTCGTCAAGTATAAGTAGTTTAGGATTTGCCAATAAAGCCAGTCCTATGCCCAGGCGCTGCTTCATTCCTAAAGAGTAGTTGCCTGCTTTTTTCAGGCCGGCATCATTTAAACCTACCAGCTTAAGCATGTCATCGGCCCGGTCAACCGGCACTTCAAGCAAACGCGCACGATTAATTAAATTTTCTTTACCTGTTAAATGTGTGTAAATGGCGGGTTGCTCAATAAGCGACCCAATTTGTCTGAGTATTTCCAGCCGGTTGCTCAGCAGCTCGTGCCCAAAAATAGAAATGCTGCCTTCCTGTAGTTTTAACAGATTAAGCAGCAATTTTATAGTGGTTGTTTTACCTGCACCGTTTGGCCCTAAAAAGCCAAATATGCTTCCCTCCGGTACCTGTAACGCCAGTGATTTTATTACAGGCTGGTTGCCAAAGTAAAAGTTTAGGTTTTCGGTTTTTATTACCATGTTTTTTGTTGTGAAATGGCACAAACAGCTTTCACAAAGTGTACACCTTTTGAAAATAAAGATGTGGTGTGCTCAACTGCGGCAATTTCACTACCTTGGGTTAACGCTTTAGCTTGTTCAAACTGGTAGCTAACGCCAAGTATTAAAGCAAATACTACTGGTACTAATAGTAATATAAAAGGGTTGATGTTTGATAGCTTTTTCATTGTGACTGATTTGATGAAACAAAGTAAATTCAAAAAATTGATGTGTTAAACTTAATTAGACCAACTGCCCTCATTTATAGATGAACAAGGATTTTAACCGACGAATCGGTTCATCGATTTTAAATGCCCGTTCATCGGCAAAATAAGGTGGTGTATATAATTTGATGTGGCATTTACAGCTTAAAACCTATATTAGGAGCAATGAAAAAAAGCTGGCAAATATTCTGGCATTTCTTTTTTTGGATAAGCATGATCTCATTTTTCATGTTTATTGCTCACAATAACTCTAAAATAGCAACGGTTAATTTGCTGGTAACTTTTGTTGGGTATGGAGCAATAAACATCGGGTTGTTTTATCTCAATTATCTCGCCTTCATCCCTAAGTTTCTTGATAAAAAGAACTATGGAAAATATGTGCTCTATGTGCTTCTGGCAGTAGTTGTTGTGGGTTTTTTTAAATATGGGGTAGGGTGGATATTTCATGAATATATTCTTACCGGGCGCAACGGAAAAACCATCAACTTTGCATCGTACTATACCAGTGCCTTATTTACCAGCATTATATTTATACTTTTAAGCTTATTGCTGCATTTTACGGTCGATTGGTTTTTAAATGAACGTATACAGCGTGATTTGGAAAACCAACGCCTTACTGCCGAACTGGCTTTGCTCAAGTCACAAATTAATCCCCATTTTTTATTCAACTCGTTAAACAGTATTTATTCTTTAGCCTATCAGCGTGCTGATAACACGCCCGATGCCATCCTTAAACTTTCGGAAATAATGCGGTACATGCTGTACGAGTGTAATGATAACAAGGTTGATTTAGCTAAGGAAGTACAGTATTTGCAGAATTACATTGACCTGCAAAAAATACGGTTTGGTGAAAAATGTTACGTTAACTTTGATATTGATGGCATTATTAGCAAACAGCAAATTGTACCGTTGCTGCTTATATCATTCATTGAAAATGCCTTTAAGCACGGTGTAGCTAATGATCCTGCTTCGCCAATTTTGTTAAAAATATCGGTTGATGAAGGTAGTCTTCATTTTTACATGCATAACAAAAAGCATTTGCTTAACCGTGATGCAGCCGGAGGAATTGGCCTGGTAAATGTAAAGCGCCGGTTAAAGCTATTATACCCGGGCCAGTATCACTTAAATATAAGCGATATTAACGATACTTATACTTGTGAATTATCATTAGTTTTATAACCATGATACGATGTTTGGTAGTTGATGACGAGCCATTGGCTTTAAATGTGGTGGAAGATTACATTGCAAAAATCCCGTTTTTGCAATTAGTTAAAGCTACCACCAGTGCCATTGAAGCACTTACTTTAGTGCAGGATGGCAGCATCGATCTTGTTTTTTTAGATGTGCAAATGCCCGAGCTTACCGGCATTCAGTTTATGCGCATTGCCAACGGTAAAGCTAAAATTATTTTAACAACAGCCTACCCAGAGTATGCTTTACAAGGTTACGAGCTTGATGCGGTGGATTATTTACTTAAGCCTATAGCGTTCGACAGGTTTTTCAGGGCTGCTCAAAAGGTACAGGCAACACTGTTTCCAAGCAGCGCCAAGCCTGCTGAAAAGGAAGAAGTTCAGCAGCAAGCTCAGTCGGATATATCAAACGACTTCATTTTCGTAAAAACCGAGCATAAAATTCAAAAGGTCTATCTCAATAGTATCCTTTTTATCGAAGGCTTAAAGGACTACATTTCAATTTTTACACCCACAGAGCGCATTATTACGCTTCAAAATATGAAAAAGGTAGAGGATGCATTGCCCGAACGCCATTTCATTCGAGTGCACCGGTCGTACATCGTAGCCCTTAATAAAATTGACAGCATTGAGAGAAGCCGCATTTTTATTGGCGACAAAATAATACCCATAGGTGATACCTACCGCGATGATTTCTTTAAAATGGTAGAAGAGAAGAATATTTAAAAAAAAGGGTCAAGAGTATAGTGCTAGGAGTCAAGATGCGCGTAAGTCCGAACCTTCTTTTGTAAAAGAAAATTTTCCTTTGCGTACATGTGCTATAATGAAGTTCGTATTCTTGACTACGTATTCTGTACTCTGAGTTTAATCGCTTCCTCAACTTCGTTAACCAGTTCATCAGCCGGGCGCCCATTGGGTTCAATAGGTGCAAGCACTTCAAACGTTAAATGTTCAAACGTACTTAAAGGATAAATCCCCCACTGAACCATTTTCCAGGCATTGTTAATAGCAATAGGAACCAAGAGCGCATTAGGGCATTTTTTCAATATGGTTGCAATGCCGGCCGATTGGAAAGGTTTTACATGCCCGTTTTTTGATCGGGTGCCTTCCGGAAAAATCACGGTCGACCAATTGCGTTCTTTCATGCGCAAGCCTAAGTTACTTAACTCGGTGATTGATTGCCGCCTGTCGTTACGGTCAATATTGGCACCTCCGCCCACCTTTAGGTTGTACGATATAGAAAGGATACCTTTCGTGAGCTCAATTTTTGAAATAAATTTCGCATGATAAGCACGCAAGTGATAAATAAGCGGCGGTATATCATACATACTTTGATGGTTGGCTATAAAAATAATAGGGCGGCCAATAGGTAAATTTTGCTTGTTTTTAAACCTTACCCGATTAAAAAGCAAATAGTAGGTTGAGGTTAAAAATCCGTTTAAAATATCAACAGAGCGCTTGTGCGGACCGTAGCCACCCCAGTTGTAGCACATCCATTGTATGGGTTGAAATACAAGTAATATAAACCCGAAAGCTACGTAATGCAGTGCCGAAAAAATATAGCCTAAAAGTTTTCGCATAACAGAACCTCAAAGGTAATAATTAAGAGGCAAGAGCCAAGAATCAGGAGTCAAGATTTTGACAGGCTGACTATTACCTTATCATCGGCTTACTGAAATAGTTAAGATCACAGTTTGCCTTCCAAAATCAAAAGCTGTGCCCTGAGTACAGCTGCCACTGTCATGGAGTCGGTAATTGTGCCATCACAAACCATTTTATAAACCTCTGCAAAGGGTACTTTTTTAACAATAAGCTGTTCTGTTTCTTCGGGCTCAGCTTCAAATTGTTCAAGATTCTGCGCTAGGTAACAAATGCTATATTCATCACTTACAGAGTTTGAAAGATGCATGCGCACCAGTTCGGTCCATTGGTTGGCCTTTAAGCCTGTCTCTTCCAATAGTTCGCGTCTGGCCGCATCCAGCGGTTCTTCATCAAGCGGACCGCCGCCTTCGGGCATTTCCCAGCTGTATTGATTTATGGTAAAACGATACTGACCAACAAGGTAGGTGTTCATCTCTTCATCTAACGGTAAAACACCGATAGCACGGTTCTTGAAATGCACTTTGCCGTAAATGCCATTAGTGCCGGTTGGCGTAACTACATTGTAATGGGTAAGCTTAATCCACGGGTTGTCGTAAATTTCCTTTTCAGAGGTTATTTTCCAGGGATTTTCTTCGTGGTTTTGCATGTACTAATATAAATGTAATATACTATACCGCCTGCTTTTTTGAAAGCGCCTGTTTATAACCGGTTACGTTTACCAATAAGATGCCAATTAAAATTACTGCAAGGCCTAAAAGTTGTCCGCTATATAATTTTTCGTCGGCCATAAGCCAGCCTAATATAACTGCAACTACGGGGTTAACATAGGTGTAGGTGCTAATGAGTGCCGGTGCAACATGCCCTAGTAACCAAATGTAGGCAACATAAGCTATGAGCGAGCCGAAGGTTATTAAAAAGGCCATACCAAGCCATGCATTCAACGGTATAGTGTCAATTTTAAAAGCATAAAATTCACCTGCACAAAAGGCAATTAATGCGCTGAATAAACTTGCAGCAACAAGTTGTATACTACTGTTCATAATTACCGAACTGCTGCCTTTGTGTTTTTTTGTTACCAGCGAGCCAACAACCCAAAGCATAGCGCCAATTTGCACGCCAATCATAGCAATCAGCTTCATGGATGATTGTTTGGCTTCGTGCTCGCCCATGTTAATGAAGAGTACAATGCCTATAAAGCCTATTAAAAGACCTGAGATGATAAATTTATCAGAGAAGTACTTACGCCAGTTGGCTTTATCCAAAAGTAAAAACCATAAAGGCTGCGCTGCTATTAAAACGGCAACTTGCCCCGATGTTATGTACTGTTCGGCCCAAGCTACCATGCCGGTGCCGCCAACCAGCATAAGTATACCGCTTAATGCCTGCAGGCCAAATACTGGTAAGTTTGGGAACCGCTCGCGTTTTAAAATGCAAAACGCAAGCATGAGCAAGCCGGCTACCAAATAGCGCATGGCCACTAAAATAAAAGGTGGAAAGCCTGTTAGTGCGAATCTTACCGCTAAATAAGTTGACCCCCAAATAATGTATACTGCCGCAAACGACAATACAATAAGCAGGCGTGAGGGAGCATTTGAATAAGGCATTGCCCTAAGATATAAAAACACAGGCAAAAAAAAGCGGCCCGGTAATTAACGGGCCGCTTAAAGTATAGTTGTAGTAAAGTTTTATAAGCTGAATGCTTGTTTTACTTTATCTACATAATCAAGCTTTTCCCAGGTAAACAGCTCAACCTCTTTTGTTACCTGGCGACCCTCAGGGCTTACAAAGGTTTTAGTAACGGTTTCACTTGGTTTGCCAAAATGACCGTAAGCCGCAGTTTCGCTATAAATTGGGTTACGAAGTTTAAAGCGGGTTTCAATTGCGTATGGACGCATATCAAAAATAGCTTCAACCTTTTTAGCAATTTCACCGTCAGAAAGGCCAATTTTTGCTGTGCCATAAGTATTTACGTAAATACCCATAGGCTCGGCTACGCCAATAGCATATGATACCTGAACCAACACCTCGTTGCAAATGTCGGCAGCTACCAGGTTTTTAGCAATGTGACGGGTGGCGTAAGCAGCTGAACGGTCAACTTTCGAAGGGTCTTTACCTGAAAATGCACCACCACCGTGTGCACCTTTGCCACCGTAAGTATCAACAATAATTTTACGTCCTGTTAAGCCGGTATCACCATGTGGGCCGCCAATAACAAATTTACCGGTTGGGTTAATATGATAATTGATATTATCGTTAAAGAAGTGAGCGTATTTAGGATAACGCGCTTTTACACGAGGTATAAGGATGTTTATTATGTCCTCACGAATTTTTGCCAGCATGGCATCATCATCAGCAAAATCATCGTGCTGGGTTGATATTACAATAGCATCAATACGTTGAGGTTGGTTGTTGTCATCATACTCCAGTGTTACCTGTGATTTTGCATCAGGGCGTAAGTATTTTATGTCGGTACCTTCCCTGCGTACAGCTGCAAGTTCAATTAATAGAGCGTGCGCTATATCTAATGCTAAAGGCATGTAGTTTTCTGTTTCAACGGTTGCGTAACCGAACATCATACCCTGGTCTCCGGCACCTTGCTGCTCGCGGTCTTGCTTGTCAACACCCTGGTTAATATCAGGAGATTGCTCATGAATAGCCGAAAGTACACCGCATGAGTTGCCATCAAACATGTACTCGCCTTTAGTGTAGCCAATACGGTTAATTACATCACGCGCAATTTTTTGCACGTCGAGGTATGCAGTTGATTTTACCTCACCCGCTAAAATTACCTGTCCGGTGGTAACCAGGGTTTCACAGGCAACTTTCGATTCAGCGTCAAATGCTAAAAAATTATCAATCAGTGCGTCCGATATCTGGTCGGCTACTTTATCCGGGTGTCCTTCTGAAACGGACTCTGAAGTGAATAAATAAGGCATAAAAAATCAGTCAATAATAAACGTAAGTTAACCGAAAGTAAGCGTATTGAACCGGATTGGTAAAAAAGGGAAAAGAATGGGTTTAGCACTTTTTTACGTGGTTGCAATCCTTACTACCATCAGGTAGTATAATCAAATCAGTCCACTTTCGGGTAGCAAAAGTAAAACAATTTTACAAAAGCCGAAAATAGGCTTACTTTTGGCTGCGAAAAAGATAGCTCGTTGAAAAGGAAAGTCTTATTTGTTATAAATCCTATTGCCGGGGGCAAAGCCAAGAACCATGTTCCGGGGCTTATACAACAACATATCGACGGTTCGGCTATTGACTATACCATTGTTTTTACCGAAGAAGCAGGCCATGCACATTGGCTGGCTAAAGATGCTGTAAGTACCTACCAATCAATTATAGCAGTAGGAGGAGATGGTACGGTTAACGAAGTAGCATCAGCCGTAGTTGGTACAAACGCAGCTTTAGGTGTGTTGCCTTTCGGTTCGGGTAATGGTCTTTCCCGGTTTTTAAGTATACCTATGGATACCGGTCAGGCTATCCGCAATATTAATAATAACAAGGTTGAGAGTATAGATGCCGGCCAGCTAAACGGACAATGGTTTTTTAATATGGCTGGTATGGGCTTTGATGCGCACATAAGCCAGGTATTTGCACAACAAAAGGCAAGAGGTTTCATTACTTACTTCAAATCGGCCGTAAAAGAAATACTTAACTACCGGTCAGAAAACTATCATCTGCAAATAGATGGCGCTGATTACAACCGTGAAGCATTCATGCTGAGTTTTGCTAACTCGTCGCAATATGGCAATAATGCACACGTATCGCCCCGGGCTTCGGTGCAGGATGGTTTGCTGGACGTTTGCGTTATTAAGCCATTCCCTTTATACCGGTTTCCGGAAATGGGAATGCGTATGTTTACCAAAACAGCCGATAAATCGAAATACGTTGAAATTATACGTGGTAAAAACATTAGTATAAAACGCGGAAACCCTGGTGCCGTACACGTTGACGGCGAGCCGCAAACAGCAGGCGTAACAGCCGAAGTGCATATTGTTCCGCGTTCACTAAACGTTATTGTAGGTACCGCTTACCACCGCGTTTAAAATATCAGGTTATGTCTAAAAAAAAACAGCGCCAAAATGATGGCATTATGTACTCAACCAACCCCGAGTTTGAGTACAATAATGATGACAATGGCAACGTAAGTACGCCCGCTCCCAATCAACAAAACCTTAAAATATACCTCGACCGTAAAGGAGGTGGAAAAGTGGTTACACGAGTTGCCGGTTTTGCAGGTGTCGAGGCAGATTTGGAAGCTTTAGGAAAAAAACTTAAAACTAAATGTGGTGTTGGAGGTTCGGTTAAAGATTATGAAATTTTAATACAGGGCGATTTCAGAGATAAAATTCTGTTACAACTTACCAATGATGGTTATAAGGCTAAAAAGGCGGGAGGTTGAATTTAACATAGTGTTTGTTTAAATTTCAATATTCGAGACATTTTTTTGAAAATTAAGAAGCTTAGCTGTTGTTTTTTATAAAAAATTTTCAAAAAGATACAGTTTTTTACGTTTTTGGTTAGGGTAGGCAAGCACAAACCGTATATTGTGCGGCTTAAGTTTTAAAAAAATGCTTTAAACTGCATCTATATCAGTTTAGTTACACTTTTTTGATACCATAGCCTTGATAGTTTTAAAAAAAATGGCTTTCATTGCAAAAAATTGTTTGTTGAAACATAATATGTGGCCCTAATTACGTTATAAATAAACTTCAAACGTATTATAAGCTTGTAAAAACAAACGTTAAATAATTATGAAGAATTTCAAATTGAATAGTTTTATCTGATTTAAATTATAAATTTGTTATTCGCACAACAGCGTATATTTAATTAACTAAATATTATAAACAAAAACTAAAACTAAATTTTTAAGTAATGGCAACCGCACCATCAAAACCAACTACTCCTGTTAAAAAAGAAAGCTCAGGTACCTCAAGTACTTTTGCATCTTTAGTTATTCCTATTTGTTTCGTTATAGCAGTGTTACTGTTTATATTCGTTTTGGGTGATCCAAGCCATTACAAAGGTGGTGATGTTGAACACGGAGAGCCAACCGATTACTTTGGTACTATCCACAAAGGTGGTCCAATCGTTCCTGTGTTAATGACCTGCTTCCTGATGATGGCGGTATTCTCAATTGAGCGTTTCGTAGTTATCAACAAAGCTGCCGGTACCGGTAACGTTGATGCTTTCGTTAGAAAAATCAATGCTTTCTTAAATCAAGGTAACATTGACGCTGCCAGCGCTGAGTGTGACAAACAAAAAGGTTCGGTAGCAAACGTTATCAAATCAGGTTTGAAAAAATACCGCGAAATGGAAGCTGAAGAAAACCTTGACGTAGATCAAAAAACTTTAGCTATTCAAAAAGACATTGAAGAAGCTACTGCTTTAGAGATGCCTATGTTAGAGCAAAACTTAACTATCATTGCAACCTTAGTATCAGTAGGTACACTTATTGGTCTATTAGGTACAGTGGTAGGTATGATTGGTGCATTCCGTGCACTGGCAACTTCAGGTGCTCCTAATCAGGCTGAATTATCATCTCACATTTCTGAGGCGTTAATTAACACTGCATTGGGTATCTTAACTTCAGCGTTATCAATTATCTCTTATAACGTATTTACGTCTAAAATTGATAAATTAACTTACGCTATTGACGAGACTGGTTTCAGCATTGTACAAACATTTGCTGCTTCACACAAGAACAAAGCAAGATACTAAAATTTGGTTTTGATATAACATTCTTGCCCGCCGCCTGCATTTACAGCGGCGGGCAGGTTTGAATAATTAACCGGTTATAGTATTTATTTAAGAGACAAACAGAAATGCCAAGAGTAAAAATTCCAAGAAAGAGTACAGCAATTGACATGACGGCCATGTGTGACGTTGCGTTCCTTTTGCTTACCTTCTTTATATTAACGGCAAAACCTAAGGTGGAGGATCCGGTTCCGGTTGATACTCCTGCTTCTACAGCACAAACACTTCTTCCGGAAAGTGATATTGCCACGCTAACTATTGGCGGTAAAGGCAAAGTGTTTTTTGGTGTTGAGGGTTTTGAAGTACGTAAGCAATTGTTGTTGCGTATGGGCGACAGATATAAAATTAGCTTTACCCCTTCAGAGGTAAACAAGTTTTCGGTTATGCCAAACATTGGTGTGCCTATTGCACAGGTAAAACAATACCTGAGCTTTGATGGCGACCAAATGAAAGAGTTTAAAGCTCCGGGTATCCCAACCGATTCGGTTAGCAACGAGTTGTTCAACTGGATTTATGAATCCCGTATAGTAACCAAAAATATTTCGGGTAAAGAGCTTCGTGTTACCATTAAAGGTGACAGCCAGGAAGAGTACCCAACTATTCAAAAAATTATTGCCATTCTGCAAAAGCAGGAAGTAAACAAATTCAGTTTAATTACATCATTAAGAGGAAAAGAATAACATGGCAGAATTAGATACCTCCGGTGGGGGTAAGAAAAAAGGTGGTAAGGTAAGAAGTAAAAAACAATCAACCCGCGTTGACTTAACCGCGATGGTGGATTTAGCTTTCTTACTGGTAACCTTCTTTATGCTTACCACTACCCTGTCAAAAGCAAAGGCAATGGATTTAGCCATGCCTGATAAAGATGATCAGAAGCCTGATGTACAGGAGCCTATTGCCGCTTCAAGAACACTTACAGTGTTATTGGGAAGCAACAATAAACTGGAATGGTTTATTGGTGTACCTGGAGAATCACTTACCCCGCCAACAGTTGATGGTTACGGTAAAGAAGGTTTCCGTAAAGTCCTTGTAGAGCAAGGTCAGAGAATTAAGCAAACTACCGGTAAAGAGATGTTTGTGATTATTAAGCCAAGCGATAAATCTGTTTACAAAAACATGATTGACGTTATCGACGAGCTTAACATTACAAACAACAAGCTATACGCAATTGTTGATATTACACCAGTTGAAGTAGAATTGCTTAAAAGAGATAAAATTTATTAATCATCAGCACTTGTGTTGAATTTGAAAAACTAATGTCATGGCTATTTTAGGATCAAAATTAGACATACTGAAACCTGAATGGCTTGATGTTGTTTTTGCTGACCGTAACAAATCTTACGGTGCATATGAACTACGTAAAACTAATCCGCGCAGCACCATGATTGCGCTTTTTATTACGATAAGTTTGTTTGCGTTTGCAGTATCACTGCCAACCATCATTAACAAGATCAAAGGTTTTATACCTAAGCCAAAAGAGAAGGTTAAAATTGAAGAAGTGGTGCTTACGCCGCCACCACCATTGAACGAAGCAGAGCCACCTCCGCCGCCACCGCCAAGCCCTGAGCCTCAAAAGCCAAAGGTTGACCAGGTGAAATTCCCGCCACCGGTTGTTAAACCAGATGAGCAGGTACGCGAGAAAGATCCGCCAAGCCAGGAAGATCTTAAAGTGGCCGACCCTGGACAGAAAGACATCAAGGGTGACCCTACGCAAACAGTTCGTATTGACGAGCCGGTAGGTAACGCACCAGTGAGCGCTGCAGTAACAGAGTCAAATCCAAATGAGATTTTTACCTCAGTAGAGCAGTTACCCGACTTTCCGGGTGGTATGGCCGGCTTTGGTAAGTATCTTAACAAAGCTTTGCGTTAC
This sequence comes from Mucilaginibacter aquatilis, assembly GCF_009755275.1. Taxonomy (GTDB): domain Bacteria; phylum Bacteroidota; class Bacteroidia; order Sphingobacteriales; family Sphingobacteriaceae; genus Mucilaginibacter; species Mucilaginibacter aquatilis. The sequence goes on along the minus strand of NZ_WQLA01000006.1, from coordinate 146,942 downwards.
CCTGCGGTAGCATCTGAAAACGGTGTACAAGGCCGTGTAAACGTAACCTTCGTAGTAGAACGCGACGGTAGCTTAACCGACATTAAACCAATTGGCCGTACATTAGGCTCAGGTTTAGAAGAAGAAGCTATCCGTGTATTAAAGAATTCTCCAAAATGGTCACCAGGTAAACAAAACGGCCGTGCAGTACGTGTACAGTACACCGTTCCTATTGTATTTACTTTGCAAGATCAATAAGATTATTCATGTTAAATTCAAATAACGATGAACAAAAATCGCCCCAAAGGCGGTTTTTGTTTATTTTAGGCGCAGCCTTATTCATCGTAGTCATCATCCTCGGCTTGATGATTATGTTCTGGGACAAGCTTCCTCTTAACTTATCGCAAACGCAACGGTACACCTTCGGTGGACTTTTTATTGTATACGGCGTACTGCGTTTTATCCGCATTGTAAGAACAGACAACCGCAGATGAGCAACAGCATAAAAATTATTATTTGCAGCATTCTTGTCATCGTTGTTTTCGGTATGTGCCGTCAGCAACAGGCCTCACAAGTAAAAGGTGATGATACTTTTGTTAAAGGTAAGGCACTATTTCTGGCCGATGAATCGTTTAAACCTATATTAGATCAGGAAGCATATGTATTTAAGGCGCTGTTTACAGAGGCCAAGCCGGAGTTTGTATATAAATCAGAGAATGAAGCGCTAAAGCTTTTTTTGGAAGATAGCATACGGGTTGCCATTTTGTCACGTGAGCTAAATCCATCTGAGTTGGGGATACTTGAGCGCCGTGGTTTACCGCCCGATGTAAATAGGTTTGCGATTGACGCTATTACGCTGATAGTGAATCAAGAATCTGCCGATACAACGATATCTGTAAAGCAAATAAAAGATATGCTTAACGGTAAAACAATGATCGATAAGAACATTGTGTTTGATAACCCAAATTCGAGTTTGGTAAGGTATTTGAAAGACTTTTCGGGTAATAAAGAGTTAAAAGAGAAAAATATTTATGCTTTACAGTCAAATAAAGATGTAATAAAGTATGTAAGCGAGCATCCGAATTCAATAGGCATAGTTGGCTTTAGCTGGCTTGACGACCCTGATAAGGATTATGCGGATGCAGTAAGCAAGGTTAAAATAGTTGGCGTTAAAGATGAAAGTAATGACAAATCGCCGACAGAGTACTTTAAACCTAACCAAACTACATTAGCTCTAAAACAATATCCGCTTGTTCGTGGTCTGTATATACTTAACAGCACCGGGAAGATGGGATTAGCAGCAGGGTTTGCTGCTTTTATAAAGAGCGACCGCGGACAAAGGATAATTTTGAAATCGGGTTTATTGCCTGATTCGATACCGCAGCGGGAAATGATTTTAAAATAAATAAGTAACTAAAACTATAAAAAAAGCCATGAAGAATATGATTAGTAAAGCGGCAGTAGCTGCAACAGGGCTGGTATTTATAGGTTCAAATGTTTTTGCGCAGAGTCTTGCCGACGCCAAGAAAGCCATTGACGCCGAACAATACCAGAAAGCTAAGTCGATGTTAAAAAACTTAACAGCGACTCAGGCTAATAAAGATGAAAATTTCTTTTACCTGGGCTGGGTTTACCTTGAACAGGATTACGTTGATTCGGCCAAAGCCGTTTTTACTAAAGGTATAGCTGCTAATCCTAAATCAGCTTTAAACTATGCAGGTTTAGGCGCGGTTGCCCGTTTAAGTAAGGATCAGGCTGGTGCACAATCAAACTTCAACCAGGCAATTACACTTGCAGGTAAAGAAACCAAACCGTTTCAATACGTTGGTGAAGCTTATTTGTTAGGAGAGCCTGATGGTAATGCTGCTATTGCAGTATTGCAAAAAGGACTTGCTGTAAGTGCAAAAGATCCTGAGTTATATATTGCTTTAGGCGATGCTTATCGTACTCAATTAAAAAATACTGATGCGGTTAAGGCGTATGAAGATGCGTTGAAAATTAACCCTAAAGCCGCAGCTGCAAAAGTTGCAACAGGTGTGGTATGGCGTCAGGCTAACAACTGGGATGCATCTGAAGAAGAATTCAAAGCTGCTTTAGCAATTGATCCGAATTTTGGTCCTGCTTACCGTGAGTGGGCTGAAACTGATATTCGTTGGGCACAAAAAGTTCCTACTCAGGCGTCAGCTAAAGTGAATGAAGCGGTTGAAAAGTATAGCAAGTTTTTGAGCTTAACTGATAACTCGGTAGAATCTCGTCTTCGTTATGCCGACTTCCTTTACCAGGCAGGTAAATTTAAAGAACTTCAAACCGAAGCTACAGCTTTAAGCCAAATGCCTAATGCCAACGCGCGTGCTTACCGTTACCTAGCTTATTCAGCTTTTGAAAACGGTGACTCAGCTACAGCTCAAAGTGCTATGAATTCATGGATGACCAAGGCTGATCCTAAGCGTATCATTCCTTATGACTATTACTACCAAGGTCGTATTCAGTTAAAAGCCAAAGATACCACCGCCGCTTTACAAACTTTAGAGAAAACTGTTAAGTTAGATACAACTCAAGGTGATTTATATGCTGATATAGCAAAAATATACTACGCAAAACGTCAGTATGAAAAAGCTGGTGATGCTTACAGACAGTATGTATCTAAATCTAAAAAGGCAACTTTGAATGATTATTTTTCAGAAGGGTTTAGCTATTACTTTGCTTACGGCGATCAGCTTGCAAGCAAAGCTACTCCAAAACCAGTTGCTGATACCATGTTGTTAGCAAAGGCTGACTCTGCTTTTGCTTATATTCAATCAAAAGTGCCAACGCCAAACACTACAGTTACGCTTTATCGTGCACGTTTGTACGATTTAAAAGAGAAAGACCGTAATAATATCCAAGGCTTTGCAAAACCTTACTATGAAAAGCTAATCGAGGTTACAAAAGCAAAAGAAACAGTTGCAGAAGCTGATAAAAAGAATCTTGCCGAAGCATATGCTTACTTAGGTGCATTTGCTGAATATAAAGAAAAGGATATGGCAAAGGCTACAGAAAATTACACTAAAGCCCGCGAAAATGATCCTAACAATGCCCAAGCTTCAAATTTCTTTAACAGGAAAAACAAGCCCGCAGCAAAAGGTAAAGGCAAATAATTAATGCTTTTAAAAATTATATTATTAAAAGGTGCAGTTTAAACTGCACCTTTTTTGTTATTATGAAACCCACTACTATATTTGCCCTATGGAAGCACAAAGTTTACCGGTTAATTATTTGCCCATCATTATTCAAATGCTGGTAGCTGTGGGATTTGTTGTTACAACCATGCTGGCCACCCACAAATTAGGGCCAAAGCGTGTCACTGCCGATAAGCTTACGCCATTTGAATCGGGTATTGAGGTAGTGGGTAATGCCCGCACACCGGTATCAATCAAATACTTCCTGGTAGCTATATTGTTTGTGTTGTTTGATGTGGAGGTTATCTTCATGTATCCATGGGCGGTAAATTTTAAAGCCATGGGTACCGACGGTTTAATAGAGATGTTCATCTTTATGGCAACCCTGCTTTTAGGCTTTATTTATGTGCTAAAAAAAGGAGCGTTGAACTGGAACTAATTAGAAATATATTAATATTATCATTATCATAAACAAACGCCCAATAGGTTATTAAATCTATTGGGCGTTTTGCGTTTTAATGCTTTATTTTTCAATAAAAGCTTAAGGTATAATGCACATAATCAATCTGTTTAGACTGTTTCTAAATACAATGTTGTACATATCACACTATACCAAAATACGTTTATAATAATAAATTTGTAGGCATCCGTTTAGGCGGAATTTTAGCAATTATAACCAATGAGTGATGTACAGATAGTTAATGCCCCTCCGGGTGTCGAAGGTTCGGGATTTTTCGCTACATCGTTAGATAAGGCCATAGGTTTGGCGCGTTCGCATTCGTTGTGGCCGTTGCCTTTTGCTACTTCATGCTGCGGCATTGAGTTTATGGCCACCATGGGCTCGCATTATGATTTGTCTCGCTTTGGTGCCGAGCGTTTAAGTTTTTCGCCGCGCCAGGCCGATTTATTGATGGTTATGGGTACTATCTCTAAAAAGATGGCACCGGTTTTACGCCAGGTTTACCTGCAAATGGCCGAGCCCCGTTGGGTGATGGCTGTTGGTGCATGCGCATCAAGCGGTGGTATATTTGATACTTACTCGGTATTGCAGGGAATAGATGAGGTTATACCGGTTGACGTTTATGTACCGGGTTGCCCGCCGCGCCCTGAAGCCATTATTGATGGTTTTATGAATATTCAAAAACTGGTACAAACCGAGTCGTTGCGTCGTCGCGACACACCGGAATATCAGCAATTACTAGCTAAATACGGAATCCAGTAATGGGTGAATTAAATAACGATATACTGCTCGAAAACCTAACCAGCAAATTTGGCGAATTAGTAAAGCCTGTTGTTGAAGATTACGGCATGTTAACGGTTGAAACCAACCGCGATACCATTATAGACTTGCTGCGCTACATCAAAACTGATGCGGCCCTGCAGTTTATATACCTTACCGATATTACTGCCATACAATATCCTGAGCAGGAAAACCCAATTGGGGTAATATACCATGTACATAGCTTGGTGCACAATGTGCGCATACGCGCAAAAGTGTTTTTACCGGCAGGTGATGAGCGTATACCATCAGCTACTGAGCTTTGGAACGGTGCTAACTGGATGGAGCGTGAAACTTACGACTTTTTTGGGGTGAACTTTGAAGGCCATCCTAACCTTGTGCGTATACTAAATGTGGACGATATGACCGTGTTTCCGATGCGTAAAGAGTATCCGCTGGAAGATCCGAACCGTGTAGATAAAAAAGATTTTTATTTTGGAAGATAACCTATGCAGAATTTTCCTTCGTTAAATACAAATAGTAATACAGATACCAACCTGCAAAGTGAGTTATCTACCCTTAACCTGGGGCCAACGCATCCGGCTACGCACGGCGTATTCCAAAATGTGTTGCAAATGGATGGCGAGCGCATTGTAAGCGGCGTATCAACCATAGGTTACATCCACCGTGCGTTTGAGAAAATTGCCGAGCACCGTCCATTCTACCAAATTACCCCGCTAACCGACCGCCTGAACTATTGTTCAGCCCCTATTAATAACATGGGCTGGCACATGACGGTTGAAAAGCTGTTGAAGATACAAACACCAAAACGCGTTGATTACCTCCGGGTAATCATCATGGAGCTTGCTCGTATTGCCGACCATATTATCTGTAACGGTGTATTGGGGGTTGATACCGGAGCATTCACGGGTTTCCTCTACATGATGGAATACCGCGAGGCCATATATGAAATCTATGAAGAAGTTTGCGGTTCGCGCTTAACAACCAATGTTGGTAGGTTAGGTGGCTTTGAGCGTAACTTCAATGATATTGCTTTTGCCAAGATTAAAAAGTTCTTGGTAGATTTTCCTAAAGTGCTGAACGAATTTGAAGCGCTGTTTAACCGTAACCGTATCTTCATCGACCGTACCAAAGGCGTAGCCCCGGTAACTGCCGAAACTGCCCTTGATTACAGCTGGAGCGGCCCGATTTTGCGTGCTACAGGCGTTGATTACGATGTACGTGCCATGAACCCTTATTGCTCTTACGAGGACTTTGATTTTGAAGTTCCGGTGGGTACTACGGGCGATGTGTATGACCGCTTTTTGGTTCGTAACGAAGAAATGAAACAAAGCATGCGCATGATACAGCAGGCTTTGGACAAGATAGAAAAAGAAGACTCGGCCATTTTTCATGCCGATGTTCCGGAAATTTACTTGCCTCCAAAAGAGGAAGTGTACAACAACATGGAAGCCCTTATTTATCATTTTAAAATTGTGATGGGTGAGATTGATGCACCGGTAGGAGAGGTTTACCATGCGGTTGAAGGAACTAACGGCGAGTTGGGCTTTTACCTGGTGAACGATGGTGGCCGTAGCCCATACCGTTTGCATTTCCGCAGGCCAAGCTTTATCAATTACAGCATGTATGCCGATATGAGCCGTGGTATGTTGCTTTCGGATGCCATTATTAACATGAGTAGCTTAAACGTTATAGCCGGAGAGTTAGATGCTTAAAGTAGAAGATACCCAAACACCGGTCGAGTTTTCGGCCGCATTGCTTGAGCAGTTTGCTGATTTTGTAAGCCGCTATCCTGAAGGCAAGCAAAAATCGGCCTTGTTGCCTATGCTGCATGCCGTACAGGCCGAGCATGGCTGGTTAAGCGCAAAGGCAATGGATAAAGTTGCCGAGTATTTAAATATAGAGTCGATTGAAGTTTATGAGGTAGCTACCTTTTACACCATGTACTTTTTACGCCCGCAGGGCAAGTACGTGTTAGAGGTTTGCCGCACAGGGCCTTGCTGTTTGGTAGGTGCCGAAAAAATAATGGACCATATTGAGCAAACGCTGGGCGTTAAAGAAGGTGAAGTTACTGCCGATGGCCTGTTTAGCTGGCGCGGAGTAGAGTGCCTTGCTGCCTGTGGTTTTGGCCCGGTACTGCAAATTGGCCCCGAGTATACGTTTTACGAAAAACTAACGCCTGAGTCGGTTGACCGGTTAGTTAGTGATTTAAAAGCTAAGGCAAATAACTAAATAAATGGCTTCGCAAAAGGATAAGGACTACCATATGCTTCGAAATTCTGATAAGTATTCAGAATTAATGACTGCGAATGGAGATACTTATGGCTACTTGAATAAGGTAAATGCTGAAGCCTATGCGAGATATAGAAAAATATGGTCTAAGTACGGGTTTAAGTCGATGGTTAGTGATAGACGCCGTAGAAATTCAACCCGGAAAAGTAACCAAAAAGATAAGCAAATGAGGCACCAAATCGAGAGGGCGCAATTCAAAGCTAATTTTAAAGGCCATTTATTAAATCAAGATAACCCTTTAGTTACTGGTTCAAAAATGGGAAGCATATATAGTGAGTATTAAACAATGGGACGCAAATTATTACTTGAACATATAAACGTACCCGGCATCAATACCCTGGAAGTTTACCGCCAGAAAGGTGGTTATGCTGCCATGGAAAAAGCCCTGAAAACTTTAACACCCGATGAAGTGGTGGAAGAGGTTAAAAAATCGGGTTTGCGTGGCCGTGGTGGTGCGGGTTTCCCAACTGGTATGAAGTGGAGCTTTTTGGCCAAGCCCGAAGGTGTGCCCCGTTACCTGGTTTGCAACGCCGACGAATCGGAACCCGGTACGTTTAAAGACCGTTATTTAATGACACACATCCCTCACCTTTTAATTGAGGGGATGATTATAGCCAGCTTTGCACTGGGCGCCAAAACCTCGTACATCTACGTGCGTGGCGAAATGATGCCACAGATACGCATCCTGGAAAGAGCCATAGCCGAAGCAAAAAATGCAGGCTTTTTAGGCAAAAACATACTAGGCACCGGTTACGATCTGGAGTTGTACGTACAACCCGGAGGCGGCGCTTACATCTGCGGTGAAGAAACGGCACTAATTGAATCATTGGAAGGCAAGCGTGGTAATCCGCGTATTAAACCGCCGTTCCCGGCTATTGCGGGTTTGTATGGCTGCCCAACCGTGGTAAACAACGTAGAGTCAATTGCTGCAACTGTGCCAATCATTCGTGATGGTGGAGATGAGTATGCCAAAATTGGTATTGGTAGAAGTACCGGTACTAAATTGATATCTGCAGGTGGTAACCTGGTTAAACCGGGTGTTTACGAGATTGAGTTAGGTGTTCCGGTTGAAGAATTTATTTACTCGGACGAATACTGTGGCGGTATAGCCAACGGCAAACGCCTCAAAGCAGTAGTTGCCGGTGGTTCATCGGTGCCAATTTTACCGGCTAACCTTATCCTCAAAACCATTGAGGGCAATGCCCGGGTTATGAGTTACGAAGGGCTGTCGGAAGGTGGCTTTGTAAGCGGAACCATGATGGGTTCGGGTGGTTTTATTGCTTTTGACGAAGACCAGTGTATTGTTCGCAATACCTGGAACTTTACCCGCTTTTATCATCACGAAAGTTGCGGACAGTGTTCGCCTTGCCGTGAGGGTACTGGCTGGATGGAAAAAGTGCTGCACCGCTTAGAGATGGGTCACGGCAAAATGAGCGATATGGATTTGTTGGTTGATGTATCGAAAAAAATAGAAGGCAACACAATTTGTCCGCTGGGTGATGCGGCTGCATGGCCGGTGGCAAGCGCAATTCGTCACTTCCGTGATGAGTTTGAATGGCACGTAACAAACGGAGCTGAGGCGGTAAGCCATAACTATGGTTTAGCACATTACGCCGACCCATTGCCAAAGCCCGAAGCTGCGGTTTAACAGAAGGCAATATTTCTGATATGCAATAAGTTATTATATTTATAACGTTTTACTAAACTTATTGAAAAAACATGGCAGAAATACATCCGGTTGTTATAAAGTTTGATTACAAAGTAGAGGATTTTGACTACTTAGATGATTTGCAGGATCAGATAGAAAATGCAGTTAATTATCATAACGTAGGAGAGTACGATACTTATGAACTTGATGAAGAAAACAACAGAGCGCTGTTTTATTTAACGGCTGCTAACCCTGAAGTTTTGTTCAAGAATATTGCTCCTATTTTGCAGCAGTCGCCAATATTGAAAGGCGCAAAAATTGACATAGAAATGGGTACCGCCGCTGATGGTACCCCTGTTATAAAGGAATACCAGTTATAATACGCTGGTTTAACAAGGTTATATATGGAATACATATTTGTATATGGCACCTTGTTAAAGACTTTTAATGCCGGGGTGATGCGCAGCGTGCAAGAGTATCTTCATTTTGAAGGAAAAGGCTCTATTTTGGGCCAACTGTACGATTTAGGGCAATACCCCGGCCTTGTTGAAGTTGCCAGTGCAACCGATACTATTACAGGCGAGGTATACCGCACCAACAATGCGCAAGCGGTGTTTGCGGTACTTGATGAGTACGAAGGGGACGAGTATAACCGCGTTGTAAAAACGGTGAAGCTTGGTAACCAAAAAGAGATCAATTGTTGGGTGTATGTTTTTATACAAGAACTGCATCCATCACATATAAAGATTATAAACGGCGATTACCTCGCTTATATTAGAGATAAGGTTAATGAAAGTAACTATTGACGGAATTAGCATTGATGTTGAACCCGGCACATCCATTCTGAATGCTGCAAGGCAGATAGGAGGCGATATTGTTCCGCCGGCTATGTGCTATTACTCTAAGCTGGAAGGCAGCGGCGGTAAATGCCGTACCTGTTTGGTTAAGGTAACAAAGGGCTCAGAAAAAGACCCGCGCCCTATGCCTAAGCTGGTAGCCTCATGCCGTACAGGTGTTATGGATGGTATGGAGGTGCAAAACATTACCTCGCCTGAGGTTATTGAAGCTCGTAAAGGCATTGTAGAGATGCTTCTAATCAATCATCCGCTTGATTGCCCCGTTTGTGACCAGGCTGGCGAATGCCACCTGCAAGATTTAGGTTACGAACACGGTGCCGCTAAAACCCGCTACGAATTTGACCGCCGTACTTTTGAAAAAATAGACATTGGCGATAAAATACAGCTGCACATGACCCGTTGTATTTTATGCTACCGTTGCGTTTTTACGGCCGACCAAATTACCGAGCAACGCGTACACGGCGTATTAAATCGCGGCGATCATGCCGAAATTTCTACCTACATTAAAAAAGCAGTTGATAACGACTTTTCGGGCAACGTAATAGACGTTTGTCCCGTAGGTGCCTTAACCGATAAAACTTTCCGCTTTAAAAACCGCGTTTGGTTTACCAAACCCGTAGAAGCGCACCGTGATTGCGACCACGAAAAATGCAGCGGTAAAGTAACACTTTGGTATAAAGGTGAAGACGTAATACGCGTTACGGCACGTAAAGATCAGTATGGCGAGGTAGAGGAATTTATTTGCAATACCTGCCGCTTTGATAAAAAGAAAACTGCCGACTGGGTTATTGAAGGTCCACGCAAGGTATCAAACCAATCGGTAATCAGCGCAAACCATTACGACACATTAAGACCATTGCCTGTAGTAAAAACTAACCCGGTTTTACTCGAAGCCAATAAAGAACAATTTGAACGGGAGACTAGATTATAATGGAGATTGCTGACTTAATCATAAAATTGGTGCTTGTGGTAGTGATTTTTGCCATAAGCCTTGTAGTAGCCATGTATTCTACTTATGCCGAGCGTAAGGTTGCTGCTTTTTTACAAGATAGGGTAGGCCCTAACCGTGCCGGTCCGTTTGGTATTTTACAGCCTATGGCCGATGGTGCCAAAATGTTCATGAAAGAGGAAATCATTCCCACCCGCGCCAGCGGTTTCCTGTTCATCGTTGGTCCGTCACTGGCTATCATGACAGCCTGTATAGGTTCGGCGGTTATTCCGTGGGGACCACAAATGCAAATAGGCGATCGTGTGATCGATCTGCAGGTAACAGATATTAACGTGGGTATCTTATACATCTTTGGCGTAGTATCGTTGGGGGTATACGGCATCATGATTGGTGGTTGGGCATCTAATAATAAATACTCATTATTAGGAGCAATACGCGCAGCTTCACAAAACATCAGCTACGAAATTTCGATGGGCTTATCTATCATTGCCTTATTGATGCTTACCGGTACTTTAAGCTTAAAAGAAATCGCCGAGCAGCAGCATGGCTGGCATTGGAATGTACTTACCCAGCCACTTGGCTTTTTAATATTTATGGTATGCGCCTTTGCCGAAACCAACCGCAGCCCGTTCGATTTACCTGAGTGTGAAACAGAGCTGGTAGGTGGTTATCATACCGAATATTCATCCATGAAACTGGGTTTTTACCTGTTTGCCGAGTATATCAATATGTTCGTATCATCGGCTGTTATGGCTACCCTGTACTGGGGCGGTTATAATTATCCGGGTATGGATTGGGTGGCGGCACATGCAGGCCCTACCATTGCGCCTATAATTGGAGTAGTAGTACTGTTTGCGAAAATATTTGCCTTCATCTTCTTTTTCATGTGGGTACGCTGGACTATCCCGCGTTTCCGTTATGATCAGCTGATGCACTTGGGTTGGAAAACCCTGATACCGCTTGCTATTGCCAACATTGTGTTAACCGGTATTATATCTACATTAATTGAAAAGTTTGCTTAACCCTATATATGGAACCATTAAGTAAAAAGCGAAAAGTATTAGAAGTTAAGCCGCTCAATTTTTGGGAGCGCGCTTACCTGCCTGCTATTGCTCAGGGTTTGAGCATAACCATGAAGCACTTTTTTAAGAAGGACGTAACTATCCGTTACCCCGAACAAAAAAGAGAGTTTTCAGAGAATTTCCGTGGTATGCACTCGCTAAAGCGCGATGAAGACGGTAAAGAGCGTTGTACCGCGTGTGGTTTGTGTGCTTTATCATGCCCGGCCGAAGCTATTACTATGACTGCCGGTGAACGCCAAAAAGGCGAAGAGCACCTGTACCGCGAGGAAAAGTACGCAGCGGTGTACGAGATAAACATGTTACGTTGCATTTTTTGCGGCCTGTGCGAAGAAGCCTGCCCTAAAGAGGCCATTTACCTCGACGGCGACATTGTGCCAACCGATTTTTTACGTAAAGACTTTATATACGGCAAAGACAAATTAGTTGAGCCGCCTTTAAACCAATAAAAAAAGAATGATACCTTTGCCGGCAACCAATTAACCGGTAAAGGTATTTTTCTGTATCTCGAGCTATGAGTGTATTTTACTTTATCGCATTCTTGTCCATACTGTTTTCACTGCTGGTTATTTTTGCAAAAAACCCGGTGCATAGTGTGCTGTACCTCATTATTACATTTTTTACGTTCACCATTCATTACATCATTTTGAATGCCCAGTTTTTGGCAGTGGTAAACTTTATTGTTTACATGGGCGCTATATTGGTGCTTTTCCTGTTTGTGCTTATGATGCTGAACCTGAATGAAGATACTGAGCCTACCAAAAGCATTTATGTAAAACTGGCGGGTATCATAGGCGGCGGTGTATTGCTGGTAACCCTGGTAGGCGCTATTAAACTAACTGCAAAGTCAAATCCCGTGGTGCTGCAAGATGTAAACCTCGGCTCGGTGCAAAACCTGGGCAAGGTATTATTTAACGAATTTTTATTGCCGTTCGAGGTATCGTCTATCCTGCTGCTATCGGCCATGGTGGGTGCTGTATTGCTGGCCACTAAAGAAGGTAAACCTAAAGCTACTACTGTATAATGGAAAGTTTTCTTGAAGCTGTAAAAGTTGTTCCGCTTAACCATTATATACTGTTAAGCGCTATCATATTTTCAATAGGTGTTATTGGGGTATTAATACGCCGTAACGCTATTGTGGTGTTTATGTCGGTTGAGCTAATGCTGAATGCCGTTAACCTGTTGCTTACCGTATTTTCGGTGTACGGCAACGATCCTAACGGGCAGGTGTTTGTATTTTTTATTATGGCGCTTGCCGCGGCAGAGATTGCCATAGGTTTGGCCATTATTGTGATGATACACCGCAATACAAACTCTATTGACGTAGATATATTGAACAGATTGAAATGGTAGTTACTTGATTTCGGATTTCGAATGTTCGATTTTAGATTTATATCATAACTGCCTCACTCATAATATTAAAAGATTCTGTTAATTCATAAATTCTGAAAATTCAGATTCAGACAACTAACAAAAAATGGATAAATACCTCTGGCTTATTCCGCTGCTGCCCCTGGCAGGATTCGTAATTAACGGATTGGGCCGTAATACCTTACCTAAAAGCATCATTGGCGGTTTAGCTAGTTTGATGGTTTTGTTATCATTTGCTTTAAGTGTTGGCGCATTTTTACAGGTAAAATCAACCGGCGCACCTATCAACGTAACCCTGTTTGATTGGATAAAGGTTGGCGATCTGCATATACCATTTGCGTTCCTGATCGATCAGTTGAGCGCCATCATGCTGTTGATTATAACCGGCATTGGCTTTTTAATCCATTTGTATTCTATTGGCTATATGAGCCACGATGAGGGTTTCGGTAAGTTTTTCGCTTATCTGAACCTGTTTGTGTTCTTTATGTTGCTGCTGGTGCTGGGTTCAAACTATGTTATTATGTTTATTGGCTGGGAGGGTGTAGGTTTATGCTCGTACCTGCTCATAGGTTTCTGGTATGGCAATGCAGCTTATGCTGATGCCGCTAAGAAAGCCTTTGTAATGAACCGCATTGGTGACCTTGGTTTCCTTATTGGGGTATTCGTAATCATGAAAACATTTGGCAGTATTGAGTACACCAAAGTATTTGCCCATGCTGCAAACATGAAAAGCGGTGACGGCACTATCATGTTAATTACCTTGCTGCTGTTTGTAGGCGCTACAGGTAAATCGGCACAAATACCTTTATTTACCTGGCTGCCTGATGCAATGGCGGGCCCAACCCCGGTTTCGGCGTTAATACACGCGGCTACCATGGTTACCGCAGGTATATATATGATTGCCCGTTCAAATATCTTATTTACCCTGGCCCCGGTTACTCAGCATGTAATTGCTATTATTGGTGTGGCCACTATACTGTTGGCAGCAATCATTGCCCTAACTCAAACCGATATTAAAAAAGTGTTAGCTTATTCTACGGTATCACAGTTAGGCTATATGTGTTTAGCATTAGGCGTAGGTGCTTACACCGGAGCATTCTTCCACGTATTAACCCATGCATTTTTTAAAGCATTGTTATTTTTAGGAGCCGGTTCGGTTATACACGCAGTAAGCGGTGAGCAGGACATGCGAAATATGGGCGGATTGAAAGGCAAATTACCGGTAACATTTATTACTATGTTAATTGGTACCGTAGCCATTGCTGGTATTCCCCCGTTTGCAGGTTTCTTTTCAAAAGACGAAATACTGGCGCATACTTATATGCATAGCCCTATACTTTACGTATTGGGTGTGTTGGGTGCCATGTTCACTTCATTCTATATGTTCCGCTTAATGTACTTAACCTTTTGGGGTAAGTTCCGCGGAACGCACGAGCAGGAACATCATTTGCACGAGTCGCCACCAAGCATGACCATTCCGTTAATTGTATTGGCAGTGCTGTCAACAGTTGGTGGCTTTATGGGCGTGCCCGAAGCATTAGGTGGTCATCATTGGCTGGAGCATTGGTTAGAGCCGGTAATGAGTAAATCATCAGCACTAACCGGTAAAATGTTTATTGCTCACAACACTGAATTTATGCTCATGGGCGTATCAGTTGGAGTGGCGGTACTGGCATTAATTTATGCTTACATTAAATACGTTAAGCAGGCTGATATTCCGATAGCTGATACTGAAGAACGCCCTGCTTTGGTGAAGCTTTCGTATAATAAATTTTATATAGATGAAATTTATGATGCTATTGTCCGTCGCCCACTTGACGCGCTTTCAGGCTTTTTATTTAAGGTGGTTGATAAATTGGGTATTGATGGATTAGTAAACGGCCTTGGGCAGGCACCTTGTGAGGCCGGAAGAGGTTTACGCCTGTTACAAACCGGTAATGTGGGTTTTTACCTCTTTATGATGGTTATTGGCATAATTGGCGTGCTCGTATACAGTTTAATTAAGTTTTAAAACAAGCGTTTACTGCATATAAAAATGACGGTTAGTATCTTACTTCTTTTACCCTTACTGGCAGCCCTTGCGCTTCTTTTTATTAAAGGCGATGCTGTAAAAACCATAGCACTGGCTTTCTCATTAATTGAACTGGCCTTAGGTGTTTACTTTATTACTCAATTTCAAACCAATATAAGCAGCCCGCAGTTTGTATTTGATGCCGCCTGGATGCCTAAGCTGGGCATATACTTTACAGCAGCTATAGATGGTATCAATATCATTCCTGTTATTCTTACCGTAGGTTTAGTGCCGCTTATTATAGGAACAACATTTAAACGCGAGTATAAAAATGCTTCGGCGTTTTATGCGCTTATCATGTTCATGCAGTTTGGCTTGATGCTGGTATTTACCGCGTTAGACGGCTTTATGTTTTATGTAGGTTGGGAAGCAGCGCTAATACCTATTTACTTTATATGTGGTATGTGGGGTGGCGAAAACCGTGTTAAGGTTACGCTTAAGTTTTTCATCTACACATTTGCCGGTTCACTGTTTATGCTGTTGGCATTAATTTACCTGTACCTGCAAACGCCCGAGCATAGCTTTGATATTTATAAGTTCTATGCATTGCAATTAAATCCCACTCAGCAGGCATGGGTATTTGCAGCTTTCTTACTAGCATTTGCTATTAAGATGCCAATATTCCCTTTGCACACCTGGCAGCCTGATACCTATACCGAGGCTCCTGCCGCCGGAACCATGCTATTGTCAGGTATTATGCTAAAGATGGGCATATACGGAGCCCTCCGCTGGATGATTCCCATAGCGCCGGTAGGGTTTTACGAATGGCAAAATAACCCGCTTTGGTTAGCCATTGCCGGTATTTTATATGCATCTATTATTGCCTTCAGGGTTAAAGACAGCAAGCGTTTAATAGCATATTCATCAATTGCCCACGTTGGTTTGATAGCTGCAGGTTTACTAGCATGGACTATTCAAGGCTTACAGGGCGCCATGATACAAATGCTTAACCACGGTTTGGAAGTAGTAGGTGTGTTTTTTGTGCTCGATATTATTGAGCGTCAATTAAAAACCCGCGATGTTGATCAGCTTGGTGGTATTGCTAAAGTAGCGCCTCAGCTTTCCATTGCATTCCTCATTATCGTATTAGGATCGGTGGGTTTACCTTTAACTAACGGATTCATTGGCGAATTTTTATTATTGAACGGTGTTTACCGCTACGATATGTGGATGGGTATTGTTGCCGGTTTAACCATTATACTGGGAGCTGTTTATATGCTTAGGGCTTACAAAAACATTATGCAGGGCCAAACCAATGCACTTACCGCAACCTTCACTGATATTACTGCCGGCGAGAGGCTTATATTGGGTATAATTTGCGTCCTTATCATCGTGATTGGTGTTTACCCGCAACCTGTGCTTCACCTTACCGAATCATCAGTTACACAATTGATGAACGATGTTAACAGTAAGATAAGCGCAGCCTTGCTGCATAAAAAATAAATCAGTACCTGCCAGCAGCTTGTAGCCGGTAAAACTGACAACTAAACTATTGGAGATTCGAATTTCAGATATACAATGACCACATTAATTATCATAGCCATATTACCCATCGTGTTGCTGTACATTGGCCTGTACAAGGCTAATAAATTGCTGCTGCCGGTTACTATTGCCGGTTTACTGGTGGCATTGGCATCGGCCGTTATGCAATGGAATAACGGAGCATCGGCCATATTCAGCGGCATGATGCTGTTCGATAATTTTTCGGTGGCCTTTTCGGCAATAGCTATTGTTTCAACCCTGTTAATACTGATGTTATCAAAAGACTATTTTGAGCGCATAAGCGATAACGTTGCCGAATACATCGCCATTATGCTTTTTTCGCTGGCAGGTATCGTTGTTATGGTATCTTACTATAACCTGGCCATGTTGTTTGTGGGTATCGAAATTATGTCGGTGAGCTTGTATATACTGGCCGGTATTGATAAAAAGAATTTTGCATCAAACGAAGCTGCATTAAAGTACTTCCTGATGGGAGCTTTTTCTACAGGCTTCTTACTATTTGGCATTACGCTTATATATGGTGCAACGCACTCATTTGGTTTGGAGGCTATCCGTAACTGGGCAGTACAACATCCTCGTGGTATTGATCCTCTTTTTCATACCGGTATCATCCTTATAATTGTTGGTCTGTGCTTTAAAGTAGGCGCAGCACCATTCCACTTCTGGACGCCTGATGTTTATGAAGGCTCGCCTACATTAGTTACCGCTTTTATGTCAACTGTTGTGAAAACTGCGGGTTTTGCAGCATTCCTGCGTTTATTTAGCGTAAGTTTTGCCCCTGTTGCCGAATTTTGGATGCCTACATTAATGGTAATTACCATCATTACATTGTTTGTAGGTAACCTTACAGCACTATACCAGCATGGCTTTAAACGTATGTTGGCTTTCTCCAGCATATCGCACGCAGGATACTTGCTATTTGCTATTGTGGCGCTAAGTGCTACCTCAGGCAACGCAGTTTTTATGTACGCTACTGCCTATTCTATTGCATCAATAGTAGCCTTTGGTGTGTTGATATTGGTTCAGCAACAATTAGGCAGCGATAGCTTTGAGTGCTTTAATGGCCTTCACAAACGCAACCCGTTCCTGGCGGCTACTTTAACTATTGCTATGCTCTCTTTAGCTGGTATACCGTTAACCGCAGGTTTTATTGGTAAATTTTTTATGTTTAGCGGTGCTATGAGTCGTTTCCATTTATGGTTAGTAATCATTGCTGTTATTAACGCCATTGTGAGTATCTTCTACTATTTCAGGGTAATCATTGCCATGTATTTCCGCAATGCTGAGCACGAGGCGCTTACTGTGCCGGGGTATTACCAGTTTGTTTTAGGCTTCTCTGCCCTCGTAACGCTAATCATTGGTATTTATCCTGCAATAATTCACAACCTTACATATAACATATAGCAATTGTTATAATATTTGTAGCTTTACAAATATTGTGAATGGAAAATTTCTGGGAGCATCTCCAAAATCTGACGGACGCGCAGTCCATTATTAGCAAAGGTGGTTTTTACCTGTTGCTGATTGTGGTGTATGCTGAAACAGGACTGTTCTTCGGTTTTTTTCTGCCGGGCGACTATCTGCTGTTTATGGCTGGTTTGTTTTGTGCAACGGGCCTGCTTGATGTGCCGGTTTATACGCTGGTACTATCACTAATAGCGGCAGGAGTGTTGGGTAATTATACCGGTTACTGGTTTGGCTTTCGTACCGGTCCGTTGATGGAGAACAGAAAAGATACCCTCTTTTTTAAACGGAAACACATAAGCATGGCCCGCGAGTTTTACCAAAAGTATGGTGGTATGGCGCTCGTGTTAGGCCGTTTTTTTCCTATAATACGTACTTTTGCGCCTATCTTTGCGGGCGTAGTAAAAGTAGACCTTAAACGGTTTACTTTATATAACTTTGTAGGCAGCATTGCCTGGGTTAGCATTTTAACTTTATTAGGGTATTTTTTAGGTATAAAATATCCGCAGATTAAAAACTATTTACAGTATATTGTAATTGCCTTGATAGTGGTAACAAGCATACCGCTTATAATTGCTTTTGTAAAACGAGGAAAAGGCGAAAACAAAAACGACGAACATTAATTTATTCAATATTCACACTATTTCTACAAATGAGTACACAACACCCCTGGCATCAGGTTACACCGGGAGAAAATCTTCCTGAGGTAGTTAATGCTATCATTGAGATTCCTAAAGGTTCAAAAGCTAAATACGAAATTGACAAAGATTCAGGCTTACTGAAGTTAGACCGCGTGCTATTTTCATCAGTAATGTATCCTGCTAACTACGGCTTTATTCCGCAAACTTATTGCGACGATAAAGATCCTCTTGATATACTGGTATTATGCTCGGTTGATGTTTACCCAATGTCATTAATCGAAGCTAAGGTTATTGGCGTTATGCACATGGTTGATAATGGCGAGCAGGATGATAAGATTATTGCTGTTGCTAAAAACGACATGTCTGTTAATTACATTAACGATTTAAATGAGTTACCTCCTCATGCTATGAAAGAGATTGTACGTTTCTTCCAGGATTACAAGAAGCTGGAAGGCAAAAACGTAACCATTGAGCACTTAATGGGCAAACCATATGCGCTTAAGGTAATTCAAGAAAGTTTAGAATTGTATAATTCTACTTTCCGTTCGAACCAATAACCCACTACATGGACCCCGAGACGATTGACATAAACGGTTTTCATATATTCCTTACAATATTTTTGGTATTGTTAAATGGTTTTTTTGTTGCCGCCGAATTTGCCATGGTGCGAGTTCGGGGGTCGCAAATTGAGATCCAGGCAAAGGCCGGCAGCAGCATGGCCAAAGTTGCCCGGGGTATAATGCACAACTTAGATGGATACCTGGCTGCTACGCAGTTGGGTATTACCATTGCTTCACTGGGTTTGGGTTGGGCAGGTGAGAGTGTGGTTTCTAACATCATGCTCAAAACATTCTCTATGTTTGGCATGGAGGTAACGTCTGACCTGGTTAAAAACACCAGCCACGTGGTAGCGTTCTTAACTATTACCATACTCCATATCGTATTTGGTGAGCTGGCTCCTAAATCACTTGCTATACAACGTTCAGTACGTACAACGCTAGCGGTGTCATACCCCATGCGTTTTTTCTTCCTGGTTTTTCGCCCCGCAATATGGTTGCTAAACAACTTTGCAAACTTTATACTTAAACTGTTTGGTATTACTACTGTTCATGGCGAAGAATCGCATCACTCGTCAGAGGAACTGCAGTACCTGCTTGAACAAGGTAAAGAGAGTGGGGCGCTTGATTCGGCTGAGCATGAGCTTATTAAAAACGTATTCGACTTTAACGAGCGTGTGGTGAAAAACATCATGGTGCCACGTACCAAAATTTCGGGTATTGATTTGGCAAGCACATCTGAGGAGGTTCTGGAATGCCTGGTAACCGAAGGTTATTCGCGTATGCCTGTTTACGACGACTCGATTGATAAAATTGTAGGCATTGTACACGCCAAGGATATTTTACCATTACTGGCCCGCAAGGAAGACTTTGATTTGAAAGACATCATTCGTAAACCTTATTTTATTCCTGAAACCAAAAAGATTAACGAGTTAATGGCCGAGCTTAAGCTGCGCCGTATTCAAATCGCTATTGTGCTAGATGAATTTGGTGGTACAGCGGGCATGGTTACACTCGAAGATATTGTTGAAGAATTGGTAGGGGAGATACAGGATGAGTTTGACGAGGAAAAGCCTATTGTTGAGAAAGTAAATGACCGCGAATTTATAGTAAACGCTGTTGCCTCTATTTACGATGTGAACGAAAATTTACCACATGACTTGCCAGAAGATGGTGACTTTGACACAGTATCGGGTTGGGTAAGTGAAATTTTTGGAAAGATACCTGACGTAGGTGAGCAGCGTGAAGCAAATGGCTATAACATTACGGTATTGCGAAAATCGGAGCAAAACATTGAATCGGTTAAACTCGAACTACTGATCAACGAAGAAGATATGAAAGATGATCATTGATCATCTTTTTAAATAAGCTGCTATAAACGCGGGAGAAAAGCTAAGGCCAATCTTCCGCGTTTGTTATTTTTGCGGTACTGTAATCAATTGAGCATGCACATATTTTATACACCCGATATAGCTTCGAATGCCACGCACTACATGCTTAGCGAAGAAGAAAGTAAACATGCTATAAGAGTGCTGCGCCTGCAGCCTAATGATAAGGTACAGTTAGTTGACGGTAAAGGAGGTTTTTATACGGCAGGCATTATGGATGCTCATCCAAAAAAAACATTGCTGGCCGTTGAAACCAGTGAGCAGGAACATGGTAAGCGCAATCATTATTTGCATATAGCCGTTGCCCCAACTAAAAATATTGAACGTATTGAGTGGTTTTTAGAGAAAGCTACAGAGATTGGAATTGATGAAGTATCGCTTATTTTATGTCAGCGTTCAGAACGTAAAGAAGCAAAAGTCGAGCGCCTGGACAAGATAATCACATCAGCCGTCAAACAATCATTGAAGGCCTATCACCCTAAGCTGAATGGTGTTCAGCCATTAAGTAAACTGCTGAATGCTCCTTTTGAAGGACAAAAGTTTGTTGCCCATTGCTTGCCAGATCAGGATAAGGTGAGCCTCGCATCTCAGTTGCAGTTGCAGGGTAATTGCCTGGTTCTTATCGGTCCCGAGGGTGACTTTACCGAAAAAGAGATTGAAGAGGCTTTGCAGAACGGCTTTAAACCTATAACTTTAGGGGATAGCAGGCTGCGTACAGAAACTGCCGCTTTGGAGGCATGCTTTGAGGTGAATTTTCTCAATAGATAATGACCATGCAGAGTAATATTCACTCTTAAAGTGAGTCAGTGGAACCAAATTGAATTTAGAAAGAGAAATAGGAGCATAGATGGAATTATTAAGGCTAAAACTAAACATCAAATGGTCGGCTTTGATCTTGCTAGTGTTAAGCATTGCCTTAAGCAGTTTCACCCCTGTGCCAACTTATACGCTTGCTCGGCTTAAATATAATGGAGGTGGCGATTGGTATGCCGATAGAACAGCATTGCCCAATTTGATTAAATTCTGCAATCAAAACATTAAAACAAACTTTAAGGCAGAAGACGAAACAGTTGAAGCCGGTAGCGCCGAAATTTTTAATTATCCGTTCATCTTTATGACGGGGCATGGCAACGTTATTTTTTCAGATCAGGACGTGCGTAATTTACGTAAATACTTAATAGGTGGTGGTTTTCTTCACATTTGTGATAATTACGGACTTGATAAGTTCGTACGCCCCCAAATGAAGAAGATATTCCCCGAACTTAACTTTGTAGAGCTGCCTTTGAATCATCCTGTATATCATCAGAAATTCGACTTTCCGAACGGACTGCCCAAGGTTCATGAACATGATAATAAACGTCCGCAAGGCTTCGGCATAATTTATAAGGGCCGCCTGGTGTGTTTTTATGATGTGGAGTGCGACTTAGGTAACGGTTGGGAAGATTTAGGTACCTATGCAGGTGATAGTCAGGAAACCCGGCTTAAAGCACTGCGGATGGGTGCTAATTTGGTGCAATATGCGCTTACCCAATAAATGGTATAATTTTAGACGAACAAATTAGACATGAAAATATTTACCCAATTGAAGTATACCGTGCTTGTTGTAGGCTTGCTGGCGGCGGTATCATCGTGCCGTACATATGATAACAGTGAGGATGTTACGCCTGTAAACCCTGGCAGTGGTAACGGAACCGATGATGGTGCTAACAACCAAAACCAGGTAGTTATCACCTTTCCGCGTACCAGCGTTGATATTAATACAACCGACTCGGTAGTTGCAGTGTTAAGCAACGGCAGCAAAACCATCCGTAAGCGAGCAACAAAAGGTGGTACATTTTATACCATATCGTTAAACGGCGTGTCTACCGGTACTTGGAGTACTAACATCAAGGTTTACACATCAAATTCAAGGATGTACAGGTTTGAAACAAACTTAAATACAGCCGTTAGCAGCACGTTTGTTGGCCCCACAGGCCGGCTGGTTGATAACTGGAAAACCAACCTGTTTTTACGTAATGCTGACTATGGTATAAGCTTTGCCGTAGCTGCATTACCAACCGACGCTTACTATGAACTATTTTTGCCGCCAACGCTTATTGGCTACACCCATGTATACTTTGACCGTTATGTTTACAAGGTTATAAACGGTGCAGAAAACGTAGTTAATTACGGCGCGCTGAATTTTAAAGCTGCTGATTACAGAGGCTTTCAATCAAACACAACGGCTTTTGCACCTTTTGCAACCGCGATGAAAGACCAGCCTTGGGACACGGCCGACGTGTCATTACAACTTTATAACGAGGGCACAAACGCTAACTATAAGATTATTTTTCAGCAAACTATTAAGAACGAGCAATAATAATAATCACATAAAAAAAGGCGCCTGTTCGGTATGAGCAGGCGCCTTTTTTAATGCAGTCAAAAA
The DNA here is from genome assembly GCF_009755275.1 of Mucilaginibacter aquatilis. Classification (GTDB taxonomy): domain Bacteria; phylum Bacteroidota; class Bacteroidia; order Sphingobacteriales; family Sphingobacteriaceae; genus Mucilaginibacter; species Mucilaginibacter aquatilis. The sequence continues at coordinate 124,320 of NZ_WQLA01000006.1, read as the reverse complement.
ATGCTTACTTTTTAGGATTGTAGTTTTTAGGTTTTTTAACACTGAAGTGTGCCTTGCCATTAGGGTTAATTTCGGGCGCACCAACCATTGTCATAGCGCAACGGAAGCCAACTTCGGCACTTGCATCTCCCTGATCCATAAAACGGCGGGTTGCAGGATTAAGCCACATTGCACGGTCATTCCATGAACCACCTTTGTAAACCTTTGAACGGTCGTTAACCAAAGTGGTTACTCCGTAAAGTGTATTATCAGTTGAATCGGCCGCACCACGCTGATCGTTTTTGAATGGTTTGCCTGATGCTGCAATTGCTGCGGTTGTACCTGCAGCATTGGCTGCCGGCGGGGTTACGCTGTTACCTCCTTGTTGTTGAGCAGTAAACTCAGCCCACGATAGTTTTTTGTTAGATTTCGCTGCCTCTCTTATAGGACGGCCATATTTATCTTTTGCGTATACACCTTTTTCCGGGTCGGCCAGTTTTTTGTTAGTCCACTCATTACCACGGAAAGGGTTAAAGTCTTCAGCATCCTCAAACGTCATTTGGCGATAGGTATCGGCAGTCCACTCGTTTACGTTTCCGGCCATATTATATAAACCAAAATCGTTGGGTTCGTAAGAGCGTACAGGAGCTGTAATATCAGCCTTGTCATTCAATGATCCAGCTACACCCATGTTATCACCTGCGCCACGCTTAAAGTTAGCCATAATCATACCGCGGGTACGTCTTTTTGGCGAGCGTACACCCATGCCATTCCATGGATAAATTTTTCCGTCTTCAATATTTTCATATTGAGTATTACCCGCAAGACCCATAGCTGCGTACTCCCATTCAGCTTCAGATGGTAAACGGAAAGCCGGTTTCAATATACCATCTTCCATGCGTACCGTACGGGTTGGTTTGCCATTTGCACCCGGTTTAGCCAGAGGATTCATGTCAGCCATCATTTTTTTACCGTCAACACCCTGGCCTTTAATTTGTCCGTTAAGGTAAATTTCGGTATCAAACGGTTCGGTAATGCTTGATTTTCCGTTAGCACCTGCAGTACCTGCGCCACCATTGCCTGAAGCATCTTTCCAGCTTGCCAATCTTCCGGTTTCGCGCAAAATGTTCTCATTCATTTGATTGGTACGGAACACGCAGTATTCCTTAGCCTGTTCCCAGGTTACACCCACAACCGGGTAATCCTGAAAAGCAGGGTGTCTTAAATAGTTTTCAACGTATGGTTCGTTGTATGATAAAGGCCTGCGCCAAACCAAGGTGTCTGGTGTAGCATTGTAATACAACTCCCTGTCGCCCGGAAAAGTAATGCTGATGTAATGCAGGTAATCCAGCCAGTCCTGGTTCGATACTTCGGTTTCGTCCATGTAAAATGAACCTACAGTAATACGTCTTTTAACGTTATTATACTCGTAAGCTACATCCTGGTCTGCGCTGCCGCCCCAAACAAAGGTTCCACCTTCAATAGCAACCAGGCCGGGGCCCGGAGCGGGGTGAGTTTGTTTAAAGCGCATATAACCGCCATTGTCTTTGTTATTGTAAGCAATACCGGTTTTTTGTGAACGCATGGGCTTACTGCAACTGCCTAATAGTAACCCTACACTTCCCAACAGTAAGGCAGATTTAGTAAAACGCTTGATCATGTTTTTTCCTGACAAAATTGATTAGTAAAAATACAAAATTCTTAAACACTAAATTGTAGCAACTGAGATAAGTAGCGGAGGTTAATTAGCCTTTTTTACGTCAGTTTTTAATATTGGTTACACAGCACATAAAATATCTTTAAGCCGCCCGAAATATTTTATCTGTCAAGGCTTTGAACGATAGTTTATATCAAAAATTTACAGCTAATTTGTGGTAATGAAAATGAGTAAGCTAAACGCTTTTTTTATAGTTAGTTGGCTATTGCCGGCCGCGGCTTTTTGCCAGGCAAACAACACTAACACCAACAGCAACGGCAGCAGTGTAAACGGCATCAATACAGCGGTTCCGTTTTTAACCATTGCACCCGACTCGCGCTCGGGAGCTATGGGCGATGCAGGTGTAGCGCTCTCGCCTGATGCCAATGCCAACTACTGGAATCCATCTAAACTTGCATTTATTGATGATAAAGATAACCTTGCATTATCATACAGCCCTTGGTTACGCAGGCTTATATCAGATGTTAACCTGGCTTACCTGAGCTACGCCCACCAGTTAGATAGTCGTAACACTATAGGCCTCTCGTTGCGCTACTTTAACTTAGGTAAAATTCAGCTCATTGACGGCTCACAGGCCGACCAGGGAACATATACCCCTAACGAGTTTTCCATTGATGGCTCATTTGCACGTAAGTTTGGTGAAAACTTTTCGTTAGGACTAACCTTACGGTATATATACTCGGGCTTAACAAATGGGGCAGCGGTTAACGGGCTGCAAACCAAAGCGGGCAACGCTTTAGCTGCTGATGTTTCGGCTTACTATCAAAAGCAAACGCAGCAATTTGGTAAAGATGCCTTACTGGCATTTGGTGCGAACTTTTCAAATTTGGGAACAAAAATGAGCTACACCGATAACGGAGCAAGCTACTTTTTGCCGGCCAATATGCGCATAGGCGTAGCCGATACATGGTATTTGGATAAGCTTAACCAATTAACACTTACGCTTGACTTAAACAAGCTAATGGCACCTACGCCGCCTATAAGAAGCAGTAATGGTGCAATTATTAGCGGTTATGATGATAACAGATCTATACCTGCGGGGATATTTGGTTCTTTTGCCGACGCTCCTGGAGGCGTTAGTGAAGAGTTAAAGGAAATTAGCTACGCTGCCGGTGCAGAATATGGCTATAATAAACAATTCTTTTTAAGGGCCGGCTATTTTTACGAAAATCCATCAAAAGGTAACCGGCAGTACGCAACTGTAGGTGCAGGGTTTAAGTATGATATTTTCAATATCGATTTATCATACCTTGTGGCTGCACAACAAAAAAGTGCGTTGGCTAACACACTTCGTTTTACGCTTATTGCTAACTTTGGCGGAAAAAGGAATTTGTTTTGAGTAAAATAAAAGTAGGCTTTGGGTTTGATGTTCACCAGATGAAAGAAGGACATCCGTTTATAATGGGCGGTGTTCAATTGCCACATCATTCGGGTGCATTTGGCCATTCAGACGCCGACGTAATGGTACACGCCATATGCGACGCTTTGTTAGGCGCAGCAAACCTGCGCGATATAGGCTATCATTTTTCAAACAAGGATGAGCGCTGGCGCGGAATAAGCAGCCTTATTTTATTACAACATGTGATAGAGCTGTTGAAGGAAAAGGGCTGGAATGTGGGTAATATTGATGCCATGATATGCCTTGAGGCGCCTAAAATAAATCCGCACATTCCGGCAATGAAGACAAACATTGCACAGGCCGCCGGTATAAGCGAAGAAGATATCTCTATAAAAGCTACTACAAACGAGCAAATGGGTTTCATAGGCCGTGAAGAAGGTGTAGTGGCTTATGCCGTGTGCCTTATAGAAAAATAAATTTACGATTTATACAAAATGAAGCGGGCCGGCTATTCTACCCGTTTCATTCTTGAAAAAGGGTAGCCATTGCATCCTTTTCTAGGATTTTTACGATCGGCAATGGCTACGGCTTCTGCCGCAACGTCACTTGTGGCATCAAAAACACTCAAGCAGTATCCCCACAGCCAGGGCTGCATGTTATCAAACTGCATTAAATCAATACGTGTGTACAAACCACCTTCGCCGGGGTTTTTTGCATCATTGCGGGCAATAAGATACTGCTCTTCATAGTTCCATTTAATGATGTGAAATTGGATACGCGGATGCTGTACCCAAAGCGTATCATTTATGGTGTATTTAATGCCATAATCATCAGTAAAATTCCCTTTAAAAACACTTGCCTTATCAGGGTATGTTGCGCAATCAGACTTGCTACTGCTTAAAGTAAGCGTTGATAGTGACAGCAGTATAACGCTTATAAATTTTATCATTTAAGTAATTATTCAGTTTTTGGCTGCGTGGCTTTTACATTACCGGTGCGCTTTAAGTTGCCCCATCCGCTGTGCTGACCCTTTAAGGCATGCCGCAACGATTTAAATAAGATGTAATACATTAACTGACGCCAAACAAAGCGTTGAGGTATGATATAAATTAGCTTGCGGTAATCTTCTTTTTCCATTTTAAAGGCAATTACAGCAACAAGCAAATCAATAACAATAAATGCCAGGTAGAAATAAAATATTTTTTCGGGATGATCACTAAACATGCCGCCAATCATCATTAAATCGGCCAGGGGCGAAAACAGGGGTAAAATAATTTGGAATACTAATATATTGGGCATACCCACCATGCCAAAAAACTTGTATCGGCTTCTGAACAACGCATCGCGGTTCTTCCAAAAGCTTTGCATTACGCCATAGCTCCATCTAAAGCGTTGTTTAAGCAGCATGTGTATTGTTTCGGGTGCTTCGGTGTAAGCAATGGCTTCTCCGGCATTGCGTATAATATAGCCCTGTTTTAGTATGCGCATGGTAAGGTCGCAATCTTCGGCCAGCGTATCGGTAGTAAAGCCACCTGCCTTTGCCACCGCTTCTTTACGGAAAGCGCCTATAGCACCCGGAACCACAGTAATGCTATTAAGCAAATCAAAAGCACGGCGGTCCATGTTTTGCGCTGTGATGTATTCAATTGACTGCCAGCGTGTGATAATGTTGGTTTCATTACCCACTTTTACGGTACCAGCTACAGCGCCAATTTCTGCATCGGTAAAATAAGCCATGAGGTGTATAATGGCATCATTTTTCAACAAGGTGTCGGCATCAATACATACCACAAATTCGTGCTGGGCTTGCGCAATACCAAAATTTAATGCTGAGGCTTTACCGCCGTTAGGTTTGGTAAGCACACGTACCGCCGGATGATTTTGGTACGCATTATTTACAATTTCGTACGTTTTGTCTTTTGATCCATCATCAATAAACAAAATTTCCATCTTAGGATACTCAAGTTGCAATAAGCTTTGAATAGTCTTTATAGCTGTAACCTCTTCATTATAAGCAGGCACAATAATGCTTACTGGCGGAAGCGCGGCAATATCAACGTCATGATCGGGGTTCTTTTTATTAAGTGCAAACTGACGCAGTGCCAGTATACCAATGAGTATGATACGACCAACCGCTAGAAATATAGCCGACAAGAAGAGGTAAAGCAATATCCAGTTGGTATAAAACAAGCCAACGTTGAACATGTCATACAAACGGCCCGTAACTCCTGAGTCGGCATCGTTTGTTACACGCGGCATTAAGTCTTCTTTCTTTTTGTTCAGTACATCGGCAATGGTGGTAAACTCATATTTGTGAACACCATCATAAGTATGCGTTTTAAAATACTCAATAATGCGTGGCAGGGCCTTTATAGTTTCCTCCCTACTATCGCCACCGGCATCATGCAATAAAATCATTGAGCCATTGTTTGCCTGCCTAATAGTACGGGCTACAATGGTATCGGCTGTAACGCCTGGTTCCCAATCATGAGGGTCGATAAATTCCCCTATATTAATGTAGTTCTCCTCCTTGCTTTTGGCTACAGGTATAACCTCGGCAATAGTTTGTGGCTCGGCATCGGCATTGAAAGGAGCCCTGAAAAGAACGGTGCTGTGCCCGGTTATAGATTCAATGAGTTTACGGGTGGCATTTAACTCAAAGCTTACCCTTTGTAAACTTATCTGTGAAATATCGGGGTGAAAAAATGTATGGTTTCCAATTTCGTAACCCTCGTCAAAAATACGTTTAAGCAGCGGTATGTTTTTCTCAACCATTGAACCCACCACGAAAAACGAACCCGGAATTTTTTCTTTTTTCAGGATGTCAATTATACGCGGTGTGTAATTAGGGTCGGGCCCGTCATCAAACGTAAGCACAATCTTTCCGGGTGCATAACCATATCGCCTTATTACATACTTGGTAGGTAGTTTGAGGTACTCCTGGTTTGTAAAAGTAAAAGTTTTAGCATTAAACTGAACGTTGATTTTACCGGTATCGGGCTGCGTTACCAGGTCAAGCACTTCACCATCGCCCGCATAATCAATACGATTATTAAGGCCAACCTTATTGGTGAACCATCGGGTATCAACCCCGGTTTTTTTAAGCGAATCTGTAGATAGGTTTTTGGCAAAGAATCTCCATAATCGTGGGTCTTCTGAGCCCAGCCGCCAAAGGGCCACGCCCCCGGTTGCCCAATCATCAGCCATGCGTATGATGTTGAAATTGGTTACGGCATCGGCAAAGTACACCGTGTGCTTAAGGGTATCGGTACCCTTATAAGTGTACATCAGGTTTGCAGACTCGGAATCAAAAACAACTTTGCTTTTGTTTTCGGCAGCGGTACTCACGGCCTGCTGATAACCTATTGATCGGCCGTATTGATTTTCGGGCCAGTCATAACCACCAGCTGCAAAAGTGAGTATGATTTTATTGCTTGGAATTTTCTGGCAAACGGCATCCAATTGTTCCTCTACCCAATGCTGGTGAGAGATATCACCCGCATTGCTACTCTCGTTATGCTGGTCAATAGCCATGGCAAACAGGTAGTCGTTATATTTCTGCAAAAACTGCAGGTCGTACTCGTCATCCTCGGGCCAAAAGCTTTGCGTTACCAAAAATCCCCTGACGTGTAAAGTGGTATATAATTCGCGTTGAAAGGCAAGGTAGTCGGCTGATTTGCGGTTTTTAATATCGTCAAAATTCAAATCAAGCCCGCGAAGATTATACTGTGAAAGTTTGTTGGCAATGTTGCTAATAAAGGCCGTACGCAATTTTTTGTTAGCTATAATGCGCTGAACATCGCGCGTATCAAAACGCCCTTCAGTATTGCTTAGGTTAATGTAATTGGTAAGCCTTACTATAACCGGTTTTTTATAGCGCTTGTTAAGGTTTATTAAGCCGGTATCAAGCCTTGCTGTAATGGTGTCTTTACCGGGCGTAATTGCAAACCCCTCGCTTACAATCATATCAAGTCGTTTGATATTTTCGGCAAGTGAAAAGTATGCCTGTGGTTCCCAGGCCAGGTAAAAACCTACGTTTATACGGTTGGCGTTGTTAGGGTGCCTGAGCTGATGGCGTTTCAAAGCACGGCGGGTTTCCTCAATGCGTTCTTTTTCAACCTTAAAGTCGCGGTATTCTGCCGAGCGCTTAAGTTTATTCAACTCATCGGTAGTTAGTTTTTTTTGTGTGGGTACGAGGTTAGGTAAACTAGGGTATTGTTTGGATGTTACCGTGATGGCTGCAGCCACCACACCACTTAAAAGCACGAATATAATAACACGGCTGAGCCATTTAAACTTGTTCCAACGTTTAGGGTTGTCAGCCTGAAATATCTGTTTATGAGCCATTGGCACTTAATAGGTTTCAGAAAAAGGCAAAGCTAACGGTTTTAGGCAAAACCGCATTAAAAGAAGATGAGTAATTACGAGCGGGATTTAGCAGTATCGATATTTGAAAAATCAACACCGCATTTACAGTTCGAACCACAGCCTTTTTTTGTATACAAACTTTTGTACAACATACGGCCTACATAACATAAAGCAGCAACAAACAGCAGTATAATTACAAGGGTTTGAAAACTCATATGGCAAAACTAATGATTGTTATATAATGGTAACGTAAAAACTGAACGTCGATTATCTTTACCAGGCACAATTGGCAGGAAGATAGTTTAATTACAGCTGATTTGTAAAACCGCTATCTCACCTTAACTCCTTGTTTATTAATTATATTCACAAATTTGTAAAAAGCAGGCAAACCTTTTAAATGCAACAAATTAAGCGTATCTTTGCGCAAAATTTAAGAGGCATTTTCATGCAAAATCAAATTCGTAATATTGCTATTATAGCACACGTTGACCACGGTAAAACTACTTTGGTTGATAAAATCCTTCATAGCTGCGCCATTTTCCGCGATAATCAGGAAACTGGAGAGCTTATCCTCGACAACAACGACCTGGAGCGTGAGCGTGGTATTACCATCGTATCAAAAAACGTTTCTGTTAGGTACAAAGATGTAAAAATCAACATTATTGATACCCCTGGTCACGCCGACTTTGGCGGTGAGGTTGAGCGTGTGTTAAAAATGGCCGACGGCGTATTGCTGTTGTGTGATGCTTTTGAAGGTGCAATGCCTCAAACCCGTTTTGTAACTCAAAAGGCTTTGGCTTTAGGCTTAAAACCTATTGTAGTTGTAAACAAAGTTGACAAAGAAAACTGTCGCCCTGAAGAGGTTTATGAGCAAATTTTTGAATTGTTCTTTAACCTTGATGCTACCGAAGAGCAATTGGAGTTCCCGGTTATTTACGGTTCATCAAAACAAGGTTGGATGAGCACCGACTGGAAGAAAAAAACTGAGGATATATTCCCATTAATGGATGCTATCCTTGAAAACATTCCACCGGCTCCTTATAATGAAGGTACTTTGCAAATGCAAATTACTTCTTTAGATTATTCATCGTTCGTAGGTCGTATTGCCATTGGCCGTGTTGCCCGTGGTACCATTAAAGAAAACCAACCGGTATCTTTAGTTAAACGCGATGGTTCTATCCAAAAATCACGTATTAAAGAACTTTACACCTTTGAAGGTTTAGGTAAAGTCAAAGCTACGCAGGTTAACGCCGGCGATATTTGTGCTGTAGTAGGTATTGAAGGTTTTGAAATTGGTGATACCATTGCCGATTTTGAAAAACCGGAGCAATTAGAGGTTATCAAAATTGATGAGCCTACTATGAACATGTTGTTCACCATCAATAACTCACCTTTCTTTGGTAAAGAAGGTAAATTTGTTACCTCACGCCACGTACGTGACCGTCTGTACAAAGAGATGGAGAAAAACCTGGCACTTAAAGTAGTTGAAACCGAATCTCCGGACTCTTACTTAGTATACGGTCGTGGTATTCTTCACTTATCAGTATTGATTGAAACCATGCGTCGCGAGGGTTACGAATTGCAGGTTGGCCAGCCACAGGTAATTGTTAAAGAAATTGACGGTGTTAAATGTGAGCCTATTGAGGTTTTAACTGTTGACGTGCCTGGTGATGTTGCCGGTAAAGTAATTGAGTTGGTAACTCAGCGTAAAGGCGAGTTGTTAGTAATGGAGCCAAAAGGCGATTTACAGCACTTAGAATTTGAAATTCCATCACGTGGTATTATTGGTTTACGTAACAACGTATTAACTGCTACTGCTGGTGAGGCTATTATGGCGCACCGCTTCAAAGCTTACGAGCCTTGGAAAGGTAATATTCCTGGACGTGCAAACGGTGTATTGGTATCAATGGAAACCGGTAAAACAACTGCATTCTCTATTGATAAATTACAAGACCGCGGTCGCTTCTTCGTTGATCCGGGTGTTGATATTTACGAAGGTCAAATCCTGGGCGAGCACATCCGTGATAACGACTTAGTTGTAAACCTGGTAAAAGGTAAACAATTAACCAACATGCGTGCATCAGGTAGTGATGACAACGTTCGTATTGCACCGGCTATCAAATTCTCATTAGAAGAGTCAATGGAGTATATTCAGGCTGACGAGTACATTGAGGTTACGCCGCAGAGCATGCGTATACGTAAAATTTACTTAACTGAAAACGAGCGTAAAATCAACGCTAAAAAGTTTGTTAATCAATAACGATTAATTAGCATATAAAACAACAAAACCCTGGCAATAGTCGGGGTTTTGTTGTTTTATATATAGCATCTATACTTGCTTAAATATCAGTGTACGCAACGTTTTGTTAACAATACGGTATCCTTGGTCGGCTAAAAAACTATGTGCTTCAGAAGCATCGAGGTGGCTGAAATTGTTGTCAACATCCTCTACCAATACAAATTTAGGGCGATATTTATCCCAGTTGTTTGATTGTAGTACTTTTACATCAAGCCCGGCTACATCAATACTCATAAAATCAATAACAGATTGTCCGGCCGGCAGGTACTGGTCTAAAACCTCGGCCAGGGTGTAAATTTCTACTTCGGCGGTTTCAACCACATGAAAGCTGCTTGAGTCTTTATCACGTTGGCGGGCAGTAGGTTCATCAAAAGTATTATAGGCCGAATCGTTAAAACAATAAAGCGTTTGTTTGGAGTGCGCTTGGCCTATACCTACATTGAGGTTTATATCGTTTTCGCGATACTGGTTAAACAGTTGTATGGCACTAGGCGTAGGCTCAATGTTAATACCGTGCCAGCCTTGCTCATAAAAGTGCATGGTATTTGAAAACCGGAACGGGTGGTAAGCACCAATGTCAATAAAAAATCCTTTATAGTCTTCATAACCGGGCGTTGCTTCTTTCAACAAAGAACGCAGCAGCATGTCTTCACCATCTTGTGAGTACGAATGCAATGGTTTGAAATATGGATGGTCGGTTGTCATATGTAAACTAATGTGTGTAAAGGCAAAAAAGCATAAAATATCTTAAAATTTAGCATCATCCTTAAGCATAATGCATTTTAAGTGAGCGTACAATCACACATTTTATACATTTGCAGTAAAATATGCGCATACCCAGTATTCCCGGATTCGATCAGCAGGCTTTTCAAAAGTATTTTAAGAATACCGGTATGCTTATGATGGCGCGCGTTGGCAGCATGGTTATAAAGATGGTTGTCAATACATTTGTGCTATCCAGTTATTTAGGGCCAACGCAAAATGGTATACTCAACTACCCCATGACTATTGTAGTTTTCTCAATGGCGGTAGCTGCCCTGGGCTTAGATGGCTTCGTTACCCGCGAGCTTATCAATCACCCTGAAAGAAAATTTACACTGTTAGGTACCGCCTTTTGGATGCGCTTGCTGGCAGGCATAGTTACATTGCCATTGGTATATGTAGCTTATGAGGTTATCACTCACTTCAAACATCTTAATACGCCGTTCACGTTTGTACTTATTGTGGCGTTTACAGCCATTATACAGGCATTTAATATTATTGAAAGCTACTTTCAGGCTAAAGTGCAAGCCAAGTATATTATGTATGTGCAGGTGGCAGGTAACCTAACCTCGGCAGGCATTAAACTTACCTTGGTGCTTTTACATATGCCCTTGTTGTGGTTTGTTTGGGCGTTGTTGTTCGATGCTGTAATTATTGCAACAGGATACATTATTGTTTACCACAGCACGCATAACCGTATAAATGAGTGGAGGTATAAAGCCCCGGTGGCAGCATATTTATTCAAAAAATCGTGGCCCCTGGCATTTTCGGCTATATTGGTATCTATTTATATGAAAATAGATCAGGCCATGATCACCAGTTATCTTGGCGAAGCACAATTGGGTATATATTCTACCGTGGTAAGCTTGAGCGAAAGTTTTTACTTTTTACCGGTTGCAGTAGTAACATCTGTGTTTCCGGCTATAGTTTATGCCCGGAAAACAGATATTGACCGCTACTATAAACGCCTGCAAAATATGTATGACCTTATGGTCATCATAAGTCTTTCGGTAGCCATTTTCATGACCTTTGCTTCATCCTATATTTATAAAATAGCATTTCATAATCATCCCGAATTTTGGTCCGGAGCGCCGGTTTTAGCGGTACACGTGTGGGCGGGTATATTTGTGTTTTTAGGAAGCGCAAGCGGTCAATACCTTATTGCCGAAGGTTATTTTAAGCTATCAATGCTGCGCACAGGGGTAGGGGCATTGGTTAACATTGTGCTTAATATATACTTCATTCCAGCGTATGGAATCATTGGTGCTGCTTATGCAACGCTCATAGCCTATGCGGTAGCTACGTTTTTTATATTGCTTGTACCAAAAACTCGTGGTCAGGGAGTACAAATGTTAAAATCTTTATTCTTAATTTCACTTTTTCAAAAAGCATTCAATCGTTGAGCAATTTATCGTTACTTATAGATGTTTTGAAGCAACCCAAAAGGTTGCGCTCGTTGTTGTCGTTCAATAGCAAAGGTTATTTAGATAAAATTGGCTGGTTTAAAGCTTTTGATAGCCAATCACCTGTTGATGAGCGCGGGAATCCTATTCCATGGGTTACTTATTCTTTTATAGACTTTATAAAGGACCGCTTAAAACCCGAACACGCCGTATTTGAATTTGGCTCGGGTAATTCAACCATATTTTATGCGCAGCGCACCGGTATTGTGGTATCTGTTGAGCATGATAAGGAATGGTTCGACAAAATAACATCTACAAAGCCCGATAATGCCGAAATGATTTTTTGCGAATTACAGCGCGACGGTGATTACTGCCGTATGCCGGTAAAACTGGGCGAAGAGTTTGACATCATCATTGTTGATGGCCGCGACCGTGTGAACTGCTGTATACAGGCCGTTGAGGCTCTTTCGGCAAATGGTGTTATCGTGCTCGATGACTCGGAACGCCCCGGCTACCGAGATGGTATTAATTACCTGCTGGATAAAGGCTTTAAGCAGATACCGTTTAGTGGAATATCGCCGGGCTTGTTTTACTATAAAACCACTACCGTATTTTATAAACCCGATAACTGTTTAGGAATATAACTTAATGGCCGATGATAAGCTGAGCGGCAACGTAAAAACTGCCTACGACGAATTTTACAAAACGCACGACGAGGCCTGGCGCATGCTGGGAGCAAAGTACAAAGCTCAGCATATTATCGAAGTATGCAAAGGCCGCACGTTTGCCAAAGTGCTCGAAGTTGGCGCCGGCGATGGCAGTATTCTCAAAATACTTTCCGAACAAAACTTTGCTACTGAATATCATGCTGTCGAAATTTCGGATAGCGGCGTGGAGTATATTCAATCGCGCAATATTGGCAACTTAAAATCAGTACAGGTGTTTGATGGTTATCATTTGCCTTTCGCTGATGACAGCTTTGACCTTATCGTCCTCTCGCACGTACTTGAGCACGTTGAACATGAGCGCATGTTACTCCGCGAACTCAAGCGTGTAGCAAAGATGTGTGTTATCGAGGTTCCGCGCGATTATAAGAAGAATGTGGATGGGCGCATTAAGCATTTTTTGGCTTACGGACATATTAATGTTTATACGCCAACATCGTTACGTTACCTGCTGCTAACCGAGGGTTTTAAGGTGGAAGCAGACCTTACCTCCATGATAGAACCGGAGGTAACTAAATTCAATACTTACATAAACCAAAAAAAGCCTAAAAGCTTTGTGACTGATTTGAAGATTACTACGGAGTTTATGGTTAAAAGTGCTGTTGGTGCCTTTTTAGGCAAAAGTAAGCAGGAAGAGTTGGCTAACGCTTACACTGTGCTTTGCAGCAAAACTGATAAACAAGCCCACATTTTTTAGCCCTCATAAGCCATGCAAAACCTGGCACCCATAGCCCTCTTTGTTTACAACCGGCCCGAGCATACGCGCCGCACCATTAGCTACCTGCAAAAAAACCAGCTTGCCAATGATTCGCGCCTTTTCATTTACTCGGATGGTGCTAAAACAGAGGCTGACAAGGCAAAAGTTGAAGAGATACGCCGCTACGCACAAACGGTTACGGGCTTTAAATCGGTAACGGTTATTAAGCGCGAAACTAATATAGGCCTTGCCAACTCCATCATCAGCGGCGTAACGCATTTAGTAAATGATTACGGCAAGGTTATCGTTTTTGAGGATGATTTGCTATCATCGCCCTATACCCTTCAATACTTTAACGAAGCTTTGGACCGATATGCGGCTAACGAGGAAGTAATGCATGTTGGCGCCTACATGTACAATCTTAAAGCGCAAGGCTTAACGCAATCCTTTTTTTACCGTGCTGCTACCAGTTGGGGCTGGGCTACCTGGAGCCGTGCCTGGAAAAACTTTGAACCCGATGTGGATAAGCTCATACAACAGTTTGATAAGGCTAAGATCAACCAGTTCTCGATAGAAGGCACCATGAATTTCTGGAGGCAAATACAGCAGTTTAAAGCTGGCAAAAATAACTCATGGGCTATACGCTGGTACGCTTCAATCTTTTTAAAAGGCGGCTTAACGCTCAACCCGGCGCACTCGCTCATTCAAAATATTGGGCATGACGGTACTGGGGTGCACTCCAATAATGAAGATATTTATCAGGTGCAGGTTAGCCGTCAACCGGTAACGTGGTTCCCATCGGTATTGCAAGAAGATGAAAAGGCTTATTCTGCTATTAAGCAGTTTTTAAAGAACAGGAAAGGTAGTTTGTGGCAGAGAGGGGTGAGGTTTTTGAAGCAAGTTAAAGAGAAGTACTTGAGTAAATAATCTTGTTTTAAGTCTCCCATGCAAACTTGCGAGCCTAACGCTTTCCGCTCAATTGCCGCGGGGGCTGTTACTTTGTCATAGCCACAAAGTAACCAAAAGGCCTATTCATCGCAATCCCTGCCCCCCGCACAGGCAGCTCCTGGCCGGGTGCGCTGAAATCCCCGCGCTCTTTGAATAGTTAATGAGAGAAAATATAATTCTGTGAATTCTAAAAAATTCGTAAATTCTAATTCAGATAAAAGCACTGACCTAACATAACCCTTCTTACGCGGCATCAGTGTTTTGCGGGTAGTACAAGCCCAAGTTGAAGTACAGCACTAGCGTAGCAAATAAACGTAGCCGCAAGTTTTCTTTTGGTTACTTTTCTTTTGTATAAAAGAAAAGTAACATCCACAGGCTTGGGTGCAACTACTTTACCTATACTAACAGGGCACTGCACAGAATAAAAGCATAAATGAAAAGTCGAACAAAGTTTCTTCCGATGGTCGAAATAACAAGTTTAATAGGCTACCTAACCGCTTTTACCACAATATAAGGCGATAACCCCTTACTCTCTACAGGCATAACCTTAGTAAACACCTTTCCTGCAAACCACAAAGCCTTCAAAAAACCTTTCGTCAAACCACTTTGCTGTTTCATGTTTTCGAGCCATATAGAAAAGTGGCCATAGTAATAAGCCTCCACATTTTTCAAGCCTAACTCTTTACAGTAATTGGCTAGTAAACCGGGATTCATGCTGTTGATGTTGTGCTTGTTATAATTGTCCATATCGTAGGTGCGCTGTACCCAGCCGTTTACCCCGGTAAAGTTTGGTAGGGTAATAAACAGCGTTCCGCCTGGTTTTAAAAAGGTGAGGTGACGAGCAATGATATCTTTGGTATCGTTAAAATGCTCAATTAATCCGCATGATAGTACTAGGTCGTACTGCTCCTGTGGCTCATGTTTGTACAGGTCGCCCTCTATAACCTTTACATCTTGTTGGGTGAGCTGGTTGGCGGCCAACACCTCTTTCAGGATAGGCTCATGTACATAAAAATCAAACAACGAAGTTTCCAGCCCGAAGTATTTCTTTAAAAAGATGGCGTAATAACCCGGAAAGCCACCTAGCTCAATGGCCGATTTGATAGGTTTCTCGGCAAGCAACTTTTTAAATAGTTGGTGAAAAGTGTAGTTGGCAGGCACCTGGAAAGCCAGTCCTGTTTTTGATTCCCAGTAATTAGCCCAGAATTTGCGGTCGGTGAGTTCGTTGCTCATTTGTATTGCAAATAAAAGAAAAAAACCTCACCCAGCCTTCTCCAGGTGAGAGGGAGTTAAATAATGAATGAGAATCAATTTTAAGTACTGATAAAATGTATTTTTGAAGCCATGTTAAAGGTGGTGCACATAAACACGTATGATGGTAATGGCGGAGCCGGCCGGGCCTGTTTGAGGTTGAACCGGGCTTTGCTTGCTGAGGGGATAGATTCGAAAGTAGTGGTGCATTACAAGTTTGGTAAAAACCCATCAATACTAACTTTTAACTCCAACATTATACAAAAGGCATATACAGCCGCTACAATTATTGCCGAACGGATATTGGCTAAGCGTGTGCTTAACCCCAGCAAGCGTACGCCGTTTTCATTCACCTGGTTCGGGCGGTCGGTTATTAACCAACCTGATGTTAAAGCAGCCGATGTGATACACCTGCACTGGATTAATCACAGTTTTTTAAACCCGGCACATTTAGCCGAGCTGGCTAAACTTAACAAGCCCATCGTTTGGACTTTTCACGATAGCAATGCCTTTACCGGTGGCTGCCACGTACGTTACACTTGCGATCATTTTCTGCGCGAATGCGGCCATTGTCCATTGCTTAAAAATCCGGACGCTAATGATGTTTCGCACAAAATTTGGGAACAAAAAAATGAGGCTTACAAGCAGCTAAACATTAATGTGGTAGCACCCAGTTCGTGGATGCTCGATTCAGTTTTGAAAAGCAGTTTGATGCACAATAAACCTGCCGTGCAAATTCCGAATACGCTCGAAACAGATGTTTTCAGGCCGATTGACAAAGCCGAAGCCAAACGTAAATTAGGCCTGCCTGAAGAAAAGTTTATTTTCCTCACCGGATTTATGCCTTCGCGTAAAGATCTGCATAAGGGGGCCAGCTACCTGATGGAAAGCCTCGAGCTGCTTAAAACCCGTCTAGGTGCAAAAGCTGATAACGTGGAGCTGGTGGTGTTTGGCAACCGCGATGCGAAGAACGTACCCGAGTTTCCGTTCACGACTAACTTTTTAGGAACTATAAATGATGATGAAAAGCTGGCTAATTGCTATGCCGCGGCAGATGTTTTTTTGATTCCGTCGTTAGAAGATAATTTGCCTTATACCGTGATGGAAAGCCTGTCGTGCGGAACACCGGTGGTTGCTTTTACTACGGGCGGCATACCCAATATGGTTGAACACGGTTACAACGGCTACCTGGCCGAATACCGTTCATCTGAAAGTTTTGCCGATGGGATGGATTGGGTAATTCATCATCCTGATAGAAATATGCTGCAACAACAGTCCCGGCAAACGGTAATGGAAAAGTTTTCAGAACAGGTGATAGCGCAAAAGCACCTGCAATTGTACAACCGAGTTCTTGGCAAAACGCAGGAGGAAGGGCCGCATGTTTAACTCCAAGCTTAGTGTTATTACCATTGTATACAATAACGTGCAGCACATTGAACGCACACTTCAATCGGTAATTAATCAAACTTACACTAACATTGAGTACATTGTTGTGGATGGCTTGTCTACTGATGGCACGCGTGAGATTATCTATCGATATAAAGACAAAATAGCCACGCTTATAAGCGAGAAAGACAATGGCATTTACGATGCCATGAATAAAGGTCTGGCTTTAGCTACAGGTGATTATGTAATTTTTATGAACTCGGGCGATACTTTTTACGCGCCTGATACTGTTGAGCAGGTTTTTTCTACGGCACCCGATGCCGATATTTACTATGGCGAAACCGAAATGATGGACGAGGCCGGGAACAACCTGGGCCAACGTCGCCACAAGGCTCCAAAGCAATTTGGGTTTGAAGATTTTAGGTATGGCATGAGCATCAGCCACCAAGCCATTTACATAAAGTGTGCGTTGGTACAACCTTACAACCTTAAATACCAGCTAAGTGCTGATATTGATTGGATACTGCAGGCCGCCAAAAAGGCGAAGAAAATAGTGAATGTTAATCGCTACGTGGCTAAATATCTGGTAGGAGGCATGTCTAAAAAGAAGCATCGCCAAAGTTTGATGGAACGCTTCGATATCATGCGCAAGCATTACGGGTTATTGCCTACTATTTTTAATCATGCGGTTATTGCCTTTAACCTGGGTTGGTACTGGCTACTGCATCGCCGTACAAATGATTAACATATAAGTTATGGTTTGTTAAAAGTAAGTTTATACTATTGCAAACGCTTTAATGCAAAACCCGTTTATATTTGCTAAAGCGGCATCTGCTTTAAGTTATAATGAAAATACTTTTTGGCATACAAGGTACAGGAAATGGACACATTAGTCGTGCGCGTGAAATTGTGCCTTTATTACAGCAGTATGGCGAATTAGATTTGATTGTAAGCGGCACTGAGGCCGAAGTGTCATTATCACAACCGCTGAAACATCAGTTTCACGGCTTTAGCTTTGTGTTTGGTAAAAAGGGTGGCGTTGATAAATGGGAAACGTATAAGCGCATGAACCTGTGGCAGTTATACCGCGATATTCATAACCTACCGCTTAAACAATATGACCTCATTATAAATGATTTTGAACCTGTAAGTGCCTGGGCCTGCCGTTTGCAAGGTATACCATCAGTGTCGTTAAGCCACCAGTGTTCATTTATTTCGCCTAATACTCCCCGCCCGGCCCGCTGGAATTATGCCGAATGGCTGTTCAAATATTATTCGCCTACCACACACCACATAGGTTTTCATTTCGATAGATACGATTCTTTCATTCACACCCCTGTTATTCGGAGTGAAATACGCCAGCTGGAGCCTTGCAATAAAGGTCATTACACCGTTTATTTGCCTGCATATGATGATAAAACGCTGGTAAAAATGTTAAGTCAGGTAAGCGAAGTGGAGTGGCATATATTTTCTAAACGACAAAAAAAGCCTTACCAAACCGGTAACATACATATTTGCCCAATTGATAATTTAAAGTTTAATCAAAGCATGGCCAGTTGTGAGGGTTTGCTTACCGGCGGCGGTTTTGAAGGACCTGCCGAGGCGCTCTTCCTGCAAAAAAAGGTGATGATGGTGCCTATGAGCGGTCAGTATGAGCAACGCTGTAACGCACTGGCAGCATCAAAACTTGGGGTACCTGTAATTGCAAGTATTAACAGCCATGCCATACCCCACATAAAAAACTGGATCCAAAGCAGTAATCAAATTAAGGTTGATTTTCCTGATGAAACTGCACAAATTGTTGAGGACATGGTTAAGAAATATACGCGTCCGCAGGCTGTTTTAGCTTAAATATTTTTGATAATATTGCCTGTTGAAATTCAGGCGTGCATGATTGATATTTTCAGGAGGTTTAATCCGCTTAATATTTTGTGGCTGGCATTACTGCTAATTATTTTGCGGGGAGCTTATCTGCTATTTGGTGATGCCGTTCCGGACGAATACCCATTACAATTAGCCGAGCCTTTTTTTAGAGCACTACTTCCGTTAGCAATTGTTAAAACCCTGCCCGCTTACTTAAGCATTTGGGGTGCGGCACTGGTTGTGCTTATACAGGCTATATTAATTAATTATTTAATTAACGCCTACAATCTTTTAGGGCGGCCCAGCTTTTTACCTGCTTTAATGTACGTAGTACTATCGGGTCTTTTTACACCATTTTTGGTTTTAAGTGCACCTTTATTGTGCAATTTTGTAATCATTTGGATGTTGTTTAAGCTGTTTGAGCTTTACAAAACTGACGACTCAAAAGCTCTGGCTTATGACCTGGGTATGCTGGTGGCAGTAGGTTCGCTATTATATTTTCCGTTTACCTACTTTTTGGCCGTGGTGTGGATAGGTTTGATCATTTTTCGTCCGTTTGATTGGCGCGAATGGGCGGCTACGCTAATAGGTTACCTTACCATCTTTTTCTTTATTGGCGTCGTATATTACCTTACCGATAAGTTGCCTTACCTGTATAGAATATGGCTACCCTTGGGTGCCAAGTTTGCGGGGCCGCAGGTTTTAGATAAGTACGACTTCCTGTCGCTTATTCCGGTTATAGCCATATTTGTTTTAGGAACCCTCAAACTGCAGGAAAACTTCTTTAAAAGTTACGTGCTTATACGCAAAGCGTTTCAGCTGTTTTTCTTCATGGTACTTATTGCATCGGTATCATATTACGTGCGGCCAATGTTTGGGTTAAGCCATTTTATACTATGCGTGGTACCCGCTGCAATATTTTTTGCCTATTATTTTTTGTACGCAAGCAAGCGCTGGATGTATGAAACGCTGTTTTTTTTACTGATTACCAGTATAATTTACTTCCAGTTTAACACTTTTTAACTTTTACATTCGTTCATGTTCAAGCGGTTATATTAGCTTTGTAGCATGAAATTTGGTGTAGTTATATTCCCCGGCTCAAATTGCGACGAAGATATCATCTACGTTTTGGAAAAAGTTATGGGTCAGCAGGTGGTTCGCCTATGGCACAAAGACCATGATCTACAAGGCGTTGACATGGTAATTCTTCCGGGCGGTTTCTCTTTTGGTGATTACCTGCGTTCTGGCGCTATTGCCCGGTTTTCGCCTATTATGCAGGAGGTTATTCAATTCGCTGCTAAAGGTGGTTACGTAATGGGCATTTGTAATGGTTTCCAAATACTGGCCGAAGCAGGTTTAGTACCGGGGGCATTATTACATAATAAACAGCGCAAATTTATTTGCCGTAATACCTTCCTGGTATCGCAAACTAAAAATTCACTTATTACGTCACAAATTGACGAGCAAAAAGCGCTTAAAATTCCTATTGCCCACGGTGAGGGTAATTACTTTGCTGATGCCGATACCTTACAATCATTAAAAGATAACGACCAGATTTTATTCCGTTATAGCGACGAGGCCGGTAATATAACCGACGAAGCCAACCCTAACGGATCATTAGAGAACATTGCGGGTGTATGTAACCTAAACCGCAACGTATTTGGTATGATGCCTCACCCTGAGCGTGCTGCCGATACATTGTTGGCTAATGAAGACGGCCTGGCAATTTTTGAATCAATACTGAGCCTGGTTAAAGCCTAAATGGCCCAACTGGTAATCGATATTGGTAACACGCTTACCAAAATTGCTGTTTTTGACGGTGAGGAATTAGTAGGAGCGGGGCATTACCCGGTAGTTATGGATGATGATCTTGGTCATCTCTTTATTAACTACTACATCACCAGTGCCATTATATCAACTGTAAAAAAGGAAGTTGAGCCTTGGGTTGGCTATTTAGAGCAACGCTGCAAGGTGACGTATTTTAACCGCGAGATGGCTTATGGCATACATAACCATTACCGCACACCACAAACATTGGGAGCCGATAGGCTGGCAGCAGTTTTAGGTGCAAAAAGCCTCTACCCCGGTAGTGATTGCCTGGTTATAGATGCCGGAACCTGCATAACCTATGATGGTATAGATGCCGCCGGTAATTACTATGGTGGGAGCATATCACCAGGTTTACAAATGCGGTTTAAAGCATTGCAACACTATACATCCGTTTTGCCACAGGTTGAAGCTGATGCCGGGTTTGATAAATTTTATGGCGATGATACCGTAACGGCCATACGTTCGGGTGTGCAAAACGGCATTTTATACGAAGTGCTGGGGTTTATACAAAGCTACAGCAAGCAGGCAGAAAGCCTCAATATTATACTAACAGGCGGCGATAGTGTTTTTTTGGATACTGTACTAAAAAACAGCATCTTTGCCGGCTATATTAAAACTGAACCGTACCTGGTTCTCAAAGGATTGAACGCAGCTATACAAGAGCATAATGATTAAGCATATAAGAGCAGGTTTTACTTTTTTATTTACCACAGTTGCCCTGGGTGCAATGGCGCAGTCAACCGCCACCACCAGTTCGCCATACTCACAGTTTGGCCTGGGTGATATTAATACCGGCCTGCTGCCGCAAACCCGTGCTATGGGTGGTATATCAACCGCTATAAATAAAATTAATGGCTACAATACCATCAATCTGCAAAATCCTGCGTCTTACGGTTCTATCAATCTTACAACAATTGATATTGGTGTTTTAGGTAGTTTTTCAACACTTAAACAAAACGCTGTTAGCAGCCAACGGAACGGTAACTTCAGGCTTAGTCACTTTAATTTTGCTGCGCCGGTGAGCAAGCGCTCGGCTTTGAGTTTTGGTTTGGTACCATATTCTGAGCTGGGTTACAATTATCGCCAAAGCATACCCAACTTCGGTACCGGCAGTCCGGCCGATACTAGTGCCGTTAATTACATATACAGTGGCGATGGAGGCCTATCAAAAGCTTACGCCGGTTATGGGTTTGGCATTGGCAGGCACATATCTTTTGGCGGTAACGTTTCTTACATTTTTGGTAACCTGCGCAAGTTCCGTTCAACCGAAATACCTTCTATTGGCAACAATCTTAACTCACGTAGCGAACGTAGCAACAGCATAGGCGGCGTAAACTTTGATTACGGTACACAAGTTAACTTTGATTTTGGCGATGAGCGCGAGCAACATCTTGTTTTTGGTTACTCAGGTTCGGCATCAAGTACGTTAAACTCAAAGGTAACGAACATAGTAAGCCAGTATAAAACATCAGCGCAGGGTGATGAGTCTGCAGCGCTTGATACACTTTCAAACCAGGTGCTTAATGATGGTAAAATTAAGTTGCCTTTAATGCATCACTTTGGTATATCATTCCAAAAAGATGGAAAGTTTTTAATTGGTGCTGATTATAGCATTGGCAACTGGTCAAAACTAAGCATACCAAACAGTAGCGAAGTGTTGCGTAATAGCCAAACCCTAAACGTTGGCGGTCAGTTTACGCCTAACGGAAATGCATTACATAATTATTTTGCTTTAATTGATTATCGTTTAGGTTTCAGATACGATAAAACCTATATCAACGTTGCTAATACAAATATTAATCAGTACGCCGGAACGTTTGGTTTAGGTTTGCCTTTAGCACCAAATGGTGGTACGTTTTATAAAATAAACATCGCTGCCGAATATGGTCAGCGTGGTACTTTAACAAACAATCTGATTAAAGAAAACTTCTTCAATATTCACATAGGCTTCACGCTTAATGACATCTGGTTCCGTAAATACAAGTTTGATTAATACCAGTCCTTTGCTAAGGAGCTGCATGCTGTTTGCCTTAACCGCGGTAGTATTGTTTAGCTCTTGTGAAAACGACCTGAAAGCCATTCAGAAAATTTCGGCGCAGGAGGTTAGCAAACCTGTAAGCACTACTACCGGCCTTGATATTATAACGAGCGATTCGAGCAAAGTAAAGTTTCATTTAACAAGCCCGTTAATGCTTGAGTATAACGAAAAGCATTATCAGGAAATGCCTAAGGGAGTTAAGATCACTTCTTACGATGCAAACCGTAAACAGGATGGCGAAATTACGGCTGAGTATGGCATACGGCGTGAAAATGAAAATATAATTGAGCTGCGCAGAAATGTGGTAGCCAAAAATGCACAAGGCGAAACTTTTAAATCTGACGAGCTTTTTTGGGATATGGGTAAAAAAACAATTTACTCTAACAAACCCGTTCAATTAAGTTTTGCCGATGGTACAATACTATACGGAACGGGTGCAAATACCAACGAAAGTATGTACCCCTGGACCATCAAGAATACCACCGGTCAAATTCCAGTCAATCAAAACTTTGGGCAGTAATTTTTGTTTCGCAATTTTTTAGTAAAAATTGTATCTTGCGCCCTCTTTTAAAAGAAGTAAAATTTATTTTTTATAGGTTATATGGGTATCATGAGTTTTTTGCGCGAGCGTATGGGCACGATTTTGGTCGTGATCATTGGCGTTGCGCTTTTTGCCTTTATTGCAGGTGAAGTAATTACATACGGACGCTCGTTTATGAGTGGCGACCGCAATACATTAGGCGAGGTTGCCGGCGAAAAAATTGCCTACGAGCAGTACATGGACAAGGTGAAGCAAAACACCGAAATGTTTATGCAGCAATCTGGTCAATCCAGCATCACTCCGCAAATTACCGATTACGTTCAGGAGAATTCCTGGAACCAGGCAGTTGGCCAAATCATCCTGAAAAAGGAACTTGAGAAACTTGCCATAGTTGTAGGTACCGATGAGACCAAGTCAATGGTTAGCGGTAACAACGTAAGCCCTCAAATTGCCCAGTACTTTACCGATCAAAAAACAGGTCAGCTGAACCGTCAGGCGTTGAATAACTTTTTAAGCCAGATGCAGAGTGCTAAACCAAACGATCCGATGATACAGCAATGGAATGCCCTTGTTGCTTCATTAATTGAAGGTAAAAGAAGCGAAAAGTATTTTTCACTTGTAAGTAACGGCTTGTACGTTAACTCGCTTGAGGCACAAGATAGCTACGAGGCTAAAAACAAACTGGCTAAGTTTACTTATGTAGAATTGCCTTACAGCAGCCTTGCTGACAATAAAGTAAATATTACAGATAACGACTACCAGGCTTATTACGATGAGCATAAAGGTCAGTTTAAAAACACTCAGGAGCTTCGTAGCTTTGAGTATGTAAGCTTTAATGCATCACCTTCAAAAGAAGATACTGCTGCTATCAAAACTCAGGTTGAAAAATTAATCCCTGAATTTAAAGCAAGCACAAATGATTCGTTATTTGTACAGGTAAACTCAGAGGATAAAGCACCTTTGGCTTACCAGCGTAAGGGACAGTTAGAGCCTCAGCTTGATTCTGTTATGTTTACTGCAGCGCCAGGTTTTGTTTACGGCCCATATGTTGCCAACGGCAGCTATAGGATTGCTAAGCTGGTTGATAGCCGCGTTGGTCCTGACTCGGTTAGTGCACGTCACATATTAATTAGTGCAGCTACCGCCGGTGGTATTGATAAAGCACGTGCAAATGCCGATTCATTAAAGAAATTAATTGAAGGTGGCCGTCCGTTTGCCGAACTGGCTAAAAACTTTTCAGAAGATAAACAGTCTGGCGAAAAAGGTGGCGACTTAGGCACCTTTGGTCGTGGCGCAATGGTTCCATCATTTGAGGAAGCAGCGTTTAACGGCAAGGCTGGTGATTTAAAAATTGTTGAATCACAATTTGGCGTTCACTTAATTAATGTGTTAAGCCAAAAAGGTTCATCAAAAGTTGTTAAGGTGGCTACAGTTGATAAACCATTAGTTGCCAGCAACAAAACACAATCAGGCGCTTACAGCAAAGCTCAGGCATTTTTAGGTAGCGTGTCAAAAGATAATTTTGGTGCTGAAGCTAAAAAGCAAGGTTTTGCCGTACGTAATGCCGATGATGTTACCGGTACAGCATCAGCGCTTCCGGGATTGGATAACGCACGTGAATTAGTGAAATGGGCGTTTAACAAAGCCGAAAAAGGCGATCTTGTTGACCAGGTTTATACCCTGGGCGATCAGTATGTAGTTGCTCACTTAACTAAAGTTAAAGAAGAAGGCACTTTATCATTAGCTGATGTTAAAGATCAAATTAAACCAGAGGTTTTACTTCAGGTTAAAGCTAAGCAACTAAGTAGCAAATTGTCATCAGCTTTAAATGGTGCTTCAAACATTGCGCAGGTTGCTCAAAAAGCCGGAGCCAAAGCAGTTCCTGTTGAAAACATAGTTTTTGCTAACCCGGTAATTCCTGGCTTATCATTAGAGTATAAAGTTATTGGTACTGTGTTTGGTATGCAGCCTAACAAAATTTCAAAACCTATTGATGGTTCACATGGTGTTTATGTGGTATCGCTTAACAGTTTCCAGAATCCACCTGCGCTTACCAATACCGTTCGTGAGAAACAACAGCTTTCACAAGCAATCACTCAGCAGGCTACCGGCCGCTTAATTGAAGCTTTGAAAGATAAGGCCAATGTAAAAGATTACCGTTATAAGTTCTTATAACAAAAATTGAATTAATTTTATATCCGGAAATGGCGCGTAGCTGTTTCCGGATTTTTTATTTAAAGGAGTTATGGAAATTCAGGAGAACTTTATAAACAAGGTAGCACAAAGCGGATTGGTTACACTCGATCCTGCTGACTTTTACCCCGAAGGCGAACGTGTAATCTATGACATAAAAGGTAATCTCTTTATGGAACTAATTTTGAAAGAAAAGGATTTCAGAGAGTTTGTTAAAGGGCATGATTGGTCACAGTATACAGGCAAAAATGTAGGTATAACCTGCACTGCCGATGCTATTGTACCTGCCTGGGCATACATGCTACTGGCCAATCGCATGGCTCCATATGCTAAAGAAGTTGTATTTGGCGATATGGACGTACTTGAAACCGTACTGTTTGAGAAGCAAATAAGCAAGGTTGACTTTGAACAATACCGTGATCAGCGCATTGTATTAAAAGGATGCGGTGATATACCCGTTCCAACATCGGCGTATGTTGAGTTAACAAAACGGCTTACTCCGGTAGCCAAGAGTTTAATGTTTGGTGAGCCTTGTTCAACAGTGCCTATTTATAAACGTAAGGACTAAATGCCGGTTGCGTTCTGCTGTTTAATACAAGCAGCGGCACATTTGTTAACATTAAACCACCGCCCTGCATAAGTGTCATAAATGTGAGGTATTCTTATTTTTTATGAAATGACAGGTTATACTACATATAAACAAACGAGTACGGGTGGTCAACCACTTGCATTAAGTAAGTTGCGGTTATTGTTGCTTATTACACCAATTTTAATTGCTTTTACTTTTAGTGTATATGCCCAGTTACCAAAGTTGCCCGAACCGGCCTTTAAGGCCGGTGAAGAACTTAGCTACAAGTTGAAGTACGGCTGGTTCACTGGTGCTGAAGCTCATTTACGAGTTGCCGAAACAGATACGAAATTTGAAGGGGGCAAGCCAGCTTGGCATATTATAGCCGACGGTAAAACTGCCGGAACTTTTGATGTTTTTTATAAGGTACGCAACCGGTACGAAACCTACATTGACCGTAGCACCCTTTTGCCTTACTACTATACCGAAGACAGGCACGAGGCAAAATATAAGCACCAGGATAAGGTGGTATTTGACCATCAAAATGGGAAAATAACGGCCAATAGCGGTACTTACCCATTTAGCGGGCAGGTTTTTGATTTTCCATCAGCCTATTATTTTGCGCGTTGTTTAGATGTGTCGAAACTAAAGGTAGGAGAGACCTTCCAGCTGAAATATTTTTTAGATAATGCAGTGCAGGCCATGACCATTACTTACCTCGGTAAGGAAACAGTTGATTGCTCATTAGGCAAGTTTAGCTGTTTAAAGTTTAATCCTACTATAATACCCGGCCGCATATTTCGAAAGAACAGTAAATTGTATCTTTGGGTTACCGACGATGGTAACCGGATACCCGTTAAAGCACACGTTGAATTGGTTGTAGGTAGTGTAACCATGGACCTTACAGCCGCTAAAGGACTTAAATACCCTTTAAATCCTATAAAGAAGTAAAACAAAAATGATTGAAGTTGGAAGCACCCTGGTGCACGAAGATGTAGTTAACGAAAACTTTGTTTGCAACCTTAATAAGTGCAAAGGAGCCTGTTGTATTGAGGGAGATTCGGGCGCTCCGCTTGCCGCTAATGAGTTAGATATACTCCGCGATATCTATCCGAAAGTAAAGCCCTACATGACAGCCAAGGGCATACAGGCAGTTGAAGAACAAGGCACACATGTAACCGATTTTGAAGGCGATTATACTACCCCATGCGTTGATACAAACAAGGAGTGCGCTTACGTAACCTGGGAAAACGGAATTACCAAGTGTGCTATTGAGAAGGCATGGGAAGAAGGCCAGGTTGATTGGCGTAAACCTATATCATGTCATTTATACCCTATACGTATAACCAATTATCCGGAGTTTGATGTGCTGCACTATGACCGCTGGAATATATGCAGCCCGGCGTGCAGCTTTGGTTCAGAACTTAAAGTTCACGTTCACGAGTTTTTGAAAGAACCACTGATTCGTAAGTATGGCTCGGAGTGGTACCAGGAGCTTGAAGATAAGGTAGCAGGTGTGTAAACCTTTTCATATATTAGGCGTATAAAACATACAAAACTCTAACTGTGAAAGGAATTATACTTGCCGGAGGTTCCGGTACCCGTCTGCATCCGCTTACACTGGCTGTAAGCAAGCAGTTGATGCCGGTTTACGATAAGCCAATGATTTATTATCCGCTGTCGGTGCTTATGCTGGCCGGGATTAAGGAAATATTGATTATCTCCACTCCGCATGATATGCCTCAGTTTCAGCGCTTGCTGGGTGATGGCTCACGTATTGGCTGCCGCTTTGAATATGCGGTACAGCCCGAGCCAAACGGACTTGCGCAAGCTTTTGTAATAGGTGCCGATTTTATAGGAACTGACAAGGTTGCTTTGGTACTTGGTGACAATATTTTTTACGGCGACGGTCTTTCAAAACTACTGCAAACCAGCAGCGACCCTGAAGGAGGTATGGTGTTTGCCTACCAGGTTGCCGATCCTGAACGTTACGGTGTAGTTGAGTTTGATGAAAATAATAACGCAATATCTTTAGAAGAAAAGCCAACTGAGCCGAAATCTGACTTTGCCGTACCTGGTTTATATTTTTATGATAATGATGTGGTGGAGATAGCCAAAAATATAGCACCATCACCGCGTGGAGAATATGAAATTACCGACGTTAACAAGGAATACCTTAAGCGCGGAAAATTAAAGGTTGGTATTTTGAGCAGGGGTACAGCTTGGTTAGATACCGGCACTTTTGCATCACTTATGCAAGCCGGACAGTTTGTACAAGTGATTGAGGAACGCCAGGGCATTAAGATTGCCTGTATTGAAGAAATAGCTTTTCGTATGGGCTTTATTGATGCTGAACAGCTTGCCGAAGTTGCCAAGCCGCTTACCAAGAGTGGTTATGGGCAATACCTCCTTAAATTAATAAAGGGTAAGAAATAAGATAACTAAATAGCTTAAGTGATCCTTTATGCCTTGCAGGTGTAAAGGATTATTTTTTTTTAGAAGATGGTAACAGTTGAAGAGATAACCGATTTTGTAGCCCGTATAGTAAAAGGGGAGCAAACGCAATTTTTGGTTGAGGATTTAAACGCTGTTTTGCAAGGTGAAACCTTGCGTGATGTGATACGCCAGGCTTTTTTGAATTTGGGCGTAGAGGTGGAGTTTAGCGGTAAAGGACTGCAGGAGCGTGGCGTTGTTATTGACGTTGATACCGACCGCATGAATGAATTAAACCTTAAACCCGATACACAGCGCTTTGGGCAAACCGTTGTTAAGCACAAACAGCGGTAGATTTAACTTATGTCGAGCATAAAAGTAGCCTGTTTGGGCGACAGCATAACACAGGGAACGGATAGTTATAACTGGGTAGCCGATTTACAGCAGGAGCTTTTACCTGATTATGAGTTTTACAACTTTGGGGTAAACGGTGAGTTGGCTTACAATAATCTAAAACGGATTGATAAGCTTGTTACGCTTCAGCCAAACTTTATAGTAATACTTGTTGGCACTAACGATGTTTTGGCAACACTATCTGAAGGTAACACAAGGCTTTATAAAAGAAACGCAGCTCTACCTCGCGAGCCTGATATGGCTTGGTATGTTGATAATCTGGAGCAAATTATAGTAACGTTATTGCAGGAAACAACCGCAAGTATTGCGCTAACATCATTACCTGTTATAGGCGAAGATTTAATGGATAGCGCCAACAAAGTGGTAAGTAATTATAATGAAAAAATTAAGCGGCTGGTGCAAAAGTATGCATTGCACTACCTGCCGTTAAACGAAGCTATAACGACCTATCTTGAGGCAAATCCTGTAGCAAAGTCGGTTGTATACCGTCCGTTTGGTTGGCGGCTTAAAGTAAATATGCATTTTCGTACCAGAGTGCTTAAACAAGATTGGGAAAGTTATGCAGGATTAAACGGCCTGCAGGTAACTACCGATACCATACACCTGAATCAGGTTAGTGGCAAAATGATGGTTGATCTTGTAGCCCAATTTTTGAAAAGCAGGAGTTAATTTAAACTCAAAATACCGCTTATGCCCGGCTGCTGATGCTCATCATCTTCGCTGATTAGTGTGCCGTTGATCATAATCTCCGTTTTGGGAGTATCGAAAACGAAGCGTTCCTTTTTAAATTGCGGTGTAAGCAGCATCATGTCGCTCCTCATTTCACCACTTTGCAAGGTTTCAGATAGTTTTACAATGAGTTTATTTCCGTGGCGCTCATATATAACAGTTCCTGAAAGGTGCTTATTTTTCGGGCTGGAAGCGTTATCAATAGAAATCCTAATAGAAGAACCTCGCAATGTATCCATAGTTAATTAAGGTTACTTCTTAAAATCGTTTATAAAGAAAAGCTTAGGAAGCTATAATATGCCTGTTTTGATTAATGCCGATGCTTTTTACAGTACGCATTATTCCGGCCGCGTCAAAACCACATTCAGCCCAAAGCTCTGGCTGTTCACCATGCTCTATAACGGCATCAGGTACACCTAAGCGTATAACTTCGGCCTTATACTTGTTATTGGCCATAAACTCTAATACCGCGCTGCCTGCGCCACCGTCAAGGCAACCATCTTCAACAGTAATTACTTTACTGTATTTGGTAAATACCTCATGCAGCATAGCTTCATCTAAAGGTTTTACAAAGCGTAGGTCGTAGTGGGCAGGGTAGTAACCCTCGTTGTTCAATTCGGCAGTGGCTTTAACTACCTCGTTGCCTATGGCACCTATTGAAAGAATAGCAACTTCTTCGCCATCACAAATTTTACGGCCTTTACCAATAGGTATAGCTTTCATTGGGCGTTGCCAATCAACCATAACACCATTACCACGCGGGTAACGTATTACAAACGGACCGGCATTTTCCTGCTGTGCGGTAAACATCAGATTGCGTAGTTCTTCCTCATTCATAGGGGCTGATACCGTTAGGTTGGGTATGCAGCGCATATAAGCCAAATCATAAGCACCGTGGTGAGTAGGGCCATCGGCACCGGCAAAACCGGCACGATCAAGGCACAACACCACGTTAAGCTTTTGTATGGCAACATCATGTACTACCTGGTCAAAAGCCCGTTGCATAAAGCTCGAATAGATGTTACAAAACGGCACCATGCCCTGTGAGGCCAAACCAGCCGAAAATGTAACGGCATGCTGTTCGGCAATACCAACGTCAAAAGCACGGTCGGGCATGGCTTTCATCATTAAATTTAATGAACAGCCTGAGGGCATAGCCGGTGTAATACCCATAATTTTAGGGTTTTGCTCGGCCAGCTCAATTATGGTATGCCCAAACACATCCTGATACTTAGGAGGCTGGGGTTTTTCATAGTAAGTCTTTTTAATTTCGCCAGTAATCTTGTCAAACAAGCCCGGGGCATGCCACTTGGTCTGGTCTTTTTCGGCAAGGGCGTAGCCTTTACCCTTAACAGTAACACAGTGCAGCAATTTAGGTCCGGGAATATCGCGTAAGTCACGCAATACTTTTACCAAATGCTTTACATCATGCCCGTCGATAGGGCCAAAGTACCTAAA
Organism: Mucilaginibacter aquatilis; assembly: GCF_009755275.1. GTDB lineage: Bacteria > Bacteroidota > Bacteroidia > Sphingobacteriales > Sphingobacteriaceae > Mucilaginibacter > Mucilaginibacter aquatilis. Next base: position 93,379 of record NZ_WQLA01000006.1, on the reverse strand, counting down.
GCGTAAAGCCTCAAACAGGTTGCTTTGCTTAAGTAAGGTTCCTTTAATGCTTTTCTCTATCTTTTTGGCATATTTTAATGCATCCGGGCCAATGGCCGAAAGTTTTGAAAGTACATAACCAATATCAGCACGGAAGCTGTTGTAGGGTTTGGATGTAGTAATATCAGCAAGGTATTCTTTTAACGCTCCAACGTTTGGATCGATGGACATGTTATTGTCGTTAAGAATAACCAAGAGGTTGCTGTTAGCTATACCGGCATGGTTCAATGCCTCAAAAGCCATACCTGCAGTCATTGCACCATCGCCAATTACTGCAACATGCTGACGGTCGGTTTCGCCTTTATAATGCGATGCCACAGCCATGCCCAACGCTGCCGAGATAGATGTTGATGAGTGACCTACGCCAAAGGTATCGTATTCGCTTTCTGAACGTTTAGGAAAACCGCTTAAGCCGCCGTAAATGCGGTTTGTGTGAAAGTTATCACGACGACCGGTTAGTATTTTATGTCCGTAAGCCTGGTGGCCAACGTCCCATACTAATTGATCGTATGGTGTGTTTAAAACATAATGCAAGGCTGTTGTAAGTTCAACTACACCTAAGCTGGCGCCAAAATGCCCGCCGTTAACAGATACCACGTCAATTATATATTGGCGCAATTCCTGACTGATCTGCTCTAAATCATCTTCGCTAAATTGCTTTAAATCAGAAGGTGAATTAATTTTTTTAAGTAAATCGCCGGCTGGTACTTGCATGGAATTTTGAAACGGTATTGAACTTACAAAGTAAGGCATTTTTATTGGTAATTGAATTGACAAATTAGTGTTGTAATTGTTTGGCACATGCAGTGCAATTATAGCTCAAGAGCTTTTTAAAATAAAAGTACTTTTTATTTCAAAGTTAATTGTATTGATTTACAAATGCAAATGTTATTTTCCATATTTGAGTTGCTTATCACACCGCAAATGCATTCGCAGTACATCAAAACTTCATTTATTACCTGGCTACTTTTAATAAGTACCGTTTTAATAAGCTGTAAGCCCGCACCAGGTACATGGATCAATGAAAAAATACCTGCCAATAAGCAGGAACAGTTCCATCAGCTAAACACAGAGATGCTGAAATCGCTTAAAGCAAATGATCCCCGTCAACTGGAAAACATCATGTCGAAGGAGTTTTTAGAAGCGCCGGGCAATAACAGGCTGATAGAGTTGTGCAGTATTCGTATGCGCGATGATAAAAATGTACTGCTTGACGAATATTACATTGTGCACCCAACACCTGAAATAATAACGCTTAAAACATTTAAGTACGATATGAACAGTTACTCGCTACGGTACGAGCCTTTAACTCAGGAACGCTATATATCACTCTATACCTTACAGCAAAATGGCGATAGATGGTTGCTGACCGCCATATTTAACAAGTACAAATACGGGTGGAAAGTTGCTGCGCTTGAATTAAAACCTTATACCATTTGGGGTAAAACAGCACCCGAGCTTTACTTACAAGCCAGGCAAGACTATGATAAAGGATACTTAGTGAACGCTACCACGGCCATGGAACTTGCCTATAAGTGCGCCGACCCGAATTCAATGTGGACGTATGATGAGCTGGACGATATGGATGGGTTTTACAACAAGGTTATTACTGAGGTGCATGACAAGTATAAGTTTCCTGTAGTATTGAATGACGTAGATACTAAGCCTCAGATCATAAAGATATTTAATCAGGATAGGGGAGAGGGCAACTATCCGATGATCTACTACATATCAAAAATTAATGTTACTGATACAGCTGCTCTTAGGCACGAGCATGAGGCAGTGAAAAAAACTATAGGAAAGATAATGCCCGGTGTAGACAAAAACAAAAAGTATTTATACTATACCGTATTCAACGGTATGCCCGATTGGAACAAGAAAAAAATACCTCATTTTGAAATTGAGGATAGCTACGAGTAATTATTATTTGTGTTGCATGGCAAGCAAAAGCTCATCAGCAAACAGTTTGGCCGCCTTTTTACGGTATACCCCTTTTTGCCACAAAATGTACGATTGGCGTTCAACCTCTTTAATATCTATGTTAACGGCCTTTATGTTGCTCCATCCAAGCAGTGCTTTTTCGTTGAGTATGGTTGCCCAGTTGCCGTTTTGTACCAGCGACAGTATGGAATGGACATCGTTCATTTCTATTTTAATGTTGGGCTCAATTTTTCTACGGTAAAACTGATCAAGAATATAAGTACGCGAGCTGAAACCTTTGCCGGGCATAATCAATTCCTGTCGTGCTAACTCTTCAAGACTTATTGATTTCTTTTTAGCCAAAGGATTGTCTTTTGAAACTGCAGCTACTATGCCCGAGCTAAATAGCACCTGCATTTCTAAATCCTCATCATCTGATTCGTTATGGAAAGCTAAGATCATGTCCAGTTCGGCTAGCCGCAATTTACGTTCAAGTTCTTCGGGGTTACCATAGGTAACAAAAATTTTTATACCCGGATATTTGGTTGAAAATGGAGCAAGTGCAGGTAAAAGCAACGAGGTAAATGCGTATGATACGCCAATGTTTAACTCACCGGTAATGGCGTTATTCAGCTCGGCAATTGCCTGCTTTCCTTTTTGTACCTCTCGCAGTATTTTTTGCGCATGTGTTAAAAACACATGGCCGGCTTCGGTTATGCGCACATGCTTTCCTATGCGGTCAAACAGTAGCATCCCCAGCTCTTCTTCCAGTTGTTTTATTTGTTGTGATAACGTACTCTGTGTAATGAAAACTGAAGCTGCCGCTTCGGTAAAATTCATTGTTTCGGCAGCTTTAACAAAATACTGTAATTGACGAAATTCCATAATTAATCGTTTTTATCAATTAATATCATTAAAACAATCTATTTTACAAATGTATCAATAATGCCGATCTTTGTACAAGGTAAAAGTTAGTAGCACGGTATTCGCGCTCAACTAAAGTTTACCGGTTGAATGACATAGTGCATGAATGTTTTCCGCTCCCTTAAATACCGTAATTTCAAGCTTTTCTTTTATGGTCAATCCATATCCCTTATAGGAACCTGGATGCAAAAAACAGCCGTAAGCTGGCTGGTATACCGCGTTACAGGCTCGGCACTGCTGCTGGGTTTGGTAAGTTTTGCAAGTTTGATACCCTCGCTGGTACTATCGCCTTATGCAGGTAGTGTGGTTGACAGGCACAATCGTTACAAAATACTGGTAATTACACAAGTAGTGTCCATGCTGCAGGCAGGAGCACTGGCATTTTTAATACTATTTAAGGTATATAACATACCGGCCATAATTGGGCTGAGTTTATTACAAGGAATTATCAACGCGTTTGATATTACAACACGCCAGGCTATGATGAGCGAAATGGTTGATAACAAGGAAGACCTGCCCAATGCCATTGCGCTAAATTCAACAATGACTAATATAGCACGTATAGCGGGTCCGGCTATAGCCGGTATCATTTTGAGTACGTTTGGTGAGGATGCCTGTTTCTTTGGTAATTTTATTAGCTACGTACCGGTGCTTACCTGTTTATTTATGATGAAGCTGAATATTACAGTTATACCGCGAGCTCAAAAAAGCATTTGGCTTGAATTGCAGGATGGGTTCAAATACGTATCGGGCGATCGAGATTTGAGCAGCCTTATTGTAATGCTAACCGTGAGCAGTTTGTTTGTTATACCTTTTAATACGCTCATGCCCATTTTTGCCAAAGATATTTTTAGCGGCGATGCAAAAACGTTCAGTTGGTTTGAAAGTGCGGCAGGATTGGGTTCGGTTATAAGTGCAGTTTATCTGGCCACTCTAAAAACCGATAAGCATATTGTTAAAATTATGACTATAGCCAGTTTTGTTTTTGGTGTTAGCGTAATGCTTTTAGGTTACGCGGCCAAGCTACCGATAGCGTTGCTGTTCATGACCATGACAGGTATTGGTATGATGGCGCAAACATCAACCATAAATACTTACATACAAACGCATGCTGTACCGGCCATGCGGGCAAGGGCTATTAGTTATTACGTAATGGCTTACCAGGGAATGATACCCGTTGGTAGCCTTTTAATTGGTTGGCTGGCTAACTCGTTAGGTCCGCGTGGTGCAGTATGTGTGGAAGGCGTGATAGGTGTGTTATCTACGGGGTTGTTTGTATTATATAAACGCAGGCAAAATATCAACATCCCAACTGCCGGCAAAGGTAGGTTGAGGTGGTTGAATGCTTAATATACTAATCGACGGATTATTGCGTGAAACTGTGTTTTGAGCTTGCTTTAATCATAAAACCACTCACCTTTAACTACTCACAACTCGCTCAAAAACACTATCTTTGGCAGCAACATGGCCGATGACAGTTTTGCTATACGGTTACCGCAGTTTGAAGGCCCTTTTGATCTGCTGCTTTTTTTCATCGAACGTGATGAACTGGACATTCACGAAATAGCCATATCTAAAATTACCGACGATTTTCTTCAGTATATACATCAAATGAACAGCCTCAATATGGAGGTTGCCAGCGAGTTTATATTTGTGGCTGCAACGCTAATGCGTATAAAAGCCAAAATGCTTTTACCGCGTTATGAGGCGGAAACCGGAGAAAACGAAACAGATAGTAAGGAAGACCTGATACGCAAACTCATTGAATATAAAAAGTTTAAAGATGTTTGTGAACAGCTGCGCCCGCTTGAAGATGAGCGCTTTAAGCAGGAGCGCCGTGGTAATATTGCCGATGAATTGAATAGTATTGAAGCCGAGGCCCTACCAGGCGAAGAACTTTCTGACCTTACCTTGTACCGCTTGATGCAGGTTTATGCACGTGTAAACCGCCGGTACCTTAGCCGTGCCGAGGAAGTTACCCACACCGTAGTGCAATACCCGTACACTATTGAAAAGCAAAAGAAAGCCATAGCCGATTTATTGCAAATAAACCAGCGGCTTGATTTTAAGGCCATGGTGCAAAACTCCGAAAACCGCGTACATTTTATTTATAACTTTTTAGCCATGCTGGAAATGCTTCAGCAGGAACTGATTGATATTCAATTAGGGCTTGATTACAATAATTTTTGGATTTCGCCTAAATCAGCCCATTCATTTTAGTTAACTTAGGCACCTCGTAAAGATCATGAAAAAAGACAAACTGATATTTGAACTACTTGAGGATGAACAAAAACGCCAGGAAGAAGGCCTGGAGCTTATTGCATCCGAAAACTTTGTAAGCAAGCAGGTAATGGAAGCTGCCGGTTCGGTAGCAACCAACAAATATGCCGAAGGCTTACCGGGCAAACGTTACTACGGTGGCTGCCAGGTTGTTGATGAAATTGAAACCATTGCTATTGAGCGTGCAAAACAGCTTTTTAATGCCGAGTGGGTAAACGTTCAGCCGCACTCTGGTGCTCAGGCTAATGCAGCCGTTATGCTGGCAATTTTAAATCCGGGTGATAAAATACTGGGTTTTGATCTATCGCACGGTGGTCACTTAACTCATGGTTCGCCGGTAAATTTTTCAGGTAAACTGTATCAGCCGCACTTTTACGGTGTAGTTAAAGAAACCGGTTTAATTGATTATGAGCAATTGCGTGCTACCGCTTTGGCCGAGAAACCGAAACTGATTATTTGCGGAGCTTCGGCTTACTCACGTGATTGGGATTATGCATTCATTCGCCAGGTGGCTGATGAGGTTGGTGCTTTGGTGCTGGCCGATATTTCACACCCTGCCGGTTTAATTGCACGTGGCTTATTAACCGATCCGCTTCCGCATTGCCATATTGTTACCACTACTACCCATAAAACTTTACGCGGTCCACGTGGCGGTATGATTATGATGGGCAAAGATTTTGAAAACCCATGGGGACTTAAGACTCCAAAAGGAGAGATCAAAAAAATGTCGGCATTATTGGATGGTGCCGTATTCCCGGGTACACAAGGCGGTCCGTTAGAACATATTATTGCTGCTAAAGCTGTAGCTTTTCATGAGGCATTAAGTGATAGCTACATGAAATATGTATTACAGGTAAAACTTAACGGTGCAGCTATTGCCAAGGCTTTTGTTGAGCGCGGCTATGAAATTGTATCAGGCGGTACTGATAATCATTTGATTTTAATAGATTTACGTAATAAAGGAATTTCGGGCAAGGCGGCTGAAAACGCTTTGGTTCAAGCTGATATTACTGTCAATAAAAACATGGTTCCTTTTGATGATAAATCTCCGTTTGTAACTTCAGGTATCCGCATAGGTACTGCTGCGGTTACTACAAGAGGCATGAAAGAAAAGGAAATGGAGAAAATTGCCGAGTTGGTTGATGAGGTAATAAAAAATCCTGAAGACGAACATTCTTTGAAGAAAGTACGTAAAAGCGTTCATGCGTTAACGGAGAAGTTTCCGTTGTACGATTGATGAACAAATAAATAAATGATATTAACACGGGGTATGGTAATTCCTGATAATGAGGATGAACGCTTAAAGGCTTTGCATACTTATGATATTCTGGATACTTTTCCGGAAGCAGAGTATGACGCTATTACGCGGTTAGCCTCGTACATTTGCCATGCCCCGTTAGCTTTAATAACATTTATTGACGAGCGCCGACAATGGTTTAAATCTGCTGTTGGCCTTCCGCAAGGTGAATTACCCCGCGCCGAAAGCTTTTGCCGCTACACCTTGCTTAATGATGTACTGGTTGAAATTCCTGATTTAAGCCAGGACGAGGAATTTGCAGCTTATGAGCATGTAAAAGGTGGCCTCGGTGTTAAGTTTTATGCTAGCGCGCCGCTTATTGATCCTGACGGTTACCGCCTTGGAACCCTATGTGTTTTTGACCAGCAGCCTAAATACCTTGATGATAATCAGAAAGATGCCCTGCGCACTCTAGCCAATGAGGTAATATCTCACCTCACCCTTCGTAAGCAAAAAAAAGAACTGGAAAGGAATCTTAAGCTTCATGAAGATTTTTATATCCTTTTTAACAGTTCATCCGAAATTCATTACATAGCCGACGAAACTTCCAAAATTCAATTAATGAACAATGCGGTTGAAACTACATTGGGCATAAAGCCCGAGCAGTTCATAGGCCGTTCATTGTGGGAGTTTGTTGTGGGGCAAACACGTAATGATTTTGCTCACCTTATTGAAACGGGGCTGCGCACCAAACGCTCATTTGAAATGGATACCTGCCTGCTGAACAGCAAAGGGCAGGAGCGTTGCATAAGCTGGAGCGTTATCAATGCCGATGGCAAATGGTATGGCAGCGGGCGCGATACTACCGAGCAAAAGAAGGTTAAAGAACAGCTTGAGCAATTATCATTAGTAGCCAGTAATGTAAGTAATGGCGTAGCTATTACCAATGACCAAAACAAGGTAATTTGGATTAATAAAGCTTTTGAAACAATTACCGGTTATAGCTTTGATGATGTATCAGATAAGCAAATGCGCGAGGTTTTTAAAGGTGATTATATTGATCAGCACACAACTGATCGTATTGATGAGCTTTTAAACACGCGTAAGGCTTTTGAAATTGAAGTAAGCATCGAACGTAAGGATGGACAGCCTATGTGGCTGTCAGTGTTGAATTCACCGGTGCTTAATAAAGATGGTAAGGTTGAAAAGTACATAAAAGTGCTGCTTGACATTACGGCGCGTAAAACTGCCGAACGTGATATTGAAATTCTGTCGTTTGCTTCAGAAAAATCACCTAGTGGTGTGTTAATACGTGACAGTGAAAGCCGCATCATTTGGATGAACGAGGCTTTGGAAAATACGTTGGGTTATAAACTTGATGAACTGAAGGGCAAAGTTTTTGGCGATATGCTTATTGGTGAAAACACTGACCTTGATGTGCTACAGATTGCCAAGGCGGCTTATGATGAAAATAAGCCTTACGAAATAGAAATACAGATTTATAAAAAGGATGGCACACCATGCTGGGTTTACCTTTCCAATAGCCCGTTCTTTAACAAGGAAGGTGAACTTGAACGGCAAATAACAGTTTGTGTTGATATTGCTGAGCGCAAAAAGGCCGAGGAGCAGCTCACCATGCTATCATTAGTTGCCGGTAACACCATGAGTGGCGTAGTAATTAATGATGCCAACGGTAACGTTGAGTGGATTAACGATGCCTTTGAAAAAATAACCGGCTTTAACATCGAACACGTAAAAGGCAAGCATTTAGGTGATGTACTTACCGGCGAACACACCGATTTGTCCATCATTCAGCACGCGCGTGATCTTTCCAAAAACAAGCAATCTTTTGAAGTTGATTTACTGGTTTACCGGCAAGATGGCCAGCCATTATGGATCTCGGTCATCAATTCGGTGATACTTGATGAAGAAGGCAGAGTAAAGAAGTATATTGAAGTTATTATTGATATAACGGCCAAAAAGAAAGCCGAGATGGAGCTTATACAGGCTAAGGAAGCAGCCCTGCAGCTAAGCCGTGCTAAAGACATGTTTATATCGGTAATGAGCCATGAAATACGCACACCGCTCAATGCAGTTATAGGTATGTCGCATTTGCTGGCTGAAGATAATCCTACCGAATCGCAAAAGGAAAACCTGTCTATACTTAAGTTTTCGGCCGAAAACCTGATGACGTTGATTAATGACGTGCTCGACTTTACCAAAATTGAGACCGGTAATATTGAGTTGGAAAAAACCAGCGTTGATTTACGCGAGCTGGTACACAGCGTGGTAAGTTCCATGCGTCACAACATCAATGGTAAAGAAATCTACTTCAAAGAAAGTATAGCCAGTGATGTGCCTCAGTGTATACTTGGTGATAGAACTAGGCTGATTCAGATACTGCTTAACCTGGCCAGTAATGCCGTTAAGTTTACCGAAAATGGCGGTGTTACAATTGACCTTAAAGTAATAGAACAAAGTGCACAGGAGGTCCGTATAAGGTTTGCAGTCACTGATACGGGCATAGGCATACCTGCTGATAAAACAAATACTATATTTGAATCTTTTAAGCAGGCCTCTACCGATACTACCCGTAAATACGGCGGCACAGGTTTAGGGCTGGCTATAACCAAACGTTTGGTAGAGCTGCACGAATCGCGTATAAATGTTGATAGCGAAATAGGTCGCGGATCAACCTTTTGGTTTACCATTACATTTAAAAAAGCAGACAATACAAGCACTATGAGTAACGAGGGCGCCGAAATAGGATTAAAAATAAATGTACTTGTTGTTGATGATAACCAAATTAATCGTTTGCTGATTAATAAGGTACTTAAAAAGTGGAACGTTCAGGCCGACTTTGCTGAGAACGGGCTTGAAGCTGTACAAAAAGTTACGGCCAACCGCAACTATGATGTGGTACTAATGGATATTCACATGCCTGAAATGGGAGGATTGGAAGCAACACAGGTATTGCGTGCCAAGGAGGATGATTATTTTAAAACCTTGCCTATTATTGCTTTAACAGCATCAATGCTTAGCAATCAGTTGAACCAAATTGAGGAGTCGGGCATGAATGATTTTATATTAAAGCCATTTGATCCAAAAAACCTGTATGATAAGTTGAGTCGGTATCAACAACAATAGTTATCTAAAATATATAAAGCAAAAAGCCGGTTAGTTAACCGGCTTTCTGCTTTATATACTTACAAAAAAACAGGAGCAGCCTTTTACAACATACTCCTGCCATTAATTATGATCAAACGCTCCGGGTGTTTATACGCCATTGATTGTGATAAAGTTGCAACCGGCTAAATTTAAATTTAAAAACTCTGATTGAGCTGAGCTTACACAGCATAGGCAATAGTAGCAATGCTTAATCTGAGGCTTGGTACTTTCAATAACTCATGTGCGCATGACTCCAGTGTTGATCCCGTTGTTACTATATCATCAACCAATAAAATGTGTTTATTTTCCAATAAAGCCGGGTTGCGCAATTCAAAAACATGCTGCATGTTTTCAAACCGGGCAAAGCGCGATTTACGGGTTTGAGTTGATGTTTTAACCGCCCGTACCAGTGTTTGCTCAATTACGGTTGCCCCAAGCGCCTTTGCCAAGCCGTGGGCAAAGTTTGCACTTTGATTATAGCCACGTTCGCGCAAACGCGATTTATGGAGCGGTACAGGAATAATAAAATCAACTGTAAGGAGTGCTTTGTTTTGAACTAACTGGGTACCGGCAATGCCACCAAGTTTATTACCTATCTTTTGCATTCCATTGTACTTAAACTGGTGCATAAGATGTTGTACCTTTCCTCCTTTTTCAAAGTAAAGAAGGGCGTAGGCATATTCCAGTTTAACTTTTCCCCAAAATTGTCTTGCTACAATGTTTTCGGTCTGTAAGTGAAAGTTTGTGTAAGGTAAATTATAAAGGCAGGCAGTACAAATTAAATCTTCACCTCCAAGCAGGTTTGCTTTGCAAGCCTGGCAAAGCCTCGGAAATAGCAAATCAATAAAATTGGACAGATAGGTGCTGCGCATTGGTGATAGAGCCAGGAGCTAAGAAACAAGGTAGGATTTAGTAGCAAGTTATACATACTAATATGCTGAGTGCTGCAAAATAAATATTAAAATACCACTGCATTAAAACTACACAGCAGCAGCTGCCTTATCCTTCACCGCTAGCTGGCCGCATGCCGCGTCAATATCTTTACCACGACTACGACGCACATTGGTAATAATGCCTTGTTTACGAAGGTAAGCAGCAAAGCTTTCAATTTTATCTTCCCCTGCATTTACAAAATCAGCAAACGAAATTGGGTTATATTCAATGATATTTACTTTGCAGGGGAGATGCTTGCAAAACTTTGCAAGTTCCATTGCATCCTGCAGCTCATCATTAAAGTTGTGGAATACAATGTACTCGTAAGTAACTGCGTTTTTTGTTTTATTATAGTAATACTTAAGCGCTTCGGCCAAAGCCTTTAATGAGTTTTGTTCATTAATGGGCATAATCTCGTTACGCTTGGTATCATTGGCAGCGTGCAGCGAAAGCGCCAGGTTAAACTTCACATTATCATCGCCTAGCTTTTTAATCATCTTGGCAATGCCTGCGGTTGAAACTGTTATGCGCCTGGCAGCCATGTTAAGGCCATCCTCAGCAGTAATACGCTCAATTGATTTTAAAACATTGGCATAGTTAAGCAAAGGCTCACCCATACCCATGTAAACAATATTGGTAAGCGGAATTCCGTAATTTTGCTGCGCCTGCTGGCTTAATAATACAACCTGATCATAAATTTCATCAGGGTTTAAGTTGCGTTTGCGATCCATATAACCGGTAGCGCAAAACTTGCAGGTAAGGCTGCAGCCAACTTGTGATGATACACAGGCCGTCATGCGTTCGGTTGTTGGTATTAATACGCCCTCAATTAAGTGCGTATCGTGCAATTTAAAAGAATTTTTTATAGTTTTATCCGCACTAAACTGTGAATTATTAACAACAATGTGATTAATCACAAAATGATCAGTAAGTTTTTTGCGCAGTTCTTTTGAAATATTGCTCATGTCCTCAAATGAAAAACATGATTTTTTCCAAAGCCATTCATAAACCTGTTTGGCTCTGAAAGCTTTTTCGCCCATGGCGGTAAAGTGTTGCTGCAGAGTCTCAAGGCTGAGGCTGCGGATGTCAATCTTGCTTTTATTTGCGTTCACCTTACAAAGATACTTAAAATTGATTGAGTGATTTTACAACTCCGTTTTGGAAATGTAAAATTAAAAAACAACAACTAAAAGTTAATTGTATAAATGAATCAATAGTACAACTATGATACAAAAATTAAAGATTGGTGTTGGGGATTGAAGTTAAATTTCATTAAATGAAAAGTTTTAGAGCCGATTACGTTTTTCCTGTTAATGCCGATCCGATAAAAAATGGAGTTGTTACCGTAGATGAATACGGTAAAATAGTATCAGTAAGTTCATATGTACAGCCGGGCGTAGCTGTCGAACACTTCAATGGCATCATTTGTCCGGGTTTTGTTAATTCACATTGTCATGTAGAGCTTTCACACCTGTATGGGCAAACACCTAAAGCCTCTGGTCTTGTTGAATTTATAAGAGCCGTGCAGGCATTACGTAAAGTTGATGACGATATTATACAGCAGGCTACTCTGGCCGCTGATAAACAAATGTATGACAATGGTATAGTTGCCGTTGGAGATATATCAAATAGTGACCATTCGGTAGGAGTAAAAAAAGCCAGTAAAATTTACTACCACACCTTTGTTGAGGTTTTTGGCTTTTTACCTGAGCGTGCCGAAGGAGCGTTTCAAGCTGCACTTGAATTACAAAGACAATTTAAACCTTTAGCGGCATCGGTAGTGCCTCACGCACCTTACTCAGTATCAAAGGAACTATTCAAATTGCTTAAAAGCTATAGTGATTCTGAAAGCAGTAACTTGTTAAGCATGCACAACCAAGAGTGTGAGGACGAAAATAAGTTTTACCGCTATAAGAACGGCAAGTTTATTGATTTGTACGATGGTTTTGGTATCGACATCAGCTATTTTAAACCGCAGGCACGCAATTCTATTCAATCAGTAATTCCTTTATTAAGTAATAAGCAAAAAGTGTTGCTTGTTCATAACACCTGCACAAACCTAAAAGACATTTATTTTGTAAAGCGCTTTGACCGCAATATTACCTGGTGTTTTTGCCCGAATGCAAACCTTTACATTGAAGGGAAATTACCGAAGGTTGAGTTGTTTTTAGATGAAGGTTTCAACATCACACTCGGAACAGATAGCTTGGCATCAAACGATAAGCTGTCTATTTTAAGCGAAATGCAGGTATTACAACAGCATATACCCTCGTTGCCTTTAAATAAACTACTAGAGTGGGCTACCATAAACGGAGCTAAGTTTTTAGGTATTGATGATGAAATAGGCACCATTGAACCAGGTAAAACGCCTGGATTAAATTTGCTTACCAATTTAGATGGCTTTAAACTTACGCCCGAAACGCAGGTAACCCGTTTGCTGTAAATGGTGCTATTATTGCAGCATAAGCCGTATAATTGCAACTGATATTTGTGGCTATATATGATAAAGCATTTAAACATAACCGTACAAGGAAGGGTGCAGGGAGTATCTTATCGTGCATCAACAAAGGCCGTTGCCGATCAGTTGGGCGTGCGGGGCTTTGTACGTAATGAACCCAACGGCGACGTTTATATAGAAGCCGAAGCCGATACCATGTTTTTGGATATGTTTTTAGAGTGGTGTAATGAAGGCCCACAAGACGCTAAAGTAACCGAGGTTAAAAGCAACGAAACTGAACTGAAAAACTATCGTAACTTTGAAGTAGTGAAGCGATGATTTAATTTACGGTAATAGGCTTATAATTATGGCAATGAAACCCCTTGTTAATAATTCCTTTACCGGCCATTTATCATTAGCAATGAGCCATTAACTAAAGGTATCTTAATTGTCTACAGCTAAAAAATTTGCAGGCCAAACGGCAGTGTACGGTTTAACTACCATAGCCGGACGTACACTTAATTTCTTTTTAACATCACTATATACCAGGGCTTATCCGCCAAGCGTTTACGCCATATTTGGTAACATGTTTGCCTGGGCATCATTGCTGAATGCTTTTTTGGCGTTTGGTATGGAAACCACCTACTTCAGGTATTTAAACAAGCGTGCCGATGATAAGCAAACAGTTTACAACAACTCGTTTGGCGCTATTTTTATAATCACTATTATATTTCTGCTGGCTACGCTACCCTTTATTGGCCCTATAACCAATTGGGTACGTATAGATGCCAAAACACCCGCACAGGACTACATCAATTACACCCGGTATTTTTTAGCTATACTGGTGGTTGATGCCTGGTGTGTTATTCCTTTTGCACGTTTGCGGGCCGATGGGCGCCCGGGCCGCTATGGCTTGCTCAAACTGGTGAACATATTTACATTCATAGGGCTTAACCTGGCTTTTATAATTGTATTACCGTACATTATAGAACACCAGTTGCCGGGAGCCGAATTTTTTAAAAGCTGGTTCAGGCCTGGTTGGTTAGGTTACGTGTTTCTATCAAACCTTATTGCCAGCGTAGTAACGCTTTTGCTTTTATTGCCCGAATTAGCCGGCGTAAAACCCCGTATTGACAAAGCTATGCTTGCCGAAATGCTGAGTTACAGCTGGCCGGTGCTTGTTGCCAATTTTTCATTCATTATAAATGAAAATCTTGACAAAATCCTGCTGCCGAAGTTCATTAAAAACCCTACAGATTTAGGCATTTATTCGGCTTGTGGTAAAATTGCCATTTTCTTAAATCTCTTTGTTCAGGCGTTTCGTTTAGGGGCCGAGCCTTTCTTTTTTAGCAAGGCCAAAGACAAAAACGCAGGCACCACCTATGCCTTTATAATGGACTATTTTGTAATTGCCGTTGCTGTTATTTTTGTGGCATTAATGGCAAATATTGAGTTGCTGAAATACTTTATTGGCCCATCGTATTGGTCGGGTTTAGGTGTTGTGCCGTTACTATTGTTTGGCTACCTTAGTTTAGGTATCTATATGAATCTTTCCATATGGTACAAACTGTCCGATCAAACCCGTTACGGACTGTATATATCAGGCGTGGGTGCCGTATTAACTGTTGTATTAAACGTGGCGTTTATCCCAAAGTATAGTTACATGGCATCGGCCTGGGCATCACTGGTTGCTTATGCCAGTATGATGGTACTTTCATATTTGTGGGGACAAAAAAACTATCCAATTCCATACAACATCAAAAAAAACCTTACTTATATTGTAAGTTCAATCATAATTGTATTTTTATCATTCAGCGTTTTTAAACGCAACCTGTTTATAGGCAACGGCCTGCTTGTTTTATTTGCAGCTGGAGCATTTTTGGCCGAACGCAGGCAAATATCATCTATCCTAAAAAAGTAATGATCATTCGTATTATCAATAATTCTAAAAATGCCCTTCCGGCATATGAAACGTTGCACGCTGCAGGTATGGATTTGCGTGCCGATGTAGCCGAAACTGTTGTGCTTAAACCCATGGAACGTAAATTAATTCCCACAGGGCTGCATATTGAACTACCGGAAAGTTTTGAGGCGCAAATACGCCCGCGCAGTGGTTTGGCGTTTAAGCATGGTATTGGCATTGTTAACTCGCCAGGTACAATTGATGCCGATTACCGGGGTGAAATAAAGGTTTTATTAATTAATTTCTCTGATACCGATTTTGAGATAAACACCGGCGACCGTATTGCTCAAATGATTGTTGCCAAACATGAGAAGGTTGAATGGGAAAAGGTTGATGTACTAAGTGAAACAATACGCGGTGCCGGCGGTTACGGGCATACAGGCAAAGTATAAAAATGAATAAACCGGCTTACTGTATACTTGGTTTACTGATGGTTCCGGCTTTGGCTATTGCTCAAGGCAGTAGTAAAGCTACGGGTACGGCTCAGGGGCAAAAATCATTAACGCCGGCAGATAGCATGGCCATGCAACAGCTGTACTTTGAGGGCTTACGTAAAAAAACCATTGAAGACAGTAAGGGAGCAGGTGATTTATTTACCCGCGTGCTGCAATTAGATAATAGCAACGATGCAGCCATGTACCAGTTGGCCATGCTTAATAAAGCTCAAAACAGCCAGGCCGATGCTCAGCAGTTATTGGAAAAGGCCGTGGCCATTAAACCTAATAACGAATGGTATTGGGTAGCACTGGCCGATAGTTACGAGAAAACCAATAACCTGCCTAAACTTCAAAATGTATTTGATCAGTTACTCAGAATAAACCCCGAAAAGCCGGAATATTACTTTGATAAAGCCAGTGCCTTTTATCTGGAAAAAAAATATGATGAGGCATTGGGTGTTTATAGCAAGCTTGAACAAATGACTGGTTTAACCGATGAATTGGTTGCTAACCGTCAAAAAATTTATCTGCGCCAAAATAAGCTTGACCAGGCTGCCGCAGAGATGGAAAAGCTGATTGAAACTAACCCCGATCAGATCAGGTACTATTTGCTGCTGGCCGAAATTTACAACTCAAACAACGTTCCGGACAAGGCCTTGAAGGTATTGCAGCGTGCTGCACAAAAAAAACCCGATGATGGCTTGCTGCACTTAGCTTTAGCCGAAACATACAGATCTCTCAAAAATACGGATGCCAGTTATAAAGAGTTAGAACTGGCGTTTAATTCATCAAGCCTTGATGTTGATCAAAAGGTGCGGATAATTATGGGCTATGTGCCTAAGTTTCCGGATGCCAACGCTAAGGCAAGCGCGCTTGAGCTTAGCCGCATTGCTGCTTCCATACACCCCAATGAGGCGCGCGTGCAAGCCCTTTACGGAGACATGCTTGCGCAAAACGATAAGATGAAGGAAGCAAGGGAGGCTTTTATGAAATCGGTACAGCTTAACCCTGAGATGTACATTGTTCATGAACAATTGGTGCGCCTTGATTTAAGCGAGAATAAAATTGATGAAGCTATTAAACATGGAGAGAATGCCTTATCTATGTTTCCAAACCAGGCTTGGATGAACTACCTGGTTGGGGTATCTTATTTACAAAAGAAAAATGCACAACAGGCGTTAAGCTACCTAAAGAACGTAGTTGCTGTAGAGCCTGATGATAAAGACCTGGCATCGCAGGCTTATGCTGCTTTGGGTGATTGTTATCACGAGATAAAAGACAATGGCAAATCAGACGCTGCTTATGATAAGGCATTAACTTACAATCCTGATAATTCGTACACGTTAAACAACTACGCCTATTATCTGTCTATACGTGGTGAACAGCTTGAAAAAGCCGCTCAAATGTCAAAACACAGTATTGACCTGCAACCCAACACAGCTTCGTTTGAAGATACGTATGCCTGGATATTATTCAGGCAAAAAAAGTATGCTGAGGCAAAGCAATGGATAGAAAAAGCTATTGAGCATAATAAAAGCAGTGCTGTACAAGTTGAACATTACGGCGATATACTTTTTTACCTTGGCAAAACAGAAGATGCCGTTGCCAACTGGAAAAAAGCAAAACAAGCCGGTGCTTCATCACCACTATTAGACCGTAAAATAAATGAAAAGAAATATATTGAATAAGCTGTTTATAGCTTTAGCAGCAACCGCATTATTCAGCTGTAAAGCTAAAAAGCAACTGGTAACCCGCAAAGCCGATTCTGCCGCTACAACAACTACCACTAAGGCAGCAAACCCGGTTGTAGCAAAAATAGAAGCTGTTAAGGCCAGGCAAACTACGTTCAACACGTTTTCGGGTCGTGCAAAAACCAAGCTGAATATTGATGGCAAAAGCAATGATGTTACGCTTAACATACGCATTCAGCATGATAAAAAAATATGGGTTTCCATTACTGCAATTTTGGGTTTGGAAGTTGCCCGTGCTCTTATTACGCCCGATAGTATACAGGTGATAAACAAGCTGCAATCTGTTTACGTTAAAAAGCCTTTCAGTTATATTCACAATTATGCAGGCAGGCAGGTAAATTATCAAACTGTTGAGGCACTGCTTATAGGTAATGCAATAAATGAGTTACTTAATGAGAACGGACAATTACAACCCGGAGCAGGAGGGAATTCAACCATCAACGGAAGTTTACAGGGTTTGGTGTATTCACTGCTTATCGGTCCTGACCAAAAAGTTACGCAAACCAGTTTAACAAACCAGGCAGCAAAGCAATCATTAAAAGTAACCAATAGCCAGTTTGTTGAGGCAGATAACCGCATTATACCATCACATATCAGTATAGCATCTGCAGTGAGCAATAAAAATATTCAGGCCGAACTGGAGTATAACCGTACCGAGTTTAACCGCCCGCTTGATTATCCGTTCAGCATTCCGCAAGGATTTTCACCTGCCAACTAAAATCAATATTTTTGAAGCGGATGAAATTTATAAAAGTTTTACTTTTTGCTGTAAGCGTATTAGGCGTAGTACAGGTACATGCTCAAAGCAGTGCCGAATTAAAGCGTAGAAAAGAGAAGCTAAACAGTGAGCTTGCCGACCTTAACCGCGAGTACGAAGAAACCCGCAAAAACAAAAAGGCAACTATTAAGCAGTTGAATATATTAAAGGCGCAAATAGCCCTCAGAGAAGAAAAAATTACAACTGTAAACTCCGAGATACGACAGCTTAACGGCCAGATAAACGAAAACACCAATACGGTACATACACTGCAGGGCCAGTTAGATCAGCTTAAAAAGGAGTACGCTGCCATGGTGGTTTTTGCCTACCATAATCAAAGTGCGTATAACAAGATGATGTTTGTATTTGCTGGTAAAGACTTTAATCAAGCTTATAAACGCTTAAAATATTTACAGCAATTTGGTACTTACAGGGAGCGCCAGGCAGCTTCAATACAGGGTACGCAAAAAGAACTGCATGTAAAAATCAATCAGCTCGACAGAACGAAGAACGAGAAAAGTAATTTGTTAGAGGAGCAGCAAAAGGAAAGGGAAACTCTTGGTAAAGAGCGTAACACGCAAACTGCCGTTGTGAACGATCTTTCGAAACAAGAAGGAACTTTAAAGAAACAACAGCGCACCTTAATGGCGCAACGCCGGCAAATAGACAGGCAAATACAAAACGCGATTGCCCGCGAGGTTGAGGCTGCACGCCGTAAAGCCGAAGCTGAGGCAAGGGCAGAAGCTGCCCGCAGGGCTGCACTGGCTGCTGAGAAGGCGAGAGCCGAAAACAAATCGGCCGCCGAAATTGCCGAGGCGGCGAAGCCAAAGCCAATTACACGCAGCACCGCAACCGAAGCACTTACCGCCACGCCGGAAGCTGCAAAGCTTAATAATGATTTTATGGGTAACAGGGGTTTACTGCCATGGCCTGTTGCTACCGGTCAAATTATTCAGGATTTTGGCCCTTACGTGAGTGATGGCATACGCAATGATAACCACGGCATAGATATACGTACATCAAGTGGTGCCGCTGCGCGTGCAGTATTCGAAGGTACTGTAATAAGTGTTAATGATATTAGCGGTAGCTATATGGTATTGCTTCGCCATGGTTCATACATTACAGCTTATGCCAATTTACGTTCAGTTAGTGTAAGTGCCGGGCAAAAGGTAAATACGCGGCAAACATTAGGCAGCGTAGCAACCGATCCGTTCACCGGCGAAACGGTTATACACTTTGAATTGAACAAGGCTGGAGCTATTGTGAATCCTAAAACGTGGTTGGCTTCACAATAAGTATGAACATTGTGAAGTTATAATTGTATATATTTGTACCTTTAAATAAATCATTATGTATAGTCCGGTGCTTTTGGAGTTGTTTAATATCGGCGGACCCGAATTTATACTCATCTTGTTTGTTGCCCTTTTGTTATTTGGTGGTAATAAACTTCCTGAGCTGGCCCGCGGACTAGGTAAAGGAATCCGCGATTTTAAAGATGCGTCAGAAGGTGTTAAGCGTGAAATTCACAACCAAATAAACAGCTTCGACGAAAAACCATCAGAACCTGAATATCGTAATAACTATAATACCGATACTGAAACCGACACACACAACTCAACTGCTGTAAGTGAAGAGCACGAAAAGGCAGAAACCAGTGTTAAAAAAGAATATTAAAAACAAAAATCATTAAATCATGGGTTTAGGAGCACCAGAAATTATTCTGATCATCATTGCAATCTTAATTCTGTTCGGAGGACGCAAAATTCCTGAACTAATGAGAGGTTTAGGTCAGGGCGTGAAAGAATTTAAAGACGCATCTAATAAAGATACGGCCGAAGAAAAAAGTAAAGTTTCTCAGTAAGGGAAATTTTATTCGGTAATTTATACCTTTTGAAACTTATTGGTTGGTAATTTTTATTATCAACTGATAAGTTTTTTTATTTTAGCGGCCTATGGGAAAAATGTATACCACTTTAATAGAAATTCAGCACGATTTAAAATCCGGAACGGTTACTGTTAAAGACCTGGTAAATACTTACCTCGCTAATATTAAGCAATATGCTCACTTAAACGCTTATAACGAGGTTTTTGAAGAGGAAGCAATTGCACAAGCTAATTCCTTGGATCTTCGCCTGCAAAGCAACGAAACCACTGGACGCCTTGCCGGAATGGTGATTGCCATTAAAGACAACATCTGTTATAAAGGCCATGAAGTTACTGCTTCATCAAAAATTTTACATGGCTTCAAATCAATTTTTTCATCAACCGTGGTGGAGCGTTTGCTTGCCGAGGATGCCATTATTATTGGCAGGTGCAATTGTGATGAATTTGCCATGGGCGGTGCAAACGAAAATTCATACTACGGCCCTGTAAAAAACATGGCCGATGAAAGCCGCGTTCCGGGTGGTTCATCAGGTGGCTCGGCGGTAGCTGTGCAGGCAGGTATGTGCCATGCTGCCATCGGTACAGATACTGGCGGCTCAATCCGTCAGCCTGCCTCTTTTTGTGGTGTGGTAGGGCTTAAGCCTACTTACGGGCGCGTTTCGAGGCATGGTATTATCGCATATGCTTCTTCTTTTGATCAGCCGGGGCCAATTACCCGTTCGGTAGAGGATGCTGCATTGATACTTGAAGTTATAGCCGGTGCTGATGATTATGACAGTACAGCATCGCGCAAGCCTGTTGAGCGCTATAGTGCCGTGAAAATTAATACTGATCAAAAAAGGAAAATAGCCTATATAAAAGAAGTGTTTGATAGCGAAGGGCTTGATGCTGAAGTTAAACAAACCCTTTTAGCCGCTATTGAACAGCTTAAAGCAGATGGACATACCGTTGAACCGGTATCTTTTGAATACCTGGACTATGTAGTACCAACTTACTACATACTTACTATGGCCGAGGCATCTTCAAACCTGGCCCGTTACGACGGTGTTCATTACGGTTACCGCAGTGCAAACGCAACTGATTTGACCAGTACTTACAAGCGTTCACGTTCTGAAGGATTTGGAACTGAGGTTAAGCGCCGTATTATGCTTGGTACATTTGTGCTGAGTGCAGGTTATTATGACGCTTATTACGCTAAAGCGCAAAAAGTAAGGCGGCTTATTAAAGAGCGCACCGATGAGATTTTAAAGCGATACGATTTCATACTTACACCTACGGCGCCCGAGCCTGCGTTTAAGATAGGGCGTACTGATATTGATCCGGTAGTAACATATCTGGAAGACATATTTACAGTACAGGCATCACTTGCCGGTGTGCCGGCTATATCTTTGCCAGTGCAAAACAATAGCAAAAATTTACCGTTAGGGTTACAACTGGTTACCAAAGCCTTCGCCGAAGCCGATTTGTTAAACTTTGCAACTTATTTTGCTGGATTGCGTAAAAGTTAATACTTTAGTAATTTATCGAAATACGCGTAATTATAAGCTTGAGAATGAAGAAATTATTTACGATCATTTTTTGTGTTGCTACTTTTCAGTCTTTAACCTCACTTGCCCAACCTGCATACACCGATACTTCATTATATGAAGAAAATTTTAGGCCTAACTATATGCAAAGCTATAGGCCCGCTGCAGTTAATACGCCTGTAATTACACAGTTAAAGCAAATATCTTACCAAAATTCTCCGTACCGTACTCGTCTTGACGCAATTCAGGGCGATGTGCAGCTTGATTATAACGAATTTGTACAAGCTTACATTAGTAATTATACATCTGCAGGCCGGAGAGATGAAATGGGGCGTATTATAGGCCTAAGCAAATACTATTTCCCTATTTACGAAAAGGCTTTTAAAGATGCCGGTATTCCTGACGAAATCAAGTATCTGTCTATAGTAGAATCGGCGCTAAATCCTAATGCCGTATCGCGCGTAGGCGCTACCGGCCCATGGCAGTTTATGTATTCAACCGCAAAAATTTACGGTTTGGATATGAATAATTATGTTGATGAGCGCCGCGACCCTATACAGGCAAGTTACGCGGCTGCTGCATACCTGCGCGATGCCTACCAGGAGTTTGGCGACTGGCTGCTGGCAATTGCTTCGTACAACTGTGGTAAAAATAGTGTTGAGCGCGCTATGCAGCAAGCAGATGCGGTTGATTTTTGGTCGATAAGGCAATATTTACCAGCCGAAACACGCGGTTATGTACCTGCCTTTATAGCAACCATGTATGTTATGAAGTACCATAACGAGCATGGCATTGTGCCACAAGCCTGCAATATTACTATGAACACTGATACGGTAATGGTTAACAAGTTTATATCATTGAGTAACATTGCTAAGGCCTTAAGTATTGATGTGAACCAATTATCGCTGCTTAATCCATCATATACCAAACGCGTTATCAACGGAACAACCAAGGCTCCGCGCCGTATTGTTATACCGCAAATTGGCAAAGAGCAGTATCCTCAGCTTTACGCCGCCCTAAACGGTGAAGTGGTTGCACCTATACAAAAGATATACACCCCACAACCCGAAGAGGATATAGCTATAACTGCTAAAGGAGGTACTTCTCATATTGTAAAAAGAGGTGAAACCTACAGCACTATTGCTGGAAAATACGGAATAGACGAAGAAGACTTACGTATTTGGAATAACGTTAAAGGTAAAAAGCCTTTACCTGGGCAAAAGTTAAAAGTGTCGGCTCCAAACCTTGCAGCCGGTGCAACTAAAACTGGTAAAGAGCTTGCTGCTATTGGTTCGGCACAAGGCGCCGGTGGTAATTAACAGCTATAATACATAAAGACTCTTGAAGCGATAATGACTAAGGTTGTTATCGCTTTTGTTTTGAGCGACGGTTAGGCAACAAACTGCATATTACTTACTGTATGAAGCATAAAAAAGGCCTGCTACTTATTTTAAATAGCAGGCCGTAAAAAAAATGACTTAATTATTTTGCTCCGGGTACCACTTTTGCCAGTGGAACCACACTGTTCAAATAAACCTCGATATTGGTATAACCACTTCCGTTTTTTGCTGCAAGTGTTGCGTCAGCTGCGTTTTTAGGGTTAAGGCCATGTGCAAGTTCATAGCTGTCGGGCATTCCATCATTATCACTGTCTTTGTAAGGCGTGCCGTTATAGTTAGGATAGCCGCCAACCTGATCGGGGTGGGTAATTATACCTTGTTTGTATGAATCTGCCGGTAGGCGGTGTTTAATAAATTCTTTACCTATGGTGTTATCAGTTCCCTCTTCGTAAATAATTTTACCTGTTTTAACTACCTGGGTAATGCGCGTATCAACGGCATCGCGCTTCGGTAGGGTAGCCCCAACATTTGCCAGCACGTAGTCGTAAGCCTCTTTAGCTGTCACTATCTTAACCTTTGCCATAGGGAACGGCTTGTCAGCTTTAATGCTATCGGTGTAACGTCCTGCATCAGGCATATTGCCAATTTGTATACCGCCATCCCAATTGTTTTTGGTTACTTTTTCATTTCCCTCTACAATATTGCCGTTAGCATACACACGCCCGTAAACTTCATGGCGGCCTTTTTCACGGCTACCCTCGGGTTTTAAGATGCGATGACCCACGGGCTGATTTAATGGAGTAATTGGCCCCGGTTTGTAATAATTGTTGATGAAGTTGAATAATGACCTGTCATCGCCACCATCGGCACTGCGGTTCCACCAATTGAACACAACATTATTTACAAAGCCAAAATCTCCATACATACCTACCGATGGGTTACGCGCAATGTTGTTAGCCCAAAGGTTGCGCATAAACGTGCTGTTAAGGCCGCCTATAGTGCTGCCAAAAGCATGATTGTAAGTATCTAAAGCTTCAGAAAAAATTGAGTTTTGAATGGTGATATTTACTGTAGGTAACTTTTCCTGTTTCTCTCCACCACGATCATATACATGGCGGTAAAGCGACATGTTTTCATCTAAACCCCAGCTTGCCGAAACATGGTCAATGATAATATTACCAACCGGATTGCCGCCCAAACCGTCATCACGACGAGCAACGTCTGTAGCGCCCCTGCGAAACCGCATATAGCGTATAACTACATCGTGCGTATCAATCCATACCGATTCATTGGCTATGCAAACGCCATCGCCCGGAGCAGTTTGGCCGGCAATGGTAATGTACGGTGCGCGTATAATTACCGGGCTTTTAAGTTTAATAATACCGGCTACATTAAAAACAATAACACGTGCGCCGCCTTGTTCACAAGCCTCGCGAAAAGTACCTGGTCCTCTGTCTGCTAGGCTGGTTATTACGTATACTTTTCCACCTCTACCGCCGGGAGTATAGGCTCCTCCGCCTTCAGCCCCCGGGAAGGCTGGTATTTTTGCTTGAGGCAAATCAGACGGCTTAGATGCCCACGGAACGAAAGGTTTTCCGTTTTTCTCGTCGCGCTTTATAACTGCCTGTGCTTTATTCCATGCATCATCACTTAACTTTTTTTCTACCGCAAGCGCTGAATCGGCTTTAGCCTGCACAGCAGGTGGAATAACAGGATATTGTGCTTTTGCCGCCGCAAAGGTGGCCATCAGCATCATTGTGCTTAATACTTTTTTACTCATTTAACAGGTTTATAAATAAACTTCGATTTAGTTTAATTGGGTATACATATCAAATATGCTACCTGTGCAATAAAGTTTAGTGTAATATGTTTACAACCTGTTATACAATATTATCTGTATACGAAAATTGATGCCTAAATCCTGTAAAATATTTGTTGGTATTGCTTTAAATGAAAAGCGCTCATCAGTTTAGATGAGCGCTTTTAAAAAGTGTAATATCCGTTTGCAGACTAATCAAGTCCACCGCGGCGGGTTGCTTTAACCTGCTCTGGCCATTTCAAGGGCTGGCCGGTGCGTGGATTGGTGCCTAAAGGTGCTCTTTCAGTTGATGTTCTTTCTGCATCCTCACTGGCCATATAAATTAGTATGGCGGTTAGTATAGCGTTGCGGCGTACATCATCAAACACAATTTTATCATAAGTGTCGCGATTAGTGTGCCAGGTGTAATTTCCATAGCTCCACCCTAATGAAGATAATGAGAAGCCGGGAGCGCCAACAGCAACAAACGAAGCGAAGTCTGATCCGCCTGCTCCTGGTACGCCCGGGAAGCTCGTTTTTATAGAATCGCGTATGTATGATGGTACTGGCTTTAACCAACGGGTTATATAGTCAGCAGCTTTAGCATAACCTTGTCCGCCAATGTTTACAACTCTTCCGGTGCCGTTGTCCTGATTGAATAATGCCTGAAGATTTTTTACGATTTCCGGATGGTCTTCTACAAAAGCCCGTGAACCGTTAAGACCTTGCTCTTCACTTCCCCAATGACCTACCAAAATGGTACGTTTAGGCTTAGGATATACCTTTTTCAAAATACGCATTGCCTCCATCATGGTAAGTGTTCCGGTGCCATTATCGGTAGCACCAGTACCTCCGTCCCACGAATCGAAGTGAGCTGAAAGCATTACGTACTCGTTTGCCTTAGCCCCGCCTTTAATTTCGGCTAAGGTATTGTAGGTTGGCACTACACCCAGTTCTTTTGATTCGGTGTGCATGCTTATTTTGGGCTTAATGCCTGATTCGGTTAAGCGGTATAGTAAGCTGTAATCTTCTAAAGCTACATCAACTGTAGGAACCTTTTTAGTATAAGCGCTGAATATTTTATCAACGCCAAAGCCTGCCGACCAGTTAGAGGTGATTATACCTGCGGCACCGGCATTTTCAAGTATTACCGGAAGTGTACGTGATGTAAAACCTGTTTTTTTGATGCGGTTTGCCCATGCGGTTGTTTTGGCCGTGCGGTCGGCCTGCATTTTGTCAAACGACTCTTTCATGGCAAATTCCTTCCAGTTATAATCTGGCCTGCCGGTTGGTTGCGGCATTGATATCATAATGAACTTACCTTTGATAGATGGTAACCATGCCTGATAAGCAGCTGAATCTGCAAGGTCGGGTAGGGCAATTACCTCGGCAGTAACTGTTTTGTCGCCCATGCCGGGGCTCCAGGCAAGCTGTGTACCTTCTAATGATTTTACGCGCGGATAAACCATGTCAATATGTGAGATGCCGCGTTCCCATCCACGCCATTCACCCCATTTTTCGTTGCGGGCACTTACACCCCATTTTTTGTATTTGGCTACAGCCCATTCGTTTGCTTTGAGCATTTGCGGAGTGCCCACGAGGCGCGGACCTATACCGTCCATTAGTTCGCGTGCCAGGGTTTCGAGCTGAGAGTTTTCATTGCCCTCCTTTACAATCTGATCAATAACGCTGTTTTGAGCGTGCGCAAAACTGCTTGATAAGAGCAAAGCTACGGCAGGTAAAAAGGTCAGTGAGTTAAGTTTTAGTTTCATAAAGCCAATATAGGTAAACCTCATATCAACTTAAAGTCACGCTGTTGTTACATATATGTAAGCAAGTTACGTCAGGAACTTATTGTTTATAAATGGGTATTAATTACCTTTAAGCAACCTTTATGAGAAGAATTTTCCTGTTAGCCTTTGCGCTTTTGTGCAGTAATTTAATGTTTGCACAAAACCAGCTTCATAAAAATACTGATATCAGCAATTTCTCCAGCAGTGCATCGCACTGGTATGGCATTGCTGATAAGCATAATATTATCAATCCTAAGAAGAATCAACCTAAATACAAGGCAGACCAGTTAGAGGCCATAGGAGATAACATCATAGTATATCAAAAGGAAAACGGAGGCTGGCCAAAAAACTATGATATGACGGCCATACTTACCCCACAGCAGTTAGATAGCATAAAAGGCGCTAAAAATATTTTAAATACCACATTTGACAATGGCACCTCGTACACCCATGTGGCTTACCTGGCAGGTGTTTATAACGTTACGCATGCTGCAAGGTTTAAGGAAACGGCTGTAAAGGGTATTAAATTTATACTTAACGCGCAGTACAGTAACGGCGGATGGCCACAGTATTATCCGCTTCAAAAAAATTATAGCAGCCACATAACTTACAATGATGATGCTTTCATCGGTATTATGAAACTACTAAAAGAAATTGGTGAGAATGATACCGAGTACGGTTTTTTGGACAAGCAGTTGCGCAATAGCGTAAAAGCGGCTTTTAATAAAGGTATAACCTGTATTTTAAATACGCAGATTACCGATAAAGTAGGTTCTGCTGCATGGTGTCAGCAACATGATGAGTATACGCTTAAACCTGCCTGGGCACGGGCGTTTGAGCCGGCAGCAATTTGCAGTGCAGAGAGCGTTGGCATTGTGCTTTTGCTGATGCAGTTAGATAAGCCAGCACCAAGGGTTATAAAAGCCGTGCAAAGCGCTGTAGCGTGGTTCAAAGCATCGGCAATTAAAGGTACAAGGGTAGAGACGATAAAGGCTAAGCCTGATACCAGTAAGTTTACCATATCACGCACCGATAGAGTAGTGGTAGAAGATATAAACGCGCCACAAATTTGGACACGCTATTACGAAATAGATACTCGTAAACCTTTATTCTGCAACAGGGATAGTAAAGTGGTATATTCATTAGCCGAGGTATTGCGCGAGCGCCGCTCTGGTTATGCGTGGTATACTTATAGCCCGCAAAAGGTGATAAACCGATATGCAGCCTGGGCCAGTAAATGGGGTGTTAAAAATTATTAAAGGCCAAGTAGTAACTCATTAACCATTGCTATGTTTTGTAGCCAGCAACTACGGTTACAATAAGATTACTGCCCTTTGGCTTGCTGTTTTGGGCCGCTGCCGGGTTTACGGTTGCGATTGTTATTACTGCGGTTATTGCCCCGGCCACGGCGTGGGCGGTTGTTTGCATCAGCTTTAAACTTCGGTGCTTCTCCAAATTCGGGCGGGAGCGTTACTTCCTCAATTTCGCGATCAATTAACTGTTGTATACTTTGAAATCGCCTGAAATCGCGCTGGTTAACAAAAGTTATTGCGGTGCCGGTGGTAGCTGCTCTGGCAGTACGGCCAATACGGTGTATGTAATCTTCCGGATCGGGCGGTACGTCATAGTTTACCACTAAGTCAATACCCTCAACATCTATACCGCGCGAAAGTGCATCGGTACCAATTATAATAGGAAGCGTCTTGTTTTTAAAATCAAGTAATATGTCTTCGCGTTCGCTTTGTTTAATGTCTGAATGGAATGCGTCAACTTTAAGACCGGTAGCTTTAAGTTCTTTATTAAGGGATTTAACGCGGTCTTTGGTAGATGAAAATATAATGATGCTGTTGAATGCGCCGCTTTTTAAAATACTTACCAAAAGCTTGGTTTTCTGCTCATCATGCACCTTGTAAATTTGCTGGTTAATGCCTGATGCAGGCTGTGAAATAGCAATGTTTATTTGCTCGGGCTCATTTAAAATAGTGCGCGCCAGTTGCCTTATTTTGCCCGGCATAGTTGCCGAAAACAGCAGCGTTTGGCGTTTAGCCGGTAAATGGCTAATAATGCGCATAATATCTTCCTGAAAGCCCATATCTAACATGCGGTCGGCTTCATCAAGAATCAAATACTGAAGATGATTTAGCTTAAGTGAACCCGATGCCAGGAATGAAATTAAACGACCAGGTGTAGCAATCAATATGTCAACTTTGTTGTCAATTCCACGGCGTTGCTGCTCATATGCAATGCCATCACCGCCACCAAAAATGGCCTGTGAACTTATCTCGGTAAAATAAGCAAGACCTTCAACCTGCTGATCAATTTGCTGAGCCAATTCGCGGGTAGGAGCTAATATCAAAGCTTTAATTTGGTGGTTAGGATGCTCACCAATTAAATTTAAAACAGGTAATAAATATGAAGCAGTTTTACCTGTACCGGTTTGCGCACAGGCAATAACATCCTTGCCTTCCATTACAACAGGTATGGCACTTTGTTGTATGGCGGTGGGCGTTTTATAACCCATGCTCAGCAGGCCTTCGGTTAGCTGCTCATTAAAATTAAAGTCTTTGAAAGTCACACGCAATGTTTATAATCTTGGCAAGATAAGAATTATATCAGCGTTTATTAACAAACGCAATAAGTAAAGCTTATTGTTACAACAAAAGCCAGGCAGTTGCTGGCTTTTGATAGTTTTTAGCTCATTAAATGGTGTTTTTTATTTTGAATCGGTGATAACGTCAGCAATAGATTTTGCTGCCTGCGGTACTTTATTTTTAACGCTTATAGCGGTTGCCTGTACCGAAGTACCCATGTAAATTTGAGTATTGTTATTTATGGCTATAGTGCTATGCCCAAATTTGGTCATTGTATAAGGCTGTATAGCTATAAATGCTTTACTTCCTATGTAACCGCCAATACCAACCTGTGTATAAATGGTATATGCAGTATCTGATTTTGCATTTGGGATCATTGTACCGTGATCCTTAAAGTCTTGCAAATTGTTACCAGCATCTAAACCAAATGATGCCAGTGGTACGCTTGAAGTTGTTTGATTGACTACCTGGTAGCTTGATGTACCCGGGTAAATTCTAACGCTTTTAACTATGTTTTTATCACCCGCGCTTAATTTCACCTGAAATACGCCCCCCTTGGTGTAGTTATGTATCGGACTGGTTTCACTTGAGGTTGTTCCATCTCCAAAGTCCCAAGTGTATGAACTTGCGTTTACAGATTTGTTGTCAAATAAAACAGGTTCGTTTAAGTAATAGTTAGATTTTGTTAAAGAAAAATCGGGTTGAATTTTCTCTTTTTTGCATGCGCTAAGCAACAGGATTGCGCAACATGCCCATGTTGAAAGGTTTTTCATTAATGAATAAGGTCGGTTTGAATTATATAAATGCTAAATAACTTTCGTAAATATATAAATCTTTTCCTGTTGCCGAGGCTATCTGTTTAAAAGCGAAAATACTTTCTGTTGTAGAACATCCATATCAAATGGCTTTTCAAGATAATCATCAGCGCCTGCCTGGGCAGCCTTGTTCCGCACATCCATACTGGCCGAAACCATGATGACCGGAATATCCTTAGTGGTGGCCTGGCGCTTAAGCTGCTTACATACGGCTTGCCCATCATGGCCGGGCATCTGAATATCAAGCAATATCAAATCGGGCTGTGCTTTAACAGCTTGCATTACCGATGTTCCATCTAAAACTTTTAATACCTCATACCCCGAATGATCAAGTATAGCCGTCATGGAGTCAACAATAGCCTGGTCGTCATCTGCAATTAGTATCGTTTTTTGCTTACCTTCCATACCCATTCTTATCAAAAATTAAGCCCGATTTTGTATCTTACCGCCAAACCTGTGTTGTAACAGGTATTCATTAATATAAATTTAAAAATATTTTGCAACAACTACAATATGAAAGTTACTAAAGAAAAGATTGCTATAGACTGGTTGTTAATTGTTTTAGGAATTTTTTCGGCGGCTTTAGGGTTAAAGGGTTTTTTATTATCGAGCCACTTTATTGATGGTGGGGTAACGGGTATATCAATGCTTATAGGCAATATAACCGATACATCTATTGCCATATATATTGTGTTGCTGAATATCCCGTTTTTGATATTAGGCTATAAAAGGCTCGGTGCACAGTTTGCATTTAAAAGTACTGTAGGCATCATCGGGTTATCATTGTGTGTGGCATTTGTGCATTTTCCTGATATAACGCCTGATAAGCTGTTAACAGCGGTTTTTGGTGGTGTGTTTATTGGAGTGGGTATTGGCTTTGCCATGCGCGGCGGTGCGGTGCTTGATGGTACCGAGATAGCTGCACTACTTTTGAGCCGTAAGGCGCAGCTACTTAAAATAAGTGACATTGTATTAATTCTGAATATCGTCATCTTTTCTACAGCTGCATATTTTTTAGGTATTGAGCGAGCCATGTACTCCATACTAACCTACGTATCGGCTTCAAAAATGATTGATTTGATTTTGAATGGTATTGAACAGTACACCGGTATAACGGTAATATCATTAAAAAGTGAGGTAATACGAAAGGTCATCACCATGCAAATGGGACGCGGTGTTACCATTTATCAAGGCAAAAGCGGTTATGGTAAGGACGGTCATATTAACGAAACACGAGATATTATATTCACCGTAGTAACCCGCTTAGAGGTACCGGCATTAAAGGAGAAGATTATAAAGATAGATCCTGCTGCGTTTATTATACAGCACAGTATTGATGATACTACCGGCGGCCTGTTAAAGCGCAAGGCACTACATTAAACAATAAAAAGCAGCACCCCAAGTGCTGCTTTTATTGTTTAATGGTTATTGCAAGCTTACAGCTATAACGAAACTGTTTTCAAACTATCAGTATTTGTTTTACTTGAAGGGGTTTCCCAGTTAATAGTTGGTGCCGTTAGCTTAATTTGTTGTACAGGTATTTTTGATGCTGCAGTTGCTGCAAGCAATTTCTTTTTGCCTGTTTGTGTTTTCTTCAGTTGTTTTAAAGATGCCAGAGCAGCTAGTTTTTTTTGCTTAGCTGCATATGCTAACTCTTCATTTTTGATAGTTTCATCAAGCCCCTGGAATACATTTTCGGCAGGAGGTACCTGAATAAAGGTATATAAACGGCTATAAGCAATTTTTACAGATGAGTCCTGTTCAGCTAATTTGTTTTTCATTGCTAGGCGGTGAGCCTCTTTCAAGTCTTTTTTTGCCAAATTGTAATCTTTGATATCAATTTTGATGGCAGCCAAATCAACAAGAGTATTTATGATTGACGGTACAGCCTTCTGGTGTCTTGAGAGGGTATTGGCTTGCAGAATAAACCATTTAGCTTGTGCAAACTTACGCTGCGAACGGTATGCACGCGATAGGTTGCTATAGCTATAAATCATACCCGTAGTATCACTATACTTGTAGTATGTTTTCATGGCCAGCATGGTATAATTAACAGCATTTTCGTAGTTAATGCGTTTAGTATAGCTGTTGGGTGCAGTTTTAAATGACAGGTAGCAATCAGCCATGCTATTATATATTATAGCCTTTGCCTTATCATCGGTAGTAAGCTGTAATTGCTGTTTAAGGCTATCTAAAGTATCGGCTTTAACGCCTACAGTAAATGCTGATATATAAGTAAGTAGTAAAAAAATCTTTTTCATAATCAGAAATGATATGTACAATTTAATATACAAATCACATGCCTGATTAACGGATATCCACAATAAGGAGTAAAATTGTGGAAAATTAGGACCTAAATTATTGAATTATAGCTTCGTAACGGTTCAGCCAACCAGTTATAAGCCTTGATTTTGTTACAATGAGGTTGAATAACGCAATACCTAATGCAGCAGTAGTAATACCAGCAAGTACATCAAGAAAATAGTGATGGCTGGTGTATACAGCAGCGAACCATATACCTACAGTAACCGTTATAAAAAAAATATTAGCCCAGCCAAGTTTATTTTTTAAACCGTAATAAACCACTATTAAAGGATAGCTTGAGTGCAGCGATGGCATTGCCGCAAATACGTTAGAACCTTTGGAATAGATATCTTTAAAAAGCGAGATGCCAAAGTACGCATCAAACTTGCTCAAACCTGCTGTATTGCCGGGGGTAGCCTTAAAAAAGTGAAAGCCATGATATTGAATATACCACGGTGGTGCAGCCGGATACGTGTAATACACCACAAACCCAAGCAGGTTTACCAGTACAAATGTTAACGAAAAATAGAGGAACTCACGTTTACGTGTAAAAAACAGATAGGCTGCGAAGCCGAGCGGAACCGGAATCCAGCAGAGGTAAAATAGTCCTGTTAAAATATCTAAGAAAGTGGTGCCATGAATGCGCCAGTACTCATTTGGTGTAACTATAGTGCCAGCCTGTTCCATGCCAAATAGATGCTTCTCAAAATTATAAAGCTCAGACAAGTGAACAGCTTTGTAATTGTAGTTTGGAAAAGCTTTCATGTAATCAAAGATGATCCAGTATACAATGAATATCGAAAAGCCGAGCACAAACTTGCGGGTAACCCCTGAGGCATAGAAAAGAGTATAAAAGATACAGATTAACACAATCTGATCACTTTTAAACCCAACAAGGAAGTAAGATGCCAGAAGGTAAGAAACAGCGGCCAGGGTAACAATTAAAAAGTTTTTAAAAGTTACCGGGGCACCCTTCGATAGGGCAAAACTCATTTAGCCTTTTTTATGAAATCAGAGCCGAAAACTTTATCCCAAATTGGTGAGCTAACACCGTAACCTTTGCTTGGGTCTTGGTAATGGTGCAGCATATGATGTTGTTTAATACGCTTCCACATACCACCTTTAAAGTTAAAGTGATGTATAGCGTAATGAGATATATCATATACAAGGTAACCTATAAGAAAACCAGGGAAAAATGAGAAGATATATCCCTCAGGTAATATCCAGTTAAATAGCAAAAACAATATAGTTGCCATTGGTATACTTGCCGATGGGGGCATTACTAACCGTTTTGCATCACTTGGATAATCATGGTGAACGCCATGAAAAATAAAATGTATACGTAAAGCCCATTCAGCTTTTGGCACAAAATGAAATACGTAGCGGTGTAAAATGTACTCGGCAAAAGTCCAAAAAGCAAGCCCGGCCACCATAAGGCCAAAAAAGCCGGCTACAGTAATGCCGGTATGGGTGAATGCCCAGTAACTTAAAAAGCCTATAATAGGTATAAAAACGTAAAGGGGCACTGTCCAGTGTACTTTTGAAAGCGCTTCTAAAAGGTCGCTTTTAAACATACGCACAGATTCACTCGAGTTGGAAACGTAATTCTTTTTCATCACTAATCAAGGTTTAAAACGCTCAGTAACTTCTTTACCGGTTGCCGGGTCTGTTCCTTTAAATTCCACAAAGCGCACATTCGGAACCCAAAATGAGCCACCTTCTATTCTCAAAAAAATTCGGTTAACAATAAACTGGCGCTGCGAAACAGTTGCGAAGATATGATATTTTCCGTCAGCACCCTTCATCAGCGTAAGCGGAAATTTTTTGTATGACACAAATCTGATATCATATTTGCCATTTCCTAAGGCTTTTGAGGTAACGCCATAGGCAAATTTTCGCTGAATGAAATTGAGTTCTGCTTTCTCACCTTTATCATGGTAACGTATCCAGTAGGGGTGTACCGGCGTTTCTTCATCAGGTTTACCGTCTTTATCTAAATTCAGCTCGTAAACTATGGTGTTAGAGTTGGGTGTACGTTGTACGTAAAACAACCTGCTTACAGCTGCAGGCAGCGCAGGGTATGGGTTGCCTGGCAGTGCATTTATGTTTTTAACGGTATCGGCAGGTATACTGCCTGCCTGGGCAACGTTAATGGTAGCAAGCATTAAAACAATGCCGCTTAATACAATTTTGATGTTCAGTTTCATTTACTAATTTTTCAACCTTGGTTATTTAGTTCGCCTAAAGCTTTTTTTGCATCCATCAGGCGGCGGAATGCGGTAAGGTTGGTTAGTACTGCCAATATGGTAATTGGCACAGTGAATATTGACATGGTTTCAAATACGTGATATTTGATACCTGGAATATACCATTTAAAATCGCCGCCTATGTAGGCCGAGGTAACACCGCAAATAAGAGCAAACAGGCCAATGGTCACCACACGTTCGGGACGCTGCATTAGCCCGCCTTTTATTTCAACGCCTAAACCTTCGGCACGGGCACGTACATAGCTTACCATCATTGATCCTATAAGGGCTACAAAGGCAAATATTGAGCTTAAGAAATAATGGTTGGCAACGAGGTAGTAACATATGCCTAAAAACATAATCAACTCACTGTAACGGTCTAAAACAGAATCAAACAGGGCACCGAATACAGATTTCATATTGCCCAGACGGGCTACTTGTCCGTCTAACATATCAAACAAGCCTGCAAATAATATTAACGCACCTGCCCAGCCCACTTCTGATAAATCGTCGCGGGTTGATTCTTCAGCTCCCCATATAAATATGCCGGCTACACCAATATTTAAAATAAAACCTATAAGGGTTACTGCGTTTGGAGTAAGGCCAACTTTAATCAAAACCTTTACAAAAGGATCGATTACGCGGTAAATGCCTAACTGCAAATTTGTACGTAACGATGTTTGCTGTGCCATTTGTTTAAACCGGAAATTCCGGCGCTAAATTAATTAAAAAATAAATTGTATACGGGTTCTGATACCCCAATCGGCAATGTTTGCATGATCGAGGTAGTTAAAACGCCTAACGAGGTCAACCCTTAAAACCTTAAAAATATTTTCGATACCTACACTGCCTTCAACATACGGCTTGCTACCCAAAGCGTAGGTAATAGGTGCGCCGTTACTTTCTTTTGGAAACTCGTATAGTGATGGATGAAGGTCGGGATTATTTTCATCACGGATGCCGCCCCATAAAGATTTTACAGAGGCTACCTCGCGCCATTTAAGTTTTTTTAACAGCGGAATACGGTTAAACAGCAACCCTTTGAAATGCTGATCAACGTTGATACTTGCATAGTGATCACTTACAAACTCCAGGAAATTCATGAGGTTGTACGAGATAGGATCATACGCAAACGTTTGGTTAGCGCGGTGTATGGTAAGTAATGGGTAAGGTACCTGCCCGAAAGTGTTACCACCGTCAATCCATATATCAGCCTCGCCAAGTTTCTTCATGAAAACGTGTTTGTAAATATTCAGTGATATGTCATTGTAATCATACTCACCCCTGAAAACGTTTTTAAAGCCTTTAGTATAATTGAGGGTGATAATTGGGTATTTATTAATAAATGATTTACGGTACACTTTGCCCTGATAAAATTCTTCGTGCGGTGCATAGCGTAATGTAAGCGTTGCTTCAGATGTGGTAAGATCATGAACGCGGTTGGCCAAACCGTTTATACTGTTGTCAAAATATAAGGATCCTGCGGGTTCCTGTGTCCATTTACGTAAACCAACTCCTATTGAAAAATGGTTAGAAAACTCTTTAAGGTAGTCTATACGGTAATTATCGTTATATAAATACTTGTCGTTATTTCCGCGCTTAAATGAAAGCAAAAAATTGTCTTCGCGTAAAAACAGCAACTCTTGTCCGGGTATGCGGGTATCACGTTGGACGCCTACTTTAATGTAGTGTTGCGGAAACCTGAATATAGAGCTGTTATTGAGCGAAAAGGTTCCGGATAAAAAGTATTTCCAACGCTGATCTTTAAAGCCGTATGCAGTGTAGCCCTCAAGCAAAACCCGTTTACTGAATTCAACGTTTGTACGCCCGCCTACACGCAGCCTGAATCCTTCAACCGGGTTAAAGCTATAAAATGCATTTGCCGGACCTAGGTCAAACGGGCCAATTTGTTTATAACCAAATAAAAACAATGAAGCAATGTCAACCGTACGGCGGAAGGATTTCATGCGGCCCAGGCTGTCAATGTTGGCATATACCTTTGATTGCGGCCCGGTAAGCGTATCTTGCCGCTGTTGCGCCCAAAAATCGTCACTGCGATGCTTTACTGCATCGGAGGTTATTTCCTGCGTTCCCTGATAAGTAGTATCAGGTCGTGGCACGTTGGTAACATAATTATTGAATGTTGCCAAACGTTGCCCAAATAAGCCGCCTTTTTTGTTTTTAGACATGCCAAAATCGGCCATGGTATTACTGCGGCTCAGGTAATAGCGTCCATCAGTGTTGCGGGCAAAGTCAAGCATAATGTGCATTGATTTTACCCAGTTCAAATTAATTTTGCGGTTAATGGTAAGGTCGGCTTTTTGTACTGCGTAGTTACCGTCAAGCGTTATGTATATGCTGCCTTCAAAAAGCTGGTCGTTGGTATTACGCGGTGTAAAGCTTAGCTCAACCACCTTGTTATTGTCGACAACAATGGTGTCAGTAATAAAGAATTTATAGCTTGAGGGTGCAGCGTCAGATATAGGACTTAAAAACTCGTTAGTTACCAAAACGGTACTGTTGGCATAAATATCAACGTTTTGATAGAGGTGCTTAAAGTAAACGCCAATACCCTCACTATCCAAAAAGCTACCAAAGTTTACCCCTTTTTCTCCTAATACAGTTGTTTTTTTTCTTTCAGGGTTTTTGCTGTAGTAATACTGGTATACTTTTTCGTTCAGGTATACGGGTAAGAGGTTTTTTCCTGGTACGGTTGTGGTATCGCGGTTATCGAGCAGGAATTTGTACCTGCGGAAGAACTTTTTATCGCTAAAGTTTTCCGACACGTTAATGAACGAAAAGTTAAGGCGCTCATAACCTTTGTACTCTACGTAATTGTATGCTTCGGGCCGGTTTTTTTCTTTGTTAGCTATTACTTTTCTAATGAGTTCTACTGCAGGGTTATCTTTATTGCTGTACTTCTTCTTTTTGCCGCGTCTAATAAGTACAGCATCAAGTTCAGTGTTATCAGGTTGTAGTTTAACGTTTACAGTTTGCTCTTTGCCTGGCGTAATATCAATAATTGATGTTTTATAACCTACAAAAGAAACTTGCAGCTTAGTATAACTACGGTTAGATGTGGAAAGGGTATAACGGCCTTTACTATCAGTGTTTATACCCGTGGTTGTACCCGGAAAGCTAACCGTTACGTATGATAAAGGCTGCTTAGTGGCAGCATCGGTAACAAAACCGGTTACTATAGTATTTTGAGCATTTACAGCTGTAACCGCTGTAAATAGTAATAAAGCAACTAATAAATATTTAAAATAACCTTTGTAACACATTTTAATTTTAAGGACGCCGTAACAAACTTTTGAGTAATAATTAACGGGGAAAGTGTAAAATGCCATGTTTCTAATAATCTTTTAACTTTTACCGGCCGTTTAAACTCTACCTAAGACGCTGTATATTTTATGATGTTACGTAATTATATAACTATTAAGTTTGCTTATATTTTGCAAAAATACGCAATTAAATAGGAGTATTGTGAGCGAAAAGTAAAAAACTAATCATTTGATTAGTTTTTTGATAATCTGATATACTGTTTGTTAAGTACCTGCCGGTTTATTTCTTCAGAATTGGGTTATCCTGTATAGCAGCAACGAATGCATCTGTGCGTGAAAATTCAAAACCCTTGCCCTTTGCCCATGCTATGAATGTGCTGAGGCGGTTGATAAACGCCTCACCGGTGTTGCGTACTACATATTTCGGAAAGTTAAAGCGCTCAGGTTGATCCAAGTCGGTAAATTCCCACGGATGGAAATACAAATTCAAATACCCGTCTTTGCGATGTGTAGCTGAACTAAGCATCTTAATAACTCCCATGGGCAGGTTGTGAAAGCTGAGCCAAAACAATGGAAAACGTATAAGCGGCGATACTGATGAAGGCAACTGTAACACGTTTTGATGATAAAACCACTTACGTGGCTTACTGAAGTTATTATAACGGCCCGGCAACCATGTTGGGTTTATCGACGAATTATACACGTAACCGGCCTTTTCAATCTCACGTTCATCTACAGGCATCATCCTTGCCATGCGGTAGCCTTTAACCGCAACACCGCCAATTTCTTCAAGCTTGGCTTTTGATTGTAAAAGATGCTCGGGCTTAAAATCAGAATGATAAAAACCGTGTGATGCCAGCTCATGCCCTTCATCAATTATTTGACGTACAATTTGGGGCTTGTGTATGGCATAGTTGGCCGTGGTGTAAAACGTGGCCTTAACACCGGCATCTTTTAAAATTTTTAAAATGCTTAAAGTGCCCTGGGTTGATATGGAAAGCTGTTCATCAAAGGGAATGCTTTTGCCATATTCAAAGGGCATGTCAAACTCCTCAATATCGAAGCTTAGTATTATCATGAGTTATGCGTTGTAAGTTTGTTGAACGAATGATGTAGTTGGGGCGCTGTTTACTTTGCATAAACAGTTTGCCTAGGTATAGGCCAATAATACCCATCACCATCAGCTGAACGCCTCCAAAAAAAACTATAGTAGCCAAAATAGACGACCAGCCCAAAACGGCTTCGCCATCAAAGTAACTTATTAAAATATAGGGTATGTACAGCAAACTGCAGGCAGCAAAAAAGCCACCGATGCCAATAGCCATGTTAAGCGGCTTAACACTGAACGCAGTAATACCCTGCACGGCAAAGCGCAACATCTTTTTTAAATTATATTTGCTCTTGCCCGAAAAACGTGCATCGCACTGGTAATGTATGCCGTATTGTTTAAAGCCAAGCCATTTAATGAGGCCTCGAATGAACAAGCCATCCTCAGTTAAACTGCTTAGCACATTGGCTACCTTCCGATCGATCAAGCGGAAATCGGCCGTGCCGCGCTCCAGTTTAGTGTCGGATAGGGAATTAATTACCGAGTAGAATAAATCCGATGATTTAGTCTTGAAAAAAGTAGCCTCATCCTGGTACTCGCGGCAGGTATAAACAACGTCATACCCGGCTTCCCATTTTTCCAAAAACTGCGGAATCATATCGGGTGGGTGCTGCATATCACTATCCATGCTGATAACAGCATCGCCATCAGCATAATCATACCCGGCTTTTAGCGCATTTTGATGCCCAAAGTTGCGCGATAATTCAAGGTAGTAAAGGTTTTCATCTAACCCGTTTAGCGTTTTTAAGCTGTTTAATGTACCGTCCGAGCTTCCGTCATCAACGAAAATTACCTCGTAGTCGTAATTTACCTTTTTCAGTACTTCTACCAGTTTGGTAGCTAAAACCTCAATATTTCCTTCTTCATTAAATGAAGGAATCACTACAGAAATCTTTCTTCTCATTATTGACCTACGTAAACCGGTTTGCGGCTAAAATCACGGGTTAAACTCTCGTACACAATTTTTAACCATATCACAAAGCAAGGTAAAGCCTTAAGTGCATATGGTTTTATATAGGTTTTATTGATGTATTTTGGAAATAAGTCAGACGGTGACAAGCTGGTTATAATTAAAGCAAAAATTAACAAGCCGATCTCAAATTTGGTTACCGGCCTATCAAGATTAACGTACCATATGGCAACCCCTACAAAGGCAATGATATACGTGGGCGACTCAGACCCGGTACTGAAAATAACCGTGAATATTAAGGTAGATGCCAGCACAAGCAACTGAAAGGAGGTTTGCTTAAAGCTATTGAACCTTAAATAAGCTAACCCAAACAGTATTAATGCAGGCAGCATTACCAGTAAGTTTGATAGTTGCGGGTAGTTGAATATGCGCCTGATCATGCCCATTACGCATATGTCTTGCATGGTTGAGCCCGCATTTTGCATGTTTTTTTCAACCAGGCTCGTGTACCAATCATAATAACTTTGAATTACAAATGATGGTGATGAAAACGGCATAGGGAGCACAAACAATACCACACCCCAAAACAGGAGTGATAGTATGAGCTTAATTTTATGTTCGGAAAAGAAGAAAAAAGCCAGACCTACCACACCATATAGTTTTATGTAAGTGCCGGCCACAATAACCAGCGCTGCCCAAAAATCTTGTTTACGCTCTATAAGTATATAGCTGAGTGCAATGAAAGCCGCCATCATTGGGTTAAACTGCACATTGAATGACGATGTCATGAGTTCATGAGCGCAAATCAGCAATACCGCTGTGCGTTGCATGGCCGTAAGTGGCAAACGAACAATAACGGCATAAAGCGCCCATGCGTTTACCATAACCCACAGTATCGCACCAACGCCATCGGGCAAGAGTGTAAAAGGGGCAATAACCAGCGCAAATAGTGGCCCGTAATGGTTGGTATCTAAAAAGTATTGGGGTTGCGGTATGTATAAGTTAACGCGGTGTACCAGGTTTACAAACGTGTATTTGTAAATATAGTAATTGTTAATGTGCTGGTGCAGTACCTGTTTAAGGATAGCAAAAAAGCTGAGTGCAAACCAAAGTATGGTAACAAAAATACGGTTGGTAAACAGCTTTACAAGTTTAGACATTAAGGGTTGCCGTCATTAATTTGTTACAAATATAAAGTTTTAGTTGGCCTTTTTAGTCAGTTGCAGCAGCATTGCGCAATAAATTGAAGTGGGTTAAAGTTCATCATTTCTTTTTATTTTAGGCACATGGCTCAGTATAGCATTCCGCTCAGGTATCGCAAAATGGAAAATTTGCACATTGTTTTTTGGTTGTTGAAAGATATAGGCTGGTGCCTTATTTGGAAACCTCTTGGTTTAGTAATGATTTTTCCTACCCTTTTAATTGCTATACTCATTGCTTACAATACCCGTCAGTTAGTTTCGGAGCTTTGCCATAACCTGGCTATTGCTTTTTGGATAAGTGCTAACTCCTATTGGATGATAAGCGAGTTTTTGCACTTTGATGAGTTGATGGTTTTTGCTGGAGTAACCTTTAAGCATTTAGCTTTAGTGCCATTTTTGTTGGGCCTGATTTGTTTGCTGTATTACTATATATGGTGGAAACCACGGCACCCTGATAGTATTGAAACTATGTAAAATAGGGTTAAGATTTTATTGAAAATTTTTAAGTGAGGCAGTGAATGGCACGATTTTGAATATAGTTAAGTAACATTTAACTAAAAAACATTCACTATGAGATCACTATTGTATATCATCGCAGTTATCCTGGTAATAGGTTGGGCGATCAGCGTATTTGCTTATTCAGTAAGCGGTTTAGTACACATATTAATCGTATTAGCAGTTATATCATTGGTGTTGGGTATGTTTAGAGGGCCATCATCAACTACAACTATTTAATAGCTAAGTAATTAAAAATAAAAAAGCGGCTTTAGAGCCGCTTTTTTTGTATGTAATAATATACAAATTATTCGTTAGGCTAATTATTATCCAGCTCTATTCTGCAACGTTCATTGCTGATGAGTTTCAAGGCTTCTTCAATTTCTGCATC
This sequence comes from Mucilaginibacter aquatilis, assembly GCF_009755275.1. Taxonomy (GTDB): domain Bacteria; phylum Bacteroidota; class Bacteroidia; order Sphingobacteriales; family Sphingobacteriaceae; genus Mucilaginibacter; species Mucilaginibacter aquatilis. The sequence continues at coordinate 51,846 of NZ_WQLA01000006.1, read as the reverse complement.
GTTTTTTATACGTGCCTGCTCACTGTTGTAGTATCTTGTTAGCTCTTTACGGTGGTATGCTTCGTAAAAGCGTTTAATTTCCACCGGCGACCTTAAAATTAAACCCGGAACTGGGGCCGGTTTATGATCATCGCCCATGGCAACCATAGTAAAGTAACTGGAATTGGTATGCTTAACTTCTTTCGTACGAACGTTTTCGGTTTGTACGCGTATACCAATTACCATAGATGAATTGCCAACGTAATTAACCGAGGCCAGCAGCGAAACCAATTCACCAACTTCAACAGGTGCTAAAAAGTTAACAGTATCGATAGAAACGGTAACGCAGTAATTACCGGCATGTTTGGCTGCGCAGGCGTACGCAACCTTATCCATCAATCCTAATATGATGCCTCCGTGTACCTTGCCGCCAAAGTTGGAGTAGGAAGGTATCATTAATTCCGTTAAAGTAGTTTGTGAATACTGTACAGTTTTATAATCTTCCATTGCTCAAACTAATCTTGAATGCCTTTTACATTTACCCTTATAAAGCTGGGGTGAGCCAAGCCTAAAGTTTTGCCCGGAGTAGTGGTTATATAGTAGGTAAGGTAGCCATCAACAACACCTTTCATTACTTTTTTTCGGTTCTCAACTTCGTCATATAGTAAAACGGTCGGTTTATCAAATATAAGCTTACCGTTTTGATCAACTATCAACTGCATAGAGTGGTTGAAATTAGCATATGCTTTATGAATTTCAATATCAAACGTAGGCAAAAGGTAGTTATCGGCTACGGTAGCATCTTTAAGCGCATTATCACGTGATAGTACCTGCCGCTTTATTTTTACCTGCGGAACCTTGCTGGTTAAAGTAACCGGCTCGGTAGCGGCAAAAGCTTTTTTGGTAACCTGGGCTAATGATTGCCTCACCAGGTTTTTAATGTAAACACTATCGCGGCGGGGCGGCTTTTGTAGGTCTTCTACGGTAGTTTTAAGTTTATCCTTTATATATTTATTACTGTAAAGCGTCATGAAGATTTGCCCGGTTGTATCCATAATGCGTTTATTGCGCACATAAAGTACCTGGAATTTTAAGCTATCAGGGTGAAGTAATTTAACCTTCAACCATGAGTGTGCAACGTTTACAACCGAGTCATGATCATAAATTACCTCGTTTACTATAAAACGCCCAAGTACCGGGCTAAATATGCGCACCGAATCTTTACCAGGTAAAAAGGTTACTTTCCATTCGGGTTGTAAATGATAGCCAAGCGGGTTAAAGCCAACACCGTTTTCATACTCACGCCGTATTTCGGTATAGGCAATGCCTTCAACAGGCTTAAAGCTTACGCGTTGGTGTTCGCTATCAGGAGAGGTGCCTTGTACCGCTATATCCCTAGGTGGCTTTTGATTACAGGAGAACAATATGCTGCTAAAAGCAATAAGCCTGACATATAAACCAAAGGCAGATGAGCGTTGAAAAATCATACTCCGCCAAAATAAATCATAAAAGGCAATTAAGCAACCAGTTGCTACCTACAAACGCTGCGTCATAGTATTTAACCAATCTTTTATGCAGCTAGATGACTTATTTGGCTGACATTGCAGTACAACACACTTACAATAAACAATACTTCATCAGGCTATAATTCTTTTAAAAAGACAGTCACTTGTCTTTTAATTGATATATTTAAGCAATTATTTAAAACACTCAATCTAAAACCATCATGAGTTTATTTTCTAAGTTGCTTGGCAACGCAGGTGTGGCTAACGAAGCCGAACTAACCAAAGATTATGCACATTTATTAGCTGAAGGCGAAGCCATTGAAATTGGCTTTAAACTGATACGCGACGTTTTCATCTTCACCAACAAACGTTTAATACTGGTAGATAAGCAAGGCATTACCGGCAGCAAAGTAGAGTACATGTCAATAGCTTATAAAAGCATTTCAAGGTTCAGCATAACCACGGCCGGTCACCTTGATTTAGATGCCGAGCTTAACATTTGGGTATCGGGCGAGTCTGCAGCCAGCATAACCAAAAAGTTTAACAAACAGGTAAATATTTACGACCTGCAAAAGATACTTGCTCAGCACGTATTGTAATCTAGGTAAGCCATTGTTGCTATGCAATAGTAGCTATGTATAACACGGGTTTAAGTAGGCATTGCCTCCTTTTTTTGTGAATCAAATTTCTTAACCTACATTAAGTGCGCGGTGGGGCAGGGCAGCTAACTTTGTTATATTAATTACAAACAGTCATGTCAAACACTATCTTACATAAAGCAAATCAGCGCGGCCATGCCAATCATGGTTGGTTAAACAGTTTTCACACCTTTAGCTTTGGCGGTTATTACAACCCTCAGGCAATGAATTTTGGTGCGCTGCGCGTATTAAATGATGATACGGTGAGCGGAGGTATGGGCTTTGGCCGTCACCCGCATGATAACATGGAAATTATTTCTATTCCGTTAGATGGCGATTTAGAGCACCAGGATAGCATGGGTAATACCGCAATTATCCGTAAAGGTGATATTCAGGCCATGAGTGCGGGTACAGGTATTTATCATAGCGAGAAAAATGCACACGAAAACCAGCAGGTAAAGTTTTTGCAAATATGGATTTATCCGAATCAAAAGAATGTTGAGCCGCGCTACGATCAGTTAACATTAAACCTTAACGACCGCCACAATCGGTTACAGCAGGTGCTTTCACCTAATAAAGACGACGAAGGTATTTGGATATACCAAAATGCCTGGTTTCATATGGGTAAATTTGATAAAGGTGTTGCCACCAACTACACAATAAAAGGAGGTAAAAACAATGGCGTATATGCTTTTGTATTAAACGGTGATATAAGCATAAACCAGCAGCAGCTGAATACACGAGATGGCTTTGGCATTTGGGAGTAGATGAACTTTATATTACAGCCGATAGTGATGCCGAATTTTTGCTGATGGAAGTGCCTATGATATTTTAAAAAAAACATGAACGAAAAGGTTAAAATACTCGCCGTAGGCCGCAACCAAGAGATATTAGAGACAGTTGTACGGCTTATAAACGCCAATGATGCCTGGGAGGGCAAAGGTGCTGTTACCGATAAGGAAGCCGTTCAGGCGTTTGACCATGAAGTATTTGACCTTATTTTGTTGTGTAACGGAATCAGCAGTGATTCGGAAGATAATTTAAGGGCTTATTTTTTAGCCCATCGCCCTGCTACTAAAATCATACAGCATTATGGCGGAGGCAGTGGTTTGCTAACTGCCGAAATTTATGAAGCGCTTGCTGGTTAGCGGCAAAGCAAAAAAAAACAGCCGTTTTATATATTTCGGCTGCTTTTTTGTTAAAAGATACTTTAGAATTACGTACGGCTTATTGCTCGCCGTATAATTTCATCTCGTATTTGTGCGCATTTTTCATAACGCTCTGAGCGCACGTTTTCATCAAGCATCATTTCGAGCTCATACAACGAGCGGCTTACAAATTCAAGATTACTGGTGTTAAGCCCTTTTAAGGGTTGAAAAAATCCATCGGCACTATAAAAGCCCAACGAAGCAATGTTTGGGTTTTGTTCCATCTTTTAGTTAAATTAATTAAGGTGAACTTAAGTTAGCTAAAAAGATATAGTGCTTCCAAATTTTACAAAAACTTTTTTACAACTATTAGATGTAGTTAGCACTTATTTGCTTTTCATAAACCGATGAATTATAGCTTATTGGTTTGAAAGGTAAATAATTGCCGCTCCTGAAAAAATTTGCCCGGTCGGTAAGGTAGTCGTGTGAAAATATGGCCTATTTATTTCTTCTGAGGTTTTATAAATCTCTTAAATCTTCTCTTATGGGGCTAAAAATATCCAGCAGCTTGCAATTGGTAATGGCCCGGCCTCCGTGTGGTACGTTTGGGGGTATAACCGCAAATGTATTAGCATCCAGTATTTGCGGTTGTCCGTTTACGGTAAGCTCAAACTGGCCCTCTAAAACAAATGCACATTGATGATGAGGATGGGTATGTATGGCCGATACTGCACCCGCTTCAACCTCAAGAAAGTTAAGTGTGTTAACCTCGGTGTGAATTAGTTGCGCCATATACCCGGGCGACATTTGTTTGGGTGTTATATCGCTGAATTTTTTAAATATTGATGTATCCATTGCTACTGTATAATTGGGTAAATATAATTATTGCTTTTTAAGTATAACGTTTAATGCTGGCTGAGTAAAACGTATTTTAAAGCATATTGTTAAACTTGTAAATACTTAAAGTTATGGCAACCTTTTCAGATATAATAAATGCACCGCAACCGGTTTTGATTGATTTTTCGGCTGAATGGTGTGGCCCGTGTAAGGCAATGGCCCCCATTTTAAAGCAGGTAAAAGACGAGCTGGGAGATAGGGTAAAAATTGTAAAGATAGATGTTGATAAAAACCCTTCGGTAGCAAGTGCTTATAATGTACAGGGAGTGCCTACGCTGATACTATTTAAAAACGGGCAAAATAAATGGCGACAGAGTGGAGTAGTTCAAGCCGGGCAATTAAAGCAAATTATTGAGCAGTTTGCCTGATTGCATTTATGAGGATACGCGATTAAAAATCATGCTGCGGCCAATAAATTTAAAGTGCCAGTAACCGGTTACTTTAAGTTTACCCGGGGCTATTAGGTTTGCAGCGGCATTCCACTTTTTGCCGGTTTGTGCATCGTAAATCATTCCGTTTTCCCAGCTATTGGTTTTAGACTTATAAACCAGGCCCTGTAACACATTCATGCCAACAAGTTTGCGGCTACGTAGCTTTTTATCAGGGTTATTAACGTCTACGCGCGATTCCATTGGTTTTGATGGGTCATCAGAATCGTCAAACCAAACTAAACGCGCAACATAGTCGTCATCATCATGGCTTACTTCAACAATACAGTTTTTTTTCTCTGACTGCCATTTTCCGCAAATCATATCGCACGGGTCAACCGCTTTATTTGCGTTTAGCGAAAAGCATGTAAAACAGTAAAAAAGCATGAGTGTGAAAATTCTTTTGGCCATAATTGTACAATGTGGTAAAGAATCAACTCAATCAACTTTACATTTGTTTGACATAAGCTACAACTAAATACTATAATCGCATTATGTAACCATCATCGGGTAGTATGCCTTTATCTCTCTTTACTTCAATTACATCCTGCACTTTCTTAGGAACCTTAGACAGCAAGTTGTACCCTGTTGCCTTTTCAATTTCGCGTACGGTTGTTATATATTTCGTCCAGTTAGCATCAATACTATTGTTATTAGGGGTTATTACCGCTATAAGCCTTGTTGCCGTATTAATGCGCATCAAATCATCATTACCGTTAGGTAGTACTACAATAACCTTCCATATATAAGCCGGAACAGTTACCCGCCCTTTATCAATAGTGTTATGAAAACCGCTGGTACCATAGCCGCCGGTACCATAGCTGCCCATTATTACATAAACCTCGTTGCCTTGCTTAACCAGCATTCGTTCGTATCCTTCAAGGTTTCCCCACGTGTGCTGGTTATTAGCCGGCGCCTGGGGTATCATATTAGTCATTAAAAAAGTTGATGAGTTGGCTTTTACAGAGATGGCTCTATCGGCCGATGGGCAATTGTGTCCCCGTTCAAAACCGCTACCCTGATAACTTGATGTTTGTACGCGGTACCAGCCCTTTGGTAAAGTTTCATCGGGCCTGAAATCATTACTGCGGCGGGTATTGCCAAGCCACTCTTTACCAACATACCAGCTTACCCAGTTTGGTGTACCCCGGCTACGATTATAGCTGATGGTATAGTAGGGTTTTTCCATTAAAAAGTTGTTTGCGTTTGATGTACTTGCGGTGGCATTGCTGGGGTTGCCTAAAAGTAAATTAGTATTGTCGCCGGTAACTGCACTGTCTTTAAGCAATGTGGTATCACTTTGAGTAGTGGTGCCCACAGGTGCATTGTTATTGAAACTGTATATGGTAATGTTATCAATGTTAATGCGATTGTTACCTCCCGAATTTTTGCAGACTTCAAAACGTACGGCACCATTATGATTTACAATGGAGGTAACAGTTTGCAGGTTGCCTTTATTAGCCACCATGCCGGCACCAACTTGGGTAAATGTTTGGCCGCCATCTGTCGACATTTTAAGTTGCCAGCCCGAAGCATTATTGTCCCCGTAGGCTGCATGTTCAATAGTTACTTTTGATGCTCCGTTTACGTCAAACTCCATGCGTAAAACGCCTTTACCTTTTAAACGTACGGATTGGTTGCCGTCTTTAGCATCTTTATCTGTTGAGGCTATCAAAGCATCTTTTAAATACCACGTTCCGCTCAGGAGTTTCACTCGCCCTGTGGCATATGATGGTTTTGATCCGGTTTCAAAATTCTCTTGTAGTTCCAGGGTTTTAGCCTTTTGCTCGCCCGGGTATGATGGGGATTGTTGCTGTTTATTATTTACAGGCTGATTACAAGCGGCAAATATTAATGCAACAACCAGGATATAAAACTTAACAAATGACTTCATAAATAAATAAAAATGTCATTTCGACGATAGGAAAAATCTTTCGCAACAACTGATTTGTCAGTTTGAAAAAGATCTCTCACTACCGTTCGAGATGACACAAATGTTTTGAATTATATTTAAAGCTTAACTCCTGAATCTGTTTTAGTTTATTTTATCTAATTCGCTTTTTACAAATTCTGCCAGCTCTTTTACGTAACCGGCGCTAAAATCAAACTTAATACCGGCCGTTTCATAAATTTCTTTTATGGTTTTAGTATACCCTAATTTAAGCGCATTCATATACTGCTGCAGTCCTTGTTGAGGGTTTTCTTTATAGTTTTTCCAAACTGCAATGGCGCCTAACTGAGCCATGCCATATTCAATGTAGTAAAATGGTACTTCAAAGATGTGCAGTTGTTTTTGCCAAAGGTTTTGTTCGGCTTCCGTATGTTCGCTCCAATCAATAAAGCCTGCACCAAAGCGCTCATATATCTGTTTCCATGCTTCAGTACGCTGAACGTCGGTATGATCGGGGTTGGTGTATAGCCAATGCTGAAACTGGTCAACCACCGCTACCCATGGAAGGGTTTTTAATACATCGATCAACTGGTCGCGGCGGGCACGTTTCAGGTCTTCCTCATTGTCAAAATATACATTCCAGTTATCCATCGATATCAATTCCATTGACATGGAAGCCAGCTCGGCAACTTCGCTTGGGCAGTGTTTAAAATCATTCAGTTCCAACCCGGCAGTAAGGAAGGTATGTACAGCATGTCCGCCCTCATGTACCATGGTGGTTAAATCACGAAATGTATTTGCCGAATTCATAAAAATGAAAGGTGCACCGGTTTCGGCCAGCGGATAATTATACCCTCCGGGGGCCTTGCCCTTACGGCTATCAACATCAAACAAGCCATTAGCTTTCATAATTTCCAGGCGCTCACCCAGGTATGAATCAATAGCATTAAAGCATTGTATTGATTTGTTGATCAAATCATCGCCATTAGCAAATGGTTTTAAAGCCGGTTTGCCGGTAACGTCAACGTCCATATCCCACGGTTTAAGGCTCTCAAGGCCTAAAGCTTCCTGGCGTTTCTGTGCCTGCTCACGTAAAATCGGAACAATCTCGGTTTCTATAGCCGCGTGAAAATCATAGCAATCCTGCGGGGTGTAATCAAAGCGCCCAAGCGCCTGAAACATATAATCTCTAAAGTTTTCAAAATTGGCGTTCAGCGCAACTTTATGACGTAAAACCAGCAGTAAATCAAAAAGCTCGTTCAATTGCTTTTTGTCCTGCAAGCGTCGGCCTGTTATCTTCTCCCAGGCTTCCTGCCTTTTTGTACGGTCGGTATCTTTTAATATAGCGCCGGCCTGTTCTAAAGTAAATTCCTTGCCGCCAATTTCAACCGACATAGCCCCGGTTATGGATTGGTATTTTTGCTGTTCAACCTGAATTTCGGTTTGTACTGGTATATTTTCCTCACGGAATAGCTCAAGCGATTTTTTTATTGAGCGGAGATATACAAAGTATTTTTCTTCGTTGAGCTGGTTTATGTACTCATTTTCAACAAGCTTTTTATTAAGCTCATTATTATATGGTGCAATTTTAGGTCCAATTTCGGTAGCAAAATATTGAAATTTCTGCAGCAATTCTTCATCTGCTGTATTACACGTCATTCTGATATATCGCCAGGCAAAATCTTCTTCCAAAGCAGCCTCCAGTTCACTACGGTCGCGTAACCATTGTTCCAGTTCGGTAACTGAATTTATTGGGCGCGAAGTGAGCTCTTTATATAACGGTTCAAGGTTTTCCCAATTAATATCAAGCTGGACGGGGATGTATGTTCTTTCTTTAGTGTTTATCATTGTAAATATGCTATGTGCAAATGTGCAGATGTACTGATGATAAAGCAAGTATTAGCATGAGAATTTACATAAGCACTAGTTTTAAACTAAATTTGGCCATTATAGTTTACTATATAAAATTTGGGAGTTCCCCTCCTGGTCGGGCTTTCCGTTGCAAGTCCTCGTTTCGCTACGCTGCACTGTGGGCTTTCCACTGTAATCCCTAACTCATTTTGACTTAAACAGCGTTTGTGTCAACGCTTTTATTCCATACTCATAACCTGTGGGCTTAACATTGAACGCTTCCTCAAACTTGTCTGAATTAAAAATATAATCATGATCGTATTGATAATACATTTCAACGGTGCCTTGTATGGTTTTGCTAAACAATCCCATTAACTGAAGCATAAACTTGTTCACGGTCATGTAGCGAGGTTTAGTGTTAAACACGCGGGCCGCTAGTTCGATGAACTGGCTGCCTGTTAATGATTTGGCAGTGGGCAGGTGCCATATCTGGTTGTCGCTTTTAGAGTGCTGACCTAATAAGTACATAGCCTCTCCGGCATCGGGCACGTAAGTGAAACTGTGCAATGTATTGGCGTTGCCCATCCACATGGCTTTTTCTTTTTTTGCATATTTAGCCAACACCATCATATCGTAAAAGCTGTTCAGGCTTTCAGCACCATAAAAATCAGCAGCACGGGCAATGGTAGCCTGAAGGTTACCTGCTTTTGCTTCATCCATTAATTGCTCAGCCACTTTAGCACGTACTTCACCTTTAACGCTAACAGGATTGTAAGGTGTGGTTTCGAGCATAGGTCCGTTTACCAAACCGTACATGTAAACGTTATCAAAAAATATTAACCGGGCGTTGGCGGCCTTGCCTGCATTGATAATGTTCTGCATAATTACCGGCCATTGTTGTTTCCATATGTCTTTATTATAGACTAACCCTGCGCACATGTAAATAACAGTTGCACCTTTTGTTGCCTGCAAAACATCGTTAGCCTGTAACAGATCGGCTTTTTGCCAGGTAACCAGAGGATTATTGAAATTAACCGGTCGCCTGCTTACTAACTTAACCGGGTTGTTTGCTTTTATTAAACGGGCGGTAAGTGCATTGGCTACCGGTCCGCCTGCTCCTAGGATGATATGCATGAGTGTTTTGTTTTTTGTATTACAAAGGTGAGGAAGTGTTGAGAGTGAAAACGTTAACAAAAGATAATTTTTTAGTTATAGGATAGTGCTTGGCAGCGACAAGTGAACAAAAGCGAAAAATTTCTTGCATAATTCCTCCTTTAGCGTTTACTTTGCAACAACGGTTTAAACACCATTGATCAAAAATTCTCTTCTATGAGGTTTTGATTTATAAAGAAGCGGCGAGAGATCAGGCTCATTGACCCGCTGGCAACCCTCCGATGAACGGAGAAGGTGCCAATTCCTGTCCCGGTTTGGATATTACGGCCGGGGAATATAAGTTAATAGCCATGACACAAGTTAACTACTTTACTACTGCTAACGTATTTACTGCCCACACGGGTGCATTTGTAACCTGCAACGCTGCTGACGCTTGCATGTACATGTGTTGCTGCTGTTAAAGGCAACGCACGTTAAGCATTCCCTGCAATTTACTGCAATAATGTAACGTGTATTTACGCAACGGCCCCTGCTATACCTAACGCGTAAGCCTACCTCCGCCTGTAGCAACAAGCAATTAAAGTTTTCAACTTATTTAAAATCAAAAAACATGTCGGCATTAAAATTTGAAACATTACAGCTACACGCAGGTCAGGAAGTTGACCCAACAACAGGTTCGCGTGCGGTACCTTTATATCAGACCACTTCATACGTATTTAACAGTGCCGAGCACGGCGCCAATCTTTTTGCCTTAAAAGAGTTTGGCAACATCTACACGCGTTTAATGAACCCTACTACTGATGTTTTTGAAAAGCGTATTGCTGCTTTAGAAGGTGGTGTGGCTGCCTTAGCAACAGCATCGGGCCAGGCGGCGCAATTTTTAGCGCTTAACAACATATTACAGGCGGGCGATAATTTTGTAACCTCACCATTTTTATACGGTGGTACATACAACCAGTTTAAAGTTGCCTTTAAACGCTTAGGCATTGAAGCACGTTTTGCCAAAAACGATCAGGCAGATAGCATCGAGCAACTCATTGACGATAAGACAAAAGCCATCTACCTCGAAACCATTGGTAACCCCGGTTTTAACATCCCCGATTTTGAACAAATAGCAGCCCTCGCCCGCAAGTATGATTTACCGTTAATTGTGGATAACACTTTTGGTGCAGGCGGTTATTTGTTTCGTCCGCTGGAGCATGGCGCCAATATAGTGGTAGAGAGTGCTACCAAATGGATTGGGGGCCACGGCACCAGTATTGGCGGTGTTATTGTTGATGGGGGTAATTACAACTGGGGCAACGGTAAGTACCCACAATTTACCGAACCATCTGAAGGATACCACGGATTAGTTTTTGCTGATGTATTTGGCGTAAACGGGCCGTTTGGCAATATCCAGTACATTATACGTGCACGGGTTGAAGGCTTACGTGATTTTGGCGCTTCGCAATCGCCGTTCAATTCCTTCCTGCTAATTCAGGGCTTGGAAACCTTATCGTTACGTGTGCAACGCCATGTTGATAATACCCTCGAATTGGCTACCTGGCTGGAGCAGCACCCGCAGGTAGAAAAAGTAAATTATCCGGGCTTGCCATCATCACCATACCACACGCTTGCCAAAAAGTATTTGAAAAACGGTTTCGGTGCAGTGCTGTCATTTGAGTTAAAAGGTAATAAGCAAAACGCATCGGCATTTATTGATTCGTTGCAATTGGTAAGTCACCTGGCAAATGTTGGTGATGCAAAAACGCTTATTATTCAGCCTGCGGCTACCACGCATCAGCAACTGTCAGCAACCGAACAAGCGTCGGCAGGTGTAACACCAACGTTACTGCGTGTGGCAGTAGGTATTGAGCATATTGATGATATCAGAGCCGATTTTGAACAGGCTTTTACAAAAATTAAACAACAGGAAGCCGCATTGGCCGAACTGAACTGATATATTTTTTGACTAATAGTAAAGTCTTCCCAGCGTTTGCAAGGGAGGCTTTCAGATTTTTAGAATGAGTACACAACACTACCGGTATAACGGCACAGTTGAATTAGAATCGGGCGCACAGCTCGAAGGTATAGATATTGGCTACCACACGTTTGGCAAATTAAATGCTGCTAAAGATAACGTAGTGTGGGTTTGCCATGCCCTAACTGCAAATTCAGATGTGTTTGACTGGTGGAAAGGTATTGTTGGTGAGGGTTACTTTTTTAACCCGGAGGAGCATTTTATTGTATGCGCCAACGTGCTGAGTTCAAATTATGGCTCAACCAATCCGCTAAGTATAAACCCGGCTACAGGACAGCCCTTTTATCTCGATTTTCCGCAAGTTACCATACGTGACATGGTGCAGGCACACTTACTGCTGGCTAATTACTTAGGAATTGATAAAATAGATATTTTAATTGGCGGCTCGTTAGGCGGTCAGCAGGCGCTGGAATGGAGCATTATGGAGCCTGAGCGTATCAAACATCTTATTTTGATAGCTACTAATGCCAAGCATTCACCATGGGGTATTGCCTTTAACGAATCGCAAAGGCTGGCCCTACAGGCCGACGCTACTTTTAACAACGGCACACCCGAGGGTGGCAGTGCAGGTTTAAAAGCGGCACGTAGTATGGCCTTGTTATCATACAGGGGTTATAAAGCCTACAATATCCGCCAGCACGAGGAGGATGATAACATGACTGATAACTACCGTGCTTCAAGTTACCAAAGTTACCAGGGTGACAAGTTAGTGAACCGTTTTAACGCCTACAGCTACTGGTACTTAACCAAGGCTATGGACTCGCACCATGCCGGCCGCAACCGTGGCGGGCTGGAGAAAGCATTGGCTTCTATTAAGGCACAAACGCTGGTAATAGGTATTAAATCTGATATTTTATTTCCTGTTGAGGAGCAGCAATACTTGTTTCAGCACATTCCTAAAGCTGCTTACGCAGAATTTGATTCGTTTTACGCCCATGATGGCTTTTTAATTGAAACTGATACCCTCACTAAAATTATTTCCTCATTCATAAAAACTGACGTTAGAGGAAAAATTATTGAATTACAAAAAATAGCTTAATGAGTAAAAAACTGACTATTGGTTTATTTGGCTTTGGTGTTGTTGGACAAGGATTGCATGATATTATCAGAACCAAAAACCTAAATATAGAAATTAAAAAAATTGCAATAAAAAATCCTGAAAAGTCACGTACCCTCCCTGCCGAACTTTTTACAACCGACCGTAACGAGATACTGAACGACCCAGAAATTAATACCGTGGTCGAACTGATCAACGATACCGAAGCTGCATTCGAAATTGTTTCGCGCGCTTTATCAACCGGTAAAAATGTGGTATCGGCCAGTAAAAAAATGGTTGCCTTGCATTTGCAGGAGTTGCTTGATTTGCAACGAGAACATGGTACGTCTCTGTTATATGAAGCTGCAGTTTGCGGTAGTATACCAATCATCCGTAACCTTGAGGAATATTATGACAATGAATTGCTGCACTCTATCAGCGGTATTTTCAATGGTTCATCAAACTACATTCTTTCAAAAGGATTTTTAGAGGGACTTGATTACGATGCTGCCCTTAAACAAGCCCAGGATTTAGGCTTTGCCGAAACCGACCCAACCATGGATGTTGGCGGTTATGATGCCAAGTTTAAACTCATTATTGCTGCTGCCCATGCCTACGGTGTAATTATAAAGCCTGAGGATGTACTTAACATAGGTATACAAACCCTTTCGGCATATGACTTGCAATACGCCCGCGAAAAAGGTATCAAAATAAAATTAGTACCTGTTGCCAAAGAGCTTGACGATAAGCGTGTCGCATTATTTGTACTGCCTAAATTTGTAACAGAAACTGAATTTCTATACAACGTTGAGTACGAATATAACGGTGTTACAGTACAAGCAGCCTTCGCTGATCAACAATTCTTTTTTGGTAAAGGGGCAGGAGGCCACCCAACCGGTTCGGCGGTATTATCAGACATCGCGGCCCTGCGTTATGATTATGCTTACGAGTATAAAAAAGCCCATGCACAAAACGAATTGAAATTTACCAATAATATAGAGCTTAACGTTTACCTGCGTTACGAAGATGAATTTTTAGTACATGATTTGGGCTTTATTCATATTTATGAGCGCTATTACTCGGGTGATTTTAAATATGTGATAGGAAAAATCAATCTCCAAAATCTGATCACTCACCAGCAACGTATATCGGATAACAAGGCTTTCGTGGCCTTTGCCGATCAGCTAACAGGGGTCAGTTTAGCCTCGGCATACTAACCAATAGTTAGGGATTTTAGTAGATTTTTGCTAACTGTTGAATACATTAAAGGCTTTCCGCAAGGAAGGCCTTTTTGTTTTAAAGGTGACGGCAGGCTTAGTTAACAAACCATTGAAGATGATGCGTGTTCTAACTGAAATTGTTGCTTATGAACGATATCACTTTTGCGCAAAGCTATATCTCTGAACTTGAAGCCGAAACGAACGCTACCCGCAAGTGTCTTGAACGTATTCCTGTAGAACTTTTTAGCTGGAAACCGCATCCAAAGTCAATGGAGTTAGGTTACCTGGCGTTGCTGGTTGCCGAAATACCTTTATGGATTACGCACATGATATATAACGATTATATAGATTATGCCACGTTTGAACACCTTAAACCTACAACAACTCAGGAATTAGTAACGCATTTTGATGAAAATGTGAAAGGTGCACGTAAGGCTTTAATGAGTGTGGAGAACGGGCAGTTAGATGCAAAGTTTGATTTAAAAGGCAACGGACAAGTGATGTTTACCAGCACAAAAAGACAAAGCCTTGAATCTACCATTAACCATATGGTTCATCATCGCGGGCAGCTTACCGTTTATATGCGGTTAAATGATATTGCTGTCCCGTCTATTTACGGACCATCGGCAGACGATAGAAATTTTTAATATCATGAAGATACTGCTTACCGGTGCCACCGGATATATAGGCCGGCGCCTGCTGCCTGTTTTAATTGAACAAGGACACGAAATTATTTGCATGGTGCGCGATAAGCAACGTTTCCCTATTGATGCCTACCCGGCAGGTAAAATACAACTTGCAGAAGCTGATTTGACAAACGCTGGTTCGTTAAAGAATTTACCAACTGATATTGATGCCGCATACTACCTGGTACATTCCATGAGTATGAGTGGAGGAGATTTCAGTAAAACGGAGAAGGAATCGGCTCGAAATTTTGTTGAATATATTGATGGTACGCAGGCCCAGCAAATCATTTATCTTGGGGGTATTACTAATGAACAGCAGTTGTCAAGGCATCTATCATCGCGTAAGGCTGTTGAAGATGAGCTAAGGAAGAGCAGGGTTCCGGTTACGGCCTTAAGGGCAGGTATTATCGTAGGCTCTGGAAGTGCATCTTTTGAAATTATAAGAGATTTGGTTGAAAAACTGCCTGTAATGGTAGCGCCCAAATGGCTCAACACGCGGTGCCAGCCTATTTCAATACGTAATGTAATTGAAATGTTGGGAGGGGTGCTTATGCAGGAGTTTACTTACAATAAGCACATTGATATTTACGGACCTGATACGCTCACCTATAAACAAATGCTGTTGCAGTTTGCAGAAGTACGCAAATTAAAGCGCCGCATATTTACTGTACCCGTTATGACGCCTAAGCTGTCATCATACTGGTTATATTTTGTTACCTCAACATCTTATCCGCTTGCCAAAAATTTAGTGGAAAGTATGAAGGTTGACGTTATAGGAAAGAAAAATGAATTACCCGAAAAGCTAGACATCCACTTAATACCTTACAAAGAAGCCATAAAGATTGCGTTTGATAAAATTGAGCAAAATATGGTGCTTTCTACCTGGAATGATTCTGTAACAACAAATATATTTTCAAAAGGACTATCTGAGCACATTGAAGTGCCCCAATATGGGGTATTTACTGATAAACAAAGCATGAAAACTAAAGATGAAGGCAAAGCACTTGAACGCATTTTTGCCATAGGGGGTAAAAATGGGTGGTATTATGCAAACTGGCTTTGGGACTTCAGAGGTTTTTTTGACCGGCTCTTTGGTGGGGTAGGGTTGCGTAGGGGCAGGCGCAACCAATCAGATCTATCTCCGGGAGATGCGCTTGATTTTTGGAGGGTTATATACTCAAGCAAGCAGGAAAAACGTTTGCTGCTTTATGCCGAAATGAAATTGCCGGGCGAAGCATGGCTCGAGTTTAAAATTGATGACAATAATTGTGTAAAGCAAACGGCTACATTCAGGCCATTAGGTTTATTGGGAAGATTGTATTGGGTGAGCATGCTTCCGTTTCATTACTTCATTTTCAGGGGTATGCTTAGCAAAATTACCGGGTGATAGTTATATTTATGCAAGTAAACAGAACTTTATGCTCGATATTGTAATTGAAGCCCGCAAGGCAGCTATAAGCGAAGCTGTTGCCGTAAAGCGTATACTGCCTTTCCGTCTGCGCCGTATGGTTGGTCCGTTTGTTTTTATGGACCATGCCGGACCAATCGCCAATATACCAACGCCACCATCGGCTATGGATGTTTTGCCTCATCCGCATATTGGTCTTTCAACGGTAAGCTATTTATTTGGCGGGCAGGTAACCCACCGCGATAGCCTGGGTGTGCAGCAAATTATACGTCCGGGTGAGGTTAACTGGATGACTGCTGGTAAAGGCATTGCACATTCTGAACGGTTTGAAGATCCGGCAGCGTTAGCAGGCGGGCTTGAAATGATACAAACATGGGTTGCACTGCCAGAAGAGGATGAAGAGTGCAATCCGGCTTTTGACAACTATAGCGTTGAGCAGTTGCCTGTATATACTGATAAAGGCATTTGGATGCGACTGATAGCCGGTACTGCCTACGGATTGCACAACAGCGTGGAAACGCATTCGCCTTTATTTTACCTGCACGTTGAACTTGATGCTGCCACACCTTTTGCGTTGCCGCAGGAACATAGTGAACGCGGACTTTACATTGTAAAGGGGAGCATTGAAATTGCCGGAAATATTTATTCCGCCGGGCAGCTTTTGGTATTTACCAAAGAGACCGATCCTCTAATAATTGCAAAAACGCAAACCTCATTGATGATATTAGGTGGTGAGCCCTTAGGCGAAAGGTACATATGGTGGAACTTTGTTTCATCAAGAAAAGAACGCATAGAACAAGCTAAAGAAGATTGGAAGCAAGGACGCATTGTACTGCCACCAAACGATAATCATGAATTTATACCACTGCCTGATGATAAGTTTAAAACTGCAGGTGCACCTAAACCTAATCCTTTGTCATGAGCATCAATTTCTAAATAGCATCAGGCTGATTAAGTTTGTAAAAGCTGGTTTAGAAAACCCTATAAAACAGCAAAGCCCCCTGATGGGCAGGGGACTTATACTAACCAATTATAAACCTAAATTATGAGAAGAGCTGTAGGAGAAGGAGTCGAACCTTCAAGGAGTGGTTATCTTATTGCTAAGGTTCCCATGATCTCCGCCACCGGGACAAGGAGGTGTGTCTGCCAAAGTTTCACCATCCTACAGTGTGTTTGTTTCTCTTTGTTGATACAAATATAATAGGAGTTCAATTATCTTGCAAATATTATATTCATTAATTTTATTTTTTACGAATTCTTTAATTTAAAATCGATTTCATTGATAAAATGGTTAACCGATTTTTGATTTCGTACGCCAAAAAATTAAAATTTCAATTATACACTTCTTGCATATCGGTAAAGTACGTTTTACGTGATGCTAAATCCTTTTGCCTGATTGTTTCGCCCTTAGCTGTTTTGTCTTCTTTAGGTAGATGAACGCTGAAAAAGTCTCTTACCTCGCCGCTTATAATATCGGGCTGTAATTTATGTATTTCTTTTTCGGCATGTTCAAGCACCTTCTTTAAGGATGTGTTAAACATTTTAATTGCCTTGTCAGGAATTTTATTAGCGGCAGAAAAAGGCGATATTTTGGCGTGATAAAAAATTTCATCGGCATAGGCATTTCCAATACCTCTTACAATTTTTTGGTCGGTTAATATTGCTTTAACCGGCTTACGGCTCTTTGCAAATTTTTCTTTCCAAAACTTTAAGTTTACCTCTTCATCCAGTGCGTCAGGAATATTTGATTTACCGGGATTTAAAGTAGGCGTGGCTGCTTTTTGGAAATCTGTAAGGGCTAGTCCTTTTCCGTTCTCAAAATGCATTTCAAGTATGGTAAACTTGTGCGGGTTTTCAAGCTCAAACCATTTAAGCTGTCCGTGCAACATCAAATGGATGCCTAATGTACTATTATTGTCAAACCTGAATTGCAAAGTTTTCCCTTCCCTTATAACGTCTTTTAATTTTGCGCCGTTCAGCGCTTTACTAAGCTCGTCAGCACTTACGTTAAGCTTTTTAGCTTGAATAACAACAATTTTAAGCAAGGTACAACCTTCCAAAACTTTGGTTAAGTTTTGACTGAATACTTGCAAGTCGGGTAATTCGGGCATAATAGCTTTTATTGTTTATTACGTATGCGGTTAAAAGATTTTTTGAGCATTTGCCTTATTTTAAGCCTTAGCTCGCCCGGGCAATTTTCATCAAACAACAATTTGGGCATTACGCTACGGGTTGAACTCACCACCGGGTGGGGCGGGTGTTGCACTAAAAAGTAATTAGCGTAATTCTGCCTCTCTCTTTTGCTCGCATCTTTAACCAAGTCGGCAAAGTGCGATAGCCTTTCATAAAATGCATTCATATACAATTAGCTTATGTAATTGTAAATCAGCAATTTCTAAGCCAGTGTTAGTGCCTTCGATATAAAATGTTTCAACATGTTTTTAACAGCAATACTGAGGTTTATTAACAATTATTGTGGATAATTGCGAAATGTATAAAAGGTATAGTTTAACTATAAACAATGTTATTAATTCCTTTACTGCAATACAAACATGCTAAAAATGAGGTTTTTCCACAATATGTTTGCAGTTTATCAGGTAAGTGAAAATGCAAATAAATTATAATGAATCAGCTTGCTGAACCTTTGTTTTCCCAGTGATCCTTGATGATATTACCATCGTTGTCTGTTTTTAATGTTCTGACAAAGCGCTCGCCTTTAATATTTCCACGCTCATCTTTTTTACCCATAAACAAAAGTATGGGCCTGCCGGCTTCATCAGTTTTAAAGGCTAAATCGTAGCGTTTAAATGTTTGCTCAACCATTGTAGATGGTTGGTAAGTTTTATTCAAAATCTTAAGTACTTCATCTCCCAACTTCATCGTATTCTGGTATTATTGTTATGAATTACCGCTTATTTAGTAACTTATAAAACAAATAATGAGGTTGTTAGTTTAGCCTAAAACTCTTAAAACAAATTACTATGGCTAAGGCAAAAGATACTAAATCAGATTCAGGAGCAATAACCGCTTACTCTGTTAAAACCAAAACTAAAAATGTACCAATGGTTGATCCCGTTATTGACGTAAAATCAGGCAGGTACATTGCAACCGGTAAAGATGCTGATGGCAACAAAATGGCTGCTATCATGAGCAAAGCTACCGCCGAAGAGCATATCAAAAATGGTAATGCTAAAAAAGGTACAGGCTGGAGTTAATCAGCTTTGTGATTTAAAATGCCCGTTACATAGTTTGTTAGCATGCTACGTAACGGGCATTTTATTTTAATAGCGTCGAGGCCGAAGATCATACTATCGCTTGTCGAAAAGGTTTGATATCAACTTTCTCCCAAACTTGGCCTGTAACATAAGGGTCGTTTTTAAGCCATTGCTGCATTAAGGTCTCCGTTTCAAATTGTACAATCATTACCGAGCCAATCATTTGATCCTGATCGTTAAGTATAGCTCCGCCTGCAACAAAGTTGTTGTGGTGTTTTAGCAGCTTAACTCCCTCCAAGTGTGCAGGACGCGCTTCCATGCGTCTGTTAAGTGCATTGTTGTCTGTAAAATCGTAAGCGGTTACAACGTATTGTTTCATGTATTAGCAGCAGGCGTTAAGTGGTGTATAATTAACACAATCGATTTGAATAAGTATTTGGTAGTAAACCTGATAAGTATGTGTTAAAATACATTAAAATTAAGCTGCAAATGTAAACAGCTTTTTTATTTTTGCCACACCATGACAGTAGACCAACTTAAACAACAATTCCAATCGGCATTTAACCAGCAGGCGTTAGAGACTTACTTTTGCCCTGGCCGCGTTAATTTGATTGGCGAACATATTGACTATAACGGCGGGCTAGTTATGCCTTGTGCTATTAATTTTGGCACCTGGATGCTGCTTGCGCCAAATGAAGATAATGTATTCAGGTTTAGAAGTGTAAACTTTGAAGATACTTACGACATAGGCGTGCAGGACAGCTATGAAAAAACTGGTCGCGAGTGGTATAATTATCCGCTTGGTGTGCTTCATCACTTTGTGGTTGACGGCAAGCAAGTGAAAGGACTTGATGTGCTCTACTTTGGTAACGTTCCAATTGGTTCGGGTCTATCATCATCGGCTTCTATTGAAATTGCTACCGCGTTTGCCTTTAATCAATACTTTAAAAGAGGCTATTCAAAACTTGAATTAGTTAAAATGGCTAAGTCGGTTGAAAATAATTTCATTGGTTTGAGCAGCGGTATAATGGATCAGTTTGCCGTGGCTTTTGGCGAAGCCAACAAAGCTTTAATGCTCAATTGTGATACCCTTGAATACAAAGCCGTTGATGCTTACCTGGGCGATAACGTGTTGGCGGTAATAAACACTAACAAGCCACGCAAACTGGCCGAAAGCAAGTACAACGAACGCGTTGAAGAATGTGCACAAGCGTTGAAAGCTTTACAACAAGAGCTTAACATCAGCTACCTTTGTGATATTGACAGCGATACATTTAGCCGTCATCAGCATTTAATTACTGATGAGGTTGTGCTTAAGCGGGCTAAACACGTTGTTGAAGAAAACGAGAGGGTTAAGCTGGCTGCCGATGCCCTAGCACAGCATAACCTTGCCGAGTTTGGCCGCCTGATGTATGCTTCGCATCAATCATTGCAGCATGACTATGAGGTAAGCGGAGTTGAGTTAGATACTGCTGTTGAGTATAGTAAAACAGATAGCAATGTAATTGGCGCCCGTATGACAGGTGCCGGTTTTGGCGGATGTGCCATTGCCATTGTAAAGGCAGATGCTTTTGAAACTTACAGCAAAAATTTGATTGATTATTATACCGCTAAAATAGGTTATGCGCCTTCGGTATACGCCACCAATATTAGTAGCGGCGTACACGAGTTGGTAAATTAAAATAGGCTTTTAGTCGACTAAATAATTTTTACTTTTAGTAGTCCATAGTTTTACAGCTATGGACTTTTTTATAGAACATAATGCGCAAATTAAAATTAGATGAGCTGAATCGCGTGTCGGTTGAGGAGTTCAAAGGACAATCAAAATTACCGGTTGTTATTGTTTTAGATAGCGTGCGCAGCATGCATAACGTAGGGTCGGTATTTCGTACTGGCGATGGCTTTGCCGTTGAGCATATTTGTTTGTGCGGAATCACTGCACAGCCCCCTCACCGCGAAATTGAAAAAACCGCTCTTGGCGCAACCCAATCGGTAGACTGGAGCTATCATGCTGATACTACTGAGGCTATTGCTGAACTAAGAGACCTTGGTTATACCATCATAGCCATTGAGCAGGCCGAAAACAGTGTAATGCTGCATGAGTTTCAACCGGCTGCCAATCAGAAATACGCGCTCATATTTGGCAATGAAGTAAACGGCGTAAGCGAAGAAGCCATGGCCCAAATTGATACCTGTTTAGAAATTCCTCAATTTGGTACCAAACATTCGTTTAACATTGTGATATCAGCCGGCATAGTATTATGGGATTTTATGGCCAAAATAAAGCTGAATAAGTAAGTTGCTGTAAAGGGAAGACTATTGAAGAAAAGCGTTTAGAAACCTGTCTGAGAAACACGAAAACATATCTTCAAATGTTAATGTATTAATAACATGACAACTCACTTTATAGAACTAACCGATAAAAATGATCGTCCGGCTTTAATCAACGTAAATAATATTACTTCGGTAGTGGTTTACACTACGCCTAATGAAGAGGTGCATGTTTATGTTATAGG
This sequence comes from Mucilaginibacter aquatilis, assembly GCF_009755275.1. Classification (GTDB taxonomy): domain Bacteria; phylum Bacteroidota; class Bacteroidia; order Sphingobacteriales; family Sphingobacteriaceae; genus Mucilaginibacter; species Mucilaginibacter aquatilis. The sequence goes on along the minus strand of NZ_WQLA01000006.1, from coordinate 30,295 downwards.
CGATAAGGAGTCATACGTAACCGTTAAGGAGAACTATGATGAAGTAAAGCGAAAAATTGCTATGGTTACCGGCGGGAGCGTTTATTAACAACTGGCATACTTAAAGCTTGCTTGTAATCACGTAATTAATCACTGAGTCTTCACACTTTAATAAATTTTCAACACCCTCCGCCAAATCGTCGTTAAACGCTTAATTTTACCCTCTTAATTAAAAAAAGGATAACGCTTGGGCAAATCTGCTACCAAAGAAACGCCGCTGATGCAGCAGTACAATCAAATCAAGGCCAAATATCCGGGTGCCTTGTTGCTGTTCAGGGTCGGCGATTTTTACGAAACGTTTGGCGAGGATGCTGTAAAGGCCGCCGGTATATTAGGCATTGTGCTTACCAAGCGTGCTAATGGTTCAGCATCACATATTGAGCTGGCCGGATTTCCCCATCACTCGCTCGAAACTTATTTGCCTAAGTTGGTACGGGCAGGCCAACGCGTAGCCATTTGCGATCAGCTTGAAGACCCCAAGATGACCAAAACCATCGTTAAGCGGGGTGTAACAGAGTTAGTAACACCGGGTGTGGCCGTTAGCGATAATATCCTGCAGCAAAAAAGTAATAACTACCTGGCCTCGCTCTATTTTGAAAAAAACAGCCTGGGTATTGCACTTATTGATATTTCAACCGGTGAATTTTTAACTGCACAGGGTAACGCCGATTATATCGACAAATTACTGCAGTCTTTTAGCCCGAGTGAAGTAATTTACCCCAAAAGCTGCAAACGCGATTTCTTTGAAAAGTTTGGTGATCGTTATTATACCTATACACTTGATGAGTGGCCGTACAGCGGCGATTATGCCTATGAAACGCTTACCAAGCACTTTGGTGTAAAATCGTTAAAAGGTTTCGGTATAGAAAAACTTGGATTAGGCATTGTAGCTGCCGGTGTGGCGCTGCATTACCTAAACGAAACAGAGCACCGCAATTTACAGCATATTAGCGCCATAAGCCGTATTGAGGAAGACCGCTACTTATGGCTCGACCGTTTCAGCATACGCAACCTAGAGTTAGTGAGTTCATCAAACGATAACGCGATGACGCTGGTTGATGTGCTTGACCATACCTGTTCACCCATGGGAGCCCGCCTGCTGCGCCGCTGGATAGTGATGCCTCTAAAGGAACTCAAACCTATAAATGACAGGTTAAACGTTGTACAGCATCTTATTGATCATGAAGAGCTGCGTAATGAATTGCAGAGCTGTATACGCCAGGTAGGCGATTTAGAAAGGCTCATTAGCAAAATAGGGTTACAAAAAGCCAACCCGCGCGAGGTTTGCCAGTTGCGCAAAGCTTTGCAGGCTATAAGCAATATACGTACGCTTTGTTTAGGCACCGGCAGTGACGATACTAAAGTCATAACCAAGCCAAACGACGCCCTGATGGCCATTGGCAATCAGCTAAACCCTTGCGAATACATTTGCGAAAAAATTGGTAATGAGTTAAACGCCGAGCCACCTGTACAACTGGTAAAAGGTGGTGTGATGGCCGAAGGTATTCATGAGGAGCTTGACCGCCTGCGCAAAATTGCTTTTGGGGGTAAGGGATATTTACTCGAAATACAAAAGCGTGAAGCCGAGCTTACAGGGATACCTTCATTGAAAGTTGCATTTAACAACGTATTTGGTTACTACCTTGAGGTTACCCACTCGCACCGCGATAAGGTGCCAACCGACTGGATACGTAAGCAAACGCTTGTAAACGCCGAGCGCTATATTACTCCCGAACTAAAAGAATACGAAGAACAAATTTTGGGTGCCGAAGAGAAAATACTTGCTCTGGAAACCCAGTTGTACAATGATTTGCTGTACTCACTTACCGAGTATATTAAACCTATACAGCTTAATGCACAGCTAATAGCGCGATTAGATGTGTTGTTGAACTTTGCAACAGTATCTATTAAAAACTACTACGTAAAGCCTCAGATGAACGATAGCCTCCTCATCGACATTAAAGGAGGGCGCCACCCGGTAATTGAGAAAAATTTGCCGGTGGGTGAAGAGTACATTACCAATGATGTTTACCTTGACTCAGACAGTCAGCAAATCATCATTATTACAGGTCCGAACATGGCGGGTAAGTCGGCTTTGTTAAGGCAAACCGGTTTAATTGTATTGCTGGCGCAAATGGGCTGCTTTGTACCGGCCAAGCATGCACAAATTGGTTTGGTTGATAAAATATTCACCAGGGTAGGGGCATCAGACAATCTTTCGTCGGGCGAATCGACCTTTATGGTGGAGATGAACGAAACTGCCAGTATTCTGAACAACTTAAGTAACCGCAGTTTAATTCTTCTTGATGAAATTGGCCGGGGTACTTCAACTTATGATGGTATATCCATTGCCTGGGCCATTTCTGAATACTTGCACAATCATCCAACGGCCAAAGCAAAAACTCTTTTTGCTACTCACTACCATGAGTTAAACGAGCTTACCAATATGTTTGGCCGTATTAAAAACTTTAACGTTACGGTAAAGGAAGTAGGCAACCAAATCATCTTTTTACGTAAACTGGTGCCCGGCGGCAGCGAGCATAGCTTTGGTATACACGTAGCCAAACTGGCCGGTATGCCTGCTAAAGTGTTAGCCCGCGCTAACGAAATATTAAAAAAGCTTGAAGCCGAGCGTACCGGTGGCGAGGACATCAAAGAAAGTATTAAGAAAGTGCAGAAGCAGGCCATGCAGCTGCAAATGTTTTCGATTGATGACCCGATACTGGTTAAAATACGCGACATGCTGAACAACCTTGACGTAAATACCCTAACCCCGGTAGAAGCGTTGATGAAGCTGGACGAGATTCAGAGACTGATTAAAAGTTAATTATTCGGATAGGGCATTGTGCCGCTTTTTGAAGTAACAATCACTCGTCTTGGTTTCTGGCTCTTGTCTCTTGGTGGTATAATATCTACCTTTAACTTATGCTATTGAAAAATTACTCCCGGTTAATTTGGATGTTGTTATTGGCTTGTGTAGCGTTTACCTCTTGTAAATCTAAGAGGGCTGTGCTTAAAGGCTCGCCAGGCGATGTGGTTAAACCGCAAGCCTTTATTGCCGATAAGTATGCCGAAATGATGAATGTTGATACCCGCAACATTACCAACGGTAGGCTATACAGTTTTATTGACCAATGGTATGGTACGCCGTACAAATTTGCAGGTCTTGATCATAACGGTGTTGATTGTTCGGGCTTTACTTATTTACTGCAGCAAGAAGTTTATGGCATCAATATACCACGCAATACGGGCAAGCAAATCAATGTAATTAAACGTAAATACGAAGAAGATTTGCGCGAAGGCGATCTGGTTTTCTTTGATTTTGACGGGCGGAAATTCAGCCATGTAGGCGTATACCTTCAAAATGGGTATGTAGTACATGCCAGTACCCGCCGCGGCGTGATGATTGTAAGGCTTAAAGACCCTTCGATGTATAAATATTTTTCGCGCGGCGGTTCCATCGAGGGCACAAATTTGGCACAAAACGAATAGATATAGCAATGAAAAAGCCCCGCCGGTAAAGCGGGGCTTTTCTGTATATTTGCCTGCTCATGCAAAAGCAAAAACAAGATTATACCTTTTGGACTAAGTACAAGCAGTTTGCAGGCAACGAAATTATGCTTTACGTAATTATGGTTGTTGGGACCATCTTGGGCATAATCATATTCAGTTAGTTTTTTACAAGCGCAACTTTATAGTTGTCAGCATCGGCAATTGCCTGAAAAAAGTCTACTAATTCCTGGTATTGTTCTTTGGGGTACACACCGTCCAGCACCTCAAGCTTACGCTTATAAACAACCTGGTTGCCTACTTTAACAGCGGTTGCGGTAAAATTACCAAATGGTTTCTTCAAGTTAACCAGTAGTGGTTTACTATCAAGTTTAAAGCCTTCAGGTACTTTATAAGTAATTTCGTCAATATCAGTATAGCCGCGATTTATGTATACGTTAGTTGTTCGGTTTTTAACCTCACGCGGAACACTGGTGCGCCTGTTTGCCAGGTTGGCCATAAAATAATAAGTATTGCCGGCTTGCGAAGCATAGTCTCTTGCACTAAACTTTATAGTTTCATTATTTACCGGCTTTAAGTTTTTAACCGCTTTTAGTTGAAGGTTTTCAATCTCCAGATTGTTTATGCCGTAATTTTTCTTGGTGTTTTTTATCTCCTCGTTTATATCGCCGGGGTTTACTGGCCGGTTATCAAACTGCCATCCATCAAATATGGTGGTCATATTGCCTGCTAATTCCCCATCAGCTTTTAACTCAAGTACAGCTTTTCTTATCTGGGTGCTTTCCTGGGCACTATACTTGGGGGTACGCATCAGCTTTCCACCTTCGGCAGTGCAGGCTAAAACCCTGCGGTCATCTGTAAAATCGCCTAAATAGCCAAACGGACTGTCCTGTCTGGTACATTCAAGCCAGGTGGTGTCGTTTTTAAATGGCAAGCACAGTATAATATGGTTGCCTTGTGCAACGCTTGCAAAGTCGGGCATCAGGTCTCGCTTCAGGTTGCCTGCCTCAACTATACAGTAGTAAGATGGTATATTAGCCGCCGCCAGTAAAGCCTGAGTGTAATTTACCAAGCCTTTACAATCGCCATAACTTAAAGCATCTACATCTGCAGCGGTAAATGGCTGCAATCCGCCAATACCAACCTGTATGCTTACATAGCGGCTTTTACGTTGCATGTATTCATAAATGGCCTTTGCCTTCAACTTCTGATCTTTTATAGTATCGGTAAGGCTTTTGATGTTTTGTACTGTTGCAGGTGGTAACGTGGCTCTTCCGGCCAGTAACTTATCATAGACCCATTTACCAAGTTCATTCCAATTTGTAAAAGCTCCCTCGTAACCTAAATAATTGAATTTTTGAGGCACCACCTTTACTATAGGCTGGTACATTTCGGGGTGAGGCCCAAAGGGCTCACTACGTATAGCTTTTACGTTAGTTACCTCCCATGTGTAAGTTTTAAGCCCTTTTTCAGTAGTGCTTTCTTTAGGTGCTCCGGCGTAGTTTAATTGCTTGTACCGAATAATAAAATCAGGCTTACATACAAAAGTATAAGTACTTTTTTCTATAGCTGTACCAACTTCTGTAATGGGTTTCCAGTCGCCAACATTTAATGATTGCTTTGAAGATATTTCAAACTCATAGTCAATAGTATAAGGGTAGTTAACAACCGCCGGCTTATAATACTTAATTCGGTTGTCGGTAAACATCGAAAAACCGTCGTATGAGCTGTAATCATTAAAGTTACGTTCGTTAAATTGGCTTACCGCCTTTCCAAACTCATCATATACGGTGCCTTTTATATTTTTTATACGGCGATTTTTGTCGTACCATATTTCAATTCCCGCGTTAGTATCACCGTTCTTATTCAGCACTGTGACTACCTCGTGGTGCTTGTAAATAGATGTATTTAAATCTTTTACTTCAGAGGTTATTTCCATGTTGCGTATCACAGCACTTGCATAAGGCAAAAGTTCTTTGGGTATGGTTGAAGCTTCGTACTTGTTTTGGGCAACACCTGCAAATCCGGTCAATAAAATTCCGGTAAACAGTAAATACTTAATCATGATTTTTTTCTGAAAATGATATCTGATTTTTGCTCTTGTATAATTTTGTTGAATAACTCCTTTAAATAAGGATATTCATCAGACGAATAGATGGCGTTATTGAGCTGTATAACATGCGAGAACGTAAATGTAGTGGCCTGCGAATCATAGGCCGTTAAGAAGCGTCCTCCGCTGTTAGGTAGCCCTAGTGATACGCCTTTAGGTGGGTTTTCAATTTCATACCCTTCAGGCAAATGCATGGTAAGGATAACCTTGGTATCTGATTGTGCACCCCAGTCAACCGGGTAAGTACGTTCGGCAAGTTTGAAAGGGTTTTCTGAAATTTGATTTAAAAAGAAAGGATTGAACGCCATGCGATTGTTGTTCATGTTGTCAAATAAGCTTATCTCCACTTCATAAACTTCGCTTAGCGGCAAATCTAAACTGTCAACATTTAAAACCTCAGATTTTAAAATTTTGAGCTTGGTGTTTTTTTCATCCAGATTTTCCACATACTCGTCAATGCTGTTGAATTTCTTAATGGCCTTACGTTTGTTAAGCGCTTCATAACCCATCGAAAAGTTTTTGATTACTCCGGTCAGCTTTCCGTTTGGCTGCAGCGTAAGATCCATAGCATAAGTGCGTGCCCATTTTTGTGATGCCTTCATGTCAATCCAGTACGATGGCTTATTTAAGCTCATTACCCTTCCCTGGTCATTAAGGCAACGTTCGGGCAGCATGCCAAACGGCAAATAGGGTTCCGTGGCATCAAGCAGGTAAGTTTTGTTGTTAACGTTAACTTTAGCCACTACATAGTTAAAGCCGCCCACTACGGGGTAAAGTTTATTGATGAAGCCATGGTCGCGCGTGGCAAGTATAACGGCTTCTGTGTTTAAGCCGGCAGTATTAAGTGCTGTAACCAAACCTAAGTTTATATCAGCAACACTTCCTGAGTGGGTGTCAAGTGCTTTTCTTACACCATTGTCTGACCATATGCCATAAATGTTATTACACTTTACGTTCTTTTGAAAGTAGGCGTATATAGCCCTGGCTTTTGAAAGGCTGTCAGTAGCGCCGGTTAATATTAACGGAAGCTTATCTTTAAAAACACCTGATTTTTTAAGCTGGCTGCCAAAGCTGTCGCTTTGCTTTAAACTTTTATCAATATCAGTCCATGTTTGGGTTTTAACGTGTTTTGTGCCGTCATAAGGGTCAATGTAATCGTTAAGCTCAAAATCAATTGCCGCAATAAAATTTTTAGGCGAAGTCATGTGATCTTCCTCTATAAATGCCGGAACATCGGCCATGCCAAATACCAGTTTTGAGCAATCGGCTTTATTGCCTCTCACCTGAAAACATTCCTGCTCTAAATCGCCGGTATTTTTTGTGAGCTTTAAAGGGCCAACCAAAGTAGCTTTAAAATTAAAGTATCCAGGTATGTGTACCTCATACTCCGAATTCATTTTTGGTATATCGGTTTGAAAGGTCCAGTCTTTCATGTTGAGCGTATACGGCGATTCAATAGTGTATTTATATTCAATAATACAACCGTCGCGCAGGCCGGGCATGGCAAACTTTACTACATCCCAATACTTGTTTTTATTTTCTTTGATGATGTTTGAAGCATTAAACGCCATGCGTTGTACACCACCATTATCATCAGTATAAAAAGTTACGGCTTCAATATCGCGTACGCGCTCAAAGCTGTTGTTATCACTTTTATACAGTGGTATTTCAACGTTGCCTTTTTCAAAGGCTTTGCTGTTGAAAATTTTGATTTTTATGTGGTATTCGTGAATTAGCGGTATTCCGTCGGTGCTGCTTATCCAGCTTTTTCCAAATTCATTGAGTACAACGGCGTTGGCTGTTTTGTCTTTTTCGTAAGCTTTAAGGCTCATTTCCTCAACGGTAAAGTTGCCAAAAGGAAAATCACTGGCTAAAACGGATGTATGCATTAATACAGCACCCAATGCCAGAAGCAGGAGTTTTTTCATTGTGAAAAGATCAGGTCAATTATTATTGTAAATAAGTTGCCATAAATATAAAAACTTAATGTCGAAACTTTAAAGCTTTTCCCGACCTTTGCCGCAAAGCATTTTATATAATGAAGCTGAATTTAAAACGCCCGCTTGCCTTTTTTGATATTGAAGCCACCGGCACCAATTTAGGTGTTGACCGTATAATTGAAATGGCAGTTATAAAATTATTGCCCGATGGAGCTGAAGAAAGCAAGGTATGGGTTTTAAATCCGGAGATGGCTATACCGCTTGAGGTGTCATTAATTCATGGCTTTTATGATGATGACGTGAAAGACAAGCCGGTGTTTAAAAGCGTGGCTGCCGAAGTAGCTGAATTTCTTGAAGACTGTGATTTGGCGGGTTACAACTCAAACAAGTTTGATATACCCATGCTGGTTGAAGAGTTTTTACGCGCCGGTGTAGCATTTGATTTAAAGGGCAGGCACTTTGTTGATGTGCAAAACATTTTTCACCAAATGGAGCAGCGAACTTTAAAAGCTGCTTACCAATTTTATTGCAACAAAGAAATACTAAATGCGCACTCGGCCGAGGCCGACACACGTGCAACTATGGAAGTATTACTTGCACAGGTTGACCGTTATAAGGATACCGAATTTATTGATAAAAAAGGTAATAAAACTATACCCGTTCAAAATGAAGTAGCTGCTTTACATGAGTTTACAAACTTGCAGCGCGCTGTTGACTTTGTTGGTCGTATGGTTTACAATGAAGCAGGCGAAGAGTTGTTTAACTTTGGTAAGCATAAAGGTAAACGCGTTGAAGACGTATTTGATGTAGAGCCCAGCTACTACGCATGGATGATGAACGGCGATTTTCCGTTGTATACCAAGCAAAAACTTAAGGAAGTATACGAGCGCTGGACGGCCACTAAGGCTACCCGCCCGCAGCAGCCTAAGCCGGTGCAACCTCAACAACAGTCGGCTGGTTCGGGTAATGCAGAAAAAAAGCCTTTTCAGCAAAAGCCGTTCAATAAGCAGCCATTTAACAATAACCGCCCACAACAGCAACGTCCTTTTAAAAAGGATGAGCCAGCCAAACCTGTAGACGGGGATATGTTGCAGGCATTGGCTAACAAATTTAAAAAAAGTTAAAAGAAAGAATATCTGGTAGGAGGATAAGCCTGTTATTTCAGCTTATCCTCATATTTTTTTTATTACCCTAAAAACTCAATATTCCTTTTAAGCCCCGAGTACTTAGTGCGCTTCACCGCTGATTTTTTGAAAACCGCCTGAAACGTCTCCTGTGTAATTTCCTGCCAGTCGCGGCGGCTCATCTCTAAAAGATCGGGGTGTGGGGTAAAGGCAGGTTCGGTATGGGTTAGTGAGAAACGGTTCCAGGGGCAAACGTTTTGGCATACGTCACAGCCAAACATCCAATCATCGGTTTTTCCTTTAAATTCTTCAGGGATATTATTTTTTAGCTCAATGGTGAGGTATGAAATACACCGGCTGCCATCAACCACATAAGGAGCCACAATGGCATCAGTTGGGCAGGCATCTATGCAACGGGTGCAGGTACCGCAATGATCAGTAGTGGGGGCAATATCATAAGCCAGTTCGGCATCTACAATGAGTTCGGCCAAAAAAAAGAACGAACCATTTTTTTTGTTAATTAGGTTTGCGTTTTTACCCACCCAGCCCAGGCCGGCGCGTTGCGCCCATGCCTTGTCAAGCACCGGGGCCGAATCAACAAAAGCCCTTCCGCCAACATCGCCAATATTTTCGTGAATAAAGTATAGTAGCTCTTTAAGTTTGTTTTTAATTACGTCGTGGTAATCCATCCCGTAAGCGTACTTGGAAATTTTAGGCGCCAGGGGATCGGTTTGCTGCTTATCAGTATAATAATTTAAAGCAAGCGATATTACTGAACGGGCTCCATCAACCAGTAAACGCGGATCAAGGCGTTTATCGAAGTAGTTTTCCATGTATTGCATCTCGCCATGTCTGCCCTGTTTAAGCCAGTTCTCCAGTCGGGGTGCCTCTTCTTCCAAAAAATCTGCTTTAGCAATACCGCAAAACATAAAGCCAAGGCGTTTGGCCTCATCTTTAATTAATTGACTGTATTTGAGCGAATTTTGATTCACAAATGCAAAGATAAGCAATTAAATATGTGCAGGTATTGTATAAAGAATGTGAGCAACGGCAGTACGCTGCACTACTGCCATCCTGCTCTTATCTGCTTTAATTTAAATGATTATGCAATTGGCTATATTTACGCTAAGCCAATTTTCAACACGCCTTTCTATGAACTTCATTAAAGCAATTTTTATTTTTCCTGCATTAGTACTTGCTTTTAATCAAGCCCATGCACAAAAAAAACATGTGGTTACAAAAAAGCCCAACATCATAATTATACTGGCCGATGATATGGGCTACTCAGACATTGGTTGCTTTGGCTCAGAAACGCAAACACCCAACCTTGACCGTATGGCTAAAACGGGTTTGGTAATGACGCAGTTTTATAACGCATCAAGGTGTTGCCCCTCAAGAGCATCTTTGTTAACAGGACTTTACCAACACCAGGCAGGGGTAGGTGATATGGTTAACCACCGTGTTGAGCCTGCGTACCAAGGGTGGCTCAACAATAATTGCGTAACCATTGCCGAGGTGCTTAAAGGAGCTGGTTACAATACTTATATGGCGGGTAAGTGGCATGTAGGCACAGCACCCGGCAGGTGGCCGGTTAACAGGGGCTTTGATCATCATTTTGGTTTAATTGATGGTGCGGGCAGCTATTTTGATCCTACAAATCCTTACCGGCCAAATCAAAAATTAACTATTGCGTTAGATGATCAGTCGTATGTGCCACAAAAAGGATTTTATGCAACAGATGCATATGCCGATTATGCGGTAAAGTATATTAAAGACAACAAGCAAAGCGGGAAGCCTTTCTTTTTATACATGGCCTTTACCGCCCCGCACTGGCCGTTACATGCCTTGCCTGCCGATGTTGCAAAGTATAAAGGTAAATATATGGCCGGCTGGGATAAGCTGCGTAAGCAACGCTTTAATCGGATGAAGCAGTTGGGAATTATTAACACTACAACCACACTGTCTCCACGTGATAGCAAAGTGCCTGATTGGAACTCGCTTACAGATGCTGAAAAAACGGTTTGGGATGAAAAAATGGCGGTGTATGCAGCCATGATTGATCGTATGGACCAAAATATTGGCCGTATTAAACAGGCAATACGCGAAAGCGGAGAGGAAAACAATACCGTAATTATGTTTCTGTCAGACAATGGCGCAAGCAGTGAAAGCATCAAGGGACCGGGCTTTACCCCTGAAATGCTTGCTGCAAACCAAAAGCCGGCAAGCGACCCATCATCTTTTACGGCTTACGGCTTTGAAGGTGCTAACGTGAGTAACACGCCACTAACGCTTTTTAAGCACTGGGTTTATGAGGGTGGCACAGCCACGCCTTTTATAGTAAGTTACCCGGCAGTAATTAAGAAGCATATAGAAAGTAAACAGCCGGGTCACCTTGTTGATTTAATGGCTACCTGTATTGATTTATCCGGGGCTAAATATCCGTCAACTTACAAAGGCAATTCAATTAAGCCAACCGAAGGTATCAGCCTGTTGCCTGTAATAAAAGGTAAGCCATGGAAAGGCCATGATGCTCTTTTTTGGGAGCACGAAGGCAATAGGGCGGTTAGGCAGGGCAGCTGGAAACTGGTGTCTGATTATCCTGCCAATAAATGGCATTTGTATAATATAGTTGAAGATCGCTCTGAACAAAATGATTTATCAGTAAAGTACCCGCAAACAGTAAAAAAGCTTGAGCAACTATACAATAACTGGTCAAACCGCATTGGAGTTGTGCCTTTTGAGAAGCTGAGTAAATCAAAAAGTGAATAATATCTAAAAAAACTTTCAATAAGTTTTGAAAGTTTAATAAGTATTGATACATTTGACCATGGAATTAGCGGAAGCCAAAAGTAAGTTTATTGAAGCGTGGGGTAAGCTGGGATCAGAGTGGGGAATAAACAGAACCATGGCTCAGGTGCACGCTTTGCTGCTGACATCACCGGTTGCCATGACTACCGAAGAAATTATGGAGGCACTGAGCATATCACGCGGAAACGCGAACATGACCTTGCGCGACCTGATAGGATGGGGGCTGATAGAGAAGCAGCACAAAGCCGGCGAGCGCAAAGAGTATTTTTTTGCTGAAAAAGATACCTGGACCATTGCAAGGCAGGTTGCTCAGGAAAGAAAGAAAAGAGAGCTCGACCCAATACTTAAGGTATTGAACGAACTATCTGCCGTTAAAGGCGATGAAAAGGACCCTGAGTACAAAACTTTTAAAACATCTATAACCAGCATAAATAAACTTGCAGGCAACGTAAATAAAACGCTCGAAACCATGCTGAAAGCTGAGGAAAACTGGTTTTGGGGTTCAATTTTTAAGATCTTCAAATAGGTCTTATTTTTTTAAATCAATGTTTCAAAAAATACTGAAAATTCAATAATTATTATACATTTAATTTATAACATCATGAACTACTTCATTTTAACTTACATTGTTTATTTGTTAATCAGCATTGCCTTAACTGTTTGGGTTGCCAGGGTTTTATTCAGTAACGGACGGGTGTTCCTGGTCGACATTTTCCATGGAAATACACTCCTTGCCGATTCTGTAAATAAATTACTGGTGGTTGGGTTCTACCTTATCAACGTTGGTTACATATCACTGGTACTTAAAGAAACCGGAGTAATTGCCGATGCCCGTGTACTCATTGAGGTATTGAGCCGTAAAATAGGCACTATCATTTTAATATTAGGTGCCATGCATTTTCTTAACCTTACCATATTTTTTAAGCTGCGCAGCCGTGCTCAGCAAACAGTTGGCCAGCCTCATAATCAATAGTGTTTGTATTTCAATTGCATTGCCAAATTGAATAAGCCATGAAGACGCTCGAAAACCACATCATACTTTACGATGCAAATTGCCCTATGTGCAAGCTGTATACCAAAACATTTGTAAACGCTGGCATGCTTGGTAGTAATGGCAGGGCAAGTTATCAAAACATGCCCACCGAGGTTTGCCCTGTGGTTGACCTGCACCGTGCAGTAAATGAAATTGCCTTAGTGAATACCAAAACAGGCCAGGTAAGTTACGGCATCCAAAGTTTATTAAAAGTATTTGGGAATGCATGGCCTGTTTTTAAACCGCTGTTTGGTTTTGCGCCTTTCATTTGGCTACTGCGTAAAGTTTATGCATTTATATCTTATAACCGCAGGGTCATCGTCCCTGCGGTTAACAAGGAGGATGATCAGTTACAGCCATCATTTAGATTGGGCTACAGGGTTGCCTATTTGATATTTAGCTGGTTGGTTGTTGCCATGGTTTTAACCAGCTATGCAGTACATCTGGCACCTGTTGTGCCGGTAGGGCATATGTTAAGGGAATACTTTATTTGCGGCGGTCAGATAATATTTCAGGGCATTATAATCTCAATGTTTATGCCCGCTAAACGCTGGGACTACCTGGGTAATATGATGACTATATCTTTTGGCGGCGCTTTGTTGTTACTGCCGCTTTTGGGCGTAGGTGTTTTTATAGCCTTGGACGCCTGGATTTATATCGCTTGTTTTATGGGCGTAGCAGGTTTAATGTTGCTTGAGCATATACGCCGCACACGGATATTGAAGCTCGGATGGCTGCTTACCATAAGCTGGGTGGCGTACCGGTTATTGGTTTTAGCGCTTATTTATTTAAACAACTAGAATGAAAAAGTACAACAAAATTATACTTGCTGGAGGTAACGGTTACCTGGGCACAGTATTGGCAAACTTTTATAAACACGAGGCTAACCAGGTGATTATACTAAGCCGCAAGCCGGCTGTAAGCAACGGAAACATTAAAACTGTTGTTTGGGACGGCCAAAATGAAGGTGACTGGACCGAAGTATTGGATAATGCCGATATGCTGATAAACCTTTGTGGAAAAAACGTAAACTGCCGGTATACCGAGAAAAATAAGAAGGAAATAATTGCATCAAGAGTTGTTCCTACTGCCTTGTTAGGTGAAGTTATAGGCAAGCTTGCTAACCCGCCAAAACTTTGGATCAATGTAACATCAGCCACAATTTACCGCCACGCTGAAGATTGCGCTCAGGATGAATATAGTGGCCAAATTGGTAGTGGGTTTTCTGTAGATGTATGTAAACAATGGGAACAAACCTTTTTCAATACCGTTACACCCGCTACACGTAAAATAGCCTTGCGAATGGGCATTGTTTTAGGCGCCGGCGACGGCGTATTTCCGAGGTTGCACAACCTGGTGAAGTTTGGCTTGGGTGGCAAGCAAGGTAACGGAAAACAATATGTATCATGGATACATGAAAGTGATGTTGCCGGAATAACACAAATTCTTTTAGAGCACAATGAGCTTGAGGGAGTAATTAACTGCACCGCACCCCAAGCAATACAAAACTCAGATTTAATGCTTAGCATACGTAAGAGCTGTAATTCATTAATTGGGTTACCTGCGCCGGGCTGGTTGCTTGAAATAGGTGCACTGCTCATTGGAACCGAAACAGAGTTGATACTTAAAAGCCGTTGGGTTACTCCAAAACGCTTACTTGATGCTGGCTATACATTTAAGTATGTGGCTGCGCCACAAGCTGTAGATGAGATTATAAGCAATAAATAAATGATTTTTAACAAAGATGGGCACGTGCTAATCAATATATGCTTTCGCTGTGACTATCAAACTCAAAACTTGAATGGCAGTAATTAAACTACAAACATTTATTGAAGCACCGGTTGCCAATTGCTTTAACCTTGCGCGCAGTATTGATGTACATGTTGAAAGCATGCATAGCCACAGGGAAAAGGCAATCGCAGGCATTACCAAAGGCCTAATTCATTTAAATGAAGCCGTAACGTGGAAAGCCATGCACTTTTGCCTTCCTTTTAAAATGACGGTAAAGATTATTGAACTGAATGACCCCGGATATTTTGTCGACGCTATGACTGTTGGGCCGTTTAAATATATGCGCCATTACCATGCTTTTTGGCCGCAACCTCACGGTACACTTATGGAAGATGAGTTTGTTTTCCGTTCGCCTTTAGGCCATCTGGGTAACATGATTGACAAGTGGCTATTGAAACCTTATCTTACAAAATTGCTTCAGCGTCGCAACTTGTACATTAAGCAAGCAGCAGAAAATGCCCTAAATAATCGAACCATTCCCTTTACCTGCAGTAGGTAATCCTAAGTTTTATGGTTGCCCTATTTTTATAGATCCGCTGCAAACATCTCCCTCAGGTATTCCGGTTATCCAGGCACGTAAATATTTTGTTCGTTCTCGTGTTACGTTTTCGAGGTAAAAGGCCTTACACATTGCTGCCGAACTTCCGCCGGCATCAGGAAACCGGGCAGTCAGGTCCGCATTGCGTAATTTAATCCATAAGCGCTGCGCTGCTTTCATTTTTCTTACAAAAAACGGTTTTTTCGAATACTCCTTAACAATTTGTGCAAATACGGTATTCAGTTCCTTATCGGCTTGCTGGTACTTTTTGTTAGCATCTGCTGTCATAGTTGCTTGTGATTGCGCCACAGCGGTATGACTGAAGGTTGTAAGAATTGCTATTAATATAATTCCCGGGATTAGCTTTGTAAGAGTTGTCATGATCATCTGAGATTTATTGCACTGTATAAGTGTTCATACTTAAATAATGTTTTACTACTTGATAGGTACAATGAGTGATTTCTAAGTACCTTGGTTTGAGTATATATATGATTTATAGAAATATAAGTGATAAAAACTCAGTTTTATTGATTAACTTTGTATATAAAAGTACTTTTAATTATGAAATATTTCGTGAGTGAGAATTCAATAGTGCGTAATATATGGGGGAAGGCTGATACGGTTCTTTTTATATTTGCCGGTGCAGCGGCTGAGTTTGCACTTAATAAGGCAGTAGACTGGCTTTACTTCACCGGTAACTTACCTGCCGATCCGTTAGCACGTTTGTTTTCAACCGTTGAATATTCCAAGAAAATATTATTCTCAAAGTATGATGATGCTTTGTGGGCTATAGATAAAATAACCGCTATACATAAAGGAGTAGAAACAGCAAGAGGTATGGAAATACCTCAATGGGCTTACCGCGATGTTTTGTATCTTTTGATTGATTACTCGGTGCGATCATTTGAACTGCTTGAACGTAAACTTACAGACAACGAAAAGGGCGAGCTTTATGATGTTTTTTATCGCCTTGGTAAGCGTATGCAAATACAAGACTTACCCCAAAGCTATAACGGATGGATTGTAACGCGTGAAAATCATTTAAAAGAAAACTTAGTTTGCAGCAACTTTACAATTGACCTATACAGGCAGTACCGCAAACATTTGGGCACCGGGCGTTACCTATTGTTAAAGCAGGTACAAATGCTGCTTGTACCAAACCAGGTTTTTAAGCTGTTAAATTTTAACAGCCTTCAGTGGCTTAGGCCGGCATTGTGGCTGTACAAGTTAGCTAAGCAATTAAAATTCGATTGGTTGCTTAAAGAAGCGATATTACCACCAAAGTATAAACTGCAAATTAAAGATTTAGACAACTGACAGGAGTCGCCCGTTATTGTGTGTTTATAGTTTTTGCAGGCACCATGTTGTCATACATCGTAAGTTTTGAACATTTGTAGTTTTGATTGGCTCATGTAAATAGGCACCTAATTCGGTAGTATAATTAAGCAATCTTTCTTCATCCACCAAGTACCGCTCTGAACCATCGGGCAGCAAATAACGGCCGCCGCCGGTGTGCTGTACCAGGTTTTCAATGCCTGTGTTTGATGCCAGCCGCACAAACAAATAGCCGCCATGTTTTAAAACACGCCACATGGAACGAAGCATATTGTCGAAATGCTCATGATTACTGGCAAAATGCAAAACGGCGCTGCAAATGAGCAAATCAAAGCTTCCATCTGCAAAGGGTAAGTTTTCTGCAACACCAACCTCAAAGTTTTGCAAGCTGTTTAATGGGGCCAGGTGAGCAGATAATTGCTTAACATTTTCAATCGCTTCGGGGTTAGGGTCGATGCCGTGCACTTCGTAATTGTTTTGCAGAAACCAAATCAGGTTTCTGCCGCCTCCACATCCTACATCCAACACTTTTTGGCAATTGTCATAACGGCCCTTCAATAACTGATCGAACAGATAGATATCAATATTACCGAAAGTTTGCTGCAGATCATTAGTCATCATTTACTGCACTTTGTACCGGTAAACCGACCGGCCTATGTTACCATCTTTATCAAAGCCTTCAATTACTGCACGGTAGCTTCCTTTGCCATCGGCATTGTAAAATTCAACGCTTGTAGCGCCGGTAGCCTTATCAGTAACTACACGGGGATTCCAATAAATGGTGCTGCGTAAATCCATCCCTACGGGTTTAGGCACATCGTACTTAGGCATATAAAACTCGCGTGCAATATCATAACCCTTAGGCATTATGTTAACAGTATTAGGCTGCGGAATAAGTTCCTGTAACTCTTGCAAGCTTATTTTTGTGCCTTTTGGCGGTGTTTTGGTGTTAAAAACCAATACGCCGTTAGTTTGGTTGGCGTTGTTAATCAAGCCCAAATCATCTCGCAAAAAGATTTCAACCGATTCAACATCTGTTGACTGCATGCTGGCAAGATAATTCACATCAACAGGCATACCGCGTACATAAATAGCCATTGGTACCCTGCGGCCCTGATTGTAATCGCGGGTTACGTAAAACGCATTAGTGCTTTGATCATAAGTTACACCCATAAGCGTGCCTTGTAAACAGGTTAACAACATAGGGCAAATAAAGCGGTCGCCGGTTACTAAATGGTCCGGAATACTGCTTAAGCCTGATAGGGCGGGGTAAGCCGTATGGTTAATTTTAGGAGTTTTAGGCGCACGTACAACTACTTCTTTAAGCACGTGCATACTGTTAAACTGTTTTTTACTGTTTAGCAGGTAAGGGCGCATGGTGCTGTCAATATTGGCAACCTCATCAGGGTAAAGCTGATTTTTGTTAATGGCCGGGTAGGTAATAGGCTCGAGCATCAACATCAGGTTTTTGCCGTTATAGTTATTTTTAGCAGTAGCAATTATCTTCATAGAATCGGGGAAGGACAAATTGCTGAATTTAAAACGACCCTCCGGATCACTTACGGCATTGGCCGAAAAATACTTATCAGGGATGTATAAACGCACATTTCCGCCTTTGAAAGGCATTCCGTTAAGCGTACGCAACGTGCCTGCTATTTCAATGCCTTGCTCAGGTAAATAGGTAATGGGCTGTAACCTGCCTGCTATTACATCAGTATATGAAAAACGACGATATCCTTGTGTCAACATCAATACATCAAGGTCGGACACGGTTTGATTATTAACCTTGTTAAAATAATAGTTTGGTTTTTCAATGTAACCTTTTAAATCAGACGTTAGGAGCAAGCTGGTTAGTATGGTTGTTTCGCCATCCTCATCAACAGGCACCTTGCTTTCATCTATTACCGATACGGAGAAGTTTCCATCAACTGGTCCGGTTTTGTTTTTGGCAGTTACATTAAATTTAACCTTTTGTCTTACACCATATGCAGGCTTATCACTGGTTACATTGAGGTTAAGCTGATCTTTATGCTGAACAAATATCAAACGCTCACTTACCGGTATACCTGTACTGGTAAACAAAGTAAATTGTACTAAGCCCGTAGGAAATTTACTCGATGGAATATTGGCAGAAAAAATCTGCTCTTTTAAAGCTGTTTGCGCTGCGAAGCAGACTGTGTTTGAGCTTTGCGCTATGATATAAAAAACTTTACCCTTATTAGCTTCAAAGAAAGCAGGGCTGGCCAGCATTTTAAGCGTTACATTTTGAGCATCAGCTGTTGTCATGCTTAAATTGATACCTGAAACCTGCACCTTAGGCAGGTCATAACTTGCTTTTAAGCCATTGGTAAATGTAATATTTGCTTTATACTGTTTGCCGGTTTCGGGCAGCATGGTGAATGAGCCCATGCCCGCGTGTTGTGAGCTGATATTAGCAACCGTAGCGCCGCTGTTATCAGTTATAACACCGGTAAAATTAATTCCGCGTCCGTTTGATGATACGGCTTTTACTGCAACACGCGTACGGGTTCCATTAAGCAATTCTCCTCCCTCAGGAAAGAACTGTACATCGGCATTGCCTAATACTGATTTAAGCGGAAAGTTTCGGCCCGCTCTTTTTCCGCTACCTAAATCAATGAATGCAGTAATTGCCGCACCAGTTAAGTCAACCTGTTTGTTGTTGGTGAAGCTTACGGTTATTGCGCCGTTCTGATCGGTTGTGCCTTTGCCTTTGGCTACATCATCAACATTGCTGCTAACTTCCCAGGTAACCTTTTTACCGGCTTGAGGGTTGCCATCCGTATCTTTAAATACTATACGTGATGTAACTTGTAAGGATTTATCTGAACCGGTTTTTGTGGAGCTAATGAAAGTGTTTATTTGCTTGTCAATAGCATTGCCAACAGGCAGCGTTTTGGTAAAGAAGTACGCGGCATCAAAGTTGGCCATCCACTTACTGTAGGCACGTATGTGATAATTATCCTGCCTAAAAGTAAGTTCGGGCAGGGGTATGCTTCCGTAAGCTACGCCTTCTTTTACAGGCAGCTTAAGCATTTGCACCAATGAGTCGCGGCTATTCATCAGCTCAACGTATATAACCTTACTCAGTTGAGAGGGTTGCTTATAGTTGTCTGTTAAGTATGCTTTAAAAAAAACGGTATCATCAACAGCATAGTAAGGTTTATCAAAATGCAGGTACAGTTTTTCAATAGGCCGCGAGCTGGCCATTTTGCCTGTTTTTTCGATAATGCTGTTCAGGCTTACACTATCCTGCTTTTGTGCAAATACAGGAGAGCTAAACAGGGATATGATAAAAATAAATAAAGCGTAACGGTATATCATCAGGAAAACTCCAATGGTGTAATGGTGGTAAATATACTATGCTAAAAACATGCTACCTAACTTAAAGGCATTGTTTAACATTTTTTACATTAACCCTAAAACTGGAAGTTTATTGTTTAATAAACCGTTTGGCAAAACGTAATAGGCAAGTTGCTATCCTCTAAGTTTGTCTAATAAGTCGCTAAGCTGTGATGCCTCGTCTTCGGTAAGGTTATGCCTGAACAAGTCTGATGTTTTAAATTCAACATCCATCTTGTCTAAAATTTCAAGGCCTTTATTGGTAATATGTATATCAACCGCACGCCGGTCAATGTTATTGGTGCAGCGAGATACCAACTCCTTTTGAACCAATCGGTCAACAATACGCGATGCGTCAGACATCTTGTCTATCATGCGTTCCTTAATCATGTTTATGGTTACAGGTTTGGGTCTTTGTCCGCGTAAAATACGCAGTACGTTAAACTGCTGACTGGTGAGGTTATACTTTTCGAAATTTAAACGTAGCAAATTACTTAGCCAGCCCGAAGTGTATGATATATTAATTACAGCTTTGTGGTAATTATCTTCAAATTTGCTGCTCTGTATTTCGTCTTCTATTTTCATTCAACTACAATTATAATAAATAAGAGGGTAACATTTACCTGCTTAAATTTTGTTTAAGGTTATAAAACCGCTTATTATTTTGTATTGAAGATTTTGTAATACATCAAAAACCTTGAATTTAAGTAAGATAGCATTTATTAATCTTCGGCGTAAATTTGCTGTTTAATTTATTAAATTCAAATATTAGTTAATTTTTTAGCTAAGGCAAGAGAGGATTGTACAATTACGCTATCGATTCCAAATTGTTAAGGACAAATATCATACGTATGTTTTAAGACAATGATTTAGTAATTAACTTACCGGCAAAGTGCTTTTTCAGATGCGTGCCATCACCGTGCAAAGTCCATAGTTGTTGGGGCTTTACATGTTCAATGGTTTGTAAAACATCATTCCAATCGGCATGGTCTGATATATACAGCGTGTCTTTTTCATTCACCTGAAGGTTTTTCCATCCCGAAGCAAACAGCCTTGTGACACCTGTAGCCTTGTAGTAACTATCAAATGTAAACGGCGGAACAATGTAAACGTACTCGTTTTGCACTTTCATCAGCTTGCGGCTGTACAGCTCATAATTTCCTAAATTAACCCCATGTTTTTCATAAATGGCATTTAGTGGCGAGATACGAAAGTGTACAAGTACTTTTTTTTGCGGAACAAAATCATTTATCATTCTTATTAACCGTTGTGCTTTACCTAAGCCGTAAGCACCCAGTAAAATGTTTGTTTTAATATCGTCCAGTTTCTTTATTTCGGCAACGGGATCAGGGTGCAGGGTTTGAGGATTGGCAAAGGTACTTTCAGTAATAAGCACATCGGCGTGTACCCATTCAATAGGTTGGCAGGTAGGATTAGCCTGTAACTTATAGTCGCCGGTGTACAGGTAAGTAACACCTTTGTATTCCATTACTATTTGGGCTGAGCCAAGCATGTGTCCGGCCGATATGAATTTGATTCGTACCCCACCAACATCAAAGTATTCATGCCATGCATGTATTGCGAAGTTTTTACCAGCATTTTTACCGTACCGTAACTGCATAAAATCACGGGTAGGTGCAGTGCAGTGTATGCTGTGGTTGCCAGGTACGGCATGGTCGCCGTGTGCATGACTAATTATGGCATGCTCTACAGGTTGCTGCGGATCTAAATAGAAGTTGCCATAACGACAATAAAGCCCGTTAGCATCAAAGGCAATAAAATCTTCTAAAATCATGAATAAACAGTTGGGTGTTATTGCCGGGTAAATAATTTATGAAGGTGCAGTACCTGCGGAATAACCAGAGCTGAATTATCATTATTGATAATGTAATCAGCCAGCTTTACTTTTTCCTCCTGCGGCATTTGCTTTGAGTTGCGTGCTTCGGCTTGTTCAATGGTAATATTATCGCGCTCTATTACACGCTGTAGCC
This sequence comes from Mucilaginibacter aquatilis, assembly GCF_009755275.1. Lineage (GTDB taxonomy): Bacteria > Bacteroidota > Bacteroidia > Sphingobacteriales > Sphingobacteriaceae > Mucilaginibacter > Mucilaginibacter aquatilis. Next base: position 8,716 of record NZ_WQLA01000006.1, on the reverse strand, counting down.
GGGCTGGGGTAGGTGCTGTAACCAGTATAGTGTGATCGCAATCTTTGTAAGAGCCGCTTTCAAACAATATGGCAGCTTCTTTTAAAACGTATGGAGCAGCAGTATGATTAATTATCCAGGCATCAAATGCCCTGAATACCGCAGGATGGACTAGGCTGTTAAGTTTGTTAAGCTCAGCGGCATTATTAAACACAATTGAACTTATAAATTTTTTATTCAAGGTGCCATTGTCAAAGTATGCCTCGTTGCCAAAGTGCTGCTTTAAGTTTTTAATAAGTTGCGTATCAGTAGTCATCACTTGCTTGGCAGCGTCGTCTGAGTAGAAAACAGGTATGCCTAAAAGCTCAAAAACACGGCATACTGTTGTTTTGCCACTGCCTATGTTGCCGGTTATACCAATTTTTAGCATCTTATTTTTTTACAAGAAAGTTAATGTTACGCGGAACAGTTTTAACAATGCGGCAGTAAGCAGGCACACGGGTTATGTTTACAGGTAAAACGGTATAGCCTTGTTCCCATAATCCAAAATCAGCAGTGGCCTCAAAAAAATCCTCGTCAAGCTCTGTGTATCTGCTCAATGGAACTGTGAAGGTAATATTAACCCTATGCGGTACCATCTTTACATTGTAGTAATGCACGTTATTTATAAGTTTCACGGGTATGCTAAGCGTCTTCTCGGTAAACTCCTCAACCGGTACTTTAAGTTGAGTGCTTTTAGGATATATGCTAATGTTGCCCTCTTTTACCGGTTGCAAGCCAAGCGTCGTATTGATTGGTTGATTAACGTTATCAAGCTTAAGCGTATCAGTTTTCCAGGATGTAATATGTTCAATTACATTACCAGGCCCGTTTAAGGTAACGTAAGCCGGTTTGAGCTGAATTTTCTCTGATTGCTGATACTGCTGCTGGTAAGTTAAATTTAATACCGGTTCAATTGGTACCCTTTTAACTACCCGGTTTGTGAAATCGAAATACAACGTATCGGGTGTGAAGGCAATTATTTTGTGACGCGCGTCCATCACTTTGTTAATTTGTGCAATTTGAGTGTTCAAAGCAATGTAATTGCTATGCTCAAGGGTATGCAAATCAACCTTTACCGGTTCGGTAGATGAACTTACTTTTGAAAATAATACCTGCCAGCCGGTGCCCTGCATTATTGCTTCTACCGTATCGGGCTGTAATGCCCTGAAGGCGCGCTTTTGTGGTGCGTTTTTAAAGGTTATTGCCTGTTTAACTGTAAAACTATAAGTGCCCGATAAGGTAGCTAAAATCCATGCCACTGTGGCAATAAGGAAGCAGGTGATAAATACCGACAAACGCCTTCTTTCAGATACAGATAGTTTTATGATGGGCATAGGCAAATAGTGCTTTAGTTATAACGCTTTGCGTAGCTTGGTTTACCGCAAAATTAAAATGCCGTTTCTCTTGCTAAAAAAAGAAACGGCATTTTCAATATTCTGTTTATTAAGCTTTGGCTTCTTTTTCTTTAGCCGGTGCATTTAGTGCTTTTGAGGCATCAAGTGAAATGGCTGCTTTATCAAAGCGAATTCGGCCGTTATCAACTTCAACCAAAAAGGTGGTTTCATTTAGGTCAACAATACGGCCGTGTATGCCGGCTGTTGTAACTATACGATCGCCTTTTTTTAGTTCCTCAACATACTTTTTCTGGTCTTTTTGTTTCTTCATTTGCGGGCGTATCATAAAAAAATAAAACACCACAATAATCAAAACCATTACCACTATTTGCTGAGTAGCCATACCGCCGCCAGCTTGTAATAAAATTGTTCCTAACATTCTATATATTCTTAAATAAGTACTACTTAGTTTTTACCGCATCTTTTGCCAAAACTTCGCCAATAAGGCGTACCCGGTTTTCGGCCGGTACAGTGTTAGCTACTACGGTTATAATTTTTTCCTGCATACCAATTTTTCCGGCACTGTCAAACGTAACCTTTATTACGCTCGAGGCACCAGGCGCTATTGGTGTTTTGTCAAATTCAGGTACAGTACAGCCACAGGTTGCGTACGCATCTTTAATAATTAAAGGTGATTTACCCGAATTGGTATATTTAAACTCATAGGTAACCTTATCACCCTGTTTTATTTTTCCGAAATCATGAGCTTCTGTTTCAAACTTCATAACCGGAGCCTCGGCTGCACTTAAGCTCTTTGCTACTGCCCCATCGGCAACGGCTGTACTATCAGCAGTTTGCTGTGTATTATTGGTTTGGTTGCAGGCGCTGAGGGCAATTGCCAGGCATAAACCTGCGGTAATTTTTTTGATCATTGTTATTCAATAAGTCCGCGGCCTGTTTTACGCACACGGTTCTGCTCTTTTAATTCGAATAAAATTTTATCTAAAATACCGTTTATAAACGAGTTGCTTTTTGGTGTGCTGAATTCTTTGGCTATCTCCAGGTACTCATTTATAGTAACCTTAACCGGTACTGAGTTGAAGTTTATAAATTCAGTGATTGCCATTTTCATTAGCAGGGTATCCATCATGGCAATACGTTCAGGCTCCCAGTTTTGGGTTTTCTGGCCAATCATGCCTTGGTAGTCGGCGTCATAACGCACGGCCAGCTCAAACAGGTCAACTATAAAGTCTTGGTCTTCTGCCCAGTTACCTGTAACATCAGCCAGTTTATTCTGCTTCGGATCGTCGTATGAGAAGTTTTTGAAAGTTTTAGCTATCAATGCCTGCAATACGTCTTTATCAACCGGCCAGGCAATAAACTTATCTTCAAAAACCTGCTCAGCTAACTGCGACTTAAGAATTACCTTTTTAAAGATAAATTTAATGATGTCTTTATCGGTTTGCAGCGTATCGTCGGTTTTTTGAAGGTACGCACGGTAGTCGTCAGAGTTCTTCAGCGTGATAAATAATGATTTTGCCAGCTCAGGTTCAAAATCCCACGATACTTTGTATTTTTTGATAGCAGCAATGTAATCTTTGTTTACATGCAGCGAAGCAATAAAGCGGTTTTCAAGAATTTTAAGATTAGGATTTAGATCCTCGGCGGTAGGAAGGTGCTTGTTAGCGCGTTCCTGGGCATCGTTGGCGGCATATTGTATTACTTCATCAATTAATGACAGCATCCAGATGTACATTTCGAAAACCTTATCAATGTTTTGCAACAAAAGCTTTTCGTGCTGTTTCTTATCTTTTGGCTCAGATTGATGATAAGCGTATAATGCCTGTAATACTTTAACCCTAAGGTGCCTTCTGTTTAACATGGGTAAGAACGGTTTTTTCGGTACTAATTAATGTTTCGGTTACGGGTTGAATTAAGTTAAGCAGTTGAGCAATTGTTTTGTTGCTGTAATTGCAAAAAATAAACGCCAGCTTGCTGCTATTATTGCTTTAATAAACCAGTTAACCAATGCTGGTGCAAAAGTAGATATTTTTTTGATTAAACCTAAACGGCGTTGGCTAAATAGGTGCCTAGGGGTATGTGTTATCTTGTTTACATGAAACTGATCACGGAAGCCTAAAGTCTGTTTTTCACAGTGACGAACATTTAAGGGCGCTGCGTGTTTTTTACTACCTTTGCCAAGCTTATGAAAAGCCTTGCTTACTTAAATAAGTTCTTTTACAAGTACCGCTGGAGGCTGGTGCCGGGTGTGCTGTTTGTAATTATATCCAATATTTTTGGAGTTTTACCGGCGCAGGTTATACGCATATCTTTCAACCTGGTGGCCGAAAATATACAAATATACCACCTGTATGCAGGCTTTGAGCGGCAGTATGTTATTTACGATATATTTGGAGCCAGCTTGTTACTTTTTGGCGTATTAGTTTTAGCATTATCGCTTTTAAGAGGCTTGTTTTTGTTTTTTATGCGTCAAACCATCATCCTTATGTCCAGGCATATTGAGTTTGACCTTAAGAATGAAATTTATGAGCATTACCAGCTTCTTTCGCTGGCTTTTTACCGCAGGCACAACACCGGTGATTTAATGAACCGTGTTACCGAAGATGTTAGCAGGGTGCGTATGTATCTTGGTCCGGGTATAATGTATGCCATTAACACTGTTGTATTGTTTGTGCTTACTGTTTACGCCATGATGAGCGTAAATACCCGTTTAGCTTTCTTTTCGTTATTGCCAATGCCTTTATTGGTGCTGAGTATATATTATGTAAATAACATAATTGAGCTTCGTAGCGAAAAGATACAGGAACGCCTCTCGGCCCTTTCAAGCTTTGTACAGGAAAATCTATCAGGTATCAGGGTAATAAAGTCATACGTTCGCGAAGACTTTGTAAACGTGAAATTTAGTCACGAAAGCGAAAACTATAAAACGCAGTCAATGGAATTAACCAAGGTTCAGGCTTTGTTTTTTCCAATGATGTTATTGCTTGTAGGGATTAGCAGTGTGCTTATTATTTACATTGGTGGGGTAGAGGTAATGAAAGGTAATATAACCTCGGGCAATATAGCCGAGTTTATAGTTTACTTAGGGCAGCTTACCTTCCCGGTAATGTCGTTAGGCTGGGTGTCGTCATTAATACAGCGTGCAGCGGCATCACAAAAGCGCATCAATGAATTCTTGTTTGAGCAGCCCGAAATATTTTCGCCTGCGGTGTTACCAAAACCTGTAACCGGTAAAATAGAGTTTAATAACGTAAGCTTTGTTTACCCTGATACCGGCATTGAAGCACTCAGGTCTGTATCCTTTAGTGTTGAACCCGGGCAGCTGGTGGCAATTATAGGCCGTACGGGTTCGGGTAAATCTACCATTGCCAACTTGCTTATGCGGATGTATGACGTTACTGCTGGCGAAGTTTTGATTGATGGTTACCCTTTAAAGCAATTGAACCTGGAAGGATACCGATCGCAGGTAGGGTTTGTACCACAGGAGGTATTCCTGTTTTCAGATACCATTGCTAATAATATAGCATTTAGCGCCGATGTACTTGATATCAATGCTGTAGAACAGGCTGCTAAAGATGCTGCCGTGTACAAGAATATCATGGAGCTTGAACAGCAGTTTCAAACGTTGATAGGTGAACGCGGTGTAACCCTTTCGGGCGGACAAAAACAGCGTGTTAGTATTGCCCGTGCCATAATGAAACAACCACAAATTCTTGTTTTTGATGACTGCCTTTCGGCTGTTGATACACGTACCGAAGAGGAAATTTTAGGAAACTTAGGGCGGGTTATGAAAGGCAAAACCAGCGTAATTATTGCGCACCGTATTTCAACCATTCGTAATGCTGAAAAGATACTGGTGATGGATGAGGGTCACATAGCCGAACAAGGCACGCATCAGGAACTGATGGAAAAGCAAGGCATTTACTTTGACCTTTATGAAAAGCAGTTACTGGAAGAAGAGGAAGCTTCGCCAGCTCCTGAAAACTAATAAAGTTTTTATTACTGATTAAACAATGTATTTGGCTCAGGGGTATTGAACGGCCGGGCAATGCTCATGTTAAGTTCGTTGTTTATACGCTCAATAAAATAATCACACAGCACCGGCGCGGCTACTTCGTCAGACTGGTGCATGCCCAAGTAAACCGATTTAAGGCATCCTTTACTCCATTCTTTAATACGCTCAATCCACTCATCCATTCGCACGTAATCAGTAGGGTGTAAAGCGTTGCCTACAAAACGTAAAAATAAAGCAGGTGTTGGTAAGCCCATATGCACTACATCGCGCCGGCCGGCAGTATCGGTTACAATTGCGCCAATCCCCAAACGGTGCATTAATTCAAACACGGCATCCCGGGTTTGTGGTACACCAAACCAATCACGATGACGCAACTCCAAAAAAATCTCCAGGTCGCGCGGAAGGCTTTCAAGAAAAGCTTTCAACACCGAGAAATCCTTAGGAGTAAAATTATCATTCAACTGCAAAAACAGCGGACCCAGCTTTTCTTCAAAGGCCAGCATACTTGTCAAAAAATCGGTAGTTATCTCATCTGCACCCTTAAGCCTTTTAATATGGCTTATTAATTGGTTAAACTTTGGGCAAAACTTAAAATGAGGGTTGGCAGACGCTTTATCCTTCCATTTACGTATGGCTTCCGCATCATACATACGGTAATGGGTAGTGTTAAGCTCAATCATGTTAAAATGCTTAACATACTCTTGTAAAAAGTCAGCGTCCCGCGTTTTGGGTGGGTATAAATTGCCTTTCCAAACTTTTTGTGCCCAGCTCGAACATCCAACGTAAACCTCAGGTTGCGCAGAGTTTTTTCGCTGTAGCGAAGCCGCGGTTACAGGCATATCGGGCGGCAAAGTGTAATCAATAAAACTAAGCTGCTGCTGTGCTACTTTGCCAAACTCCATATGCTGTTAAACAATTTCTTCAAGTAATTTGATGTATAGCTCTATACCTTCTTCAATTTCCTTAAGGTAAATGAATTCATTGGCGGTATGTGATCTTGCCGAATCGCCAGGCCCCATTTTTAATGACGGGATATCAAGTAAAGCCTGATCTGATGTGGTTGGCGATCCGTAAGTGCTTCTGCCAAGCTTTATGCCGGCTTGCACTATTGGGTGGTTTTTATCTATAGATGATGGCTTAAGTCTTATAGATCGTGGTACAACATCACAGCTTACCTGCTGTTGAATAATGTTTAGTACTTCCTCGTTGCGGTAAGCATCGGTAACGCGCACATCTACCGTGAAAGTGCAGGTAGCCGGAACCACATTATGCTGCGAACCTGCGTTTATAATAGTAACCGACATTTTGATAGGGCCAAATAACTCCGATTCTTCAGTAAAACGGTAATTACGGAACCATTCGATATCTGCCAGGGCTTTATAAATAGCATTTTCTCCTTCTTCGCGGGCGGCGTGCCCGGCTTTACCATGTGCTGTGCAATCAAGCACCATCAGGCCACGTTCGGCAATGGCTAGTTGCATAAGGGTTGGCTCGCCCACAATGGCAAATTCAAGCTCACCCAAATCAGGTATCACCAATTCAAGCCCGTTAGTCCCTGATACCTCTTCCTCGGCGGTGGTAGCAATGCAGAAGTTATATTTTAAATCGGTTTGCTCGTAAAAATGCATAAACACTACGATAAGTGAAACCAGGCATCCACCGGCATCGTTACTGCCTAAACCATAAAGTTTTCCGTCCTCAACCGCAGGATCAAGCGGGTTACGTGTATAACCCGAATTGGGCTTCACAGTGTCATGATGAGAATTAAGCAAAATAGTTGGCTTTGCCTTGTCATAATACTTGTTATACGCCCATACATTATTAAGCTTGCGTTGTGTACCGATGTTGTGCTGTTTAAAAAAAGCTTCAATAATATCGGCAGTCTTATCCTCCTCTCTGCTGAATGACTGGGTAGAAATTAGGCTTTTCAACAGGTTGACCGCCTCGCTATATAGTGTTTCAATGGTATTCATAAAGGTGCTTTGGCCTTAAAGGCGTTAACGCATTCAGTGCAAATGTATATGATTTTTTACATAGTATATGTTAACACTGCTTATGCGATTTGGCTTTATGACCGTAAATTGCCATATGAAAAAGCATGCACTTTACTTAAGCTTGTGTTTAACGGCACTGGTTGCCTTTAACAATACTTATGCTCAAAACAAGGAAACCATTAAACGTAAGGGTTACACATTAGTATTTACGAGCAATGACAACAGTTTTAATCCCACGGTTAAGCAAAAACTTATTGAAACGTTCTTTGACGTGTACCCTAAGATTGCCAAAGAGTATAATAATAAAACGCTTAAAGAAGTGACTTTTGTTATTGATACGGCCTACAAAGGGGTGGCAGCAACTTCAAATGGTCGTATTGTTTATAACCCCGGCTGGTTTAAAACACATCCTGAAGATATTGATGTAGTAACGCATGAAGGGATGCACATAGTACAAGACTATAAGCAAAGTGTAGGACCAGGATGGCTTACTGAGGGTATTGCCGATTACGTACGGTACAAATTTGGCGTTAATAATAACGCAGCAAACTGGAAACTTCCTGAATACAAAGCAACGCAGTATTATACCAATAGTTACAGGGTTACCGCCAGGTTTTTGAACTGGATTGAGCAAAAGCAAAAGGAAGGTGTAGTAAAAGAACTAGATAAGCAATTGCGGAATCATACCTACAACACCGATAGCTGGAAGCAACTGACCGGAAAATCACTTGATGAGCTATGGACGCTTTACAGTGCTAATCCAATGATATAATGTAAAAGAGGCCGTATCAATTCGACACGACCTCTTGCTTTATTTGAGTTAATAATAGAGTTTTATATTTTATTTGCTTTGCAGTTTATTCTCTGCTGGCCAGTACCTGTGCAGGAGTGCTTTGAGCCTCAGCTTGCATGCCTGCAAAGATCACACCCTCAGTGTAGGCATGGCCTTTGATGCTCATGGTATTGGTGCCTTTGGCTAATGCTGATACCACTACCTGGTAACCTTGTGCGCTTACTGACTTTTGTGCTGCTGCCAAAGTGAATGCATTGTTTGCCTTGGCTACCATTTCGCTGTACATGCCTTCGTGCTGCATGTAAAAGCTGTGGAAAGCAGTCTCTTTATAAAAGCTCTCTAATAATGAGCCGTAACGTTTAAAGTCTATCTTGTTTAAATCAATGCGGTAGTCTGCTTTTAATCCAAAGCGGCCGTCTTTCATTTGGAAAGCGTATAAACCCTCTACATAGCTTTTGGCTAAAGCAGGGTTGCGGCTTAACTGCGCATTCAGTTGTTTAACACCTTTAGCGTTTTTAAAAGTGCTGAACTTGTTTAT
>NZ_WQLA01000005.1 GCF_009755275.1 Mucilaginibacter aquatilis | reverse complement strand
GATAGTTATTGTCTTACTATAAGCATCAAACACCGTTTCTTAAACAGAACTTCGTAGCTTTGCAGAAACACATTGCCCATGGAGGATTCTGCTAAAGCATTCAGTCATCTTGATAACGCTACTAATATGCCTGTTATGGTTAATATTAGTGGTAAGGAGGTTACGCACCGGGTTGCAGTTGCGCAAAGCATTGTAGCGTTAACTGAAGAGATTGCTGCTCAGCTAAATAATAATGACATACAAACAAAAAAAGGACCTGTATTTCAAACAGCTATTATAGCCGGTACTATGGCCGTGAAAAGGACAGCTGATCTTATTCCGCTATGTCATCCGTTACCTATAGAAAATTGTAAGTTCGACGTAAGTTTAAATGCATACTATGAGGTTATAATACATTGCACCGTATCAGTAACATCAAAAACAGGTGTTGAGATGGAGGCTTTGACAGGTGCGAGTGTTGCTGCACTCACTATTTACGATATGTGCAAAGCTTTTTCGCACGATATCATTATTAAAGAAACGAAGCTGTTGAAGAAAACCGGCGGTAAAAGTGATTATAATGGCTGACCATCAAAAACACGTAACGCTGAGCAAGCCAACTCTTGGCCACTTCCACCGCAATGAGCTTGGGATATTAGGTACCAATTGTGGCTTGATACGACAGCTGGCTAACGCCATCATCCTTGAACTGTCTTCCATATATAAAATAGCTTATATTGATGCTGAACATAAACAGGCTCCAAATCAAGACGATTCAATACTGAGTCACGGTGGTTCATTTGAATTGGTAGACAAGATAAGCTATCGTAACTTAAGTTTAAAACGAACATTCAATACTTATCAAAGCAGGTCTTTATTTAATGATCAGGACCTGGTGCTGGTAAATGCTAATCACTTCCCTTCTCAATTTCAAGTTGCCGTAATTGACCCTGCAAAGCCGCTGGATAAAAAACTTGAAAAGCTTAGCAACGTTCAACTCATATTATTAACCGAGGGCGTCACAACGCTGCCACATTTTCTTTCTGCGCATCTTCCTGCTGGATTTGCTGCACCTGTTTTAAAAATTAAAGATACGTTGGCGATAACAGCCTTTATTAACACTTGGTTGAAGCAGCGGCAGCCTCCGCTCAATGGGTTAGTGTTAGCAGGTGGTAAAAGTGAACGCATGCAAACCGATAAAGGAAGTATAAGCTACTTTGGCGATAGTCAGCGTAAGCACGTACATAACTTATTAAATTCATTTTGTTTAAATACATATGTTTCTTATGCCAGTTACCAGGATGTGCATGCCGAGGAACAATTGCCGGTAATAATTGATTGTTTTGCAGAATTAGGGCCACTTGGAGGCATACTCTCTGCATTTCGGACCGCGCCTGATGCCGCATGGTTAACAGTGGCTTGTGATATGCCATACCTGTCTATTGAGACCCTAAACTATTTAGTACAGCATCGAAACCCATCAAAATTGGCCACCTGCTTCGTTAACGCTAATAGTGAATTTCCCGAGCCGTTAGTTACTATTTGGGAACCTCGAGCTTACCCTGTAATATTACAATTTTTAGCACAAGGCTATTCTTGTCCACGCAAAGTGTTGATTAATTCTGATGTAGAGTTATTACAAGCGCCAAACACAATTGAGTTTAAAAATATAAACTTACCGCATGAGCGCGATGCGGTTATAAATCATTTAAAAACCGGGTGTAACTAAAATGCTTTATCTTGTTCCATTATACTTACAGCATCGTATGAATAAAATGAAACTGAGCTTGCTAACTATATTAACAATACTGTGGTTTACTGCAGGCGCTCAAAATATAACGGTAAGCGGAAGAGGTATAAGTACTGTGACTTTAGGGAAAGCTGAAATATCGGCTTTAAAGCCTGTTATAATTATGGCAAAAGGGCATGATCAAAAAGTACACAGATATACGGGTGCTGCCCTTGCCGATGTTTTGAAGAGAGCTGGTGTAATTTTGGGCGATTCATCTAAGCGGGAAACCATTTTATCTTACATAATAGTTACCGCTGCTGATAAATATAAGGCCATTTATGCCTTGCCCGAAATTGATCCGCTTTTTGCAAACCGTACAATTATACTGGCTTACAAAGTTGATAAAAAGGCATTGCCTGAAAACGACGCTCCTTTCCAAATCATAGTAGCGGGTGAGAAAAAACATGCTCGCTGGGTAAGACAGGTAAGTGCTATCGAGTTGGTTACAGCCAAGTAAGCCATGAAATTTAAAATCGCCCTGTACGTATTACTTCTTCCTATAACAACCTATGCGCAAAACCTGCGTGTTGCTGTTGCCGCAAATGCCCAGTATGTAAGCGAGGCGCTGGTTAAAGAGTTTAAAAAGCAAACCGGTGTTGAAGTGCAATTGATTGTGGGAGCATCGGGTAAGTTTACGGCGCAGATACAAGAGGGGGCTCCCTTTGACGTTTTTATGTCGGCAGATATGGTTTATCCGCAAAGGCTATATGAGAAGAAACTAACCGTTTCGGCGCCTAAAGTTTATGCTTGCGGTACTTTGGTTTTATGGAGCACAAAGTTGAAGCAGCCCTTAATATCCTCTCTCACTCAACAAAGCATCAGTAAAATTGCAGTGGCTAACCCTAAGCTTGCACCATACGGAACAGCAACTATGCAGGCACTAAAACAGCTTAATTTATTAAATGCACTTCAACCCAAAATTGTATACGGCGAAAGTATAGCCCAGGTTAACCAATATTTATTAACCGGCGTTGCTGATGCTGCATTTACAGCTAAAGCTGTGGTAATGCACGGTGAAAACAAAAATAAAGGTAGCTGGACTGATGTTGACAGCAAGCTGTATAAGCCTATTGCCCAAGGCGTGGTTATATTAAAAAACGCTGATAAGCAAAATATGAAGTACGCCACCATGTTTTATAATTTTTTATTTGGTAGTACAGCTAAGCACATTTTTAAAGCTTACGGCTATAAATAACTATTTTCCAAGTAGCCTAATCTTAATAACAATGTATCAACCACTGTGGCTTACCTTTAAACTTGCATTCGTTACTACGGTGTGCTTAATTATTATAGGTATCCCAATAGCTGCGGGGTTAGCGCAAACTAAGTCAAAACTAAAATCAATTGCTGAAGCAGTAATTAGTCTGCCTTTGGTACTGCCGCCATCAGTTTTAGGCTTTTATTTGTTGCTGGCTTTTAGTCCTCAAAACGGGTTAGGCAAAATGCTTAACGATGTATTAAACCTGCGTTTGATATTTTCTTTTACAGGTTTAATGCTTGGTTCTGTTATTTATAGTCTACCATTTATGGTCCATCCGGTCCAGGCAGGTTTAGAAGCTTTGCCTGTAAGCTTAAAAGAGGCATCGCAAACATTGGGTAAAAGTAACATAACCACATTTTTTAAAGTGTTGCTGCCTAATATTAAACCAGCTTTATTAACTGGAGCAATTTTAACCTTTGCTCATACCTTAGGTGAGTTTGGCTTGGTTTTAATGATAGGGGGAAACATTCCGGGCGTTACAAGGGTAGCCTCCATTGCCGTTTATGACGAAGTTGAGGCATTGAATTTTAGCACAGCACATGTTTACGCTGGTGTATTGCTAGCAGTATCTTTTGTCATTTTGCTCATAGTGTACACTACAAACAGGCACATTTTTAAAAAACGTATCACTCAATGATCAGTATCAACATACAAAAGCAACTGCACATGGCGCAGGGCATGGGTATGCTGAACATCAATGTGCAAATTTCCAGCAAGTCTTTCACAGCAGTTTACGGTCCTTCGGGTGCAGGAAAAACCTCCTTGTTGAGAATGATTGCGGGTCTTATGCAACCTCAGCAAGGTAGTATCGAGGTTGATGGTGTTACCTGGTTCAACTCTGTAACTAAAATAAACCATACTCCTCAAAATCGGGATATCGGCTTTGTATTTCAAGACAACGCGCTTTTCCCAAACATGACCGTTGAAGAAAACCTGCTATATGCCTTACCTAAATATGCCGACAAATCCAGGATATATCGCTTACTCGATATGGTGGGGTTGCAAAGTCTGGTCAGACAAAGACCGGAGTTCTTATCAGGAGGGCAAAAACAGCGTGTGGCACTCGCGCGTGCGTTGGTAAGGCAGCCTAAAGTGCTATTGCTTGATGAGCCATTATCGGCCGTAGATGATTTAACCCGGGTAAGTTTGCAAAATAATTTGCAGCAATTACATCATGAGCTGGGGCTAACAACAATAATGGTGAGCCATAACGTGCCCGAAATTTTTAAACTGGCTGACAATGTTATACATCTTGATAACGGTTTGGTGAAACAAAACGAAACGCCGGCACGCGTGTTTAATATACTGAATGCACAGCATGGGCTTACCTTACTTGGCGAAGTGGTGCAGGTAAACAACTCAGAGATTTTTATACTGGCTGATGGCAATATTATTAAAGTGAAGCAAGCGTTGCAAACAGCACACTTAAGCATAGGCAGCAAAGTAAGTATACACGCGGCTGACCTTTCTTTAAAAAAGCTTTCTTAACTTTACTACTGCCGCAAAATTTTACAGCAATTGTTTTGCTGCTTTTTATTATAGCAATGAATGTTTTACTATTTGGCATTACACGAGATATCACAGGGCAAAGCAGATTAACTGTTCCCGCTGATGCAGGTGTTACTACCGTTGCCGGTTTAAAGCAATGGTTGGGAATGCACTATCCTGCTTTTAAACAGTTACAATCGTTAGCCATTGCGGTTGATAATGACTATGCCAGTGATGAAGATACCATTGGCCCAGAGCAGGAAATTGCGTTAATACCACCAGTTAGCGGCGGATAGTGATGTTGATTAGACTAGTTGAACATATTGACCTTAATGAGGCATTTGCTTACCTCAACTCGCCAACGGCTGGTGCCGTAAATTTCTTTATAGGTACAGTACGCAACCAAACCAAAGGCAAAGAAGTTTTGCATCTTGATTTTGAGGCCTATGATGCAATGGCACTTACACAAATGGAAAAGCTGGCTAATATTGCCATGCACAAGTGGCCGCTGGTAGGTGTTGCCGTTATTCATGCCACCGGAGCTAAGCAGCCGGGTACACCTGTAGTGCTTATTGGCGTATCATCGGCTCACCGCGAGGCATCTTTTGAGGCATGCCGTTTTTTAATTGATGAATTAAAGAAAAGCGTTCCTATATGGAAAAAGGAATACTTTGAAGATAACAGCGTTTGGGTGAATGCTCATCCGTAACCATAAACAATGAATAACAAACTGGTAGATAAATACGGCAGGCAGCTGAATTACTTGCGGCTTTCGGTAACCGATCGTTGCAATTTCAGGTGCTATTACTGCATGCCCGAGGAGGGTATCAACTTTGCCCGTCGCCAGGATTTGCTATCATTTGACGAAATGCTGTTGCTGTCGGATGTTTTTTGCCGCCTTGGTGTAAGCAAAATACGCATTACAGGTGGCGAGCCTTTTGTGAGAAATGGTATAATGCCATTTTTAAAAAAGCTAAGTAGCACCCATGGTTTAAACGAAATTACGGTTACCAGCAACGGAACCCTTTCTGATAAATACCAGGCACAGCTAAAGCAAATGGGCATTAGTAAAATCAACATCAGCCTCGATTCGTTAAGCCGTGATCGCTTTATGCAAATCACCCGTCGCGACGACTTTGAAAATGTTTATGCCGGCATATTTAAACTGCTTGATAACGGTTTTAGGGTAAAGCTGAATTGTGTGGTGGCTGAGCATAAGAATATTCAGGATATTATTCCCTTTATTGAACTTACACGCAATCATGCGCTATCGGTACGTTTTTTGGAAGAAATGCCATTCAACGGAAGCGATGGTTCGCAAGTATTATCCGACTGGAATTACCGCCGTATTCAGGAATACATTACTGCACACTACGCGGAGATAACGCCGTTAATTAATGAAGACAGTTCAACCTCTGTAAATTACAAAATTCCAGGCTATGCAGGAAGCTTTGGCATAATACCTTCGTTTAGCCGTACATTTTGTGGAACCTGTAACCGCATCAGGCTATCAGCCACCGGCGAGCTGCGTACCTGCCTATACGGACCGCCGGCTGCCAATCTCAGAGATATACTCAGGAGCGGGGCAACTATTGAAGAAGTTGAAAAATGCATTATAGGCGCCGTAAGCACCCGCGAAGCAAATGGTTTCGACGCTGAGGCCGCAAGTAACGGAGCAACTCATACGTCCATGTCGGTATTAGGTGGGTGATGCTTTACTATATTTAATCACTCTTGTTACCGCTTAAAGTTTTATAAAAATCTACATCAATGCCTGGCAAACAAGTTAACAATACTGATGATGCGTTTCATGATTCGGAAGACGCCGGGCGTTATTCCCGTCAGGTTGTGCTATCGGGGTTTGGCTTAGCGGCACAGCAAAAATTAAAAGAAGCTAGAGTGCTGATAGTAGGAGCAGGTGGTTTAGGCGTGCCTGTATTGCAATACTTAACAGGAATGGGCATAGGTACTATAGGCATAATTGATGCCGATGTAGTTAGCCTGAGCAATTTGCACCGCCAGGTTTTGTATAATGAAAATGATATAGGAAAAAGCAAGGTTGAAACTGCTGTTAACAAATTAAGTAAGCTTAACAGGAATGTGAGGTTTGAAGCTTACAATCAATTATTGTCTGTACAAAACGCTCTCGAAATAGTAATTAATTATGATATAGTGGTTGATGCTACCGATAACATAAGCACCCGCTATTTGATAAATGATGCCTGCGTAATAAGCCACAAGCCATTTGTATACGGTGCTGTGCAGCAGTTTGAAGGGCATGTTAGTGTGTTCAATTACCTCAACGGACCAACCTACCGGTGTTTATACTCAACACCACCGGCCAACGGCGAAATTCCGGATTGTAATACAGCCGGAGTACTGGGTGTTACACCTGCTATAGTGGGTAGCCAGCAGGCATTACAAGTAGTCAAACTAATTACAGGAATAGGCAAAACGCTCTCCGGCTACCTGCAAATATTTGATTTTTTACAGGATGAACAGTATAAAATGAAATTGAAAATTCGTGCTGAAAGCAGGCAGATTACCGCCCTTCGAAACAGTTATGCGGAAGTAGTATGTAATACCGTATTAAAGCTTTCAGTTGATGAATTATTTGATTGGTATGAAAGCGGAAAGCAATTTCAGCTGATAGATGTACGCGAGTTAAAGGACTTTCAAACCGGACATTTGACTGGCGCTGTATCCATCCCTTACAACCAGTTTAATACTGGGGAAATCCATATAAATAATAAACAGCCCGTAGTCATGTTCTGTCAAAAAGGAGCCCGAAGTAACAGCACTGCGCAAATGCTACAGCAACGCTACCCCGAAGCTGAAATTTACAGCGTTTTAGGCGGTATGGAATATTGGGAAGATGAATTTGACGATGAGTATATAATTACACCAGATTTGCAAAATGGCGGAGGAAGCACTGTATGATATCAGTTGGTGAAGCGTTAGATATTGTAAGGCAGCATACATTAAGCTTTGGTGTTGAAATGGTGCCATTGCTGCAATCAGTGGGACGCATCCTGGTGCAGGATATAAAAGCTGATCGCGATTTTCCGCCTTTTAATAGGGCAACTATGGATGGCATTGCTATCAGTAACCAAGCTTTTCAAGCAGGCACCCGTTCGTTTATAATTGAAAGTATTCAACCGGCCGGCCATCCTCAAAAGCAACTTAATAATCCAAGCCATTGCATTGAAATTATGACAGGCGCTATGTTGCCGTTTGGCACCGATGCGGTTATAAGATATGAAGACATTGTAATTGATATCAACGTTGCAACGGTAAACATTAACGCTGTTTCGCCTTGGCAGAATGTGCATTTACAGGCAACCGACGAAAAAGTGGGGGAAATACTGGTAAATTCTGGTCTAAAAATAACGCCCGCTATTGTGGCAACAATGGCTACCGTTGGCTTAGCTGATGTTGCAGTTTACCGCATGCCGCGCATTGCCGTGTGTTCAACAGGTGATGAACTGGTGCCGGTTAATGTGCAGCCTTTGCCACATCAAATACGGCAATCCAACAGTTACATGTTGTTGGCCGCATTGCAGCAAGCAGGTATTAACGCAACTGCTTGCCATTTGCCTGATGAGCCTGTTGCAATGGAGCAGCAAGTTCAAAGAATGCTGCAGCAATATGATGTACTCCTGTTTTCGGGGGCGGTATCAAAAGGCAAGTTTGATTATTTACCACAGGTTTTGCAACAGTTGGGTATGCAAACACTTTTTCACAGCATAGCTCAAAAGCCGGGCAAGCCGCTATTATTTGGAAAGTTCAATGCAGGGCCGCTTGTCTTCGGTTTTCCTGGTAACCCGGTATCCACGTGGGTCTGTTACCAGCTTTATTTTAAAGCCTGGTTAAGCGGGTGCCTGGGAGTTTCGGTAACCGTTGTTGCTGCATCATTAAGTAAAACAACAACGTTTAAACCACAGCTTAGCTGTCATCTTTTAGTTAAACTCAATTATACAAACGACGCCGTTTTTGCCGAGCCTGTAGATACCTCAACATCTGGCGATATGGTTAATTTAATTAAAGCCAATGGCTTTATAACTCTGCCGGCTAATGAAGATACATTTGCAGCCGGACGTTTGTTTAATGTGCACCTGTTTGATTAGTACTGTGTAAAAGCAATGTGTTTCACTGGTAAAAGTTGAGCAACCTTTTCATCAACGTATTAATTTCATAAGTTTACGCTATACCTATGAAAGAACTTGAAGATATAGTTAGTGCTTATGATATTGCTTTGCAGCAAGGTAAGCAAACGGCATTGGCTACTGTAGTGCAGGTAGAAGGATCATCGTACCGCAGGGCCGGTGCCCGTATGTTGGTTACCGAAGATGGGCAACTAACAGGCGCCATTAGCGGCGGTTGTTTAGAAGGCGATGCCCTGCGCAAAGCCAGGTTAGTAATGGCCCAGCAGCAGCCAATGTTGGTTACCTATGATACTACCGATGATGACGATGCGAAATTAGGCGTTGGTTTGGGCTGTAATGGTATCATTCATATTTTAATAGAACCCGTATATGATACTAAAGAGCATAACCCCATAAGTTTGTTTAAAAGGTTTTTAGCCAAACGCAGGCAAGTGGTTATAGTAACACTCTTTTCACTGGCCGACCGTAAGTTATCTCAACCCGGAACCATACTTTTTTTAAGCAATGATGAAGTAATTTATAATGGTAACGATGCAACACTGTCTGTTTCGTTGCAGAATGATGCAAAGGAGGTTATTAAAGCAGGTAAATCACTGACCAAAAGCTACCTCAACGAAGAGGGTACCGAATACACAGCTTTTATTGAAATATTGAAACCTGCTGTATCACTACTGGTTTTTGGAGCAGGTAATGATGCTTTGCCGCTGGTAGAGATGGCCGCCGTTTTAGGATGGCATGTAACCATAGTTGATGGGCGGGCAAATTACGCTGTTGCGTCGCGTTTTCCACGGGCCAGGCGTATGCTTTGTGCAAAGGCCACAGAGGCACTCTCTCTAATTAATATAGATGCTTTTACGGTTGCAGTGTTAATGACGCATAATTACAACTATGACCTGGCTATGCTTCGCCAGTTGTTGCCGCTACAGTTAGCCTATGTTGGCAGCCTTGGACCTAAAAAGAAACTACAGCGCATGTTGAACGAGCTGCTCGATGACGGGTTGGATATAACTGCAGATCAATTGAAAAGCATTTACGGACCCACCGGCCTGGATATAGGTGCGCAAACACCGGATGAAATAGCGCTATCGATACTATCCGAAATACAAGCGGTACTACAACAGCGCAAGGGAACATCGCTGCGAGATAAAACTACGGTTATAAATTCCCCCGAAATGGCAGCTTTACCCGTAAATCAAGAAAATTTATGACCGGCATTGTTATTCTCGCTGCCGGATCTTCAACGCGTATGGGGCGTCCTAAGCAGCAGCTTCCATATAACAATGGCACGCTTTTGCAAAATGCTATTAATGCGGCCCTTGGCGTTGAAAGTGCAGGTGTGTACGTAGTGCTCGGGTCACATGCCAATGAGATTACTGATGCGATTTCGCACTTGCCCGTAAATATACTTTACAATCCTAACTGGCAGCTGGGAATGGCGTCCTCAATAAGTACCGGAGTTAAAGCATTATCAGCCAACAAGGATGTTGACAGTGCTTTAATCATGCTTTGCGATCAGCCTTTTGCCGATGCCTCATTATTAAATAATCTTATTCAATTAAAACCCGATGCGGCAAAGTATATTGTAGCCTGTGGCTATGCTAAAAGTATTGGGGTTCCGGCAATATTTAGCAGGAGTTACTTTGGTCCTCTATTATCTTTAACCGGCGAACAAGGCGCTAAAAAGCTGATTGCCGAGAATGCAGATGAAGTGATTGTTTACAATTTTGAAAAAGGTAAAGTTGATATTGATACTCCGGTAGATTACGAAATGCTCAAGCATGGACAATTTAATAATTGATCATAAAGAGAGTAATTAAAAATCCAGTATGATAACCTTTCACAATTAATATGAACTTAGTAAATAAATTACTTTTTGCTTGCTCGTTAGCTGTTGAGCGCATCAAACATAACTTGTTTCCGCAAAGGCGTATTCATTTGTTGGGTGACTCGTTAATGGCTCCTCAGCCCTGGTATAAATATCCAAGATCGGGTTGGGGGGAGCAACTTTACGCATTATTAAATACAGATAAGGTAAAGGTTTACAATAAGGCCCGAAATGGAGCCAGCGCACGTACGTTTTATGAAGATGGTTACTTTAAAAAGGCGCTTTCAAATTTTAAAAATGGTGATATTGCCGTTATTGGCTTTGCTCACAACGACAAGGGTGACGACGCTACAGCCACTACCACCTTTGAAAGTTATTTGTTAAAGTTTATTGAGCAGTTACAGCATAAAGGTGCCCGGGTTATACTGGGCACCCCCATAAATATTTACGGTGTAAATGATAGCCATGGAACTTTCCCGCAAGCAATAAGAAGGCTTGCAACTGACTATAACTTACAGCTTATTGACATGACTAATTATTCCAACCAATTAAGCGCTGAGCTTAATGATGAACAGCACCGGGAATTGTATCTTATCATTCCTACAAGCAAGTTCATTATGTTTCCAAACGGTATAACTGACCCTATTCACTTATCGCCTTACGGGGCAAGGGTGTTTGCTAAATATGCAGCTGATACAATAAATCCACTATTGTAGTAGCCACATCAAAACCCGGGAATCATTACTATTGCTCTTCGTAATGATAAGTTAAACCTCCATCAACAAAGTGTGTTGAGCCGGTGATGTATTTGGCATCGTCTGAACATAGGAAGGCAACCAGTGCGGCCACATCCTCAGGAGTGCCCATTTTTTTCATTGGAATGTTTTCTAACACGCTGTTCAGTTGCTCCTTGTTGTTAAGCAGTTTTTGATTAATTGGCGTAGCAATTGCCCCCGGAGCCACGTTATTAACCCTTATGTCTAAATGAGCCAGCTCAGTAGCTAAGTTGCGTGTAAGCATTTTTAAGCCGCCTTTACTGGCACAGTAAGCCGCAAAGTGCGGAAACACAATTTCCTCATGCACCGAACTCATATTCACTATAACACCTTCACGTTTTTCGTTCATACAGTACTTTACAAAGGCCTGTATCCCAAAAAATACGCCTTTTAAGTTGGTGTCCATCACAAAATCATATTCTTCTTCGGTAACGTTCCAAAAGTCATTGTTTTTTTCAACCCCTGCATTATTTACCAATATATCTAACTGTCCATAAACGGCTATGGCATCGTTTACCAATTGTACTACATTTGGAGCCTTGCTTACATCTGCTGCAATGAAATGGGCTTTGCGGCCCATATCTGTAATTTGTTTAATCAATGCCTCACCCCGTTCATCAAGTTTGCGGCCATTGAGAATTACATCTGCGCCATCAGCAGCCAAACGTATTGCACAGGCTGCACCAATGCCCTGGCTGCTGCCGGTTACTAAAGCTACTTTGTTTTCAAAACGAATCATAGTATAGTTTTAAGTTGTACGTATATACAAGGTAAAAAGCGTTCGGCGGTTTGCCATAAAATAAAGTTTTTATGCTTTGAGCACTATTTTAACAATGCTACCAGTCCTGTCCATCCGGTTTGATGGCTTGCACCTAAGCCCTTTCCATTATCACCGTGAAAATATTCATGGAATAAAATGTAATCTTTAAAATGTTCATCATGGTTTAACTTGGGATGACCGCCAAACACAGGCCGTTCACCTTTATCGTTTCGTAGAAAAATATTTTTCAGCCTGTTTCCTAGTCCTTGGGCAATTTCGGCCAGGGTAGCATAGTGTCCGGATCCTGCCGGGCATTCTACCTTAAAATCATCAGTGTAGTACTCATGAAAACGGTATAATGATTCAACCAGCAGGTAGTTAAGCGGCATCCACACGGGGCCACGCCAGTTGCTGTTGCCACCAAACATGTTACTGTCGCTTTCGGCCGGTGTATATTTAACCGAAAAGTCTTCGCCGCCAAGCCAGTACTGAAAAGGTTGTTCTTCATAAATTTTTGATACCGATCGTATGCCGTATGGCGATAAAAATTCATTCTCATCAAGCATACGTTTTAGCAGTAGTTTCATGCGATGGCCGCGTAGTAAAGAAAATAAGTGGGTTTGATTGCCCTGTATATCCTTCCACCGGCTAACTAAATTTACCAGGTCGGGCCGCTGCTTCATAAACCAGTCGAGCCGCTTTACCAAGTTAGGCAGGTTTTGCCACTTGGCTTCTTCAAATACCTCAACAGCAAACAACGGAATTAAACCCACCAGCGTACGTATGCGCAGACGGTCCCACGTGCAATCGGGCCGGCGCAGCAGGTCATAGTAAAAACCATCTTTATCATCCCACAAGCCTTGTGAGTCTTCGCCCATATCAGCCAATGAACCGGCTATGTATAAAAAGTGTTCGGCAAACTTAATGGCCATACTTTCGTAAGCGCTGTTATGCAGGGCCAGTTCCATAGCAATGCGCATCATGTTGAGTGAGTACATGGCCATCCAGCTGGTACCATCTGCCTGTTCTAAAAAGCCACCGCCCGGTACAGGTGCACTGCGGTTAAATACGCCTATGTTATCCAGACCCAGAAACCCACCCTCAAAAATGTTATTGCCTTCGCTATCCTTACGGTTTACCCACCAGGTAAAGTTCATGGTGAGCTTTTGAAAAACCTCTTCTAAAAACACGAGGTCGCCCGTACCTGTGGCTTTGCGTTCCATTTCAAATACCTCCCAGGTAGCTAATGCATGCACCGGCGGGTTTACATCGCCAAAGTCCCACTCATAAGCCGGTAACTGCCCATTGGGATGAATGTAATTGGCGCTCACCAGTAGCTTTAACTGGTTTTTGGCAAAACCGGCATCAAGCGGAGCCAGCGCAATGCAATGAAAAGCCAAATCCCAGGCTGCAAACCAAGGATATTCCCACTTATCGGGCATTGAAATAATATCCTCGGCCACAAAATGTTTCCAATGATTATTACGACCGGTACGCCTGCTGAGTGGTGGTGAGGGTTCACCGTCATCGCCATCTAACCAGCGTTTAAGGTTATAGCTGTAAAATTGCTTGCTCCATAGCATGCCTGCCCAGGCCTGGCGCTGTACCAGTTTGGCATCAGGGCTTGCGTTGCTGCTATGTAAAGGCGCATAAAACTCATTTGCGTCAGCAATTCGGGCTGTAAAAATATCATCAAATGTAGCAAACGGCTCACTTTGTTTTTGTTTGCAAAGCCTTAGTTTAACGGTAACGCTTTGTTTGGCCGGTACATTAAGTTTATACCAAAAGGCTGCTTTTGTGCCTACGCCATTCGGGTTAACAGCACTGGTATCGTTGTTAACTACGCGGTTGTTAATTCCATCTTTTACATAGCCCGTATTATCTGAATTATACAGACGCTTGTTATTAGTTTCATTTTCGGTAAACAGTACTTCGGCGTTGCCATCGGCATAGCAATGATAATCTTGGAGTTCAGGGCATCTTATCAAAAGCGTATTGTTTCCCTGCGATAATATTTCGGGCTTTTCCTCATGGGTAAGCCAATTGTTTCTGAACCATATTTGCGGAAGTATGTGCAATTCGGCATCAGCCAATCCGCGGTTATATATAGTATAGCGTATAAGTATATCATCCTCGGTTAGCTTGGCATACTCGGCAAATACGTCAAAATATTCATCATGATCAAAAATGCCGGTATCTATCAACTCAAACTCAGGCTCGTGCTTGCTGCGCTTGCAGTTTTCATCAACCAGCCTGCTGTACGGAAACGCCTGTTGCGGGTATTTGTACAGCATTTTGAGGTAGCTGTGCGTAGGCGTACTGTCAAGATAGTAATATAGTTCTTTAACATCTTCGCCATGATTGCCTTCGGCATTGGTTAGCCCAAAAAGGCGTTCTTTTAAAATGGCGTCTTTACCGTTCCAAAGGGCAAGGCTCATGCATAGCGTTTGGCAGTCATCACTTATGCCGGCAATGCCTTCTTCGCCCCAACGGTAAGCTTTACTACGCGCTGCGTCATGGCTTACGTAATTCCATGCGTTACCGTCGGTACTGTAATCTTCGCGTACGGTTCCCCATTGGCGCTCAGAAAGGTAAGGGCCCCATTTAAGCCAGTTAGTTGTGCCCGCATAATGGTTTTGCAGGCGGGTTTGTTCAGCATTCATAGGTATATGTTGAAACGATTAATGCAATATATACTTTTAAAATATCGGTGTTATTACAAAGTAGTTAAAATGAAACGTTTTACTGTTTGAAGATATTTATCCTAATTTTAGGTGATACCTTCAACAAATTGTACACCTGTTAAAAAAGTAAGCTAATGGATGTAAATAACGGCAAACAACAGGAGTGGCTTAAGAAGCTATACCTCACAGCCTTTCCGGCGGTGGCACGGTACGTTAGCAAGCAAGGCGGTAGCCTTGAAGAGGCAAAAGATATTTTTCAGGATGCGCTGGTAATTTACTACGAGAAAACGGTTGCTGGTAATGCCGTTGTTGCGCGCAACGAGAAGGCCTACCTGCTGGGTATTTCCAAATACTTGTGGTATCACCACAGCCGAAAACAGCAAAATATTATGAGCGATGATGTGCTTAATTATTTTGACGTGGCTGACGAGGAGCCGCTGATTCCATCGGCCAAACGTTTGCTGCGCTACCTTGAAGCCGCTGGGAAACGTTGTATGGACATGTTGCAGGCGTTTTATTATGATAAGCAAAACATGAAAGAAATTGCCGAACGCTTTGAACTAGCGGGCGAACGGTCGGCCACGGTGCAAAAGCACAAGTGTTTGGAGAAAGTACGCAATAAGGTTAAAGAAAAAGCACTGGTATATGAAGATTTCTGTGAGTGACACCCGGCAAATAGACTTGTATCTGCTCAAACAGCTAGCACCGCAAGATAAGCTGTTGATGGATGCCCGCTTTGTACTTAACCCCGAACTGCAGCAAACTTTGCAATGGCAGCAACAAGTGCATAATTTGATAAAACTTCGCGGGCGGAAGCAGCTAAAGGCGCAAATTGGGGCAGTTGAAAAGCAAGTGTTTGCCGACCCTAAGCATGTGGGTTTTAGGGAGCGGATTTACAGGTTGTTTAAATAACGCTCGTTTCGTTATCCTTTAAACAAAATGTCATCTCGAACTATAGTGAGAGATCTTTTTAGGGATTGATTAGATCCCCGCTTCGAAAAGATTCTCCTAAAGTCGAAATGACAAATTTGACCTGTATAATGATTTGTTATTAGAGCATAAAGGCTTTGTATTCATCCTTGGCGTATTGGCCCCAATCTTTCATGGCTTCGCCCAAAGTTGCTCTCAGCTGTTTGTTGTTTACCGCTTTGCCTTTAGCAGGCGCTGCCAGCTTTGCAGGGGGAATGGCCACATCAGTAACCTTGGTAGCAAACCAGGTAATGTTTTCGTGGGGTAGCGCAACTCCTAATATCATACCGGGTAAACCGCTAAAGTTTTCCGGACCGCCCGATACGGCAATCTGCTCGGTGTAAAAAGCAACAACGTAAATGGAATCCATGATCAATGCATTGGCACGGCGACAATTAAAGCCAGCAATTTCGCGCGTTTCATCAGTTATTTTCCAGTTAATGTTGCGTATACTGTCTTTAACTAAGAAGGTTTCCTCGTAAACTTTTTTCTGTATAATGCTTGTTGATGCATTAAGGTCTGATGCTGTGGTGTTGTTTTGTGCCACCATTACAGCTCCCCAAAAGTTTTGTGGGCCGTCATCAGGTTTAGGCGTATACAAAGTTTTATTATCACTAAAAGTAAGTGTGCTGGTAAGTTTTTTAAACTGCGGCTGGTTTTTGCGGAATGCATCATAGGCCGGTTGCATGTAGCTTTCGTTATCTTTATTAATACGCTTTTTCATGATAGCGTACATATTGATGGTCTTTTCGTACTCAATAGTGCCGTTTTCGGTAAAATGAGCGTTTTGAGCCATTGCGCTGCCGCCAACCAGCATCAGGGCAAATACTGTAATTATATTTTTAATATTCATAATTATAAATGATGAAGGTTATTGTTTAGGTGCACCACCGCCCATTTTGTTAAACTCATATATTAATGAAAACAGGAAGTAGCGTTTAATAGTAGTGTAGCTGTTTTGCGTAATATAGTTGCCCGATGCATTGCGGCTAAAGCCCTGATTTTGGTTAAATACGTCGTTCACATTCATCCTTACCTTTAAGTTTTGTTCTTTAAAGAATGATTTTGTAAGGTTAAGATTTAACAGGTAGCGGCTAAAATCCTCATTAAACGTTTGCGTTGCCGCGCGGTACTGGTATTCGCCTTCGGCACCTAGTTGCACTTTTAAAGGGAGGTACACATTGAGATAATGGAAACTGTTAAAGCCCCGGCCGTTATTGTTGGTGTTAGGGTTTAATGATGATACGCTGGTGTTGTAGCTTGGACCCAAGTTGGCGTAAAAGTCGAATTTCTTTTCAACATAGCGTGATAAATTTAGGCCAACCTGGTAAGTATTATTACGGGTACGGTTGGTTTGTTCAATACCGTTTTGAGTAACCTGGTTAAATGAGGTATTGCCGTTTGTTGATACGTTTACGCCTACGTTCATTCCGAATAAAAATTTCACTTTCATATCGGTTTGTGCATACAGGTTAAAGCTGGTAGGTGTTTCGCCGCTTAAGTTTGAGTACCGACGGGTGCTTATACCTGTGGCCCTATCAAAGTTAACGTTGCTAACAATAGGATTAGAGGTTAACGAGTACGAGCCGTTTATCCACACTGAACGGTTGCTTAATACTTTGTAAGAGTTATAACTTACCTGGAAAC
Organism: Mucilaginibacter aquatilis; assembly: GCF_009755275.1. Classification (GTDB taxonomy): domain Bacteria; phylum Bacteroidota; class Bacteroidia; order Sphingobacteriales; family Sphingobacteriaceae; genus Mucilaginibacter; species Mucilaginibacter aquatilis. The sequence goes on along the minus strand of NZ_WQLA01000005.1, from coordinate 358,404 downwards.
GGTTGGTAAATGATGGGGTTAAGTTAGGGTTACCAACAACCAAGTTAAGCGGATCGTTATTATTGCGTATGGGTTGTATTTGATCAATTGTAGGCTGGCGGGTGTTACCATTATAATTAAACCTGAAAGATTTTTGCTGTGAAAAACGGTACTGATAAGTAGCCTGCGGATTCCAGTTGGTAAAGTTGCGGTCAAACTGCTCGCCTGTATACATATTCTCCTGACCAAATTTTACAAAAGCCACTTTAGTACCAAAGTTAAAGGTGGTTTTGTCTTTTTTATAGTTGAAGATGGCGCCGGTTTGATTGGTTAGCTGGTCAAGCTGATAATGGTTACTTAACAAAGGATCAAGTAAGGTATACTCACCATTTGATGCACGATTAAGTGAACGGCGGTCGGCATCGCTGCTGCTTACACCAATACCGTAATTTGCCATCAGCGAAAAGTATTTTGAGAACGGCTCGGTATAGGTAATGTTACTGTTAAGCATGTTAGACTTAATGGTGTTTACCTTGCGCTGATCAGTAAGTTGTCCACCGGTTTGGACGCCGTTTTCATTATAAATGTCTATGTCTGAGAATAAAAAGCCGGTATTGTTGGTACGATCTAATGACTCACTGATATTTACAGAAAGCGTACGGCCTGCTTTTTTGAACTTTTTAGTGTATAAAGCACTAAAGTTAAATGTCTTTTGATCTCCGTCAACGTTAAGGCGGTTATCATTACGGTTTAGTAACGATCCGTTTTCACGTGTACTTGTTGATAGTGAATTAGTTTCAGTTTCGGTGTTTTTAAGGGTTCCGTCTAAAGTAAATTTAAGGTTTGATAAGCTGTCGATTTTTAACGTGTAAGCAGCATCAAGTTTTTGACGGAAAATGTAATTGTTGAACCGCGAATCAGAATTGGTTTTAACAAAACTTTGGTCTCCGTTGGCATCAACCGTGCCCGACGGAAGGTTGTTTTGCGTTTGTGTATTACGAGTACCAACTACGCCAAGCGAACCAATTTTGTAATTGCCATTAATGGTTTGCTTATCGCTGTTCCATTTGTTATCATAATGCAAACCGCCGGCGCACGCTTTAGGAATACCTTCTCCGCCGTATTGTCCGCCCCAGCCTTCAATTTCATCGCTGCTGTTAGAGAATATAGATATGCCGCCGTCATTAAACTCAACGTTGTTGTTAGAGGTGCCAAACTTATTAGCATCTTCCCATCCCAAACCGGTTTTACCGGTGTTGGCAATGGTGCCATATGCCGACATCTTTTCTTTACCGGCAAACTTGTTAACCGCCAACTGGCCCGAGTAAAAGTCTTTAGTGCCTATACCAGCATCAGCCTTGCCAAAATAGCCGTTCTTTTTATCTTCCTTAAGTTTAATGTTTATGGTTTTGGTCTTCTGTCCATCGTCAATACCCGTAAACGCAGCCTGATCGCTTGATTTATCGTATAACTGCACCTTGTCAACCATATCGGCACGCAGGTTTTTGGTAACCAGGGTAGGGTCATCGCCAAAAAACTCTTCGCCATCAACCAATACTTTTGGCACAGACTGTCCCTGGGCAGTAATTTTTCCGTCTTTGTCAACCTGTATGCCGGGTAGTTGTTTAAGCAGGTCTTCAACCTTAGCGCCAGGTTGCACCGTAAAGCTCGATGCATTGTACTCCGTCGTATCACCTTTAATTTTGATTGCCGCGCGGGTGCCCTTTACAATAACACCTTCAAGTAGTTTGGCTTTTAGTATCATGCTGATACGGCCAAAGTTGTGGGTGGTATGAGCCGAGTCGAGCGTAAACTCCTCAACATAATCGGCATATTTAGGATAGGTAGCCAGTAAAATGTATTTGCCTTTACCAAGCTTTTTGCTGATTAAAAAACTACCATCGGCGCCGGCACGAGTAAAGGCTCGCAGGGTAGAGTCTTTGGCGTTAAGTACCGAAATAGTGGCATTTGTAAGCTTTACGTTGGAAATGGTATCGGCGGTTGAGCCTTTTACCGAATAAACATTTTGAGCAAAACTCAGCTTACAAAACAATAATGCGAAGAGGACGGTCAGTGTGTATTTCATGAAATAAGGTTACGGCGATTAAGATATAACTAAAAAGTTAGTCACCAAAACCGATTCCATGTTTAAAACATTATTTAACATTTATTAACAAGAAAACAGGGGTGCTTTGAGGTATATCGCTTACTCAACGGAATAGACGCGACAAAATTGCGGATGTTACACTATTAGCAAAATTAAATTACTGCCAAGTGTAAAATGTTTAATTTTAAGCACTGTGAACCGCATTGACCGTATATCAGCCATTTTAATTCAACTCCAGTCGCGCAGGGTAGTAAAGGCTCAGTTTATTGCCGATAGGTTTGACATAAGTTTGCGTACCGTTTACCGTGACATACGCACCCTTGAAGAGGCCGGCGTGCCCATTATTGGTGAAGCCGGAACCGGCTACTCATTAGCTGATGGCTACCGCCTGCCACCAATAGCCTTTACCATTGAAGAAGCAACAGCTTTATTCACCGCCGAAAAGCTGGTTGAAACACTTACCGATGAGGTAAACAGTGGCAGTTACCAATCGGCCATGTTTAAGGTAAGGGCAGTATTAAAAAATGGCGAAAAGGATTACCTGGCCGGTATTGATAACCGCATAGAGGTGTTAAAAGGCCGGCGTGCACCACAAATGCATGAGGGTGTAAACCCTATGCAGCCCGTGCTTAAAGCCATTGCCGAAAAAAAAGTACTCAGCTTAAAATACTTTTCATATTACAGGCAGGTGCATACCGAACGCTGTGTTGAACCTGTTGGCGTATTTTATCTTGACCGGTACTGGCACCTTATAGGGTGGTGCCAAATGCAGCAAGACTATCGCGATTTCAGGTTTGACCGCATGCTTGATGTTCAACTAACCAATAATGATGTGTTAAAGCAGCACCCGGCACTTAAAACATACATTGATAATTATTACCACGAGCGGGATGTGCACAGGGTAGTTTTAAAGATTGATAAAAAAATGGCCCTTCACCTGGGCGATGAAAAACTTTACCATGGTTTGGTGGGTGAGGTTGATTTGGGTGACGAAATAGAGATGACATTTTTAACGGGCTTTTTAGAAGGCTTTGCACGCTGGTTCCTATTTTTTGCCGATTATGCAACCATTGTAGAGCCCGCAAGTTTGCGGACAATGGCTAAGGATTTAGTTGAAAAAGTTTTATTGAAACTCTAAAAGCCTGCTGACATAGGGCTGTCATAGCGCGGTGTTTAATTTGTATAAAACAAACACTTATTGCTATGGAAACGCTTCAACATGATCAGATTATTAACCGCATTAACCATCTTAACACGCAGAGCAAACCGCGTTATGGTAAAATTAGCCTTAGCCAAATGCTGGCTCATTGTATTGCTATATTGCAGGTAACCGCAGCACACCAGTTTTCGCCTGAATCATTTGCCGATCAGATATTGAAAGCCATTAGCAACAGTGCTTCTTCAAAAAAACCGTCGATTGATGACGAAAAGTTAAAGCTTGTTGATTGCATAAAACAGCATACAGATAATGCGGATGCCGGAATTTACAAACATATAGACAGGCACCTGCAGCAATTTAGTGTATAATGTGCTATTGCGGCCAAAACAGTATCTTTGCCCTATGTTTGAGGTTATCCTGAAAAAAGGTAAAGAAAAGGCGGTATTGCAACGTCACCCGTGGGTGTTTTCGGGTGCAATTGAGCGGGTTAAAGGTAAGCCTGCCAATGGTGATGTGGTTAAGCTGCTTGATATGCAAGGCAGGTTTATGGCTTATGGCTTTTATAATAACCAATCGCGCGTAGCACTGCGCCTGCTGGAGTGGGATGAGAACATTGCCATTGATGATGCATGGTTTCGCCAAAAGGTGGCTACCGCTGTTGATAGCCGCAATTATATATTAGCTAACGGCAACACCAACACCTGCCGTTTAATATTCAGTGAAGCTGATTACCTGCCCGGACTTATTGTTGATAAATACGCCGATTATCTATCGGTACAAATATTAACCTCGGGTATACAAAATAACAATGCCGTTATAATTGATGAGTTGCAACACCTTTTGCAACCTAAAGGAATATACGACAAAAGTGATTCCTCCTCACGCGCGCATGAGGGTTTGGAAACTGCAAATGAGGTTTTGGCCGGCAGCCCGCCACCGGAGTTGGTGGAGGTAATGGAAAACGGTATTACTTACGGCATTAATATAGCCGAAGGTCAAAAATCAGGTTTCTATTGTGATCAGCGTGATAACCGTATGTTACTGGCCAACCACACCGCCGGTAAAAAAGTGCTCGATTGCTTTTGTTATACCGGTGGTTTCACGCTTAACAGCCTGAAGCATGGTGCTGCGTCGGTAACCAGTGTTGATAGTTCGGCCCTTGCTATTGATACGCTTAAAAAAAATATTGCCTTAAACGACCTTGACCAGCAAAAGCACCGCGCCGTACAATCAGATGTTAACAAGCAACTGCGCCGCTTTAAAGAAGAAGGCGAAACGTTTGACGTCATTGTGCTCGATCCGCCAAAGTATGCGCCTTCGCGCTCGGCTTTAGACCGCGCTTCACGTGCGTATAAAGATTTAAACCGTATTGCTATGTTGCTGCTAAATAAAGGCGGCTTGCTGGCTACTTACTCATGTTCGGGTGCTATGGATATTGATACCTTTAAACAAGTATTGGCCTGGGCTGCACTTGATGCAGGTAAGCAGGTGCAATTTATATCCCAATTTTGCCAGCCCGAAGATCATCCGGTACGTTCATCTTTTCCTGAGGGAGAATATCTTAAAGGTTTATTGTGCCGCGTAATTTAACAAGCGTTTTATGACCGATGTTATCAAAATAGCCGTTGTGGGGCCTGAAAGTACTGGCAAAAGTGCCATGTCGGCCTATTTGGCAAAGCATTACCAAACGGTATGGGTGCCTGAATTTGCACGCGGCTATTGCGAAAATTTAACCGGCGATTGTACCTGGCAAGACGAGGTAAACATGTTTCATGGTCAGCTGGAGCTAGAGAAGGAGTATTTACCTAAAGCTAATAAGCTGCTTATTTGCGATACTACATTTATAACCATAAAAATATGGAGTGATGAAATGTTCGGTCAGGCACCGCAGGAGGTATTAGATATGCTGCCTGAACATACTTATGACTTTTATTTACTACTTAATATTGACCTGGCTTGGGAAGACGACCCCTTACGTAACTTCCCAACAATGCGCGAACATTTTATGCAGGTATGGCATAAGGAGCTTAAGGCTTTGAATGCCAATTATGTTGTGGTATCGGGTCAGGGTCAGGCCCGGTACGATGCTGCTGTTGAAGCAGTAGACGTTTTTTTAGGGAAATAGTCAATTATTTGGTCCGTCCTCAAAGGATAGGGTGGTCATTCAAATCTTACTTTATTATATTCAAGTTTGATGTTTTGCAGCTTGCGTTAGGGATGGTAGCGTAAAGCCCGGAACGCAGCATAGCGAAGTGAGGACTTGCAGCGGATAGCCCGGGCCGAAGGCAACGCCCTGAATCAGAGTTCTATTATCCCTTAAATTCTACATAATTTCGGTTCAAAACCTATTCTTAAAAATAATTAATAATTTTTCAGCACATGATGCAACGTGCTGAAAGTTACTGCGTCTATTAACTTGAAAGCTGAATCACAAACTTGGAAGCCTTATACATAGACAAACATTATCAACTGGTAGTTGAGTGCAAGCAGGGAAGTAAAAAAGCCTGCTATGAGCTGTATCGCCTGTATTCAAAGGCAATGCTTAACGTGGCATTCAGGATTGTGAATAATATGGATGAGGCTGAAGATGTGCTTCAAGAGTCGTTTTTGGATGCTTTTAACAAGGTGAAAGATTTTAGGCAGGAAACCACATTTGGCCTTTGGCTTAAGCAAATTGTGGTTAATCGTTCCATCAACCTTTTGCGCAAACGCAAACTCGAGTGGGTTGAAATGGAAAACGAACAGCTTGAAAACATTGCCGACGAAGAAACATGCGACGACGACGAGATGCTTTACAAAGTGGCACAGGTGAAAGAGGCCATGAAATTACTGCCCGAGGGCTACAGGGTTGTACTATCACTTTATTTACTGGAAGGGTATGACCACGAAGAAATCGGACAGGTTTTAAACATAACCGAAAACACCTCACGAACGCAGTTTTTGAGAGCCAAACGTAAGTTAAGCGAAGTGTTAAAAATAAAAGGAGTAGCATGATGAGTAAGAGATTAGAAGATTTTATAAAAAACAACCGCGAAGAATTTGACGATCTGGAACCAGGTAAGGATTTATGGGCGCGTATTGAAAGCCGTATGCCTGCGAGCGTTGTTGAAATGCCGGTAGCTAAACCTGAGGTGCGTACGTTTTCTTTAGGGTTTGTACTTAGGGTTGCTGCTTTAATTATAGTAGTAATGGGTATTGGTTTTACGCTTTACCTGCGCAGTACAAAGCCAGCAAACGGTGTTGACTTAGCTGCCATTAACCCCGAGTACGCCAAACAGCAGGCCCGGTACGTTTCACTTATTGAAGATAAACGCAGCGAGCTTAAAGAACTCACCAAAACAGATCCGCAATTATATCGCGAGTTTAGCAGCGAAATAAACAAGATGGAAGCATCTTACAAAAAACTTAAAACCGATTTGGCTACCAGCCCTAACCAGGAGCGTGTATTACGTGCAATGATTCGGAACTTGCAAATACAAGCCGAGGTGCTTAATCAGCAATTACAGGTGATTGAACAGTTTAAAGGAACCCCTAATGACCAAAAAAATGAAATCAAAAATATTTAACATTAAACTGCTTTTCATATGCAGTTTGCTTATAGCCGCGCAAGGTGGCTTTGCTCAAAAAAATAAAGATAATGCTGATAAGGAGTTTGATAAGCAGATGGGCAAACTGCAGGAGCAAATGCGCGATTTGCAAAAGCAAATGAGTAAAATTAAAGCTGAAAAGATAAAGCAAAAAACTGCTGAACTAGGCAAGCTTACCAAAGAGCTAAGTGCAGAGGCATTAGCGCGGTTAGACGACTCGAATTTTGCCAACCTGAGCGGATTGAGCCGCGTTTATACCGACTCTAAACTTTTGAATGCTACTGCGCCGCGTTTATTATTACACCCTGACGGTATTAAGATTGGGCAAACCTTTACCTACAACTGGACTACCGATGAAAAAAAGCTTGCCGAAATGGTTCAGAGCGGTGAGCTTAAGGAAAAAAGCAAAGCCTACAGCAAAAGCTATAGCGTAAACGGTAATGATAAGCTGCTGATTAATAACAGTTATGGCAAAGTAACAGTAAATACCTGGGCCAAAAATGAAATTAAGGTTGATGTGCAAATGAAGGCTTACGCCGATGACGACGAAGATGCACAGAAATTACTGGATAAAATTTCCATATCAGATAGTAAAGAAAGCTCGCTTGTATCATTCAAAACTAATATTGAACGTAGCGGTAGCAATGGTACTCATGGCTTTGTGATGGGTACGTGGTTAAGCGGCGGCAAAAAGCATGTAAGCAAAATGGAAGTTAACTACACCATTTACATGCCTGCAAAAAGCCAGCTTGATATAACCAACAAGTTTGGTAACGTTGTATTGCCTGATATGGTTGGAAAAGTAAATGTAAACTTAGCATACGGTGCGCTTATATCGCAGGATTTAAATGACCCGGCCATAAAGGTAAGCTTTGGCGATGCCCGAATTAATAATGTTACCAACGGCGACCTTCATGTAAGTTACGGCAACCTGAACTTGGGCATGGCGGATAACCTTAAAGCCAAAGTGAGTTTTGGAGGAATGAATGTTGATAAGCTAAAATCATCAGGGGTTATTACAGCGCGCTATGGCGATGGTATTAAAATTACCGAACTTGACCGTAACTGTAAAAACATAAATGTTGATGCACAATTTACCAAGGTTTATTTACCTACTAAAAATGATTATGATTTTGATGTAACCACTCATTTTGGTGAGTTTAATTATGATAATTCTACAGTAAAGGTAATTAGCCAAACACCCGATAACGGTCGTCATTTTATCACCACAAAAACCTTTAAGGGCCAGGTTAATAAAGGAAACTCTGATAAAGTAATTACCATAAAATCAAGCTATGCCACGGTAAAGCTCGATTAACCCCAAATAAATTAAGTTCAAAATTAAACCCTTGCCAAATACGGCAGGGGTTTTGCTATTTTAGCGCAGCAACAACACATTCTACCTTAAGCCATGGAACTATTAACCAGCGCCGAAGCATGGGTATCATTAGCTACCCTAACCCTGCTTGAAATTGTATTGGGTATTGATAACATCATATTTGTTTCGATACAAGCAGGAAAGCTACCCGAAGAACAGCAGGCAAAAGCGCGCCGTTTGGGCTTACTGGGAGCCATGTTAACGCGGGTATTGCTATTGCTTTCCATAAGCTGGATAATGAAGCTTACCAAGCCGTTTATTCACTTGGGTACTTTAATAAACGCTACCGACCCCGCCTGGATGGAAAGGCTTGACCTTTCGGGCCGTGATGTGATTTTGATGATTGGCGGTTTGTTTTTAATTTACAAAAGCATACATGAAATACATGAAAACATAGACAATAGCCAACAGGATGAAGAAGGCACCAAGGTTCATTCCTTTTGGGGAGCTATTGTACAAATCATGATTCTTGACATTGTGTTCTCGCTCGATTCGGTTATTACCGCTGTTGGCCTGGCCGATCATGTTGAAGTGATGATTGCAGCCGTGGTTATTTCGGTTGGTATAATGATGTGGGCAGCTACACCTATTGCCAACTTCGTAAACACGCATCCAACGGTAAAAATGCTGGCACTGTCTTTTTTGCTGCTTATAGGCGTTTCACTGCTGGCCGAATCATTTAACCAGGAAATACCTAAAGGTTATATATACTTCTCAATGGCATTTGCCATACTGGTTGAGCTGCTTAACCTTAAGGTAAAAGCAAAAAATGAAAAGAAGCGTACCACAAATAAATTTAAAGAACCACCTGTAGCATAGGTTGGAGATTACAACCGGCCGATGGATTAATTTTTTGAGCTTTACTTTAAGTATACACTTAATACTTTGGAAGTGTAAAGTAAATGTGGGTGCCTGAGTCTTCGTTGCTTTCAACCCATACCTTGCCCTTATGCCATTCAATAATGTTTTTTACTACAAACATTCCCAAGCCAATTGAGGGCTCACCTTGTAAGCCTTTACGGCCGGCATCAGTAAATTTATCAAATAGTATTGCTTGGTAATCTGCAGGTATACCAATTCCGTTGTCGGCAAGTACAAAGTTTACCTCATCATCCTTTTCCTCTATGTTAAGCGTAACGGAGCCATCTTCGGGTGTGAATTTTAAAGCGTTGGTCATCAGGTTATTCATTACCTGCATAAACTTTGGTTCATCAATATTTATAAAGATATTATCGGGCGTAGATGAGAAGCTAAAGCTGCGTTGGCTGTGGGCAAATGAGTTTTGATACTCCTCTAAATATTCACAAAGCGTTTTAGAAATATTAACTCGTTTTTTTGAAAGTACTACGTCTTTGGTTTCGGCAAATTCGCGTGCAGTTAGTTGCTTAACTAAGTCGGTAGCCTGCTTGTTTATTTTCAACATCGAGTCAATCAAGTTGACATGTACATCGTTGGTAAGTGTCGATTTGAGCGATGACCCAAGCATATTGATTGTGCCCAGCGGACCAATTAAGTCGTGCGCAAGAATATTAATAATTGCGTTTTTCTTGTTTGCATATTTTTCAAATACCTGCTGATTTTCAATTTCGTTAGTTACATCAACGGCGTTGCCAAACAGTAAACTTCCGGCCTGGTTGTTTTGCGATAATGATACATTTACCCGTAACCATTTTTGCTTGTTACTTACAGTAACTCTTAAATAAATTTCTGTATTTGAATCAACCTCTGTTAAATCTTTAAGGGCATTTAACGCATAAGGCAGATCATCGGGGTGAATAATGCGACTTAACAAATCGATATTTACTGAGTTTGCATCTGTGTCAAGTAACGTAAGCATAGCCTGGTTACTATATTCAAATTGAAGGGTAGTTAAATTAAATATAAAATTTGCCACAGCCGACTTTTCAGCCATTTCCTGGAAAAAGGTATTGCTCATGCTATAAAGTATCGGAAAAAAGAGTTGTTATGGTACAACTTTACTGTATAGCATAACTCACATGAGTTGTTAATGTTTCAATTTGGAGTAGAAGTACAATAGCAACAACGGCTTTACTTAAATCAATCCAGTTGTAGCAGAGATTATGGTGTAAGCTGGTTCTGTATTCTGATGTTAGTCTTTAGCAATTGCCTCATTTTCAATCGGAAGATTTTGAGGTTTCAGCTTTTTAATAGTTTTTGCTTTTGCAGATTTACTTTTGGCAACCTTTGCTGTTTTACTGAAAACCAGCGCCGCTTTGCCACTTTGATAGTATTTGCAAAAGTGTGTGATGGGGCAAATTTCGCACTTAGGTTTACGTGCCAGGCAAATATACCTTCCGTGTAAAATGAGCCAATGGTGAGCCATGGCTATAGTTTCGTTAGGTAAATAACCTATCAGTTGTTTTTCAACGGCTAAAGGAGTGCGGGCATTGGTGGTAAGCCCCAAGCGGTTACTTACTCTGAATACATGCGTGTCAACCGCCATTGCCGGCGCATCATATATAACTGATGCTATTACATTAGCTGTTTTGCGGCCCACACCGGGCAGTTTCTGCAATTCATCAAGGCCCGATGGCACTTGTGCGCCAAACTGCTCAACCAGCATTTTAGCCATGCCTGCCAAATGTTTGGCTTTGTTATTGGGGTAACTTACGCTGCGTATATAGGTAAAAATTTCATCGGCATTTGATGCGGCCAGGTCTTCAACAGTAGGGAAGCGGCTAAAGAGGGCAGGTGTCACCTGGTTTATACGCTTATCAGTACATTGCGCAGAAAGTATAACCGCTACAAGTAGTTCATAGGGGTTAGAGTAATGCAACTCAGTTTCTGCATCGGGCTGATGTTTTGAAAAGTACTCTACAAAAAGCTGATAGCGTTCCTTCTTTAGCATGTACAAATATAAAAAAAGCCCCGCTGTGCGGGGCTCTGTAGTTATTTAACGCAAGCTTTTTGAGTAATTCAGCAAATTATCAATTGTTTGCTTTTTAGGTTTCACCTGTAAGGTATCCAACTCTGTGCGCAGTGCATGATGAAATATTAATTCATCGGCATCAGCATATTCCGTTACATCAATTCCCTCCACCATATCGTTGCCTTTAGTGATTGCGTTTAAAAATTTTGTAGAAGTTTCATCCATAAGCTTTTATTTGTTTATTGCAATGTTTGTTTAACAAATAACGCCTAATCGTTAACGATTATTTTAATGGATGCAAATAATTTTCAAAAATTTTTGCGGCTAATTTTTAAGGCTCAGTTCTTTGGTTTGCATCATTTTGCGCAGGTTGTTAAGGGCATAACGCATGCGCCCTAACGCTGTATTAATGCTAACTTCAGTTACGTCGGCAATTTCTTTAAAGCTCATATCGCCAAAGTGGCGCATAATCAACACTTCTTTCTGCTCAGACGGTAAAAGGTGAATAAGCGATTTTAAATCTTTATGCGTTTGCTCGCGTACCATACGGTCTTCGGTACTCTCGTCATACTCGCCAAGTACTTCAAATATATCAAAGTCGTCGCCGCCACTTACTAAAGGCGTGCGTTTTTCGCGTCTGAAATGGTCAATAACAAGGTTATGCGCAATACGGCTTACCCAAGGTAAAAACTTACCCTCTTCGTTATACTTACCGGCTTTAAGCGTGTTTATTACTTTTATAAAGGTATCCTGAAAAATATCTTCGGCTAAATACTCGTCTTTTACCAGTAAATAAATGGAGGTGTAAATTTTTGATTGATAGCGGCGTATAAGTTCAACAAGGCCTCCCTCATTGCCCGCCACATACAGATGGATTAACTCCTGGTCACTTTTCAAATTAAAATCCATAGAACTTCTACTTTAAAATCAATAAATTTAAATTAACTACGTTTTAAGTAAAGTTCTAATCTATAGGGAGTCCTCTTCTTTAATTTGTTCTATCAAATAAAACAAATATTGTGTTAATATGCAAATATTTCTAGCCATATGTGTTATAACACGTTATAATGACATTGTAATTAACATACACAATAAAGGCATCACCTAAATAAAAAGAACTTCACCATTAGTTACTTCAGGGCTTATAATTGGTTGCACTTTTAAGTTGCCCGGAAATATGCTGGTAACTGTGATATTTGACTGAAAAAAGCGCTCGAAGTTTAATGTATTGCAGCTTATTTATAACAGGTGCTGCTTTAAAATATAAAACTATAAGCCTTTATTTCCTGTTTGTAATTTTACGCGTAAAGACCTTGACTTATTTGGTTTTTGCTAAACATTTTAGGATTTTTGCGCTTTGAAATTAGTTTGTAGTTTGTTGAAGATAAGCCATAGCTAATTTATTGATTTAAATAGTTTTACGCTAGAGACAGCACTGCTTACTATTATACAGCAACATGTTAGAAACTGAAAAAGACCCTCAACAACATATAATCATTAAAGGTGCCCGTGTTCATAATTTAAAAAACATGGACATTGCCATACCTAAAAACCAGCTGGTGGTGATTACAGGCATGTCAGGCTCGGGCAAGTCATCGCTGGCGTTTGATACGCTGTATGCCGAAGGACAGCGCAGGTATGTAGAAAGTCTATCATCATACGCGCGCCAGTTTTTAGGGCGTATGAACAAGCCCGATGTTGACTATATAAAAGGTATTGCCCCCGCTATTGCTATCGAGCAAAAGGTAATTACCAGTAACCCGCGCTCAACAGTGGGTACCAGTACCGAAATTTATGATTACCTGAAACTGTTGTTCTCGCGTATTGGTAAAACCATGTCGCCTATATCAGGCCAGCAGGTGAAAAAGGATACAGTTACCGATGTGGTTAATTTTTGCCAGGGCATGCCCAATGATACCCAAGTAACCATTCTTTGTCCGCTGCATCCGCATAATAACCGCAGTTTAAAAGAAGAACTGGCGGTATTGTTGCAAAAGGGCTTTGTAAGGGTAGAGTACAACGGTAAAGTATCGCGCATTGAAGGTTTACTGGAAGATGAATCAATTGCCAATGAGCCGTTAACTCCGGAAGATGAGTTACGTATTGTGGTTGACCGTGTAACCATCAACCAGGAAGAAGAAACGCTGAGCCGCATAGCCGACTCGGCCCAAACCGCATTTTTTGAAGGTAAAGGCGATTGTTATGTTCGTTACCAAAAGCCTGCGGACGATAACGAAGCAGAAAGCTTTTTTTGTGATCGCTTTGAACTTGACGGTATAAGGTTTGAAGAACCTACACCAAATTTTTTCAGCTTTAATAACCCATACGGTGCCTGCCGTAAATGTGAAGGCTATGGCAAGGTTATAGGTATTGATGAGGATATGGTTATTCCTGATAAAAGTAAATCAATTTATGATAATGCCATTGCCCCCTGGCGTGGCGAAAAAATGGGCGAATGGAACCAGCGGCTAATTAGCCAGGCCGATAAATTTAATTTTCCAATTCATCGCCCTTTCAGCCAGTTAAGCGATAAGGAAAAGAAAGTACTTTGGACCGGCAATAAATATTTCCAGGGTTTAAATGCTTTCTTCAAAGAGATAGAGGAACAAACCTACAAAATACAATACCGCGTTATATTATCACGTTACCGCGGAAAAACCACCTGCCCGGATTGTAAAGGAAGCCGCTTACGTCCTGACGCTACTTATGTTAAGGTGGGCGGGCAATCAATAACCGACATTGTGCTAATGCCGCTTGATAAGGCCCAGGAGTTTTTCAATAACCTGCAAATGGATGCGCATGATACCAAGATTGCCAAGCGTTTGCTAATGGAAATAACCAACCGTACCAGCTTTTTAAATGATGTAGGTTTGGGTTATTTAACACTTAACCGCTTGTCAAACACGCTTTCGGGCGGTGAATCGCAGCGTATTAATCTGGCAACATCATTAGGTAGTAGTTTGGTAGGTTCGGTTTACGTGCTTGATGAGCCAAGTATTGGTTTGCACCCGCGTGATACGCAACGACTGATTACCGTGCTTAAATCATTACGTGATGTAGGCAACACCGTTTTGGTGGTTGAGCACGAAGAAGAGATTATGCAGGCTGCCGATCATATTATTGACATTGGTCCTGAAGCAGGTACGCATGGTGGTCAGCTGATTTTTTCAGGTACTTATGATCAGATACTTACTGATGATAACAGCCTTACCGGCAAATACCTGAGCGGACGTGAGGAAATTGAAACGCCAGAGCATCGCCGTAAATGGAATGATTATGTGCTTATTAAAGGTGCACGCGAAAACAACCTGCAAAATATTGATGTAAAGTTTCCATTAGGTGTGCTTACCGTAGTAACAGGTGTATCCGGCTCTGGCAAAACAAGTTTGGTTAAACGCATTTTACATCCGGCATTACAAAAGGTGCTGGGTAATTACTCGGGTGAGCAAACCGGCGCTTATGATGGAATAGAAGGCGATTATAGTAAGATAGAAGCGGTGGAGATGGTTGATCAAAATCCCATAGGCCGTTCATCGCGTTCAAACCCGGTTACTTATGTAAAAGCCTGGGACGAGATACGAAACCTATATGCTGCACAGCCAGCTGCCAAAGCAGGCGGACTTAAACCATCAGCATTCTCCTTTAACGTAGAAGGCGGCCGTTGTGATGTTTGCCAGGGCGAGGGCGAGGTGAAGATAGAGATGCAGTTTATGGCAGATATATTCTTGCCTTGCGAGGCTTGTAATGGCAAGCGCTTTAAACAGCATATTCTTGACGTAACCTATCTTGAAAAGAACGTATCCGAAATTTTAGAAATGACCATTGACGAAGCCATTGAATTCTTTGTTAATGAGCCAAAAATATTGAACAAAATTAAGCCCTTGCAGGATGTTGGTTTGGGTTATGTACAGTTAGGCCAATCGTCAAACACCTTATCGGGTGGTGAGGCGCAGCGTATTAAACTGGCATCGTTCCTTATTAAAGGAAATAATGCCAGCAAGACCCTGTTTATATTTGATGAGCCCACTACCGGCCTGCACTTTGCCGATATTAAAAAGCTGCTTAAATCATTCAATGCACTGCTTGATCAAGGTAATACCATTATTGTGATAGAACACAACATGGACGTTATTAAATGTGCCGACTGGGTAGTTGATATTGGCCCAGGCGGAGGCAATAATGGCGGTACCCTGGTGTTTGAAGGTCTTCCTGAAGCTTTATTGAAAAGTAAAAAAAGCTTCACCGGCCAGTTCCTAAAAGAACGGTTGGGGAAATAGTATATTCTTATTCTTTATTGCATTGCCAGTACTAACGTGGCAATCTACTTTTTATGTAATGAGTAGGTTGCCACGTTTTTGTTAGTGAAATAGTAATGGTGCATTCATTGCGGTAAATGATTCAAACTTTTTAAAAATAGTACATATTTGGCATAAATTACGGTAGCAATTTCAAATCACTAATACCATACTCCAGCTTCCATCGCTCTAGTATTGGTTGTTCTAAAGGTATTTGGCGGTACTCGTCAGGAGCCATAATAGGTACGCCGTAAACTATAGGGTATTTGCGCTGGCAATGAGTACAGTTTAAAATGCCTTCTATAATGTTCTCGGTAGTGTCTTTGACCAGTACTTGCAAAGTAAGGTCGTGCTTATCAAACGGGCAGCAAAGCTTTTCTATGGTTTTAAGTTTCATACAGATTGGGCGATGCCTAATGCATCTTTATAAATTTTAACTTGTTTTTGGGGGTCGTTGGCACTCATGATGCCCGATATGACGGCCACACCGTCAAACGGTGTTTTTTCTTTTAAGGCGATGATGTTTTGAGGTGTAATGCCGCCAGATACAAACAGCGGCAGAGAGGTAGTTTTGTGAGCTTCTTTAACAACCTCCGGCATTACAATACTGCAACTACCCGCCGATGGCGACGGAAACATGGCGCAAAACGATACGTAATTAAGTTGGTGCTTACTGGCCCAGGCAACGGTGTTTAAATCGCCCGAACAGGTAATACCGGCCATAAACGGTCTTGTAACTGCTTTTTTAATTAACTCATAGTCATTGGGTATGGCATCAAAGTGAACGCCATCTAAAAAAAGGCTTTGCTTCAATAATTGCCATTCTTCATTGATAAATAGCGGAACGTGATAATTACGGCAAAGAGTACCAATTGCTTCAATCAGTGTTAGCTTATCAGTTTCTTTGTCCCAGTTGTTCCATATTTGTACAGCGTTTACTCCGCCTGTAAGCGCCGCTTCCAGTTTTTGTAATAACAAATCAATCGGTTGGGCAGGGTCAAGCACTAAATAAACGCCGCCGGTAATTCCATGCGTTTTTTCCATTACTTCCATCCGTTTTTATAAGCGTTAAAAAAAGCATCCCAGTAAGGGTCTTTACTGTAGTAGAGCAGGTCGTTTTCATGGCCGTTCTCAATAAGTTTGTAACCATCGGCAAGTGAGGTAAACTCGCCCACAACGGTTGCTTTAATTTGAGCAGATGCCAGGCGTTGCAAAACATTGTCAACATAACCTTTATCAACGGCTATAACCATAGACCCGGCCCCGATGCAAAAGCGGCTGTCGATGCCAAAAAGTTTGCAAATGCTTTGCTGGGCATCGCCTAAGGGCAGTTGCTCGTTATATACTTTTACGCCGTTGTTTGAGGCAACTGCCATTTCATAAATAGCACCCAGTACACCGCCTTCTGTAACATCGTGCATGGCAGTAACCTCTTTACCGCGGGAGGGTAAGCCAACGGCTGTAAGGGCATCAATTAATGATGATGTTTGGTAAAACAACCCGCAACCTTCCTGGTAAACCTCTGTGCCCAATTGATTTTTTACTGTTTGCGGGAAACACATGGCCAGTAACGCAGCTGAAGATGTAGCGCACGCTTTGGTAACAATAATAACATTACCGGCCTCGGCCTTGTGGCTTAAGAGTATAACATCTACAGGAGCAGTTAACAACATGGTGCCGCCACCGGCAATGGTAGAGTTTTGACCCTCAATAGTGCCGGTGTGTCCGCCTGTAATAGCAACACCTATTGCCTGACTATATTTGTGAATATAGCCCCAATAACTGGCAAAATCTTGTTCAGTTAACGATGGCGGTAGGTTAAGCACCATTTGGGCATACATAGGAGTAAAGCCTGTAGTAGCCATATCATTGGCCATTAAATGTACCGACAGCCATGCCGATTCCTGCAAACCCAGTGATGGTATGAGCGAAAGCGGATCACTGGTAAGCGCCAGCCCTGTGCCGCCAAGTAAGCCAATTACCGATACATCTACACCAAAGGCAGGCCCGCTGGTTACTTCGGGGCGATTGTAGCCAAGCTGTGGTAAAATAAACTGCTCAAAACCTCCACCCGATATTTTTCCTGATAGCGTCATGGCGGTTAATCAGTAAATTTAACGTATAAACCAAAAAAGTCGCCCACCGGAACGCTCCACTGCTGTACCGGGAACCACTCGGGCAGGCCGGTACAAGTCCACTCCAAAGTGTAGCTGCGGCCTTGCAGGGCCTCATCAATTTTATTGATGAGCATTTGCGGCGTATAAAAGGTTGCCGTAACATAAAACGGATTTTTACCAAACATTTGCTGTACCCGGCGGCGCAGCACCTTAGGAGAGTTACGGTTCATCATACCAAACGCAATTCCGTGTTTGCCTACTCTGGCGGCCTCGCGTATAACCTGAACCGGATTACGATAGTACTCAAACGTGGTAATAAAAGCTACGGCATCAAAGGTGTTATCTTTAAAAGGCATAAAGTGCGAGTCGGCATTCACTAAATCGCCCTTAAATAAGTGTACAGCCTGGCCAAGCATAAAGGGAGAGAGGTCGCCACCTGTTGCGTCAATGCCTATTTCGTGCCACCAGCGGGTAAAGCGTGTGGTGCCGCAACCAAACTCTAGCAGTTCTTTAACGCGCGGGTCTTTACCCAGCAGCTGGCTCATTACTTTTTTTTGCCAAACCTCGGCACGCTTATAGCGGCCTTCATACCATTGCTCGTAAGTGTCGGTGTGTTCGCGGTTAAAAAACCACTCTTTGCGTCCCTGCCAGTTGGTGAGGCTTTGAGTCATTAACCCAAAACTGTTGTTTTTTTCTAAATCCATTTATTTAAAAGGTATTAAATGTAAAAAGCCTTGCTTCTGGGTACCGCATAATAACGGCAACAGAAACAAGGCTTTTTAATTAATATCTGATAAACGGACAACAACCGCTGATGATAACATTAAAGCCCATGCATCCCTACGCCGGTATTATCCGTATCAGGTTTATCGGGTATTATCTCAGCCTCACCATTACTGGTTAAGCACCCCGTGCAAGTATTTAACAAATCTATTCTTTTATTTTAATTATAACTATAATTCAATAATTTAATACATGGCTCAGTTTATTGTGCATATTCCTTTTGAGTAAGATAGTAATAGGGCCAAAACATGTGATGTACAAATACATTCTTTGAGTCGTCAGGAAATTTTTGCCGGTAGTCATCATCAGGCATCAGCACAATAGGTACACCACATGAGGTATATAAATTGCCTTCGGCGTACGCAGGCTCTTTAAACTGGGGGAGTGTTTTTTTAATGAATTTATACACCATGTGGCCCAGATATTTCTGATTGTTTTTAACAGCCCTTAAAGGGGGTTTGCGCAAGCGGTTATAAATGTGCTTAACATACAGCTTAACAAAAATAGATTTACCCTTTACTGCCGCATCAATACTGCCAAACGGATTTGGCTTGGCAAAGTCATCAAGCGTTTGTATAGAGAAAGGAGTTTGAGGTACCCAATCGGCTGCGTTAGTAACTGCTATGGCCCAACCTCCGCGGGTTAAATAATTAAAATCATAAGCATAATATAAATTGCCGGGTTTAGGCGGAGCGCTGCAATATGTTTTTACAACCAAATCAGCAGGTACAAGGCCTTGCGTTTGTAGCCACGCTAAATGTGAACGCAGTAAGTAGGCAAGCGCTGCACCCTGGCTATGTCCCATAATGATGAAATTTTTGTAGCCTTCGGTTTTGTACAACTTGTTCAGTTCGGGTACTATGGTTTTTGAAAGCTCGGCCAGGCCAAGCAACCAGCCAATGTGTACGGCGGCCTGTGGATGGTTTGCCAAATGATAATTGAAGCGTGTACTATCATTAATTTGCAGCTCGCCAACAGCCGGAACCTGTGCTGCGTAAAAGTTTTCAAGCCAGCTCACAGCATCGCCGGTTGTTCCTCTTATGCTAATAACAGCCGTTTTGCTGCCTGCATTTGTCCACAACTCCCAACGGTTTAGCAGCGGGCCAATTGGCGAACGGTATATCCTTTTAAAATTAACTGGTTTAGGTGTTTGATCATTTTTTATCCCCGAATCTGTTTGTTGGCGCGATAAGCGCAACATTTCCAGGTACTCCTCGGCATTAAACCCAGGCCTCAACTGGGCCATAAGCAGCTGTGGTATAAAAAGTACAATTAATATAATTACAAATCTACTCATATTATAAATATGTTAACAAATAAGAAACTTTAGTGTACATAATACTTTTTAAGTGTATTAATAAGTATTTTTCATATATTTAAGTAACAAATCTTATCAATATGAAAAAGTATGCTGTTTGCTTTTTTGTTTTACCGGTTGCAATTGGTTTGAATGAGGTAATGGCTCAATCAACTACTACGCAAAATACAAAAGTTTACAGGTTGCCCAAGCTTGATGAGCATTCCTTTATTGAATAGGTAAAGGCAAATTGATTTTTTGGTGCGTAATAGCTATTTTGGTTTTTTAAAGCTTATCACTTCATGAAATATCTCCTGTCAATTTGCTGCCTGCTCTTTTTATATGTGCAGGTTTATGCTCAAGCGTCATCAACTACCTATTCGGTAAGAATTGATCCTAATACGGTTATCAAAGATTCGGCCGGTGTTAAGTATGATTATTTAAACGTAATAGGCTTGCTCAAAAGTGGTAAGTATACCTTGGTAGCAAATAGTGATTCTGGTAAAAAGAATGAATATACATTAGTAAAAAGACAACAGCTGTCGGTTCGCAAACCGGAGAGCCAACCAGCAGCTGGAATGCGGTCTTATTATGATTCAAAGCCAACAGAAAGTAAATTTTTTACTACCGGCCAGTTGTTTAAATGGTTTAACGAAAGAGACATTAATGGAAACAAGTGGAATGAAAAGACTTTGGCAGGGAAGGTAGTAGTGCTGAATTTTTGGTTTATTAATTGTCCGCCATGTCGCACGGAGATACCCGAATTGAATGAACTTGTAGAAAAATATAAAGGCAACAAAGAGGTTGTATTTATAGCTATTGCACTTGATGAGAAGTATGAATTAAATAGCTTTTTTAAGTTAATGCCTTTCAATTACAACATTGTTGAACGCGGGCGTTTCACAGCCAGCAAGTATGGAATACATTTATATCCAACAAACGTAGTTGTGAATAAGGCAGGCAAGGTTGTATTTCATAGCAGCGGTTATGGCTCGCCAACCATTGCTTATATTGATAAAGAAATAGAGGAAGCATTAAAAGCTATATAACATCATCACTGCATACTGCAACATAGAATAAAACAAAAAGGCAACCTTAAAGGGTTGCCTTTTTTATAATATAACGTTAAACAGTTATTAAACCGAAAACGAAGTACCGCAACCGCAGGTGCTTTGTGCATTAGGGTTGTTAAATACAAAACCGCGGGCATTTAGTCCGTCTTGAAAGTCAACCTGCATACCGGCAAGATACATGC
This sequence comes from Mucilaginibacter aquatilis, assembly GCF_009755275.1. Taxonomy (GTDB): domain Bacteria; phylum Bacteroidota; class Bacteroidia; order Sphingobacteriales; family Sphingobacteriaceae; genus Mucilaginibacter; species Mucilaginibacter aquatilis. The sequence goes on along the minus strand of NZ_WQLA01000005.1, from coordinate 337,557 downwards.
CGTGTGCTTTATGCATAAAAACCTTTATGCCGTCAATGTAATACTCTTTGTCTCCCTCTTTAGGCTGATCAAAACCTAAAATATAGTTCATACCTGCACAACCACCACCTTCAACGCCAACACGTAGGCCAAAGTCGTCACTTAATTCTTGTTGGTCTTTAAGCTTTCTGATTTCTCTGGCAGCGCCCTCAGTAAATGTTACAGGTGCAATTTCAACAGCTACGCTCATAATTATTTTAAATTTACCTAAGACAAATATAACTTAAAATGCAGATTTTTGTTATCCTCAATATATTTATGACCTCTGCCTAACATTAAAAAATGACAGTTTACGACATCCTCCTTGATATTTTGAAACTTACCGTTGCCGGCGTAGGCGTGGTTTGGGTTGCATTTTACCTTATAAAACCTTACCTTGATAAAAGTGAGCGATTGCAAGTGCTTGAATTAAAAAAAGCCGCCGATAACCAAACGCTGCCTTTACGCCTGCAGGCTTACGAGCGTATAGTGTTATTAGTTGAGCGTATTAATCCTTCCAGCTTGTTGGTAAGGCTTAATAGTGCAGGTTTAACAGCCGCCGAACTGCATCATATTGCCATACAGGAGGTAAACAATGAATATCAGCATAATATTACACAGCAGGTGTATGTAAGCAGCCGCGCCTGGGCAGTAGTGCGCCGTTTAAAAGACGACACAGCCGGTCTTCTTAATAACACGTACCGTTCGTTGCCTCAAAATGCAAGCGGTTTGGATTTTAGCCGTGTGTTGCTCACTAATTTAAGCACGCTTGAAAACAACCCGTATGAAACCGCTGCAGGCATGATTCATAAAGATTTAGAAGAGCTGTTTTAATTGCTTTAACCAATGCATGCCTCTGTATATATTTTATAGCAAATTGTATGGTTTGCTTAAATGTGGCGTGATTTTTTTTTAACCGGTAGTTTATCTCAATTTCAGTAAAAATATTATTCAACCGTAACTCAGTTGTTTAGCTTTTTGGTGTCAATTAAATGGTTAAAATGGCTTAAGAATTGTTGCTTATGAGGCGTGATTTTTTAGGGATTTTGTGGGTTTCTTGTAACGAACAATCTTAAACTATAACACAATATAAAATGCAATCTAAGCAATTAAAAATGAGGAATTTAGCTGCGCTACGTGCCGGCTTGTTTTGGAGTGGTAAGGCCTATAGTATACCACAAAAAACACACCCCTGCAAATTTTAATTTTAATTTTTTAATCCGCTTTTTTTTCGAATATTCGATGTTCCGTACTGCTCTCATCTTTGAGCTGTTTGGGGCTTTGGAAATCAGCATTTTATCTTTAAATGATATATGGAAAAAACCTGTACTAACGTTTGGAATAGCTGCTTGCAGATTATTAAGGACAATATCCCGACCCAAAGTTTTAAAACTTGGTTCGAGCCTATTAAGGCTTTGAGGTTGGATGGCAGCGTTCTGACAATACAGGTACCTAGTTTATTTTTTTACGAGTGGTTGGAGGAACATTACGTGGGGTTGTTACGTAAAACAATAAAAAAGCAGCTGGGCGACGAAGGCCGGCTTGAGTATAACATTGTGGTAGAACAATCGTCATCAAACAAGCCTTATACTACTAACATGCCATCAAATGGTAATGGTGCCGAGGCTAAAAATCAGAGTATGCCGGTTCCTATTTCTTTAAATAAAGATATCAAGAACCCTTTTGTAATACCTGGCTTAAAAAAACTGCATGTTGATCCGCAGTTAAATCAGAATTATACTTTTGAGAATTTTGTAGAAGGCGATTGTAACCGTTTAGCACGCTCAGCTGGATATGCTGTTGCTGCAAAACCGGGAGGTACATCGTTTAATCCGTTAATGATATATGGTGGTGTTGGTTTAGGTAAAACTCACCTGGCACAAGCCATAGGTAACGAAATTAAACGTACCCTGCCTGATAAGCTGGTTTTATACGTATCGTGCGAGAAGTTTACCCAGCAGTTTGTTGATGCACTTAAGCATAATAACATCAATGATTTTGTAAACTTTTACCAGGCTATTGACGTGCTCATTATGGATGATGTGCACAACTTTGCCGGTAAAGAAAAAACACAGGACTTCTTCTTCCATATATTTAACCATTTACACCAATCAGGTCGCCAGTTGATTATTACATCAGACAAAGCGCCTAAAGATTTGGCTGGTTTGGAGGAGCGTTTACTATCGCGCTTTAAATGGGGTTTATCTGCTGATTTGCAGACGCCTGATTTAGAAACCCGCATGGCCATACTCAAAAACAAAACCTATCAGGATGGTATTGAGCTGCCTGATGATGTAATTGAGTACGTTGCCCATAACATTGATAACAACATTCGTGAGCTGGAAGGCGCTATGGTGTCACTACTGGCACAATCAACCCTTATGCGTAAGGAAATTGATTTGGCGCTTGCTAAATCGATGTTAAAGAACTTTGTAAAAAATTCGGTTAAAGAAATTTCTATTGAATATATACAAAGCCTGGTGTGCGAATACTTTGAAGTGCCGGTTGATATGGTAAAATCTCAAACCCGCAAGCGCGAGATTGTACAGGCCCGTCAGATATCAATGTACCTGGCTAAGGCACACACCAAGAGTTCACTTAAATCAATTGGCAATTTCTTTGGCGGTCGTGACCACTCTACAGTAATTTACGCTTGCCAAACCGTTGAAGATTTAATTGATACCGATAAGAAATTTAAAGGCTACGTGGCCGATATTCAGAAAAAGCTGAAAATGGCTTAATTCAATTCTTCCTTTTACTAACCAACTATAACCCGGCCCCGCCCTTCGTGCGGGGCTTTTCTATAAGATAAATTTTTCTGGATTTATGACATGATAGGTTTATCTGACCAACGCAGAACCAGGTAAGCTTGAAAGCGCAAAATCAGATAATGCTATAATATAGTTTCAAAGAAGGAGGAGAGCTTTTAAAGTATGGTAAGCCGTTTTACCATTGAATGGCATCTAACTTCATCAATGCATAAAACAACGTGCTTACATGCAGCGCCTGTGTTATTTTATTTTCGGCCAAAAGCTGCTTTACTTCGTCAATGGTATACTCTTCAACTATAATTTGTTCCTGCTCGTCTAGGTGCTGGTTCTGTACTTTTTTACCGCCGCGTGCAATGTAGCAATGAGTAATGTTGTTGCCTGTTGAAGGATTTGCATGAAGCTTACAAAGCAGTTCCATACTACTGAATGAGTAACCGGTTTCTTCCAATAACTCGCGTTTCATGCCCGTTATAGGCTCTTCGCCCGGTTCAACAACACCACCGGGTATCTCGAGTGATACTACGCCTGCTGCATGACGGTATTGCCTTACCATAAGTATCTTGTTATCCTCGGTTATAGCTACGGCGTTAGCCCAATCAGGATACTCAAGCACATAGTATTGAGGAACAATACGTCCGTCGGGCATAAGACACTTGTCGGTCCGTAGCGTAGCCCATGGCCCCCGGTGTATATATTCAGATGATAGTACCGTCCACTTAAGTTCAGGCGCCATGTTGTTTCAAATAGTTTTGTATGGCTGCACGCTTGCCAATATTTTCAAATGATTGCTGATGGTGCTCCTGTTCCAGCATATCATATACAGTAATTGTTTTTTGCATAAGCAGTGACGCATGCTCATTGTGACCGTCAGGCTCGGCACGCAGGTATAAAACTTGTGCAAGAGTATCTAATTTAACTGCACTGAAGTTTTGGTTGGTAAGCCATGCCTTAAAGTCTTCTAAAGAAAGCTCAAGCAATTCTTTTTCAGTTATACTAAACTCGGTAGCAAGCGTATGGTTATAAACTTGTTGAAGCTCTTCCCTGCTTTCGGCTTTATCTTTTAGCCCCAATAACCTGGCTATTATTTGAGCCAGACGCTGAGTTTCGTTCAAAAAATAATCTTTACGATACATATCTTAAATTTTACCAGCTGCCACTGCTGCCTCCGCCACCTGAACTGCCGCCACCAAAGCCGCCAAAACCTCCTCCGGAGCTACCGCCGCCCCAGCCACCGCCAGAGCTGCCGCCACCCCAGCCACCGCCAGAGCTGCCGCCACCCCAGCCACTACCGCGGCCTCCGCCACCAAGCATGTTGCCGGCTAAAAACCACCAAAACGGACTTGCGCCGCCACGACGGCCAATAACCTGTCCGCCTCCGCCGCCACCTTTGTTACGGAATATTAAGTAAATTACAATAGCAACAATGATGATGATAGCTGTTGAGCCACCACCGTCTTTCTTGTTCTTACGAGGTCTGTCGGCAGGTTTTTTGTCGGCTTTGTATTCGCCTTTGGTGTACTTAATTATTTCATCGGTAGCTTCATCAAGGCCTTTATAATAGTTTCCGGCCTTAAAATTAGGCTTAATGTTTTGTTGTATAATTTGTTGGGTTGCGGCGTCAGTCAACGCACCTTCAACGCCATAACCGGTTTGAATAGTAATTTTCCGGTCGTTTATAGCTGCTAAAACAAGTACTCCGTTGTCCTTATCTTTTTGGCCAATACCCCATTCGCGTATAAGCAGGGTTCCGTACTGGGCAATATCATAATCACCAACCGATTTAATGAGCACAACGGCCACCTGTGTTGAGGTAGAATCGTTGAACGCAACCAGTTTGTTTTCCAGCCGCTGCTTATCATCAGCCGAAAGGGAGTTGGTATAATCGGTAACCAGAGTGGTTGAACGTGGCGGAAATTTTTGTGCCGAAACCATTAGCCCTATAAGCAGTAAATGGAGTAGCAACAATGATTTTTTTAGCATCTTCTAAATCTGATTAGTCACCGTCTATAAACACAATATCGTCAGACAGTTCATTCTTATCACCTGCGTTAGTTGGAAAGTAGCGCTGTAGTTGTTTGCCGGCATATTCAATGCCTATAATAATACCTTGCAGTAAATCGCCCTCTTTAAAATAGCGAAGCATGCTTTCTTTTGTCTTATCCCAAAAGTCGGGCGGAACCAGTTTGTTTATACCTTCATCGCCAATAATGGCAAATTTATGGTCGGCGGTAGCAATGTAAATAAGCACTCCGTTACGCAGCTTGGTTTTATCCATTTCAAGCTTGTAAAAGTAGGTTGCCGCTCTATCTATCGGATTTTCCTCCTTGCACGACTTTTCAACGCATATCCTGATCTCTCCTGAAGTGTATTGCTCGGCACGCTCAATGGCCTGCCTTATTTTCTGCTGTTCTTCGTCGTTAAACTTCATTGTTGTATGATGATTTTCACCGGTTATTGAAGTAATTTCAATGGCTTTGGTAAGGTTTCGCCAATAAAGGATCAAGTTTTACTTGCTTAATTGTTAGTAAAAGCATAATCCTTTATTGGCGAAATAAAACCCTCTATAAGCCGAACTTACTAAAAATTAAAACTCAACCTTGGGAGCTTTTTGAGCAGTAGCATCGGCCTCAAAATAACCTTTTGGCGTAAAGCCAAACATTTTTGCAGTAAGGTTATTGGGGAATGAACGTATTTTTCCGTTATAGGCCTGTACCGAACTATTGAAATCCATACGGGCTACACTTATGCGGTTTTCAGTTCCTTCTAACTGGCCTTGCAATGCGGTAAAGTTTTCGTTTGCACGCAATGTTGGGTAGTTCTCAGTTACGCTTAATAAGCGGCCTAAAGCTGTGCTTAGTTCGCCTTGTGCCTGCTGATATTTTTGTACAGTTTCCGGGGTTAATTTTGAAGCATCAACCTGTACCGATGTTGCTTTGGCGCGGGCCTCTGCAACCTCTGTAAGTGTACTTTTTTCAAAGTTAGCCACACCCTTAACGGTAGATACAAGGTTGGGTATCAAATCGGCGCGGCGTTGATACTGGCTTTGTACAGCACCCCATTTAGCTTTGGTATCTTCGTCCATTTTTACAATGCTGTTATAGCCGCACGAACTCATTGACATGGCCGCCATGATAAGCAATATGGCTGAAAATAATTTTTTCATGTTTTTCTTCTTAATTTTTGATTAAAGTTGAACTTTGGTAGTTAGATTACAAATGCTGTACCGTTGTTACAGCTATAATGTTGTAATGCCAATATGGCAATTATGTTTCGAATCAACTATTTATAAATCTGCAAAAAGTGAAAAAAAGTTATCTGCCGTTTATACTACTAACGTTTGGCTCGCTGGTGGTTTGTGGTCAAAAACAAACGGGCCCAAAACTGGTGAGCTACGTTAAACCAATTATTGGTACACAGCGCATGGGGCATACTTATCCGGGTGCAACTGTTCCGTTTGGAATGGTACAGTTAAGCCCCGAAACTGATAGTATTAGTTATGAGTTGAATGGCAAGTACAATCCTCGGGTTTATGAGTATTGTGCCGGTTACCAGTATGAAGACAAAACCATAACAGGTTTCAGCCATACGCATTTTAGTGGTACCGGCCACTCAGATTTAGGTGATTTTTTAATTATGCCAACCGTAGGTGCCTTGAAGCTCAATCCAGGCACTGCCGATAAGCCGGGCAGTGGTTACCGTTCGCGCTTTTCGCACCAGAATGAAGTAAGCGAGGCTGGTTACTACAAGGCCAAACTTGGTGATTATAATATCACAGCTGAAATGACTGCCAGCACCCGCGTTGGTTTTCATCAATACACATTTCCGAAGGCTGACGATGCACACATTGTGCTTGATTTAACGGCCGGTATATATAATTATCCTGATAAAAACGTATGGACGTACGTTAGGGTAGTGAACGATACATTGGTTATAGGCTTTCGGCAAACCAATGGCTGGGCAAAAAACCGGGTGCTATATTTTGCCATGCGTTTTTCAAAACCAATTACATCGCATGGTTTTCGTAATGAATCAACCCGGCAGGTTTATCGCGGGTTTTGGGGCAAATTCAATCAAAACAAAAACTTCCCTGAGATTGCTGGTCAGCGCATAAAGGCTTATTTCGACTTCAAGACTACTGATGGCGAGAAGGTGAAAATTAAAATGGCCTTATCGCCCGTGAGCATGCAGGGAGCAATTGATAATATGCAGGCTGAAGTGCCTGGATGGAATTTTGATAAGGTAAGAGCTGCTGCACAGCAACAATGGGAGAGTGAATTACAAAAAATTGTAATCCAAACTCCAAGCAAAGCGGTTAAAGAAAACTTTTACACTGCCGTTTACCATACGCTCATAAACCCTACCATTTACATGGATGCCGATGGGCAGTATAAAGGTTTGGATCAGAACGTGCATAAGGCTAATGGCTTTACCAATTACACCACGTTTTCGTTGTGGGATACTTATCGTGCTTTGCATCCGCTGTTTAACATCATTAATCCGCAGCGTAATAACGATATGGTGAAATCAATGCTGGCTCATTTTGATCAAAGTCCGGAGCATATGTTGCCGGTATGGTCAAATTCGGGTAACGAAAACTGGTGCATGTCGGGCTATCACAGCGTATCAGTAGTGGCCGATGCTATTGTTAAAGGCAATGCTGCCGGTATTGACGCTAATAAGGCACTGGAAGCCTGCGTTACCACTGCTCGCAAGCGCGATTACGAAGGAATTGGTTATTATATAGATAAAGGTTACATACCCGATGAACGTAACGGCGTATCGGTATCAAGCACACTGGAATATGCCTATGATGATTGGTGTATTGCACAACTGGCTAAAAAGTTGGGCAAACAGGATATCTACGAGGAGTTTAGCAAGCGTGCACAAAACTACCGTAACGTGTATGACAAGGCTTCGGGCTTTATGCGCCCTCGATTGGCCGATGGCAGCTTCAGGCCAAAGTTTGATGCGCTAACCACCATAGGGCAGGGCTTTATTGAAGGCAATGCCTGGAATTACACGCTGTTTGCCCCACATGATCCTAAAGGGCTTATAGAAATTATGGGAGGCAACAAGCGCGTTATACCTTACCTCGATTCGTTGTTCACCATGCACCTGCCTGATAAGTTTTTTGAAGAAACTGAAGACATAACGCGCGATGGTATAATTGGAAACTACGTGCACGGCAACGAACCATCTCACCATGTAGCTTACCTGTACAACTGGACTAACCAGCCATGGAAAACACAGGAGCGGGTGCGCATGATACTCCCTAAAATGTACAAGCCAACACCTGATGGACTGGGCGGCAATGATGATACCGGCCAAATGAGCGCCTGGTTTATTTTTACCAACCTTGGCTTTTATCCTGTAGCGCCAGGCAGTGATGAGTATGCTTTAGGCAGCCCGGCTATACATGCAGCCACGGTTAAACTGCCGGGCGGCAAAACTTTTACCGTTACGGCAAAAAATCAAAGTGATAAAAATGTTTATGTGCAAAAGGTGCTTCTTAATGGTAAACCGCTGGAAGGCCTGAGCATTAAACATGCCGATATTATGAACGGGGGAGAACTAACCTTCTTTATGGGAAGTAAGCATAAATAAGTTTATTAAAATAAAAGAGGGTTCAATTATATAATTGAACCCTCTTTTTATAAAAGTTAAATAGTACGAACTATCTGCCACCCGGAGGGCAATGCTCCTTTAAAAATTTAGTATACAGCGTGCTTAAATGCTGGCTGGTTCCTAAACCTTCAGATATGCCGTGCGTACGGTTAGGGTATGACATTAGCTGGAATTGCTTGTTATACTTTACCAGCTCGTTTATCAGTTGCTCGGCATTGTTGTAATGTACGTTATCATCGCCGGTGCCGTGTATATAAAGCAGGTTTCCGCGCAGGTTTTTTGCGTGTGTAACCGGCGATCCTTTTACAAAGTATGAACGTGCTTCATCGTTTATAGGCACGCCCATATAACGTTCCTGATAAATATTATCATACGTTAACTGGTTACCCACAGCGGCAACCGCTATGCCTGTTTTATAAACATCAGGGTATTGAAACATAAGGTTAAGCGTTGATGAACCGCCACCGCTCCATCCCCAAACAGCTACGCGCGAGGTATCAATAAAGCTATGCTTTTTAAATAACTCCTTAGCCGCCATAGCCTGGTCTCTTACGTTTAATGTACCAATACTGCGGTAAATAGCTTTGCGCCATTCCCTGCCTTTGGCTACCGGCGCGCCGCGGTTATCCATTGATACGTAAATGTAACCATCATCGGCCATGTTACCGGCATACTCAAAGTTCATTCCGGCGCCATAAGTATCAGCTGCTGTTTGTGAGGCAGGTTCGCCATAAACGTAAAATACAATAGGATATTTTTTAGTAGCATCAAAGTTGGTTGGCTTTTTCATCCATCCATCCATAGTAATGCCATCGGCTGTTGTTACCTTAAAAAATTCGGGTTTATTTACAGCAGCAGCGGCGTTAACGTTAATGGCAGTAGGTTTACCATCAAGCGGCTTATGCGCAGGAAGACCAATGGTTTCACGCACCGGTGCGGTAAAACTGTTATTAAATGAGTGAATAGCCACCAGGCCGTTAGGTGCAATATCATAACGGTGTGTGCCCGGCTGATTGGCGGGTGAAACACGTTGAGGTGCACCACCGCTTAACTTTATGCGGTATAAATACTTTTGTGTAGCATTATCAGGCGAAGCCATAAAATAAATAAAGCCATTGGCTTCATCAATAAGGTTCAAGCTTATTACATCATATTTGCCCGGAGTTAATAGTTTTTCTTTACCCTGGCGGTCAATGCTGTAAGCATGGCGCCAGCCGTCTTTTTCGCTCAGCCAAATAAATTTTTTGCCTTTCTCAACCCAGTCCCAGCCTTCGGGGGCAGCTTTTGCATCTACCCAAGCCTTGTCAGTTTCGGTGTATATAGCTTTTGAAGCCGAGCCGTTTACCGGGCATAAAAATATTTTGCTTTCGTTTTGAGCGCGGTTAAGCTGTTGTATAATAAGTTCGTTGCTGTTTCCGGCCCACTCCATACGCGGAATGTAGTGCTGTATGGCATCGCCCGGAACGTTAACATCAACTGTTTTGCCATCGGCTACACTAACCACCTTAATTTTGCATGAGCTTGGATCGGTGCCAGCTACGGGGTACTCTACAGGTACGGTGTAAGAGTAGGTAGAATCGGTTGTGTTAAGCATCAGGTAGTTGCGTATTTTGGTGGCGTCAATTTGCCAATAGGCAATGCTACGGCTATCTGGCGACCAGCGGAAACCATCGCGGCAATCAAACTCTTCTTCGTAAGCCCAGTCAAATGTTCCGTTGATTAAACGCTTGGTGCCATCACTGGTTAATGCCTTTATTGCTCCGTTGTTTAAATCTTCAACGTAAACGTTATGCTCGCTTACATAAGCGGCCTTGGTACCATCGGGTGATATTTTGGCAAACATAAGTGATGATTGCGGGCGCGATTTGCCTATTTGAGTAAGCTTTTTGCTGCTAATGTCATATACCCAATAATCGCCCCGGGTATCCTGACGCCAAACGCGTTTGGTGTTGGTATTAATAAGCACTTTTCGCCTGTCGTCAGAAAACGAGAAACGGCGTACCCTTATGGCTGCTTTACCTGCGGGCGTTAACGCCTGCTGGGTTACTATCACATTTTTTTGATCGGCAGCCCTGATGTCGAGCTCAACAATTTCGCCGTTTTGAATGCTGTAATAATGGTAACCATCTTTAGCCCACTGCAATCCGCCCTGAGCTTTAGCCGCATAATTTATAAGCGTTGCCAAAACTATCAGCAACGTACTTAAAACCGGGCGGCGAAATTTCATGTTCATACTATATCAAATTTTGAAATACCTTAGCAGCGTAAATAATGCTGCTATAAAAATTGCGTTAAATTAATATTTTAATCAATTATTGCGGCTGTCCTGATCATGAAAAAACTCTCATTACTACTTGTTACCAGCCTTTTTTGCCTTGGTGCTGAAGCGCAAAATGCTAACCGCAACAAATTTATTACAGATAGTCTTGATAACCTCATCAGTAAATCGCTCACCAACTGGCGTGTACCTGGTGCTGCGGTTTGTATTGTTAAAGACGGACGTATAATACTACGCAAAGGGTATGGAATTAAAGAGTTGGGCGTAGCTGCCAAAGTAGATGAAAATACGCTTTTTATGATTGGTAGCAACACTAAGGCTTTTACTGCTACAGCGCTGGCTACGCTGCAGGCGCAAGGTAAAGTTTCATTGGATGACAGGGTTACTAAATACGTTCCGGAATTTAAATTGGAAAGTAAAGAGATAACCAACATGGTTACCCTGCGCGATTTACTTAGCCACCGTATAGGGTTTGGTACTTTTCAGGGTGATTTTACTTACTGGACAAGCGACTTAACTCGCGAACAGGTAATTGAAAAAATGAGCCATGTAAAGCCACTCTATCCGTTTAGAAGCCGCTGGGGCTATACCAATGCAGCCTTTTTAACAGCCGGAGAAGCGATAGAGCGTATTACTAAAAAGAAATGGGAGCAGTACATAAAGGAAACAATTTTTGCACCCCTGGGAATGAGTAGCACGGTTGCGTTATCAAAAGATTTATCAACATCTTTTAACAAAGCCGCCGCACATACTTTTATTGATGGCCGGCTGGCTGCCATTCCATACCCGCAAATTGATAACCTGGCACCTGCCGGTAGTATAAGCTCATCGGCCAATGATATGTGCAAATGGTTGCTGGCCTTGCTGGCCAATGGCAAAACCGGACAGCGCGAGGTAATACCGGCAGCAGCAATACGCGCCACACGGCAGCCGCAAATTTTGGTAGGCGGCGGTGAAGACGGCGGCTTTAGCGCTTACGGACTGGGATGGTTTTTACAGGGCTATAAAGGTCATCGTGTGGTAATGCATACGGGTGGGGTAAATGGTTATGTATCATCAGTTACACTGGTGCCCGATCAAAACCTAGGGATAGTTATTTTAACTAACAACGATCAAAATAACCTTATAGAAACCCTAAACCTTGATATTATTGATGCGTACATCAAACAGCCGTTCCGTAGCCATGCTGATGCGGCCCTGACCGAAACAAAGGCTTATCAGCAACGCATTTTACAACGCGAAAAAAGTTGGAGAGACAGTACACTATTGAATTTGCGCCCGGCTCTGAGTATAGGTGAGTACACCGGCAAATACACTAATGATCTTTACGGTAACATTACCATAAGTAAAGGTGATGCTGTGAGCGATTTGGAAGTTCGCTTTGAGCATCACCCTAAGTTATTTGCAAGGCTGCAGCCACTAGGCGGTAACCGATTTTTCGCCACCTTCTCTGACCCGGAATTTGGTCGCAGCGTTTTTCCGTTTACCGTTCAGGGTAATAAGGTAGTGGGGGTGCAAGTAAAGGTGGCCGATTTTGTTGAGCTCACACCTTATGAGTTTAAGAAAAAGTAGTATAACTACTGTGCATTCAACTCATCCCAATACTCAACTGCACGGCGGTAGTGCGGTATTACAATAGAGCCGCCAACCAGGTTTGCTATCATGAATATTTCATTCATTTCGGCATGGTTTACACCAGCCTCATGACATTTGCCTAAATGATATTTAATGCAATCGTCGCAACGGAGTACCATGCTGGCAACCAGGCCGAGCATTTCCTTGGTTTTAACATCTAAAGCGCCGTCGGCGTAAGTGGTTGTATCTAAGGCAAAAAAGCGTTTGATATTGGTATTAGCCGATTCCATAATCCTATCGTTCATTTTAGTACGATAGTTATTAAAATCATCTATAAGTTGTCCCATGGTGTGTTATTTTAAAAATTAGTGATTGAATGCTACGGTTTATATCAATTTTAGCGCAGCAATAGATACCCACGTAAGAAGGTAGTTAATTATTCAAGAAAAGGCTTTCGGCAATTGGAGGTATAATGTTTTTTTCATGAGCTGTATCAAACATCAGTTGTATTGCCTTCTTGCCTTCTTCACCTAAATCAACCGAGTATTTATTAACATACAGCTCAATATGTTTATACATCACTTCTTCGCTCATTTCCTGGGCGTGTGAACGAATAAATTCTAGTCCCGATTTAGGATTAGCAAAAGCAAATTCAACCGACCGGCGCAATACCCGGTTTACCTTGTGCTGCACATCGGCGGGCAAATTGCGGTTGGCCACAATACCTCCTAACGGAATAGCGCAACCGGTTTCTTTTTCCCAGTAGTCGCCCAGGTCGAGTATTTTTTTCAAGCCTTTATCCTGGTAAGTAAACCGGTTTTCGTGGATGATCAAACCCACATCAATGCGGTCTTCAAGCAAGGCATTTTCAATGTCCGAAAACACCAGCTCCTGTTTGTTGGTAGCTTCAGGGAATGCCAGGCTTAACAGGAAGTTGGCAGTGGTGTACTTTCCGGGAATGCCAATGGTAAGCGGAGAATGATCAATAGTAAGTCTTGCTTGAAGTTCTTCCGGGTCGCCTTTGCAAATCAGCATAGGTCCTACACCAAAGCCCAGCGCACTACCCGCATCTAACAGCACATATTGGTTGGCTACGTAGGCAAAAGCATGGTAGCTCAACTTGGTAATATCCAGCTCACCGCGCATGGCTTTTTGGTTAAGGGTTTCTACATCATCGTAAAACACCTCAAACTCTAAACCTTCGGTATCAATTTTATGATGAATAAGGGCATCAAAAATAAACGTATCATTAGGGCATGGCGAAAAGCCAAGAGTTAGTTTCATAGTAGTCAGTCGTTAGTTATTGGGTTATTAATTATTGGATAGGGTAAACGAAATACTTACAATTTTCCAACAGCCCGTAAAAACTCCGCAGCAAATGTATTCAGATTTTTAACGGCTAACCCAATCTTCCAGGCCTCGCGATTGCGTTTCTCCACATAATTTGACACTGCCCTGATTTGCAGCGCCGGTACGCCCGCCTGCTCGCAGGCATAAAAAAAAGCAGCTCCCTCCATACTTTCCAGTTGAGGTGCTGTGCGCTGATGCAGCTTGGCTATCGAAGCTTCTTCGCCGTGCACGGTATTTACCGTGGCGGCGGTTACCTGCCATAGGTTTTGCCCGGGCATATAATTGGTAACACGGGCGGCAGTTTTATAAATTGTACGCCCAAAACCTAACTGGTCGAGCGTTATAAAGCGGCTATCGTCTTCGGCACCCAGTTCTGTAAACGCGTCTTCCACAACCTCAACTACATTTCCTAAGGCAATATTACGGTCAAAACTACCGGCAATGCCAAGGTTAATGGCCAGGTCGTACTGGTTGGTAGCCAAATGCCTGCCCAGCGCAAATGCAGTAGCGGTCATGCCTACGCCGGTGATTAAGATTTCGGGTTTCGAATGTTCGATTTCGGAATTATTTTGCTTGGTAGTATCGCCCGTAAAACCGTTAGCGGCTCCCGAATCTAATATCGGACCTCCGAATCCCGAAATTACGCCACTAATTTCCTCACGGGTTGCTGCAACTACCAATATATTCATACTGGCTAAGATAAAACAACTTGCCTGTTTTTGTTTTGTATATTTGACCCAATATTGTTATGATGATACATATAACGCGCAGAGAGCATTTTAATGCTGCACACCGAATGTACCGCGAGGAGTGGAGCGCAGAAAAAAACCAGGAAGTGTTTGGCAAATGCGCCAACCCTAACTGGCACGGCCACAACTACAACCTTTACGTAACCGTAAAGGGCGAAATAAGCTACGAAACCGGTTATTTAATGGACCTGAAAGAGCTGAAACAAATTATTAATGACCGTGTAATTGAAAAGCTCGACCATAAAAACCTCAACAAAGATGTTGATTTTATGGAAGGCAAAATGGCCTCTACCGAGATACTTTGCATTGAGATTTTTAACCAGCTTAAAGAACCCATTGAAGCTTACCCGGGCGTGTTTTTACACTCCGTACGTTTAGCCGAAACCGAAAACAACAGCGCCGAGTACTTTGGCAATTAATAATCCTACTCCAATGTTTGACGACGACGACGACAACCTTCCAAACCGCGATGCCGGCATTGACGGTTACAAAAAAATAGACCGCTACAACCCCGAACTGATTGAAAACCTTTCGGCCAGTTACCATAACGTGCTTACCCAAATTGGTGAAGACCCTAACCGCGAAGGCTTACTTAAAACTCCTGAGCGTGTGGCTAAGGCCATGCTCTTTTTAACACATGGGTATGACCTTAATGCGGAAGAGATACTGAAATCGGCCATGTTTAAGGAGGAATACAGCCAAATGGTAGTGGTAAAAGATATTGAGGTATACTCGATGTGTGAGCATCACATGCTGCCGTTTTTTGGCAAAGCACACGTAGCTTACATCCCCAACGGGCACGTGGTAGGTTTGAGCAAAATTCCGCGTATAGTTGATGTATTTGCGCGCCGTCTACAAGTACAGGAGCGCTTAACCAACGAAATACGCGATTGTATACAGCAAACGCTTAACCCACTGGGCGTAGGTGTGGTTATTGAATGCCGTCACCTGTGCATGAGTATGCGCGGTGTACAAAAGCAAAACTCGGTAACTACCACATCTGCCTTTAGCGGTGAATTTTATAAAGACAAAACCCGTACGGAGTTTTTGGATTTGATAGCAAGTAAACTGTCATAAATACAGAATATAAATTCAAGAATCACGAGTCAAGACAAGAGAATCACTCATTCAAACATTTACTAAAATCACTCATTAATTTGAAAGCATATATTTTCCCTGGTCAGGGCGCCCAGTTTGTGGGCATGGGTAAAGATCTTTACGACAACCATGAACAAGCTCGCCAATTATTTGAGCAGGCTAACGAAATATTAGGTTTCCGCATAACCGATTTAATGTTCAGCGGTACTGATGAAGACCTTAAGCGAACTAACGTAACCCAGCCGGCTATTTTCTTACACTCGGTTATACTGGCTAAAGTTTCTGGAGACGGCTTTAAGCCTGAAATGGTTGCCGGTCATTCATTGGGTGAGTTTTCGGCCTTGGTTGCTGCCGGCGCTTTATCATTTGAAGATGGCTTAAAATTGGTTGCCGCACGTGCCAATGCCATGCAAAAGGCTTGCGAACTACAGCCATCAACTATGGCTGCAGTATTAGGTTTAGATGATTTTACCGTTGAAGACGTTTGTCAGCAGGTAAGTGATATAGTGGTTCCTGCTAACTACAACTGCCCCGGGCAACTGGTAATATCAGGAACTATTGCCGGTATTGAGCTGGCTTGTGAAAAGCTTAAGGCTGCCGGTGCTAAACGCGCCTTGGTATTAAATGTAGGTGGTGCATTCCACTCACCATTAATGGAATCGGCCCGTGTTGAGCTGGAACATGCTATTGTGAACACTGATATTAAAGCACCTGTTTGCCCAATTTACCAAAACATTGATGCCAAGCCTTACACCGATCCTGAAGCTATTAAACGCAATTTAATTGCCCAGCTTACCGGTGCTGTGCGCTGGACGCAAACTGTAAAGCATATGCTTGAAGATGGAGCCACCTCCTTTACAGAGGTTGGACCCGGCAATGTATTGCAGGGACTGGTTAAAAAGGTTGATCGTGCTGCCGAAACAAGTAGTTTAACCGTAAACGCATAAAAATAGCAAAAGCCGCAAACCAAAGCGGCTTTTGTTTTTTATGATATATTTGATGCTTCAATCGTCGCCTTCTAAATTGACTACCTACGCCAAAATACGTATATGGCTTGCTATACTATGCGCCAGTTTGCTGTTAACAGCCATAGTGGTTCGCAGTAGCTATACTCCTCAAACAGATTTTGCATCCAACGCTCACCAATTGCAGAGCAATTTGCAGCAGCGCGAGAAGGAGGTTGATCAAATCCTATCGGGTAAGTCATTTGAGCGGCTTAAAACCTATCCTCAAAATGATAAAGCTGCGCTTGAAGATATTAATGAAATAACTGTAAATAAGCGTATTTGGCTTTTTGCATACCACAATAACAAGCTTACTTTTTGGACAGGGATTAAGGTTATTCACGAAGATCCTCTTAAAGTTCGCGAGGGTAGATCGTTTGTCAAAGAATCTAACGGCTACTATGAGGCCATTCGCAAAACGGAAGGCAACTTTACGGTTATAGCCTACATATTCATCAAAAGCAAGTATCCGTTCCAAAACGCTTACTTAAACAACGATTTTGAACCAGGGCTTTCGAAAGCAGCCAACATGGAAATTGCCGATTTCGGCGATAAAAGTGTTTACCATATTCACAGTTCTGATGACAGGTATCTGTTTTCTGTTAAGCTCAACCCAAAGATTGTTAACTATACCTCCTTAGGCTGGGAAATTTGCTTATGGGTAGCTGCTTTGATTGCCTTTTGCCTGCTTGTAACCAGCATATGCAACTACTTTGTGCACACCAAAAAAATATTTACAGCGTTTGGGTTACTTGCACTTACTATAATTATACTCAGGTTCATTAATCTACGGTTTAATTTCCCCGATTTTAGTTATAACCTACCGCTGTTCAACCCTGCTTTATATTCATTAAATGCCGTATTCCCCACATTTGGTGATATTATATTGAATTTGCTCTTTGCGCTATGGTTTGTAGGGTACATTTACACCAATCGTTTTAAAATTGACTTGGGCCGGTTAAGTACGGTATCATGTTATGCCTTATTTACCGGTGGGGTTGCGCTGCTTGTATTAGTATCTACCGGGTTGCTTAACCTGTTTAAAGAGGTTGTAATAAACTCTAACATCAATTTTGATGTAAACAACGTATTAAATCTTTCCGGTTATAGCATAATAGGTATTGTAATGGCCTGTGTGGGCTTTTTAATATTTTATTTACTGGTTGAAATACTCCTGGCTATAAATAAACAGCTTCACATACCAGACAATATTAAGTTGGGCATTTTTACCGGTGCCATCGTAATTGCTACTATAGCTTCATTCATTTTTAGCGCAACGGTTTTTTATATTTTATGGGGAATACTTGTGCTGTTAAGGTTATATGCCAACCGTAAAATAAATGGTGAGCTTACAGCACTTTCATACGGTGGTATGATATTTATTTGTGCCCTTATTGCTTCCGTAAAGCTCAGCGATTTTGAATCAATGAAAGAGCAGGAAACGCGCAAGCAGTTGGTTGCACGGTTAAATGATGGAGAGAACCCGCGCATCATAAATATATTTAAGAAGGTTGAAAAGCGTATTGTGGCCGACCCTGCACTTACTCACTATTTTAAAGAAAAGGAGCACAATGAGGGATTCTTGAAAAATCGCTTTGCTAAAAGGTATTTTGATGGTTACCTGGCCGATTATGATTGCAAGGTTCATGAATTTGACTCAAGCGGAAACGCCATTATTGAAGGTAATAATTACGCCTTGAATGATTTTAAAGACATGGTAATATTCAGCTCGCTTAAGGTTAGCCAATATTTTTACCGTGAAAGCGAGAACTTTGGATTTCAAAATTACTTTGCCATTATACCCGTTTATGAGGGCGAAGCCAACCTCGGAACTGTTATTATAGAACTCAAGGCAAAGCCTATACATTCAACCAGCAATTTTCCAGAGCTGTTGATAGAAAATCAATTAAGAAGTGATGCTCGGTTTAAAGAGTACTCATACGCATTTTACAGTGACGGACGGTTGCTAAGTCAGAGCGGCAAGTTTGATTACGATGTTGTAAATAACGATTTTAAAGGCAGGCTAAAGCAATACTTATTTAAAACAAGCAGCCGTAGTAATCACGATAATGAAGAAACATCATGGCTGCAGCGTTTTACGCGTTACAGCCACCTGATATATCAGCCAAGTTTGCGTAAGGTTATTGTAGTATCAAAGCCTGTAAACAGTATACTTAATAACATTGCCTCTTTAACCTTCTTTTTTGTAGTGTTAATGATTTTCAGTGCGGTGCTTATCACCTTTGTATGGCTTTGGAAACGTATAACTTTTGTTAAAATAACCCCTCAACACATTACCTGGAATTTAGGATTTAAATTTGAAAGGCTGCTATATAAAACGCGTATACAGTTTTCAATGATATTTGCTGTTGTGTTTACGCTTGCATTGGTAGGCTTAATTACCTACTGGTCAATCAAAGCACAATACCTCGAGCAGCAGGATGAAACCATTAGCAATAAAATAAACACTATTGCTTCTAAGTTTGAAAATTACTTTCCGGGAGGGATACGTAATATTGATGAAGCTACGCAAGTAAGGTTCAATAACTTTGCTGATAACTTTTCGGCCGATTTAATATTGTTTGATACCCAGGGGCGGCCCGTAATATCAACTCAGCCCAAAATTTATGAGTATGGCTTGCTGGGCAGGCGTATGCATGCAAAGGCTTACATAATGCTAAGCCGCAGGCAAAAATCACTGCTCATTAACAATGAAAAAATTGCTGCTTTAAGTTATAAAACAGCTTATGTGCCTTTGCGCAACAATCAAAACCTTACTACCGGTTACTTACAGGTGCCTTACTTTTCAAACCAAACCGACTACTATGAACGCCTGAATGCATTCCTGAATGCCATGATCAATATCTATGCGTTTATATTTGTTGCTATAGGTGTATTTGCCGTTTTGGTAGCCCGCCAAATAACCAACCCGTTAAGCTTTATACAATATAACCTGAGTAAAACCATTTACGGTAAAAAGAACGAGCCTATTAAATGGGAGCGCGATGATGAGATTGGTGCACTGGTTAAAGAGTATAATAAAATGATTGCCGCCCTTGAGCATAGTGCAAATAAACTGGCACAATCCGAACGGGAGAGCGCCTGGCGTGAAATGGCCAAGCAGGTGGCTCACGAAATCAAAAATCCGCTTACACCATTAAAACTTGGCTTGCAGCTTTTAGAAAAATCATGGAAAGACAAAGATCCTAAGTTTGACATGAAATTTGAGCGTTTCAGCAAATCGTTTGTTGAACAAATTGAAAGCTTATCATCCATTGCCTCGGAGTTTTCGGCCTTTGCTAAAATGCCTGATACGAAAATGGAGCGTTTAGATATTTTTGAAACCCTTGGGCAGGCCGTTATCATATTCAAGCACATGGATAATGTGCGCATTAATTATGAAGCGCCCGGGGAGCCTTTTATGATCAGTGCTGACCGTGATCAGCTTTTAAGATGCTTTAATAACTTGCTAAAAAATGCAATTGAAGCTATGCCGCCCGAAAGGTTGGGTATTGTTGATATTATTTATGAAATATCAAGTGATCAGATACTGTTAAAAATTCGGGATAACGGAAATGGTATACCTGAAAACCTGAGGGAACGCATTTTTGAACCAAACTTTACTACCAAAAGCTCGGGCACTGGTTTAGGTTTGGCGTTCATTAAAAACTCCATTGAAAACGCAGGCGGTAAGGTATCTTACGAAACAGAATTAAATAAAGGAACAATCTTTTACCTGCAGTTTCCTAAGGCTCAACCTAAAGCTGACAACGCTTAAAACTCCACATGGGCTCGTAGGGCAAATACATGCACCGGGCCCCTGTCTTTGTTGTAAGCCGGGTTAACAATAAACTGGTAATCTGGCGTTAGCCAAACCTTATGCTGGTAGGCATTGAGTTTGTAGTACAATTCGGCAAGCATTTCGGTGCTGTAATTTAGCCTGCCGTCGCCTATTATAAATCCATAACCACCTGCTGCAAGATATTTACGGTGTTCGGAAGATATTCCGTTGCCGGCAAAAGCTATGCCCAGTTCATCATCGGCACGTTTCCATCGTGTTCCTTTGAGTACAGCACCTAAACTAACCGAACGGTCGATCTCGGTAAAAAACCATGTTTCAGTTTTTCCATCATTGTAAGATGCCTTTGCAAAAATGCCAAAGTCGGGCGTTAAATACTGTTCGGCGTTAATGCCAAAGCCGTACTTTTTGTTTCCGTATGAGGTAACTGAGCTTACATCAGGCAGTAAGGTATTTGCTGCAACAGCATCATTATACTTACCCATTTTGCCCTTATTATAAAAAGCCAATAAGCGGAAAGCGCCGGCATTACCATTTAATTTGTAGCGCTGCTCATACTCGAGTGTTTGTGTATTGGCCTTGCCAATTCTTTCATCTAACACCGAGCCGTTGGCTTGTGTAGGTACCATGGTGAAAGCATATCGTAACGACCAGTTGGGTAAACCTAGTTCGGCCACTGCTCCAATAATGTATCCACGCGTATTGGCCGGGTAGTCCCAGGCACCATTGCTCATCAAGCTCCAGTTCATAAACTGTGTACGCGGATCATGGCTGAAGCTGTTATTATCAAAAAAGTCAGATATGCCAAACTTACCGGCTGTGATGCTTATGTATCGCTTACTTTTCTTGCCGGCAAGTTGGTTTAAATCGTCCTCAACATTTTCATAATCATTGCCCCACTCAAATACTTGTGATGCAAATAGGCGGGCAATGTAAATTTTAGGTTCGGCGCTCCCAACCCTGAAGGTTTCACCGTTTGGAAAGCCTGCAACGCCCAATGTTTTGCTAAAACCCGCCCCGCCCGACATTTCGGTGTTAAAGTAAGCCTGAGCTCCTTTCCATAAACGGGTACCACCATAAAGGGTAGTAGTTAATGATGTTGCGGTTTCGCTTTGGGGCAACAGGCTGTTTTGACCAGTATATGCGGCTTTGAAGCCTGGTTTAGTTTGTGTGATTACCGTTTGTTGAAAATGCAGGTTAAAACGCTGCAATTTAGTTGTATCCTGTGCCAGTAAAACTGCTGGCATTAACAGAGCCGTTACCAGCAAAAGCGATTTTTTCACTACTTATTAGAAATTTATTAGAGCAAATATATGCACATAGCTAACGTGTTTATATCTGCCCATAAAATCTAATGTGAATTTAATTTTCGGTCTAAAGCTGCCCGTTCCACTCACCATAAAACTGAGTCAGGTATGCTTCCATATAACGGTGGCGTTCCTCGGCAAATTTACGGGCTGATGCCGTATTCATTTTATCTTTTAAAAGCAGAAGTTTTTCGTAAAAGTGATTAATGGTGGGAGCAGCAGAGTTCTTGTATTCTTCCTTACTCATGTTAAGGTTTGGCTTAATCTCGGGATTGTAAAGTTCACGCCCCTTAAACCCGCCGTAGGTAAAAGCGCGTGCTATACCAATGGCCCCAATAGCATCTAACCGGTCGGCATCCTGCACTACGGCTAACTCAGGAGAATGAAACTGGCTGCCATCAAAACTTGCCTTAAAAGACATGTGCCTTATAATCAATTCAACATGTTCAATTACATCTTCAGGAGCGTTTTGAGCTTTTAAAAAAGTAACTGCTGTTTGCGGACCAATTTCTTCATTACCGTTGTGAAACTTACTATCTGCAATATCATGCAGCAAGGCGGCCAGCTCAACAATAAGCATGTTGGCAGGTTCAGTTTTCGCAATCATTTTTGCGTTGTTCCAAACTCTCAATATATGCCACCAGTCATGCCCCCCTTCGGCGTTTTGAAGGGTTTGCTGTACAAATTGTGCTGTTTGATTAATGAGTTGCTGGGAGGAGGTCATAAAAATGCGTTTATATTTGAACTGGCAAATATAAACGCATATTAAGATTTAACTTGCAACTGCTGATCCGTTTATAATGAGCATAACCTCATTATCGTTGGCTTTTATCAATTCAATTACATCAACTTCCAGTATCAGTGCAATCTGGAAAAGCCTTTCAAGGGTTATTTTGGTATAACCCAATTCAATTTTACTGTAGGCGTTTTGCGAAATATCAAGCTTAACGGCTAAGTATTCTTGAGTATAATTTCTGTACTCTCTGATTTTACGAATGTTAGTCGCAACATTCTTGATCTTGCTCGTATACACGTCCTTCTGCATCGGTATCTTCAATTAATACCATGACTTACGAAGTAAAATAGCCTGCGGTTTTAAAGCTGTTTTAAATCTTGTAAATTAAATTAGTTTAAAACCAACACTGCGTTTACGTTAATAGGTGGTTATAATGGCAGGCAGCAGGGTGGCCATATCTAAAGGGATAGGGTTGCTGGCAAAAATTGGCTTACGCTGGTTGTATGATTCGTATACCTGTTTTTGTACAGCGGCCGTGGCATTACCCGGTGTTAAGTTGATGGTACATGAAATTATAAAGTCGTGTACTTTTTCACCATCAAAAATAATCCACTTTTTATCTGATTTTTTCAGCGCCTCAATAAACGGCATGGCAATGCTGTAGTCGTCGGCATAGTAAACCACAATTTTTTGTATTGCGCCTTTAGGGTCGGCTGTAAATTTTATGACAGCTGTACCGGTTGCTTTTTTGTCTTTAAGAGCTTTAGGTAACACTACGTTCTCTTTAAAAAACGTCATCATTACGTCCTTACCGCCCTGAAACGGAAAAGGCATTTGCTGCTGTGCCTGTGTAAACATAGCGCACAATAATATTGTGGCCAAAAATAGTAAGCGTTTCATTTAAACTGATTTTGGTTCGCGTTTGCTGCCATCGTAAATGCTGTATTCCAGTAAGCGGCAGTCAAGCTTACCGTTGTAAAATTCTATACGGCGACTGGCTTGTAAGCCAATTTTTTTTGCCAAATCGGGGTTGCCGGTAAACACATAGCCTTTATAGCCCTTACATTTTTGCTTAAGGTAATCCCCAATGCGTGCATAGGTTGCTTCAAGTTTGGTGTGTGTGCCAAGGCGCTCACCATACTCGGGATTAAACATTACTACGCCGGGCTGCTCAGGTACTTCGGTGTCTGCAAAATCACAAACAGCAAATTCAATCAAATGTTCTACGCCAGCTGTGCGGGCGTTTTTACGGGCCACGTCAACGGCATCTTCAGATAAGTCGGTTGCCAGAATTCTGAAACCTGTTTCCTTTTTGGCTTTATCTTTAAGCTTACGGCGTTCGGTAAAAAACACCTGCTCATCATAACCCATAAAGTGCATAAAGCTATAATTCATTCTGAACAAGCCCGGGCTTTTATCGGTAGCAAGCAGTGCCGCTTCAATAGCCAGTGTGCCTGAACCGCACATAGGGTTTATAAAGCTGCTTTGCCTGTCCCAGCTGGTTGCCATAATGGTTGATGCTGCCAATGCTTCGAGCATAGGAGCTTTACCCGGAATTTTACGGTAGCTATGCTTTGCCAGCGTTTCGCCCGAGGTATCAACAAATATTTCGGCCTTGTCATCCTGCCAGTAAAGATGCAGTACGGCTTTATTCAATTCCGGACCTGAATTTGGGCGGATGCCTTTCTTTTCTTTTATACGGTCAACTATGGCGTCTTTTACTTTTACGTTGGCAAAAAGCGGCGTAAGTATGTGCTCGTTATTTACGTTAGAGGTAATAGAAAAATAGCCGCTAAAGTCAAGCAGGTTTTCCCACTCAATCTGTACCAGTTCGTTATAAAGGCGTTGCGGATCGGCTGCTTCAAAACTTGCAAGCGAATACAATACTTGGCTGGCGCAGCGCAGGTTAAGATTTAATGGTATACAATCATTAACTGTTCCAACCAATTCAACGCCGGTTTGAAACGCGCGCTTAATGGTATACCCTAACGCTTCAACCTCCTGTTGCAGGTATGGTGCAAGGCGTTTATTACAGGTAATAATGATCTTACTTTCGGTTTGATAAATTTGCATGTGGCTACAAATTTATGAATTAAAAAATGCCCGATTTACAATTGTAACTATTAACTTTACGTTTTATAAGCAAGAATTATGGATATTAAAGGCAAAGTACACGAAGTTACTCCTACACAGCAAGTTACCGAATCTTTAAAAAAGAGAGAACTTATTGTAGAATATATAGAAAACCCGCAATACCCTGAGTATATTAAATTTGAAGCCATCCAGGATCGTTGCAATTTATTGGATGCTGTTAAAGTTGGTGACGACGTTGAGGTATTCTTTAACCTTCGCGGCCGCCCATGGACTGATAAAACCGGTAAAAAAAGCTACTTTAACTCATTGCAGTTATGGCGCCTTAACGTACTAAGCGGTGGTGCTGCAGCAGCAACCCCTGACTACGCTCCGCCGGTTGACATCAACTCTGCACCTGATGATGACGACTTGCCGTTCTAAACTGCAGAAGCAAGAGCTAAGACCTAAGAGCCAGGATTTATGGCATAATAAAAAAAGAGGCATTTGATAATCAGATGCCTCTTTTTTTGTTATTCAGTTTTTTCTTGGTTCTTGGTTCTTGGCTCGTAGCTCTAACTCGCAACTGTTAAAAATTGTTAAACTGATGTTACGCTCTTGTATTTCAATTATTTTTGTTGAGTAATGAAGAAGAGAAGTATTGGTTTAATAATTGGCCTTATGGGGTTTGCCTTGCTGGGAGTGGTGGCCATGCAATATTTTTTTCTGCGGCAATCCTATCATATGCAGTCGGAGTTATTTGACCGCGATGTGCATGAGGCTTTAAACACTGTGGTATCAAAGCTTGAAAAAAAGGATGCCAATAGGTTTATTGATAAGCAGGCCGATAGCCTGATTGTTAAGGAAGACCGTAAGTTTACTAAAACCAAGGTAAAAAAATTTGTTACCGATAGTTCGGCAAACACCACCGCAACGCAAAGCCGCAAGCAGCATGATTTACGCATTGCCAAACTGCGCGACAGCTTAAAATACATCATCCTGCGCACCAAACTGGATGAGGAACTTTACGGTTTGCCGCAGGAGGAAATGGTGAATGTAAAAATCCAGATTGAAGAATTTGTTGATGAATTTGGTATTCTGCACCAAAACAGGGGACCGCTTGAAATAACCAAATTGCCACCAACAAAACGTGGCAACAAGGTTCACAAATACGATACTACTTACCAACATTATCTTGACCCGCAGTTTGGCCCGCAGGTAGTGGCCCGGGTAAGAATTAACCCTTACTGGCAGCGCGAGCATGACCGTAAAGTAAAGGAGCGCAAGGTTGCCCAAATAAAGCAAATGCTGCGTGCAGATTCACTTGCCAAATTAAATCAAAAAGAAACCGAGGTAACGTTAACCAACTTCACCGTAATGCAAAACCTGGCCGAAGAGTATAAAAACTCAGGCCAGCCATTAAAGGACCGCATCAATACCCTGTGGATTGACTCGTTGCTGCGGTTTGAATTACATAACAAAGGCATTATGTTGCCTTTTAGCTATGAAGTAAGCACGGCTAATAACGATTCGCTCATATTTTCAAAAGCATATGACATGGTAGGAGAGAAGCCTGTGTTTTATGCCAGCGAAACCTATCAAACCCCAATTTTTACTAAGGATGTAATTAACGATCCGGGTAAGATACAGCTGTTTTTTCCTGATAAAAACTCGCACATATTAAGCAGCATGACTTACATGCTTAGCATTAGTGGTGGTTTGTTAATGGTGCTTATTGTATGCTTTGGTTACACCATATTCACCATACTGCGTCAAAAGAAAATTTCGGAAATGAAAACCGATTTTATCAATAACATGACGCATGAATTTAAAACGCCTGTATCAACCATCATGATTGCCAGTGAGGCTTTAAAAGATCAGGAGATTATTGAAGACAAAGCCCGCGTAACCCGCTTGGCCGACATAATTTATGAAGAGAATGCCCGCCTGGGTAGCCACATTGAGCGCGTTTTGAACATTGCCCGTATTGAGAAAAACGACTTCAAGCTCGACAAAAAACCGGTTGATGTTAACGAACTGATAACCGATGTATTAGACAGCATGCAGCTAAAGCTGCAAAAGAGCAATGCCCAACTTGATTTGCACTTAGATGCCGAATTTGCCGTTATAGAGGCCGACGAGCTTCACTTTGCCAACGTAATATTCAATTTAATTGATAATGCGGTTAAGTATAGTAAAGATGAGCCCGAACTTACCATAAGCACTCTTAATAAAGGCAGCCAACTGGTTATACGTGTGGCCGATAAAGGCATTGGTATGAGCCGCGACCAACAAGCCAAAATATTTGAGCAGTTTTACCGCGTACCTACAGGTAATTTGCATGATGTTAAAGGATTTGGGTTAGGACTTAGTTATGTAAATACTATAGTTAAGCGCCTGGAAGGGATGATAAGCGTTCGTTCGGAAAAAGAAAAAGGTTCTGAATTTGAACTGAAATTCAATATTGCATGAAGAAAATACTATTGGTAGAAGATGACGCCAACCTGGGCGCCCTGTTGCAAGACTACCTGCAGCTTAAAGGCAAATTTGATGTAGTGCTTTGCAAAGATGGCGATGCCGGATTAAAGGAATTTACCAAAAGTGATTTTGACCTGCTGATACTGGATGTAATGATGCCTAAAAAGGATGGATTTACCCTGGGCAAGGAAATACGCAAAATAAATGAGCATGTGCCTATTATTTTTGCTACTGCCAAGGCCATGATTGAGGACAAAACCCAGGCATTTAATTTAGGTGGCGATGACTATATCACCAAACCCTTTCGCATTGAGGAATTGCTGCTTCGTATAAATGCGCTTTTAAAGCGTACTGCCGCCGGCAGCACCGAAGAGGAAAAGCCTACTACATTTAAAATTGGTAAATACGATTTTGACTTTACTTCACAAACTATAACTGCCGATGGATTGGTTCAAAAGCTATCAACCAAGGAAGCTGCCTTGTTGCGGTTGTTGTGCCTTAAAAAAAATGAAGTGCTCACCCGCGAAGAAGCCCTGCTCAACATCTGGAATGACGATAACTACTTTAATGGCCGTAGTATGGATGTTTTTTTAAGTAAGATACGTAAGTACCTTAAAGATGACCCGCGTGTAGAAATCATCAATGTGCATGGCCGGGGATATAAGCTGCTGGTAAATTGAAGGCTTGCGGCTTTAGCAATCATCATATAAAAAAATTGCGGCTTTTACCTCTTAAATACGCGGCCCTGTCCCGGTGGTAGCTGTGCCTGTGCGTATTATTTTAAGGTAAAACCCGCAATTTTGTATTTCTTATTTGTCTGCCTGCTTAAAAATCAAACTTCACAAATGTTCTTAAACCAAGCTTAGGAGCGTTAGGGTTATCTAAATAGGTAAAGCGGCGTACCAGGTCAAACCTTAAAACTTTAAATATGTTTCCAATGCCCACGCTTCCCTCGGCATACATGCCATTGTTAAGCGTATAGGTTGTTGCAAGGCTCGAGCTGTTGGTTGGAAAGCGCAGCAGGGAACGGTCATTAGCCGGGTTATTTTCGGCTCTTACACCTCCCCATAAACCTTTAAAGTTTACCACCTCGCGCAGTTTTAAACGGCGTAGTAACGGTATTTTGTTAAACAAAAAGCCGTTAAAATTATGGTCAATGGTAAGCGTGGCGTAATGGTCGCTCACAAACTCCTGAAAGTTCATCATGTTAAACGACTGAAACTGGAAAGCATAGCTTTGATTAGCCCTGTGTATATCCATTAAAGGGAACGGTACTTTGCCAAACAGGTAGCCACCTTCGGTGCTAACATCAGTAAAGCCTAGTTGCGATAGGTAAAAGCGTTTGCTAATGTTACCTACAACGTTTTGGTAGTTGTAGTCGCCACCTAATAAGCCTCTAAATCCTTGTGTATAACGCAGGGTATAAATAGGGTACTTATCAGGAATAGGTGTACGATACAATTTACCTTGATAAAACTTTTCGTGCGGTGCAAAGCGCAACTGTAAAGACAGTTCGGTAGTGTGAATAAGGTTTACATTATTCAAGGCTCCGTTTGGCAGGAGGTTTTGAAATTGTAACGCCCCAGCCGGACTTTGATTCCATTTTTTAAAGCCTACAGCGTACGAAAAGTGGTTTAAGTACTCGTGTACGTAATCAAGTTTAAAGATGTCGTTATACAGCCACTGATCATTAGCGCCACGTTTAAATGACAGTAGAAAGTTGCTCTCTTGCACAAATTCAAGTTCCTGTCCTGGTACCTTGGTATCATGCTGAAAGCTGGCGCGAATGTAGTTTTGTGGAAACGAGTATATAGACTTGTTGTTTAGTGAATACGTAGAGCTTAGGAAGTATTTAAACTTTTGGTCGCGGGTGCCATATGCTCCATAAGTTTCAAAGTAATACCGTTTGCTTAGCGCAGTGGTAGTACGGCCGCCCAAGCGAGCTCTGAATCCTTCAACCGGGTTAAAGCTGTAAAACGTGTTAACCGGTCCCATTTCAAACGGCCCAAAATTTTTGTAACCGGCCAGCACCAACGTAGCAATATCCATAGTGCGTTTAAACGATGGTATGGTTTGCAGGCTATCTACGTTTTTATATAAATCGGCAGCGGCTTTGTCAAGCGTATCTGGGCGGCTTTCGGTCCAGTAAGCATCAGTTTGTACGTCAGACTGTTTTGCATATACCTGGGCAGGGCCGTCATAAGTTTCTTTGGGTCGGGGCGAGTTCAATTTAAAATCGCGTATGGTAACCAGGCGTTCACCAAATACACCACCGCCTTTATTTTTATTTAAAGCAAACTCAATTTTTAAATTGCTTTGGCTTAGATGGTAACGGTTATCCGAATTTTTTTCGAATGATAAGCGCGCCTCCATTTGGCGTACAAAGTTAAGATCGATGTTCTTATTCACCGTAAGCACCGCATTTTGCACAGCATAATTGCCATCCATAGTAATATAAATGCGGCCTTCAAAAAGCTTGTTAATGGTATTGCGTGGCGTAAAGCTTAATTCAATAAGATTAGGTTTTTGATCTTTTATGGTATCGGTAATAAAAAACTTATAGTAGTTAGGCGAATTATCAGAGATAGGACTTAACAACTGGTTGCTCAGCAACGATACGTTGTTATCGTAAATATTAATGTCCTGATACATGCGGTTGAAGTAGGTGGTGAGGCCTTGGTTATCAACAAATGTTTCATCGTACTTAACCTGCTTGTTGGCTTCAACCACCTGCTTTTGGGCGTAAGGAACTTTGCGGTAATAATTAGCCGAAAGTTTCTCTTCCATATATAAAGGCAGCAATGTTTTACCGCCAATAGCAGTTGAATCCTGCTCGCGGAACATGAACTGGTAATTTTTAAAAATTTTTCTGTTCTTAAACTTGTCGCTAAGGTTGCTAAGCGAAAAGGTCATGCGCTCATACTGCTTATACTCGGCAAAGTTATAGCTGGTTACCTGGTTTTGTGCTTTGTGGGCTATTACCTGCCTTATAAGCTCAACAGCAGGGTTATTTTTATTGGTATACTTCTTTTTTTTACCGGCTTTTACAACAACATCGCCCAACTGCTTGCTATCAGCGGTTATGGCAATATTTATGGTTTGTTCTTGCCCGGCCTCAATGCTACGGGTAGCCGTACGGTAGCCAACGTAGTTCACTTTAATGTATTCAAACTTATCGTTGGTTCTTATGATAAAGCGTCCCTGGCCGTCTGTTGGTGCACCCTGGTTGCTGTCGCCAAATGTTACCGTTACATAGGGTAATGCTTCTTTTGTTTTGGCATCGGTTACAGTGCCTTTTACAACAGTGCTTTGTGCATACAGCGTGTTAAAGGAAACAGTAATTATACTGATGATTAATACTAACTTAGTAAAGAGTTTCATGACCTTAAAGGTTGCTGGGTTCAGATATCACAAAACGGGTTATGCCAGTGCGTTGCAAATTGGAGTTTGCTAAAAAGTGCAGTTGATATTTATCAGGAATGCTGTTTTTAATAGTTGTACCAGCAACCTGAGAACCGATTTTGCAAAATCGTGTGAACACGGTTTAAGTAAAATATGGAAGCAAAGGTGCAGCGGCTATTTGCAAGTTACAACACTCAACAATGGTAATGACAATTGGATTATAAATTGATTACAATTGGCTTACATTTGCATGAAACCTATAAAATAATCAAGCTAAAATTGCCATTATTGTAACGTTAGGAGATGTTCGAGGCCCTATTTAATTATATTGAAAACTACGCCAAAAGTAATTTAAGCGCCGGCGATAAAAAGCTTATAGAGCAAACCTTTAAACTGCGTAAACTGAGAAAGCGACAATATTATTTACAGGAAGGCGATGTAAACAAACAAATTGGCTTCGTTATAAGAGGTGCTTTTCGTATGTATTCAGTTGATGATAAGGGCCATGAGCATATTATACGTTTTAGTTTAGAAAACTGGTGGGTAGCCGACTATGAAAGCTATATGCTGCAAACGCCATCAAAATATAATATTGACGCTGTTGAAGATGCTGAACTACTCATAATATCAAATACCCAAAGCGAGGAACTGCAAACCCAGGTACCTGCTTTTGCCGGTATGATAAAGGAGCTTGACAAGCGAGCAAATATTGCCACCCAAAACAGGGTGCACGCTGCTATAAGCCTTACGGCCGAAGAGCGGTTTAACAACCTGCAAAATACATATCCTTATTTTTTACAGCGCTTTCCCCAAAGTATGGTGGCTTCTTATTTAGGCATATCGCCCGAAACATTAAGCAGGATAAGGAAAGCAAGCGTAGGCCGGTAAAGGCTTGCATATAACGGCACTTTAGTCAATAATTGATTAAAAAGCGCATTTATTACAAATGCGATAGGATTTGACGCTTTAATTTTTGCTTATTTTACACTTGCAAACATTAAAGGCGTTATGCTTCGCAAATTCACCTTACTCACATCACTGCTTGGTATAGCAGCAGCAAGTTATGCTCAGCAAAAATCAACGGCTTATTTTGCTGATAGCACCTTAGTAAAAGTCCACCCGTCATACAACCAGGTAAGCGGTATTCATAAATGGCTATTTGGCAAAAACTACCGTGAGGAATGGGCTACAACTGTTAAACTGCCGCTTATAAAAATATCTGAAGTTTATGGTGGCCTCAAGCCGCTTAAGCAAGGTGGTGGTTTGCAATCAAAATCATTAAGGCTCGAAGATAAAAACGGTAAAGAGTGGGTTATAAGAAGCGTTGAGAAAACGCCTGATAAACTACTTCCACCAAATTTCAGAGGTACATTTGCTATTGATTGGCTTGATGATGCATTAAGCAGTCAGCATCCGTATTCGGCACTGGTTGTTCCGCCGCTTGCTGATGCTGCAGGCGTGCCTCATGCTAACCCGATAATTGGCGTAATTGCGCCCGATGCTGCTTTAGGTGAGTACAGCAAAATATTCAATGGCTTGGTAGTACTACTTGAAGAGCGCGAACCCACCGGTAAATCAGACAACACTGACAAAATGCTGGGCGAGCTTAAAGAAGACAATGATAACCGGGTTAACGGTGAACAATTTTTAAAAGCCCGCATGCTCGATTTGCTTTTAGGTGATTGGGACCGTCATGAAGACCAATGGCGTTGGGCTTACGAAAAAAAGAATAAAGACAAAAAATATTACGCTGTTCCACGAGATCGTGATCAGGTTTTTCATGTTAGTGAAGGGGTGTTGCCATCACTGGCTGCCCGGTCATGGATTAGCCCAACGCTTGATCATTTTGACGGAGACATACCAAGGGTAAAATACTCACTGATAAAAACCCGGTTTATACAGCCGTTGCCCGATGCGCAAATTAGTTATAACGACTGGATGCGTATGGCAAATGACTTTGTGAAGGCAGAGAGCGATGAGGTGCTGGAGGCTTCACTAAAGCTGCTTCCGCCCGAAGTTTATAAAATACGGCATGATGAACTTTTTAATAAGCTAAAGCAACGCCGTAACAATATACCTACGGCAATGGATGAGTATTACCGGTTTGTAAACAAAACTGTAGACCTGCGCACCACTGACAAAAACGAACAGGTAATAATAACTGATGCTGCTGATGGCGGCATGCGTATACAAATAAATAAAATAAGTAAAGCAGGCGAGGTTGAGGATGAATTGCTCAGCATGGTTTATAACCCGCAAATTACCCGTGAAATAAGATTATACACCGAGGCCGGAAACGATAAGGTGGTTATTAATTATACACACTCACCCATAAAGCTGCGGATTATCGGCGCTAAAGGACAAAAAACTTATGATGTACAACAGGCACAAAGCAAAGTACGTATTTACAACCGCAGAGATAGTGTAGCCATAACCGGCAACGGTAGCTTGTTGAAAACACATTTAAGCAATGATTCATTAAATACCCAATTTGTTCAAAATAACCCTTACAATGTATGGATGCCGCTGGCAACAGGGGCAATAAACCCTGATGACGGCATATTACTTGGCGCAGGATTTAAGTATACCCGAAGGAATGGCTTTCGTAAGTTGCCGTATGCCAGTATACAGCAGCTTTTGGTTACGCACGCTTTTGCAACCGATGCTTTTCGTATAAAATATAATGGTGAGTGGATAGATGCTATCGGCAAGGCCGACATTGTATTAAACGCATTTGTGCAGGCTCCAAACAATACCCTCAACTTTTTTGGCAGAGGTAATGAAACGCCTTTGTTCAAATTTCCGGGGTACAGGCGCTTTTACCGTACGCGTTATAACACCTACCAGGTTGATGCCGCATTGCGCTGGTGGTTGGGCGCTAATACCACCCTGAGTGCAGGGCCATCGTTTCAATACTATCGCCTGCACCGCGAAGACAATGAAGGTCGTTTTATTAACAATCCCAACCTTTTGAATTCTTATGATAGCTTGACTGTTAATAAAGACAAAGCCCATATTGGATTGCTGGTTAATTTCAACGCCAATAAACGTAACAGTAATGTATTGCCCAGCAACGGTTATTATGTTAACGTTACCTTGCAGGCATATAACGGTTTAAATAGCTATACAAGGTCCTTTGCGCAAATACGCCCGGAGTTTACCTACTACTTTAGCCTTAATGCCAAAGGCACGTTTGTAATATCAGACAGGGTTGGCGGCGGCCTAAGTGTTGGTAAGCCGGCATTTTATCAGTCAATGTTTTTAGGCGGACAGGGCGGAAACTTACTGGGCTACCTGGGTAACCGCTTTGCCGGCGATCATATGTTTTACAACAACCTGCAGGCGCGCCTTAACCTATTTAACATTGCCGGTTATGTGTTGCCCGGGCAGTTAGGGGTAACAGGATTTTATGATACCGGCAGGGTTTGGGTGCGCGGGCAATCATCAAATAAATGGCATGCGGGTACAGGGGGCGGAGTTTACTTTGCACCGGCAGGGCTAGCAGTAATACAGGTTTTGGCCGGTCACTCTACCGAGGGCTGGTACCCATATGTATCACTCAATGTAAGGCTTTAAGCATCCAATTTATTTCAACAGTTTTGTAATTATACCATCAGATTTAATGGCCTTGGCCTGGTTGCTTAATTGTTAAAAAGTATTTTAGTTAGTTTTGCCAAACCTATCAATTAAGTAATGAGTGTTCAGCCCTTTAAAGATAGCCCTTTCGAAATTCATATATCATTTCACGTGCTTATTGAGCACCTGGAAAAGGTGGCTGCCCAACAAACTGGCTATGCTGCTGAGCGTGCTGCATACTTGTTGAAGGAAATAGAGCCCTACCCGCAGCTGCGAACAGGATTTACACACCAGGAAGAATTAGAGCAACACGCCCCGGTAATTAATTACCTTCTTGAAGACTTGTTTCCGGCGGCACTTACTCAAAACGAGATAAAAGGCGTTACGGTGCCGTTTCATAATTTTATGCTCAATAGTACTCAGCGATTTAAAAACATCTTGAGCGCTGCCGGTACCGATTTTGACATCTCCATACGTGATTTTGACAGCCACCAGTTTTACGTAATGAGCTGTTGCTTAGTGCTTAATGAATTTTACAACACACAGCTTGATTTTGCAAAACCCATGTTTTATGATATACCAACCGCAACGGGTATCATAAGGCATTACCGAATTCTATACAACGCTGATTTTTTAGAAATAATCCCAACAGATAAAGCTGTAAAGCTTACCGAGGCTGATATTAATGAGCTAATTAACAGTTACGATAATCTTGAGTTGTGGAAGAGATTGTTTCCGCAGGGTAGCTATTTATTGAAAGGCTTTGCCATCGTTAACCTCTTTGATTCTACAATTGAAAATGCAGTATCGGCTTTAAAAGGTACGCTATTGACCGATTTACACGATACTGAAATTGAGCAGGATTTTGAAAGTATATTCAGGTCAATTTACAAAATCCCCGATTTACGCATAGGGTTCACTGCGTTCAATACCGAGGAAAATAAGTTTAGCAGCATTGCTCCCTTGCGTAAAATAAGAAGTTTTATGCTGGGCAATAATCATGAGGCCGTTAGTACCGATATCTTAGGTCCTAAATCATACCAGGCATTGCTTGGCAAAAGTGAGTATTTTGCCATATCAGATACGCGTCAGTTTTTTTTGGAACACCCCGGCAGTGAAATGGCTCATGAATTTTTAAGGCAAAATATACAGAGCTTTATTTTGGCCCCGGTAATGAAGAATGAACAGTTGCTGGGTATAATTGAGCTGGTATCATTACGAAAAGGCGAACTGAACAGTGTAAATGCACATAAGCTTGAGGTGGTAATGCCATTTTTGGTAAATACTATTGACCGGCAGATAGCCTACAAGCAAAACCGTATACAGGCAGTTATTCAAAATGAGTACACTACACTGCATCCAAGCGTTCAATGGAAATTTGAAAAGGAGGCTTATAAATTTATAGAGCGCCAGGATAACAATCTTGAATATGAATTAAAGGAAATTGTATTTGAAGACGTTTATCCCCTGTATGGCCAGGTTGATATTAAAGCATCTTCAGACTCGCGTAATCGCAGTATTCAAAAGGATTTGAACAACCAACTTGAAGCATTGGTGCCTATTGTGCTGCAAATACAAGGCATTGACAAGCATGCATCAGCTTACTTGCCAAGGCTGCAGGAGTTTAAAAACCTCACACACAATGCTTCGGTACTCATACGTACTGATACAGAACAATTCATACAGCATTTTATTGACGAGAAGGTGCATCCTTTACTGCAGTCGGCCACTGTAAGCGGCCATTTCACCCCCGAAATTGGTAACTATTTTAAGCAGGTAGATAAAAATACAGGTTTATATTACACTTACAGGCGTAAGTATGATACAACAGTATCAACTATTAATAAAAAAATGGCTGCGTTGCTTGATGAACGGCAGGCAGTCGCACAGGAAATATTTCCGCATTATTACGAGCGCTTTAAAAGCGACGGTGTAGAACATAATCTCTACATCGGATCATCAATAACGCCTAACCGTACGTTTCTACCTGTGCATTTCCGTAGTCTTCGGCTTTGGCAGCTAAAAGTGCTGTGTGAACTGGAACGCGAACACCATCGTTATAAAACTACGCTGCCTTATACGCTTGAGGTAACTACGCTGGTGCTGGCCTATAGTACAACAATGTCCATACGGTTTAGGATGGATGAAAAACGTTTTGATGTTGACGGGACTTATAATGCACGTTTTGAAATTGTAAAGAAACGTATTGACAAGGCATTCATTAAAGGAACCAATGAGCGTATTACCCAGCCCGGAACCGTAGTTATTATTTATGCAAATACCAACGAGGAAAGGGAATACCGCGATCATATAATGCATTTACAGCAGAAAGGTATATTAGGTAATGACGTTGAAGTATTAGAGGTTGAAGAGTTACAGAGTATATCAGGATTACGAGCCTTACGTGTAAACATACTGCACGAAGACGAAAAAGATATATGATCTGTTTGCTTTCGACGGTTAAATTTGTAGCCGGATAAAAACTATAATTGCTGCAACCATTTTTCAAGTCAGTGCGTCTTGCTCTTACACATCTTATAAATATACCGTTATGTTGAAATTTTTAAAAAGCCTGCCTCTGATTATAGCAGTGTTCATGTTTACTGCGTCGACTACTCAAGCTCAGGATAAAGTAAAAACCATTGGTAATAAACCACGCAAAGGTACCAGCAATGCGTCGTTCCCTGTTGTGAAAGGTCAGCAAATTGGCATTAAGATGAACGCCGGAAAAAAGGATGTACAGTTACTTAACCTTAATTTCGGGGTGGAAAATAACAACAGCGATACCCTTAAATTCAAGGTAAATGTATTTGAATTTGATGGTGTTAACACGCAGCAAAACTTTGTTAAAACTGATATCATAGGTGCTATTCCTTACGGTAAATCAAGGGTAGATGTAAACCTCGAGCCTTACAATGTAATTGCTAAGGGTACGCTGCTTGTAGCCATTGAGTGGTTAAATACACACAAAGGCTCTGAACCTTCATTTTCAATTGGCTTGTTTAATGGCGGCACTTTCCGCAATCAAAACGGCGAATGGAAGAAAATGCCGGTAGCTGGTGTTGACTTCAACGTAAAAGTTAAGAAGCTAAAAAATAATTAAATACTCAAACGGGTTAAAGCAAGCCTACTTGTACCGGTATAAGTTCATGAGCTTTAGTAACACACCGTTTGTCCAGCCAAACCCATCTTGTAAAGGATATTCGCCGCCGCCCGCAGTTGCATCGGCGTGCTGAATGTCGTATTTTTCAAGCAGCTTGCCTGTTTGTTTAAATACGTTAATGTTCAGCGTTATCCATTTCTCTGCAGCACCTTTAGCAATATTGTAGTATTGGTAGTTACGTAGTCCCATAATGGTTACATATTGTAAAGGAGCCCAACCGTTTGGCTGGTCCCATTGCTGGCCTGTAGATTTTAAAGTAGCAGCAATACCGCCAGGTTGTATAAACTTGTTTTTAATGAGTGCGGCAACCTGACTGGCCTGCGCACTGTTGGCAATACCTGTAAACAGCGGAAATGCAGTAGCAATAGTAACCTGTGATGAAATGCTTTTAAGCTTCCAGTTGTAATCTTTATAACAACCTGCTTTAGCATCCCAGCAATACTTATCAATGGCTTTTTTACGTTTAGCAGCCTTGGTATTAAATTGTGCTGCCAATTGAGGCTTATTGCTGATTTTGTAAGCTTGTGCTATCACGTTTTCAAGGTTGTAAAGCAGACAGTTTAAGTCAACCGCTGCAAAGTTTGTAGTTTGTATGGTTGCAAGTGATTTTCCGTCAGCAAGCCAGCGGCTGCTGAAATCCCAGCCCGATTCGGCCGCTGCTCTTATATTCCTGTAAAACTCATCCTTAAGCTGGCTGGTTTCGCGTGCAGTTAAAACATCTTCGCGGTATGATTCCTCACGCGGTTGTGCACTTGCATCCCAGTAGCGGTTAAGCAAGCTACCGTTGGGCATGCTTACTACGTGCATTGCTGCCGTGCCTGCTTTTAAGTTTACAGCGCCCTGCATCCAGTAAGCATATTCTTTAAGTAATTGCGGTAAATATTTTTTTAAAACGCTGTTGCCTTTATGCCTGGCAAGCAACTGCACCATGAAAGAAAAAAATGGGGGCTGCGAACGAGTAAGGTAATAGGTGCGGTTGCCGTTAGGTATATGCCCGTTTTTATCAATCAGGTAAGCAAAATTATCTACCATGCTCTCTATCAGTTTAAAGCGTTTAGCCTCCTCAAGGCCAAGCATAGTAAAGTATGAATCCCAATAATAAATTTCTCTGAATCGGCCGCCCGGTACAATATAATCATGCGGTAGTGGTATAAGCGTGGTGCCTTTAGCCGTATCGGCAACGTGTTGTAATACATTCCACAGCGTATCTATATGTTTACGTATGCCTGCACTTACGTTACTCTTATATGGTATGCCACTTTCAACTGGCGCTTTGAAGTTTGCTTTAACAAAAGCGTTCAGATTAAATCCCGGTTGATTTTTTTGCTGACGGTAGTCTTTAAGAATGGCAACTACAGGGCGCGTGGGCTGCGCGTCAACAAATGTTTTACCGTCACTATAAACTTGTTGCATTTGTACAGCATCAAACAACTGGGGGTAAAGTTGGGCAGGCGTTTGATGCTGTGCAAATGCTAAGCTTGAAAACAAGCAAAATATAAGGTTCAGCAGTGTAAATTTCTTTTTAGTCATTAAGTATTAAACCATACAAACCATAAATTGTCATACAAAAGCAAATAAAATATTAGATGTTTAAACATTTATTTTAATCTGTTACATTTGTATTCTTTTAAAACAAACATGAAAAAATTAACAACCTTATTTACAGCAGTTATAGCGGTGGCTTTAGTTGCTTTTAAACCAGTAGCACCGGTAACTTTTAAAGTTGACACTCAAAAAAGTAAAATTGAATGGGTAGGTAAAAAAGTTACAGGCCAGCACAGCGGTACCATCAAACTTGCCTCAGGTGAAGTTGCTACAAACGGCAAAGTTCCTACCGGCGGTAAATTTGTTATTGACATGAACAGCATGGACTGTACTGATTTAAGCGGCGAAGGAAAAGGCAAATTATTAGGTCACTTAAAATCAGAAGATTTCTTTGGTGTTGAAAAATACCCAACTGCTGATTTTACTGCTACCAAAATCGCTCCTGCAGGTGCTGGTAAAGTTAACGTAACAGGTAACTTAATGGTTAAAGGTAAAACAAGTGTTATTACATTTCCTGCTACTTACAGCGTAGCTGGTAACACTTTAACCGTAAACGCAACTGACGTTAAGGTTGATCGTACTAAACACGATATCCGTTACGGTTCAAAAAGCTTTTTCGCAAGCATAGGTGATAAAGCCATTGATGACGAGTTTGTATTAAACATAAATTTAGTAGCAACCCGCTAACATTTCAAACTTCTAATCGTATATAGAAAATCCTGGTTAACATATCAGGATTTTTTTTGTTTTAAAACTTAAGGGAATGAAACAATTATGTTGTACTTTCCGTATAAGGAATAATTATGACAATGAGCAACTCCAAACCTATTAGCATATTATTGGTTGATGACGACGAGATCAACAATTTTATTTCAATAAAGCTTATTAAAAAAGCACTGGTATATGCTGATATAACCGCTTGTTTGGACGGGAGTTATGCTATAAATCAATTGCTTGAAATTCAGGAAAAAAACCCTGAAAATTTGCCTGACTATATCTTGCTCGACATTAACATGCCCATAATGAACGGATGGGAGTTTTTGGATGAGTACAAGCGTTTAGGGCTCGATCCTCTTGGGAAATCTAAAATATACATTATCTCCTCATCTGTTTTCAGCAATGATATTAACAAAGCTAAATCATATGATTTGGTTAAAGATTTTATATCGAAACCGTTAAACGTAGAGAAAATCAGAGAGCTGTTTGCTGTTGAAAATACAATTTAATAAGGCTTTATGCTAAACGTATCGTCTTGTTGTGATACGTAGCCGATAGCTGTTGACTTGGCGTGATAGAATAAGCAGGCCCAGTTTTCGGCAGATGCTTTCGTTCCGTATTCCTCGCGCAGGTGCATAGCCCTTTTGCCGTCATAATCATACTTCGCAGCAAACTTCCGGAGCAACTGCTCAGGTTCCGGCAGTTCATCGCCGCCAAAAAAGCATTTTTGCCCGTTGTTTTCAATCAAAAATACCTGGTGATATTGGGTATGTCCGCCCGATAATTCAAAGTGAATACCTGGCCTTACTTCTCCGTTATCCTCAACAAATTCAATTTTTGCTTCGCGCTCAAGGGCTTCAAATATTGGCTTTCGATACGAGCTTGACTTGCCCGACATTGCCACTTCCCATTCACCCTTATTAATAACATGTGTTGCCTGCGGAAAGCTTGGCTCAAGCTTGCCGTTGCGCTCAACTACCAAACCGCCGGTATGATCATAATGAAGGTGTGATTGCAGCACCAGCGTAACCTCGCCCGGGGCAAAACCTGCTTTACGTATGTTTTGATGTATAATAAGTTCGCCGCTGCTATCTTTCAAACCCAAACCGCTATCCAGTATAATAAGGTCGCGGTCTGTTTTTACCAAAAAAGGGTTTACGTGAATAAACAGTGAGCCGGGGCGGTCTTTTGCATTATCAGTAGCCGGGTTAAATGGTATAAACTGTTTTGAGGAATCAACCGAGTAAGAGCCTTCACCTAATGCAAAAATTTCCATAGTTACTGTAGCGTGTTATATTTAGAAATGTACCTTTGTGGGTTATAAACCCTGTAAAACAATAAAAGGTTTCGTATTACAAAAGTATGCAAAAACGGTGGGCACTTAAGCAAAATCCCGATATTAATGAGGTAAAGCGTATTTCGGCCGAGTTAGGTATTGATGAGGTTTTGGCTGCCATGTTGTTGCAAAGAGGTATTCAAACTTTTGAGGAGGCCCGGTTTTTCTTCCGTCCTGATATGCGGCATCTGCATGATCCCTTCCTGATGCAAGGGATGGAACAGGCAATTGAGCGTATTGAAAAAGCCATACAAACCGGCGAAAATATTTTAATATACGGTGATTATGATGTGGACGGTACCACAGCCGTTACCGTTGTTTACAGTTTTTTCAGAAAGCGGTACAGCAGAATAGAATATTACATCCCCGATCGTTACCTGGAAGGTTACGGTATATCAACACAAGGTATTGATTATGCCGCTCAAAACAATTTTACGCTCATTATAGCGCTTGATTGTGGTATAAAAGCGGTTGATAAAGTAGCTTACGCAAATGAGTTAGGGGTTGACTTCATTATATGTGATCACCATACTCCCGGCAATGAACTGCCCGAAGCGGTGGCCGTGCTCGACCCTAAGCGTAATGATTGTGACTATCCGTACAAAGAGCTTTCGGGTTGCGGTATTGGCTTTAAACTGATACAGGCCTACGCACAAAAAAACGATATCAGCTTTGATGAAGTTGCCAACTATCTTGACCTGGTAGCCACCAGCATAGCCTGTGATATTGTGCACGTAACCGGCGAAAACCGTACACTGGCCAGCTTCGGTCTGCAAAAAATTAACAGTAACCCGGGTACCGGCATAAAGGTGCTGATGGATATAGCCGGAAAAACCAGTAATTACTCCATATCTGACGTGGTTTTTATGATTGGCCCGCGCATTAATGCTGCAGGTCGTATTGATAATGCGCGCCACTCTGTGGAGCTGCTGCTTTCAGAAGATATGGAAGCTGCCAAAGCAAAGGGAATGCTCATCAGCGAAAAAAACCTGGAGCGCAAGGGCCATGACCTTGCCATAACCGACGAGGCCCTGAGCATGATAGCGGCTGATGCGGTAATGACCGGGCGTAAATCAACGGTGGTGTTCAACGAGCGGTGGCACAAAGGGGTTATTGGTATTGTGGCATCACGCCTTACTGAGAAATATTACCGGCCAACCATTGTGTTAACCCACTCTAACGGGCATGTAGCGGGCTCAGCCCGATCAGTTGTTGGTTTTGATTTGTACGAAGCCTTATGCGGCTGCAGTGATTTACTGCTGCAATTTGGCGGACACAAGTATGCAGCTGGTTTAACCATGAAGCCCGAGCAGGTGGAAGCTTTTACAGCACGGTTTGAAGAAGTAGTGGCTGCAACCATAACCGAGCAGCAGCTTATTCAGGAAATACAGATAGATGCGGAGCTTAAGCTGGAGAAAATTACATCCAAGTTTTTTAGAGTTTTGACACAGTTTGGTCCGTTTGGGCCCGAAAATGTGTGCCCGGTGTTTATTTCGCGCAATGTTTCGGTGTATGGCAACGTTAGTTTGGTTGGAAGTAACCATATTAAAATGTGTGTACACCAAAGCGGCTCGCCTTTGTTTGACTGTATTGCCTTTAACCAGGGTGAATGCATTGAGGAAATACGCAAAGGCAAACCGTTTGATATTTGTTATACTATTGAAGAGAACATTTGGCGCGAAAAGCGTTCAATACAATTAAATATTAAAGGAATAAGGTGTTAGTGTTTGGTTTATTGTTGATGGTTTATAGCCATAAATAAAACTACTCACCACTTAGCCACACTCACAATACAATCAAAATGAATTTACGCGCCGATAATCTGGTAAAGAAATATAAACAGCGTACCGTAGTAAACGATGTGTCGTTTAACGTATCGCAGGGCGAGATAGTGGGATTACTGGGGCCTAACGGTGCCGGAAAAACCACGTCGTTTTATATGATTGTGGGTTTGATAAAACCTAACGAAGGCCACATTTATTTGGACGATGAAG
Organism: Mucilaginibacter aquatilis; assembly: GCF_009755275.1. Lineage (GTDB taxonomy): Bacteria > Bacteroidota > Bacteroidia > Sphingobacteriales > Sphingobacteriaceae > Mucilaginibacter > Mucilaginibacter aquatilis. The sequence goes on along the minus strand of NZ_WQLA01000005.1, from coordinate 294,966 downwards.
AAATAACCAATGATGCCATGTACCGCCGTGCGCAAAAAGGTATTGGTTACCTGGCGCAGGAAGCATCGGTTTTTCGTAAGCTTACGGTTGAAGACAACATCAAAGCAGTGCTTGAAATGGGTGGCATGACCAAGGCCGAACAAAAAGATAAGCTGGAGGAACTGATAGATGAATTCAGTTTACACCGCGTTCGCAAAAACCGTGGAGATCTGCTATCGGGTGGAGAACGCCGCCGTACCGAAATAGCCCGTGCACTTGCAGCTCAGCCCAATTTTATATTGCTTGATGAACCTTTTGCCGGTGTTGACCCTATTGCCGTTGAAGAGATACAGGCTATGGTTTACAAGCTAAAGCACCGTAACATCGGTATTCTGATTACCGATCACAACGTACAGGAGACACTCTCTATAACTGATAGGGCTTATCTTTTATTTGAAGGTAAAATTCTTGAATCGGGTGTGCCCGAAATACTTGCCGCTAATGAGATGGTGCGCAAGGTATACCTTGGGGCCAACTTTGTGCTGAAAAGAAAAACTTTTGCTTAATTTGGCTGTCGCAATACTGCTATGACCATCTTAAACTCCGTTGTTACCTGGCTCATGAAAAAGCGCATTCATCAGATTGAGCTTTTTATGAAATATCCTAACGAGGTTCAAACCGAATGGTTTAATCAACTTATTCATAATGCCCAGGATACTGAATGGGGTAAGCAGCACCATTATAAAAGCATAAAAAACCTTGCTGATTTTAAGGAACGTGTACCGTTGCAAAACTACGATACGCTGAAGCCATACATTGAGCGCATGCTTAAAGGTGAGCAAAATGTATTGTGGCCATCAGAAATTCGTTGGTTTGCAAAGTCATCGGGTACCACAAACGACAGGAGTAAATTTATACCGGTAAGTGAGGAGTCGTTAGAGGAATGTCACTTTAAGGGTGGTAAGGATATGCTTACCATTTACTGTAACAACCGGCCCGATGCCATGTTGTTTACCGGTAAAGGTTTAACATTGGGCGGGAGCCACCAGGTTGGTCAGTTAAATGCCGATACTTATTTTGGAGATTTATCGGCCGTAATTATGAAGAACCTGCCCATGTGGGCCGAGTTTTACCGTACCCCCGACCTTACCATTGCATTGCTTGAAAATTTTGAGGAAAAAATTGAGAAGATGGCACATGCCACCATCAATGTAAATGTAACAACCATTAGTGGTGTACCTACTTGGAACTTGTTACTGTTTAAGCGAATACTGGAGATTACAGGTAAAAATAATCTTTTAGAAGTGTGGCCAAACCTGGAGCTGTACTTTCATGGAGCGGTAAGCTTTACACCATACCGCGAACAATTTAAAAAGCTTATTCCTACCGATGTCATGTATTACCTTGAAACCTATAATGCAAGTGAAGGTTTCTTTGGAATACAGGATAGGGAAGAGCCGGGTGATATGTTGCTGATGCTTGATTACGGCATTTATTATGAGTTTTTACCTTTAGAAAATTTGCACGACGAGAACCCGCGCACATTAACACTTGATGAGGTACAAACGGGCGAGAACTATGCGCTTATTATAAGTACAAACGCGGGTTTGTGGCGCTATATGATTGGTGACACTGTGCGCTTTACCTCTTTAGACCCTTACCGCATACAAATTACCGGGCGTACCAAACACTACATTAATGCTTTTGGCGAGGAGGTAATTATTGACAATGCCGAGCGTGCACTGGAAGAAGCATGCCGTCAAACAGATGCTATAATAGCCGATTACACCGCCGCGCCAATATATTTCAGCGATAGTAAGAGTGGCGGCCATGAATGGATTGTTGAGTTTGAAAGAAAGCCTGCCGAATTTGAACGTTTTGTTGACCTGTTAGATGAGACCTTGCGCAAGGTAAACTCTGATTATGATGCCAAACGTTTTAAGGATATGGCCCTGCATCGCCCTAAAGTGCATGTTGCCGCTCAGGGTACTTTCGTAACCTGGATGAAACAACGCGGCAAGTTTGGCGGGCAACACAAAGTGCCGCGCCTGGCCAACAACAGGGAGTATATAGATAGCTTATTGCAGATTATGGGGAATGGCAACAGCGTATCTGCAGCCTGAATTATTACTTGTTAACCATTAAGCCGGTAACTTCAAACACAATACGCCTTTTGGGGTCCGTATTGGTTTCATGCTGCTTTTTGCCTTTTACGGTGTCGCCGGCCATGTGTTGCTGGTCATCAGCTATAAATTGCTTGGCAGCCACCCCTTCAATAATAACTTCGCGGCCCTTAAGTGCGGTTGGTAGTGTTACGTTGTAGTTTTTAAAGTGTGCTTTTATAACCCGTCCGCTATCGGCGTCAAGTTCAAACCAACCGCCTTTTGGTTTGGTAACCTTTATAACCCGTCCGTTAATTACAGCGCTGGTGCGTGTGCGCCTTCCCATAAAGCTTTCAAGTTTTGAAGCCTGCATAAGGCCAACACTGCCGGGTTTTGCTCCAAATACCATACCGTGTGGCAAGGCAGTCTTTTTTTGAGCATTTACATTAAGGGTAAACAGGCAGCTAAAGCTTACAGTAATTAAAGTTCTTTTTATTACGCTGGTAAACATATTGCTATCAACAACATTGCTGTTTCAAGGTTTCAGCAAGTATTTGTTTATTGCATTAACATTATTTAACATTAGTTTATGTGTTTTAACAGTAAACAGTTGCGTAATTAGCACCGTAATTTTATTATAGGTATTTTAGCAGCTTGTTGCAGCATTAAGTGTAGCAATGTTTGGTGTTGCTGCGTAACTAGTAAGTAATTGAATGATTGAACTTTTATGATTTTTCTACAAAATTCGGTAATAAGAAATGGCCTTGCAGCAGTGTGTTTGGCAGCAGCGGCAATTTTCACAAGCTGTAATAAAGATGGCGGCGATACTACTCCTGTAGCTCCTTCGGTTGAGTCGTTGCCGGTGTTGGCCAACGTTACTACAACAGGCGCGCAAAGCGGTGGTAATGTAACTAATTACGGCTCAAATTTAATTATTAGCAGTACAGGTGTGTGTTACAGCGCAACCAACCAAACACCTACCATTGCCGACGCTAAAACCAGCGACGGTGCTGCTGTGAATTTCAAAAGCATTATAACCGGCTTAACGCCAAACACTACATACTACCTAAGGGCTTATACACAAACTGAGGCAGGTATTGGGTATGGAGATGTGGTAACATTTAAAACCAGTGCCGCCGGAGCCGATACCACAGTAACTACAAGTACCCTGGCCGGCAGCAGCACACTTGGCAACAGCAACGGTACCGGAGCCAGCGCAAGTTTTGGCAATCCGCAAGGGGTAGCGGTTGATGCACAGGGTAATGTTTACGTTGCCGATTCATTTAACCACTTAGTACGTAAAGTTACACCTGCCGGCGTTACTACTACCTTTGCAGGTAGCGGTGGTCTTGGCTTTGCAGGTGGTTCGGCAGCTACGGCTCAATTTTATAGCCCGCAGGGAATTACTGTTGATGCAAGCTCAAATGTTTACGTAACAGATATTGGTAATAATGCCGTTTACAAAATTACCCAGGCTGGTGTGGTAACTATTTTGGCAGGAGATGGTACCGCCGGAGCAAGCAATGGAACAGGTAGTGCTGCCCGCTTTAATGTGCCCTACGGCATCACTGCCGATGCGCAAGGAAATCTTTATGTTGCCGATCGTGATAACAACCGTATACGTAAAATTACATCAGCCGGTGTAGTTACTACCTACGCTGGTATAGGCAGCGCAAGTACGCCCGGTTCGGCCAATGGAGATGCTACTTCGGCAGCAGCATTTTATCGCCCTACAGGTGTAGCTTTTGATGCGCAGGGAAACCTGTTTGTTGTTGATCAGTCAAACGCATACATCCGCAAAATTACTTTTGCAGGCGTGGTAAGTACGTATGTAGGCAACTCGGCAACAAAAAATTTGCTGAACACACCGTCAGGCATTGCTGTTGATAATCAGAATAACATTTACGTTACAGATCAAAGCGGACGTATACTTAAGGTATCAGCAGCGAAAATTTTGTATACACTTACAGGTAAAACTGCTACTGCAGGATTTGCTGATGGCAATAAGGCTACCGCATTATTTTCGAGCCCCGCAGGTATAGCAGTTGACGCTAATAAAAATATTTACGTAGGCGACACGAATAATAACCGTATCCGTAAAATCATAGTGCAATAGTTTATAGAGTTTATTGCAAAAAGAAAAGCGCCGGTAATTTAATTACCGGCGCTTTTCTTTTTTATTGTTTTGTTCTTAACCTGTTATAGAAAAAAACGGACGCTTGCTTTGCACAATAGCAACAATTATAATTAGAACTGCCAGTATGTAAAAAATAGCAATGGCGCGGTGTTTAAGCTGCGGCAAAGTAGCTTTTTTAGATTTACTGTGACCAATAGTAATCAAAACAATGGCAAACAGCATCATGGCAATGTGTTCAACTGTCCAATAGCGTGTGGTTGCCTCTTTCATGGTGTTGCTGCCAAACTGCACAAACGGACTTACGAAGTATAAAATAAGCCCGAATAAAAATTGAGTATGTGCCGATATCATGGCAAACATATTAAGCTTGCGGTTGCCTTGTGAATAGGTTTTGTTACCCAGCCATCCGGCTAAAGCCTGTAATATGGCTAATACAATAAGTATCAGTACAACAAAACGCAAACCTGAGTGCAGGTATTTAATAATTTGGTATGCAGACATGTGTTTATAAGTTTGGCTCAAATATACAAGAAATTAAAGTCATCCATCCTCCTTAGGTTTAAGCTGCGTATTTAGGTAGTCGACTATTAATCCTAACTATATTATTTAACTCATAGCGCTTAACTGCATAATTGCTATGTACTGTAGTTGTAACAATGCGGCTATTTTGTGTAAAGCAACTAAAATTTGGACGGTTATTTAAATATATTTAAGCGATTAAACTAATAACTGCAAAATGAAGAAAATTTTACTCGCTTGTTTTGCCCTCTTACTCGCACGCCAAAGCTTTTCGCAGGAAACTTATCCTGTAAACGGCTCTTGGGACGTTCGTTCGGGGCAATACGCTTTCACCAATGCCAACATTGTGGTTAGTGCCGGCCAAACCATTAACAATGGTACGCTTATTATTAAAGATGGTTACATTGAGTCTGTAGCTTCAGGGTCATCAGTACCTAAAGGTTATGTAACTGTAGATCTTAAAGGTAAATACATTTACCCGGGCTTAATTGATGCCTACACTACTTATGGTATGCCCGAGGCTCCGCGCCAGGCAGGTGGCTTTGGCGGTTTTGGCCGTGCCGCTGTGCCGGTATCAACCAAACCTGGTCCTTATGGTTGGAACGAAGCCATTCGCCCCGATGTTATGGCCGTTAAAATGTTTCACGTAAACCCAACCCGTGCCGAAGAGTTAAAGCGCAACGGTTTTGGCGCTGTACAAGCTTTAGTTCAGGATGGTATTGCCCGTGGTACATCGGCAGTATTAACCCTGGCCAGTGCAAGCGATAACGAAGTTTTGGTTAAAGATGAAGTTGCGGCGCATTACTCATTCAGCAAAGGCACAGCGGCAACTAACTACCCTTCATCTTTAATGGGCAGCATTGCGTTGCTGCGTCAAACTTACTATGATGCCGCCTGGTACAAAACTCAAAAAAAGGAATATAACATCTCCTTATCCGAGTTTAACCGTACGCAAACCCTTCCGCAAATTTTTGAGGTGAGTGACGTGCAAAGCATTCTCCGTGCCGATAAAATTGCCAAGGAGTTTGGCAAACAATATATATACAAAACCGATGGTCAGGAGTACCAACGGATAGATGCCATTAAAGCTTTGAATGCAAGTTTTATTATTCCGCTAAGTTTCCCGGCTGCATTTGATGTTGAGGATGCACTTGATGCCCGCAACGTTGGCTACGCACAATTAAAAAACTGGGAACTGGCTCCAACCAACCCGGCCGCTTTAGAAAAAGCAGGTATACGTTTTGTCTTAACCTCTAACGGTTTAACCAATGCCCGCGATTTTTGGACTAACCTGCGCACGGCCATCACCAATGGTTTGAGCGAAAAACAGGCCCTTATGTCGTTAACCGAAATACCGGCGCAAATATTAGGTGTGAGCGATAAGGTAGGCACATTGACTAAAGGTAAACTGGCTAACTTCATTATCACCTCAGGTACCTTATTTAAGGCCGATAACGTGATTTATGAAAACTGGGTACAAGGCCAAAAATTTGTAGTAAGTAAAATGGACGTAAGCGACCTGCGCGGTACTTACACCCTGAGCGGAAGCGGTTTGGCTAATACTACATTGATTATAGGCGGTACTCCGGGAGCTTACACTGCTAATATTAACCGCACCGGTACTGATAGCACCCGTACGCAAGGCACCATAGTACGCGCAGGCGATTTGGTTAGCTTATACTTCGACTTAAAAAATAAGCCTTCAGGAAATATCCGTTTAAACGGTTACATTACCTCAACAGCACCGCTGGCCCTGCGTGGTACCGGTACACTGCCTGATGGTGGTTCGGTTAGCTGGACGGCTACTTACACCGGCGCTGCTCCGGCAGGCGGTCGCGGAGGCCGCGGCCCGGGTGCTGCAGCCGGTGCAGATCAAACTGCTAAAGCTCCTGTTGTTGGCCCATTGGTTTATCCTTTCAGCGCATTCGGTAACACCGAAGTGCCTAAAACCGAAACTACCTTATTTAAAAACGCTACCGTTTGGACCAACGAAAAAGAAGGCATTCTCCAGAACGCCGACGTGTTAATAGAAGGTGGTAAAATTAAAGCCGTAGGTAAAAACCTTGCAGCGGGTGGTGCCAAAGTGGTTGATGCCACAGGCAAGCACATCACCGCAGGTATTATTGACGAGCACTCGCACATTGCCGCATCAAACGGTATTAACGAGGGCACACAATCGGTAACATCAGAAGTGCGTATTGCCGATGTAATTGATGCCGAAGACGTGAACATTTACCGTCAGTTAGCCGGTGGTGTTACTACATCGCACATTTTGCATGGTTCGGCCAATGCTATTGGTGGCCAAACCCAGTTAATTAAACTGCGCTGGGGTGTAATGCCCGAGCAAATGAAATTTGCAGGAAGCGATGGCTTTATCAAATTTGCACTGGGCGAAAACGTAACGCAAAAAAATCGTACACAATCATTTGGCGATGCTAACGTACGTTTCCCGCAGAGCCGTATGGGTGTGGAGCAGGTTTATGTTGATGCATTTACCCGCGCTAAAGAATACAAAGCAGTCCGTGCCGTTAAAGGCAGCACCACTCGTCGTGACCTGGAGCTAGATGCACTGGTAGAAATTTTAGACGCCAAACGTTTTATTACCTGTCACTCTTACGTACAATCAGAAATTAACATGCTGATGCACGTAGCCGATTCAATGGGCTTCAAGATTAACACCTTTACCCACATTTTGGAAGGTTATAAAGTGGCCGATAAAATGAAGGCCCGTAAAATTGCAGGGTCAACATTTAGCGACTGGTGGGCTTACAAATACGAGGTGGCAGAAGCTATCCCGTACAACGGCAAGCTAATGCATGAGGTTGGCGTTGTAACCGGCTTTAACTCTGATGATGCCGAGATGGCGCGCCGTTTAAACCAGGAAGCTGCTAAAGCAATTACTTACGGTAAACTAAGCGAAGAGGACGCCCTGAAATTGGTTACCCTTAACCCGGCTAAAATGCTGCATATTGACAGTAAAGTAGGTAGCCTAAAACCAGGTAAAGATGCTGATGTGGTTGTATGGTCGGCCAACCCGCTTTCTATTTACGCCGTAGTTGAAAAAACATATGTTGATGGCGTACCCTACTGGGATTATGCAAAAGATGCCGAAAAGCAAAAAGCCATGAAAGCCGATGCAGGCCGTATTGTTCAAAAAATGATCGAGTCTAAAGGTCGTGGTGCTGCTACCCAGCGTCCGGCATTCCAACGCCCGCGTTTATACGAGTGTGAAAGTGTTGAAGATGCCGCCTACGTTATTGCCGATGACTATAACGGTATGAACAAACAGGTTTCAGCTAAAAATCATCAATAATCCAATCCATTCAAAGAAATCAACATGAAAAAGAAATTTATATTAGGTTTTGGAGGATTGATGTTAACTACAGTCCTCGCGTTTGGTCAGGCCACCATCATGCCGGCTAAACCGCAAGCTGGCCCTGTTGTAATTACCGGTGCTACCATACATGTGGGCAACGGCAAGGTAATTAACAACGGCTACATCGCTTTTGATAAAGGGAAAATTACAGCCGTAGGCGAAGGTTCGGCTCCTAACACCACCGGCGCTACCATAGTAAACGCCAGCGGCAAACAAGTATATCCTGGCTTTATTTGCCCCGTAACTTCATTAGGTTTGGTGGAGTTCGAATCTATCCGCGCTACCGATGATGAGACTGAAACAGGTGAAATGAACCCGCATGTGCGTTCGCTTATTGCATTCAATACCGATTCGAAGGTTATTCCAACCGTACGTTCAAACGGCGTTTTACTGGCTCAGCCAACACCGCAGGGTGGTACCATTTCAGGTCAGTCATCAGTGATGATGCTTGATGGCTGGAACTGGGAAGATGCAGCCTATAAAAAGGACATTGCCGTACACCTGACATGGCCTGTTGTTCGTAACGGTCGTGGCCGCAGAGGTGGTTTTGGCACAGGCGCTGCCGGGCAAGAATCACCTGCGGAGCGTGCTCAAAAAGCCATTGATGCTATTGTAAGTTTATTTGCAGAAGCTAAGGCCTACGCACAAGCAAAGCCAGCTATAACCAATGCACGTTTAGGTTCAATGGCCGGGTTATTCAATGGCAGCAAAAAGCTTTTTATAACTGCCGACGGGGCCAAAGAAATTATCCAAGCGGTAAACTTTGGCAAGCAAATGGGAGTGCAGGTAGTAATTGTAGGTGGTAAAGATTCCTACCTGGTTACCGACGTTTTAAAAGACAATAACGTGCCGGTAGTTATAAGAGAAACCCAAGCTTTGCCAGATAAGGACGAAGATGATGTTTACCTGCCATACAAGTTGCCTCACCTGCTGCAGCAAGCAGGCGTGTTATACGGCCTAACCGGCACCGGTTTTTGGCGTCAGCGCAATTTGCCTTTTGAGGCTGGTCAGGCAGTTGGTTACGGCTTAAGCAAAGAGCAGGCTTTATCAATGATTACTCTTAACAATGCCAAAATTTTAGGTATCGACAAAACAACCGGTACCCTGGAAACCGGTAAAGATGCCAACCTCTTTATTTCGGCAGGAGATGCACTTGACATGGTTACCCTTGACGTGGAAAATGCATACATACAAGGCAAAAGCATAAGCCTTGATAACCTGCACAAGCAGCTTTACAAACGTTACAGCGAAAAGTATAGCTTAAAATAACAGAGCATGTTTAACTATAAAAGGGGCGGAGATTCTGTCCCTTTTTTGTACTTGAAACATGAGGTCTATGGTTATATGTAGCAGACTATAAATCCGATTTGCAGGGCTTTTGCTTAGTATTGATATTAAAGGTAGTTATATAACCTCCACCGTTAGTTACATAGCTGGTCACATCCTCTTGCTTGGTTTGTTGGCCAATGGTGTAATTTATAGTAATACTGCAGTCGTTCGGAATTTTTATCCAAACGGTTTTACTTTGCCCGGTATTTAACTGTTGAATTAACTTATCGTCGCAGCCGCTTACTCTTAAGTTTTCTACTATTGCTTTGTTGGGATTAACAAAAGTTATCCTCACATAATTTGATAGTGTGATACCAATCCAGAGGTATAATATAGAAACCGGAACGTTTATTAATAAAATTTCGATGGCTTTTAATGCAGTTGGTAATGGTATGGCGTGGTAGTGGGCGCGCACTATAATTGCTGTTAATACAGCAAGGTTTATGAGCATAATAAGCTCCCCATATACTATGCCTAGTATTGCTGCACTTAAACTCATTGTAAGGTAGAAAGCAAGCAAAAACAGCGTTCCTCCTAAAAATGTAATTAAGGCGGTAATCTTAGTTACCTGTTTAATTGAAGGCAAAGCCATAATAAAATTCAATAGAATATTAACAGTGCTTAAATATTTACTCCCGTTTATCAGATGCTGATTTAATGTAGATGTTACAATGCTGAGGCTTGATAGCGGTTTTAATTCAATGAAATTCTAGGTTAAATAAATACGGCCGCCTTAATATTAAGGCGGCCGTTTTGTTGAGTTTAGAAGTGTTAATTACAATACTTTTTAATAGCGTCATATGCCTCGCGTAGGCCTAGTTCACCGGCTTTACTAAAGTCTAAACAGCCATTATTCTTCTCTGCAGAAACCTGAACCCGCACCATACCCCTACGGAAGTAAGCCATGCGCAGGCGGGTATCTAAAGCTATGGCCGAGGTGTAATCATCTATAGCGCCACGGTTATCTTTTTGGAATTCCTTAAGTTCGCCTCTGCGTAAAAAAGCCATTTTATTGGCAGCATTCATTTGAATGGCGTTGTTGTAATCCATCATTGCGCCACGGTAATCCTGCAACTTATACTTGGCCAAACCCCGGTATAAGTAAGCATCTGAATTATTAGGATTCATATCAATTGCCGTGTTGTATTCTTGTATGGCGTTAATGGAATCCTGCAATGCAAATTTGGCTAAACCACGGTATACAAAAACATCTTCATCCTGCGGGTCATTCTCATAAGCCTTTTTAAAATCATCCATGGCACCTAATGAGTCAGGAAGGTTAGCCTTCGAAAGACCGCGTAAATAATATGCTTTGGCGCTATTGGTATTAATGTCAAGTGCTTTGTTATAGCTGTCAATTGCGCCCAAATAATCGTTTAAACCTGCTTTTGCATTACCTAAAAACAAATACCCTTCTTCATTAGGCTTTTGCGACAGGGCTTTGTTAATATCAGCAAGCGCACCTTCATAGTCGCCGTAGCCTGCTTTAAGGTTGCCACGGTTTTGATAGGCTTCGGCCGAACCTGTATCTATACGCAAAACCTGGTTAAAATCACGGGCGGCACCTTGAGTATCACCAAGTTTGCTTTTTGATACCCCGCGACGGATGAGGAAGGCGGTGTTTTTAGGATTGATTTTAAAGCCTAAGTTATAAGTATCAATGGCGCCCTGGTAATCGCGAAAGAGTGCCCTCGCATCGCCAAGTTTTAAATAGGCTTCTTCGCTACGCGGCGAGTTATTTAAAACGCGTTGGTAATCCTGCGCTGCTGCTGAGAAGTTACGTGTGCGGGCATACATGTTACCACGCTCCAGGTAAGCATCCATGTAATCGGGCCTTATGGTTACGGCTTGCGTATAATCTTCAATAGCACCATGAAAATCGCGCGTATCGCGTTTAATATTACCACGCATGTAATGACTATAACTATTACGCGGGTTAAGTTGTATTGAGGTATTGAAGTCTGCTAGGGCGCCGGCAGTATCTTTCATTGCAGCTTTTGAAGCGCCGCGGGTTGCGTAAGCGCTTTCGTCACTGTCATTACTTTTAATGGCAAAGTCAGCATCATCAATTGCACCGCCATAGTCTTTATTGTCATAACGGATGCCTGCACGAGTGCGATAAGCCTCAGGGTATGCTTCGGGTTTAAGCTCAATAGCCTTATTCAAGTCTGTCAGGGCTTTAACCTTATCGCCTGTGTTGTAATACGCTACGCCACGACGCAGATAAAGCTCGCCGTTTTTAGGGTTTTGTGAAATAGCTTTGGTGTAATCAACAATGGCTCCTTTATTATCAGCTGCGTTTGTTTTGGCGTTTGCCAGATACTGGTAAAGTTCGGATAGCTTTGGGTTTAACCTTATTGCATTTTTGTAATCAATAATAGCTCCCTGGTTATTACCCATATTGCTTTTGGCATTTCCGCGGTAGTAGAAAGCCTCAGCGTTATTAGGATCAAGAGTAATAGCCTTATCAAAATCAAGTATTGCGCCGTTGTAGTTTTTTAAAGCCGCTTTGGCGTTGGCTCGATAATAATACAGTTCTGAGCTGTTGGGACGCCATTTAATAGCCTTGTCATAATCAATAATGGCGGCAGCGTTATCGCCCATATTGCTTTTGGCAACACCGCGATATATAAATAAGTCGGGATTGTTTGGGGTAAGCTCAATAGCTTTGGTAAAATCAGCAACGGCACCAACATTATCTTTTAAGTTGGCTTTCGCGTTAGCCCGGTAATGATAAATATCGGCATTGTTGGGCTTGTAACGCAGTGCGGTGGTATAGTCTTGCACGGCGCTTTCATACTGCTTTAAATTGCTGTAAGCATTGGCTCTGTAGTAATAAGCGTCGGGGTAATCGGCTTTAAGCCTTATAGTTTGGGTAAAATCGCTTACGGCGCCACTAAAATCCTGCACGTTTGAGCGTGCGTTTGCCCTAAAGTAATAGGCATTAGCATTAGTGCTATCAATACGGATGGCTCTGGTATAATCCTGAATGGCGCCGTTATAATTTTTTATTTTATCTTTTGAATTACCTGCCTGAATGTAAGTGTCGGCAGTTTGAGCGATTGCCCAAATGGGTAAAATAAGTGATAAAACAAGTAATAATTTCCCCATGTAGTAAAAGTAGTTTATCTGTTATTCTGATAAATGTTGTGCATACCCAATATTCCCAACAGTTAAGAACTGTTGTTTTCAAGCACCTCTTTAAACCATTGCTAAAGTACACAATTGCCTCTGATTTAAAATCATTATGATTGTTAGCAGGTACATAAGTGCATAAATCATGTTAATTTTGGCAGTTTTACTTCAATGTATTTATAAATCAAGTAAAATTATGCAGCTCAAAATAAATTCTTTGCAAATGTACGGTTTGCCATAAATCAAAATCTAAACCTGCAATTAAACCAATGGTTTAATTTGCCGCTTAAAGCATCATGCATTAATGTTGCAAAGCTGTAAACTGAGTTACAACTATCGTGCAAATAGTGCGTACTCATACAAGCCGGCTTACTACCCGGAAAAAAAGCATGCCAAAATCAAGGCTAGCTTTTTTCTTCCCAAATTGTACAAAGGTGTAATATAGTTTCCACAGCCTTTTGCATATCCTGAACTGATACCCATTCCTGCCGACCATGAAAGGCATGTTCGCCGGCAAAAATATTTGGCGTTGGTAATCCCATTAAAGATAAACGGGAGCCATCTGTTCCGCCGCGTATACTGCATAGTTTAGCCCTAAGCCCCGTGCGGTTAATGGCTTCCATACCATATTCCACAATTTGCGGATGCTGATCAAGCACCTGCTTCATATTGCGGTATTGTTCTTTTACTACAAGTTCATAGGTAGCTTCGGGGTAGTTTTGCAGTACTTGTTCTGCTACGTACTTAATGACGCCGGCATGCTGGGTTAGTAAGGCTTCATCAAAATCGCGGATAATGAAATCGATAGTAGCTTGTTCAACGTGGCCGCTTATGTTAACCGGGTGCACAAAGCCCTCCATTCCCTCGGTTCCTTCGGGCGAAAGCTCATAAGGCAGTGCGGCAATAATTTGCCCGGCTATTTTAATAGCACTTTGCATTTGTCCTTTGGCAAAGCCGGGATGTGCGCTTACACCCTTAATAATAAGTTTTGCACCATCGGCCGAAAATGTTTCATTCTCCATGTTTCCGGCTGTTTCACCGTCAATAGTGTAAGCGGCAAATGCACCCAGCTTTTCAAGGTCAACCTTGTCAACACCGCGGCCTATTTCTTCATCGGGCGTAAACAGTATGCGGATGTCACCATGTTTAATATCAGGTTTATTCATCAACTGGTAGCACGCGTCCATAATTTCAGCAACACCTGCTTTATTATCCGCACCCAAAAGGGTAGTGCCGCTGGCAGTTATAATATCGTTGCCTAACTGGTTCTTAAGTTCGGGATGATTTTTTGGTTTAAGCACCTGTGTAGTGTCATCAGGCAAGACTAAATCATCGCCATTATAATTGTGATGTATGATAGGTTTTACACCTTGGCCGCTACAATCAGGAGAGGTATCCATGTGCGAGCAAAAGCAAATTACAGGCACGTTTTTGTTAGTTTTTGATGGTATGGTGGCGTATACATAGCCATATTCATCAAGGTGGGCATCAGTAACGCCCATTTCCTGTAATTCCTGTACCAGTATACGACCCAGGTCTTTCTGTTTTTCGGTAGATGGGTAAGTTGCCGATTCGGGGTCAGATTGTGTATCGATAGTTACGTAACGTAAGAAACGCTCGGTAACGGTAAAGTTTAATGGCTTCATAAGCAATGCATGTTTGTTGCAAAAATGAAATTTTTATTTGGCTTGACCGTGCTAAGTGAGCAATTACTCCTTACGGAACCTGACGCGAAGCTTTACTGTTTCGGGCTTGCCATTGGCATTAGGCCGCCACCTCGGGCCGTTTTTAATTAAATCAATTGCCTTTTCATCCATAACAGCACCCATGCTTTTTAATACCTCGAAATCATTTAGCGTTCCATTAGTGCCAACAATGAAGCTTAAACGCACCACACCAGTTTGGCCGTTACTTACACGTGCTTCTTTATTCAGGTAATTGTAAAGGTTTTGCCAGCCATCGGCAGGGTGCGCTTCTTGTAATACCTCCTGAGGTTCACGCGGGCGCCCGTAGCCAATAGCCATAACTTCAGATAGTGATTGATGGTTTTGCTTCAATATAACGTTTAAGCTGTCTTTACTTCCCAGTTTAACTTGTTGTGTGTTGTATCCGATAAAGGCAATGCTAAGTTCATCTTTGTCGGTTGCGGCAATTTTAAAACGGCCTTGTGCATCGGTATTAACGCCCAAACCGCTCGAATTTACTTTCACTGTAACGCCAGCTAAGGGTTGCTTGCCATCTTCATCTAAAATTTGGCCGGTTATTATTTTTGCCTGGTTAGCCTGCTTATTATAACTCGACGTGCCCCTTAAAACTATTTGAGGCGATGTAATTGGTGCCGCTTTTACCTGTATGCCTGCAATTCTGCCGGCCAAAGCCTGAGGAAGCGTTTTTGATAGTAACGAATCGTTATGAGCATTCTGTAACTCTTTTTTGGCCTTAAAAACATCAGCGGTCAACAGTTTACTTTTCATTTTTGCCGAAGTATCCTTTCCCGGAACAAGAAATCTCATTTGCACATCGTCCTCAATTGCAGAGGATGCTACAGCCTCGTTGGCTTCTGTTACAGGTGATGGTTGTACAAAGCGTTGTGTAGCCGGGGCCGACGGTTTGATTACCGCAATAGGCTCTTGCTTAAATTGTTGAGGGGCCGAAGATACCGCTGGTTTATTTTTAACAACAGTTGTTTTGTCGGCAGCAGGGAGCTTTGGTTGATTAGCAGCAGGACGATAGTTGAGAAGCCACCAGCCCCCAATGCTTAAAAACACAAGTATTGATGCAGCAATGCTAAAGGCTGGCCACAAGCTTACGCGCTTTTGTTTCGGCTCAATGCGCTGTTGCAGGGTTCGCTGTAACTCGGCAAGATTTGACTCCTGACTTTTTTCAATTAACTGGTAACCTTCCAATGCTTCAGCCAGAAAAGGGTCATTTAGCGCGCGGCGTTCCAGCTCGTGCATGGCACGTGCGTCAAGTTCTCCGTTCAGGTACTTTTGTATCAGTAATATGTCGGGTGTTTTATTGCTCACGACTATTTTCCAGACAAATTTTTAAATTACGTTTTCCGTTTTGTATGTAACTCTTTACCTCGTTTAAGGTGTAGCCCGTTATGTCGGCTACCTCTTTATAACACTTTTCTTTTATATAAAATAAATCAACGCTCTGCTTTTGCTGGGGCGATAACTGCTGCATACACTTTTCTAATTGTTGTATACCGGCTTCATTATCCATTGCGTCATCATCATCATTATGATGCAAAACAAAAGGAAATTCCATAACCTCATCTATACTCAACGTTTGGTTTTTTTTGTTAGCGCGTAGCTGCATAAGGCAAAAGTTGCGGCTTAATACAAAAAGCCAGCTCCTGAACTGCTTTACATCGTGCTTGTGTATTTTGGTGATGAGCTCCTCAAATATCTGCATAACGGCATCTTTACTTTGCTCCTCATCCTGCAGATATTTTAAACACACACCGTAAACCAGCGGCATGTATTGTTGGTAAAGTTGGCCCAGCACGCTTAGGTCGCCCGTTTGGCGGTAGCGTTGCAGCAGCGCGTCATCGTCCACTGTGTCTGGCTTAATATTTTTACTGAACCAACTCATTAGTAATGGCTGTAAAATAATTTTTTTATCCGGCTTATGGAAATTGGTATGCAACTGCATCCTAAGTGCAAAACCATACTTAAACAGCCATGAAAAAAATTCTGTTACTATTTATTGCATTGGGTATTTTAAACAGCGCCCGTGCAACCGACCGCACTGTTACCGGCCATGTTAACGATGCAAACAGCCAGCAACCATTAATGGGGGTACAGGTAAAATTAGATGATACTAAAACGAGTGTTTTAACAAACGCTAAGGGTGCATTTTCCATCCAGGTTCCGCAGGGGGTACATAAACTTTCATTTACTTACCTGGGGTATAGCACAAAAACCATTGTGCTGAACAAGCAAAGTAAGATAACGGTGTACCTAAAATCACAAAGCGGTAACCTTAACGAGATAACAGTTATGTCACGGAATGCAGACCCTGCAGTAGTGTGTGCTGAGCCTGCAGCAATCCATAACCAGTTACAGGGCCGTGTTTACGGTTTAGCTGCTACGGCAAAAAGTAAAGTTGCATCATCGCAACGCTTTGTAACGCCAATTGTGGGCAATTACCCGGTTACTCAAGAACAGGAAAGCTATAAGGGTGTTGCTGAAAATGGTTTTCAAAACCCGAAAGATAACCCGCTTTCAACATTTTCTATTGATGTGGATGCTGCTTCATACAGTAATGTGCGCCGGTTTATTAATAACGGGCAAATGCCGCCAAAAGATGCTGTGCGTATTGAGGAGATGATTAATTATTTTAGTTACAACCTGCCCGCCCCTTCAAATGGAGAACCGGTTGCCATACATACCGAATTATCAACAGCACCATGGAATTCGCAGCACCGCCTGCTTCGCATTGGCTTAAAGGCACGGGTAGTGCAAACTGATAAGTTGCCGGCATCTAACTTAGTTTTCCTGGTTGATGTTTCGGGCTCAATGGATGCGCCTAACAAATTGCCGTTATTGCAATCGTCGCTTAAAATGCTGGTAGATCAGCTGCGCCCGCAAGATAAAGTAGCTATTGTAGTTTATGCGGGTGCTGCCGGTTTAATATTGCCATCAACGCCAGGCAATCAAAAAACTACCATCAAAGATGCTATTGACCGGTTACATGCCGGTGGCTCTACCGCAGGTGGCGAAGGTATAAAACTGGCTTACCGCACTGCAAAGCAAAACTTTTTAAAAGCAGGAAATAACCGTGTAATACTGGCAACCGACGGTGACTTTAACGTTGGTGCTTCAACCGATGAGGATATGGAAAAACTGATAGAGCAGGAGCGTAAAAGCGGTGTGTTTTTATCAGTACTAGGTTATGGTATGGGAAATTATAAGGACAGTAAAATGGAAACCCTTGCAGATAAAGGTAATGGTAATTATGCTTACATAGACAATATTACAGAAGCCCGCAAAACCTTGGTGAGCGAATTTGGAGGCACTTTATTTACCGTGGCCAAAGATGTAAAACTACAACTGGAATTTAACCCGGCTAAAGTAGCTTCCTACCGCCTTATTGGGTATGAAAACCGCATGCTGAATAAAGAAGATTTTAATAATGATTTGAAAGATGCTGGAGACATGGGCGCCGGGCACAATGTAACAGCACTTTATGAAATTATACCGGCGGGAGTACACGATAGATTTACCCACAGCGTAGACCCACTGAAGTATCAAAAACAGGAAGCCAAAGTAGATTATGTTTCTAACGACATGCTTACCATAAAGTTCCGTTATAAAGAGCCTAATGGATTGGTGAGTAAATTAAGCCAGGCAATAGTTTTAGATAAGCCTGTAAGCCTGCAAAGCACCTCTGTGGATTTTCGCTTTGCCGCTGCTGTAGCCGAAGTAGGTATGCTGTTGCGGGAATCGGAATTTAAGCAAAATTCAAAGTACGACGATGCTATTAAATTGGCCCGCGCCGCCAAAGGAGACGACCATGAAGGCTACCGCGCAGAATTCATAAAATTGGCCGAAAGCGCAAGGTTGTTAAGTAAAAGCTCTTTAGCGTCTGTTGAATAGATATCATAAAATCTCCTTCGAAATGCGGAGGAGATTTTTTTTAAACGGTTATAAAGATTCAAGCCTTCTTTGATACATTTGAAAGGAATGCAATTTAAGTCCCTCTTTATAGAGGGTATGGAGGCTTTATGAATATTGAAGACGTACGCAACTATTGCCTGCAAAAGCAAGGGGTAACTGAGAGTTTTCCGTTTGGCCCGGAAACGTTGGTTTTTAAAGTAGGCGAAAGGTTATTTTTATTGATTGGCCTGGATACGGCTAACCGTTTTAACGTGAAGTGCGACCCCGAACGGGCTGTTGAATTGCGTGAGCAATTTACTGAAGTGCAGCCCGGCTATCACATGAATAAGCGCCACTGGAACACCGTTTATACGGATGGGGCACTTAGCCGCAAGCAACTGTGTGAGATGATAGACCACTCATACACCCTTGTAGCTAACAGCCTGCCCAAAAAATTAAAGCAGGAGTTGTTTGGTAACCACCAGGCAAATGAAAATGCTTAGCTTAAACAATAGTTTTTTTGTTGTTAGCTACTACAACTACGTTGGCAACAACTAAAAGGGTAATTAGGGCAATCATCATGGCTTTATAAGTTAAATTAATTAATCAGGTTAAGGCAAAACGTATTCCACAATCAAAAAGTGTCTTTCACGAAGATTTACAATGATTTTGTACTATCAATAGTAAAAGCGTGAGGAAGGCTTGCCCCAAAGAGGGTAAGAATTGAGTAATCAAAATATGTGATGCCGTTACGGACGCTTGCGTCGGCGTGGCTTGACAGGTTCGGGCGTAGGCTCCATAGGCTCGTCAAAGTTCTCATGAGCATTGTAGGTACGGGCCATTTTAGCAACTCGTTCTTCCAGGCTTTCCATTGTAATTTTCTCGCGAAGACGATCAACCATAATAGGAAAGGCAAATGGCGTGGGCCGTTCAAGTACCTTGATAACTACGTCCTGTTTTTGAATACGTTGCAAGGCCTCACGCAACCTAAATTCTTCCAGCTGAAAGGCCAGTGCCTCATTAAATGCCTGCCTTACCAGCAGGTTGTCCGGCTCATACTCTCTGAAAACATCAAATAACAAACCGCTGCTTGCCTGTAAGTGCCGGTTCTTCAATGGCTGGCCAGGGTAACCGTTGAAAATCAATCCGCCAATTTGAGCAATGTCTCTAAAACGTCGCCTCGCCATTTCATTAGCGTTAAGGCTGTGTTGAATGTCATCTAGCAAATTATGAATGGTAAAAAGGTCATCTTCCAAAGCCTCCATTAACGGTATGGGTTCATCAGTAAGTAGCTCAAAGCCGTAATCGTTCATGGCAATGCTGTAAGTGGCCTTTCGTATTTTACCCATACGGTAAGCAATCAATGACGCCATGCCCTCGTGAACCAGTCGTCCTTCAAACGGATAAACAAAAAGGTGATACCCATCCCGCGATTCAAAAGATTCAATTAACAAATCAGTTTTGCGCGGAAGATGTGATAACTGCTCCTGCAGGTTAAATAATGAGCGTAGAGCAACCACCTCCTCATCTTTTTCTAAATGCTGGGCAACCTCGTCTAACTTGTCGCGCAGTACTGATGATAGTTGCGAAGAGAGGGGCATACGGCCGCCTGCCCAACTGGGTATAAGGCCCTTGGCCTTGCTTGACTTTCTTACAATGGCCGTCATGTCTTTAAGCTGTACAAATTCAAGACTACGGCCGGCAAACCAAAAGGTATCGCCTGGCTTAAGTTTGGCAACAAAGCCTTCTTCAATTGATCCTAATGAGCCGCCATGCAACATCTTTACCCTCAATGTTGCATAGCTGGTAATGGTGCCTATGCTAAATCTGTGACGCATAGCCACGCGTCGGCTGTTAACCTTGTACAATCCGTCCTCAACCTCAACCTTTAAAAATTCATCGTACTGTGACAGCGTAGCGCCGCCGGTTGTGATAAAGCCAAGTAGCTCATTAAACTCGGTACGGCGTAAGTCGGCGAAAGCGTAGGTGGATTTTATTTCTTCGTAAAGCTCGTCGGCCCTGAAGCCGTCTGATACGGCCAGGGTTACCATGTACTGAATAAGTACATCAATAGCCAGCAAAACCGGGTCGCGGCTTTCAAACTGCTGGTTGGCAATAGCTTGTTTGAGTGCTGCACCTTCCAGTAATTCAAGCGAATGCGTAGGAATATAGTACGCCCGTGAAACCGCCCCCGGATGGTGACCGCTGCGCCCGGCGCGTTGCATAAAGCGGGCCACACCTTTAGGGCTGCCCACCTGCACCACCGTGTCAACAGGCCTGAAATCCACCCCCAGGTCAAGGCTTGAAGTACAAACCACCAGTTTAAGCGTTCCCTCGTGCAGGGCTTGCTCTACCCAGTTGCGTAAATCATTATCTAACGATCCGTGGTGCATGGCCATTATGCCTGCATACTCAGGATAGCTGTTGAGGATGGCATGATACCATATTTCAGATTGAGCACGGGTGTTGGTAAATATGAGCGTAGTTTTACTGTTGGCTACAATTTCCATAACCTCGGGCAATAGTTTTAAGCCAATGTGCCCCGTCCACGAGTAATTTTCTACGTCCTGCGGAATGACTGATCGTATATCAAGTTTCTTTTCAATATGTGCACGCACCATCTTCATCCGTTCAGGCGGAAACCTGGTGCCAAGCAATACCTCGGCCGCTTGTTCGAGGTTGCCGATGGTAGCACTTATGCCCCATGTTTGGAGTTGCATTTGTCCTGTTGGCGGTTGCAGCTTTTCAGAAGTTGGATTTTTAGCTGTTAGTTTTTTTTCAGGCAGTTGAGTTCCGGTAACCGACAGATGGCGGAGTTTTGATAGCCCCAGTTCTATTTGTACACCGCGCTTGGTTCCGAGTAATTCATGCCACTCATCAATTACAACAACGTTCAGGTTTTTGAAAACACTTGGATAATCTTTTTGAGCCAGCATTAAGTGTAAGCTTTCAGGAGTAGTAAGCAACACTTCCGGAAGCTTCTTGCGCAGGGCCTGCTTTTCGGCAGCTGATGTATCGCCGGTGCGGGTACCTATGCGCCAGGGCAGGCCAACCTCATCGCACACCTCTTGCATGGCTTTGCGTATATCATTGGTTAACGCTCGCAAAGGTGTTATCCACAGCATTAGCAAGCCGTTGTTGGTACGGGTTTGGTACGTATCAGGGTATTGATTAATATAGCCAACCAAAAAAGGTAAAAACAGGGCAAAGGTTTTACCACTACCCGTAGGGGCATTAAGCAAACCCGAGTAGCCGGCAAGGTAGGAATCCTGCATTTCCTGTTGAAATGGAAACTGCCGCCAGCCCTTTTGCTTAAACCAGTTGCCTATTATTTGCTGCCCTTTGCTCTTCATTGCTGTAATAATACAAAGCAACCTTTATTTGGTTGCAATTGAACACTAACAGCCTCAAAATTGTATAACTATATTATGGCACGATTTACTGTTTTACTCCTCGCTGCTGTAAGCTTTATGGCTTGCAATCAGCCCGCTTCAAAAAATGTAAAAGCTGAGCAGACCACTGTTACGTCAAGCAGCACTAGTAGTGAGGTTGATAAGAGTTCGGTTTCCAACAACCAGCTCATTGTTCCGGGTAAATCCATTGGGCAAACTGCATTGAATGATAACGGTGCCGATGTTACGCGGCGCTTGGGCCGCCCTGATGCAGGTGATGCTGCCATGGGCAAATCAATGTCAATATGGTATGCTAATCATGATAGTACCAGTTACGAAACCATGATATTTACCTCGCGGCAAATGGGTACTGAGGATGAAACCAGTCGTGTAAAACAAATAAGGATTACATCGCCGTGGTTTGTTACTAAAGACAGCGTTAAGGTAGGATCAAGCTTTGAACAAATTGAAGATCTATATCAGCCTAAAAAGACAGCATGGTTTAAAAAAGACTTGAAAAAGTATGAAATTTACCAGGCCAACGGCATAGCCTTCGAAATAAATAACGAGCAAAAGTGTACGGCAATAATGGTGTTCACTCCTGATGTTAAACCGGGCGCCACCTACCTGCCGTTTTATGACAACCTAAATATTTACTGACCTGGAAAGGCTTTTTTAAGCTCTTCCTGAAACTCGGGCAAATGTGCCTGCATACGGCTTTGGCCTAACTGAATACCCCGTTGCATTAATGCTGATAGCTTTTGATTTACTTTCCTACCGGTTGGGGTTAAGTAAAATTTGGTAATGTCTTTAAGTTCCTGCTCGGTAAACTCTTCAGCATAAATTTTGGCAAGGTCATTCTTTAGCATGTCATAACTCATGTATTTCTTAAGAAAGCTTGTTAAAATAAGGCTGAACTTCTCCTTGTTTTCAGCCGGTATTTGAGTACTGCTGGCGTCAATCATGCTTTTATACATGCCATCCATTTGTGTTGAAAGTCCGGTTGCCGCCAACATGTCTGCTGCTGCCTGCAGCCTTGAAGCGGGTATGGTTGTATTAGTACCAGATGGTACAGGCGCTTGTTGTGCATTAGCCGTACTAATAAATGCGCATATTATGGTAACGAACAGTATTAGTTTTTTAGTGATCATAAGGCAGGTGTTTTAGGTATACTGATATAAAGAAATATGGACTGGTAAATTATTAAACATCCAGCTCAAGTAAAACCGGGCAATGGTCTGAGTGACGGGCCTCGGGTAATATGGCGGCGCGTTTGATAGCGCTTTGTAACTCGGCAGTAACCATATTATAATCAATGCGCCAGCCCAGGTTTTTTGCACGGGCGTTAGCTCTGAAACTCCACCAGGTGTAATTATGCGGCTCTTGGTTAAGATAACGGAAACTGTCTACAAATCCCATTTCTATAAAGCGATCCATCCAGGCGCGCTCCTCGGGTAAAAAGCCCGACGAATTTGCGTTTGATTTGGGGTTATGTATATCAATAGGTCTGTGGCAAATATTATAATCGCCGCAAACTACCAGTTTTGGGTAAGCCCATTTCAACTGGTTAAGGTATTCGCCAAACTCATCTAAAAACCGGTACTTAAATACCTGGCGCTCATCACCGCTTGAACCCGAGGGAAAGTATACGCTCATTACCGAGATGTCTTCAAAATCAACCCTTATGCAGCGACCTTCATTGTCAAAATCTTCAATACCGCAACCGTATTCAACATGCTTGGGGGTATGTTTAGTAAAAATTGCGGTACCGCTGTAACCCTTTTTTTGTGCCGGATACCAGTAATGCTGATAACCCAACTGCTCAACCAAAAACAAATCGGTAAGTACTTCGGGTGTAGCTTTAATTTCTTGTAAGCAAACAACATCGGCATCAGTAGCCTGCAGCCAGGTAAGCCAGCCTTTGGTTATGGCCGAACGGATGCCGTTTACATTATAAGTAACAATTTTCATATCAACTTAATGCTTGGTTGGGTTACAATACCAACCACCAACTAAAATATTTATAAAAAAGAATGTCATGTCGACGAAGGAGAAATCTTTTCGAAGCTATTAGCTTATCAATTCGAAAAGATCTCTCGCTGTCGTTCGAGATGACATGGTTTTATTGTTTTCTTCTTCAGCCTGATATCGGTGGCAACATCGGCCGTCACCATTTACTTCTTTACCCAGCCGTCTTTCAACGTAACGGTGCGGTTAAACACCAGCTTTTCATCGGTTGAAAGTTCATCTAAAGTAAAATAGCCTTTGCGGATAAATTGGTAGCCTTTACCTGGTAAGGCCTCAGCCAAATCGGGTTCAACAAAGGCGTTTATAATTTGCAAGCTGTTAGGGTTCAGGTCATCTTTAAAATCGCCTTCTTCCGCAGCCGGATTTTCTGATTTAAACAGGCGGTCGTACAAACGCACCTCGGCGGTTTTTGCGCCGGGTACGCTTACCCAATGTATGGTACCTTTAACGTTAATGCCGCTGGTATCATTACCTGATTTTGATTCGGGTATATAAGTACAATGCACCTCTGTTACGTTGCCGTCGGCATCTTTCACAAAGCTCTCACATTTTACAATGTAAGCGTGCTTTAAGCGTACCATAAGGCCAACACCGAGGCGGAAGAATTTTTTCGGTGGAACCTCCATAAAGTCTTCACGCTCAATATAAAGCTCATTGCTAAACGGAATATCGCGTCCGCCTTCGCCACCCTCAACCTCCGGATTGTTTTCGCCATGCAGGGTTTCGGTTTGCCCTTCAGGGTAGTTGGTGATAACCAGTTTAATTGGGTCCAAAACAGCCATACGGCGCCATGCAGTTTTGTTTAAATCCTCACGGATGCAAAACTCCAGTAAGCCTACGTCTATCAGATTTTCGCGCTTGGCTACGCCAATGCGCTCACAAAACTCGCGTATAGATGCCGGCGTATAACCACGGCGACGCAAGCCGCTTATAGTTGGCATGCGCGGATCGTCCCAATCTTCAACATGGCCTTCATTTACCAGTTGCAGTAACTTGCGCTTGCTCATTACTGTGTAGGTAAGGTTTAAGCGGGCAAACTCATACTGGCGAGAAGGAAAAATCTCTAACTTATCAATAAACCACTCGTAAAGCGGGCGGTGCGGAATAAATTCAAGCGTACAAATAGAGTGTGTGATTTCCTCAATAGCGTCTGACTGGCCGTGAGCAAAATCATACATTGGGTAAATGCACCATTTATCACCTGTACGGTGATGATGGGCATGACGTATGCGGTACATCAGCGGATCGCGCAGGTGCATGTTAGGTGAGGCCAGGTCAACCTTTGCACGCAGTACTTTAGCTCCATCAGGGTATTTACCCGCTTTCATTTCTTCAAAAAGCTGCACGTTTTCTTCAATACTGCGGCTGCGGTACTGGTTTGGGGTGCCGGGCTCGGTAGGCGTACCTTTCTGAGCCGCTATTTCTTCAGGAGTACTATCATCAACATAAGCTAAACCCTGTTTAACCAGGTTTAAGGCAAATGCGTACAGTACATCAAAATAATCAGATGCATACAGCTCATTAGCCCATTCAAAGCCAAGCCAGCGTACATCTTCTTTTATACTTTCTACGTACTCGGTGTCTTCGGTAACAGGGTTGGTATCATCAAACCGTAAATTGGTTTTACCGTTGTAACGCTGCGCAAGCCCAAAGTTTAAGCATATTGATTTAGCATGCCCAATGTGCAGGTATCCATTAGGCTCGGGAGGAAAACGCGTATGTATACGGCCATTGTTTTTGCCGGTTTGCAAGTCGTTCTCTACAATTTCTTCAATAAAATTAAGTGCTCTTTCTTCAGTCATACTTTGTATGTGTACTTAGGCAAATGTAGTAAAAAATAGCGCTTACAGGCTGTATGTAGCGTTGTGAGTTTGATTTATATGCCACACCGTTTAAACCTGTTTTGTTTATTGGAAAAAAAATATTAGTTGATAGTTAAAAATATGGGTGATGCTTGGGAAAAAACTACAAATTTTATCATTTTTGTAAGCAACGCTACCAGTGAAACTAACAGATTGCCTTTAATTGAGTAAATTGCCGCTATGAAAAAAATCCTCATCATTGATGATGAAGTAAATACCGCACTATTACTGTCTAAATTCTTAACCCGTAATGGTTTTGAAGTTACCACTGCCTCAAGCGGCAGTAACGGCATGGAGCAGTTAAAAAATAGTGAATATAATTTAGTGCTGTGCGATTACCGTTTGGAAGATACCGACGGCCGCGAGATGCTGAAGTATATTAAAAATAACTACCCTAAAACCGGTGTAATTATTATTACCGGCTACTCTGATATAAAAATGGCGGTCGAGCTCATTAAAATGGGCGCTTATGACTACATAACAAAACCGCTATACCCAGATGAAATTTTAACTACCATCAACAAGGCTATTGAAACTCACTATGCTTTGCTTGAAGCGGCCGACCAGGAAGCTTCTGCAACATCGGCAGCGGTGAGCAATACCAAAGCCGGTGGTAGCAGTAAGGACAAGGGTAAGCAAGTAATGTCTAACGAGTTTGTGAGCGGTAACAGCCGTGCATCAAAAGAGCTGTTAAGGCAAATTGAACTTGTAGCGCCAACTAACTACAGTGTGATTATTATGGGCGAAAGCGGTACCGGTAAAGAATCCGTTGCCAAAAGCATTCACCTTAATAGTTCACGCCGCGATCAGCCTTTTATTGCCATGGATTGTGGATCATTAACCAAAGAGCTTGCACAAAGTGAATTTTTTGGCCACGAAAAAGGTTCTTTTACCGGTGCGCTTTACACTAAAATTGGCCATTTTGAAATGGCTAACGGCGGTACGCTGTTTTTAGATGAAGTTGGTAACCTATCATACGATATTCAGGCGGCGCTCTTACGCACCGTGCAGGAACGCAAGGTGAAACGTATTGGCTCAACAAAAGAGATTGATCTTGATGTACGCTTAATTGTAGCCACAAACGAAAACCTTCAGGATTCTATTCAAAAAGGTCGTTTCAGGGAAGATTTGTACCATCGTTTTAACGAGTTTAGTATTTACATGCCTGCACTGCGCGAGCGTGGACATGATATAATTTTACTGGCTGAGCATTTTTTACGTAGTGCCAACCAGGAATTAGGCCGTAACGTGAGCCGCCTGTCGCCCGAAGTGGTTGAGTGCTTTATGAACTACAGATGGCAGGGAAATATTCGTGAGCTTAAAAATGTTATACGTCGCGCTACGCTATTAAGTGAGGGTGATGAAATACAAATGAAGGCGTTGCCGCTGGAAATGCTTGCTTACAGCAGGATGCCTATGGATGGGCCAACCAATTCGGCAACATTTGTGGGTATGCATCAAGATCAGTCTTCGGCTCCGGCACCGGTTAAAGAAGTACGCCACGACTTAAAAAATGCAGCCCTTGAAGCGGAGTATGAAACTATTTTAAAGGTTTTGCGCGAGGTCAATTTCAACAAAACCAAGGCGGCCGAAATTTTAAAGATAGACCGTAAAACGCTATACAATAAAATGAAGGCAATTAACTTAGGCAAGTAGCATGGCATTGGAGCACGACGAAGAACAGTATAATACAGTTGACGGCCCGGCTATACGCACGTTTAAGCATGATATTAAAAATCAACTGTCTAACATTCATTTAGCTGTTGAGCAATTGCGTTACGAAGTAGAAAATCCAACTGAGGATTTTGCTTTCTATATGGATACTATTAAAATGAGCTGCAATAAAATCAATGAAATGGTTAAAGAGCTTGGCGCATAGCACCAGCTTATAAAATTATTTAAAGCGCCCCGAACATTGTGGCGCTTTTTTGTTTTATAGTAGTTTCACATTTACTTCTCCCGAATGCCTGTTTTTAGTCATAAGCAACGTAATACCATTGTATTGGTAAGCATTATTGTGCTTGGCTGCTTTTTGCTATATGCACTAAGCGAGATTTTTAGTGCTATACTGGGCGCTATTGTGCTCTATGTACTATTCAGGCCTTTATACTTGTTTTTAACCGAAAAAAGGGGCTGGAATAAAGGTGTATCCGGTATCGTGATCATTTTGGTATCACTGGTAGTAATTGTAATCCCGTTTTTACTGATGAGTTTTATGGTGATCGAAAAGATCATCAGCTTTAATACCAAAGCGCTGCCAATAGATTCATGGGTAGATAAAATTGATATGTTTACTGCCGAACACTTTGGGCAGCCACGTTTTGCCGAAGACACGCTTCAAAAGCTGGGCAGCTACGCAGCCGAACTTTTTCCATCAATATTAGGTAGCGCAGCTAATATTATACTCACCCTGCTGGTAATGTATTTTATACTATACTTTATGTTTGCCGAGTTGCGCAAATTTGAAGCAGGTATGGTGAGGTATGCGCCTTTTAGCCAGCAGCACGCACTAAAGTTTGCAATGGCATTGCGTAATGCTACATATTCAAACGTGTTGGGGCAGGGAATCATATCATTGGTACAGGGTGTTTTACTGGCAAACGGCTTTTGGATTGTAGGTATACCCGATGCCGTTTTTTGGGGTGTAATAGCAACTTTTATCTCATTTTTACCTGTTGTTGGAGCCCCCACATTATCTATTCCGGCTGGTATATACCTGATGCTTTTGGGGCGTACCTGGGCAGGCGTTGGTATTATGGCGTACGGCCTGTTGTTTATTGGCAATCTTGACCATGTTTTGCGCATGCTAATTAATAAGCGCATTGCCAACACGCATCCGGTAATTTCTATTATAGGTGTGTTTATAGGTTTGCCTTTATTTGGTATTTTGGGCCTGGTTTTTGGACCGGTACTGTTGTCGTATTTTATACTCCTTACACAGGTTTATGAAACCAACCGTATGGCAGCCGACCGCCTTGAGCGGGTTCGTAAAATACCTAACGATATATAAATTTATAACTGCCTATAAACAAACGGCTGCTTAAGCCGTTAAATAATTGAAACCTGATAATAGTAAACATTAACTTATATCACCATGAATACAAAAGATGTAACCAATCTGATTAACAAAATACCTGGTTTAAAAAAAGATACCGGTATGGGCGATGGCGCTAAAGTAGCTATTGCATTGCTTGCAGGTATTGCTGCCGGTGCTGCTTTAGGGATTTTATTTGCACCTGATAAAGGTACCGAAACCCGCGATAAGCTATCAGAGTCATTAGCAAACCTTGGCGAAAGCATTAAAGAAACTGCTGCTGCCGAAATTGACCGTTTAGCCGGTTTAAAAACAAAGGTGGTTGATAACATCAAAACCAAGCTAAACGGCGAAGAAGCCGAATATCAGGACGACCTGGAACACGCATAATTAACATAACTTTACCGGCTGTACTACACAGCCGGTAACTATATACCGAGTTATAAATGGAAGAAGAAAAAAAAGCTGAACAAGCACCACAACCCAATATACTCGACCAGCTGAAAGATTACGCAGAAACGCGCTTTTTACTGGCCAAATACAAAACCATTGAGAAAAGCACCTCAGTTGCTGCAAGTTTGGTTACCGTTGTGGTACTCGTATTTAGCCTGTTGCTAACCTTCTTGTTTGCTACGTTTACACTGGCATTGTTTTTAGGTGATGTTTTAGGTGCGGCGTGGAAAGGATTTGGCATAGTGGCTTTGTTTTATCTGCTGATAGCAATTGTTGTTATCACCGCTAAAAAAAGCATCGAGAAGCCGATTGTTAACCTGCTGATCAGCAAAATATTTAAGTAAGATGGATGCCATAACCGTAAAAAGCATATTTGACCTGCAGTCAGAAATTATACGACTTGAGAAAAGCAGGCAGGAGCAGGAAATGGTTTTGAAGCAACGCTTCAGCAGTCCTTCGGCCATTTTTTCGTCTATCCGCTCTGCATTTCCAAAAGCTCCCGAAGGAGAGGGTGGAGGCATAGGGTCATTTATTTCGCCTGATGTAATTGGACTTATATCAAGATTTGTATTGCCTATTGCGCTCAATAAAACACTCTTTAAAAAATCTAACATCATCATTAAAACTGTTGTAGGCTTGCTATCTCAAAAGGCATCAACCTATATAAGTGAAGATTCGGTAACTTCAGTTTGGGGGCGTGTAAAATCTTTGTTCGGTAAAAAGCCGTCAACAGCCCGAAAGTCATCCACGGTAAAGCAGCCGTCGGTAAGACCAGTATAATTTAATAAGGCGCTTTAATAAGCGCCTTTATTATTTACAGGTTTACCATAATCTACTTCATTAAAATTTTTAGCGTAAATTTGCCCTATGGGAGCGTATCAATTACAGGTTGAAATTGACCAGGATTCGGGTTTTTGCTTTGGCGTGGTTTATGCCATTGATATGGCCGAAGAGATTTTGGCTGAAGATGGTTACCTGTACTGCCTTGGAGACATTGTTCACAATGACGAAGAGGTGGAACGCTTAAAGGCGAAAGGCCTTCGCATTATAGACCATACCCAGCTTGCTGATTTGTATAATGAGAAAGTTCTCATACGTGCACATGGTGAGGCTCCTGAAACTTACCGGCTTGCTTTAGAGCACAATATTACGTTGATTGATGCATCATGCCCTGTTGTGCTTAAACTGCAAAACCGCATCAAAACATCGCATGATAACAAGGAGAATATTGTAATATTTGGTAAGCATGGCCATGCCGAAGTAATTGGTTTGCAAGGGCAAACTAATAATGAAGCGTTAATTTTTCAGGATATTACTGAGCTTGATACGCTTGAGTTGCCGCAGCAAATTACCCTTTACAGTCAAACAACTAAAAGCACCGATAAATTTTACCAAATAAAGGAGCATTTGTTAGCTAAAGGATATGATATAAAGGCAAATGATACTATATGCCGCCAGGTTTCAAACCGCGACAAAGACTTGCCTGATTTTGCCAAACGCTTCAATAAAATTGTATTTGTGTCGGGCAAAAAGTCATCAAACGGGAAAGTGTTGTTTGAGGTATGCCGCAAACATAACCCCGATACTTACTTTGTATCGGCAGTTGATGAACTTTCACCCGAAATGTTTAACGCCGGCGATACTGTTGGCATTAGCGGTGCTACATCAACCCCAATGTGGCTTATGGAGCAGGTAAAAGCTGAGCTGGAAAGATATTAAGATTTACTACTTACCTAAAAGGGAACATTTCACTAATACCTACGTTAGTTTAATAATGGCACTCGAAACCCCTTTCGTTAAAAAAACTTATCCGGCAGGAGGAGTGGGGGTTGCTTTGGTTATAATCGGCCTTTGGCTTACATCAACCATACTGCTTATGCAATGGCAGGTAAGTTTCACCAACCCATTACTTTATATATTTATACTGGTGCAAATGCACTTATATACCGGGTTGTTTATTACCGCGCATGACGCCATGCATGGAACCGTATCTGCAAACAAGGCGGTGAATAATGCTGCCGGTTATATCACCACGTTTTTATACGCTGCTTTTTGGTATCCAACGCTTTTAAAAAAACACCACAAACACCATAGTCACGTTCACACCAATGATGATCCTGACTATCACCATGGTGGTTTTTGGGCTTGGTATATAAGGTTTATACGTAATTACTTATCCGTGTGGCAGGTGATATTTATGGCCGCCTTATTCAACTTGCTTAAGCTATGGATTGCGCAACCTAACCTTATTTTATTTTGGGTGGTGCCATCGTTACTTAGCACTTTACAGCTTTTTTACTTCGGTACATATAAGCCTCATAAAGGCGAACATGATAATCCGTATCATTCCACGTCGCAAAAGAAAAACCATGTAGTAGCATTCTTTTCGTGCTATTTTTTTGGTTATCATTATGAACATCACGCCTCGCCAGGCACACCCTGGTGGATGTTATGGAAGGCAAAGTCATGATGGTTTGTGTTCAGTTGCGTGACTAAAATCACAACCTGCAATGCCAGTATTGCTTTAGTTTGACAAAATAAATAGGATATTTGCAATCCTTAAAATGCTCTTTAAAAGGGTTTAGGACATATAGATGAAAAAAGGAGTTTTATTAGTTAATTTAGGTACGCCCGATAATCCCGAAACACCGGCGGTTAGACGTTACCTCGATCAGTTTTTAATGGATGAACGGGTTATAGACATTAATGCATTTAACCGTTTCCTGCTCATCAAAGGTATAATTGTGCCTTTTCGCGCTCCTAAGTCGGCTAAGTCTTACCGAGAGATATGGACCGAAGAAGGTTCGCCGTTAATGATTTATACTGTTAAAACTACTGAACTTTTAAAGCAACGTCTTGGTGACGAATATCATGTGGAGATGGCTATGCGCTATCAAAGCCCGTCAATTGAATCGGCCCTGGCTAAGTTGCGTGCAGCACAGGTAACATCAATACAGGTAATTCCATTGTTTCCACAGTACGCGTCTGCGTCAACAGGTTCAGTGCATCAAAAAGTAATGGAAATTGTAAGCAAGTGGCAAACTATACCTGCCATGAGCTTTGTAAATTCATATTATGATGACGACCTTATTATAGAGGCGTTTGCGCAAAATGGTGCAAAACATAAGCCCGAAGAGTACGATCATGTGCTTTTCAGCTTTCATGGCTTGCCGCAGCGGCAAATGATTAAGGCTGATGAAACCGGTAAGCACTGCCTTAAATCTGCCGATTGCTGCCAAACTATTACCGGCGCTAACCGCTTTTGCTACAGCGCGCAAAGCCATGCAACTGCCCGCCTTATTGCAGAGCGTTTGAACATTCCTAAAGAAAAATATACACTTACATTCCAATCGCGCCTGGGCCGCGACCCTTGGATGCAGCCTTACACCAGTGAGGTAATTGCCGAGTTAGCCAAGAAAGGCGTAAAGCGCTTGTTAGTGTTTTGCCCGGCCTTTGTGGCCGATTGTTTGGAAACAATTTTCGAGGTATCGGTTGAGTACGATGAAGAATTTAAGCACGCAGGTGGTGAGCACGTACAACTGGTAGAAAGCCTGAACGACTCACCTTTGTGGATTGACGCTCTTGAGCGCATGGTGCGGGAGAATTAGTTATAACTCCTGATAATGTTTTGATAGCTAGTGGCAGCTATCAAAACATTACGTAACTTTCGTTAAACAACATTTTTCATTCGTTAAAATTTAGTATTTTCAAACCCGAAACTACTTTAAGCTCAAATGAAAAATCTTATCCTGTCGGCCACGGCTTTGCTGTTGTCGGCTACTGCTTTAGCTCAAAGCGAAATATCTTATACCGTTTCTTTTCCAAACGCCATACACCACGAAGCTGAAATAAGCATGAGGGTGCCGCAAGTCCCTGCTGGTGTTATGCGCTTCAGAATGAGCCGATCATCGCCGGGGCGTTATGCCACGCACGAGTTTGGTAAAAACGTTTATAACGTAAAAGCTGTTGGCGAAAGCAATAAGCCGCTAAGCGTTAAGCAAATTGAAGGAGATGTTTGGGAAATTGCCAGCCACGGCAGCACGGTGATTGTTACCTATACTTTATTTGGCAATCACATGGACGGTACTTATGTTGGTATTGATGCTAGTAACGCGCATTTAAATATGCCCGCCGCTTTTATGTGGGTAGTTGGCATGGATAAGCGTCCATTAACTTTCAAGTTTAACGATTTGGATAAGTATGGCTGGAAGGTAGCAACGCAGCTTAAGCCCCAATCAGGCAATGTATACTCAGCACCAAATTTTCAGTACATGATGGATAGTCCAACATCGTTGGCGCCATACAAAAAGTACAGCTGGGACATTGTGAATGCCGACGGCAAAAAGCAGGCAATACATTTAACTTCGCATAGCGACGACGATCAGGCAACTATTGACGGCTTTGGTCAAATGGTAAAAAAAGTTACACTTGAGGCCCAAGCTGTTTTTGGCGAGTTGCCTGTATATGATTACGGTAATTACGTATTCCTACATGACGTAGCTTCGAGCAATGCAGGTGATGGTATGGAGCACCGCAACTCAACCAGTATTGTACAAACTACACCTAAAATTGCGGGTAATGAAGTGCGGTTGTTAGGTACATTTTCGCACGAGTATTTCCATAGCTGGAATGTGGAACGTATACGCCCAAAAACTTTAGAGCCCTTTAATTTTACGCATGCTAATATGAGTAATGAGCTTTGGTTTGCCGAAGGTTTCACTCAATACTATGGCGGCTTAATTTTAGAACGTGCCGGGCTGATGTCTTTAACCGATCATAACCGCACAATTGCGGGATTAGTAAACACGGTGCTGATATCACCTGCGGCCAATCACTATTCACCTGCCCAAATGAGCCGTTATGCTGTATTTGCCGATGCAGGTACATCAATTGATCAAAATAATAATGCCAATGTGTTTACCAGCTATTATACGTATGGTGGTGCAACAGCGCTAGCGCTTGACTTACGCCTGCGCAGCCAATTTAAGTTAACACTTGATGATTATATGCGTGCCATATGGTTAACACATGGTAAGCCCGAAAAGCCGTATACCATAGTTGATTTACAAAATGTATTGGCCGCTTTTACCAAGGATGCCGCTTTTGCTGCTGATTTTTTTAAACGGTACATAAACGGGTTTGAAAAAAACGATTACGCTAAGCTTTTAGATAATGCAGCACTCATTTTACGTAAAGCACAGGCCGGAAAGGCGTGGGCGGGTGCGCTTAGTGGTGCCGGAGGTCGTGGGCGGTCGGGACAGGCTATTGGTGTAGACAACAACGGACTGCTTATTGGTACAAGTTTGGCTATGAATACCCCGTTTTATAAAGCAGGCCTGGATGCCGGCGATGTGCTGTTAAATGTTGACGGTAACACCATACAAGCTAACGGCCAGGCTCTTGCCGATGCTATAAATGCAAAAAGGCCAGGTGATAAAATTACCGTGAATTATAAAAACAGGGCCGGCAATCACCAAACGGTGGTAACGCTGGAAGAAAACCCGGCTTTTGAGGTTGTTACTTACGAGGCTGCTGGTAAAGAACCTTCTGCTGCGCAAATGCAGTTTCGTAATAATTGGTTAAATTCGAAAATTAAATAAAGTGATGAGAAAGTATGTAGCAGCTATTGCGCTGCTGGCTGCCGGTTTTAGCAGTTATGCGCAAGATATCAATAAACTTATTGACGAAACCGATGTGCAGCGTCTCATCAAGACGCTATCGGCCGATGAGATGCAGGGACGTGGCACCTTTACGCCCGGAATAGATAAGGCCGCAACCTTTATTGAGGCGGAGTTTAAAAAGGCTGGTTTGCAGCCCTTAACCGGAGAGAAGGGTTTTAGACAAAACTTTACAGTTTACCGCACTGCACCTGTTGAAAGCAGCGCCACAATTGAGGGGCAAAGTATTGACGCACAAAATGTAGCCGTTTATGCGGGTAGCTCTTTTAATTGGGATAACAATGCCGATGTTGAAGTTGCGCGTATTGATGCCGACAAAAACTTCAGGACAGAGTACCGTACTTATCTCCGTGGTAATAAAAAAACGCTTGTTTTAGTTGATCAGGCACATAAGGATTTATTTAACCAGTTACGTCAGCGTTTTAACAGCGGTTCAATCTCAATGAGCAAGCCTGCAGAAGCGTCGGCGCAGCAGGTAGTGATGGTACTTGGCAGTTTTGGCGAAGTAAAAAACTTTAAGGCCAGCTACAAAACCGAGGTTCAAAATCCACCGATATTTAATGTTGCCGGTATGATTCCGGGAAAAAGCAAAAAAGATGAATATGTGGTGTTTTCGGGGCATTATGATCACTTAGGCATTTTACCTGCTATGCAAGGTGATAGTATTGCAAACGGTGCCGATGATGACGCATCAGGCACAACTGCCATGATAAGCTTGGCTAAATACTTTAACAAGCTTAAAAATAATGAGCGTACGCTGATATTCGTTGCCTTTACCGCTGAGGAAATTGGTGGTTACGGAGCCCGTTATTTTTCTCAACAGCTAAATCCCGACAAAGTAGTTGCCATGTTTAACATTGAAATGATTGGTAAAGAATCGAAGTTTGGAAAAAACACCGCGTTTATTACTGGTTATGAGCGCTCTGATTTTGGAAAAATTTTGCAAAGCAACCTGCAAGGTACAGCCTTCACTTTTCACCCGGACCCATACCCGGCGCAGGATTTATTTTACCGCAGCGATAATGCCACCCTGGCCCGTTTAGGAGTACCGGCGCATACCATATCAACCGATCAAATTGATACCGATAAATTGTATCACAGCGTTAAGGACGAATACAGCTCGTTGGATGTAAAAAATATCACCGCAACCATACATGCCATCGCTTTAAGCTCGCGCAGTATTGTAGCTGGTAAAGATACGCCTACACGCATACCAAAATTGGACAGATAGTTAAGTGTTGCATATAAATAAAAGCCACAGGACAATTTACCTGTGGCTTTTTGGTTAATAGAAAATTCAGCATAATGTCAATCATTCTTGAGACCGAAAGACTGGTATTAAGAAAATTCAGCATAAACGATGCTCCGTTTATTGTTGAACTGCTTAATACACCTACCTGGAAGCAATATATAGGAGACAGAGGTATACAAACTATTGCCGAAGCTAATAATTACCTGGTTAAGGTTATTTTAATGAATTACGCCATTAACGGCTTCGGCCTTTACATGATGGAGTCAAAGGAATCGGGGCAGGCCATTGGCATGTGTGGTTTGTTAAAACGTGAATACCTTGCTTATGCAGATTTAGGTTATGCCCTCCTTCCTCAATTTGAGGGTAACGGCTATGCCAGCGAAGCCGCATTGGCAACAATAAATTATGCATTTAATGTATTTGGCTGGCCTGTTGTGGCCGCTATAACGCAACCCGATAATCAACGATCAATAAAATTATTAACCAAACTTGGCTTTATTTATGCAAAGCCCGTATGGGTTGATGGCCGCGAGTTAGATTTATATACGAAAGCAAGCGACGCTTAAAGTTCTTTGCGCATTACATGGTCATTCATCCAGTAAGGGCCAATAGGAATGTCCTCATCGCGCAGTAGGGTGAAGCCTAATTTCTGATAAAAATCTTTTGCTTTGTTGTTGCGGTTTACGTTTAAATCCAACGTTTTAATTCCAGCCTGGCGTGTGGCTTCAACTACCGCATCAACTAATTTACGGCCATAACCTTTTCCTTGTGTAGTTGGGTGGCAGTATAGTTTATGCAGCTTAATAACATTTTCGTCATCATTGCGCAAACCGTATGACGCAAAGGCAACAGGAGTACCTTCTTCTTCCAGTAAAATGTATGTTTGTTCGCCTTCGTCAATTTGATGAGCAACCTTATCTGATACATACATGGCATCAAGCATGTAGGTAATTTGCTCTGTTGATAAAATTGAACGGTAGGTAGGCCACCAGGTTTGATGTGCTATTTTCACAATGATATCGGCATCGGCCAGGGTAGCGGGTCGAATATTGAGCATAGAAATAAATTAATTTAGCAACGGCAATATACATTATAAAGCCATCTTAAAAACAACGCTTTTAAGATGGCTTTATTTTTTAATTGGCTATTATGAGTTGGTTTCGTGTACGCCCTCACCAATTTCTTCAATGGTTTTTCTGTTAAACGCATCTAAATCGGCAGGTGTACGGCTGGTTACTAACCCGTTATCCGTTACCACTTCTTCATCCACCCATTCGGCACCTGCATTTTGCAAGTCGGTTTGTAATGATGGGTATGATGTTACTTTTCTGCCTTTAATTAAGCCTGTTTCAATTAGCATCTGGGGGCCATGGCATATAGCTGCTAATGGTTTTCCCTCATCTAAAAAGGCCGATACAAATGCTACCGCATCTTTATTCTGACGTAATTTATCGGGGTTTAATACACCGCCCGGTAATACCAGTGCATCATAATCATCCGGACTTGCATCGGTTAATAACTTGTCAACATTAACCTCAATACCCCAGTTGTCTTTATCCCAGGCTTTAATAGTTCCGCTTTGTGGCGATATGATATGTACCGTTGCACCTGCTGCTTCAAGCGCCTGTTTAGGGCTGGTTAACTCTACCTGCTCAAACCCTTCTTCTGTAAGGATGGCTACCTTACGGTTATTCAATGTTCCCATAGTAGTATGTTTTAATTCGTTTAATTGAACCTTTAATACTACAAGGTTAAAAATTTAAAGTTTCAAGAAATTTAAATTAATGTTCCAACGCATAATTGATAAAGTTGGTTGTAAGCCCATAGTCTTCGGTACCTTTGCGGCGTATAAAATAAAAGTTCCTTACTATTTTCAAGTCTTCAACTGGCACTTCCACAAGGTCGCCTTCGGCGAGTTCGCGTTTTATGGATGGGCGGGGCATAAACCCAAGGCACTGATCGGCTAATAGAAAATTTTTAAGTGCTTCAGTTCCTCCCAGTCGTATCTTAACTAACAAATCGGCCGGTTTTACATGATGCTCTGCTAGTGAACGCAGCAAGGCATTCAAAGTTCCGGAGCCTCGCTCGCGCAGGGCAAGCGGAGTTTTGGTGAGCTGCTTTAAGGTAAGCGATTTACCTGCCAGCGGGCTTTTTGCCGAACAAACGGGAATCACCTCATCTGCCATAAAGGGTTGATATGATACATTAGTGAGTTTATTGTCTACTTCAATAATGCCAATATCTACTTCGTGATTTAACAGCGCATTTAAAATATACTCCGAGTTACGGTTAACCAGTTGAACGCCAACATTGGCATGTTTACGCTGATAACCCGAAAGAATAGGCGGAAGTATGTATAAGGCTATAGTAGTACTTGCCCCTAAGCGCAAATGCCCCGCCGCGTAAGATTGATTGCTTAGCAAAGCCATATCATACTCTGCTTTACGTTCAATTTCAGTAGCCTGCAAAAGATACTCTTGTAGTTTTGTGCCTGCCTCGGTAAGTACAATGCTGTTTCCTTTTCGCTCAAACAAAGGGAGCTTATATTGATCTTCCAGTGCTTTTACATGCTTGCTTATGGCAGGTTGCGTTACAAACAATACCTGCGCTGCCTTTGAAAAACTCAAATTAGCCGCAACCTCTAAAAACACACGGTGAGAAAAAGAAATCATACCAATCAAAAGTAACTTTTTTATATCACCACTGATAATAACAATGTGTTGTCGGTTAAAAAAATACAAATACTTAGTTTTGAAGCGCCACATCTACCGGCGCATGCATGCATAACAAAAAAGTATACCTTGCTTTATTAACCGTAGTTACTATTGCCTTTGCTATAATATCGTTTAACAGAGGTATGCGAGCCGACGTTAAAGGCGATTACTACATTTATTGGGAGACCGGGAAAGCTTTTTTAGCAGGTAACAAATTGTATACTCCCGGTTTAATTGATGGTGGTTTTACCTATCCTCCCTTTGCTGCGCTATTTTTCAGCCTATTTTCACTTGTGCCGTTTCATGTATCGGCGTTCCTGTTTACCTTTTTTGTTAATTATGGTTTGTGGATAAGCTCATTTGTACTGGTACATAAAATTATGCAGCAGTATTACCCCGGTCAGCATTTTAAGTGGCCGTTAGGGCTGGCAATTGCACTTTCGGCCTGCTTTTACTGGCACAACTTCATTTGGATGAATTCGAATTTGCCGGTGCTATGCCTTACTTTACTTGGTGTATTGTATTATAAGCGTAAACAGTATGGATGGAGCTACGTGTTTTTTATGGCCGGAACCTTTTTCAAGATTACCCCTGTACTGTTCCTTGTTTTTGCAGCCATTAAACGAGGACCCAAACATTGGCCACAAATAGCTTTAACAGCGTTGCCTTTTATTGTGATTCCGGCACTGTTACGCGGGGTGCATACCGGCATTACCGACTGGAAGGATTACTATGAAGCCTTTGTGGCTCCATTTAGCAAAGGGCAAATTGATGAAAACATAATTAGTTTAGGTATACCGGCATTGCTCAATAAAATGAATACCGGTAATATGGCAGTAGGTATTAAGCCGCTATTTCACTTAAACAGTGTAACCTTAAAACACTTTATACTCGTGTTTCAAATTATAAGCATACTATTGCTTACGCTAAAGGTTGCTTATGACCGTTATGTTCGTAAAAATGAAGAGCTTTCATTAGCTGATATATCCCTCATATATATGATTACGCTGTTACTACCCGGGCGGGTGTGGGCGCATCACCATGTGTGTACCGGGTTTATTTATACCTATTTGTGCTTTATACTTTTAAAAGAACGGCAAACAGCATTATTGGTAATTATATGTGTACTTGGCATGCTCACCAACCTTATAACTAAAAATGTAATAGGCCAAACCCTCACTGACATATTAAAACATTACAGCTTTGTAACCTTATTAATGATTTTTGTAAGCGGAGTTATATTGTTTTATGAGGATAAGAGGAACGTGCTGGTTGAGCATAAACGATAATATTCAAAAAAGGGATAGTCCACAAAGACTATCCCTTTCAATATATTTCTCCAACTCCCCCTTCAGGGGGCTGGGGGGCTTAAGCTTCTACAGCCTGACCTACCAGGTTTTTAGCTACCAGGTACTCTGCAATTTGCACGGCATTGGTTGCAGCACCCTTGCGTAAGTTATCTGATACTATCCATGCGTTCAATGTGTTATCTTGTGTTTCGTCACGGCGTAAACGGCCCACAAACACTTCGTCTTTTTCGTGAGCATCTAAAGGCATTGGGTATTTCAGGTTGGCAACATCATCAACCACAACAATACCCGGCGACTCGCTCAGCAGTGTGCGTAACTCGTCCAAGTCAAAGTCGTTCTCAAATTCAATGTTAACAGATTCTGAGTGACCGCCCATTACCGGAATACGCACGGTTGTTGCTGTAACGCGGATGCTGTCATCGCCCATAATCTTTTTGGTTTCCAAGATCATTTTCATTTCTTCCTTGGTGTACCCATTCTCCGTAAACACGTCAATGTGTGGCAACACGTTCAGGTCAATTTGATAAGGGTAAGCTTTAGGGCCATCAATGCCTTTACGCTCATTAAACAACTGATCAACAGCTTTTACACCGGTACCGGTAACTGATTGGTAAGTTGATACCACTACGCGTTTAATTTTATATTTATCGTGCAGGGGCTTTAAGGCCACTACCATTTGTATGGTTGAACAGTTGGGGTTGGCAATGATTTTATCTTCGGCTGTTAATACATCTGCGTTAACCTCAGGTACAACCAGTTTTTTGGTTGGGTCCATGCGCCAGGCCGATGAATTGTCGATAACGGTGATGCCCGCTTCGGCAAATAAAGGTGCCTGCTCCAATGAAGTGCTTCCCCCTGCCGAAAATAAGGCAATATCGGGCTTCTGCTTTATCGCATCCTCAACAGTTACCACCTTATATGGCTTGCCCTTATAGGTAACTTCTTTACCTACACTTTTTGCTGATGCCACGGGGATTAATTCTGTTACCGGAAAGTTGCGTTCTTCAAGAATCTGCAACATTTTAGTGCCTACCAAACCGGTAGCACCTACTACTGCGACTTTCATTGTCTCTCGAATAAATTATGTAATTAATAAAAATGTTAATTTTCAAATGTAGGCTTTTTTAAACAAAAAAAGCCTTAAACGCTTTATTTATAAGGTTTTTGAAGACTGCAGCCTTGATAAACCATGTATTTTCAACCGAATTTAATTTGGCAGTAAAAAGGATCTTTATAACTATTTGTGAATGCTTTTTGATAAATCCGATAACAGCTAAACTTTTAAATCCATATTATAAAACGTTTACAAGCATTTTTGTAAATTTGTATACATCCAAATATTATATGGCAACAAGCGAAAAGGTATTGGTAATAGGAGCTAACGGGCAAATTGGCAGCGAACTGGTTTTAGCTTTGCGAAAAAAACATGGCGCAGATCATGTTATTGCTTCTGATATAAACGCACCGGTTGATGCCATACGCAATGGCGGCCCTTTTGAAATTGCAAACGTGCTTGACAAAAACAGCTTGCAACATATATTTGAACTGTACCGCCCCACACAGGTATACCTGCTGGCCGCCATACTTTCGGCCGTTGGCGAGCAAAAGCCAAAACTGGCCTGGGATTTAAACATGAACGGCCTTATCCACGTGCTCGATCTTGCTGTTGAATTTGAAGTAAAGAAAGTTTTCTGGCCAAGCTCTATTGCAGTATTTGGCCCGCACTCGCCAAAACAAAATACACCACAGTACTGCGTAATGGATCCTAACACAGTCTACGGTTTTAGTAAGCTGGCCGGCGAACGCTGGTGCGAGTACTACCACGCCAAATATGGGCTCGATGTACGCAGTATACGTTACCCCGGCCTTATCAGCTGGAAAACTAACCCAGGTGGAGGCACTACCGATTACGCCGTGCATATTTTTCACGAAGCGTTACAAAGCGGAACTTACCAAAGCTTCTTATCGGCCAATACGGCATTACCCATGATGTATATGGATGATGCCATCCGCGCTACGTTAAGTCTTATGGATGCACCTGACGAGTGCATTACCATACGCTCAAGCTACAACCTGGGTGGAATTAGCTTTACCCCTGAAGCTCTTGCCGCCGAAATAAAAAAACAAATACCAGAGTTCACACTTACCTATGCCGATAACGACCCTCGACAAGCTATTGCAGATAGTTGGCCGCAATCTATTGATGATACCTACGCAAAAACTGACTGGGATTGGAAACTGGAATATGATATTGAACGCCTTACCAGCGAAATGCTGAAAAATTTAAAGAATAGTTTAGTTTTGTAGTCTGTTTCCGATTGTTATTATCGAGTGACAATAAGAAATCCTGTTAAAGCTGCTTTTTGGCGTATAGGTTTTTTTTCGTTCGAATGACAGGCTGGGAATAATAACTAACAACAACTAACTATTTGCTATATAATGGGAAGAGCATTTGAGTTCCGAAAAGAAAGAAAATTTAAGCGCTGGGCCAAGATGGCCGTTCAGTTTACCCGTTTAGGTAAAGAGATTGTGATGGCCGTTAAAGATGGCGGTCCAAACCCCGAAAGCAACTCGCGCCTGCGTACCGCTATGCAAAACGCCAAGGCGGTAAACATGCCTAAAGACCGTGTTGAGGCTGCTATTAAGCGTGCATCCAGCAAAGACGAGAAAGACTACGAAGAATTAGTATACGAAGGTTATGCACCCCATGGCGTAGCCGTACTGGTTGAAACTGCAACCGATAACACTAACCGTACTGTGGCCAACGTACGCAGCTACTTCACTAAAGTTGGCGGCACACTAGGCAAAACCGGTTCATTAGATTTTATTTTCAGCCGTAAATCGGTTTTCCGTTTTGACCCGGGAGAGCGTGATTTGGAAGAACTGGAGTTTGAACTAATCGACGCAGGCTTGGAAGAACTTTTTGTGGAAACCGATGAAGAAGGCAAAGACGTTGCCGTAATTCACGCTGCTTACGAAGATTTTGGTAAAATGCAGAAGACTTTGGAAGGTTTAGGTATTGAACTAAAATCGGCCAAGTTGGAGCGTATTTCGTTATCAACTACTGAAATTAGCGAAGAAGCCGCTGCCGACGTACTTAAGCTTATAGACAAGCTGGAGGAAGACGATGACGTACAGGCGGTTTACCATAATATGGCGGAGTAGTTTTTTAGAGTCAAGAGCTAAGAACCAAGAGCCAA
Source organism: Mucilaginibacter aquatilis (assembly GCF_009755275.1). Lineage (GTDB taxonomy): Bacteria > Bacteroidota > Bacteroidia > Sphingobacteriales > Sphingobacteriaceae > Mucilaginibacter > Mucilaginibacter aquatilis. The sequence goes on along the minus strand of NZ_WQLA01000005.1, from coordinate 251,860 downwards.
GACTTTTGGCTATGGCCTTACTCTTTAACCATACCTGTCATTGCGAACGACAGAGAGAAATCTTTTCTAGTTGATAAGTTACCCGCTCGAAAAGATTTCTCGTTCCTTGAAATGACATTGCTTGGCAAGCAAGAACAAATCCAAAGTCAAACATCCGAATTCCGAAATCCATCCATGTTATTCGAAGAGTTTTTTAAAAAGAAGAAAATAAATCTTGCTACCCTTGAACAAGGGCAGCCGGACTTGTTTTCGGAATTTAAAGAGCACTATGCGCAGATGGGCGAGAAAAGCTTTGACCATACTAAAAAGTACTGGTTTAATAAGTTACGCCATGAGTATCCACTACCTGTAGAGGTTAAGGAAGAGAAAGTTCGCCTTGAGAACCCAATTGCCGAACAAACCGTGGCCGACGCTTTAACCGAGCCAACACCACAGGGTGAACTTGATAAGTTAGGTTTCAAGCCCAAGTTTAAAGCAGGAACAACACCAGTACCCAAACCTGCTGAAAACGCTCCCTTACCGCAAACTACAGATCAGGCCAAACAAGAACCAGCCGAAGCACCAGCAACATCGAAACCTGCTGCCGAACCTGTAAAAATGGGTTTCAAGCCTCGTTTCAAAGCAGGAGTTACCAAACCGGCAGAAGAGGTAACGCCTACACCGGCATCTGAGGCAACCAATGACAATAGCACTTCTCCTGCTGCACAACCTGCCAAATTGGGCTTTAAGCCGAAATTTAAGGCTGGCGTTACAGGCAAACCGGTCAACGAGAATTCTATACCTGTTGAATCATCAACGGAAAGCAATAGTGCTATCACGGATACTGAAACTGCAAAAGAAAATGCTTCGGTTGATGCAGCTACAGATAAGCCTGCAAGCACAACTGTCAAACCCGGCTTTAAACCACGCTTTAAGGCTGGCATAACTACAAGTAAGCCTGTTGAAGAAAAGCCCGCTAATATTGCACTAGAAAACACAACGGCTGACACGGAAGACAAACCTGCTATTGATGTAGCAGTGGAGTCAGTAGAACAGCCTACGACGCCAAAATTAGGCTTTAAACCACGCTTTAAGGCTGGTATAACTACTACCAAACCGACAGAGGAAAAGCCTGCTGAGTCCATATCAGAAAGTAGCAAGGAAACAACGGAAGAGGCTTCAACAGAAGTGTCATCCAACGAAGATGAAAAACCGGAAGCACCTGCTGCACCTAAATTAGGTTTTAAGCCACGGTTTAAGGCCGGTGTAACTACTACCAAGTCGGCACCATCTGAAGAAGAGAAAACAAAAGAAACTGCTCAACCCACTGAAGCCGTAACTCCTGCACCTAAAGCAGAAGAAAGTACTGCTCCTGCGCCAACCACACCGCCCGCAAAGCAGCCATATAAGCCTCGCTTTAATCCAGGTATGATGAAGCCTAAGCCTCCTGCAGAAGGCGATAAGGAATAATTATTAATTTACGGTAATGGCTGCCTTAACCAAATAAGGCAAAATTTCTTTTTGAAAGGATACGAAATTCTTGCGTACATCAGCGTCACTTACCGAAGTAAAGGCAAAGCTAAAAACAATATTTTTACTGCACTTAATTAAAAACCTGATGCGCTGTTGATAGCTTTCATGCTTACGCATACCTGTAAGGCGCATAAACGAGCTTACCAAAAGATCTTCTAACTCATTTGAAAGGTTACGCAAAAATTCCTGAGAGTTAGTTGACTCACGGATGAAGTCCCAGCCTATGAACTCATTACACACGGTGTAAGATAAACGGCAGGTTTTCATGATAAGGTTAGTAAGGTGTGTTTCCTCATCCATATCGGGCGTATCGGTATGAATAAGTTCATCCACACTCACCTGTATGTAATCCATTAGCAGTGAGTGCAAAATGGCCTCCTTGCTTTCAAAATACTTATAAATGGTTGCCTTGGCTATTTTAGTCCTCTTGGCAATTTCATTAACACTGGTTTTATGGTAGCCAAATTTGCGAAACAGCTCCTGGGCCGAACGCTTTATGCTTTCTCTTATTTTATCGGCTTCCATGTATCAATTATACACAAATATGCTAACATTATTAACTGACACGCTGTACGTGCGCAGTGAGCGTGTTGCCGGTGCCTTAACCGGAGAGCCATCGCTCAATAAAAATTTTGAACCGCTGCAGGGGTCTGTAGCGGTAAGGCCGGTATCATCAATGGTTACGGCGCAGCGCCTTTCAGGCTGATAGCTGCTGCAGCGGTCAAACGCAACGTAGCTGCTGGCTGAGGCCCTGTAAATAATGATACCTGATACGCCGCCCGGAACGGTTACTGAGCCGCCTATTGCATTCAAGCGGCTTAAGCGAGGGTCGGTAAGTGGTGCCTGATAGTTGACCGCAACACTAGGTATATAGCTTTGGTCTTGTTTACCACATGCGGTAAGTGTTAGTATAAGCCCTATCAGGCAAACCAATATCCTCATTAATTACACTATTTCGGTTTTAAATTGCTTTAAAAAGCGCACATCATTTTCCGAGAACAGACGTAAATCGCGTATAACGTATTTAAGGTTGGTAATACGTTCAATGCCCATACCAAATGCAAAACCGGTATATTTTTTACTATCAATGCCACAGTTTTCAAGTACGTTAGGATCAACCATACCGCAACCTAAAATTTCAACCCAGCCACTATGTTTACACATATTACAGCCGGCACCTTTACAAATGGTGCATGATATATCCATTTCGGCCGATGGCTCGGTGAACGGGAAGTACGAAGGGCGGAAACGAACCTTGGTACCTTCGCCATAAAGCTCCTGCACAAAGTGAAAAAGCGTTTGCTTCAGGTCGGCAAATGATACGTTTTCATCCACATACAAGCCCTCAACCTGGTGAAAAAAGCAGTGAGCGCGTGCAGAGATAGCTTCATTACGGTATACACGGCCCGGCATAATGGCGCGGAACGGAGGTTTGCCGTTTTCCATCATCCGTACCTGCACCGATGAAGTGTGTGTGCGCAAGGCAATACTATCCTGACCACCATCTTTGGTGATAAAGAAAGTATCCTGCATATCACGGGCAGGGTGCTCCTCTGGGAAGTTAAGCGCAGAAAAATTATGCCAGTCATCTTCTATTTCAGGTCCTTCGGCTACAACAAAGCCTAAACGCTTGAAAATGTCAATAATTTCATTGCGAACCAGCGACAACGGATGGCGTGAACCCACAGCAAAACCTTCGCCGGGCAAAGTCAAATCCTGCTGGTTGGTGCTTGTAGTAAGCTGCGAATCAAATTGCTCTTTGAGTTCCTGGTGTTTTGCTTCAGTTAATTGCTTAAACTGGTTAAGCACTTTACCTAAGGTGCGTTTCTCTTCGGGTGTAGTGCTTTTGAACTGCTCAAAAAGGTCTTTAATTAAACCTTTGGTGCCTAAAAATTTAATACGGAAAGTCTCCAATTCGTCGGCATTTGCCGGTGAAAATGCCTCAACCTCCGCGGTATATTTATCAATTAATTCCTGCATTATAGTTAGCCTTACCTGGCAAAGATACGTCTTTTAAAAGCTTTATTTAATTACACCTAATTCCTTACCTACTTTGGTAAACGCAGCAATAGCTTTATCTAAATGCTCTTGCTCATGCCCTGCCGAAATTTGTACGCGGATACGTGCTTTGCCCTGTGGTACTACAGGGTAATAAAAACCTATTACGTAAACACCTTCTTCGAGCATACGGGCAGCAAATTGCTGCGATAGTTTGGCATCGTATAACATAACCGGCACAATTGGATGCACGCCCGGTTTAATGTCAAAGCCCGCTTCGGTCATTTTTCGGCGGAAGTATTGGGTGTTGGTCTCCAACTTATCGCGCAATGTTGTGGCTTCGCTTAGCATGTTCAAAACAGTGATTGATGCACCGGCAATTGAGGGAGCCAAAGTATTTGAGAACAAATACGGGCGCGAGCGCTGGCGCAGCATATCAATAATTTCCTTACGGCCTGATGTAAAACCGCCCGATGCACCGCCTAATGCCTTGCCCAAAGTACCTGTGATAATATCAATACGATTCATTACGTTGTGGTGCTCATGGGTACCACGACCGGTTTTACCCATAAAACCAGAGCAATGGCTTTCATCTATCATTACCAGGGCGTTGTATTTATCGGCCAGATCGCAAATTTTATCTAACTGCGCAATGGTACCATCCATGCTGAATGCCCCATCAGTTACAATTATGCGGTGGCGCAGTTGCTGGGTTGCTTTAAGTTTTTCTTCCAAATCGGCCATGTCATCGTGTTTGTAACGATGGCGCTGCGCTTTGCACAAACGTATACCGTCAATGATTGATGCATGGTTCAGTTCATCGGATATAATGGCATCCTGATCGTTAAACAATGGCTCAAAAACTCCGCCGTTGGCATCAAAAGCAGCAGCGTAAAGGATGGTGTCTTCCGTTCCTAAAAATTCTGAAAGTTTTGCTTCCAGCTCTTTGTGTACATCCTGCGTACCGCAAATAAAACGAACAGAGGATAAGCCATAGCCATGATCATCAATTGCTTTTTTTGCTGCCTCAATCACTTTGGGGTGTGATGACAGGCCTAGATAATTGTTAGCGCAAAAGTTTATAACCTCCTGCCCGCCCAGCACTTTTATATCGGCAGCCTGAGGAGAGGTAATAATACGCTCTTTTTTATATAGTCCGGCCTTTTCAATCTCGGCCAATTCCTGCTCTAAAACCGGTTTCAGGGTGTTATACATGGGTGTGAGTTTTTAAAATACAAAGTTACGCATTAATGATTTATTACTGATAACTGCTACTCATTAGAAATTAATTAGCTCTAAAACAAACATTTTCAGCACAAAAGATATATACATAAATATCTGATTCATGAAAGCACCTTTATTATTCGCCTTTTTTATTGCCGCTACGTTGCAGGTATGTGCTCAAACCTACCGTTTGTCGGGCAAAATTGTTGATGAAAAGAGAAACCCTGTCTCTTTTGCATCGGTTTATATACGCAATACCACTTACGGCACCACCGCCAACGAAGACGGGTTTTACGAGTTCAAGCTTACCCCGGGCACATACAATGTTGTGTTCAGGTATGTGGGCAACCTGGAGAGGACGGAGAAAATTACGGTAACCAGCCACGATGAGGAGTTGAACATGACCCTTGCCAACGAGCCATTTGCGTTACAGGCCGAAACCGGTACAGGTGACGAAAAGGATGCAGGTGACGACATTATCAGCAAAGTAATCGATAAGCGCGAGTATTATTTAAAGCAGGTTAATGAGTATTCATGCGTAGTTTTTGTAAAGGGTGTACAACGCCTTACCAAAGCTCCGCAAAATCTTATGACCCGTGATGTAAGGCGCATGCTGCAACTTGATGTAAACGGGAGAGGCATTTTATACCAGTCAGAATCGCTTTCGAAATACAATTTCAAAAACCCCGACTATGTAAAAGAGGAAATGATTGCCTCAAAAACAGCCGGACAAAATACTGCTTTTAGTTATAACAAAGCATCTGACTTGCAGGTTAACTTTTACAAAAACAACTTTGATATTGAGGGCCTAAGTGGCCGCGCATTTGTATCGCCGTTTGCATCAAATGCACAACGCTTTTATAACTACAAGCTAGTTGGCCGATCGGTAAAAAGCGGCAGGCGTATTGCCAAAATACAGGTGATACCAAAACGTAAAAACGAAGCTGTATACCAGGGAAATGTTTATGTAGTGGAAGGGGATTGGCGCATATACGGCGTTGACCTGAATTTAACCAAAGAGCAGGCTAACATTAACCTGGTTGATACCTTGAACATCAGTCAGCAGTATATTCCAATAAATGACAGTGTTTGGCTGCCAACATCTACCTTGTTTGATTTTCATGGCGATGTACTTGGCTTTAAATTTAAAGGATATTATTTAGCCATTTACAATAATTACAATGTTAATCCAAGCTTTCCAAAAGGATTTTTTAACGGGGAGGTAATGCGTGTGGATACACAAGCAAGTGCTAAAAATGGACGCTACTGGGCAAACAACCGGCCTGTTCCGTTAACCACACTTGAAGAGCGCGACTACAAGAAAAAGGACAGCATATTTGCCATTCAAAACACGCCTGAATATCTCGACTCATTAAATAAGAGCCGTAATGGCTTCAGTCCGTTGAGCTATCTGATATTCGGATATCAGAACTACAACCGCGAAAAGCGGCAATCATTTTACCTTGAACCTTTTTTACAAACTGTGTTTTATAATACGGTTGAGGGTTGGGGTATAAACGCCAAAGTTCATTACATAAAGGGCTTTGATAACGGACAGTCGTTTAGCGTTACGCCCGAATTGAGGTATGGCTTCGCAGCAAAAATGTTTAATGCCAATGTTGGCTTTACCTACAATTATAACCCTTCCACCCAATCGGTACTATCGGCAAGGTTTGGTAGCGATGTTCTTGATTTAAATAATGCAGGCACAAGGTCGCTGTTGTTTAATACGCTTAGCTCTTTACTATATGAAAATAACTACATTAAACTGTACCGTACACATTTTGGCGTAGTTGCGTGGCAACATGAGCTAACAAACGGCTTATTGCTGAATACGCAGGTGTCATATGCCGAGCGCCAGCAATTGTACAACACATCTTTTAACCATATTTTTGATAACAAAAACAAGCAATATACGGCCAACAATCCTTTAGCTAACCCGCCAACCGTAGAGTCAATGTTGTTCCCAACCAACCAGGCGCTTACTGCCAAGGCTTCGTTAACCTACACCTTCAGACAACAATATGTAGTAAGGCCCGATGGAAAGTACTTCGAGCCATCGTTATATCCAAAAATCAGGCTTAATTACCGTAAGGGCATCAACGGTGTGCTTGGGTCAGATGTAAATTATGATTTTGCATCGTTAGATGTGTTTGACGACCGCATGAAAATAGGACTTATAGGTTTCTCGGCTTTCAAGATAACCGCTGGTACATTCCTTAACCGCAAGAGCTTGTATTTTATGGATTACAACCACTTCTTTGGTAACCAGGGAACAACCTTTAATCCAACTATCGGCAGCTTCCATTTTCTTCCATTTTATGAATTTAGTACTAACCGCTCATTTATTGAGGCGCACTACGAACATAATTTTGCAGGCAACTTCCTGAGTAAAATACCATTGGTACGTAAGCTTAAACTGGAAGAACTGATAGGAGTAAATTATCTTGCCCAGGGTAAAAACAGCACTCCAATAAGTAATACCGGCCTTATGCAGCCTGTAAAAGGGAGTTATACCGAAGCTTACATTGGTATACAACGCTTTATATTCAGGGTTGATTACGGTATAGCGTTTGACGGAAACCGCAAGGCTATACAAGGCATAAGAATATTTTACGGCATAAGATAACACAATGTGTAGGTGAGTAATTGCAATGTGCAAACAGGTAACCGTTTGCATTAGTTGCTCATCTGCACATCCACTTGCACATCGGCGCTCAAAATCTTACCTTTGCAGCTCATTAAACGCTGTTTGCAGCAGTATCAATGTTTTATGGCAAAGTACAACACCTTACTTTACTATTGTTACTCAACAATAGCTGATGCGGAGCAATTTGCTGCCGATCATTTAAAATTTTGTAAAAGCTTAAATTTAACCGGGCGCATTATTGTAGCCGATGAAGGTTTAAATGGTACCGTATCGGGCACGCCCGTGGCTTGTAAAGCCTACATGGATGCCATCTACGCCGATGGTAGGTTTAACGCTACTGAGTTTAAAATTGATGAAGTAGATGAACCGTCTTTTGTGAAGATGCATGTTCGCTACAAGTCTGAAATCGTACACTCTGGCCTGCGTGATCCTAATATCATTGATCCTAAAAAGCAAACTGGTAAGCATTTAGAGCCTGCTGAGTTTTTAGCCATGAAGGATGATGAGGATGTGATTGTGTTGGATGTACGCTCTAACTATGAGCACTCAGTTGGTCGCTTCAAGAATGCCGTTACGCTGGATATTGAAAACTTTCGCGATTTCCCTTCAAAAATAAACGAGCTGGCAAAGTATAAGGACAAAAAAATACTTACCTATTGTACAGGAGGCATTAAGTGCGAAAAGGCTTCGGCTCTTTTGCTGCATGAAGGTTTTGAGAATGTTTACCAGTTGCATGGTGGCATTATTAAATATGGTAAAGAAGCCGGGGGTGAGGATTTTGACGGAAAGTGCTACGTGTTTGACAACCGCTTAACGGTTGATGTAAACAGCGTAAATCCAACGGTAGTATCAACCTGTTATAATTGCGGTAAGGCAACTGACAAAATGATTAATTGTGCTAACCCTGAGTGTAACGAGCACTTTACACAGTGTGACGAATGCGGCACGCAAATGGAAGGCTGTTGCTCTGCCAGTTGCCAAAGCCATCCACGTAAAAGGGTTTATGACGGTACGGGCTATTATGTTAAGGTTCCGCAGCCTGTTAACGTAACCAAAAAAAGTAAAATACAGTTAGCTTAATAATTATACAAGGGTCGCTTAAATAAGCGGCCCTTTTCTTTTTTTACCAGCTTTAAAGCTTGTTATCAAGACGGAGCAGGATGGCTAATAAAAACCTAAAAATTAGTTTTACCATGCCAATTAACCTGTATAATGAAAAACCGTCTATTCCTGTTTGTCCTCTTTTTACATGCCGCAATTTTGGGTTATGCAGCCACGGCACCAAAGCAATTGCTTGCAGCACCCGGAACCATTTCGGCTACATCGGCCACTATGGTTTGGGAAAACACCGCAGGCAGCACTCTTTATCACGTTATGCTTAATGGTAAAGAAGTTGGTACAACAAATAAAACCAATTACATCATTGCAGGTCTCAATCAGTTACAAACATATAGCTGTGCAATAAAAGCTGAAGATGCCGCCGGAAAACTATCAGCAGCGGGAAAAGCTGTTAAGTTTACCACAACACCACAGGGCAAAGTGATAACTGTTACTGATTTTGGTGCCAAAGGCGATGGTATTACCTTAAATACTAAAGCAATACAAAAAGCAATTGATGCTTGTGATGAGTATGGCACCGTAATTATACCTGAAGGAACTTTTGTAAGTGGCGCGCTGTTTTTAAAAAGCCGCATGACGTTGCAAATTAATAAAGGCGGTACACTTAAAGGAAGCGCTAATACCGAAGATTACGAGCCGTTTATTAACAACCGCTTTGAGGGCTGGGAAATGAAAACCTATGCAAGCCTTATTAACGCAGGTACAATGGACAGCAAGGGCAATTATACAACCAGCCAAATATCAATAAAGGGCGAGGGTACTATTAGTGGCGGAGGAGGAGCTTTAGGAAAGGCGATGATTGCGAAACATGGTATGCGCAGCCGAGGCCGCTTAATCATGCTGCTGAATTGTAAAGATGTTGAGTTACAGGGACTGCAAATAAAAGATTCGCCTTGCTGGACTATTCATTACATATATAGCAAAGGCATCACATGCCATGACATGAATATAGTGAGTAACGCTCACAACGGCGACGGATTAGACCCTGATTCATCTGATGATAGTTACATTTTCAACTGCTCGTTTTCAACCGGTGATGATTGCATTGCTATTAAGTCTGGCAAAAACCCTGAGGGCTATACTATTGGCCGGCCAACCCGTAATGTACAAATAACATACTGTGATTTTACTCGTGGGCATGGCATATCAATAGGTAGTGAAATGTCGGGAGGGGTAAGCGATGTGTTAGTTAGAGACTGTACCGCTGGGGCCCTTTTGCATGGCATGCAAATAAAAGGCACCAAAGAGCGGGGAGGCTACGTTAAAAACGTAACCGTAACTGATTGCCAGCTGCTGAAGATCACTATATTTTCGGCATTAAACTATAATAATGACGGCGCCGCGGCTCCCGAGCCACCTATGTTTGAAAACTTCAAATTCGCCAACATTGATTTAACTAAGGCTACGTTAAAAGATCCTGTCATTAACATTAACGGGTTTAAAGATGCGATGCATAAACTTAAAAACGTTAGGTTCAACAACATAATGCTGCCTGATGGTGCCAAGGTAGTAGTAAATGATGCGCAAAATGTAAGATTTGTAAATGTCAAAACCCTTAACGGAAACAAGCCGGAGTATACCTTAAACAATAGCACCGAAACTACTTATCAATAACCGTAAACAGTAGAGTTCAGGCTCAATTATAAAAAACGATAAATCAGTATATATGATCAGGAAAATACTTTTTATAGCCGGTTTGGCAACACTAGCGTTTGCTGCACATGCGCAGGATTATGTTATAACCAAATATGGTGTAAAAAACGGCGACAGCACTAAATTAAATACTAAAGCAATACAGGCGGTAATTGACAGGGCTGCAAAAAAAGGTGGCACAGTAGTCATTCCAAAAGGTACCTTTTTGAGCGGTGCCTTGTTTTTTAAGCCTAAAACCAAATTGCGGTTGGAGAACGGCGCAGTGCTTAAAGGATCAGACAACATTGCAAACTATCCGCTTATCCCATCGCGTATGGAAGGACGTTCGCAAAATTATTACGCAGCTTTGGTTAACGCTTATAAAGTACCTGGCTTTAGTATTACGGGTCCGGGTACTATTAACGGCAACGGTGCAAAGTTCTGGAACTACTTTTGGTTCTACCGCGATTCAATGAAACGTGTAGGCAAAGAGGCCACCAACCTTGAGGTTCATCGCCCGCGCCTTGTTTTTATCTGGGGAAGCAATAAAGTAAAAATCAAAAACGTTAAGCTGCATAACTCCGGTTTTTGGACAACTCACCTGTATCAAAGCAACAACGTTGTTATAGAGGATTGTGACATACGCTCGCCTTACAAGCCAGTGCCTGCTCCAAGCACCGATGGCGTTGATATTGACGTTTGTAAAAATGTAACCGTGCGCAATTGCTATATATCAGTAAATGATGATGGTGTTTGCATTAAAGGTGGTAAAGGGCCTACCGCCCATAAGCTGCCCGAAAATGGTATTGTTGAAAATGTGTTGGTAGAGGGCTGTACGTTTGGTGAATCGCACGCGGCGCTTACTTTTGGGAGCGAGAGTATACATGCCCGTAACGTGGTAATGCGTAACTGCAAAATCAATAGTACAACGCCGCTTTTTCGCTTTAAAATGCGCCCCGACACTTACCAGCATTTTGAGCAAATCACTGTTGAGAATATTACCGGCAAAGCCGGCGTAATATTTGAAATTGCGCCATGGAAACAGTTTTTTGACTTAGGTGGCAGCACCGAAAAACCATTTGGCACCGTAAATGATATTACCATCCGCAATATTAAAATTGAGTGCGACCAGGTAGCGCAAATACAAGGCAATCCCAATGATAAAGTATCGGGCATAACGTTTTCTAACATTGAGGCAACCGCTAAAAAGCCGGGTATTAAAACCGCGTATCAGGGTGTTAAGCTTGAGAATGTGGTGATTAACGGTCAACCCTACACTTTAAAATAAATTTGTAATTTGCGGGCTCACCAACCCAAAAATTACTTAATGAAACGTTTATTGCTAACTGCCATCCTAGCGCCGGCAGTGCTAACAATTAGTGCGTATAAGCTAAAGGCACAAGAACGCAAAGAATACCTGTTAGACAAAGGCTGGGCATTTACCCGTGGAGAGCAGGCTGATGCCGCTAACCCAACCTTTAATGATAAAAAGTGGGAAACGGTTACTATTCCGCATGATTGGGCTATTAAAGGGCCGTTTGATGGTAATAACGACATTCAGAAAGTAAAAATTGAACAAAACGGCGAGCAAACGGCATCGGTTAAGTCGGGCCGTACAGGTGGTTTGCCGTTTATTGGTATAGGCTGGTACAGGCTTAAGTTTAGTGCCCCTCAATTTGCTGCAGGTAAAAAGGCTTCACTAATTTTTGATGGAGCCATGAGCAATGCCAAAGTCTATGTAAACGGCAAAGAGGTTGGCATGTGGCCTTATGGTTACAACTCTTTTCACTTTGATGTAACCAATTACTTAAAACCCGGTGCTGATAACATTTTGGCTGTTCGTCTTGAAAACAAGCCACAGTCATCGCGCTGGTATCCGGGCGCAGGTTTGTACCGTAATGTACACCTGGTGGTTACAAACGATGCTCATATACCTGTTTGGGGAACATACATTACTACTCCTGTTATTGAAAAAGATTTTGCCCGCGTACAAATACAAACCAAGGTAACGGCAAATAATTTCAGTGCACTTAAGCTGGTAACATCTATTACCGACCCGCAGGGTAAACAAGTGGCCGAAGGTTCATCAACATTGGCTCAAACAGATTTAAATACATTTTCACAAAGCATTGCTGTTAAAAGCCCTCAGCTATGGTCGCCTGAAACACCGGTGCTTTACACTGCAACTTCAAAGGTTTATGATGGCAGCAAACTGGTTGATGAATACACTACCAAATTTGGTATACGCTCAATTAAGTTTGAAGCGGGCAACGGCTTTTTTTTGAACGGCAAAGTACGCAAGTTTAAAGGCGTATGTAATCATCATGATTTAGGGCCATTGGGTGCCGCCATTAATAAAGCTGCACTACGCAGGCAGCTGGCTATTTTAAAAGATATGGGTTGCGATGCCATCCGTACCTCACATAATATGCCTGCTCCGGAGCTGGTTGAGCTTTGCGATGAAATGGGCTTTATGATGATGGTTGAATCATTTGATGAGTGGAAGACACCCAAGGTGAAAAACGGCTACAGCAATTATTTTGATCAATGGGCCGAAAAAGATATGGTGAACATGATTCATCGCGACCGTAATCACCCCAGCGTTATCATGTGGAGCATTGGTAACGAAGTGCCCGATCAGCGTGCTGCAAACGGCCAGAAAATTGCCAAGTTTTTGCAAGACATTTGCCACCGCGAAGACCCAAGCCGTCCGGTAACTGTGGGTATGGATAAAATTGATGCCGCTCTTACCAACAACTTTGCAGCTGTAATGGATATTGCAGGGTTTAATTACAAACCCGCCCGCTACGAAGAAGCTAACCTGAAACTGCCTCAAGGATTTATTTTAGGTACAGAAACAGCCTCAACCGTTAGCTCAAGAGGTGTTTATAAATTCCCGGTTGAATTTTACAAAGAAAAGCAATACGATGATAATCAAAGCTCATCATATGACTTTGAGGCTTGCCCGTGGTCGCAGGTGCCTGATGATGAATTTGTAAAGCAGGATGACTTGAAATTTGTAATTGGTGAATTTGTATGGACGGGATTTGATTATTTAGGAGAACCTACACCTTATGATACCAAATGGCCGTCGCACAGCTCATATTTTGGTATTATTGATTTGGCCGGTTTACCTAAAGATCGCTTTTACTTATACCGTGCTAACTGGAATACCGAAAAACCAACCCTGCATGTACTTCCACACTGGACATTCCCGGGCCGGGAAGGGCAGGTTACCCCTGTTTTTTGCTACACAAGCTATCCATCGGCCGAGTTATTTGTAAATGGTAAAAGCATGGGCAAGCAGGAAAAAAGCAAGGCCAGCAATCAAAACCGCTACCGCTTAATGTGGAAAGATGTTGTTTATCAGCCCGGAAATATTAAGGTTGTCGCTTATGACGCTAACGGCAAAATTGCTGCCGAACAAACTATTAAAACAGCCGGCAAACCACATCACATTGAGTTAACGGCCGACCGCGCAACCATTGATGCCGATGGTAAAGATCTATCGTACATTACCGCAAAGGTTTGTGATGCCAATGGTAACCTATGCCCTGATGCAACTAATTTATTAAGCTTTAAAGTAGCTGGTGCAGGTAGTTACAAGGTAGTAGCCAATGGCGATGCTACCAACTTGCAACCCTTCCACAAGCCGCAAATGAATGCATTTAGTGGTATGTTGGTGGCAACCGTACAATCAGCCGAAAAGCTCGGAAAAATCACCTTTACAGCCTCAGGCAAAGGCCTGAAAAACGGCGTAATTACTTTAACAAGTAAATAGTTTCAGCATTGCTCTCAGGAGCAATGCTCCTTGTTTCTTCAAACGAATAATCAGTATTACATAATTTCCGATACCTTAAAATAAATGAGAATATTAAAAGCCGCTACAGTAGCTTTACTGATTTTTGCTGCTACATCAGCTTTTTCACAAAGCCAAACAGTTAACATATCAAGCCCGGATAAACGAATTGTATTAACCGTAACAAGTGCTGATAAAAAGCTGAGTTATGCGGTTAAGGCAGATAACCAATCCATCATCAACAAATCGGCGCTGGGTTTGGTAGCTGATGGTGAAAATTTGGGAGAAAATGCGAAAATAACGGGTAAAGCTATAGTAAGCATCATAAATGAAAGTTACCCTGTTATAGGCAGTCATACAAAAGCCGTTAATCATGCCAATGAAGCTCAAATTCCGTTTACGGCTCAGGGTAAATCAATGGCACTTATTGTAAGGGTTTATAATGATGGTGTTGCTATAAGATATATCATTGCATCTGCCCTGAAACATATTGACGCCGAATGCACTGCCTGGGCCTTGCCACAGAATGTAAAGAAGGTAGCCTGGGCTGATTTTCATCAGAGCTACGAGGGTGTAAATTATGTGACTCCACTTAATGAAGTGCCCGAAGGGAAGGTTATAATGCCGCCCGTAACTTTTCAGGCCGGGAATTATTACGTTGCTTTATCCGAAGCCGACTGTGAAAGCTTTGCCGATATGGCGCTCACCCGCACCGGTAATACCTTCAGCGTAGCCTATCCCTTTGCTGAAAAGGGATGGAATGTAATACAACCATCAAAGGATGTTTACTTAAACGGAACATATAAAGGCAAAATGGTGTCGCCTTGGCGTACAACGCTTATTGCGCGGTCATTAAACGAATTGGTTAACTCTGATTTAATTACCAACCTATGTCCGCCGCCTGCTAAAGGAAGCGACTTTTCATGGGTTAAGCCTGGTCGTAGCTTATGGCAGTGGTGGAGCGTAGGCGCACCAAAATTTGAAGATCAGCAAAACTGGTATAATGCCGCTGCAAAACTTACCTGGGAATATTACCTGGTTGACGATGGGTGGCGTAACTGGAGACAGCCCGGCAAAGATCAGTGGCAATTGCTGAAAGAAGTGATTGACTATGGGAAAACCGTAGGTGTAAAATCATTAGTTTGGGTTGATTCAAAAGAGTTTAGGAAAGCACCTGAGCGCCGTGCCTACCTACAAAAGGTTAAAGATGCCGGTGCCGTAGGTATCAAAATTGACTTTATTCCTGATGCTGATGCCGACATAATGCAGTGGTATGCGGAAACGCAGCAGGACTGTGCCAGGCTAAAGCTGTTGCTTAACTTTCATGGCAGCGTAAAGCCAACCGGCCTCAATCGTACTTATCCTAACGATATTACCCGTGAAGCCATACGCGGCAACGAATATCACATGACAAAGTACAAAAGGGTTATGCCTCCACAGCATGACGTAACTGTACCGTTCACCCGTTATCTTAATGGTCCGGCCGATTTTACATCAGTTATACTTAATCCCGATGAGTTGGCCACTACAAAGTTTACCTGGTCGCATGAATTTGCACAAGCTATAGTTTATACCTCGCCAATAATTCACTTTGCCGATAAATATCAATTATACCTTGAAAACCCTATGCTTGATTTATTTAAGCAGGTACCCACCACCTGGGATGAAACAAGGGTGCTATCATGCAGTAGCTTAGGTGACGTAGTTGCCTATGCACGCCGCAAAGGTACTTCATGGTGGATAGGGGTAATGAATGGTGGCAACGAACGTGAAGTTAAGATACCACTTAACTTCCTGACAAAACCTGTTAAAGGTATGCTGATATACGATGGAGAAACAAACACCAGTGTAAATAAAAACGAGCAAACCGTTACGCCGAAAGATGTACTTACTATAAAGCTGCGCCCCAGCGGTGGTTTTGTGGCTAAACTTTAATCAACAGTATTTCTATCGCATAATTAACAAAAAGAGCCGTCCTGCTAATAGCAAGACGGCTCTTTTTTATGGATACTAAACGGTATTAATTATTCAACAGTTACCGACTTAGCCAGGTTACGGGGCTGATCAACGTTACAACCGCGCATTACGGCAATGTGGTATGATAATAGTTGAAGTGGAATTGTAGCTAACAGCGGTACAAATGGTTCGGCTGTTTGAGGAATTTCAATGGCGTAGTCTGCCATGCCTTTTACCTCGGTATCACCTTCAGTTACAATTGCAATTATATGTCCGCCACGGGCTTTTACCTCCTGAATATTGCTGATAACCTTTTCGTAGGATGAGTGCTTGGTGGCAATTACTACTACCGGCATTTCATCATCAATAAGGGCAATTGGTCCATGCTTCATTTCAGCTGCAGGGTAGCCTTCGGCATGTATGTATGATATCTCTTTTAGCTTTAATGCACCTTCTAAAGCAACCGGGAAAGAGCTTCCACGCCCAAGGAAAAGGCAATTGCGGCTGTCTTTAAACTTCGCTGCAATGCTTTGTATATGGTCGTTAGCTTTAAGGGCTTTTTCAACAAGCTCAGGTATTTCGTTTAGCTCGGTTAAATACTCAATGAGTTTGTTACGGGCAATGGTGCCGCGTTGTTGTGCAATGTAAAAGGCAATAAGCGTTAAAACGCTCACTTGTGCGGTGAAGGCCTTGGTTGATGCTACACCAATTTCGGGGCCCGCATGTGTGTAAACCCCGGCATGCGTAGTACGCGGGATAGAAGCACCCACTACGTTACAAATACCAAAAATGGTAGCGCCCTTTTCTTTAGCCAGCTCAATGGCAGCCATGGTATCGGCCGTTTCGCCCGATTGTGATATGGCTATTACCACATCCTTTTCGCTGATGATAGGATTACGATACCGGAATTCAGATGCGTATTCAACCTCAACTGGTACACGTGCGTATTCTTCAATAAGGTATTCGCCTACTAAACCTGCATGCCATGATGTACCACACGCAACTATAATAATGCGGTCAACGTTTTTAAGCTTGTCGGCATACTCTTTTAAGCCACCCAGTTGCACCTTACCTTGCTGAGGGTATATACGGCCACGCATACAATCGCGTATTGAGCGGGGCTGTTCATATATCTCCTTTAGCATAAAGTGCTCGTAGCCGCCTTTTTCAAGCATCTCAAGCTGGATGTCTAACCGTTGAATGTATGGTACCTGAACGGTGTTGTCAATATTCTTGATAAGTAAATCATCGCGGCGTATATATGCAATTTCATTATCGTTAAGATAAATTACATTTTTGGTATACTCCACTATAGGCGTAGCATCAGAGGCTACAAAATATTCACCTTCACCAACGCCTATAACCATCGGGCTGCCTTTGCGGGCTGCAATGATCTGGTCGGGTTCGTCGGTGCTCATAATAACAATGGCATAAGCGCCTACAACTTTTGTTAAAGCTATGCGCACCGCCTCCCTTAATTCAAGGCCGGTTTCGTTTTGTATATCCTCAACAAAGTGAATCAAAACTTCGGTGTCGGTATCGCTCTTAAAAACGTGCCCTTTAGCCAGTAAAGCCTCTTTAATAACAGCGTAGTTCTCAATAATGCCGTTATGTATAATTGTCAGCTTACGGTTTCCTGATGAGTGGGGGTGTGAATTACGATCACTTGGAGCACCGTGTGTAGCCCAACGTGTATGACCCATGCCTAAAGTGGCCTGGGTGTTTATGCCCTTAACAAAGTTTTCTAAATCGCTTACTTTGCCGGCTTTTTTGTAAACCTTAAGTTCTTTATCTAGCAAAGCTACGCCGGCACTATCGTAACCACGATACTCTAACCGGTGTAAGCCTTTAATTATAATGGGATAGGCATCTCTGTGACCTATGTAACCTACAATTCCGCACATAATATGAAATTGAATTAAAATGTATTAAAACGAAAAAATGCTGTTAGCAGTATATACTATCTTACTAAGAAGTCCCAAATATACTATTGCAAAAAAAATCCCCGCTAGGCAGGGAATTTTTATTTAGTTATTTTTAGTATAAATGACATTCAGCTTGATTCTGGTTGGCGAGGATTTTTTGTTTCCTGTGGCAATAAGTCTTCCCGGCGATTGAAAGCTTGGGGCTACATCAACAAATGTTGCCCTGGCCAGTGTATCAATAGCGCCTATGTAAGTGCCGTAATCCTGCGTTTTGCCGCTAACCAAATCCTGCAAATACCCGGTTACCAAAAAGTGGTATTCTTTTTTTGATTTGATGTAATTGCCGCCAAATTCAAGAGAACTGAAAAAGCGCGGATCATATACCGAGCGGCCATCACTTGCGGCATCAGGCAATTGCTGGCGTTGCAAAGTATTAGCCAGCTTGTATAGCGTTAATTGTGGTGATGGCAAAAACGGTGGCAAATCAGTACCGGGCTCTGGTGAAACAACCAATTCGGCACGGTTAATGGCGATGGTTTTCAAATCAACGTTGCCAAACATATTTTTAACATTCGGGATGCTTACCTTAGTACGTAATCCTAATAAGCCCTGAATGTAAAATAAATCGTTTGATGTGGCGGTGCTGTTTAAAGCCGATTGTACCTCACTTGAAAATGCTCTTGATATTTCAGCCACATGAGTGCCCATTCCTAACGATACTACACCTGTATCAATAGTACCACCATTGTTAGCGCGGTAATAAACCTTTATGGCGCTGTTATCAAGGTTAAACATCAGGTTTGCGCCGGTTTCAGATGGCTGATTGCGTTGCAGGGTTATGTATAACCCTCTGATGCTGTTTTGAAAGGTAGAATTACCCGTTACAGTTGCTGCATTGAACAGGTACTGCGTTACTTTTGATGGCTGTAACGATACTCTTAAATGCGGAGCAGCATTACGCACCGTATCAGCTTTGCCAACAACGGCGTCTGTTACCTTCACGTTGGTGTTTGGCCTTGCATTATATGGGCCGGCTTTACTTGGGTTTACCCAATTATCACTTTCGGTAGTCCAGTGCTTGTTAGCCTGGTAGTTTTGATTTAAGGGCTTTTCCTTTAACTGGAATACGTTTACCTTAAATTTTGAGTTTAATGAATCACCGTAAAAGCCTTGCGTATAATAAAGCTCCAATACAACAGAGTCGGCAGTAATTGTTCCGGTAGGAATGGTGTAAGCAGAGCGGCCAGGCAAGTAAATACCAGTGGCTATATTGGAGGTAATTTCACCCAATCGCGGATCTCGTAAAGATGCCAATGGCGTTTTAGCCACCGGATTTGATTGCCCTAAATCAACTCTTGCTGTAGAAACAACATTCTCTGTATCAGTTTTAACCTGTATATCATCATAAACAAGCAAAGTTCCATTAATTTCCTGGTCGCCAATTGGCAAGCCAATATCATTTTGGTTTTTGCAACTGTTTAAAATAAAAAGACTTATCAACAGGGTTAATAAGTCTAATCTCATAAATTTCATATATCTATTCAAATCTTTATGCAACGTTTACCAACTCATCATTGGTTATTTCGTCGTAAAAATTGTAATAATTTTCGAAATCAGCGGTCTGTTCGAATTCTAAAACAGGTTTTTGGCTGTTTTTAACATAATTTAACACATCTGCATCAACGGTTTCGGTAGCAAGTACAACAGCGTCGCTGTATTGTACTGCACCCTCATGAAGTGCATTGTTAGTGCCCGCTTTAAATATTTCAGTATGGCTTTCAGTCATATCGCTCATTACTGCTTTTTGAGCAAAATCTGCAGCAAGTGACTCATTGAACTCGTTGTTATAAATTGAGTAAACCACCTTTGAGTGTTTAAAGGTTGGATCATCTTTATAAGTAGTTTTCAAATAAGTAGGTACCAGTGCGCTCATCCAGCCGTGGCAATGTACAATATCAGGCGACCAGCCTAACTTTTTAACAGTTTCCAATGCGCCCTTGCAGAAGAAGATCATGCGCTCATCGTTATCGGCATAAAACTTTCCGTCTTTGTCGTTAAATACGTGTTTGCGTTGAAAGTACTCTTCGTTGTCCAGAAAATATACCTGCATGCGTGCTGCCGGTATAGAGGCCACTTTAATAATTAGCGGATTGTCATTGTCATTAATAATGATATTCATTCCCGACAAACGAATTACCTCATGAAGCCTGTTCCGGCGCTCATTAATATTTCCAAACCTCGGCATCAAAATACGAATTTCAAAACCTTTGTCCTGCATGGCTTGCGGCAGCTGGCGGGTTATTTCAGAAATTTTTGTGAGCTCAAGGAAGGGAGACATTTCGTGAGTTATGAACAGAAGCTTAGATTTACCCATCTCTATATCAATATTAAGTTTTATGTAAGACCTCAAATAAAATTTGAGTGTGCAAATATACACATTATCTTATGAACTATCAACGATTTATGCAAGTTTGTTTTGGTAATAACAAACTTATTATACACCTTTGCCCACTTTTTTAATTAGTTTTTAGTTGAAAGTATTTAACACCAAAAACGCCCTTAAAGAGCATCTCAATGCCCTTCGCGCTGCCGGAAAAACCGTTGGTTTTGTACCCACAATGGGTGCCTTGCACCAGGGGCATTTATCATTGCTTGAACGTGCACGCCAGGAGTGTGACGTAACTGTTTGCAGCATATTTGTGAACCCCACCCAATTTAACGACCCTAAAGATCTGGAAAAATATCCGCGACCTATTGAGGCCGATATTGAGAAACTTGAGGCGGCAGGTTGCGATGTTTTGTTTAACCCAGAAGTAAATGAAATGTATGCCGGCAATGAAAATTGGCATTTAGATATTGGTGAACTGGAAACTTTGCTTGAAGGAAAATTCAGGCCTGGGCATTACCAGGGTGTTACCCAGGTTGTAAACAAGCTGTTTAGCATAGTGGAACCCAATAAAGCTTTCTTTGGTCAGAAGGACTACCAGCAGGTAATGGTTATACGCCGTATGATACAGTTACTTGATGCGCCTGTAGAATTAGTGATGTGCCCTATAGAGCGTGAACCCGACGGGCTTGCCATGAGTTCACGTAATATCCATTTAACAGAAACTGATCGCCGTCATGCACTTGTTCTTTCACAGGCATTATTTGAAGCTAAATCCTCCTTTGAAAAAGGCGCTACCTTAAATGATGTTCAAAGCCATGCAGCTGAATTAATTAGCAATGAAGGGGATACCCAACTTGAATATTTTGAACTTGCCGACGGTAATACCCTTAAACCGGCACAGGCAGGCAGTGACAGTATTGTTGCTTTGGTGGCTGCCCAGGTAGGTAAAACGCGCCTTATTGATAATGTGATAATACGGTGATATCACGCCTTCGTATTTAATTACTAACTTTGCTTTATGATTATTGAGGTTTTAAAATCCAAAATCCATCGCGCCAAGATAACTCAGGCCGAACTGAATTACGTAGGCAGTATAACGATTGATGAGGATTTAATAGAGGCGGCCAACATTATCCCGAATGAAAAGGTGCAGATTGTAAATAACAACAATGGCGCACGCTTTGAAACTTACGTAATAAAGGGAGAACGCGGTAGCGGTACTGTATGCTTAAACGGGGCAACAGCTAGGCTGGCACAGGTGGGCGATATTGTTATTATTATGTCTTACGCCAGTATGGATATGGATGAAGCACGTAAATACGAACCAATTTTAATTTTCCCTGATACAGATAATAAATTAATTCGATAGATTAGGCCCGCCTGATTAATCGGATTATATGATGAAGTATCTTTTAGCTATATGCTTTTTGTTTGCCGCTGCATATTGTAACGCGCAAGCTCCTGCAAAAAGCAAAACTCAATCGGTTTTTTATTTTAAGTACGATGGTACCAAAGTGCCGGTTGTTGACAGTTCTGACTACATTCGTGTAATAAGCCTGCCCGACTCGGGCTCTACCTTGTTTGGTATCAGTGATTATTACCGCAACAGCAAGCCCAAATTTATTGGTAAAACCAGCTCAATTGACCCGCCTGTTTTTCAAGAGCAATGCGTTAGTTACTATGTTAACGGTAAGCGCGAATCAGTAGTAAGTTATGCTGACGGAAAGCCACTCGGCACAGCATTTTTATTTCACCCTAACGGAAAAATACATTTAACGCTTGAGTATGATACTGCCGCAAGTGTAGCGGCTGATGGTCCTCGTATTATCACCTGTGTTGATTCTGCTGGAAAGGAACTTGTTACCAATGGAAACGGTCACTTTATTGACTATCATTCAAGTTCAGGTGTTGTAAGCGAAGAAGGTGATATAAAAAACGGCAGGCCTGATGGTACCTGGCGTGGTAATTACCCGCAGCAAAAAGTAACCTATGTAGATACTTATAAAGATGGCAAATTTGTTTCGGGGGTTACCACTAATGCCGCCGGGGTAAAGTATACTTATACAAAAAGACGCCAGTCGCCCGAGTTTAAAGGTGGCGATGAGGCATTTGTTGCTTATATTAAAAAGAAATTCAAGTACCCGGCTGCGTTGAAGCAAAAAAGCACCCAAAGCGTATTAACCTTTGTGGTTGATGAAAACGGAAAAGTAAGTCAGGGCCGCATGTTGGGTAACATAACGCCCGAGATAAATAAAACAATAGTTGCCGCCATAAACGCATCACCAATGTGGAAACCTGCCATACAAAATGGTTTACCGGTAGCCAGCTCGTGGGTAGTGTCGGCTACGTTTGGTACGCCGGTTAAGGCGCCGGCCAAGTAAGCTTAATTACAGCTAGTTATTTATGAAGCAATGGATTGTTGTTTGCTTGGTGCTATTTTCAGGTTCATTAGCAACTGCACAAAGCGGGTTAAAAACGTTTTACTTAGATTCAAAACATAAGGAAGTATCAGCTATTGATAGCGCAAGCTACATCAGAAAAATAGGGCAGATTGATAGTTTAACCAACTTATACCCCGTAATAGAATACTACCGCGACAGTAGTATAAAGTGCATAGGGCAATCACTATCATCAAAAACTTTTTACAGAACCGGTCTTTGCACAGATTACTATCCTGGCAATACAGTAAAACGTTCAGGAAGTTACAGTAAGGGCCGGGCAGTAGGTGAACACATTTTTTATTACCCAAACGGCAATTTACAATTAACGCTCGTTTATGCTGAGCCTGAAAAAGATATTCCTAACATTGGCCGCAATTTTTTGATTCAGGCCAGTTATGATACATTGGGTAACCAAACTGTAAAAAATGGTTTTGGTTATTGTAAGATGATCAATGAGGCCATAGGCAACTTGTATGAAGAAGGACGGGTGGTAAATGGCATGAGAGACAGCTTGTGGAGGTGTCATACAGATAGCAATAAGGTTGTATTAACCGAAATGTATAAAGATGGCGTGCTACTATCAGGTACGTCAGTATTTAGAAATGGGGAAAGCTACCGCTACCAAAAGCGGGAGGTTGATCCGCAATTTAAACAAGGTTTGTTTGGTGGGTTCGATTGGTTTATGAGATCAAACATAAGGTACCCTAAGCAGGCTTACAGAAACAAAATACACGGCAGGGTAACAATTACCTTCGTAATTACTAAGGATGGTGCTGTAAGCAATGCCTATGCTGCTGCTTCGCCCGGGAAAGAACTGAGCGACGAAGGTATCAGGCTTATTAACAAAACAAGTGGTCATTGGATACCAGGCGTTCAGTATGGTAAAAAAGTTAACGTACAGTACACAATTCCACTTTCATTTTCAATTAATGAAGGCAAGTAGCTTCAGGTTGTAATAAGTGATTATTAAATATCAAATATTTCACATTCGTAAGCTCCAATCTCCTATCTTTGCATCCCGATGCTGAAGTCGGGTTTTGACATCCTCAGCGCATAGAATTAGAAGCTCATGGTTAATGGCTGATAGTTCATAGTAAATAGCTAAAGTGCTATGAACCATGGTCCATCAACTATGAACTAAACATAAAACTGCTAAATACTGCTATGCCCAAAGATACCTCCATTAAATCGGTACTGATCATTGGCTCTGGTCCAATCATTATCGGTCAGGCCTGCGAGTTTGACTACGCCGGTTCACAAGCCGCTCTTTCGCTAAAAGACGAAGGAATTACCGTTTCTATTATCAACAGCAACCCGGCTACCATCATGACCGATAAGGTTATTGCCGACCATGTTTACCTGTTGCCGCTTACCTGCGAAAGCATCGAGCAAATTTTAACCGAGCAAAAGATTGATGCCGTACTGCCTACCATGGGTGGCCAAACTGCATTAAACCTTTGTATCGAAGCTTCGGAACGCGGTATTTGGGAAAAATATGGTGTTAAAGTGGTTGGTGTAGATGTTGCCGCCATTGAAAAAACCGAGAACCGCGAAGCTTTCCGCCAGCTGATGGTTGAGATTGGCGTGGGTGTGGCAAAATCAAAAATTGCCAACTCGTTTTTAGAAGGTAAAGAAGGCGCGCAAGAGATCGGCTTTCCGCTGGTTATACGCCCAAGCTACACGCTGGGTGGTAAAGGTGCAGGCTTTGTACATAAAAAAGAAGATTTTGACGCAGCATTAAGTCGCGGCTTACAGGCATCACCAACCCATGAGGTATTGGTAGAGCAAGCCGTATTAGGCTGGAAAGAATATGAGCTGGAGTTACTGCGCGATAACCGCGATAACGTAATCATCATCTGTTCTATTGAGAACTTTGACCCGATGGGCATCCACACCGGCGACTCGATTACCGTGGCCCCGGCCATGACCCTGAGCGACCGCTGCTACCAGGAAATGCGTAACCAGGCCATCAAAATGATGCGCGCCATTGGTAACTTTGCAGGTGGCTGTAACGTGCAATTTTCGGTTAACCCGGCTAACGAGGAAATCATCGCTATCGAGATTAACCCACGTGTATCGCGTTCATCGGCCCTGGCATCAAAAGCAACCGGTTACCCAATTGCTAAAATTGCTGCCAAGCTGGCTATAGGATATAACCTTGATGAGGTAGAAAACCAAATTACCAAAACCACTTCAGCTTACTTCGAACCAACGCTGGATTACGTTATCGTAAAAATTCCTCGCTGGAACTTTGATAAATTTAAAGGTGCCAACAGGGAGTTGGGCCTGCAAATGAAATCGGTAGGTGAGGTAATGGGTATTGGCCGCAGCTTTATTGAGGCTTTGCAGAAAGCTTGTCAGAGCTTGGAGATTGGTCGTGCGGGTTTAGGTGCCGATGGTCGCCAGAGCCGCAACCTTGATGAAATTATGCACAGCCTGGAGCATCCAAGCTGGGACAGGTTGTTCCACGTTTATGATGCCCTAAGCCTGGGTGTGCCAATTGAATCGGTACGCAAAGTAACCAAGATTGACCGCTGGTTCCTGAACCAGATACAAGAGATTGTTAACCTGGAGAACGAATTACGTCGTTACTCTGTCAACAATATTCCTGAAGATATATTCCTGACCGTTAAGCAAAAAGGTTTCTCGGACGTGCAGATAGCCTGGATACTGGGTGCTAACACCACCGAAGAAGATGTTTACCAGCGCCGCAAAGCACTGGGCATTAACCGGGTTTATAAAATGGTTGACACCTGTGCTGCTGAGTTTCAGGCACAAACACCATACTACTACTCTACTTACGAGGGCGAAAACGAATCTATCCCGTCAGACAGGAAAAAGATCATTGTATTGGGCTCAGGTCCAAACCGCATTGGGCAAGGTATAGAGTTTGATTACAGCTGTGTGCACGGTTTACTGGCTGCTAAAGAGTCGGGTTATGAAGCAATCATGATTAACTGTAACCCAGAGACTGTATCTACCGACTTTAACATGGCTGATAAGCTGTACTTTGAACCGGTATTTTGGGAGCATGTGCGCGAGATTATCGACCTGGAAAAACCTGAAGGTGTGATTGTTCAGCTTGGTGGTCAAACTGCCCTTAAAATGGCAGAAAAACTGCATGAGCATGGCATCAAAATCATTGGTACCTCTTACAATGACATGGATATTGCCGAAGACCGCGGCCGTTTCTCTGATTTGCTAAAGGACCTTGATATTCCGTACCCATTATATGGCGTAGCAGAAACTGCCGAAGAGGCTTTGGAAGTTGCCCACAAAGTAGGTTACCCGGTACTGGTACGTCCAAGTTACGTATTAGGTGGGCAGGGTATGAGCATTGTAATTAACGATGAAGACCTTGAACGTGCCGTAGTTAATTTGTTAAAAGCACTACCGGGCAACCGCGTGTTGATTGACCACTTCCTTGACCGTGCTGCCGAGGCCGAGTCTGACTCTATATGCGACGGCGAGAACGTACACATTGTTGGTATGATGGAGCATATCGAACCTGCCGGTATCCACTCGGGCGACTCATATGCCGTGCTTCCACCGTTTGACCTGAGCGAAACTGTGTTACAGCAGATGGAAGAGTACTCAAAGAAAATTGCTAAAGCGCTTAACGTAAGAGGATTACTGAATATTCAGTTTGCCATTAAAAACGATAAGGTTTACGTAATTGAGGCCAACCCGCGTGCATCGCGTACGGTTCCGTTTATTGCAAAGGCTTATGATGTGCCTTACATTAACATTGCCGCCAAGGTAATGATGGGCGTAAACAAACTTACCGACTTTACCATTGAGCGCAAACCCAAAGGCTACGCCATTAAAGAACCGGTATTCTCTTTTGATAAATTCCCTGAGGTAAACAAGGAGCTTGGCCCTGAGATGAAATCGACCGGCGAAGCCATCCGTTTTATCCCTAACCTGGAAGACCCTTACTTCCGCCACCTGTACAAAGAGAAATCGATGTACCTGAGCAAGTAAGACTTGATATAGAAAACGGCGCTGGTGACAGCGCCGTTTTTTTATTGTGTATATGCCGCCTTAATGATTAAATTGGTGCTCTATCACAAATTATAAAAACCAATAAACCATGAGAGCAATTAATCCCTGGATAAATTTTAATGGTAATGCCGAAGAAGCATTTGCTTTTTACCAATCAGTTTTTGGTGGCGAGTTTACCAAAGTCGTGCGTTTTAAAGATTTGTCGGGCCCCGATTACCGGGTAGCAGAAGACGAGGCAGACAAGATAATGTACATTGGCTTGCCCTTGGGAAAAAATAATGTGTTAATTGCTAACGATGTTCCTGGTGTTTTAGGGAGTGTAAGCGAAAGTGAGAACCGTTCTAAAATACATGTGAATGCCGAAAGCCGCCAAGAGGCAGAAAATATATTCAACGGCCTTTCTGCAGGCGGAGACGTGGAGGGGCCTATTGACGATAGCCCCTGGGGAACCTACGCCGGAATGTTCAGAGACAAGTACGGTATTGAATGGATTATAGAATTTGATGCCGACTACAAAGGATAGCTATAGCCTTTTAAACGGGTAGCGTGGCAGGCAATAGAAATTGCTTAAGCGTATATAAACAAAAGCGACCTTGCAATTAGTACAAGGCCGCTTTTTGTCTTTAAGGGTTAAAGCTTATTTAATGAAAGGTAACTTCACAACCTTTGCTTTTACTTTATTATCACGAATTTTAATGTAAACCTCGCTGCCTTCTTTAGCTAAAGATTGATCAATATAACCCAAGCCAATTGCTTTTTGTAATGATGGCGATTGCGTGCCCGATGTAACCCGGCCAATGCTGTTACCCTCTGCATCCACAATTTCATAATCATGGCGTGGAATGCCGCGTTCAGTCATTTCAAAGCCAACCAATTTTTTATTGATACCTTGTTGTTTTTGCTGTTGTAACGCCTCTGAGTTGGTAAACGGCTTGCTAAACTTGGTAATCCATCCTAAACCGGCTTCTAAAGGCGATGTGGTATCGTCGATGTCATTTCCGTAAAGACAAAAGCCCATTTCAAGACGCAGCGTATCACGTGCGCCTAAGCCAATAGGCTTAATACCATAAGGCTCACCTGCTTTAAAAACAGCGTTCCATATCTCTTCGGCGTGCTCGTTATCAAAATATATTTCAAAGCCGCCTGCACCCGTGTAACCGGTTGCCGAAACCAATACATTCTCAACACCCGCAAATTTTCCTTTTTTAAAGGTATAGTATTCCATTGATCCCAGGTCAATATCGGTAAGGCTTTGTAAAGCCTCGGTTGCCTTAGGGCCTTGTATAGCCAGCAATGAGGTACGGTCTGATATATCTTTCATATCAACACCATAAATGTTGAATTTGCTTATCCAGTTCCAGTCTTTCTCAATATTTGAGGCGTTTACTACCAGCATGTAAGTTTTCTCATCAATACGGTAAACCAGTAAATCGTCAACTATGCCACCGTTTTCATTGGGAAGGCAAGAGTACTGCACTTTGCCATCATATAACTTTGAGGCATCGTTGCTGGTTACTTGTTGTATTAAATCAAGCGCTTTGTCACCTTTTAAAATAAACTCGCCCATGTGGCTTACATCAAAAACACCTACGGCTTTCCGCACGGTTTCATGTTCAGCGTTTATGCCTGCATATTGTACGGGCATGTTGTAACCGGCAAAAGGAACCATTTTGGCACCCTCGCGAATATGTACATCGGTTAAAGCGGTATTTTTCATGAAAAAACAGTAATAGTATTTATGGCGGCAAAAGTACTAAAAAAAGCCTGTAATCAGCCATTTAGCATTTGCTCGTAGAAGTCGGTAAGGCGATTATTAATCTTAAGCGTATCATGTTGCTGCTCTACCAGTTTGCGGGCGCTAAGCCCAATACGCCGGCAAAAATGCTCATCCTGAATGCAGCGCTTTATTGCTCGTTTAAATTCTTGCGGAGTATTAGCAATTAAAATATTTTCGCCATGTGAGTAATTAATTCCTTCGGCGCCAAGCGAGGTAGATATAATGCATTTTTGCATAGCCATGCCTTCAACTATTTTTACGCGCATGCCCCCGCCCGATAGTAGCGGCACAATCATTACTGCTTTGCTGTTTACAAACTCTAAGGCATCATCAACTTCACCGTGTATAAATATCTTGCCAACGCGCTCATAATCGTCAAATCGCTCAGGTATGTCGTTCCCGGCAACGTAAAAGGGTGCTTTAAGGTCACCTTCGGTCAGGTCGTTGGAAAAATTCTCTAGAAACCACTCAATGCCTTCGCGGTTAGGCAGCCAATCCATTGCACCTAAAAAAAACAGGCTGGGGAAGCGGGTATATTTATGATTAGGCTTATATCTGCTCAAATCAAGCCCCACCGGTACAATTTCAACCGGTAAATTACTGCTGCAATGCTGTTGAACAGTCTCTTTATCCTGGTTGGTGAATACGGTTACAGCATCAAACAAGGCAAACTGCTTTACTTCAAACGCCTTAATGCGGCGTGCATTCAACCCAAGGTAAAACCTTTTAAAAGGATCGCTTTTTTGCCGGGCCATTCGCTCCCAAACCAAATACTCAATATGGTGGGCCCTGTAAATTAGCTTTGCTTTGGTATGTTTACGTATAGCAGATAAGTAAGGCGTAACAAACAGTCCTTCAAACTGAATGATATCGTAATTGCTTTGCTTAATATCCTGCACAAGCTTACGCTCAAAATCGGCATCGTAAAAACGCTCAACTGTGTACAGTTTGCCTGTAAACAAGCTTAAAAAAGCATGACTTGCCGATACACTGGTATCAACATCATGAGCATAATAACTTGAAGGTACAGCTTGTTCGGCCGTGTGATTATTATTATAAACCTTGTTTTTTTTAGGATTGAGTGAAAATAAAGAAACCTCATGTCCCGAGCTGATTAGCCCCTTAATGGTGTTACCTACCACAATAGGATATCCGCTGTTTTGCGGAAACGGAGTAAGGTGTGTAACTATAAGTATTTTCACGAGGGCTAATTGGTTATTAGCAAATGTATCAACCCCGTGTTGGTTCTCAAAATTAAAAAATGCTTAGTTGCGGATTTGTGACATTAAAAGTACGCCTGTGATGTGGAGTAAACCCAAGCTGCAAAACTGTATTGCGGTGTTTAATGGTTGGATAGCCCTTGTTAGTGTGCCAGTCATACTCAGGATGTTCAAGTGCCAGTTGCATCATGTAATCATCGCGGTAAGTTTTGGCTAATACTGATGCTGCCGCAATACTGAAGTACTTGCCGTCGCCCTGTATAACACATTGGTGAGGTATGCCTTCATATTTGTTAAAACGGTTGCCGTCAATAATTAAAAATTCAGGGCGGATGTGCAGCGCATCAATAGCCCGGTGCATAGCTAAAAAGGATGCATTGAGAATGTTGATTTCATCAATTTCAGTGTTGCTTACCGATGCCACAGCAAATGCCAGCGCTTTTTGTTCAATTTCGGTACGTAGCAAATACCTGTCAGCCTCACACATTTGCTTAGAATCATTGAGCAGGCTATGTTCAAAATCAGCAGGAAGTATTACCGCAGCCGCAAACACCGGACCGGCCAAACAGCCTCTGCCGGCTTCGTCGCAACCGGCCTCAATAAAATCATGCTGATAACGCGCTAATAAAGCTACCCTTTCGGGTGCAGGAAGTTTTACTTTAATAACCGGTGGTCTTTTGACTTTAGCCATTACCGCTTTAACGATTTTGTGATTATTATGGTATGACTGCTACCATATTAAACCTTCAAATTTCTTGAAAAAGCAACAGGTAAACAAGTTTTTGGGAATGAAATTAGCTGATTTTACTGGAAAGCATGAGGAAGGGAACGCAAATTGATTGCTAAGAATTCTTTTAAACAGGTATGTTATATTACGATTAACTAATGCGCAATGTTAATAAGGTAATATCATCAATGCGTTTGCCTTTAATTATCCGGCCAAGATAGTCCATTAGATTTTGATTGAATTTATCGGGGGCGAGGTGCCCGTTTTCACTAATGTAACTTAGCAGCTTACCCTCGTTCCAGCGCATGTCCTGCTCTAGTTCGTAATCCATCAGTCCGTCGGTGTAATTAAATATCATACTGCCCGGGTCAATGGTTACTTCTCCTAAATTGAGGAAAGGCAGTTCATCAAAAACACCAATCATTGTAGTGCCGGTTTTTAGCAATTGTGTGGCGTTACCGTTAAATAAAATGGTTGGGTTGTGCCCGGCGTTTACGTAGCAAAGCTTGCGGGTACGCTCATTGTACTTGGCAACAAAGAGTGTGATAAAACGCTCGCCTTTGGTATTTAAAATAACAATTTGGTTAAGCTTTTTAACTACTGTTGATAAATCGTCCTCTACGGTAGCCCAGGCGCGCAAACTGGCCTGAAAGTTTGCCATAAGTAAAGCGGCCGATATTCCTTTGCCAGATACGTCGGCTATACACCAGAGGAACTCCTCCTTATTAAGTCTGAAAAAGTCAAAGTAATCTCCCCCAATATCCTGATGCGGTAAATATTTGGCGCTGGCTTCAACGGCATGATCTTTATGTATTTTAACCGGTATGAGCATGTTTTGCACCTCAACGGCTAATTCCATTTCCCGCTGAAAACGCTCTGCCTGTAACCGCTCCCGAAATAGTTTTTTGTTTTCGAGCGCAACCACAATAACGTTGATTAGCGTTTGCATAAAGTTAAGGTCATTGCTCATCATTTCACCCGATAGGGTAAAATCTCCTATGAGAGCATAAGCCAACGGCCTGTTTTTGTGGTAAATGGGAATAAAGTAATTGTAATTACTCAAAACAGCATCGGTATAGCCGTTTAGAGCGGTAGGCGTTTTAACCTTTTTGAGCAGGCTGCACGCCTTATGTAGCACCGATACGCCCTCAAACTCACCACCATATTTAGAAACGCAAACATAGCTTCCCTGCTTCTCGATTAAAAAACGCAGCTTGCCAACCTGCAGGTAATTTTTTAAAATCACTTCCAGCATTTGCAGTAACACAGGTGCCGCCGTATTTTTATTAATGGCTTGTGTTACCTCCAGTAAAGAGTTTAATTCCCACTGCCTTTTCAGGAGCAGCTTAATTAACTCATCTTCGCCCGAGCCTTCGTCGATATTGTGCATTTGTAGTTCTGTAGACGTTCTAAATTAGAAAAATATTTTTATAACCTAACGTTTTGCGATTTTATATCAAAAGCATCGCGCAAACCGGTAGTTACCAGGTTAAACGCATACACCATTATCATTATAGCCAAACCAGGTATAATAGCCAGGTAGGCGGCATCCATAATTATATAACCGTAATGTTCTCTGATCATTCCTCCCCAAGTTGGTACCGGTGGTTGAGCGCCAAAACCTAAAAAGCTCAACCCGGCTTCTAGCAGTATTGCCGATGCAAAATTTGATGCTGCAATAACCATTACCGGTCCGGCCATGTTAGGTAAAATGTGCCTGGTAATTATGCGCGAGTTAGTATAACCTAAAGCACGGGCTGCCTCAATATATTCCGCTTGTTTTAAGCTTATTACCTGCCCGCGTACCAAACGCGCCGCTTCAACCCACATTGATAGTCCTACGGCAATAAATATTTGCCAAAGGCCTTTGCCCAGCGCAAATGACAACGCAATAACCAGCAGCAATGCCGGCAACGACCATAGAATATTCATTACCCAGCTTAGCACTGCATCGGTTTTACCCCCGTAATACCCGGCAACGGCGCCAATGGTAACACCAACCACCAAACTAATCAACACAGCCATAATACCAACAGCTAAGGATATACGTGTGCCTAAAATTACTCTGCTCAATAAATCGCGGCCGTAAATATCGCTGCCGAGCCAAAACGTTTTATTTTCAATGAATTGATTAGCGAAGCTACTTTTATTGGTTGTTAACGCAGGTTTGCTGAAAGTACTTAATGCGAATGCCCTGCGCTCGGGCTTGTCTTCACTGCTTACATACTCATCAACAATAACCGAATCAGCTTTTATTTGATAGGAGGTGATAGGAACTTGTCTATACACCAGGGGTTTTCCCGAAAAAAAAGCGGATAAAACGCCAGGGCGTTCTTGCTTGTCTTGATTGGGTATAAGCAACACCTTAAAGCTTGCCCCCGGTTTTTTCAGACTTAACGGTAGCGACATGCTGTTGGCATTGGGCGAGTCATCTGGCATAAGCATGTAGGCAAACACCGCGGTAAAAAAGGCTAATGCAATTAATAGCAAACCGGCCATGGCCGCCCTGTTTTTTTTGAACACGTGCCAGGCTCTCTGTCCGGGTGTTAAATCATTCAAAATAGCGTGGGGTATTTTTTAAATCAATATAGCTTAATTATTTGTTATCGTGTGTTTGAAGTTGAATAAGGATGCTTTTGTTACACTTATGCGCTTGTATTTTAGTTCAATTACACCAAATTAAGTACACTAAGCAAACACCTGCTTAGCAGCTTGTTTTGTTTACAAATTAAACTTTTTAATTCAAGAGTGTCAAACACTGACAGCCGAGTTAATAAAGCAAAATTCTTAAACACTTTGGCAAGAGATTTGTAATCTTGAGGCACAATAATTTTACATACATCAAAAAATGAAAACCATAAAATTCAAAACAGCTATAGTGGCTGTAGGTTTAGCTACTGTCAGCTTAATTGGTTCGGGTTGTAACTCGTTAACCAAAACTCAAAAAGGTGCTGCTATTGGTGCCGGCGCAGGTGGCACAATTGGTGCAATTATAGGTAAAAGTGCTGGTAACACCGCATTGGGCGCTATTATAGGTGGTGCCGTAGGTGGTACAGCAGGTGCATTTATTGGCCGTAAAATGGACAGGCAAGCAGCCGAAATTAAACAAACAGTACCAGGCGCCACTGTTGAACGCCAAGGCGAGGGTATATTGGTGAAATTTGATTCGGGTATATTATTCGATGTTAATAAAACTGCGTTAAAGTCAGCAGCTCAAACAAACTTGAGCAACCTGGCCACTTCATTAACCAACAATCCGCAAACCAATATTTTAATTGTTGGCCATACCGACAATACCGGTAGTGCCGAGCTTAACCAGGATCTTTCAGTACGCCGCGCCGAATCAGTTAAGTCTTATATCAGTTCACATGGTGTAAGCGGATCGCGCTTAACTACTTCGGGTAAAGGTTTTAATGAGCCTATTGCAGATAACAGTACCGAAGCGGGTCGTGCTCAAAACCGTCGTGTGGAGATTGTGATTGTAGCAAACGATCAATTAAAACAAGAAGCTAAACAGGCAGGTAACTAATACCGTATAAAAAGCATATAAATAACAAAGGCTGCCCTTAATAAAAGGCAGCCTTTGTTATTTTAAAGTTATCCTAAATACACGGCATCTTCATCGCCGGTTTCGGTTAATGAAACATATACGTGCTGCTTAATTACAGTTGAAAGCGCCATCCCCGAAAAGTCGGTACTTACCGGGAAGCTTTTATGATTACGATCAACCAGTACAACGGTACGTAGTTTTTTAAGCGGAACATCTAAAAACACCCCAAAACCGTAAGCAAGCGTTTTTCCGCTGTTAAGCACATCATCAACTAAAATAACCACCTTATTAGCGCATATATTTATATCAGCATCAAGGTTGGCCTCAAGGTGGCTGGCATTTTTATCAATTTCAATATTGATCATTGTGCATTTAAAGGGAGCTATATTTTCGAGCACTGCCTTAATGCGTTTGGCAATTACACTGCCTTGCGTAAGTATACCCGCAATTACAATTTCCTGTTCTTCAAAGTTGTCTTCAAGAATTTGGTAAGCAATACGGTCAATTCTTTGCTGTATTTGCTGCTTGTTGAGTATTAAAAGCTTTTCGGCCATATTAATGAGTTGTAAGTACGCTGTGGCTGTTTATACTGCCAAATGGAACAGTCCACTTAAGCACAGCAAATATAAAAGTATTTCCTATGGTAGCAGGATAATTACTTCCTTACTTCTCTGCCAGCAAAGCATCAGTAAGGCGCTCAAATTCGTTAACAAATTCAGTATAATAGCTGCCTGTTCCGGGGCCGCTAAACCCCGTATAAATTTTTCGAACTTCGCCCTTTTTATCAATAATAATAGTGGTTGGAAAAGCCATTACGTTATTAAGCATAGGTAGGCTTTTGGCTGCCTCTTTTTTATTGCTGGTAAAGCCCGTAATAAGCAACGGATACGGTACGCCAAGATGTTGTCGTTCCTGCAACACAGCTTTTTTAGATTTTTCGAAGTCGGTAGTCCTTTCATAAGCTAATCCCAAAACTTCAACACCCTTGCTTTGATACTTTTTATAGTAATTAACAAGGTAAGCGGTTTCGTCCATACAGTTTGGGCACCATGAACCCATTATTTGTATTATTACAACCTTATTTTTAAACCGGGCACCTGAAAGTGATACTTTTTGGCCGTTTACATCAGGAAATGAAAAATCTATTTCTTTATAACCCGGCTTCAATGCCGTAAGAGAGTAGGCATCGGGTAGTTTTGCCTTTACATCTCTAACGGCCGTCCATGGCGTACGGCCAAAGGTGCCGTTTGTGATAGTTTTGTCACTTGCTATATCAGCCTTAAAAAGAAAAGCATGCCCGCCGTCAAAGCACGATAAGTATAGCTTATTGCCACTTACCGTGCCTTCCAGGTAGCGGTAGTCGCCGGTGGTGGTCAAAAAGGTGCCTGTAACGCGGTTGCCGGTTTGGTTAAACTCTCCTACTGTAGTATCTCGTTCGGCACCATCGCCAAAAATTGCACGCCATCTGCCACTCACATTATATACCGGTGCTTCCGGTTTCTCAGAAAAGCGCCACTTTTGCCCGTACTGGGCATTAAATGGTGTTGCGGCATCTCTTTCTCCAAGGTGTTTGATGAATTGGCCGCTAAGTTGATTTCCCTCCTGTTTAAGGCGAAACTCCGAATCGAACAAAGGCATACGTATAAAAAGCGAATCGGCCTTGGTTTGAATGTTATTTACTTTAAAGCGTTCAGACGCGTTTATAATGTACATTACCTTTTTGCCGGCCTCCTGGGCAACTTCAAAATTAAATGGCACCTCACCGGTTGCTGATTTGATAGCGCCCCGCCAAATGCCCGTTTTAAAATTTGTTTGCGCTGAAACTGAAAGTGCGCATAAAATCAGATATATTAAGAAATGTAATTTTTTCATTGTTTACTAGTAGTGTACAAAGTAAACAAACATTTAAAATTAAGTCTATGGATTTTGTAGAATATGATGATTGCCTTGCAAAAGTTGCATTCGCGCGTTCAAACTCATCTAAAATTGAATTAAATTAGTAGTTCTTTATAAAATGACTATTTCAATGGAAATAAAATATATTTTACTTGTGTTCCTGTTAGTTGGCTGTTTTAGTGTGTTAAAAGCGCAAAGTAAAAAGCCTGCAAGCAACGCCAAACCCGCAGTTGCAGCAGCTTTAAAAGGTTCTGTACAACGCGGTCAGGCAGTGTACGCTGCAAACTGCCTTTCATGCCATCAGGTTGATGGTGGTGGTATACCCGGAATGAATGCACCGCTTATTAAAACATCTTATGTACTGGGCAGCAGTGATAAGTTGGTGAACATTTTGTTGAAAGGTATGCAGGGTGTTGAGATAGACGGGGAGGAGTACAAAAATATTATGCCCGCATTTACGCATCTTACCAACCAGCAAATTGCCGATGTACTTACTTATGTACGCAATAATTTTGGCAATAAAGCACCTGCTGTAACGGTAAAAGAAGTTGCCGCATTGCGTAAATAAAAAGCGCAAACCTAACTTCCGTATTTTATCAACAGTTTATTTAACGGCTACGTCCCACACTTTTGACATACGCGAGCTGCCTGCAGGCCCATCAATATTAAGCACCACAATGTACTTACCGGCGTTTTTGTATTGATGTACCGGGCTTTG
Organism: Mucilaginibacter aquatilis; assembly: GCF_009755275.1. Taxonomy (GTDB): domain Bacteria; phylum Bacteroidota; class Bacteroidia; order Sphingobacteriales; family Sphingobacteriaceae; genus Mucilaginibacter; species Mucilaginibacter aquatilis. The sequence continues at coordinate 215,322 of NZ_WQLA01000005.1, read as the reverse complement.
TTCGGTAGAGAAGGTGCCATCGCCAAAGTCCCATTTCCATGAGGCTATTTTACCAATGCTTTCGTCCTTAAAAGTTACTGAGCGTTTATTCATATCTGTAATAATGAATGACCAACGGGCATCAATGGCTTTTTGATATTTAGCATCTAATGGCATAAGGGTAAATACAGTACCCAAACTAGTATTGCCATACATTTTATGATTTTTAGATAGGTTCCAGAAGCCTTTTTTTGATTCATCGTTAACATCGTCATAATCAATAACGGCCCAAGTAAGGCCAATTTTCTTGTTATCGCTCAATACCGACTCAACAGCTCTTTGCGGACCTTCGGCGCCGGCATAATCAAACGGAGTTATCCAAAATTCGGCAATCAGTTTGCCTGGCTGGCCTGGTTTAAAATTATATGAATAAGCAATGTTTGAATAAGGCAGGTTTTTGATCCAAGGTTGGCTTCCCCAGGCAAGTGCCCAGTCTTTACCTACAGCCGGGGTAAAAATGTGGTAGTTTTGAGCATGCACACCATGGTATGAAAAGTAAATGTCCCATGGGTTAAGGCTTTGGTTTGGATGCCAGTCGGTAATAAGCGGCCCGCCCGATAGGTCACCGTCTACCACTATCTCAAACGTGTCGTTATGCAAATCGGGCCGGCTAAAATCCCAGTAGTTATCATAAGCCTCGTACAAAAAGTATAGCCGGTTTAGTCCTTTAACCCATGCAACACGTACTTTGACGTCCAGGTTTTTAGGATCGATTGAAGGATAATGTTTAGAATCATCCCAAAGCTGGTCTGTACCAACAATATACTCTTTAGGAAAACTATCCCAGTCGTCAGTCTTTCCATCTATCCTTGGTATCATATTGGCCGGAAACTGATATATTTTATAACCCCGGTCGTCTTGCGCAAATGCGCCGACGCTTAGTAATACAATCAAACCAGATAGAATACTTTTACGCATGTGCTTAATATTGGATGCCACTGCTGTGGTTTTACAATATTAATTATTCAGCCGGATTTTTCTCTGCAACTTGTTTTAATAGGTTTAACGCCGCAGGCCACGTGTTTACAAAGAATGTTTTGAATTCGTCGGGGAGGCCATCGCCTTCCAGCTCTATAATAAGTTCAGTTTTGCCGTTAACCTCCTTTAATGTATAATTTTCATGTGCGCCAGCCCAGGCCTTCACAGCTTCGCTTTCCGTGTCTTCAATACCTTCTTTTACCTCGCCTAAATGTTTAAACGACATAAATTCGGGCTCAATTCGTTTGGCTATTACTGATACCATTCCATTCTGCTGCTGATCGAGAAACAATACCTTACTGCCTTCCCTCCAGTTTGTAACTGCGTGCGAGCCTTCACAAAACGCAGCTGTCCATTGCGGGTAAGTTTCATTGCTCCATAAAGTTTTCCAAACCTGCTGGCGCGATTCATTAATGGTAACATTGAACGTTAGCTTTTCCATAGTTGTAATTGTTTAATACAAATATGCCTGCTTGCTTCCCTAGTTAAGCGGTGTGTTTGCGACATTTTATAAGGCTGATTATGCAATTTAAGCCCATGTTTTGCTTTTACACTAAATGCAGCTTATATTTAAGATTATGAAGAGTAACTTAACCATGCGGCAAAAACTAATAGTGCCTTTTATAATCATAGGAGGAATGATTGTAGTAGGCGTTCGCAGTATTTATAAAGGGATGTTACTGCATCAAAACTGGCGGGTTGCTTTGGCTATATTAGGCGTTGTTTGCTTCACTACTTTACTTGGTGCCATGGTTATAGCAGTAACCAAGCACGAAAAAGCTCAAAAAAAATCTTAACTGAAAGCCTCACGAAAGGCAACCAAAATAGCCAGCTTGGTGTCACGGTCCAAATCAGGTTCCTCGGGCATTTCAGGGCGTTGAGGCATGTCGTCCTTATACTCAATCGGGAATAAGGCTATAAATTTTTGCAAAGGCAATTCATACTGTAGCCATTCAGTACGGTTATATATCTCCTCCAGCTTAAATTCAAACAACCGCATTTGGTGTGCATCCATATAGTATTCTTAACCCTCCTGAAGGGAAATCCAAAGTTATGGCGCAAGATACCAAATGTTAACTTGTTCTCCCCCTTCAGGGAGCATTGTTGGCTTTCATATTTGCCAAAATATCCTCAATTTCGCAATCCCGAAAAAGCATAGTGATACATGATAGATCATCATTTAAAAATTGCCCAGGAGCTATCCGTAGCTTCAAAACAAGTTACCGCTACGGTAAGCTTGTTAGATGAGGGCGCCACCGTTCCCTTTATTTCAAGATACCGCAAGGAGCTTACCGGCAGCCTTGACGAAGTACAGATTACCGCCATACGCGATAGAATACAACAACTAAGAGACTTAGATAAACGCCGCGAAGCTATTCTGAAATCGCTTAACGATATGGGCAAACTAACGCCGGAGTTACAAGAACAAATTGATGCTGCCGAAACCATGGTAGCATTAGAGGATTTGTATTTGCCATACCGCCCTAAACGTAAAACGCGTGCAACTGCTGCCCGCGAAAAGGGCTTACAACCTTTGGCTGATCTTATTTTTATACAAAATAAAGTTGACCTTTTGTTAGAGGCTGATAAATACGTTGATGCAGAAAAAGGCGTAAACAGCCCTGAAGAAGCCCTTTCAGGCGCCCGTGATATTATTGCCGAAACCATTAGCGAAAATGCCGAGGTGCGCGCCAAAATGCGCGATTTGTTTATTGAGAGAGGTGAGTTTCAATCGAAAGTGGCACCGGGTAAAGAAGAGGCGGGTATTAAGTACAAAGACTATTTTGATTGGAAGGAAGCTGTTAAATCAGCACCATCGCACCGTATACTGGCTATGCGCCGCGGCGAAAAGGAAGAGATATTGTATTTAGATATTTTACCGCCTGAAGACGATGCCATTGCCATGCTCGACCGTACGTTTGTTACGGCCAATAATTCATCAAGCGACCAAATAAGGTTGGCTATAGCCGATGGTTATAAACGATTGCTTAAACCATCAATGGAAACCGAGGCCCGCCTTATTACTAAGAAAAAGGCAGATGAAGAAGCTATAAGGGTATTTGCTGAAAATGCACGCCAGTTATTGCTTGCTGCACCGCTGGGTCAAAAGCGTGTTATGGCTATTGACCCCGGCTTTCGTACCGGTTGTAAAGTAGTTTGCTTAGATGAGCAGGGTAAGCTTTTAGAATACACAGCTATTTTTCCGCATACCGGCGCAGGACAAGCCCGTGAAGCTGAAAAAACTGTTCAGCACTTGTTTGAGACCTATAAGATTGAGGCTATTGCTATTGGCAATGGTACCGCTGGCAGAGAAACCGAAACTTTTGTACGCAACCTTAACCTGCCGGGCGTAACTATGGTTATGGTAAACGAGAGTGGCGCATCAATTTACTCAGCATCAGAAGTAGCTCGTGAAGAATTCCCGGATAAGGATGTTACTGTGCGCGGCGCGGTATCGATTGGTCGTCGTTTAATGGACCCACTGGCAGAATTGGTTAAAATTGATCCAAAATCAATTGGAGTAGGACAATACCAGCATGATGTTGACCAAAGCAAACTGCAAACATCTTTGGATGATACCGTAGTTAGTTGTGTAAATGCGGTAGGGGTAGAGCTTAACACTGCCTCAAAGCAAATTTTGGCATATGTGTCAGGCCTTGGTCCTCAATTGGCCCAAAACATTGTGGAGTACCGAAATCAAAACGGCGCATTTAAAACCCGCGAACAATTAAAAAAGGTGCCCCGTTTAGGAGAAAAAGCATTTGAGCAGGCAGCTGGCTTTTTGCGTATTCAGGGCTCCGAAAATCCGTTAGAAGCAAGCGGTGTTCACCCGGAGCGGTATACGTTAGTGCAACAAATGGCTAAAGATAGCAACGCTACCATTCGCGACCTGATGACTAATGAAAAGTTGCGTAAAAGCATCCCGCTGCAAAAATATACATCAGATAAAGTAGGCTTACCTACACTGAACGATATTATGGCCGAACTGGCTAAACCAGGCCGCGACCCGCGCGAAAAGTTCGAAGCGTTTAGCTTTACCGAAGGTGTTAATGCTATTAGCGATTTAAAAGTTGGCATGAAACTGCCTGGCATTATAACCAACATTACGGCCTTTGGTGCCTTTGTTGATATTGGTGTTCATCAGGATGGGTTGGTGCATTTAAGTCAGATTACCAACCGTTACATTAAAGACCCTAATGAGGTATTGAAAGTACACCAGCAGGTTGAGGTAACCGTAACTGAGGTAGATGTAAACCGTAAGCGTATATCACTTAGCATGAAAGGGGAAGAAAAAGCGGGTAATGGTGCTAACCGCAAGCAAGCTCCTGTGGCTGGCAACAGCAACCAAAACCGCAACAAAAAGGAACCGGAAACCGATATGCAAAGTAAACTGGCGGCACTTAAAGCCAGGTTTAAATAGGCTGTTTTGCCAGGTTTGAACAAATGCCCTGTTGTATTTTACAGCAGGGCATTTGCTTTATCAGGGCCGCAACAAAATTACTCTAATGTAATCTGGCGTTTAATTGATTCTTCGAGAGATATAAACGTTTCGGTACGTGAAATACCTGGTACGCTTTGAATGTTTTCGTTAAGTACCTCACGCAGGTGGTTTGTATCATGGCAAACAATTTTTGCAAAAATACTCCACTCGCCTGTGGTGTAATGTAACTCCACAATTTCATTAATTTCTTTTAGCTTTTTAACAGCTTCGTGGTATTGAGAGCCTTTTTCAAGGTATATGCCTAAGAATGCAGTAACGTCAAAACCCAGCTTTTGAGGGTTAACTTCGAGGCTGGCACCCTTAATAACGCCCATTTCCTCAAGTTTCTTCATACGTACGTGTATAGTGCCACCCGATACAATAAGATCTTTTGCAATTTCAGTATAAGGAGTGGTTGCATTCTTCATAAGAATGGACAGAATTTGAATATCTAAATTATCAATTTCTAAATTTTGGGCTTTTCTGTGCGGCATAAATTCGTATTAATATATTTATACACAAGGATAATTAAAATTTGAATAAAAATGCAAATATTTTATTGAAATATTTGCAAGAAATTGATAAGCCCCTTAACTTTGTATTAAGCGATACGGAAAAATATCTCTTGTTCTTTAATAAAATAATACTGTTGGGTGGTGAAATTTTTGGCAGACACACCTCCTTGTCCCGGTGGCGGAGATAATGGGAAACCTTCGGGCTAACCACTCTGTGAAGGTTCGAATCCTTCCCCAACAGCTCTTCTCATAATTTAGGTTTATAATTGGTTAGTAAAAGTCCCCCTGCCCATCAGGGGGCTTTGCTTTTTATAAGGATTTTATTTAGCCTAATGCTTAAAGAAAACTTATTTGATCATCCAATGCAGCTTTAAATAAAAGGCGCGAATATGTTGTGCCTATATTCAGATGTAAGGCATAAGCTACCGTACAGCACAATAGATGCAATGTAAGGGAAGAATTGGAGAGATGTTTGGGCTAGGGTATGTCAAATACCTAAAGCTTCACAGGCTTTTTCAGCAGCCAGTTTTTCGGCATTCTTTTTACTAAATTCTTTACCCAGGCCCATTATCTCGCCATCAATGTTCACCTGAATGGTGAATAGCTTATTACTTTCTCCATCCTGATTGAGGGTGAGTTCAAATAATACATCCTTACCGTGACGCTGGCACCATTCAATCAACTTGCTTTTAAAGTTGGTTTCGGTTTGCTCAAGAGTGTGGATATCAATATGGGCTTTGATAATGCGGTTGATGAGAAAACCGCGGGTAAAATCGTAACCTTTATCAAGATAAACCGCGCCGATAAGTGCTTCAAAGGCATCGCCCAGCAATGATCCCTGCCGGGTTGAGTTAACCATGCGGTTATCATACTGTATAAGCGCATCTAAGCCCAGTTTACGGGCAAGCTGGTTAAGATTATTGCGGCTTACAATTTTTGAGCGCAGTTCTGTTAAAAAGCCTTCGTCTTGATAGGGGTACATTTTAAAAAGCACCTCGGCCACTACGCTGCCCAAAACGGCATCGCCCAAAAACTCTAAACGCTCGTTACTGTTTTTAACACCTTTTTTTACAGCTTGCGCTACAGATTTATGCCTGAAAGCCAAACGGTATAAAGACAAATTGCCCGGCACAAAGCCGAGCAAATTCTTTAAAGTTTTGACGTATTTACGGTGCGGAGATAAGTATAGCTTATATAAGCGGCTTACAGGCATGTAAAACGATTTTATTATTCTTCGTATTTTTTGAAGATAACTGATGCATTGTGGCCTCCAAAGCCAAAACCATTGCTTTGAGCAGCACGTACTACGCGCTTTTGAGCCTGGTTAAACGTAAAGTTTATACGGGAATCAAAAGCCGGATCGTCTGTAAAATGGTTAATAGTTGGCGGTACAATGTCATTTTTAACAGCCAAAATAGCTGCAATTGCTTCAACAGCACCAGCTGCACCTAATAAGTGACCGGTCATGGATTTGGTTGAGCTGATATTAACGCGGAAGGCATCATCGCCGTATGCGTCTTGTATAGCTTTAACCTCCTGAGGGTCGCCTATCGGGGTTGATGTACCGTGAACATTTACATAGTCAATGTCGGCAGGTGTCATGCCGGCATCTTCAAGTGCTGCCTTCATTACCAGGGCAGCGCCCATACCCTCAGGGTGTGGAGCTGTCATGTGATAAGCGTCGGCACTCATGCCACCGCCCATCATTTCGGCATAAATTTTAGCTCCGCGGGCTTTGGCATGCTCTAACTCTTCAAGTATAATGGTACCTGCGCCTTCACCTGCAACAAAACCGTCGCGGTCGAGATCAAACGGCCTTGATGCCGTTGCCGGGTCTTCATTACGTGTACTTAAAGCGTGCATAGCATTAAAACCACCAATACCAGCTTCGTTAATGATAGCTTCAGAACCACCACTGATAAACATATTTGCTTTACCTAACCTGATGTAGTTAAAAGCATCTATCAATGAGTTGTTTGATGAAGCACATGCCGAAACTGTGGTAAAGTTTGGTCCGCGTAAGCCATATTTGATAGAGATATGCCCTGGGGCAATATCAGCTATCATTTTAGGAATAAAGAACGGGTTAAAACGCGGCGTACCGTCACCTTTGGCAAAGTTTACCACTTCATCCAAAAATGTTTTTAAACCGCCAATACCCGAGCCCCATATCACACCGATACGGTTGGTATCCAGCTTTTCAAAATCTAACGCTGCATCTTTAACCGCCTCTTCGGTGGAGTATAAAGCGTACTGAACAAAAGGATCGAGCTTACGGGCATCTTTGCGGCCCAGAAAAGCGTCGGCATCAAAATTTTTAACCTCGCACGCAAATTTTGTTTTGAAATGCGTTACGTCAAAACTTTTGATAAAATCAGCGCCGCTTACTCCGTTAATTAATCCGTTCCAGTATTCTGAAACCGAATTACCTATCGGAGTAAGCGCACCAAGTCCGGTTACAACTACTCGTTTAAACTCCATTAAATATTATTGAGGAGTGCTTATTTAACGTTTTTTTCCAGGTAAGCAATAGCTTGGCCTACAGTACCGATAGTTTCGGCCTGATCATCAGGAATAGCTACGTTAAACTCTTTTTCAAACTCCATGATTAATTCCACGGTGTCTAATGAGTCAGCACCTAAATCGTTGGTGAAGCTAGCCTCAGGTGTAACTTCACTTTCGTCAACACCTAATTTTTCCACGATGATTGCTTTTACTCTTGAAGCGATATCAGACATAATAATCTATGTTAAATGATTAAATAAAAATTCTGTGCAAAGAAAAATAAATTTAGTTAAATATCAAATCTAAAATCTTCGCACTTGATACAACAAAATTTTAATGCAACGGTTTCAGTTAGTAGTTTTGCAACTCAAAATATTTAATATATAGTTTTGACAAAAAAGGTTTTAAAGTTTGAGATAGAACTGGACTTCGTGCTGATTGCTATCAACACCCCTTTGAAAGACTACCGGGTTTGTCACTTTATCAATAAATATCTCAACTTCGATTTTAAAAAACAACCCGACCTGGCCGTTGATATTTACCAGGGAATTACCGAGCCGGCACTGTTTTCTATTTACCATTACGTTTGGGAAAATACCGAAACTGATTTTTATTTTATTGCAAATAAAGGCTCTGATGGCCTCTTAATACCCGAAATGCGCGAGGTTGACTACTTTTTTATGATCAAGAATTTTATTGATGATACTGACCTTAATAATGTAATAAGCCAGCTAAACCGCATACCAGAAATTATGGCCGCGGTAAAGATTGAACCTAAAAAGATAAAATCACGGGAAAATCTGTTATTTTAGCGGCGTTTTAAAAGTGTAATATTTACACACTAACATTAATTTAACACGACCAGATAAAACCAACATATGAAATTATCGTATAACCGAACTAAGATTGTGGCCACCATGGGCCCGGCATCTGCAAAAAAAGATGTTTTATTAGCTATGGTGAAAGCGGGTGTAAACGTTTGCCGACTTAATTTTTCGCACGGTAAGCCCGAAGATCACCAAAAAACCATTAATCTCATTCGCGAGATTAACGAGCAATACAAAACCAACATTGCTATGCTGGCCGATTTACAAGGCCCTAAAATTCGCATAGGCCTGGTTAAAGATGGCGGTATTCATCTTATTAATGGTAAGCATATCAATATGACTACCAATGAGTGTATTGGCGACGAAAATAACATTTACATTACTTACGAAACCTTCCCGCAGGATGTACAGGCTAACGAAATTATTTTGTTAGATGATGGAAAATTACAGTTGCGTGTTATTGAAACCAACCGTAAAGATAACGTTTTATGCGAAGTTGTACACGGTGGAATCTTAACGTCACGTAAAGGTGTAAACCTGCCAAACACTAAAGTATCAATCCCAAGCTTAACCGAGGAAGATTTGGTTAACCTGCAGTTTGTTTTACAAAATGATGTAGAGTGGATTGGTCTTTCTTTCGTTCGTAAAGCCGAAGACATTATTGATCTTAAACGCATCATTCGTGAAAACGGTAAAGCTTCACGCGTTATTGCTAAGATTGAGAAGCCTGAAGCTATCGAAAATATCGACGAGATTATTGCAGCTACCGACGGCGTAATGGTTGCCCGTGGTGACCTGGGTGTTGAAATGCCGATGGAAGAAGTTCCGTTATTGCAAAAAATGATTGCGAGCAAATGTCGCGCAGCTTCAAAACCGGTAATTGTAGCCACCCAAATGCTGGAAAGCATGATTACCACCCCGCGCCCAACCCGTGCCGAGGTGAACGACGTAGCTAACTCGGTACTAGACGGTGCTGATGCAGTTATGCTTAGCGGTGAAACATCGGTAGGCGAGTTTCCGGTTATTGTTATCGAAACAATGGCTAAAATTGTTCGTAACGTTGAAGAGCTTGGCTATCCGTTCAATAAAACTAAAGATGTATACGAGGAAAACGTAACTGCTAATGGTTTAAGCAATGCTGTTTGCGAATCGGCAGTGCATTTATCAGAGCATACCGGCGCTGTTGGTATCGTATCAATGACTTTTTCGGGTTACACTGCTTTTGAAATTTCAAGCCATCGTCCTAAAGCCAGTACCTACATCTTTACGTCAAACAGGCAGTTGCTTAATTCTTTGAGCCTTGTATGGGGCGTTAAGGCTTTCTATTACGATGAATTAGAGAGTACTGATAAAACCATTGCCGATGTTAACAACATCCTTAAATCAGAGAATTTGGTTGAAGTAGGCGATGTGGTTATCAACACTGCTGCTACGCCAATATCAGCTCAGGGTAAAACCAACATGATTAAAGTAAGCGTTATTGAATAGTTGTTAACGTTTAACAAACATAAAAAGGCCGTTCTGCTAAAAGAACGGCCTTTTTTTATAAACAACATTTTTGCAACTTGAGCATTTAATACTCAACTTATGAGAGCAGTACTACAACGAGTTACCGAAGCTGCCTGCCGCGTTGATGGCCAGGTTACCGGCGAAATAAAAACCGGATTTCTGGTTTTACTAGGCATTGAAGATGCCGACACTATAGATGATGCCCAATGGCTTGCTCAAAAAATTGTGGGTATGCGTGTATTTGGTGATGATAATGGTCTCATGAATAAAGCATTAGCCGATGTGGATGGCCGCATACTGCTGGTATCGCAGTTTACGCTGTTTGCACAAACTAAGAAAGGTAACCGCCCGTCGTTTATACGTGCTGCACGGCCAGATAAGGCTATACCGCTTTACGAGCAAATGATAAGCATACTCAATAACCTTACAGGCCATTTAACCCAAACCGGCGTATTTGGTGCCGATATGAAAATAAGCCTTAATAACGATGGACCGGTAACTATTGTGATGGACACCAAAGACAGGGACAACTTTTAATAATGCTTATAAACATCAAATGAAGCAAATACTGCTACTTTTAAACCATGACAATTAAAGAGGCCCAGGAACTTGTTGATAGGTGGATAAACACTACCGGTATACGTTATTTTAACGAGCTAACTAATACCGCTATGCTAATGGAAGAGGTTGGTGAGGTTGCCCGTATTATGGCCAGGCAGTATGGTGAGCAATCATTTAAAAAATCGGACACCGAGGTTAATTTGGCTGATGAAATGGCCGATGTGCTTTTTGTATTAATTTGCCTGGCCAATCAAACCGGTATTGACCTGACCGAGGCCTTGGAAAAAAACCTGGACAAAAAAACAATACGCGATACCGAGCGCCATCGTAATAACGAGAAACTTAAACCATAGATATATGAGACAGTTAATTTGGAGTTTGTTTTTAATAAGCACTTTGTTTGCTTGTAAAAACAACAGTAAACAAGCTGATTTTCAAACTCAGGAAATGGCTTTAGCGGCTCCTCCACCGGCAAGCTCCCCTCTTAGCGAGGCCGATAGGGTTGATGCGGTAAAGATGCCTCCCGAAGTTAATAGTGCTAGTGTCATAGATAAAAAGATTATCAAAGAAGGCTCAATTGTTTTTGAAACCAACGATATACAAGCTACACGTAAGATTATTACTGATAGCTTGAAAAGATTGGGTGGTTATGTAGGGGAAGAAAGAGAAAGCAACAACAGCGAGGTAAACCGTAAAGAATACACGTTGAGCGTACGTATACCGGCGCAAAACTTTGAAAAGTTTTTAAACACCGTATCAACCTCAGCTGACCGCATTGAGTCAAAAAATATATCGTCGAGAGATGTAACCACTGAGTATATTGATGTTACTACGCGTCTTAACAACCAAAAATTGTTGGAGAACCGGTATAAAGACCTGCTGCAAAAAGCCTCTAAAATGGCCGATGTACTGGAAGTTGAGAACAAACTGAGCGAAATTCGCACCAATATTGAAGCTACGCAAGGACAATTAAACTACCTCAATAAACAAGTTGCTTACAGCTCATTAGATGTTACTTTTTTTACAGAGACAGCCGTTAAGGGTGGTGATGGCAATGGTTTTAGCTATAAGTTTAAACGTGCCCTTGGCGATAGTTGGGAGTTACTTGAAAGCTTGTTCTTTGGCATAATAACGTTATGGCCTGTATTATTAATTATTGGTGTAATTGTATGGCTAGCGCGCATTTGGTTACGCAAAAGGAGAAGCAAAAAAGTTATTACTTCAGCGCCATAAAGCAACGTATTGATGTAAAACATTGATGCCGGTGAAACCGGCATCATATTCTTCTATATACTAAGTTTTACTAGTTTTTCCTCCTCTAATACCGGGATAGCGGTAGTTAAATCTATCTGCAAACAAAAGGCAATATCTTTTTCAATGCCTAGCTTTTTAAGGCGTTCGCCATGAGAGGTTTTTTTGAGGTATTGGGTTATATCTTCTTTACCTAGCTGGAACAGGTCATTGGCAGCAATGGCTGGGTCATCAAGTTTAAACTGCAAATCTTTAAGTTGATCTACAACCGCACCGGCAAACAGGGTGTCTTCCAGGTTGAAATTATTTTTCCAGCCCGAGCACACCAGCAGTATATTTTCATTCTGTGTTCGTAACCAGTTGCAAAGTGCTGTTAGGTTAAGGAAAGAGCCAATAACCACACGCTTGGCTTTGCGCGATAAATGCAGGGCGTGAGTGCCGTTAGTTGTTGTTAACACAACAGTTTTACCGTTAACCTTTTCGGGCGTGTAGGCAAAAGGCGAGTTCCCGAAATCAAAACCTGAAACAACCTCGCCGTTACGTTCGGCAGCCAGTAAGTAGCCTAAACCTTTTTCGCGGTAAGCAGCACATTCCTCTACCTCGGCAACAGGTATAATAGCTTCGGCACCATTTTCAATACCGTAGCAAATAGACGTGGTAGCACGAAATATATCAATGATAACCACAATTGAGTTTTCAACCTTGTACAGTGGTATTAAAGCCGGTGTTAAGCAAACTTCTAATTGTGGTGCAGTTTGATGTTGATGGTTGTCCTGTTCGTTATTCAATTTCTATTATGTTTTTAATTAAAAAAGCGGTAGCCCGCAAAGATATTTATCTCTATGATAATTTGCCAGTCTACCGCTTTTATAACATTGCTAAAGCAACGTTAATTATAGCTCGATGCTTTCACCAATTGCCGGAAGCTTTAGGTTAAGGCCGGCTTTGAGGAATTTTTCCTTTGCTTCATCCTTGTCAATTTTAATTACCGGGAAAGTGTCATAGTGTACGCCTACTACATCTTTACAAGCAATAAAATCACATGCTTTAACGGCATCTTCGATGCCCATTGTGTAATTATCACCAATAGGTAATATTGCCCAGTCAAGCTCTTCTTCGGCCAGCAATTTCATATCAAAGGTAAGGGCGGTGTCACCGGCAAAGTAAATCTTCTTGCCCTCGGCGTAAATTACAAAGCCTGCAGGTACGCCTGCATAGCTGCCATCGGGCATTGAGCTGGAGTGCAGGGCATATACCATTTTCACTTTGCCAAAATCAAAATTAAAGCTGCCGCCAATGTTCATGCCATGGGCATCGGGCACACCGTTATTTCCAAGCCAGCCGGCTATTTCGGCAATGCAAATTACTTTGGCACCGCTTTGCTTTTGTATAGGAAGCAAGTCGGCAACATGGTCGCCGTGCCCGTGCGATACCAGTATATAATCTGGCTTCAAGGCGTTAACATCAATATGCTTAGCCAAATCATTAGGCGTTATAAACGGATCAAATAACAGGGTTTTACCACCGGTTTGAATTTCAACCGTTGAGTGGCCGTAATAGGTAAGTTTCATAGTTAGCTTGTTTAATGTTTAAAGCAAAAAAATAGCGTAGTTGTTTAAGCACAAAATTTATTGTAATTATTGGCCAAACATGCCACCTAAATCGCCAAACATGTTTTTCGTCATGGCGGCCATCTCAGTTTGGCTAACGTTTTCTGCTTGCTCTAATGCCTTGTTAACGGCTAATACCATTAACTCTTCAAGCTCTTCTTTATCGGCTTCTTTCATAAAAGCCTCGTCAATGGTAATGTTTTGTATCACTTTGTTTGCGTTGGCAGTTACGGTTATTTTGCCACCTTCAACACTACCGCTTACGGTAACACCATCCAGGCGTTTTTTCATTTCGCCAGCTTTTTGCTGGGCCTCAAATAGTTTATCGAACATATGGTTTGAATTATAAGTTGATTGTAGAGTGGTTGGCTAAGTTAACATTGCTAATAATTAAAGCTTATAACTGATCAACCACTCACTAATGTTAATCTTCTGCTGTTTCGCCGGTACCTTTGTAGGCATCTTTACGCACAACGGGCATGCCTGTAGCTTTAAATAAGTCATCTAAATGCAGCAAGCTGCCGTTTACTAAGTTTCCTAACAAAACAATGGTGACATCGTTTTTGAGGTCGCGCAGAAATATATGCCTGAAGCCATGCCACCAACCCGTATGGTATACTACTTTGTCTTTAGAGCTTTCAAATATCCTCCAGCCGTATCCGTAACTAAAATGACCACGAATTAGTGGTTGTACCTGAGCTTTATAAGCTGAATCTTGTGTTGCAGGTTTTAATAGCCTGCCCGCCCTTAGCGCCCGGTCAAATAAATATAAATCGCCGATGGTGCTGTAAATGCCTTTATCGCCAACAGGGCCATCTAAAAAGTTTTGTGCTACCGAGTAACGCCAGCTATTACGGTCATGGCCCACAACATCTGCCGGAATTTTGTCATAAACAGCTTTAGAGTAAACCGCTGTATGCGTCATGCCCGATGGTTTGAAAATGTTTTCCTGCATAAATTGGGCGTATGGCATACCGGTAACTTTTTCAATAATGGCACCCAACACCATGTAATTGGAGTTGTTATACAAAAAACGCACGTTGGGCTTATTAAACGGTGCAGGTTTATACTCAGCAATTAAATCCATCACCTGCTGGTTTGTAATGCCTTTTTTTTGATCGCGGTGCTCTTTACGGTACAGGCCATCAATAAAATAAACATAGTTCATCATGCCCGAGCGGTGCGTAAGCAGCAGGCGTATGGTTACACCCTCATAAGGAAAGTTAGGATAAAAATTGCGCACATCCTGGTCAAGCTTTAGCTTTCCTTGCTCCCAAAGCATCATAATGGCTGTGCCGGTCATGGTTTTTGAAACGGATGCCAGTTCAAACTTAGAGTCTAGCTTTAAGCTGTCGCGGGTGAGGTGGTTTGCCCAGCCAAAAGCACCTTCATAAATAATTTTACCTTTTTTAGCTACCAAAACGTTGCCGTTAAAGGCACTCTTTTTATGCAGGCGTTGCATAAATGCATCCACTTCTTTGTCTGCATCTTTTGGGTCGTATTTAAGAAGCTTTTGGGGCTCAAAGGGTTTGTCGGTATTTTTTACACCATTTTTTGAGGAAGAATTGGAACACGACGCCAATACGCTAATGGCAAGTGTACCGGCCAGGACAATTTTGTGCAATATCATTATCTAAAGAAGGCTTCGCATTTAAACGATGGCGAAAATCAGAAATTATAATCCGGTTAAAAAGTAAAAGTTTTAATTATTTTATTTTAAGTATTTGTTAGCTCTGCATTAACTCAGCAATCCTTTAAAATTAAGAGTTGTAACTCGTTTGATCCAAGCTGTCACTGAAATTCACAAATTATCATTAATACCTGCACGTTGAAGAAAGTTACGCTGTATTGAGTGACCTTGATTGCCAAATTAATAATGCAAGCATGATGTGTAATTAATGATGTCTTAACATGCTAGGGGCATTTTTGTGATGGTAAATATTAACATACGAACTCAAGCATGTACCTGCAATTAAGCGATGAGGAATTAGTGGGCCTTTTAAAGGTAGACGACCATTTGGCTCTTGAAAATTTATTTAATCGTTACTACAAAAGCTTATGCCAGCTAAGTGCCGTTTACACCAAAGATTTTGAGATAGCAGAGGAAGTAGTTGCTAATATGTTTATGAAATTATGGGATACACGCAACGACCTGAATTTGCAAAACGTTAAGGGCTATTTATCGGTTTCAATACGTAACGCCTCCATTAACCAATTACAAAGAAAGAAACTTGTTGTTGAATCGATTGATGAGGTTGCTCATCAGTTAAGCAACATAGCAGATGAACTTACGCCACTCAATATTATCACCGGGCGCGAATCATACAACAGAATACTGAAACTCATTGATACCTTACCTGCGTCACAGCGGGAAGTGTTGCTGATGA
Source organism: Mucilaginibacter aquatilis (assembly GCF_009755275.1). Classification (GTDB taxonomy): domain Bacteria; phylum Bacteroidota; class Bacteroidia; order Sphingobacteriales; family Sphingobacteriaceae; genus Mucilaginibacter; species Mucilaginibacter aquatilis. The sequence continues at coordinate 199,659 of NZ_WQLA01000005.1, read as the reverse complement.
GTCATGTTGATAATTTAAGCAAGCACGAGATAGCAGCCATTTCAGATATTTCGGTGCGTACTGTTGAAACCACCCTTTATCAATCAGTAAAAAAACTCAGGCTGTTATTAAAAGATTTTTACAATTCGGCTGCGAGTAATTAACCATTTCTTAACGCATTCATAACGTAATCCGCTACGTATAGGCGCTGCTTAAATCTGTCTTTAGTGTAGAAACAGATTAATGGAAGAGCAAAGCTATCGTTTAATTACAGCTTATTTTGAAAAGACCATCAGCGATGAAGGCCTGACGCAATTGCGCGAGTGGATTGAGGAAAGTCCTGCCAATCTTGCGCAATTCAGTGAAACCATTCAAATACTTGAAGCTTCAAAAGCTTATACCGCTCAGCCGCTTAACCAACAAAAAAGCTGGGTTGGCATACAGCAATATATAAATCAACCTTTAAAAGCTAAAAACACCCGCATACTAAGGTACAAGTGGCTTGCAGCTGCGGCAATCCTGCTGGCTGTTTGTAGTACTACATTAGCTTGGTATAAGCACATGCTTAATGCCTTAACATCAATTGAGTATGCTGAAGTAAGTAATGTTAACGGCCGCCATACTAAGGTTTACCTGCCCGATAGTTCTGTAGTTTACCTTAGCGGTGGTAGTAAAATTAAGTTTGCCAAAGGCTTTGATGGCAAAACCCGCAATGTACAGTTGAACGGTGAAGCTTTTTTTGATGTTGTGCATCAAGCCAAACCATTTGTAGTAAGCAGCGGCAAAATTTCAACCGTGGTACTTGGTACCTCATTTAATGTAAAAGCTTATAGCAGCCAGCAAAAAGTAACAGTTACCGTTAAAAGTGGCAAGGTTGGGGTTTTGGCCACAGTAAACGGAAAAAGAAAGCTGGTAAAGTACCTTACTCCTGATGAGCAGATAGAAATAAACACGCTTAACGGTTTATATGCATTTGGGCAAACCGATGCACATGCTGTAAGCGGCTGGATAAATAACGATTTAAGCTTTTACAATACTGCCCTAACAGATATTGCACAATCAATTGAGCATCATTACGGCGTACATATTGATTTTACCGACCCTGAGCAAGGGCACGTTAAGCTTACAACAAAATTCGATAATGTTTCGCTAAAACAGGTAATGCAAACCCTAAGTGAGCTTTCAGGCCTTGCTTATACGCAAAAGGGTAATCAGTTTTTCTTTACAAACACCAATCAAAAAGGAGGAAGCATAATGAGATAGACTTTTCCTTTATCCCTTTTTTAAATAAAAAAGCCAGGCGGTTGCTGGTAACAACTCCCGGCTCCAAAAAATTTAAATTCACGACTAAATAAGTATAAATTAAGTAAATATATGAAAAAATCATGGTTATTGGCCATTGTGGTTTTTTTTCAAATGGCATTTGCGCTTGCTAATGTGTATGCACAAACCATTAACAAAAAGATAACTTTCGGGGCGGGCGGCATCACACTCAAAGCAGCCTTCAACCAAATCGAAAAGTTGGGTGGCGTAACAATCAGCTACAGCAACTCGGCTTTTAATGATAAACGTACCGTTACGTTAAACCGTGCTGAGCGCACCGTGCAGGAAACACTCAACCTGCTGCTTAGGGGTACAAACTTTACTATTAAACCATCAGGATCAAATATTTTATTGGTTGCTGCCGAGAGCCGCAATAACGTGGTAATAAGAGGAACCGTAATTGATGATGACGACCAGCAACCGCTTATAGGTGTAACTATCAGTAACGATCAAAAACGTACACTGTCAGTAACCAACACAGCCGGGCAGTTCAGCATCAACGTTCCGGCGGGAAGTGCAGTTACCATTGGTTACATAGGCTACACCTCACAAACTGCAAAATATAACACCAGCCAAAATAATATGGTTGTACGCCTAAAACGCGGAGCTAGCGAATTACAAGAAGTTGTAGTAACGGCTTTAGGTATAAAACGCGAAGAGAAATCTTTAGGCTATGCGGCAACTGTTGTGAAAAGCGAGCAGCTGACGGATGCACTTTCTAATAACTGGACCGATGCATTATCGGGTAAAGTAGCAGGCTTAAACCTGGTAAGATCAAACAGCGGACCAACGGGATCAAACAAAATTATATTACGCGGCGAAAACAACATCACCGGTGATAATGAAGCATTGATTGTGGTAGATGGTGTGGTAATAAACCAGGGTAGCGGAAGGCGTACAGGTAACGCAGGCGAGTCGGTTTACGCCACATCGAGCGATAACCTGCCTGCCGACTACGGAAGTAATATTAATGACATAAACCCTGAAGATATTGAAACAGTTACCGTGCTTAAAGGCCCGGGTGCCTCGGCTTTGTACGGTCAGCGCGGTGCTAACGGTGCTATTATCATAACTACAAAATCGGGCAATCCTAAACGCAAGGGTTTGGGTATAACCATTAATTCAAACTTAAGCCTTGAAACAGTTAACCGCTGGCCCGATTTGCAGTATGAATATGGGCAAGGAACTGCCGGCTTAAACTATTACTCATTCGGTGCCGGGCCCGATGGTGCAAGTACCAGTGCAACAAGTTCGGCTTACGGGCCAAAGTTTGATGGTCAGATGTTCTATCAACTTGATCCGGTAACGCAGGCACAGTCAACCGTGCGTACGCCCTGGGTGCCTTACAAAAACCAAAGCCGCCAGTTTTTCGAAACTGCACATACGTATACCAACTCGGTAAGTATTGATGGCGGTAACGATAAAACATCAGCCCGTTTCTCGGCAACCAACGTGCGTAACAGCTGGATTACACCAAACACCGGTTACGGCCGTAACACCATTGCATTATCTGTAAATACAAAGGTAAATGATAAGCTTACCATATCATCAAAAGTAAATTATAACAACAAATCGAGTGATAATTTGCCGGGTGCAGGTTATGGTAACCAGTCGTTAATGTACTGGTACATATTCTGGCAGCCAAATGCCGATTTAAACTGGTTAAAAAATTACTGGCGCAACGGACAAACCGGTCGTCAAATATTTTATCCTTTCAGCTCCTTCCCTGAAAACCCTTATGCGGTGTCATATGAGTTCATCAACCGCTCAAACCGTAACTCAATTACAGGCAACCTGCAGGGGACTTACAACTTTACCAAAGAGTTAAGCTTAAGCTTGAGGGCAACGCTTGATATGGGTTACGAGATGCGTGCCCAGGAGCGCCCGTATGATGCCGGAAGTAAATATCCTAAAGGTTCATTCCGTACTCAAAACATATTCTCGCAAGAAGCCGGCGGCGATTTCTTATTACGTTATAACAAAAAAGTAAATAAGGATTTAACCGTAACTGCAACGGCGGGGGGTAGTATGTTGCGTAACACTTACAACCGTGATGAGATACGTGCCGACTCATTGGTTTATCCTGGACTGTATACTATGGCTAACGCTAAAGGAGGTACCCGCATTGCGCTTCCGTATAAAGAGCGTTATGCGCTTAACAGCTTTTACGGGCTATTATCAACCAGCTATAAAGAATACCTCTTTTTAGATTTAACTGCCCGCCAGGACTGGAACAGTACACTGGCTACCAGAACGCGTACCAGTAATGTTGGGTTCTTCTATCCATCGGCCAGTGTAAGCTTCCTGCCTTCTGAAGCATTTAAACTGCCATCAGCTTTCAACTACGCTAAAGTAAGGGCATCGTTTGCACAGGTAGGCAGCGGTGGTACTACACCTTACCAAACTGTGTTTAACTACGCTACTTCAACAGGTTACCCGGGCACGGTTAATCCGGGTTCATTAACCAATCCTGATCTTAAGCCGTTACGCACTACAACTTTTGAGGTAGGTGCCGAAGCTAAATTATTTAATAACCGCTTTGGTTTTGATATAGCATTATACAGCGGTAACACAAAAGATCAGATTCTTACCCGCCGTTTAGACAGGGCATCGGGCTATGAAAATGCTGTAGTAAACCTTGGAAGGGTAAACAACCAGGGTATAGAAATTTCATTGAACGGTACACCGGTTAAAAACTCAAAATCATTCAGCTGGACGGTATTTGGTACTTTCTCAGCAAATAAAAACACCATAAAAGAAGTTGATAGTGCATTTGTTATACGCTACGGACCTGTAGGCGGCGGACAAATTGTAGCAAATATTGGCGGCAGTATGGGCGATATGTGGGGCCGTGGTTATGTACGTGCACCTGACGGGCAAATAGTTTACGATCCTGCTACCGGCTATGCCAAATTATCAAGCGAGGTTTTATACCTGGGTAACACCATTCCAAAATGGCGTGCAAGCATGGGCCAAACTTTTAAATATAAACGTTTTAGTCTTAATGTATTATTTGATGCACAGTACGGTGCTGTAGCATATTCATTAACGAATTATAAGCTTACAGAGCAGGGTAAAACTACCAACACGCTTCCGGGCCGTTATAACGGTATTATTGGCAACGGTGTAATTCAAAACGCCGATGGTAGCTACCGTCCTAATAACGTAGTTGCTAATGATATTGACAACTACTACCGCTCGCATTACGGTATTGACAATGCTGAAGGTAATACCTTCTCAACCGACTTCCTTAAGTTTCGCGAGGCCAGGCTTGATTATACTTTCTCGCCCAAATTCACATCAAGGCTGGGCATACAGCGCCTTACTGCAGGTGTTTACGGCCGTAACCTGTTTATATGGACCAAGTGGCCGGTTTTTGATCCTGAGTTTGGTACCCTGTCTGGTACTGACATTGTGCAGGGCTTCGAAACGGCACAATTCCCATCAACACGAACCTTTGGTTTCAATTTAGTTATTGGCTTATAATTTTTTTAAGATGAAAAGATATACACACTTTATTAAGCTGATGATTGCCTGTGTTGCAATTGCTGCTACATCGTGTAAAAAAGACTTTATCGATATTAACACCAATCCTAACGGATTAACAAACGTATTACCCGAGCAGTTATTAGGGCCATCGTTAGTAAACACGGTATCATACAATATGCTGCGCAGTCGTACGGTAAACAACGAGCTAATGCAGGTTACTGTTGACCAGGGCGATAGCGAAGGGCGTATTTTCAGGTATGATATACGCAACAGCGTTGGTGATTATACGTGGAATGGCTGGTACTCACAGCTGGTAAATTTTAAAGATATATATAGCGTTGCCAGTGTTGAACCAAATTACAACGAAACCTATATGGGCATATCACTTATATGCCAGTCGTGGATATCATCACTGCTTACGGATACCTATGGTGATGTGCCTTATTTTCAAGCCGGAAAGGCGCGCGACAGCGTGATTTTCACCCCACGATTTGACAGGCAGAAAGACATTTACCTTGACATTTTTACCAAGCTTGAAGAGGCTAATACCCGACTTGGTAAAGGCGCAAATATATCAGGAGGTGCTATTGACCCGGTTTATGGTGGTAATGCCGCTAAATGGCGCCGCTTTGGAAATAGCTTATACCTGCGTTTATTGATGCGCCTTTCAGGCAAAACAGAAGTATCAGCACAGTGCATAGCTAAAATCAAAGAGATTGTTGATACTAAAGCTACTGACTACCCTATTATGGCCAGCAATGATGATGCAGCGGTGTTAAGGTGGACAGGTACTAACTTTTTAACATCACCTTTTGTTGGTAATAATATAGGTAACGTTAGAGCTCAGGATTTTAGAGCACAGCCAATTACAGAGTTTTTTATTGGCAACCTCACTACCTGGAATGATCCGCGTATAGCACAAAACCGTTGGTCAATAGCACCTTATCAGGGAGCGTTTGTAGGTATCCCGAGTGGTTATGCACCCGGTCAGGGCATGGTTGGTAAGTCATACTTTTACGCTACCGACAGTAATTTTCCAACAACCCTCATGACAGAACCTTTGATGGGTAATATCATGAACTTTTCGGAATTGCAATTTTTACTGGCCGAGGCTGCTGCCAAAGGCTGGATAAGCAATGCTGCCGAAACTTACTATAAAAACGGTGTAACTGCAGGTATAACATTTTGGCTTCCAACATATGTTTTTAATGTTGATACCTATTTGCAGGGAGCAGACATTGCCTGGAAGAATGATGCTACCATCGATCAAAAAATGGAGCTTATACATCTGCAAAAATATTACTCCATGTTTTACACCGATTTTCAGCAGTGGTTTGAGTACCGCCGTACCGGTCACCCCATTTTGCCTAAAGGCAACGGGCTGCGTAATAACGGTGTAATGCCTGCAAGGTTAACCTACCCGGTTTACCTGCAATCAGCCAACCCTGTTAATTACAAGCTTGCTGTAGCGGCACAAGGTGCTGATGTGATAAGCACACAGGTATGGTGGCAAAAGCCCTAATCATTTATTCAAGTAATTACAAATATCAAGACACAATGAAAAAGATACATTTGTTTATGATTGTAATTGCAGCGGCAGTTTTTGCCGGTTGCAAAAAAGACAATTATCCCGGCGGTGTACCGGGGCCTACCATAGCTGTATTAGATTTACGGGCAGTTTACAAGGGTAGTGATGTTATATTAAGCGAAGAGAACCTTGGCGGCGCCAAACAGTTTGTAGGCGTAGTGATATCTGACCCTGCACAGGGTAACCAACCATCAGGTAACGTAGTGATACAAAACTATGGCCGTAATAAGCTTTTAAGGGGCATAAGCGTAGTTATGGGTGCTGCGGCAACTAATTACCAGGCCGGTGATTCGGTACAGGTTGTTATTACTGGTTCAACTTTAACCCGGGTAAATGGTACTCTAGCAGTTACCAATGTTCCCGAAGCTAACGTAACCAAGCTTGGACGTGTAAACTCTTATAACGTACGTGCGGCAAACTCTGCAGCCATTGCAGCTGCTCCTGATAGTTATGAAAGTACACTAATTTCAATTAGCAATGCCATAACCGAACCGGAACCTGTAGCAGGTGATACCTATGCGGGCGATAAAGTTATAAACGACGGTTTCGCAAAAATGACTTTGCATACCGAAGCTAATGCAAAATTTGCCACTACCCAATTACCGGCCAACGCAAACTTTATAGGTATAGCAGTTACCGGTACTGATGGTAAAATACAACTGTGGCCACGCCGTATAAACGAAATTCGTCCATTGCCGCTTATAAGGCCATCAGCAGTAATCATAACCGGCTACCTAACAAATCCAACGGGGGCCGATAATAATTATGAGTATGTTCAACTCAAAGCCACGCGCGATATTGATTTTGCCGTAACTAACTTTTCGTTGGTTACCTGTAATAACGCAGGTTCGGGTCCGGTACCGGTTAACGGTTGGGCTATTGGTGGCACGCGTTCTTATAAATTCAACCTTACATCCGGAACGGTTAAAAAAGGGCAGTATTTTTATGTAGGCGGCAACAAAAATATTTTTGGAGCAAATTCAACTGATATGAGCAGTTCTGTTTGGGCAAACAGCACATTATACTCCAATGTGAACGGTGCCGATTTTGGTACGGCAACAACTAACCTGCTTGCTAACAGCGGTAACATTGCCGGTATAGCTGTGTTTCAAGGAACTACTGTTGATGGGTCGACGGTGCCGTTAGATGTTATTATGTACGGTGGTGCCGGTAACTTTTACTCGGCTGGTCCGCCCGAAATTGGCTACCGTGTTACCAATACCGATTACTATGGCACTATTAACCCTATAAGCGGAGCTCTACAAAACTTTTACGGTTCAGGTACCAACACGCAAAAATTAGGACTGCCTGCAAACGAAAACTTTGTACAGTTGGGTGGCGTGTACGATGCCGTATCAGGCAGGTGGACTACACCACGAACTTTAACCAGTATACCATTAACCCCTACATCGCCGGTTACCACTTTAGAGGTTGGCGATACCTTCACTAAAATTGTAAATTAATACGTTCAGCCAGGCAAATTTGTAAAGGTTTGCCTGGTTTAATTATTCACTATGAACCGCAGATTATTCATACAACGGTCGCTGGTTATTACCGGCGCGTTAACCCTTCGTTTTAGAAATACTTTTGGCTTTAACCGCCCCGCAGCGGTTACAGGTAAGGTAACTGCTAACGGAAAGCCATTGGCTAATGTGTTAATATCAGATGGGTTTAGCATTGTACCTACCGGCGCTGATGGCAGCTATCAGCTCACTCCTGCTCCAAAGGCCGAATTTGTTTTCATCAGCATACCTTCGGGTTACGAGTTTCCGCACGAAAAATTTATTGCCCGCCATTACCGCCGTTTGAGCGAGGGTAACAACCTGAACTTTGAGCTGGTGCCGTTAAAGCAAAATGATAACAAACATACCTTCATTGTTTGGGCCGATCCGCAGGTGCGTAACAAAAAAGACGTTGCTCAAATGATGGCGCAATCAGTACCCGATACCCGTAAAACAGTTAAATCATTAGCCGGTCAGTTGGTGCATGGTATAGGTGTGGGCGATTTGGCCTGGGACAACCTGGAGTTTTTCAATGATTATGATAAAGCCATCGGCCAAATTGGAGTGCCATTTTTTCAGGGCTTAGGTAATCATGATATGGACTACCGCCAGGGCGGAGATGAAACTTCAGACCGTACTTTCAAAAAGCAATACGGGCCTACTTACTATTCATTTAACCGTGGCCGGGCTCACTACGTAATGATTGATGATGTACGCTACCTGGGCCGCGAACGCGAGTATGATGGCTATATAACTGAAGAGCAGCTAGAGTGGCTTGAAAAAGATTTGCAGTACGTTAAAAAAGACGCCCTTCTCATTATTTGCCTGCATATACCGGTTTACAATCAGGTAAAAAATAATAAAGCTTTGTACCGCTTATTAAGGCCGTTCAAAAACGTGCATATCATGTCGGGTCATACCCATTACAACGAAAACAACGTTGACGGTAATATTTACGAGCATAATCATGGTACCGTATGTGGGGCATGGTGGACCGGCCCTGTTTGCGAAGACGGTTGTCCGCGCGGTTACGCTGTTTACAGCGTTGAGGGTAATGACATGAAGTGGTATTATAAGAGCATGGATACCGATAAATCGAACCAGTTATCGTTATACATTGACGAAGAAGGAAAAGCATTTGCCAATGTGTATAACTGGGATCCGAAATGGAAGGTGGAATATTGGATAGACGGGCAATATAAAGGTGTGATGAAAAACGAGCCCGGCCTTGATCCAATAGCTACCAAGCTGTACCTGGGCGATAAATTACCGGCCGGCCGCACCTTCCCTGAGCCACGCGAAACCAAGCACCTTTTTGTTGCTAAGATGAAAGAAGGCAAGAAAATAAAAGTAGTGGCTACTGACCGCTTTGGCGATAAGTATGAGCGCGAAATGGAAGCGTAGAAACTTTTACAGCTCATAAATATTCCCGCATTGTCATTTCGAGCGATAGCGAGAAATCTTGTTCAAATGTATCGCATCCTCGAACGAGATTCCTCGCTGTCTTTCGGAATGACATTTTTTATTACCAGTTTATACATATCTATATGAAAAAGCATCTAGCCAGCATAGCCTTTATTTCACTCGCCTGCCTAAGCGCCTTTGCGCAAAAAGCAACCCAGAAATTTCCAAAATTTGATACCGAAGCTCACCGCGGTGGCCGCGGATTAATGCCTGAAAACACCATTCCGGCTATGTTGAACGCTATTGACCTGGGCGTTACCACGCTTGAAATGGATACGCACATAACAGCCGATGGCAAGGTGATTCTATCACATGATGATACATTAAACCCATTGTTTACCCTTACACCTGATGGTAAGGAGATGAGTAAGGATGAAGCGCATAAACAGGCACTGCTAAAAATGAATTATGCCGATATTGCAAAGTTTGATGTTGGCAGCAAACCTTACAGCAAATTTCCGGAGCAAAAGAAAGTTAAGGTGCATATTCCGCTGTTGGAAGCCGTAATCGATAGTGTTCAACAATACCTTAAAGCCAAAGGCAAGCCACAGGTTTATTATAACATTGAAACCAAAAGTAAACCTGGTGGTGATAATATTTACCATCCTGCGCCCGCTGAATTTGTAAAACAATTAATGGAGGTTATTGAGCGCAAAGAGATAATACATTATGTAATTATACAATCGTTTGATAAGCGTACCATACAATTTCTCCATAAAAAATATCCGCAGGTAAAAACCGCTTATTTGGTTGATATTCAAAAATCAGTTAATGAGTATGTAACCGAACTTGGTTACAAGCCTTACATCATTAGCCCTGCTTATAAGCTGGTTACGGCCAATATGATACAACAATGCCATGCCCAAGGCATTAAAATAGTACCATGGACCGTAAACACTTCTGAAGAAATTGCTGCATTGAAAGCTTTGGGTGTTGACGGAATTATTTCTGATTACCCTGATTTACTGGAGAAGTAATTACAGTAATTTTATTATTCCTAAATCAAAATCAATTATAAATACGTTTGCATTGTTTAAGCAGTATACATTTATAATATTTGCTCGCAATGATACGTCTCTCAGTAAACATCAATAAAGTAGCCACGCTCCGTAATTCTCGCGGAGGTAACAACCCCGATCTTTTACAGGTAGCTAAAGACTGTGAACGCTTTGGTGCACAAGGCATCACAGTACATCCGCGCCCCGATGAGCGCCATATACGTTATGATGATGTTTACGCCCTGAAAGACATTGTAACCACCGAATTTAATATTGAAGGCAATTGCGACGAAAAGAAATTTGTCGATCTTGTACTGGCCGTTAAGCCTCACCAGGTAACCTTAGTTCCTGATGCTACCGACCAACTTACCTCTAACCACGGTTGGGACACCATAACCCACAAGCGCTATTTGCAGGATATGGTAAAATGCTTCAAGGATGAAGGCATCAGGGTATCCTTATTTGTGGATCCGCTGAACGATATGGTTGAAGCTGCCGCTGAAACCGGGACAGACCGTATTGAACTTTATACCGAAGCCTATGCCAGCCATTATCATCAGGGTATTGAACTGGCCGCGGCCCCGTACATACAAGCTGCTGAAATGGCTAAAAAAGTTGGTTTAGGTATCAATGCCGGTCATGACCTCGACCTTAAAAACCTTAAATACTTTGCCGAGCATGTTCCGGGTTTGCAGGAGGTAAGCATAGGACATGCGCTGATTAGTGATGCATTATACTTTGGTTTAGAAAATACTATACAGATGTATTTGCAGCGGTTAGGTTCTTGATGAACTAGATATATAAATATTTGTCAACCCACTCTCCAATTTTAATGACAATTAAATGGTACGGTGTTTAAAAATACATTTTATCTTTGTTTAACACTGTTAAATAATTTAATGCCTTACTAAGATGGCCAGCAAAGACAGGATTTTGAGATTGAAGGAAGAGACCAGGATTAACATTCTGGATGCTGCGTTGCTGATTGGTAAGCAAGAAGGTTGGCAGGCTTTGAGTATGCGTAAAATTGCTGATATCATAGAATATACAGCGCCTATTATTTACGAGTACTTTGCCAACAAGGAAGCCATTATGATGGAGCTTACCAAAAAGGGGTACTGCATATTGGCGAAGGCAATGAAAGCTGCTAAAGAAGTCCAGGAAACACCAGCTAAACAGTTAGAAGCTCTTTGGATTACCTACTGGAACTTTGCCTTTACCGAAAAGGAGTTGTACCAGCTTATGTTTGGTATTGAGGTGAACTGTTGTGTTTTCGAAAAATCAATACCGGAAATAGAAGGACCAGCAAATATGCTTACCGCGTCAATTAAGGAGGTAATGGGTAACAAAAACCCAACCGAAGACGAGGTTTGTAAATGGTATTATACTTTTTGGTCAATTGTGCATGGACTAATATCAATTAATCATGTGCGCCAGAGCGTTCCGGATGGTATCAATGAGCAGGTTTTAAAAGATGCTATTGCTGGAATTATCCAGGCAATAAAGGAATAATATATTTTTTCAACTTTACTTAACACTGTTAAATAACTAAACATCATTATATAATGACAACCTTCTTTATAGCCCACTTAACGTCAACATAGCTTAACACTGTTAAATAAATTAACGATGTTATATGTCACCATTTTTCTTATGGGTGGCAACAAAGTTACAAATCAAAAACACTACTAAGCACAAATCCAAATTCTATAATATCATGAAATCCTTAGCAATTATCTTATCACTGGCTGTTTTGTACGGATGTGCAGAAAAGCCGGCACAACAGCAGGCTGCACCTCCGCAAGCCTTGCCTGTTACTGAAATAAAAGTTGATACGGCAACCACTTATCAGGATTATCCTGCTTCAATTGAAGGAGCTGTAAACGTAGAAATACGTCCGCAGGTGGCCGGTACCTTAGACCGCCTGTATGCCGACGAAGGCGCCTATGTAACCAAAGGTCAACCTTTATTTAAAATCAACGAAAATCCATTCCGTGAGGCATTAAATAACGCAAAGGCCAGCCAGCAAGCCGCTGAAGGTGCTATGGCCAATGCCAAACTGGAAGTTGAAAAACTTACACCACTGGTTCAAAACAAAGTAGTGTCCGACTATCAGTTAAAAGCTGCTAAAGCAGCCTTGCAGGTTGCACAGGCACAAGTGGCACAGGCCAAAGCACAGGTTGGTACCGCGCAAATAAACTTAGGTTACACTGTAATAAAAGCTCCTGTTAGCGGGTACATTGGCCGCCTGGTTAAAAAACAAGGAAGTTTGGTGTCGCCATCAGATGCCGAGGCATTAACCCAACTTTCGGACGTGCATGATGTGCATGTATACTTTTCGCTTGGCGAAACCGACTTTGTGAACTTTAAAGCGCAGTACGCAGGAAAAAACCTGCAAGATAAAATTAGTCACCTGCCACCGGTAGCACTGGTACTGTCTGACAAGAGCAGCTATACCCTGCCGGGTAAAATTGATATGATCGACGGTCAGTTTGATAAAACAACCGGTGCAATTACTGTAAGGGCAACTTTCCCTAATGCCGATGGGCTGTTACGTTCGGGCAATACCGGCAAAGTGCGCCTTAGCCTGCAACATAACAATGTGGCTCGCGTACCGCAGGATGCCACCCTCGAACTGCAAGACAAAGTGTTTGTATATGCCGTGGGCGACAGCAATAAAGTTGCTAAACAACCTATAGTAATTGAAGGTAAAAGCGGCAGCGACTATTTGGTTAAAAGCGGCTTAAAGCCGGGTCAGCAAATTGTATTAAGCGGTGTTGACCACCTGCAAGACGGTATGAAGATCGCCCCACAAAAGGCGGTTGACAAAGCCAACGCCGTAGCTAAAAACTAAACATCAATCCTTTTAAAGTAAAACGTCATGTTTCAACGATTTATAGAAAGGCCGGTACTGTCAACCGTGATCTCCATCCTATTGGTGATCCTGGGTGTATTGGGCCTTACCAAACTGCCCTTGCAGCAGTTCCCTGATATTGCGCCTCCGGCGGTGTTGGTAACTGCCATTTATCCGGGTGCCAATGCCGAAACGGTATTACGTTCAGTAGCGCCTTCATTAGAAGAATCAATTAACGGTGTGGAAAACATGAGCTACATGAGCTCAACCGCCAGCAATGACGGTTCGTTAGCCATCACCGTATATTTCAAACAAGGTACCGACCCCGATCAGGCTGCCGTGAACGTGCAAAACCGTGTGGCACAGGCACAAAGCCAGTTACCTGCCGAGGTTATACAGCAGGGTATCACTACTGTTAAGCAGCAAAACAGCTTAATTGGCGCGGTAGGTATTTACACTACCGATCCTAAAAAGTACGACCAAACCTTCGTAGCTAACTATGCGCAAATCAACATTATTCCCGAGTTAAAACGTATACCGGGTGTAGGTTCGGCAACCATATTTGGTGGTGTTAAAGATTACTCGATGCGGGTATGGCTTAACCCAACACAAATGGCAGCTTACAAAATTACACCTGCCGAGGTAATGGCTGCCATTCAGGATAAAAATCTGGAAGCTGCTCCTGGTAAATTAGGTGAGCGCAGCAACGAAGCCTTTGAGTATGTAATTAAATATAAAGGCAAGCTGAACAAGCCCGATGAGTACGAAAACATTGCCATTCGCGCCAATGCCGATGGTTCTATACTTCACCTAAAAGATGTAGCACGTGTTGAACTGGGTGCATACTCTTACAGCAGCATGAGCCACCTTAACGGTAACGATGGTGTTGCCGTGGGTGTTATTCAATTAGCCGGATCAAACGCAAACGAAATACAGATTGCGGTTGATAAACTAATGGAAAAAGCCGCCAAAGACTTTCCTAAAGGTATTGAATACAACAACTTCTATCGTACCAAAACCGCATTGGATGAATCCATAAGCCAGGTTGAGCACACTCTTGTAGAAGCCTTTATACTGGTATTCGTAGTGGTGTTCATCTTTTTGCAGGATTTCCGCTCTACATTAATTCCGGCTATTGCAGTTCCGGTAGCTATTCTGGGTACGTTCTTCTTCCTTAACTTGTTTGGTTTTTCTATAAACCTGCTTACACTGTTCGCATTAGTACTTGCTATCGGTATAGTAGTGGATGATGCCATTGTGGTTGTGGAGGCAGTACACTCCAAAATGGAAACCGATCACCTGTCACCCCGTGAGGCTACCAATACCGCCATGCACGAAATTACAGGTGCCATCATTTCCATTACCCTGGTAATGGCCGCGGTGTTCCTTCCTGTTGGTTTTATGACCGGTTCTACAGGTATATTTTACCGCCAGTTTGCCTTTACTATGGCCATAGCCATTGTTATATCGGCTATTAATGCATTGACACTTAGTCCGGCACTGGCTGCATTGTTTTTGAAAAACAATCATGCAGGCAACGGTACAGCCGGCGAAAAAGCAGGCTTTGCGCAAAAATTCTACGCAGGCTTTAACCGCAGCTTTAACTCATTAACCAACCGTTATGTTGGCGGTATTAAGTTCCTTATTAATCATAAATGGTTAAGTATGGGAGCCTTAGCCTTGGTAACTGCCATTACCGTATATATGGTAAGCAATACTAAATCGGGCTTTATCCCAACTGAAGACCAGGGTTTTGTTGCTATATCGGTATCAACCCCATCGGGTACATCATTAGGTAAAACCACTAAAGTAATTGAGCAGGCCGAGAAAGAGTTACGTGCCATGCCATCGGCAAGGTTTGTAACCACTATATCGGGCTTCAACCTGTTAACCAACTCCAGCAGTCCATCGGCAGCAGTAATGTTCGTGCTGTTAAAAGATAACAAGGAACGTGGAGAGGTTAAGAACATTGATGATATACAAAACGTAATTCGAGGAAAACTGGGCGCTATAAGCCGTGGCACTTTCTTCGTGTTCAGTTTCCCTACCGTACCAGGCTTTAGTAACGTGGAAGCATTGGATATGGTACTGCAAGATAAAACCGGCGGCAAGCTGGATAAATTTAGTGGTGTAGCCAACAACTTTATTGGCAAGCTTATGCAGCAACCCGCTATTGCTTTTGCCTTTACCTCTTTTAAGGCCGATTATCCGCAACTGCAATTAGAAGTTGATGATGATAAAGCCAACCAATTGGGTGTAAACGTACGTGATGTATTGCAAACCATGCAGGCTTACTTTGGTAGCGCTCAGGCATCAGATTTTAACCGCTTTGGTAAATACTACCGGGTTATTGTTCAGGCTGACGTTGCCGACAAAACCGACCCTTCATCTATCGACCGCGTATACGTACGCAACAAAACCGGCGAAATGGTGCCTATTAAAACACTGGTAAAATTAAGCCGTGTATATGGTTCAGAAACCGCTTCACGTTACAACCTATTCAACTCAATTCAGATCAACGCCATCCCTAAACCGGGCTACAGCTCGGGTGATGCCATCAAGGCCATACAGGATGTAGCTGCTAAAGAATTGCCGCAAGGTTTTGCTTACGAGTTTTCGGGCCAAACCCGTGAGGAAATCTCATCGGGCGGACAGTCGGCCGTAATATTTGCACTGTGTCTGGTGTTTGTATACTTCCTGCTTTCGGCACAGTATGAGAGCTATATATTGCCGCTGGCCGTTATCCTGTCAATACCTACCGGTATATTCGGTGTGTTTGTGGCTATTGGCTGGGCCGGTATTGATAACAACATTTATGTACAGGTTGCCCTTATCATGCTAATTGGTTTGCTGGCTAAAAACGCCATTCTTATTGTTGAGTTTGCCCTGCAACGCCGCCGTAACCGCGAGGGCCTGGTAGCCGCTGCCCTTGAAGGTGCCCGCTCACGCTTGCGCCCAATCATCATGACCTCGCTGGCTTTCATAGCTGGTATGATTCCGATGATGAGCGCTACGGGTCCTTCAGCACAAGGTAACCATTCCATTAGTATTGGTGCCGCAGGCGGTATGTTGAGCGGTGTAGTGCTGGGGGTAATGATTATTCCGGTGTTGTTTGTCATTTTCCAACATTTACAGGAACGTGTGAGCGGTGTGCCGGTAATTGTTAAACATAATGATGGTCACGGTCATGCTGTGACTCATCATGAGGAGTTAAGCCACTAAAGCCCCCCTCTAAATCTCCCCCCGGGAGGGGGAGACTTTTGAATGAAAGTCGTTTGAATTTAAAATATATGCTCTTCAAAAAGCCCTCCCTCCCGGGGAGGGTTTGGGAGGGGCTCTTACAAACATGAAAAATTACCTAACCATAGCAGCGCTGCTCATACTGAGCGCCTGTAAGGTATCGAAAGACGTGCAGGTGCCCGATCAGCAGCTGCCTAACGCCTACCGTACCTCAACCACTACCGATACTGCTTCGATAGCCCGTTTGCCCTGGAAAAGTTTCTTCACCGAAACTACCCTGCAAAACCTGATCGATAGCGCAATAACCCGCAATAACGATTTGCAAATTGCCGTAAAGAATATTGAACAGGCACAACTTACTTTAAAACAAGCTAAATTAGGCTACCTGCCAAGCGTGGGTTTAGGTGTAACAGCGGGTATAAACCGCCCGTCAGACAATAGTTTGAACGGCTTGAGCCTGAGCCAGTTTTTAGGCAGCAAGCATATTGAAGATTACAATGCCTCGGCAAACCTATCATGGGAAGCCGATATATGGGGCAAAATTCGTAGCCGCAAAGCTGCTGCCCTTGCTACTTACCTGCAAACCGAGGAGGCACGCAAGGCAGTTCAAACCCAATTGGTGGCCAACGTATCATCGGGGTACTATAACCTGCTGATGCTGGATGCACAACTGGAAATTGCTCGCAAAAATTTGCGTTTAAACGATAGTACCCTGCGCATTATACGTTTGCAATTTGATGCCGGTCAAGTTACTTCACTGGCCGTACAACAGGCCGAAGCACAGCAACTGGCCGCTGCGCGTTTAATCCCTCAATTTGAGCAGGATGTTACCATTCAGGAAAATGCTTTAAGCATACTGGCCGGCAAACTGCCTTCGGCGGTTATACGTAACCAAACATTGGAATCGGTACCCGTATCGCAAACCTTATCGGCCGGATTACCCTCAACCCTGTTAAGCCTGCGCCCTGATGTACGCAGTGCTGAATTAGCTGTGGAGCGTGCCAACGCCGATGTTGGTGTGGCGAAAGCCAGTATGTACCCATCATTGGTAATTACGGCGCAGGGCGGTGTAAACTCGTTCCGTGCAAGTAACTGGTTCAACATTCCGGCCTCGTTGTTTGGTACCGCGGCAGCAGGTTTAACCCAGCCGTTGTTTCAGCGCGGACAGTTAAAAACCCAGTACCAGGTAGCCAAAGTTGAGCGCGAAAAGACCGTGCTACAGTTCCGTCAGCAGGTTTTACTGGCTGTGGGCGAAGTATCGGATGCGTTGGTACGTTTAGATAAACTTAACCAGCAACGCCAAGCAGCGGCTACACGTGCCAATACGCTTCGCCAGGCAACCGGTAATGCAAGTATGCTTTTTAAAAACGGCATGGCAAATTATCTTGAAGTTATAACCGCGCAAAGCAATGTATTGCAAAGCGAACTGGAGCTGGCTTCCATTAAAAAAGCACAATTAGATGCCACCGTTGAGCTTTACCGCTCGGTAGGCGGCGGCTGGAGATAATCTTTTGGATTGTGATAGTAGAAGGGAGAATAACCGTAAGGTTGTCTCCTTTTATCTTTATTGATTTTTTAATATATTTACTATCAAAAAGATAGTAAGATAGCAAACATATGTCTAAACTTCCCGATAGTGAGCGTAATCATAGTCCTGAATCATGCAAGGCCAGCGTTGATGCCGTGCGTGATGCACTATATGTATTAAACGGAAAATGGAAGTTTCCGTTAATGGTTGCCCTGTCAAACGGGCCGCAGCGGTTTAAAGATATACAGCGCGTTTTGGGCGATATTACGCCTAAAATACTTTCAAAGGAATTGAAAGAATTAGAGTTGAACGAGTTTGTAAAACGAAACGTGTTTGCAACAACACCCGTAACAATAACTTACGAACTTACGGCCTACAGCCGCACGCTTGACAGCGTTTTAAAAGAACTCGGAACCTGGGGCCGTGAACATCGCGAGCATATTAAACAAAGTATGAAAGCTAAACCTACAGCTAAAGCCCAAGCAATTGATCAAAGCCAGGAGCTTTAATAAAGCTATAGCTCAACCACGTATTCGGGTATTACCTTAACATTCTTGAGTACCGGTGCTGTGTCATTTTGCAATAATTCTTTGATACCTTTCTCAAAATAAATTTGCCTTTCATTGGTAAGCGGCACAACCTGCAGCAAGATATTACTTTCGTTGGATGATTTGTTAATAAGCATTTGCATGGTTTTTCCGAAGTAAAAGTCGTCGGCCACCAGTTTACCATTTATGTAAGCGGCGCCGGTATCGCCCCTGAAGTCAATATCCAATAATGCATTGCCAGCCATTGGCGGCACTTTTAGCACCCAGTATTTAGCTCTTTCAACTGGTGTAAAGTTTGTTTGGTACTGTGGCCCCGGGCTCGCAGCAGTATTCTTGCTGTTACGGTCATCTTCCGGGAGCTTGATTCCTTTACTTTCATACATTACTAAGTCACTCACCTCAGCAACCTTAACTGCAACTTTTTTTGCAGGCAAGGTTTTACTGAATCTTGTAAATATCCCATCGTTTTGCTTTTTAAAGCCCAAAGCTGGGTAATTGCTTACAACAGGAAAAACCGAAATGCTGAATTGATTATTGCCCGGGCTTTGCATTTTAACCTTCCCGTTTGCAAAAATTACATTTTGCTCGGAAATACATAAATGTTCATTACCAAAAGCATATCCTTTCCAGCTGTTTAAAGCCTGACGATTAGTTAGGGTAATGATGTTTGCTTGTTTACCATCTTTCATTTTAATGGTAATTATACTGCCAGTTCCGGGTTTAAGCTCATTAACCTGGTAGGTGTCAGATATACTGTTAATCTTTGCCTGGTTAGTTACTAAGCTGGCTATACCAGCTTTGCTAAAAACATATTCGGGCCTGATACCATCAGGTGCAAAAAATACATAGGTTGGTGTTTTGCCTTTTATAATGCACAACGGTTGAACAGTTGCATATTTCAGTTTACAGCTTTCAATAGCCATGTTAAACGGTAAAATAGCCAAGGTGCCTGTTTTAACATCTATAGGTTTTTCGGGAAACGTAATGTGATGATCATTACTTAATTTAAGTTTGAACTGTATGCCGTTATGATCTTTCAACCTTAATTGTCGTTGATAATTGCTGATGAATAAGAAGCCGCTTTCTCCCTTAGATCTTACAGCAAACCTAAGTGTTGTGCTATCAGCTGCACCCTCTGCTTTCTTATCGGCAAAAGATGGATAGTATTGTACCAGTTGCTCTCCAAAGCTGTTTAAAAACATATGTAATGTTTTAAAATCATAATAGGATGGTCGTATTTGTCCAAACTCACCCAGCGGAGCCTGAAAGTCATAGTTGAGTATTGGATAGTCGTTTGGATAGTTTGTCGCTTTAGACTCTTGCAGGGTAGTTAGTTTGCCAATTTCATTATGACCCCCATGAAACATGTAGTACCCCATTAGGTTAGCACCTGCACCAATTTTAGTATAGGCTAATGCAGCCACATCTACCGGTTCAATTATTGGCCGGCGGTGATAAGTGATTTGTATGCCACCGCCCATTTCGGCAGTAGCATACGGATAACGGTACCCGGCGTAAGCCGTTGCATCTTCTTCGTGTTTACCCAAAAGATCGCTGCCAATGGCCGGATCATTGCGTAATGTGCTGAAGGTGTAGTTTTCTGATAAGGGCAGTTGGGTTGTTCTTTTATCCCATGGCGCTTCGGGGTAGGCTCCCCAAACCGGTATCAATTCGTCCTGTTTAAGGTTGGAGCCCGGCCAGCCGGTAGCCGTGTAAAACGGTACATCAATACCAGCCTTTATAGCCATTTGTTTTAAAGTAAACATATGCTCTAACCCTGCCGGATTATTAAAACGAAATTCGTTTTCAATTTGCGTTCCAACTATTGGGCCACCATCTTTAAAGTAAAGCCCCTTTAACTGTTCTGCAATAGCGTTATATAGCTTTTGTACTGATGCCAGGTATTCCGCATTGTTTTTACGCATATTGCCACGCTTAACAATCCATTCTGGAAAGCCGCCATTTCGTACTTCACCATGGCACCATGGACCTATACGTGTAATTACATTTATGTTATGTTTTTTACATAATGCTATAAAGTACCGTACATCATGATTGTTGCTCCAGTTAAAAATGCCCTCTTCCTCTTCGTGGTAAATCCAAAAAATATAGGTTGCTATTACATCTATACCATTTGCCTTCATCCTAAGTATCGCTTCTTCCCACTTATCCCTTGGATACCTCGAAAAGTGAAATTCACCCATTACCGGGTACCAGGGCTTGCCATCTTTAACAAAGTAAAGGCTATTAGCATCAACACTACGGCCGTTAGCGTCAACGTGTGTTCCTAATTTAAGGTGACCGCTTATTACAGGAGTTTGCGTTTTACTGATATCGGCAGTATAAAGGGTTTGGGAGTAAGCACTCACAGCTGCCAACAATATACCTGCCCATAAGCCCAATAACTTGACTAATAATTTCTTTGATATGATTTTTACTGGTGATAACTCTCTCAAAAATGACGAGCTTTTCATATTGCTACTCATTTGTTTTGGACTTATTTTGGTTTGAGTTAGGCTTTAACTCATCAGGACTATCCTTGGTGAACGTGTTAAATTGGTATTTGGTAGGGCTTACTAAAATATCTTTTACTACATCAAAGCTTACCTGACCGGTTGGATTAAACTTGTCTGAGGCCATGTATTGCATTAAACTATTAAAAAGTTGGCGGGCGGCTGGCTTATCATCACCTAATGCGGGTGAGAGAGCTGCGCTTGATACGATGATTTTGCCGTTGCCAACTTTGGCTTCATAAATTAAAGCTAACCGGCGGTTTAAAAACCAGGTATCAATAGGCTGAACAAGTGGTTTAAATTCTGCCGGAAAATCTTCCAGTACCATAACCTGCGCACGGTTAGCAATTTCCCACCATTGCAAATTGCTATGATACTCGGTTGGGAAACCGGCAAACGCCGCACTTTTATCCTGAATAAGCATGCCGGTTACATGCGGTGGGCGCATTTTAAACCACGATGTATTCCAAAATACGGGTAAAAAGTGCATGGCTACTTCTTTGCCTTTTACTACCTGGCCGGCAACGTTCAAAAATACCTTGCCGCCTTTATCTAAAACAGCTTTGGCCTTATCATCAAGCGATGTAGTGTAGTAAACCTCAGTTTTTACCTCACTTGCTTTAACCGGGTACACCCATATTTCCCAATCATTAGCGAAAGGAGTGTTGGCAATGCTTACTTCAATTTTTAATTTGGTTGCCTCTTTAATGTTGTTAAGCGGCCAGGTAATTTGTCCTACAGGTATACCGTTACCGTTGTCAATATATTTTGGCTGGAAAGCTCCTTGCGCTATTACACTGCCCGAGGCGGTTTTAATACTCCAATTGAAAATAGCGTTTTGTAAAGGTGCTTTGCCTGAATGGGCAACCATAACACCGGCGTTAAGCGTTTCATTATTGTTGAAAACAAACTTTGGTAACTGTACAAGCGGAACCGTGGTGTTACAAAAGCGTGCAAACTCGGCAGGTGCAACGTAACCCTTTTGTTTCCAAAAAGCGTTGAGCACACCTACCAGTGCAGTGCCCTGTCCGGGAAAGTCTTGCAGGCCCAGTAGTTGGAAACCGGCATAACCGGGTGTACGCAAAGTTTTTTCAATTTCGTTTTTGTAACAAAGCGTTTGTAGTTTTCCTGATGCCATCATAAAATCATGTGCCTGGCTACCCATGCCCTGATCTTTCAGGTCTTGCTGAAACAGCTCAAAATTCTTTGCACGGTAAACACCCGTATATTCTTTTATCTCATCAAAATCAGGGAACACGCACCACTGGCCCATTTCATGAGCTACAAACGGGACATTGAATTTGGCAATACCGGCACTAAAGTCTGATTGGCTTTCGGGTTGCTTATCCCATGCTAAGCCACGTACGCCACCCCTTACTTGATATTGTGCATCGGGTACTACCGGCCAGCTGCCCCCAACCGACATGCCGGTGTACACCTTACGAGTATCTTTCTTTTTCCAGTAATCTATGAACGCATTAAGGTACTGCACCTGGTTACCCGCAGGTTCATTACCGGCCGAAAGCATGCAAAAGGATGCGTAGTTACCATAATAGTTATCCATGCGGTTAGTTTCATCATACAGATACTTATCAATGGGCAGGTTGCGACCAATTGATGAGCCATGGTTGGGCCAGCTTGGCCCTTCGGGCTGCAGGTAAAAACCGGTACGGTCGGCTGCCTTAAAGGCTGCCTCGGGTGGGCACCATGAGTGAAAACGCATATGGTTGAGGCCATGTGCCCGGGCAATCTTAAAAATCCTCAACCAGTCATCAACTGATGTTGCAGGGTACCCTGTAAGCGGAAACTCGCAATTGTTTACTGTTCCGCGTAAAAATACCGGACGCCCGTTTATAAGAAAAGTGTTGTCCTTTATTGTAAATTCACGCATGCCAAATTCAGTGGTTTGGCTGGCTATTGATTTGCCGTTAGTATTAACCGAAACTGTTAAATTGTATAGCGAGGGCGAAAATTCATCCCAAAGCTGTACACCAGTACCCATGGGCACTGTAAGTCCTAGTTCTTTGCTCGCGCCTGCGTTAATAGTAAACGGCGTGTTTTTTATAGGTGTTTGATGAACTGTTTTTGAATTAAAGCTTTTAGCTGATATGCCTATTTGCCCGCTAAAGTTGTGTTTATTATTGTTTTGAACTTGTAGCTTAACTACGGCTGTTTTGTTTTTAACGTTAGGATATATCTGCAGGTTTGTAATGTAAACAGGTGCATATGCCTGTAGCTCCATTTTACCTATAATGCCGTTCCAGTTACCCTGTGTATGATCGGTTAAGCTGTGCGAATCAGGGCCGACGTTAATTTCTTTAATACGATTGTCAATGCGTATGCTAATACGGTGCAAACCCGGCGTTAAGTAGGGGGTAAGGTCATACTCGTGAGGGGCTACCAGGCTGTTTTGCATTCCGGCTTCTTTACCGTCAATAAACACACGTGTTTCTATATGCGCCCGTTCTAAAAACAGGTTTATGCGTTGCCTCGCCCATGTTTTAGGGATATTAACCTCTTTTTGATACCAGGCCACACCTACGTAGTGTTTGGCAGGGGTTAGCCAAAATGGAATGTGGATGTTTCCGGGCTGGCGGTACTTTGCCAAATGCGGATTGTAATAGAACGAACTATCGTAAATGCTGCCTGTCCACCTGGTTTTTAAAGTGATATCGTCGCCTTTTAAATTTTGCGCCATTGAGCCCGGTAACTTTACCTCATCGCTTAATTTGTTTAAATACCATTTTTCGGTAACACCCTTGTCATCATGATCAATTTGAAACAGCCAGGTGCCGCTAAGCGGTATACTTTGCTGCGGTTTAAACGCCGAAAAGGTGACCAGCAATAGCAGTAGTAAGGCGTTTATAGGTAAGCTTTTTTTAAGCATAGTTTGCGGTTATTAAGTTCTTTTTATTTGATATAAGGTCCTGATGTATTTGCGCACCAAAATGCATGGCATCGTACTTCAGCACCTTATCGAGTGCCAGTAATGCTTCATAGGTTTCATTTAGGCCGGCCAATCCTAGGCCTGTAATGTAATAGCAATGAAGCTTGTTACGTAAATTTAGGTCGTCGTCAAAAATAAGTAAGTTGGGTAGTGAAACGGCAAAGTAATCAATCTTTACATCATCGTTTTGATGCTGCTTTCCATACCGTACCAGGTTTTCAAATATGGTTTGTGCTTGTTCTTTGTCACCTAACTTTTGCCATGCCAAACCTTGATAAAATATTTTATCGGGTTGCTGGTCGTTATAAAACATGGCTGCTCCGGGCTCGCTTAAACCTACAGTTGCCTGCTTAAAAAATTGCTGCGCTTCGGCATAACGGGTTAAACCTTCGTGCGCAACACCAAGCCAATAAAATAGGTCGTTTTCCTGTGCGCCGTATAGTTTCCCCTCGCCAAGGTTGTGCGGAAAGTACTGCGCGCTTTGTAATTGTTGAATAGCTCGTTCAAATTTACCTTTTGCAATGTTTTGTTTAGCAAGTTCGGTAAGGCTAAGTACATACTGGCCCGACACCTTACCCTCGCCGCCCTCCCAAGGGTGAAATTTGCGTTCCATAATAAGGTCATATGCCTTCTGGAAATTTCCAAGGAAGTTATATAAAGCAGCCCTTTCCAAGTAAAGATCATCCCGCTCAAGTACGGTGGCTAAGTTGCTTTCCAAAAACTTCAGCCGTTCCTGAGGCTTTTTGTTAAGCCTTTTATATAACTGATCGAGCTCCATAAGCACCCGGGCATCAGACCTATCGAGCGCAAATGCTTTTTCGAGCCTGATGAGTGCCTTTTTGCTGTCGTTAAGCTTATTGAAATAGGCTATACCCAAGTTGCGGTGCACAGTTGGAAACGTTTTGTCAATGCCCGCTGATTGTTCCCAACATTGAATAGCGCTGCTGTACTGGCGCTTATCATACCATAAATTACCTAAGTAGTATGGCGCTTTTGCATCTTTAGGGTTTTGCACCATGGCAAATTCCAATGCCTCAATATCTTCCAGTTTATTTGGAAAGCACAGGTATGGATTGGCTGTTGCTGCCTCATTCAGGAACTGCTCCGCTGCTGAACTATTTTTGGTTTTTGATGCAAATAAAGCCAAGTAGTAATACACCATGGGTGATGTGGCTGAGCCGTTTTCACCAATCAATAACAACTCTGACGCTTCACTATACAAACCGGCTGCTGAATAATCAAGTGCATATTCAATAAGGTTATGATCAGTTTTGCGCGATAGTCGTTTTAATTCATCAAGGTTTTCACCAGCAATATCATTATTACCTAATGCACGGTATGAAAGCACCTTTTCAAATAAGGCTGCCAGGTTAAATCCGTCCCGCTCCAAGGCCTCAATGGCGGTGATAATAGCATGTTCAAACTCACCAAGGTTACGTAATATGGCCGCTTTAAGTGCCCAGGCCTTACTGTTGCGGGCATTTCGGTCAATGGCATGGTCAATATGATCAAGCGCAGCATCATAATTAGCACGGCTTACATCAATTTGTGCTATGGAAAAGTAGCCTGTATCCTGCCAGGCGTTGTTCCAGGTAGCTTTGTAAAAAGAAGTGTAAGCCTCATTAACGTTTTGCCGATATTTTAGGCATAACCCCAAATTATAATATACCTCGCCATCGTAAGGGTTAGGGTTACGTGCCGTAGCGGTTTCAACGGCTTTGCGCAAGTAAGGCTCGGCCAACGCAAATCTTCCGCGGCGCATGTACCAGGCCCCAAGTGCATTATTGCTGCGAATATCGCCTGCATCACGTAGCAAAGCTTCTTCGTAATATGGCACCGGACTGTAAGTGGCGTGGCGGTATTGCTCCAGGTGCTGTGCCGTTAAAAACAATTGCTCGTTATTTTCAATTTCTTTTGGCGGCAAAGCCGGTTTTGCAGCTTGAGGTATGTCGTTTTGCTTATTACGTGCCGGCTCGTACCGCAAAATTTCTTTACCATGTGCGTTAGTAATGCTTACAATCCATAACTGTTCATCAGTATTAGTAGGTAAGGTAACTAAACGCTCAAAAACTGTTTCAGGAGTTAAGTCGGTCGTTTCATCAAAAATAATTGCCCCGGCAGTACTTAACTGCATACGCAAAAATGGTTGAACCGAAGTAACCATTACTTTAAGCAATGCTTTGTCACCCTGCTTTTCAATGTTTAGTAAAATGTCTTTACTTGCATTCTTTACTAAACCTAATTGGCGGTAAGGTAAAAAATACTGGGTAAAGCTTTTCTCTTCATACGGCATCAGCCAACTAAAATCGGGTTGATTGTCGGTAAATACGCCGGTCATTAGTTCTATGTACGGGCCATCTTCATCTGTTAAATTACGGTCCCAGGCCTGACCGAAGTCACTGTGGCCCCAGGTCCATTGTTTTTTGCCGGGCGATACATGATGATTGGCTACATGCAGTAATCCAGCTTGCGTATCATGCTCATATCCGCCTACAAAATCATAGTCGGAATTTATGGCCATGTACGATGTAGGTACAGGTATATTTTTGTAGCGTGATATATCTGTGCCTGGTGAGTAATCAACTTTATAATAAGTGCCCGTTGCTATGGGAAAAGTAGATACATCGCGCTTGCCGTGATCAAATACAGCATTAACATCAGGCGGGAAAACAGATTGGTAATCATCATTAACTTTTACAGCCGGGTTAGCCCACCATAAAAACGTTTGTGGTAATGGTGTACGGTTAAATAGTTTTGCTTTTATTTCAAGGTATGCTTTGTCGGGGTGTAGCGTAAAGCCCGCCATTCCCTTGGTTCCAAACATGCGCTCAACTTCGTTCACCCACACCGTTTTGCTTCCGTCGTTATTTTCGGTGATTTTGTAATCAACCGGCTCAAACGTACTAGGGCGATGGTGCTGCGGCCAGTTAAATTCAATTCCGCCTGATATCCATGGACCGGTAAGGCCAACCAGGGCAGGTTTTATTACCTGGTTATAATATACAAAATGCCGCTCTTTAATTTTATCATATGCCATTTGAACACGGCCGCCCAATTCAGGCAGTATCATTATTTTCAGGTACCGGTTCTCTAGGTAAAGGGCATTGTAGGTTTGATCGTGTTTCTCGTCGTAAATTTTTTCGATAACCGGGTTGGGGTAAACTGCACCACTGCTACCCTGGTAAACCCGTTTTTCAAAAAACATAGGATTTTTGTCGGGCTTTCCAACGCTATAGGTTGGTATTACAACTTGTTCTTCCCAAACCTGTACGCCGGAATAATTCATGTGTCAATAAAAATTTAGTGTGCTGAAAAACTTTGTTCTAATTGCTCGAGTGTTTGTCCTTTGGTTTCCTTTACCTTTTTCAGAACAAACAAGAATCCGAGGAAGCAGATGACTGAGTATAGGTAGAAAGGGCCGTATGTTCCCAGCTTTTGAGCTAAAACCGGGAATGTAAAAACCAGGATAAAATAAGCGCCCCACAGCGATACAATAGCCACAGATGACGCTACTCCGCGGATTTTGTTCGGGAATATCTCTGAAATGAGTACCCACGTTACCGGAGCCAGTGACGTTGCGTACATGCTTATTGCCAGCAGCACCAGCAAGGATATTAAACCTGCTGCTGCTTTGTTTTGCAGAAAGTAAGCCAGTAAAATATAAGTTACCGAAAGGCCTATTGAACCAATAAGCATTAGTGGGCGGCGGCCAAGCTTATCAACCTGCCACATGGCAATTAGTGTGAAAAAAAGGTTTACTATGCCTATAGCTACGGTTTCGAGCAGTTGCCTGTTTAAGTTTGCACCAACCGATTCAAATATGGTTGATGTATAATTGAATACTACATTAATGCCGCAAAGCTGCTGGAAAACTGCAAGGGTAATGCCTACCATTACAGCGGGGCGCACAGCTTTATTGAAAACAGCAGAATAGCTTTGTTTTTGAATATCACCCCCGAGCGATTTTTCAATATCATTTATGGTGCTGTTTACGAAATCAACCGAACCAATTTTTTGAAGTACTTGCCGGGCTTTATCATCATGCCCTGCCTTAAGGAGCCAGCGCGGACTTTCAGGCAGCCATAGTACGCCTAATAAAAATAACCCTGATGGTATAACGCCCAAGCCAAACATCCAGCGCCAGGCCTCGGGGCCGTTATCGGCCAGGGCGTAGTTAACCAGGTTTGTAATGAGTATGCCAATTACTATGGTTAGTTGGTTAATGGCTACGTTGCGGCCGCGTATTAATGCAGGCGATACCTCGGCAATGTACATAGGGCTTAGCATTGACGCCATGCCTACGCCAATACCGGCGGCAAAACGCATGGCAACAAAAAAGAACAGATTGCCTGCAACGGCCATCCCAAAAGATGAAAAGGCAAATACTGCGGCAGACAGCATCAGTCCTGGTTTGCGGCCATACCTATCGGCAAGATTGCCGGCTATGAGGCAACCTGCAATGCATCCTAATGCCAGTGAGCCGGTTAAAAAGCCTTCCCACCACGCATCGAGACCGAAAGCGGTACGCAAAAAAGGTAAAGCGCCTGATATTACAGCAAAATCGAACCCAAACAAATATCCCCCTAAGGCCGAAATGAAGGAAATGCCAATGATATAGCTATTGTTGAAACCTGCCTGTATTTGAGCCATGAAGTATTATTGGTTAATAAAATTGGTTGCATAAAGTTACACATAGGACATTGGCTCGAAATGGATAAAAATTTTTAAAAAATGGATTATCTTACGATTTTATATCAGTTTAATACATATTGGATTGCAATAATGGATAATTTGACGATGGTAACAAATAAGGTTTCTGAGGGCTTCATTGGGCAGCGAAGTGTGTTGGTTCCAACAAACAACCAAAGCAAGCTTGCATTAAATCCATTATCGTCCATGCTGTATGTTACGGCTGCAGGTTATTATCCGTTAGCTTTAAACCATGATAGGGAGCGTACGTATGGCAGCGAAGATTATATTTTAATTTATTGTGTAGATGGCAGCGGATGGATTGAAATTGACGGCGTGCGCAATATTGCAGAGGCAAATACCTTTTATATTATTCCTCCGGGGCAGCGGCACCATTACGGCAGTTCGGGTAAAAACCCGTGGAGTATATACTGGCTGCATTTTACTGGCAGCAATGCTGCTGTAATATACAATAGCTATGAAAGCTTCGCTTTAAAAAACAACTATGTGGTTTATAATCAAAATCGCATTGATGAATTCAGCTACTTAATGGATCTATTGGAAAGTGACCTTAACCCTTATTTTTTAGAAGTTGCCTACGTAAAACTAATAGGACTTTTAGGAACATTTATATTTGCCGGTGATGCCGGTTATACCCCTGAGCCAGATAGCATTGATGCTTCTGTTGCGTTTATGAAGCTGCATATTAAAAGCAACTTTTTAATAAGCGACTTTGCCAGGCAAGCCAATTATTCGGTATCACGCTATTCAGAACTTTTTCGACAGCGTACGGGTTACGCGCCAATGCAATATTTTAACCATTTAAAAATTCATATGGCTTGTCAGTACCTCTCATTTACCTCCATGAGCGTAAAGCAAATTTGTAATGAACTTGGGTATGATGATCAGTATTATTTTTCGCGCCTGTTTAAAAAAATAACAACTCATCCACCGTTAAAGTACAGGAAAGCAAATAAAATTTGATGCAAGTAGTATGGGGAACAACCGTCATGGTATGAAGAATCATACTTTTATATTTTAAATTTTACAAATCTGCTTGCTTCAAATGCCTTAACTTTGCCAGGCATTAACACTTATAGGTTGTGGAAGAACGACAGGAGACCCCCGAGAAGAAAGATTCATTTGCTGCTTTACGATACAAGGACTTTCGCGCATACATAGGTATGCGTTTCTTTTTTACGTTTGCCTACCAAATGCAAGCGGTGGTACTTGGGTTTTATATTTACCAGCTTACCCACAGCAAGCTAGCCATAGGTGCTATTGGTTTATGTGAGGCCATACCTGCTATCACCATAGCTTTATACGGCGGATACATTGCCGATAAGTATGAAAAACGTAAGCTGCTGCTTACCATATTTTCTGTTGTGCTGTTTTCTTCTTTCTCCATATTTTTAGCAACGCACGATGCTATGAGGCCATATATACCGGCCAACCGCATTGCCACCATTATTTATGCAATGGTGTTTTTAAACGGTGTTGCCCGTGCATTTTATGGTCCGGCTACCTTTTCTGTTTATGCGCAAAGCATTCCTAAAGAACTTTATCCAAACGGTAGCACCTGGAGTAGTTCGGCGTGGCAAATTGCAACCATATTAGGGCCCGCTACAGGAGGTTTGATTTTTGGACATTGGGGTATAACGCCAACATTTGTATTGATTGTAACGCTTTTGGTTATTTCATTTGTGCTTACGTATTTGCTCAGGCAGTATCCGGCTATATTTGTTCCTAAGGAAAGTATATTCAAAAGCTTATCTGAAGGAATTAATTTTGTGTTTAAAAATAAAATGATGCTTGGAGCCATGAGCCTTGATTTGTTCTCGGTATTTTTTGGCGGAGCTATAGCCTTATTACCTGTGTTTGCTCATGATATTTTAAAGGTAGGCTCAGAAGGTTTGGGTTTTATGCGTGCTACAACAGCATCAGGTGCGGTACTTACCATGTTGGCCATGACGCGGTTTTCGCCCATGAACAGGCCATGGCGCAATCTGCTTATTGCGGTTGCTGGTTTTGGGTTGTCAATACTATGTTTTGGCTTGTCTAAAAACTTTTATATATCGCTCATCTTTTTGTTTACCGAGGGTGCTTTTGATAGTATAAGCGTAATTATACGCAGTACACTTATGCAACTGCTTACGCCCGATAATATGAGGGGACGGGTTTCGGCGGTAAATTCTATGTTTATCGGGTCATCTAACGAAATAGGCGAATTTGAGTCGGGGCTTACCGGTGAGCTAATGGGTACGGTGCCATCAGTGGTATTTGGTGCATGTATGACGCTATCAATTGTAACTATAACATTCTTTAAAACGCGTAACCTTATACCCGTTAAACTTAAAGACATTAACAGCGCTAACGAAAAAGGCTAAGCATATTTGCTTAGCCTTTTTAGGGTTATTAGTCAAGATCGGCACGTTCGTGTTGGTACGGAATCTCGATGTTTTTGTAACCTTTTTGCACAAGGGTTTCCGCAAACTTTTGCTGGGTATCATATTCGCCGTGCACTAAAAATATCTTTTTAATTTTGTCTGCATCCTGGCAGTTTAAAAAGTGCAGCAAGTCTTCATAGTCGCCGTGTGCACTCATGCTTTTAATTACGCAAACTTCGGCTTTCACCTCATACTTGTCTCCAAATATGTATACATCCTTATCACCACGAATAAGGTGACCGCCCAACGAGCTGGGTTCGGCATAGCCAACCATTAGTATGGTGTTTTTTGAGTTGTTGATATTGTTACGAATATGATGCCTGACCCGGCCGGCCTCGGCCATACCCGATGAGGATATGATAACACATGGCCGCGTATCGGTATTTAAAGCCATCGACTCTTCTGTCGATTCAACAAAGCGCAGATTTTTAAACCCAAACGGGTCTGCATCAACCTTCATTACTTCCTTAACTTGCTTATTATATTCTTCGGGGTGGTCTTTAATAACCTGTGTAGCTTGCAAACTCAACGGACTATCAACATAATACTGGGTGTCCGGCAACTCCCCTCGTAACTCAAGCGCATTTAAGGCGTAAAGTAGTTCCTGGGTACGGCCTACACTAAAGGCCGGTATAATAACTTTTCCTTTTCGTACTATGCAGGTTTCATGAATTATATCGCGCAACGAATCTTCAATAGGGCCAAGGTCTTTGTGAAGCGAATCGCCATAAGTTGATTCAAGCATAACGTAATCGGCCTGCGGGAATTTTTGCGGGTTGCGCAGTAGTAAGTCTCCATAACGGCCAACATCTCCGCTAAAAGTGATATTGGTGGTTTTACCCTCTTCGGTAATTGCCAGGTGTATAGCAGCGCTTCCTATTACGTGGCCGGCATCGGTAAGAATGAATTTTATATCTGGCGTTATTTCTACTTCTTCATTGTATTCTACAACCTTGAATAAGCTCAAAGCCTCCCTGGCCTGGTCTTCGTTGTAAAGCGCGGTCAATTCAGCCTCGTTATTTTTTTTGCGTTTGCGGTTTATATAATCCGTGTCCTGTTGCTGTATTTTGGCCGAGTCGAGCAGTAGAATACGGGCTAGCTCCATAGTAGGGGCGGTACAGTATATGGGGCCATCATAGCCTTCGGCAACTAATTTGGGAACTAAGCCGCAATGATCAATATGAGCGTGCGACAGTATCATATAGTTTACCTTGCGCGGGTTAAAACCCAGGTGTTCGTTCATGTCCTCAGTTTTTTCGCCAAGGCCCTGAAACATACCGCAGTCAAGCAGTATGCTGGTACCGTTATTAAGCTGAACAATATGTTTGCTGCCGGTAACATTGCGGGCAGCACCATGAAATGTTATATGCATTTGTAAGTAATTGGTACGAATTGAACTTACATGTTGTACTAAATGTTCTGCAGGTACCAAAAAAAGTTTGACCGACTAAGTAATTAGTTGTAGATTTAAATATTGTTTACAAGCGGTTTGCATTGCTGCCGTTTACTTAAGTGTTTAAAAATATGGAAATTAAGGAGCTAACCCGTGCAGAGGAACAACTTATGCACGTGCTTTGGCAAATAAAAAAAGGCTATGTTAAGGAGGTAATTGAGCATTTACCCGAACCTAAACCGGCCTATAATACGGTATCAACCATTATTAGAATTTTAGAAACCAAAGGGTTTGTTGGCCATACGGCTTATGGCAAAAGCCATGAATATCATCCGCTTATAAGTAAAGATGAGTACCAGAACTTTGCCTCTGATAAATTGCTTACCGGCTATTTTGATAATTCGGTAAAGCGCATGTTCTCGTTTTTTGTGCAAAAGGAAAAGATTGATGTGAAGGAGGCCGACGAGATAATGAAACTGATAGAAAAACTTAAAGATAAATAATAAAACTGTTTGCTTATGACCTGGTGGCACTACCTGTTGCTCAGCAACCTGTATCTCATCCTGTTCTTCGGTTTTTACGCTTTACTGCTTCAGCGCGAAACGTTTTTCCAGCTTAACCGCGTTTACCTTGTAGGGTCGGCATTGTTATCGTTTTTTATACCGGTAATACATCTTGATGTAGTTCAAAGCTGGTTTATTACCCAAAAGGTACATCAAACCATATACAACGGTAGTGCAGATGCTGTATACGTTTTTAACGCCCAGCCTGACCGCCTTACCTTGGGCGAAGTTGCCGGGATGATATATATAGCCGGCATAATTATACTAACGTTTAAGTTGGTTTGGCAGCTAAGTGCGCTAAGTCAAATTATCAAAAGTGATCAAATAGCTGCACCGTGGTCGTTTTTCGGAAAAATCAAGGTTGATGAAAGTATACAGGGTCAGGATGCCATTATAGCTCATGAAAATGTACATGCAAAGCAATGGCACTCGGCCGATGTACTGCTTATTGAAATACTAATGATCATTAACTGGTTTAATCCGGTAATGTATTTGTACCGCAGGTTCATAAAGCAAACGCACGAATTTATTGCCGACCGTGATGCCATTAAAGCCGGAACGGGCAAGGCCGAGTATGCGATGTTGTTGCTTAACCAAACCTTCAATAATCCTGCGCACCATCTTTTAAATCCTTTTTTTAGCAACAGCGTGCTCAAAGAGCGGATAAAAATGCTGCAAAAGAATAAGTCGGGTTATACAGCTTTAATTAAATATGGCTTTTCGGCGCCGTTGTTTGCATTAATGCTTGCCTTGTCATCTGCCACTATAAACAACAGTAAGGTGGTTAAAAAAATACAAAGCGAAGCTTTGGAGGTTTTTGATGCCCCAGCAAATATTATAAGCGGGACACCCGTACAAATTGAGGAACTTACGGTTAAAAAACCCCAACAAGAGGAGCTTACCGCAAATACACCGGCATTTAAAATGAACGATAATATGCTGGTAAAAGATGAACCAGTATCGCATGAACTCGCTTCATCAACTACTGATAGTGCTAAAACCAGTGAAAATAGTGAAGTGTTTACATCGGTTGAAAAGCTGCCAAACTTTGTAGGCGGAGTCTCCGGCTTCATTACTTTTTTAAGGCAAAACCTGCGTAACCCCAATAACCAGCAGGGGCGGGTAAACGTAACATTTATTGTTAAAAAAGATGGAAATTTAGCAAACGTACAAGCATTGCGCGTAACCGACCCGGCACTTGCTGCAGAGGCTATACGTGTGGTAAGTGCTTCTCCGCGCTGGATTCCGGGAGAGCAAAATGGGCATAAGGTTAACGTGCAGTACACCGTGCCTGTAATGTTTGTAAACAGTAACGAAAGTGGGGCTGATACAACAAAGCGTGTACAGAGTATAACGTTTCACAAGTTCTCGAATGTTAGGACTGCTAGCGCTACTTTCGATTCTACGAAAACAATGGCTAGCGCGGCTACTGAAAGAGCAATGGTTTATGCGTTTAACGGTACGGCTGGTGGCAAGTCACCCCATTTTATTATAGACGGAAAAGATGTAACCGTTGATAAGGTAAAGGCACTTGACGCAAAAAACATCGAGAAAATCCAGGTTTTTAAAACTGAAGAATCTGCCAAGCAATTTGGTGTAAAATATGACCAAAATGGCGTTGTAGCAATTACTACCGTAAAAAGGCAGTAAGTATAATTGTTACTAAAAGTGTTCAATCACTTTCTTAGTCACAGCCATCCTGTTACGCTGGCTATACCATAGTCTTAGCTTATCACGAACGGCCTGCTTGTTTGTTATAGGTAAAGGTGAATTATAGTCAAAGTAATCTACATTGCGCGTTAACCCATCCAAAAGCGGCTGATTGAGCTCATTGAAATTAATAGGTATAACTTCAAATGCCGCATAAGCCGATTGTATGCCAGATTTTCCTAAAAAACGTATAGGGTACTCAATGGCTCCGTAAGTTGCCTTGTTTAAATAAACGGCAATGTCTTCAGCCGGCAATTTGCCCAATTTTTTGAATAGTACGCCAGGTACGTTGCAATTCATATCGCCTGCGCCAATATCATAAATGGTTTTCACACCAAGCTTTTCTATTACACTTGCAAAATGTGTGCTTGTGTATATATTACTGCGTGATGTTGCCGAACCGAATATAACCATGCAGCTTTCATCTTTAGCGATATTATGATCATAGTAAGCTTCGGGGATATTAGAATATAAGCCAGTTATTATCACATTATTAGGCTTGCCCCCAAGAGCATTTGATAAACGGGTTTTATAATAAACACAATTGGTAAATGTTTGATCGGCAAGGTTGTATAACTGGCGTACTATTATCTTTTGCAATGGAAATATGAAGAAGGCCGACGAAAGAACATTTGTTGTTACGGCGTACAATTCGTGGAAGTATACCAATATTTTGCAACCAAGCGTTTTTTTAAGTTGCTTAACCACTTTTGGCATGTAAAACGGTAGTCCCTTTTTTTGATACGCGTAGATTACAAAATGTATTACCACCACATCAGGGTTTTGCTCAAACACCTTTGTGTACAAATTGCCGGCATTGAAGTCAATTACTTTAAATTCTAAATCACCTGGCGGTAAGTCATTTACAGCAAATACAATTTCGGCTTCAATAAGCTCCTTTGTCGTTTGAGCCATTAAGTAAGAAAAATCTCCAAGTCCGTTAATTGCAGGAGGTAGCGTAGGTGTGATGTGTACAATTTTTTTCATAAGCTGCTTAAGCGCCAAACTATCCTGTGGTTTGCAGGCACCGGCTTTAAAGCTTCGGTAGTGTAAAGCTGCACTATTCAGTGCAACTGCAGTGAGCTATAAAGTTATAAATTTTATGCTTGTCAGAAGCTTAACTATTTTGAAAGATACTGATACTCTTTTTGTGTGTTTAAGTTAAAGTAAATTTTCTTTACAATTTAAAGTTTAAACATATATTTTTTAGTGGGTATAATAAACTATACCTAATATTATAAAGCATTTTGTGTTAGAATATAGGTGTCATTTTGGAGTAATAAATACATGAAATCTTTAATTATTTCTCTGTAAGAAAGAATTTAGATAAATTATTCGTAGCTCGAAATTGAACAAATATCGTATAATTTTATTTCAAGTGAAGATTCTTTTACTGTAAAATACTGTTAATTAGGTGTTGTAACATTTAAGAGTAATACTTGAAGGAATACTTCTAAATTGTTTTAATCTTAAAAAAATTTTTCTCTATAGTTATTGTGAATATTTTATCATTTGCAGAAATATTTATAATAAATCTGAAACATATTTAAAACTGTCGGCGTATAACACCTCAAGTTGATTACCAACGCCGGCAATTAATAATTAACCCAGCTGTGTAAAGGCAGGGTGTTTAAACAAAATTTCCAGGAAGTTTTTCTTGGTGTTCTGTAACCCTGATGTATCGCCCCTAAGATGCAAATGGGATTGCTATGTCCTGCCCTAAACAGATACCTGATTGAATTAGACTATTGATTAAACTTTAATGAAAAGAAATTTTACCCCTATTCTATTAGCTGGGTTGGTTGCGTTTTCTGCTTGTAAAAAGGACACTTTGTTTGAAGAAACGAAGCCTGCCACAAAAGAAGAAGTGCCAATTGCTGTCACACCGGAGATTCCCTATGTTGAAGGTTTTAACTTTAAAACCACAAAAGATGTTAAATTCAATTTAGCATTACGCACTAATAATGATGCCCCACTGGCCGGTGTAATTGTTAGTTTGTACTTGCCAACTGATGAAAAGCGTGAAGCTATATTTAAAGGCGTTACTGATAAGGCTGGCAACTTACAAGGCTCAGTAACTGTTGCGGCATCTGTTGGTTCATTGATTATTGATCCGGCGTACATAGGTTTAATACGTGATGCGGAGGCTGTTATTTCGGCAAGTAATACCGTTACAGCCACTATTGGCGGTAAAGATGGTTACAGTGGTAATATTGTGGCCGAACAAATTTCATTCAGTCCTAAAGCGACTGATGTTAGAGCGTTGTCTTACAAAACATCGGGATATCAAACTAACGGCTTACTTGCAACCACCTTTGCCTACCCTGGCACTTATACAGCCACTACCGCAATTTCCAATACGGCTACTTATCCAAAGGCCCTTGGCAGGCCGGTTTACATGGAAGCAAGCGGAGATGTGCTTGACGCTTCTTTGCTTTCCTATATTAATGCTTCGCTGCCCGAAAATCAGCCTCTAACAGCAACTCATCCGGGTTATTTGAACAGTGCAGTTACATCAACACTTAACGTTACGGCCAAAACAGATGTGTATGTAACCTTTGTATCAGAAGGCGCTGCACAAAAAAATACTTTAGGTTATTATACCTATCCAACAGGAACAGCACCAAGCGTTGGCGCAAGTTTGCTACCAGTACTAGGTGGTATTGATAAAGTAACCTGGATTTTTCCCAATGCTTCGGCCAATGGCTCGGGTGGAGGGTTAAGGCCAGGCGATAAAGTAAAGCTAGGCAACTTTGCTGCAGGTACCACCATTGCCTTTATTATGGTAAAGGATGGCTGGAACGGTAGCGATGTGGCTGCCGGTAATACCAAGTTTTACTCAAACGATACTTACAACCCCGGTGCTAAAAAGCAATCCATATTGCTTTATGATGATGTGCACAAAAAGTTCATTTCGAGTTTTGAAGACATTGACCGTACCGGAACAACCTCTGATAACGACTTTAATGACTTGGTTATCTACAGTTCATCGTCGGTTGCAGGTGCAATATCTACAACAGGCGTTGCCACTATTGACCGCGGTGGCGACACCGATGGCGATGGTGTGCAGGATGCGCAGGATGAGTTTCCTAATGATGCTGCCCGCGCTTACACCAGCTATTACCCTTCAAAAAGTACCACCGGTACTTTAGCTTTTGAAGATCAATGGCCAAGCAAAGGCGATTATGACATGAACGATCTTGTGGTAAGCTATTGTTACACTTACGAAGTAAGCGCAACAAACAAGGTAGTTACGCTTAAAGGTGATTACAATGTATTGGCATCGGGCGGTACGTTTCAAAATGGCTTTGGCATACAACTGCCTGTTAACGCAACAGGTGTAAGCTCGGTAACGGGGCAAAAAATTACCGGCTCGTACTTAAACATGGCAGCTAACGGTGTTGAAGCCGGACAAGCCAAAGCGGTTATTATTCCGTTTGATAATAACCACTCGCTGGTACCTGCCGGTAAAAGTGCAAACTTTATGAATACCGTTCCGGGTACTGCCAAAGTGGTATGTAACCCGGTAAATGTTGTAGTGAATTTTAGTGCACCGGTTGATCTTACCTCTTTAAATGTATCATCACTGAATCACTTCATCATATGCGACCAAAAAAGAGGTGCTGAAGTTCACCTGCCTGGCTATAAACCAACAGACAAAGCAAACACAGCCTTATTTGATACAGGCGATGATGCAACTGTTCCGGTAAATGGCAAATACTATGTAACGCTGGAAAACAAGCCCTTTGCCATCATGGTAAACGGCGCCTTCAGCTACCCCGTTGAAAAAATAATGATAAGCAAAGCTTACTTAAACTTCAACACCTGGGCAACCTCAGGAGGTAATACTCACGCCGATTGGTATAGCAATGTATCAAGCGGTTACCGTTACGCGCAGGGAATTTTTACCAAATAATATAAAAACAAGTAGCCTGAATGATTTGCCGTATTGCCTGCCAAGACAATTATCGGCTTTAAACAACTAAGCATTTATTAACTAATATCAAATAAATACAATGAAATCAATTTTTACTTATGCGCTTTTAGCAGGTGTAGTAGCTCTATCAGCCTGTAAAAAAGACAACAACCAAACCGATGATGGGCCGGTAACTCCGGCTAACAAAATTGCGCCTGACGGCTTCAATTTTAGCACCACTAAAAATGTGAGCCTGAATGTTGCACTTAAAACCAACAATGATCAGCCTTTGGCCGGTATTGTGGTGAGTGTTAACAATACTGCAGGTGTAACCGTATTTAAAGGCGTTACCAACAGTGCAGGTGTACTGCAAGGCATTGTTACTGTGCCGTCATCAACCACTAAACTGGTTATTGACCCTGCTTATTTAGGTGTGATGCGTAATGCTCAGGTAGCCATATCATCAAGTAACGCAGTTAATGCTGTATTAGGTGGTAAAGATGGTTTTGGTGGAGATGTTATTGCTGATGCCATTAACTCAACTGCTACAGGAACAGCCTCATCTAAAAACAACACCGGTTTATTAGCAACCGATTACGTTTATCCGGGTTCATATTCTTCTTCTACAGCTTTTGTAAACACAACCACTTATCCCAGAAACTTAGGTCGTCCAGTTTACCTGGATGGCACACCTGATGTGATCAGTGCTTCAATGCTTTCATTCATCAATGCATCATTGCCAGAAGGTAGCAAAGTGCAAAACCTGCACCCTGAATACCTAGCCAGCACTGCCGTATCAACTATTAACGTAACTAAAGCAACCGATGTATTTGTAACGTTTGTTGCAGAAGGTGCCGGTTACCAAAGCGCATTAGCTTACTATACTTACCCAACTGGTAATCCGCCGGTATTTACTTCGGCAGGCACTTTATTGGGTGGTATTGATAAGGTTACTTACGTTTTCCCTAACGCTTCGGCTTATGGCTCAGGCGGTGGCTTAAAAGCTGGCGACAAAGTAAAGCTGGGTAATTTTGCCGCAGGTACCTCTATCGCATTCGTGTTAATGCAGGATGCCTGGAATGGTAGCTCAGTAAGCACTGGCGGTCAGAAATTTTCTACCGATGCATCTTACAACCCTGAAAGCAATGCCTCATTAAGAAAACACACTGTTACTTTATATGATGACATAAACAAGGTGTTTATTACCGGTTTCGAAGACTGTAACCGTCAATCGTCAAGCAGCAACGTAAATGGTTATGTTTCTGATGAAGACTTTAACGACCTTGTGTTTTATACAACTACCAGCGTAGCTAGTTCTATTTCAACTGATGGCGTACCAGCTGTTGACAAAGGCGGCGATAGCGATGGCGACGGTGTGCAAGACACTCAGGATGCATTCCCTAACGATGCAACACGCGCTTACATCAGCTACTATCCATCACAAAATGGTTATGCAAATATTGCCTTTGAAGACAACTGGCCTAAAAAAGGTGATTACGATTTGAACGACTTAGTAGTTAGCTACCGTTATACTTTCACCAGCAACGCCAGTAACCAAGTGGTTGATATGCAGGGTGATTACAGCGTAGCTGCATCAGGTGCATCATTTAAAAATGGTTTTGGTGTGCAATTGCCGGTTGCTGCTTCAGCAGTTACTTCGGTAACAGGTCAAAAAGCTATAAGCAATTACCTTACCATGGCAAGCAACGGTGTTGAAGCCGGCCAGTCTAAAGCGGTAATTATTCCGTTTGACAATCACGAGGCTTTAATTAAAAACCCTGACGGTGCATTTTTCATCAACGTGTTAGCGGCAAAAGACAAAGTAACCAGCAGCACAGCTACGGTAAAAGTAACCTTTGCTTCTCCCGTTCCTTCGTCAACCTTACAGGTGTCGGCCTTCAATCCGTTCCTGATTAGTGATATGCGTCGTGGTTACGAAATTCACT
The DNA here is from genome assembly GCF_009755275.1 of Mucilaginibacter aquatilis. Classification (GTDB taxonomy): domain Bacteria; phylum Bacteroidota; class Bacteroidia; order Sphingobacteriales; family Sphingobacteriaceae; genus Mucilaginibacter; species Mucilaginibacter aquatilis. Next base: position 159,022 of record NZ_WQLA01000005.1, on the reverse strand, counting down.
TACCAGGTTTTGCCCCAACCGACAAAGCTAACAAAGCGCTGTTTGGTACTGATGATGATACCTCAGTTCCTACAAGCAATAAGTATTATGTATCAGGTGAAAACTGGCCATGGGCTATAAGCTTCGGCGGTTCGTTCAGCCATCCGTTTGAGTTACAACCAATCAATGAGGCTTACCCTCGCTTTGGCGACTGGGCTTCTTCGGGCGGTGCAAACTATACCGATTGGTACAGCAACACAGCAAGCGGTTACCGCGATGCTTCTAAAATCTACAACAAGTAGTAGTTTCAGAGAAATATAAATTGTGTAATAACGAAAGGCGGCCCCGCGATGGGGCCGCCTTTCTTGTTAATACTATTCCTCGTTCAATACCTTATACACCCAGGCCTTACCCCAGTCTTCAATTTGCTCGGCCGACCATACCATTGGGTAAAATATCCTTTTTTGAAAACGGGGAGGCAGATACTTTTGCCAGTTGGTACCTCCGGTAGCGCTGATCTCCTCGGGTTCGCGGTGCAGGTAACGCACGGCCGATTTATAATGCGACAACGGCCAGTTAACATTCACGTTCACATCAAGCTGGCGTAGTTCGGCCTGTAGAGCAGGGGTGGCATTGCCCTGTTCGAGCATTTTGCGGTAAAGGGCATAAAAGTTGGTGTTGATCCGCTCCTCACCCAGCTCTATAAATCTTTTAGCATACTTTTTCTCAAACTGTTTAAGCGTAAGCGTTTGCTTTCCGGTTGAGAGTTCAGTTGCGCCAAACTTCCAGTATATGTGGTTAAATTGCTTTTCTATAGATGCGCCCAGCAACTCCTCACGTTTGTCTTTTGCCACAAGGTTTATAAAATCAGTGGCATAAATTTCAATCATCCGGTACTGCCCAGATTGAAAACCGCTGGCAGGTAACAATGACATCCGGAATTTAAGAAACTGCTCCTTTTCCATGCCATCTACCATAATCTCAAAAGAATTGGTTAGTGCCTCAAAATAACGGTTAATGCGTTTTAGACGGGTAGTAAAAAACTCAACAGTAAGATTTTTATGTTCTGCAATTTGCTCACACTCATTTAACGCCAGTTTAAAATACAATTCGGTTATCTGATGGTAAATGATAAATATTTCCTCATCCGGAAAAGGCGTTTTTGGCTTTTGCAGGCTGAGCAGCGTATCAAGGTTAATATAATCCCAATACGTTAAAAAATCGGCATATAGCAAGCCATCGAGGTAGGAGTTCATATCCTGTCCCATGGCCTCATACTTTTGTTGTAGCTGCGCTAGTCGCTCCTGAATTTCGGGGGGGAGTTGCATTAAACAAAGTTAAAACTAATGAGCAAAAAATAACCCCGCTTGGTAGGCGGGGTTATTTCGTTATTTTTTTAAGGTCTCTTCAAATAATTTATAGATACGTTTATATTCATCAGTCCAACTGCTGGGCTGTACAAACCCGTGGTCTTCTACCGGGTATGAGGCCAGTTCCCAGTTCTCTTTATGAAGTTCAATTAATTTTTGTGTTAAACGTATAATGTCCTGGTAGTTTACGTTAACGTCAACCATGCCATGTGCCATTAATAAACGGCCTTTTAAGCCATTGGCAAAGTAAATGGGCGAACTTGCACGGTAGGCTTTTTCGTCATTATATGGTTCGTTTAAAATGTTAGCGGTATAGCCATGGTTGTAATGTGCCCAATCGGTAACTGATCGCAAACCGGCCCCGGCAGCAAATACATCGGGTTGGGTAAACATGGCCATCAGCGTAATAAAACCACCGTACGATCCACCGTATAAGCCTACATTCTTAGGATTAACGCCATACTTTTCAACCAGGAACTTTACACCGTCAACCTGATCGTCAAGGTCTTTGCCACCCATGTGGCGGTAAATGCCTGTACGCCAATCGCGCCCGTAGCCGGCGCTGCCGGTGTAGTCTATATCAATAACCGTGTAGCCATTATCGGCAAGCAGGTTATGAAACATATATTCATGATAGTACTGGCTCCACCAGTAATGGATGTTTTGCAAGTAGCCGGCGCCATGCACAAATACCACGGCAGGCTTTGACTGATGCGGTGTTTTAGGTGCATACACGCGAGCGTATACATCTTTACCGTAACGATTTTTAAATGTGACCATTTCAGGGTCGCGCCATGGGTATGATTTAAATTCAGTACTGGTTGAGTGTGTAATTTGTATTGCTTTAGCACCTGGTTTATTAGGTTGTAAGTAAAGCTCCCAGGGTTTATTTGAATAGGAGTAACGGATAGCCAGCCACTTTTCATCGGGTGATAGTTCTACCTCATTGCCGCCCTTCATAGTAGTAAGCTTAACCGGACTGCCACCATTAACAGGTACCCGGTAGTAATGGCTTATACCAGGGTGCTCCACATTGCCTGTAAAATAAAACCACTTTTTATCATTAGATAAATGCAGGTCTGATACTTCCCACTTACCGCTTGTTAACTGTTTTTTTGCACCCGTAGCAACATCAACCACGTAAATGTGTGAGTAGCCGCTGGCCTCGCTCTGAAAATAAAATTGCGTATTGTTAAGCCATCCTGTGTTGCCGCTTACAAAACCGCCACCGCTTATTCCGGGGCCGCCAATCCAGGCTTCATCACGCTGACGATCAAGCGGAGAAAGTTTGCCTGTGGCTGGGTCAAGTTTCATTACCCAGCGGTCTTTATTGTCCTGCGCGGTAATAATAGCAACGGCATATTGGCCATTAGGGCTCCAGTTCGGGCCTTGTATAACTACATTGCGGTCTTCATTGCGTTTGGTGCGGTCTTCCAGTTGTTTAGGGTAATCCTTCACATAGTCAGGCAGGTCTTTTATTCCTGGAATTTCTTTGGTTGATATTGCATATACGGTGTCGCGCTGCGTATCAAACACATAAGATTGCGATGTTGACATAGGTGCACCTACCTTGGTACGGTTAGGAATATCTTCGGTATAGCCCGATGCTGTTACATAGCTGGGTACAATGGTCGATTTGGCACCATCGGCCGCCTTAATTAGTCGGTAAGTAATGTAACGGCCATCAGGGCTTTGTTGCACAAAACTTAGTGACTGCTCACCAATTGGTATGGTCTTTAATGCCTTTCCCTGTAAAGCTTTTCGTTCTGCTGCATTATACTTTTCATCTTTGGCTTTTTCGCGTATTACTTCAAAAAGTTCGGTTTGCTGGTTGCGAAGCCATGCTTCCTGTTGGTTACCGCCAGCTACTCCGCCCTGGCGTGCATTAAAACCTGAGGTTGCTCCACCTCCCTGGCGGCCACCGCCACCTCTTTGACCAAAGCCGGCTGCAGCTACCGGTGTTGCACCTGCCGTAGTGCGGGTAAAGTTGGTTAACTGGCGTAACTCACCATTATTCAGGTTAAGCGAAAAAAGATTATCACCCCGCATAAAAAGCACTTTGCTTTCATCAGCGCTAAAAGTTGGGTTGCTTTCCCTATCGGTAGTTACTGCAAGCGAAATAACTTTGCCCGTCTTCAAATCGCTTAAAAAAATGTCGCCGCCTTGTTCAAATAGTTTCCGGGTATGGTTTTTATTCCATGTGCCGCCGTTGGTAAGGGCTTTGCGTTCTGCCAGGTCGACCTTTTGAGGTTTTGTATTTCGGGTGTTAATGGCGTACAGGCTCGTATGATCAGCAGCCTCAGGATTCCAGTTAAAGTATATCTTCTTGCTGTCGTCGCTCCATCTAATGGCATCGGGCGAGGTGCCCATCCATTTGGAATCGCTCATTATTTTTTCGATGGTGAGTTTTTCGAGCTTTTGAGCATAAGCCCCCGTTGCAGCCGAGATGAGTAAGAGTGTAAAAATTTTTTTCATTCTTATGGATGATATTTAGCAGTTAATAGTTATGCTAAATATAAGTGCTGCAAGGGTAAAAGATAGTTTCTAATACTATTTTTACAAAGGCAGCTATCCAAAAGCCGGCTTAAGTTAAACCAATTAACACATCGAGTTGGAAGTGAGCTCGAAATTGTAAACGTAAGGCAAGTTAGCGGAGCGTAATTTTATAATCGCTCATCTTCATTTTTATTTTACCGGTTTTAGTATCCATGCCGCGCATTTTCTTGCGGTCAATTTTGGTATCCTTGCCCATAAAGTTAAACGGTATCTTGAGCTTTTCAATAGCGAAGGCAGCTTCTACATAGTCAGGCAATATATTTTTGGCTGCATTATATTGCATTAGCAGCGAGTACGATCCATCTTTGCGGGTGTTAATATCCGACTCCATAATGCGTGCTGCTTTCGTATCCATGTACAGGGTAACCAATACCAAATCAGACTTTGCATCAGTAGGAATAACGTTTAGTGTTTTTAGAGCTCTACCATTGCGTTTTTCGGTACCACGGTCAACCGTGATAAACGGATACTTGAAAATTTCTGATAAAGAGAAATCCAACCCCCGTTTGGGTAGCATCACAAAATCTTTAGATGTAAACTGCATGCGCTTTCCTTTGGTGTAACTTACCAGGGCTTTTTTTGTAGGCATTTGTATAAACGGAACATCTAAATTAAGGGTTACCGTAGCGGTAAACTTAACAACCGAATCCATACGTTGCTTAATGCGTAACAAATCGGCATCAACCTTTTGGGCATATACCAATGAGGTGGTTAGTAATGTAAAAGCTAATAAAAACAACCTCTTCATCATCCAATATCCTTTTTTTGAAAAGCAAAAATTCCTAGTGCGGCAAAGCCAAAGCAGTAAAACAGCAGCATAAAGTTATTTAAGCCAATTTGTTGCCAGTCAATTTTATAGTTAAACAGCTGCTGCCAGGTATCAATTAGCTTAGGGAAGAAGAAACTGTTAAGCCCGGCGGGTAAAAAATCAGCTTTTAGTAACAGGTTGGTAATTATTAAAAACAGTGCCGATGCAATCCAGGTTTTGGCAGCTTCTTTTATAAAAATAGCAATGGTAATGCTGGCCGTGCTGTAAAATATCATGGCAATACTGCCCGATGCAAATGCCCAGCATATGCGATTAAACGCTTCCTTTGCTTCAAAAAAGTTAAGTGTGCCAATGTACACTACTAAGTCACCGCTGCCAAAAACCGCATACGCAAGTGCAAAGCTGCTTAGCATCATAAACCCAATTACCATTAAGGTAAATATGGCAGCGGTAATATATTTTGCCAGTATAAACTTCCATTTGTTTACCGCTTGCAGCATTACGGTTTGCAGGGTGCCATCTTTGTGCTCATCAGTCAGTAAGCCGGAGGTTACAATCATAAGTATGAGCGGCACGTTAAACCACAATGAATTAAGTACGATATACAAAATCAGATTGCCGTTAAGCAATGAACCTTCAAAGTAAAAGTTTTGCCGCAGGGTGTTCAACAATAAATCTAATATGGTGCTCCCCTGGTAGTAGGCGGTAATAAATATAAGCAGTTCAATAACGGCAATAGCAACTAATGCATAGTAGGTTTTACTTTGCTTTACTATTTTCACAAACTCGGCGTATAACAACTCTTTCATCATAGCAGCGGAGTGTTAACCAGTTGTTCTAATGACAGCTCGGGTGTACATGAAGTTACCAATATGCCCTCGGCCAGCAGCTGGTTAAGCAAAGCCGGTATTTCATCGGCATTACATACAATGCTTGCACCGTTTACACCAATGGTGGGGCTGTATTTTTGCAGTACTATTGATGAAGTAATGTTTTGAGCCGTAATGTTAAAATTATGAATATGATGGCCAATAAGCTGTGCAGTGGTGCCTTTGTTTACCAGCCGTCCCTTATCCATTACATACAAGTAGTTGCAGCACCTGGTAAGTTCGCCCATTAGGTGTGATGAAAGCAGGATAGAAATATTTTCCTTTACGGCTAAATCAGTTATCAGGTTGATTAGTGCAGTAACACCAATAGGGTCTAAGCCTGAAAAAGGTTCATCAAGCACCAGGTATTCGGGGTTGTTAAGCAGCGCAATAGCTATGCCCAGGCGCTGCTTCATTCCTAATGAAAAGTTGCGAACCGGATCTTTACGATCAACAGGCAGGCCAACTTTAAGCAGGCTTTGATGTATAGCCTCTTTGTTTGCCGGTGCGCCTTGTATACCGGCAAAGAGTTTAATATTGTCGTAAGCGTTAAGATATGGGTATAAACCCGGACGTTCGATAATGCCGCCAACCGGCTTGTTGCGTTGTGATGCCATGACCATTTTACCCGAATCGGGTTTGATAAGGCCGCATAGTATACGAAAGAGCGTAGTTTTACCTGCCCCGTTGCGCCCCAGTAAACCGCATATTTGGCCCGGCAGCATTTGTATAGATACATCATCAAGAGCTTTGCCTGATGAATAAGATTTACTTAAATGAATAGCTTCGAGCATTTACGCAGGTAACCCGGCAGATAATTCCCGGTAATTAAATTTTGGCTCGTAATGCTTTTCCATAAAAGTACGCGACCAAAAATATTTTTTAAATAAAAAGAAAGGGTCTTTAATCATAAAGTGAGGTACGAAATGATACCACTTTATGCCTAACCGGCGGTAATATCTCAGTACTTCATCTTCCATACCCAGTTCACGGGCGGCTACTAAAAATGCAGTGCGCTGGCACTTTGAGCCTTTATACAAGCGGGCAATTTTAGGTGTAAAGCCATGCACAAAAAGGTAATCTTTTATACGCTTGTAGTTTTGAAAACGCGACCAGCCATCCATCACCACCATAAATACATGGCTGAAAGCGAATATTACGCTACCTAACCAAAATATACTAACGAAAATAGCTTCGTCGGCATATGCTGCTTTAAATCTGTTCCAGTAAAAAAGCGTCTCTAGAAAAAACAGGATGGTTGAATAATACAACAGCGCTCCAACATTCCAAAATGAGATAATGGTATTGGGTTGTTTGGGAAGCGTTAGTATATTCATTACGGTTGTAAAGATACTTTAACGGTTAATTAACACAAGTAATATAAATTAATTCAACAAAAGTTAGAGCCATAGAACTGATGAAAGCACGCTGTGGCATAATGTACACAACATGGTTTTACCTATGAAAGTTAGTATTGTTCGTCTTACTTTTTAGGCTGACTTAGCAGGTTAACAAATAAGCGATAGGCTCCAGGTACACCTGCAGGTAGTTGCCTGAAAAATGCCAGCGATGTATATACATAACGTCCCTTACCGTAATTTGCAGTTATTAATGATCCGCTTTTAGGCGCTTCGCCCGGGTCATTCATTTCAAACACTGTTTGATACTCCGGTGCAACAGCGCTTACAAAGTAAAGGCCACGCTCCTGTACCCAGCCATCAAAATCAGCTTGAGTTATTGTGTTAGGATAATTAAGCAAAGCGCTTTGAGGATTGGTAACGGTGATTTTAGCAAACTCATCAGTTACACGCTCATTAACCGGACGAAAAGGGTAGGGGCCCAGCTGTTGCGTTGCCAACCCTGCCGGGTTATTATACTGCACTACCAAATTGCCTCCGTTTTTTACATATTCCATTAGTTTAGGTTGCTCAAAAGCCAGGCGCTCATCAACGTTATAGGCACGAACGCCGGTTATTATAGCATCGTAAACTGAAAGGTCGCTATTCATAATTTCGTTTTCGGTAAGTATGTGAACATCATAACCAACCTGTGTAAGGCTCTGAGCAACAAAGTCGCCGGCCCCGTTAATGTAGCCAATTCTTTTACCCGCCGTTTTAAGATTGATATTTACCAATTTAGCTTGAGCTGGTGGAAACAAGCTTATGTTAGGAATGTGCTCATATTGTATGCGTTGTAAACCGTAGCCGTAGTTTTTGCCGTTTACGTTCACAACTGCTTCGGCGGTGCCGTTATATGCGTTTGTTTGCGGGGTAATAATGAAATTGGCGGTCCATTCATCGCCCTTCTTTTTATTATTAAAAAAGATTTTGGTTGGGCTTATTTGCCAGCCGGCTACAGGTTTAATACTGATGCTGCCATTGCCATTGATAAAGCTTTTTAGCTTTACCTGTAGCGTTTGCGGTTGTTTTGTGCTGTAAACGTATACTTTGTTGCTTATTGTTGCGGTAACGGGCGGAGCTATTTCAATGGGTTGGTATAGCTCGCCACGTACCGGATCTACATATTTATAAACCAACTTACGATTGTATAGAATTGATTTACCAGCAATTTCAAAAGTGTACGAAACGCTTAAAACATCAGGGTTTTCGGGATTACCGGCAACCTCGTTGTTGGGTAATGTATAAGTGCCAATGCCGTGTGGAGCATCAAGCCAGTAAGGCTGCGTAATTTTGTTAGCAATAGCCTTTTGATTATATATTTTTAGCTCATTGGCTTGTATAACCTGTGCATTGCTTGTAAACGTTTGAGAGTCATTCTGAATGCTTAGGCTTTGCAGTTTTATGGCGTTGCCATAACGGCTAAGCACTTGCGACCGGATAGCAATGCTGTCTCCAAGGGCATATGCTGCTTCGGCGGCGTAACTTTCAAACCATAGCCCGGCACACGATGCTATTAAATTGTCAAGTTCAGTTAGTTTAAGCGTGCGCCAGTAGTCATCATCCACTTTTTCAATCTTTGTTCTGAGCTTTATTAATTCAGGCACTGATTTTTCAGAGGCATCGGCATTAAAGTCCTTTGTAATAGCTGCTAAGTTTTTTTCAATGTCCTCGCCGCTTTTGATTCTTTTCCAGGTGGTGTTGGTTCCATCAAGCAACCCTTCTTTAGGAGCATCGCCCAAAAGGTTTTTAAAGTACTCGTATGATTGTCCGCGTTGACGGGCCGAGCCAAACCCCTGCGATTTATGGTTTGAACGACTTTCGGCAGCAATTTCGCCGTAGCCTTTGCCTAAAACCGGGTTGTACACGCCGACATCAATCTTAAACTGATCGGGCGCGGTAGTATTAGTGCTTCCAAAATTAAAGGTATTCCACATCAGGCGTTTGGCCTGCCACGGGTGTACATACTTAAGTTGTTCGGGAAAGCGCTTTGCATCGGCAGCTGCACTGAAAGCTTCCTGCGCTAATATGGCTGATGAGGTATGGTGCCCGTGTCCGCCCTCGCCAGTGGTTGGAAAGCGGCATATCATTACATCGGGCTTAAACTGGCGTATAACCCATACCATATCACCCAGTATTTTGTCGCGGTCCCAAATTTTTAATGTTTCATCCGGCCCTTTGCTAAAGCCAAAATCATTTGCGCGGCTAAAAAACTGCTCTGCGCCATCCACCCGGCGGGCAGCCAGTAACTCCTGCGTACGTATTAAACCTAATAGCTCAGCTTGCTCATTGCCAATCAGGTTTTGACCGCCGTCTCCACGTGTTAAGGCAAGGTAGCCGGTGCGGTAGCCTTTCTCTTGAGCCAGGTAAGCTAACAAGCGCGTGTTCTCATCGTCGGGGTGGGCTGCTATATAAAGCACACTCCCTAGTATGTTTAGCTTCTTAAACTGTTGTTTTATGGTACTTAAATCGGCGGGTGGCGCAGTTTGTGCAAATACAGCAGTTGTAGCAATTAGAGCAGTAAAAAGGCTTGTTAAAATTTTCATAAAAGGATGCAACTGTAATATACCGGTACTTAATGTACAAATATCACTTTATAATGCTAATTGCCAAATAATGGGCGTCTATCCATAAACAAGTTTTCACAATAAAAGGCATTACAATCCTCTTGCAACTTATTAAAAACAAATTAGAAAATTTTCTATTTACATTTTAAAATCCTAAGTCTTTCAGCATAACCAATTAAAGCCTTAATAACCATTTTACAAAAGCATTACAAAAATGGAATATATTAATCAATCGTTTGATTAACTTTGTGCCATCAAAAAAGTAATGGAAAAAGAAAAGACTGATAAAAGAGATCATATACTGGATGTAGCCGAAAGGGTGTTTTCAGAACATGGTTTCGATGGCGCTTCAACCCGTTTAATTTCGGGCGAAGCCGGTGTTAATATGGCCATGCTTAATTACTACTTCGGTTCAAAAGAGGGGTTGTTGCTATCGTTGTTTGAACGCCGCACATCAACCTTTCACAGCCTTATTCAAGGTATAGGCAACAATGAAAACATGAGCTCATGGCAAAAGGTGAGCGAATACGTTGAAGCTTACATTAACCGTGTATTTAGCAATAACTGTTTTCAAAAGGTAGTGCATCAGGAGTTGGCCGTACGTCGCACGGGTGAACTTGCTGATAAGATTACCGATATGATTATGCAAAATGTAATTGAATTTAGGAAAATTTTACATGAGGGCATTGAACGCGGAGAGTTTAAAAATGACATTGATACCGAAATGGTAGTTGCCACGGTTTTTGGCGTTAAAGCGCAAATTGTTAACGCATCACACATATCATCATTAATGCTTGGTTATGATACGCAAGACCCTCAAAACATGGTTGATAAGTTAAAGCCAAGAGTTACCGACTACCTCAAAAAACTGTTAAAAGCATATTTACTTACAGAACATGACAACGCTAAATAATACAACCACTATCACTTACGCCTTTAAGCGGGTGCCCAAATTGGTACGTTTGGGTATTTTAGCCGCTGCAACGGGCATGCTGTTTGGCAGTACAGCATACGCCCAGGAAAGGACGTTGACGCTGGAGGAGGCCATTAAGCTGGGCCTCGAAAACAGCAAAACCTTAAAACTGTCGCAATCAAAAATAGATCAGGCCGTATCACAGTACAACCAGGCTAAAGACAAAGCACTGCCAACTGCATCGGCAAGCTTTATGTACAGCAGGGCGCAAATACCTGCAAACACGCTGAATCTTGGTCAGGAATCATTAAGCCTCCCTAAAAGCGCAAATGCTAACCTGGGCATTGTATCAGTTGAAGAGGTTATCTATGGCGGCGGACGTTTTCGCTACGCCAAAGAATCAACCGATTTGCTGGTTAATGTGGCCAAACTTGATGTAGAAAAAGACCGCGAGCAAATTGCTTACAACATTGTAAATGCTTACTACGATTTGTACCGTGTTGTACAAAGCAAAAGCGTGGTTGAACAAAGCCTTAAGTCAATAGATCAGCAAATACACCAGGCGCAACGTTTTTTTGAACAAGGCCTGGTTACTAAAAATGATGTATTGCGTTTTCAATTACAGCGCTCAAACATTGAACTGAACGGTATTGATTTGGAAAACAACCGTAAGGTAATCAACTACAACCTTAATATATTATTAGGTCTGCCTGATGAAACACAATTAAACGTGTCGCAAATTCCGGTTGCACAACGCACGGTTGCTCCATTGCAAAGCTACCGCGACAGCGCCCTCTCTATTCGTGAGGAATTGAAGCAGCAGGACTTGCGTACCAAATATGCTGATGTAAACATCAAAAACATTCAGGCCGAAAAGCTGCCAACCCTTGCTGCAACTGCAGGTTTATATTATGTTAATGCATCGGCCAATCCGCTGCCTAACAGTGGTAAGTATATTACTCCGCTTACTGCAGGTTTAGCACTATCATGGAACTTCGGCTCTTTATGGACCAACAAAAACAAGGTTAATGAAGCCCGCATACAACGCGAGGAAACTGTGATTAATAAAGGTATTATAACCGATAATATTAAGAATGAGGTTAACCAAAGCTATCAAAACTATATGAAGGCAGTAGATAAAATAAAGCTGCTTGAAACATCAATAGCGCAGGCAAATGAAAACAACCGCATATTGACTTCAAAATATGCAAACAGTACAGCATCAGCTACCGATCGTGCTGATGCCGAGACCCTACTCTACCAGGCGCAAATTAATCTGGAACTGGCCAAGGCCGATGCCGGATTAGCCTACTACAACCTTTTAAAAGCAACCGGAAAACTTACTAAATAAAATACTCTACAACGCAATAACAAAATGGCACAAGAACAAGAAATACAACAGGAAGAGAAAAAGAAACCTAATAAGGTTATTCCTATTATATTAGCCATCGTTCTGATTGGTGGCGCAATATTTGGCGTAAAGGAATACATTTATGCCAGCAAGCACGAGGATACAGATGATGCTCAGATTGATGCTGATATAAGCCCGGTTGTGGCACGTGTTGGCGGATATGTTGACAGCATATTTTTTGAAGATAACCAACACGTAAACAAAGGCCAGGAACTGGTTAAAATTGACGACCGCGATTACAAAGTTAAATTAGAGCAGGCACAGGCTTCCCAGCAAGGTGCGGGCGCTAACGTTGGTGTTGGCCAGTCACAAATTTTTACTACACAGGCTAACTCGGCCAGCGCTAAAGCTGAGGTAACCTCGGCAGCTTCAAAGCTGGAGAAAACTCAGAAAGATTATGCCCGCTATGCTAACCTGGTAAAAGATGGTTCAATTACCCAGCAGCAATTTGATCAGGCAAAGTCTGACCTGGACGTTGCCCGCGCTAACTATAAAGCGGCGCAAGACCAGTATAAAGCAGCACAAGAGCAGGTTAACACAACCCGCAAACAATTAAAGGTTACTAACACAGGCGTTGATGCCCGCCAGGCTGATGTTGATTTTGCTAAGCTACAATTAAGCTATACTACTATTAATGCTCCTGCCAGTGGTATTACCTCTAAAAAGAGTGTACAAATTGGTCAGTTGGTACAAGCAGGTCAAACCTTGTTTTCGGTAGTTAATGACAATAGCTTGTACATTACCGCCAATTTTAAAGAAACCCAGTTAGAGCACTTGCGTAACGGCCAAAAAGTTAAAGTTGAGGTTGACGCGTTCCCTGATTTAGAGTTGGAAGGTTCGGTGTATAATTTTTCTCCTGCTACAGGCGCACGCTTTTCACTTCTGCCGCCAGATAACGCTACCGGTAACTTTGTAAAAGTAGTTCAGCGTGTACCGGTAAAAATAAAAATTAATGCTAACAAAGAAACTTTAGACAAGCTGCGCGCTGGTATGAGCGTAAACGTATCGGTTTCTATAAAAGACTAATTAAAATGGCCGAAGTAGGATTTAAAAAGTGGATCATTACCATTACGGTAATTACAGCTTCTTTACTGGAGCTGATTGATACCACTATTGTAAACGTATCCTTGCCAACCATACAAGGTAATCTTGGTGCCACGTTAGAGGACGTAGCCTGGATTACCACGGGCTATGCCGTAGCTAACGTAATTATTCTGCCTATGTCGGGTTGGCTGGGTAGTTTTTTTGGGCGGAAAAATTACTTTTTAGCCTCTATTGTGATTTTTACCATTGCCTCATTCTTATGTGGTAATGCAACCAGTTTGGCTGAGCTGGTTATCTTCCGAATTTTGCAGGGTATGGCTGGTGGGGGCTTAATATCAACCTCGCAAGCTATATTGCTTGAAACTTGGCCGCGCGAGCAGGTGGGTACAGCAACTGCATTATTTGGTTTAGGCGCGGTAGTAGGTCCAACGGTGGGCCCAACTATTGGCGGTTATATAACCGATCATTACTCATGGCCGTGGATATTTTATGTAAATATTCCGGTAGGTATTCTTGCAGCCATATTTACCATAATGTATGTACGCAAAACGCCACGCACCGGGCGCGATAAGCCTATTGACTGGTGGGGTATTTTATTACTTGCCGTTGCAGTGGGTAGTTTGCAAACCATTTTGGAGAAAGGTGAATCAGAAGATTGGTTTGCAACACCATACATCACCGCATTAACTGCAACATCAGTAGTAGGTGTGTTACTATTCATATGGCGCGAGCTCACAACCGATCACCCTATAGTAAACTTTGGCATCATGCGGCACCGTAGCTTTGCCATAGGTATGTTTACCTCGTTTATTTTAGGCTTTGGCTTGTACGGTTCGGTGTTTGTGTTCCCTATATTTTGTCAGGCTTTGCTAGGATTTTCAGCGCAGCAAACCGGTGAGCTTTTATTCCCAGGTGGATTATTTACCATTGTAATGATGCCTTTTGTAGGTAAAATGCTTAATAAAGGGGTGCCGGCGCAATTTATGGCTACTGTAGGTATGTTCCTGTTCTTTGTGTTTACCCACATGCTCAGTAACTCTACCCTGCAAACCGGTGAGGGCGACTTCTTTGTACCGTTGGCTATCCGCGGTGTAGGTATGGCGTTATTATTTGTACCGTTAACTACACTGGCAATATCAGACCTTAAAGGTGCTGAGATAGGGCAGGGTGCAGGTTTGAATAATATGATGCGTCAGTTAGGAGGTTCGTTTGGTATTGCAGCCTTAACAACTATTATACACATCAGGCAGCAAGGGCACCGCAACAACCTATTGGTTAACATAAACGAGTATAACCCTGCATTTAACGAACGCCTGCAGGGTATGATTCATAATTTTATGGCACATGGCAAAAGTATGTTAGATGCAACCAAAATGGCTTACGCAGCTATGGAAGGTACAATAACTAAACAGGCTATGTTGCTTACTTATGATGACGCCTATTGGCTTACCGGGCTGGTAATGCTGTTTTCAATACCGTTACTGTATTTGCAGCCGTTTAAAAAGAACTTAAAACCGGTTGCCGACGCTCACTAAAGAGAAAAATAAAAGCCGTTCTGGAGTCATGCAGAACGGCTTAAAAAAACAATTAAATTGTTGTTTGTTTATTCTCAAAGCTTGCTAACCTGGTTGAAACAGATAGCCTGCTAAAAGAACGTTTAATCTTGGTTATAAATATAGCTTTACTTTTAATTAAAAACAAGCGTATTTAACGATAGAATTAAAAAGGGGTGGTTTCACTGTGTGAACCACCCCTTTTTATTACGTAACATTTTTGTTAGAAAATTATTTTGCCTGCTGACGTTACTAATGAGGATATACGTACAGCGTCAAAAATACGCTCTTCGGTAGTTCCTAATTTAATTAATGAGTCTTCATGAGCATTTACACACATTTCACAACCATTAACAGCCGAAATAGCTAAGCTCATCAACTCAAAAAACTCTTTACCGGTTACGGGTTTCATCATCAGCTGCATACGTATACGTGCAGGTATCTGGGTATACTTTTCTTTTTGCGTAAAATGACGAAAACGGTAAAATATATTGTTTGATGCCAATAATGATGCACAGCCTGCAGCCTCTCCTGTTTCAGCAGCAGTAGCACCCTGCTCTTCAGCATACTTAGTAAAGTAAATGGTGAGCGGCTTGTTGTTGTTGTTAATAGCAGTGCTTAAAGCAATTAAAGCACATTCTTTGGTGCTTAAATGCTCAGAGGTAAGTGTACTGCTTAAGTTCAGCTTTAAATCGCGCAGGTAGCGTGATTCGCCTTTCTCCAGCAGGGTTAAACTTTCGGTACGGTAGTCTTTATCAACTGCAACGCTTTGCAGTAGTTCTTGTATTACTTCGGTGCTTTCGCTCATGGTATTATTTTTTTAGGTGATGTAGAGAATAGTTAATTTTTAATTCCCGTTAATAAGACATGTCATTTCAAACGATAGAGAGAAATCTTGTTCATTATGAAAAACAGGGTCCGCTCTAGCAGGATTTCTCCCGATGGTCCAAATGATAAGTGGGAATACATTTGCTCCCGACCAAAAACAACAATCCCCGTAAAAGTTAAGTCACGGGGATTGTATTATGTATTAACTTATGCAGTTAAAGTTTCCTGACCTTTTTCCCAGTTACAAGGGCAAAGTTCGTCGGTTTGTAAACCGTCAAGTACGCGTAAAACTTCTTTTACGTTACGGCCAACGTTTAAATCGTTAACACACACCCAACGTACAACACCGGTTGGATCAACGATAAAAGTAGCGCGGTAAGCAATTTTTTCGGTAGGTTCTAAAATGCCTAAGTCTTCAGCTAACGATTTTGAAGTATCAGCCAACATAGGGAATTTAAGGTCACGTAAATCTTCGTGATCTCTTCTCCATGCAGCGTGAACAAATTCTGAATCAGTTGAAGCACCAATTAAACGTGCATCACGATCACGGAATTCACCGTATGCTTTGTTAAATTCAGCAATTTCTGTAGGGCATACAAAAGTAAAGTCTTTTGGCCACCAAAACATTACTGTCCAAACGTTATCATCGTTAACAAGGAACTCTGAAGTGATATCTTCAAACTCTTTGCCTTTTTCAATGCTAACTACTGCTTTTTTATTAAACGAAGGGAATTTTTCGCCAACTGTTATCATAATGTATGTTTTGTTATAATGTTCACAAATATACATCAAAATACCAGCTCATTTCATTCTAATAATTTATGGCTTATAGTTTTTATCTATGCTGTATTTGTAAAGATATAAACTGAATTTATCTTAATAAATCATCGTCTTCGGGCACACGGTATTTGCCTTGTCTTTTTTTAAAACTAAACTTATAAGCTACTCTTAATCCAACTAAGGCCGGAGTTTCAAGGTACTTGGGTAGTACATCTGTACGTAACGACAACTCTACACTGCTGTAAGTGTCAAACGGCCAGTCGTAAGCTAAGCCAAGGCTTGCACCCGGGCCAACTACACCTTTGTCGTTTCCCCTTACATATAAAGATGGCCCGGCAAAAGCTGCTATTGAATAGCCTAGATAGTATTTTGCCGACAGATTTAAGAATGCCGTATTAGTTTCCTGCCCACCGCTTTTCTTAATTCCTTCAAGGCCAATTACCGTCATCGCCGAGAATTTATTACGGGCAAAAAAGTTAGCTTGCAAAATGCGGTCGCGCCCGGGTTTGTAGCCATGTGCTAAGGGTTGACTTAGTCCGGCGCCTATACCTATACTATTTCGGGCCTGGGCAAAAGTAAATGTGTAAATTGAGCTAAACCAAATTGTGAGCAGCCAAAAAAGAATAGATAAGCGCATTGAATAGCTAAACATTGCTTTTGTTGAATAGTTTAACGGAGCCATTCCACATTTAAAACAACTTTAATTGATCTGTTGGTTCGTCGCCTCTTGTTTTTGTAACCAAAGGACCAAAGTTTGATACCGAAATACCCAGCAAGCGTATCCGTACATCGTTAATATCTGTTGCGGCAAGTAACTGTTTGGCTGTTTGCGCAAGTGTACCGGCATCGCCCACAGGTTGAGTGAATGATTGATTGCGGGTGATTTGTTTAAAGCTGCTGTATTTAACTTTAAGTGTTACGGTTCGGCCTTTAAGCCCATACTTATCAAGCCGGTTGGCAACGGTTTGCGCAATCTTGTCTAACTCCGTTTCCATTTCATCCAATGCTGTAAGGTCATAAGCAAAAGTATCTTCGGCACCCATTGATTTTGTTTCACGGTGGGGTTGTACGGGCCGGTCATCAATACCCCTTACAATTTGGTAGTAAAACTTGCCGGGCTTTCCAAACCTTTTGGTCATTTCCTCCTCGGTTAGTTGTTTTAAATCGGCGCCGGTATGCAGGCCCATGTTTTTCATTTTTTGAGCAGTAACCTTACCCACACCAAAAAATTTTTCAACCGGCAGTTGTTCCATAAAGGCTTCTATTGACGATGGGCCTATAAACTTTAAGCCATTTGGCTTATTAATGTCAGATGCTATTTTGGCCACAAACTTATTTATCGATACTCCGGCTGATGCTGTAAGCTGTAACTCCTTAAAAATAGCCTGCTTTATTTGTGTTGCTACCTCAATGGCCGATCCAATGCCCAATTTATCTTCAGTTACGTCGAGGTAAGCTTCATCTAACGACAAAGGTTCAATCAAATCAGTATACCGCGAAAATATTTCACGTATCTGTCTCGATACTTCTTTGTAAACATTAAAACGTGGACGCACAAAGATTACATCAGGGCATAATTGTATGGCTTTTTTTGATGGCATGGCCGACTTAACACCAAACTTACGTGCCTCGTAACTTGCCGTTGCCACCACACCGCCCCGCCCTTCGGGCATCCCACCAACGGCAATAGGCTTGTTACGATATTCAGGATTATCGCGCTGTTCAACCGATGCATAAAACGCATCCATATCAATATGGATTATTTTACGGTATGAAGCAGGCGCTGTTGACATGTTTGGCAAATATAATTACGACTTAAGCTTGGTTTTATTTTCTTTTCCGTTCAAGCTTAAAACTTTATAATTTTAATTAACTATTTGAATCCAACTGATGATAAGCAGTTTTATTAAAACACACAAGCAAAGTATTGTTTACGGCCTGGCCATGGCCGTAATGCTTTTTGTACTCAAATGGCTTGAGTTAAAATTCATTATTATCAGGCATTCGTTTGAAATTTACGCCGGTTTAATAGCGGTTATATTTACCGGTTTAGGTATTTGGCTTGCCCTTAAGCTGGCACGGCCCAAAGAGAAAACCATTATTGTTGAAAAGCCGGTATATGTTAGCCATGAAAATTTTATAGTTAACGATGAAGCATTGCAGCAAACTAACATGAGCCGCCGCGAACTTGAGGTGTTGGAGTTAATGGCAGAGGGACTAAGCAATCTTGAAATTGCAGGCAAATTATTCGTATCGCTCAATACGGTAAAAACACATTCGGCACGGTTGTTTGAAAAACTGGATGTTAAGCGTCGTACCCAGGCGGTTGACAAGGCAAAGCGCATGGGGATTCTTAAATAGAAGATATTATCTTTTGCCTGGTGCCTGCGCTATTTGATGAATGGTTTTATAGTTATAAAGGATGATATAATGGCGCAAATTGCAAAATCACCCTAAAGTATGAAGCCTGTTAGCAGCTTTTGATTGAATTTTGGGCTATTCAAATAATATAATCATGAAAAAAATCATCTGGACCTTTGGTGTAATTGCCGGGATTATTGCAGCCTCGTTTATGGTAGCATCTACCATAGCTTGCTACAGGAGCGCTAAGTTTGAAAGCAGCATGCTGCTTGGCTACACCGGTATGCTCATTGCCTTTTCGTTTGCCTATGTAGGCGTTAAAAACTATAGAGATAAGTTTAACAATGGCGCCATAACCTTTTTACGGGCTTTTAAAATTGCCGGCCTTATTACCTTAATTGGCTGCACCTTTTACGTAGTTGTTTGGATGATTGAATACTACGTTTTTGTACCCGACTTTATGGAGAAGTTTACAGCGCATGAACTGAAGCAAGCGCGAGAAAGTGGGTTAAGCCAGGTTGAGTTGAATAAAAAAATAGCGGAAATGGAAGACTGGAAAAAGATTTACAGCAATCCGCTTGGTTTAATGCTCATGACCTATCTTGAGCCTTTGCCAGTAGCATTTGTAGTAACCGTTGCTACTGCACTTTTGCTTAAGCGCAAGGCGCAACCGGGACAGGTTGCAATATAAAATATAATGGCTTTTATTTAACTATACGGTCTTTCCAGCGATATTTACTTGTGTTGCCCATTAGCCCAACGTACACAAAATAAAGTATGTGTATTGGCGAAAGCATAATTAGCAAAAGCATAAGATTTTGGCGCTTGAAAAATGACATGATAGGTAGAAGAAAAGCAGCCTCAAACGTATACTTAAAAAGCATTTGAAAGGCAAACACCTGCCAAAGGTAAAAGTTAAAAAAGCCACCTACAGCATTAACCAGTAAGCTTAGGTTAAACAGCCATATACCAACGGCTAAGGCTACAACATTTTTGTCTTTATACCGTGTTGACTTTGAAGCCCATCTGCGCCGTTGTTGCATAAACTCGGTGAGGGTGGGCTTAGCTTCAGTATATACAATGGCATCGCGTTGCTTTAAAAAACCTATACGGCCGGGGTAGCGTTCAGCAACTTTTTGCAGTAAAAGTTCGTCATCGCCCGAGGCTAGGTCATCAATGCCCTTAAAGCCGCCAACCTCATAAAATACGTCTTTACGGTAAGCAAAATTGGCACCATTGCAGGTTGATGCTCGGCCGTTGCCAATAAAGGCAGCCCCAATGCCAATGAGATAAGAAAATTCAAGCGTTTGCAGGCGCTCAAAAAGGCTCTTTTCTTTAAAGTATGTTACCGGAGATGATATCATCACCCAGTTATAGCTTTCATAATATGATACAACGCTGCTAAGCCAACTATTGCCCATACTGCAATCAGCGTCGGTTGCTACAATCAAATCTCCTGTTGACTGGCTTATGGCTGTCGCTATAGCTTTTTTCTTGTATGAGTTAAGTTTTTCGGTTTCGTTAAGCTGTAAAAGCTTAATCCCCTGTGGTGCATAGCTCCTTATAATATCTGCAGTGCTGTCTGTAGAGTGATCATCAATAATAATTATTTCGAGCAGGTGTTTAGGGTAATCCTGAGCTAAAACATCTTCAATGGTAGCCCTGATGTTGTCTTCTTCGTTACGGGCGGCAATAAGCAAACTTACTTTGGTGCTTAATTGGTTTGCCGGTATTAGTTTTTTTGGCTGACGTAAAGCAGCCCAGCCTTTCATTAAGTAAACAAGCACTACAAGGTATAAACCTGTAAGCAGTAAAATGATGATGTTATAAGTTGTTATCAAAAAACTTCAATTTAAAAACAAAAACAGAGCCTAATATAGCCGGCACAATGAGGTTGGTAAACCAAATTAAAGCTACAGCTGCCATTACAGCAATATGCTGCTGGGTTACGTATTCAAATAATTTATCAGCAGTTGCGCTGCGGACGCCAATGTCAACAATATCAATAGTTGGTAAAACCGACTGGATAAAGAAGAATACAAACGTAAGCAATAATATTTTGAACATCGGAATCTCGGGCAGTAACAAGTGCATGATGAGATAATACTGAAACGAATAGGTTGCAAACCTAGCCACGCAATAACCCATAACGTGCATAAGCTCATTAAAACGGTAGCGTTTCATCACATCAAAAAAGCGGTGGTACTTTTTCAGGAATGGAATGCTGTTAAGTAAGAACACCACCCAACGCACGTTGAAGTAAAAAATCAGCATTAGTACAATGAAGCCAATACCCGTAGTGAGCATAGCAATGTATACCCATTGATTTATGTGTAAAAAGTAATATACAAACCAAAGTAAAGCCGCCGAGCCGGCTACGCACGTTACCACTAATTGTCCAAAAGTGCCCACAGCCATTGCAAATACGCCGTGCACACGCCTGCGAGGGGGTAAAAACATCACACGTCCGCCAAATTCACCCCACCTGTTAGGTGTAAATATGGCTAGTGATAGTCCGCAGAAAATTGATTCGATAGACTGCCATAAGGATATTGGTGCCCATTTATGAGTTAAATATCTCCACTTCATGGCTTCCAGCAGGTAGTTTAACAACATAAGCGCTGCTATAACACCAACAACAATTATAGCTGCCGAGCGGTTAACCTGGGTTATAATGTCGGTAAAGTGCTTGAGTCCTTCGCTGTTACTCAACCTTCTGTAAATAAATACAAAGGTAAGTGCCACCAGTATGGCCTTAATTGCCCATGAAATCCACTTTTTGGTTTGACCCGTCACAATTTGAACGCTTAACAATTTTGTGCAATGTTATTAAAAAAGGGCAAGCATTACGCCCGCCCTTTAAATTTATGTTAATAATGTGGATTAGCTATGGTTATAATAAGTGAAGCCTTAAATTCAATAACCAAAATGCTTAAACATGAATTTTTGATTAGTGTTTTAAAAATAAATAAAAAAAGCCCGGCAAAATGCCGGGCTTATAATTTTGATGTTGCTTAATTATCTAACATCAAAGCTGTTACGGAAACGTGATCCATCTGAAGAGTAACCTTCAATAACCATTTGTCCGTTTTTAAGGTTAGTGATGGCTTTGTCAATATCCTGAACACTGTTAATAGCCATACCGTTTATACCGGTGATGATTGAACCAACAGGAATATCATAGTTTTCAAAGAAACCACCGCGACGTACCTGTGTTACCACAACGCCCGAATTTAAACGGAACTTAGATTTTTGAGCCGATGTTAGTGGCTGGAAGCTTGCACCTAATTTGTTGTAAAGCTCCTCGGCCGATTTGCTCATGGCCGTTTTATTGGTGCTAGCAGTAGGCTCGCCTTTTAATGTAATGGTAAAGTTCTTTTCGGCACCTGCACGCAATACGGTTATGCGTATTTTATCACCAGGTTGTAAACGGCCAACACGTTCCTGTAAGTCTGATGATTCGTAAACAGTGTTACCTTCAACTTTAGTAATAATATCACCTTTTTGAAGGCCTGCTGCTTCTGCTGCGCCGCCATCAACCAGCTCATTTACGTATAAACCGTTTGTAGTTTTGGTTTTAAGTTCGGTAGCAACATCAGGGTTTAGCTCGGTAAAGCTTACACCAATATAGCCACGTTTAACCGAGCCATATTTTTCAAGGTCGTTCAGCACCTTTTTAGCTAAGTTAACAGGTACCGCAAAGCCGTAACCTTCGTATGAGCCGGTGTGTGATGCAATGGCCGAGTTTATACCAATAAGCTCGCCTTTGGTGTTTACCAATGCACCGCCACTGTTACCCGGGTTAATGGCCGCATCAGTTTGGATAAATGACTCAATTGCCTTATTTAAACGTGGCTGTTGAGGCTGTTGCTGGTAACGGCTGCGTCCAAACGGATTTTGCTCCTCTTCTTCGCGGCCAAGTATGCCTATGTTACGGCCTTTGGCACTTACAATACCGGCAGTAACGGTAGAGTTTAAGTTAAACGGGTTACCTACAGCTAAAACCCATTCGCCAACACGTACATCATCTGAGTTACCTAATTTAACAATAGGCAGGTTTGTGCCGGTTACTTTAATAAGTGCCAAATCGGTGTTAGGGTCGGTACCAATTACCTTTGCTTGTAAAGTGCGGTGGTCGTTAGTAGTTACCTCAACTTTACTTGCATTAGCTACCACGTGGTTATTGGTAACAATGTAACCATCAGTACTGATAATTACACCCGAACCTGATGCACGTTGTGGTTGAGCGCGTTGCGGTTGTACACGCTGACCAAAAAAATCGCCAAACATGTCCTCAAACGGATCATTACCGCCACCACTGCGGCCTTGTTGAGGCGAGTAAGTGGTACGTATGTAAACCACTGCCGGCGTTACTGCGGCTGCAGCCTGGGTAAAATCAACATCACCTGCAGACGATACCACGTTTGATGTAGGACGGTTGTTTGCAAAATATACTTTCTGGCGTTCCTCAAAAGTTAATCCTTCCTGAGGGTCTTTTTCGAATACCTTGTAGGTACCGAGCGCCATTGCACCGCCAACAAATGCGGTCAATAGGGTTAAACCAACTTTTCTCATATTTCTTTTTATGTTTTAATTCTTTATTGTTGATTGGGTTTATCAACACCGTTCAAATTTAATACCATTAAGACGATAGGAACAATAAGAAGTTATTGCCATTTTTGTTAAAAAATGTTAAAGTCGGGCTGGCGCAGGTTTTACGGTGTTTAAGTTTGTTGGCCTGTTTAATTATAAACGTAAAATGAAGCTTAATTTTTATAAATATCAAGGTGCCGGTAACGATTTTATTTTAGTTGATAACCGCGAGGGTAGAGTGAATCATCGCAATCCTAAGTTAATCAGTACTTTATGTGACAGGAGGTTTGGTATTGGCGGTGATGGTATGATGTTTTTGCAAAAGCAGGAAGGTTACGATTTTGAAATGGTTTACTATAACGCCGATGGCCAGCCAAGTAGTATGTGTGGTAACGGAGGACGTTGTATAGTAGCGTTTGCTAAGTTTTTGGGTGTAATAGAAAATGAAACCAACTTTTTGGCAGTTGATGGCCCGCATTATGCCAAAATTTCAGCATCTGGTGACTGGGTTAGTTTGCAAATGATTGACGTAGACTATGTAACCCGCGACAATGAGGCTTACGTGATGAACACTGGGTCGCCGCATTATGTACAGTTGGTGAATGATTTGGAATATAAAGACGTGTTTACCGAAGGCCGTGCCATACGTAACAATCCAACGTATTTATCAAAAGGCATTAACGTTAATTTTGTACAACCCCTTGATGAAGGATATTTTGTACGCACATATGAGCGTGGTGTTGAAGATGAAACTTATGCTTGTGGTACAGGAGTAACTGCCGTTGCACTTGCCATGGCCAAAGAAAATAAGCAAACCGGCACCATCAGCACACCTATTAAAGTTTTAGGTGGAAACCTTAATCTGCATTTCAATTATGACGGTATTAGGTTTACCAACATTTTTTTAGAAGGTCCTGCCGTTAAAGTGTTCGAAGGCGAGGTAGAAGTTGGCGATCTGGCTGAATACAAAGCTGAGGAGCAAACTGTGTAAACAAGTCTACCCAGTATTATAATTATTGTATATGAAATTCATTGGCCATAACTCAGATATTATCAATTACCTTGTTAATGATCTTACCTTACTCAATTCAACTTTAAAACAGTTTAAAGAGCATGAGGTTGACGGCGAACCTGCAATAAGTTTAATGTTTGAGTTAGCATATACTGATGCCGATGTGATGTTGGTATTTCGCAACGTATTTAAAAACGGCTTTGATGTTAACCCTGCTGCCGAAGCTTATGAGGTTGATTCCTGCAAGTTTTATCACATTGGAAGTAAAGTATATTTATCGCTCGATCCGGATGAAAGCGAGGATGGATATGACGGTATATCTGCCGATGATAACGACTATGTGCTAGCAAGCGATGTAGAAGGATATATATTTGAAGATGATGAACACGCGTAAATTAACCCGTGCTCATTGTCTTTAATTAAACCTCTTCGCTCTCGGTATAAGCATCAAGCTCTTCCTGTAAACGGCGCTCACCCGATTGCTGACGCCACATAGCCCAATATAATCCTTTCTCTGCTACTAATTGCTGATGGTTTCCAATTTCAACCACGTTACCGTTTTCGAGTACGTAAATTCTGTCGGCATGCATAATAGTGCTCAACCTGTGAGCTATAATAAGTGTTATACGGCTTTTAAGCGATGATATATGCTGTACCGTTTTGCTTATTTCTTCTTCGGTAATAGAGTCAAGCGCAGACGTAGCTTCATCAAATAACAAAATGTCGGGATGGCGCAGCAGTGCTCGGGCAATAGATAAGCGTTGCTTTTCACCGCCCGATATTTTAACGCCACTTTCGCCAATGAGTGTATGAATGCCGTTATCGGCCCGGGCAAGCATAGCCTGGCAGGCTGCTTTGTTTAAGGCAGCTAAACATTCTTCATCAGTTGCGTCGGGCTTTACAAAAGTCAAGTTGTCCTTTATAGTTCCCGAAAATAGCTGCGTGTCCTGTGTTACAAAGCCCAGCCTGCGGCGCAGCGCATCCAGGTGGAAGCGGTCACTTTCTGTGCTATTATACAAAATGTCGCCGCTAACGGGCTTATATAAGCCTATAAGAAGTTTAATAAGGGTTGACTTACCTGAACCTGATGGCCCAACAAATGCCACCGTTTCGCCTTTATTGGCGTAAAATGATACATCATTAAGTGCATACCGCTTAGTACCATTGTACCTGAATTTTACCTGGTTAAAGGCAACCTGGTTAATATGCGTTATATCTGCCGGGTCATCGGGTATGGTTTCAAGCGGACGGCTCATAATGCGTTCAAAGTTTGATAACGATATTTGTGCCTCGCGCCACGTTAATGACATATGACCAAACTCCTGCAATGGTCCAAACAAAAAGTAAGCATAAAGTAAAAAGCTGAAGTACTGTCCACCGGTTATTTCTTTATCAAAAATTAGTACCAATAGCACAACTACCATGCTGCTGCGTACAACGTTAACCGTTGTGCCTTGCACAAAGCTTAATACACGTAGCAATTTAGTTTTTGCAATTTCCAGCGTTAAAATTTTGAAAGTTGTTTTATTGAGGCGATCAATTTCCTCGTTTGCTAAACCATGGCTTTTTACCAGTTCAATATTACGGAGTGATTCTGTGGTGCGACCTGCCAATACCGATGTTTTAAGCACAATGGCACGGTGTATAACCTTAATTTTGCGCGATAGTGTCCAGCTTAACCATGTAATAATGGGTACAGCAATAAAAAATACCAGTGTAACCTTGTAGCTTATGGTGAATGAGTAAACCGCAATGAATATGATACCAAACAAAGTCATGAATGATACATTGATACTTGCCTTTATAAGGTTCTCAATGTCACTGCGTATGCGTTGCAGCATGCCCAGCTTTTCGCCGCTGCGCTGATCCTGATGCTCATGGTAGGGCATAGCCAATGCATGCTTCATGCCATCGGCATAAACTTCGGCAGCAGATTTTTGTGCTATAGTTACGGTGTAATAATCCTGAAAGTTATTAGCTATGCGTGAAAATAGGGCTGCAATAGCGGCCAGGGTTATAAGCCATAAAACGCCGGCAATAAAATCGTGGCGTGTATAAAGATCTTTTTTGCTTATATAATCGTCAAAGAGTTTTCCGGTAATCAATGGCTCAACCAATGCAAAGCACTGGTTCAATGCCGTCATGAGTAACGCCATGGCCACTGCCCCTTTATGTTTTTTTAGATACGAGAGCAGAATTTTCATATAAGGCTGAGTGTTATTGCAAAATATATAACAATAACAACGCCCTTAATAGGGATATGCTTATAAACAAACCTATTTTTTTAAATAATTAAAAAATGGCTTCTAATAATTCAAAAAATGAAAATTATACACAACTATGTTGTGTCATTGTTTGAGTATCCGTAAAAATTAAAATTTAATAAGAAACACTATAGTTGTAAGAATTTGAATACAGGTGTTTGAAATTACTTACAGTATCAAGCGTTATCATTATTAAACTTTTCGCCTATCTGCTGTCTCCACATGGCATAGTACAAGCCTTTTTGAGTTAACAGCTCCATGTGTTTCCCTTGTTCAATGATGTTACCTTTCTCGAGCACGTAAATTCTATCAGCATGCATAATTGTGCTTAAGCGGTGTGCAATTAATATCGTTATGTGGTCCTGGTACTCCGAAACATCTTTGATTGTTTCTGTAATTTCCTCTTCGGTAAGAGAATCAAGCGCCGATGTTGCCTCGTCGAATACCAAAATATCAGGGCGGCGTAGCAGAGCACGAGCTATTGAAAGACGCTGTTTTTCTCCACCTGATACTTTCACACCGCCTTCGCCAATAACGGTATCTAAGCCTTTATCGGCCCGGGCAAGCAATCCTTGGCAGGCTGCGCGGTGTAGCACATGCATACATTCTTCATCTGTTGCTCCCGGGCGGACAAACTGCAGGTTCTCTCTTATTGTTCCTGAAAAGAGTTGTGTGTCTTGTGTAACGAAGCCAATTTTTTCCCGCAAACGGTCAAGGTCTATCTCTTTGCTTGGCACGCCGTTGTACAATACATCACCTTCCAAAGGCTGGTACAACCCAACAAGTAGTTTTACCAGCGTTGTTTTACCCGAGCCCGACGGACCTACAAATGCAATGGTATTACCTGTTTTAACATCGAAGCCAATATGGTTGAGCGCGTTACGGTTAGCTGTCAAATGCTTAAAGCTCACGTTACTGAATTCAAGATCTTTAATTTTTTCAAGCATTACCGGCTTTTCGGGTTTGATATCAACCGGGGTGTTAAGTATGCGTTCAAAATTCCCTAATGATATTTGTGACTCGCGCCACGCTAGTATTACATTACCCAATTCCTGCAAAGGATTAAACAGGAAAAATGAATAGAAAAGGAAAGTAAAGTAATTGCCGGGAGATATATTTCCTTTAAAAATAAGCAACAGTAATATTACTACCATTACGCTACGCACCAGGTTAACGGTAGTGCCCTGCACAAAGCTCATACTGCGTACGTACTTTACTTTCTTCAGCTCCAGGTCTAGTATTTTATAGGTGGTTTTATTCAAGCGTTCAATTTCCTGGTTTACCAGTCCAAGGCTTTTTACCAGTTCAATATTGCGTAAAGATTCGGTTGTTGAACCTGCCAGTGCTGTGGTTTCGGCCACGATGGTGCGTTGTATATTTTTTATTCGTTTGCTGAGTGCGGTACTCATAAAGGCTATGATGGGTATAGCCGCAAAATAAACCAGTGTTACTTTGTAGCTAACGCTAACCGAGTATACAATTACAAACACCATACCCACCAAACTCACAAATAATACGCTGATGAAAGAGGTAATGAATTTTTCGCTATCAAGGCGTACCTTTTGTAATATGCCTAACGTTTCGCCGCTACGCTGGTCTTCAAATACCTGGTAGGGCAGTTCAAGCGAATGTTTTAAACCGTCGGCATACATATCGGCACCAACTTTTTGCACAATGATACTGGTAAAGTAATCCTGAAAGTTTTTTGCAATGCGCGATACCATTGCCGCACCTACAGCCAAACCTACAGCGGCAAGCACACCCCACGTAAAATCATGCTCGGTAAGTGTTTTGCGCTTTTCAATAAAATTATCAACAATGCGGCCTGTGATCAGCGGATCGAGAAGTGAAAAACCAATGTTAAAGGCGGCCAGCAGCAAGGCTACAAATACCACCCCGCGATATTTAGAAAGATAGGATAACAGCAATTTCATGATATGCTGCAAAAATAGAAAAGGGAATGATGCCGTTAGGCCATTCCCTTTAATTTGACTTTGGTTTAACAACCGTATTTACCTGCTTCATTTGCCAAGAGCAAGGTATTGTTTTCTGTACATCAAAATTTTAATGCTGATATGCAGAAACTCGGTTTTAAACGGTCATGATATCTTTTTCCTTAGCGTCAGCTAACTGATCTACTTTTATAATATAGGTGTCAACCAGTTTTTGTACTTCGCCTTCGCCGGTTTTAATTTCATCTTCAGATACACCTTCTGATTTCAATTTCTTGATTTTATCATTAATGTCTTTACGGATGTTACGTATTGCTACTTTTCCGTTTTCGGCTTCACCTTTTAGCTTTTTAACCAAATCACGACGACGCTCTTCGGTTAAAGGAGGTACATTAATGCGGATAATGGTACCATCGTTTTGAGGGTTAAGGCCTAATGAAGATTCTTTGATAGCTTTTTCAATCGGCACTAACAAAGTTTTTTCCCATGGCTGTATAACCAAAGTACGGGCATCGGGCGTATTAACGCTGCCTACCTGTGCTAAAGGGGTTGGTGTGCCATAGTAATCAACGGTAATGCCATCTAACATTGCAGGATTTGCTTTTCCGGCACGTATTTTTGATAACTCGCTATCTGCATGCACAATAGCTTTTTCCATTAAAGCTTTTGCATCATTCAGTTGTTTTTTAATGAGTTCGCTCATTGTTGAATTTTTTAAGTATGCAAAGGTAGAAAATTAGAGTCAAGAGCCAAGAACCAAGAGTCAAGACTTTTTAACTCTTAAATTCATATCTTCCTTCTTGGCTCTTATCTCTAAAGTTTATTTTACTATTGTTCCTACCGGTTCACCTTGGGCTATTTTCATAAAATTGCCTTCACGGTTCATATCAAATACGATGATAGGCAGGTTGTTTTCCTGGCATAAAGTAAATGCAGTCATGTCCATTACGTTAAGGCCTTTTGCATATACCTCCTGGAAAGTAACCTCATCATAACGTGTTGCCGAAGGGTCTTTTTCCGGATCGGCGGTGTAAATACCGTCAACACGTGTGCCTTTCAGTACTACATCAGCTTTAATTTCAATTGCGCGCAATGATGCTGCAGTATCAGTTGTAAAATAAGGATTACCTGTACCGGCACCAAAAATTACCACTTTACCACTTTCTAAATGCGCCATTGCTCTGCGGCGAATGTAAGGCTCGCATATTTGCTCCATTTTAATAGCCGATTGCAGGCGGGTATCAACACCAATGCCTTCAAGCGCACTTTGCAGTGCCATACAATTAATTACGGTGGCTAACATGCCCATGTAATCGGCCTGAGCACGCTCCATGCCCGATTTTTCGGCACTTAAGCCTCTGAAAATGTTGCCTCCGCCTACTACTATGGCTACTTGTATGCCGGCATCAACCACGCTTTTTATGTCATGCGCATATTGCAGCACGCGGTTATTGTCAATACCATACTGGCGCTCACCCATTAATGATTCGCCACTAAGCTTCAGCAAAATTCTGTCGTATTTCATGCAGATGATTGGTTTTTTTATATGAGTGGTTGATTGTTTTTTTGGTGTACTTTACCTTTATAAATTGTAAACGCCGTATTAAATCCTGCGTCAAAAATAATTAAATCTGCGTCATATCCGGCTTCAACTTTTCCTTTAGTTGCCAGGCCTGCTAACTGCGCCGGATAAAGCGATGCCATGTTCACCGCTTCGGCCAGTTCAAAACCGGCATGCTCAACACCGTTTTGTACAGCTTTAAGCATGGTTAATGCCGAGCCGGATAGGGTTCCATCGGGCATAGTATATTTGTTGCCCTGGCGTATGTGCTGATAGGTGCCTGTTTTGGCTTCGGTTACCGCATCAGTTATAAAAAATAACTTATTGCCCAATTCGCGTTTTGCCAGCCGTACCATGGCGTAATCAACATGTATACCGTCGGCCACAATGCTAGTGTAGGGGCGCTCTTCAAAAATTGCGGGTATTATGCCCGGTTCACGGTGATGTATAGGCGGCATGGCATTATATAAATGTGTAACCGCGTTTATAGTTTTGTTTAAAAACCGTTTGGCCTGCCTGTATGTAGCGTTACTATGTCCGGAGGAAAGAATGATACCTTGTGCGTTCAGGTATTTAATTACTTCCTCATCCTGTAGTTCAGGGGCCAGGGTTATCATTTTTATTTCGCCCTCGGCCCGGTTAACCCATTCTTCAATTTCTGTTAGGGTAGATTTTTTAATGTACTCTTCAGGATGTGCGCCTTTTCGCTTGGGATTAATGTACGGTCCTTCGAGGTGTAAGCCTAGAAAGTTGCCATTGCTGTGCGGGCGCCATTGTTTAGCGGCCTCAATTGCATCGAAGACAACATTGTTGCTATTTGTAGCTACTGTTGCGAAAAAACCGGTACAGCCTTCATTAAGCAGGGCGTTTTCCATGTCCTGTAAAGCGGCTACAGATGGTAGGCTGCCAAACAAGCTTTTTCCTGCCCCATAAATTTGCAAATCAATAAACCCTGGCGCTACAAATGCTCCTTTAAGATCAATTTTTTGGGCTCCGGCCGGGATGTCACTTTCTGCAACTATCTCAATAATATGTCCGCCCGAAATAATAACAGCCTTGCCCCGGCAAACTGCTCCGGCAGATACAATTTGAGTATTGTATAGTGCTGTTAACATGGGTTATAAAAATGTATAGGCAAAAAAAATCCCCGCCTTTAAAAAAGGCGGGGATAATATAATTAAGCTCCTAAAGCAACTCGCTTGAAAGCAGTTACCTTTAAGTCTTTATCAACACCGGTAAGGAACTGAGCAACACTCTTAGAAGAGTCTTTCACAAACTCCTGGTTTACCAGGGTAGAGTCTTTGTAGAATTTGTTTAGTTTACCGGCAGCAATTTTTTCTACCATTTCTTCCGGTTTACCTTCAGCACGAATTTGCTCTTTGGCAATAGCTAATTCACGCTCAATAGTAGTAGCATCAACACCGTCTTTATCTAAAGCAACAGGGTTCATAGCAGCAATT
Organism: Mucilaginibacter aquatilis; assembly: GCF_009755275.1. Classification (GTDB taxonomy): domain Bacteria; phylum Bacteroidota; class Bacteroidia; order Sphingobacteriales; family Sphingobacteriaceae; genus Mucilaginibacter; species Mucilaginibacter aquatilis. The sequence continues at coordinate 127,783 of NZ_WQLA01000005.1, read as the reverse complement.
TGCATAGCTACGTCTTTACCAGCTTCTTCAGCACCTGCAGGGTTAGCGTTTAAGCCAACCAATACACCTAAACGGAAGTTACCGTGAATGTAAGCTACAATTTTTTCGCCTTCTAAAACAGCGTATTTAGATACACCGATTTTTTCGCCGATTTTACCAGTCATGGCAGTGATAGCCTCGCCGATAGTAGTACGACCGGTTTCGGTATCAATTTCCAAAGCGTTAACACCGTCAACGTCAGCAGGAAGGGTTTGTACAGCCTCGTTAGCAATAGCGTTAGCAAATGCAATAAATTCAGCATTTTTAGCTACGAAGTCAGTTTCGCAGTTAAGCTCAACAATTACACCTTTTTTGCCATCTTCAGAAGTGCGTGCAATAACCACACCTTCGTTTGATTCTCTGTCTTGACGGCTGGCAGCAACTTTAGCGCCTTTTTTTCTTAAATAGTCAATAGCTGCTTCGAAGTCACCGTTAGTTTCGGTTAAAGCTTTTTTGCAGTCCATCATACCGGCACCTGTTTGTTGGCGCAGTTTATTTACGTCTGATGCAGAAATTTGTACTGTAGACATTGTTCTTTTTTTGTTATCTGTTGTGATTTACCTTTAGTGGGAGTTCACAGCAAAGATGAATGATTTATTGTTAAATTGAAAGTTGCCAATTGTAAACTGTTGCACCATGTACACGCAGCCCACAACCGGCAACTCTCAACAAATAATATTACTCTTCTGTAGATTCAGCAGCCTCAGCAGCAGGAGCTTCAGTTTCAGCCTCGGCAGTTACCACGCCTCTTCTTTTACGACCGCCTTCAGCGTCGCCACCATCAGCTTTTGCTTTAGCAGCTGCGCCTTCTTTTTCAGCTTCGTCATCTTTCTCGCGTTTACGCTCGTCTAAACCTTCCTGAATAGCCTGTATGATAACACCGGTAACCAAAGAGATTGATTTAGTAGCGTCATCGTTAGCCGGGATAGGGAAGTCGATGTTTGAAGGATCAGAGTTAGTATCAACCATTGCAAAGGTTGGGATGTTTAACTTCAATGCCTCAGATACTGCAATGTGCTCTTTTTTAACGTCGATAAGGAAAAGCGCAGCCGGTAAGCGGTTAAGGTCAGATATACCACCTAATAAGCTTTCCAGTTTTACACGCTCACGCTGAATCATCAAACGCTCTTTTTTAGAAAGATTACTGTAAGTACCGTCTTTAGTCAATTTATCAATGTTTGACATTTTTTTGATTGACTTGCGTACAGTAGCAAAGTTAGTTAACATACCACCTAACCAACGCTCGGTTACGTAAGGCATGTTTACTGATTTTGCATAATCAGCTACAATATCTTTTGCTTGCTTTTTAGTAGCAACAAATAATACTTTACGGCCTGATTTTACAATTTGTTTTATAGCTGAAGCAGCTTCTTCAACCTTTGTTAAGGTTTTATTTAAATCGATAATGTGGATACCGTTGCGCTCCATGAAAATGTACTGAGCCATTTTCGGATCCCATTTGCGGGTAAGGTGACCAAAGTGTACACCTGCATCCAGTAAATCCTGATATGTTGTTCTTGCCATTGTTGTGTCCTCCTTAAAAAATTAACGTTTACTGAATTGGAATCTTCTACGAGCTTTGCGGCGTCCTGGTTTTTTACGCTCAACCATACGGTCATCACGGGTCATTAAACCTTTAGCACGCAATGCTGGTTTCTTTTCAGCATCAAGTTCAACAATAGCTTTAGCAATAGCTAAACGAACAGCTTCTGCCTGTCCTTTTACACCACCACCTGCAACGTTTGCAATAATGTCAAATTTACCTTCGCTACCAGATACTAATAACGATTGAGTTGCAACGTATTGTAAAGGTAAAGTAGGGAAGTATTCTTTGTAATCTTTACCGTTAACGGTAAGGGCGCCGGCACCTTCGTTTAAGTAAACGCGGGCAACAGCTGTTTTTCTTCTGCCTGAAGTGTTAGTTGTTGGCATTTGTTTTTCTCCTTAAAAATTAAAAGTTAATGGTTGTTGGGTTTTGTGCGGCATGAGGATGCTCTGCACCGGCATATACATGCAGGTTGCCATAGATTGCACGGCCCAAACGATTTTTAGGTAACATACCACGAACGGCTTTCTCAATAACGCGCTCAGGGAATTTAGCCATTAACTCCTTAGGAGAAATGAAACGCTGACCACCTGGGTAACCAGTGTAAGAAACGTATTGCTTAGCGGCAAATTTGTTTCCGGTCAGTTTTACCTTGTCTGCGTTGATAACAATAACGTTATCACCACAGTCTACGTTTGGAGTGAAGCCTGGTTTGTGTTTTCCTCTGATGATTGCAGCAATCTTAGAGGTCAAGCGCCCCAAAATCTCGCCTTCCGCGTCAACAACAACCCATTGTTTGTTAACGGTCTTTTTGTTGGCTGAGACAGTTTTGTAACTTAACGTATTCACTTGCTTTAAATTAAATTATATTAAACAGTTTACTATACCCCGTAATTTCGGGACTGCAAAGATACGAGTATATGTTTAATTTACAAGTGGTTTGTAATAAATTGTTACTACAAGTAGCACGTGTTTATTTGATATAAAGTCGGGTTGTAAAACAAGTGCTGTATTTATATATTTAGGCAATCAAAAATCTTATTGCATGAAAAAATATTTACTTGTCCTTTCCTGTATTACTTTGTTATTTACCGCTAACTCTTGCAAAAAGGAAAGCGATGCCGCTGAAGAAGAAACTGTAAAGGGTTCTGACTCATACCAGCCTGCAACTGCGGGCTCATACTGGAAGTATTCGGGTACTGCAGCCGGCTTTGCCGAAACCAGCACTTTTACTGTTACCGGGAAAACTAAAGTATTCAATAATAAAACCTATGTTGAGGTAACTCAAGCTTCTCAAAACTTTGGAAACCAAACCGGTTACTTTTATATAGGTGATGGCAGCTATGCCCAACGCGCAAGTACCTATATAAACGGCATAACCGTTGAACTCCAGTATTTAAAAACTAACCTTGAAGTTGGCTCAACCTGGACAGCCAACATTACAGATAACGGACAATTGAATGGTATACCTGCCCGTATTATTGGTAAGATATTGGAGAAAGACGCAAAGCGTACAGTTAATGGTAAAAGCTTTGCCAATGTGATACATACTTCGCTCGATCTTCAATATAACATATCGGGCTTTTCGACAGTTATGACCTACGAGTTTTACGTTGCCAAAGGTGTTGGTATTATTGAAATTAAGAGTACATCAGGAGGGACTGTGATGTCGTCGTCAAAAATTACGGAATATAAAATCAAGTAGTTATCAAAAAGAAATGCCCCTTAATTCATATTCAGGGGCGTTTCTTTTTTAATTAAGCTCCGGGACTGTTCTATTTTCCCCAAGAGCAAAGTGCTTATTCACCAGCTCCATTACCATTTCGGTGCGTAGGGGTTTGTGATAAAACGTAGCAATGTGATCATCGTTAAGGGCACGCTCGCGGTCATCGGCATTTAAAGAGGTGGTAAGCATTATAACCACTATTTTTGCTTTTTGGCTGGCCGATAGTTGTCTGTACTCTTCCATAAACTCCCAACCGTTCATGCCCGGCATGTTGATGTCTAAAAATATAATTCCGGGACGGCTAACATGATTTGTATCGGCATATTTGCCCGAACATTTTAAAAACTCAAGTGCTTCGGTTGCTGAAGTAAGTGCCTGCACCTCAACTTCAAGTCCGGTTTTCTCAATAACTCTTTTGTGCAGAAAATTTGTTGGCCTGTCATCATCAATCAGCAACACACATCCCAAATCATTAATTTTCGTCATTTCGTTTCTGACCATCTATATTTAAAGTAAAATAAAATCTGCTTCCTGCACCTGCTTCTGACTGTACGCTGATGTTGCCGTTGTGCATGCTAACAATTTTTTTGCAATTAGCTAAACCAATACCATTACCCGGATACTCATCGCGGTTATGCAACCGCTGAAAAATGAGAAATATCTTTTCGTGGTACCTTGCGTCAACGCCAATACCATTGTCTTGCACGGTAAACTCCCAACCGGTAACATTGTTCGGTGTTGCCGTAATTTTTATAACCGGTGGTTCGTCTTTCTTTGAAAACTTAATAGCATTAGTTATTAAATTTTGAAAAAGCTGTCGTAACTCGGTACGGTAGCCGGTAACCACCGGTAGGTTGTCGAAAACAATTTGCGTTTGTGTGGCTGCAATACGGGTATCTAAATCACTTATTATGTGCTGTAGCAACTCGTTTACATCAACTGGTTCGGTTTGTTTGGTTTTACCCAGCCTCGAATAGTCGAGCAAATCTTTTATGAGATTGCGCATGCGCGATGCAGCATCTTCAATAAAGCCCATGTAAAGCTGTGCATCATCATCCTGCAGGGCATGCCCGTAATCAACCTTCAGCATATCAATAAAATTGCTGATGGTAAGTAGAGGCTCCTGTAAATCATGCGAGGCTATGTACACAAACTGTTCCAGTTCCTGGTTTTGAACCTGCAGTTGTGCCAGGTGCAGGCTTGCTGCTTCGGCAGCCGTCATTTTATCAGTTAAATCGCGTGTTACTTTAGTGAAACCTATAACATTGCGTTCATTATCATGTATGGCTGTTATGGTAATACTTCCCCAAAATCGGGTGCCATCTTTACGCACGCGCCAACCTTCATCAATGGCGCGGCCTTTAGTGCGGGCCAGGTTTATTAGTGTTTCGGGTTTCTTGATGGCTTTGTCGGCATCAGTGTAAAACATGCGGAAATGTTGGCCTACTACATCTTCGGGCTTATAGCCTTTAATGCGTTGCGCCCCTTTGTTCCAGTTTTCGATGTTGCCGTTACTGTCAAGTACAATTATGGCGTAGTCTTCAATTTCCTCTATCATGTTGAGTATGCGGAGGTGTTTCGCGTTCTCATTCATCTTTTAAAAAAAACAAGGTGGTGGTATAATTAATAAACAGGCTGGGGTTTCCGGTTTTGTTCAATGTAGATAAAAATGCGGTTGCTGTTATAAATAGTTATTAAAATAAACCTGTTGATTGTGTTATTAATAGAAAGGTTAATTAAATGTTTCTCTAAAATTAATATTGATTGTTGAGTATCAAATCGCAATGTGATGTTTCAATTGTAACCCCTGCGCCATAAAATGACAGGCATGGTGTTTAGTAAATGCAATTGCCTCACTTTTGTACAAAAGGTTCTCATATGAAAAGTATACGATTAAGCGTGCTCGATCAGTCGCCCGTGCGTAAGGGCGTAACACCCGCACGCGCAGTGCAGGAGACTGTTGAACTTGCTAAACTGACAGATTTATTAGGATATACGCGTTTTTGGGTATCTGAACATCATAACACCGGTAGTTTGGCCGGTTCTACCCCCGAAGTTTTAATTGCCCACTTAGGTACGCAAACCCGCAATATACGCTTAGGCTCGGGCGGTATTATGTTGCCTAACCATAGCGCACTAAAGGTGTCTGAAAACTTCAGAATGCTTGAAGCAATGTATCCGGGCCGTATAGACCTGGGTATGGGCAGGGCGCCGGGTACAGACAGGCTTACAGCGTCTGTGCTTAATCCATCAAATAAATTCAGCGAACAGGATTTTGTTGAACAACTGCTTGATTTGCAAAATTATTTTCATGATACAGCAGAGGAAGGACCGGTAGCCGCAAAAATTCGTGCTATACCGCAGGTTGATACCGTGCCTGGTATGTGGTTGCTTAGCTCAAGCGGGCAAAGCAGTTTATTTGCTGCTCATTTTGGGATGGGATTTTCATTTGCCCATTTTATAAACCCGGTAGGTGGTGCGCAAGCTGTTGAAATGTATCGCGCCCGCTTTCAGCCTTCTTTAGATTTAGCGCAACCCGAAGCGAACGTTGCAATTTTTGCCTTCTGCTCGGAGGATGAAGAAAAGATAAGGCAGCACCAGGCTGTGATGGATTATCGTTTCTTGCAGTTTGAAAAAGGGGGCGGCATTAATCCATTATCATATGATGATGTGAAAGATGCTGAATACACCGCGCAAGATATGGAGCGTATTCGCATGAATCGTAGGCGTATAATAGCGGGCACACCTTCACAAATGAAAGACATCATAACAAGGTTGGCTGATACTTATGATGTTGATGAGGTAATGCTGGTTACCATAGCCGAAGACTTTAACGACAGGCTGAAATCATATGAATTACTTGCCGAACAATTTAGTTTGCCGCAGCAACATCAAGATGCTGCTCATGCAATAATTTAACATTTACAGCGTTTATAATATTCCTGACCGGCCCTGCGTAAGGCCGGTTTTTTATTGTGGAAAACTATTAACATCTTGAATTATTAATGTTACCTTTGCGCAAACAATTTTAAGGTGCATTATTTTATATAATACACTATAACACACACTTGTATAATCGTGATAATTGTCATTTTTTTTGTTGCCCATTGGTTCTTATCTTTGTTCTTTCAAACGTTTTATCTGCACCGTTATGCTGCTCATAAAATGTACAGTACACCAAAATTTACCGAACGTGTTTTTCATTTCTTAACGTTCGTAACTCAAGGCTCTTCTTTTTTAAATCCGCGTGCTTATGCTATTATGCACCGTGAGCACCATGCTTATAGTGATACTGAAAAAGATCCGCATTCGCCTCACTTTTTTACCGATGTATTTCAAATGATGTACCGTACTGCCATTAGTTTCAGGCTTTACGAAAAACGTGTGAAAGAACCTGATGCTCAGTTTAAAGGTAATTACCCAGAGTGGCGTCTTATTGACTACTACGGCTCGCATATGATAACCCGTATAGGCTTTGGTTTATTATACGCTGCTTTTTACGCCGCATTTGCTACAGCATGGTGGCAGTGGCTTTTATTGCCGTTGCAATTTATAATGGGCCCTTTACACGGTGCTATTGTAAACTGGTGCGGTCACAAGTACGGCTACTCTAACTTTGATAACGGCGATAAATCAAAAAATACAACACCGTTTGACTTTTTGATGCTTGGCGAGTTGTTTCAAAACAATCACCACAAGCGTCCTAACAGCCCTAACTTTGGTGCCCGTTGGTTTGAAATTGACCCGGTTTACCCTGTTATGAAAATGATGCACTGGATGCGCATCATTAAGCTGAGAAAACCGGTAGCAGCGTAAAGAAAAGATTCGGGAATAAAGAATCAAGCATATAGATATAAATTCAAGCCGTTAGCAATAGCGGCTTTTTTTACGCATTCAATTTTGGGTTCCAAAAGTCTTGATTCCTTACTCTGTATTCTTGATTCCAAAGCCTTATCTTTGCGGCTCATTAACAAACTACTATGAGCGTATCGGTATTGGCTCAAACCCTAAAGGGTTCTGAGATTATTAAAATAGGTAACGAAATAAATGAACTTAAGCGCCAGGGACAGCAAATAGCCAACTTAACCATCGGCGATTTTGATCCTGCTATCTATCCTATTCCTGATGAACTGCGTGATGGAATAATTGAGGCGTACCAAGACAATCAAACCAATTATCCGCCTGCCGATGGTATACTTGACCTACGCAACCAGGTAGCTGCATTTTTAGCTAAGCACCACAATATACAGGTTTCGGCTAATGAAGTGCTGATATCAAGCGGATCACGCCCTATTATTTATTCCATATTTTTAGCGCTGGTTGACCCGGGCGATAAAGTGATCTATCCGTCTCCATCATGGAATAATAATCACTATTGCCATATTACAGGGGCATTGGAAGTTCAGATACCAACTACGCCCGAGAATAACTTTTTACCTAAAGCTGCCGATTTAGCTCCACATTTAAAAGGAGCTACGCTACTTTGCCTTTGCTCACCACAAAACCCAACCGGCACCATGTTTGAAAAGGCCGATTTGGAGGAAATATGTGATTTGGTTATTGCCGAGAACGCCACCCGCACCCAAGGTGAGAAGCCACTGTACATTATGTACGACCAAATTTACGCTATGCTTACCTTCGGTAAAAAACATTTTGATCCGGTTACATTGCGCCCCGAGTTAAAAGATTATGTAGTTTACATTGACGGTTTGTCAAAATGTTTGGCGGCAACCGGTGTAAGGGTAGGCTGGGGTTTTGGACCGGAGAGCGTAATTTCCAAAATGAAATCTATTGTAGGTCACATGGGCGCCTGGGCACCTAAAGCCGAACAGGTTGCAGCAGCAAAGTATATACAGGCTGATGAACAATTGCACAATTACCTTGATACTTTTAAGTCGAGGATTCAGGATAGCTTAAACACATTGTATAACGGCTTCCAGCAATTGAAAAGCGAGGGCTTTGCTGTTGATGCTATTCAACCTATGGGTGCAATATATTTGACTATAAAGGTTGATTATGTAGGCAAAACCACACCCGAAGGCGACGTTTTAAGTACCCCAGCCGATATAAATTTCTATTTGATCAAAGCAGCACGCGTTGCATTGGTTCCATTCTCGGCATTTGGTACAGGTGACGATGTAGCATGGTTCCGCGCATCGGTAGGTACATCAACACTTGAGGATATACAAGGTATGATACCACGTATAAAAGAAGCGCTAAGCTTGTTGAAATAAAAGAAATTAAGCGCCGGTAGTAAATAGCAATATTCAACACCGGCGCTTTTTTTTGACCTTTACAGCCGTCAACTAAAGTTATGCAATTTTATAAACTCACTTAACGGTACTAAATCTCGCTTTAAGTTTTAAGAAGTATTTCTCGTATAGGTGATACGATGCTACTGCAGTTACTGCCAGTAATATCAAGTTTAAAATTACCGAATTGCCATACGGCAAATTAGCCCAGGGCTGCTTAAAGGTAAATAACTCCTGCCAAATATAAATGCTATAGGATAAGGTGCCTAGGTAGCGAACGTACTTATTGTTTAGAATTTGGAATATAAAACCCTCTTTGTTTACAATAGTATAAATAATAGATAATGCTATAAATAAAGCAGAAATTGTACTATTTATATTCATGAATAATCTGTGGTTAAAAAAGAAAAAGCTTAATGCCATCAGTAAAATTTGAAACAACGCGATATACTTTGATTTCAAAATAAACAAATGCTCGTACTTGCACAAAAATATAGCGGCAAGGCTACCAACAAGTATGATACTTATACCATTACCTAATAAGTGGTAAATAACATTTAATATAAAATCTACAATTAATAAGTTAGTATGGAGATGGAAATATACATACGTTATAACCAATATTCCGGGTATTAAGGCAATTGCCGTTATAATGTAGTTTTTAAGACTTCGTGCAATCAGAAACGGAAAAATAAGATAAAATTGTTCTTCCACACTTAAGCTCCAAAAGTGGCCCGCTAACGTATAGCTTGAGTGATCTCCAAAATTTTCTACAAAGAATAGTGGCCTCAAAAAGCTTGCTGCACTTAAATTTAATTTGAATATAAAATTTAACGCAAAAAGCACTGCCAGGAATAAATAAGCTACCGGTAATATTCTTAAAAAACGACGGATGTAAAAATTTCTTAGTGAAACGCTTTTGTAGGTTACCTTTTCCTTTATAAGTAATGAGGTAATTAAGAAGCCGCTTATAACAAAAAATACATTTACGCCAAACGTGCCGTACTTGGCTAGCGTATCATTATTGTAGTTGTATGATATGTGTGCAATTAAAACGAGTATAATTGAAAAAGCTCTGAAACCGTCAAGGGAGGGAACATACTTTTGCTTTAAAAATGGTGGAAGTTCATTAACCTCTGCAAAAAAAGGCGGTTTTTCAGTTGTGGTGTTAAGGTCGTGATTTACTTCTGTAGAAGTCATTAATTAATTTTTTATAAAGATAATAACCTTTTGCCGCTTTTCTTGATTGTTAAATAATATCCTTTTAATAATATTGAAATTTTTAATGATGGAAAAATGCGATTGCCTTTGTAATATTTATTATTTGAGCGATCATTAAAATAAAAGTCCACCTTTGCAATATGCCCACCGGAACTCTATATCTGATACCTGTTCCGCTTGCTGACGATGCAGCGGTACGTTCAAATACGCCATACCTCGTTCAAACCATTAATCAAATTAATGAGTACATAGTTGAGAACGAGAAAACCGCACGTAAATTCCTTAAACAAGCTGGCCTCACCATACCTCAAAGCGAACTTGTTATTCATGATTACGGTAAGCATAACCGTGATACAGACTTGAAAGAGTTTTTTAGCGGGTTACTTGCCGGTAAAGATGCCGGACTAATGAGCGAAGCGGGGTGCCCCGGAGTGGCCGATCCTGGGGCTGACATTGTAGCTGAGGCACACCGGCGTGGTATTAGGGTTGTGCCATTGGTAGGGCCAAGCTCAATACTGCTTGCGCTTATGGCATCAGGCTTTAACGGGCAAAGCTTTACCTTTCATGGCTATTTGCCTATTGATAAAGTACAGCGCAGTAAACGCATCAAAGATATTGAACTGCAGGCCGAGCGGTTTAATCAAACTCAGCTTTTTATAGAAACTCCATTCCGCAATAACCAGTTGCTCGAAGAGGTCATTAAATCTTGTAAGGCATCAAGCCGGTTGTGTATTGCATGTAATGTAACTGGGGCTGATGAGTTTATTGCAACCAAAACTGTTGGTCAGTGGAAAAATCAGTTGCCCGATTTACATAAAAAGCCAACAATATTTCTTCTTTACAAATCATAAAATGTTCGCTGTACCGCCGGTGTTTATTATTAGTTAATATTCCCGGTTATTTTAATCATATTTGGGTATGGCACCTATACCACAAAGTCCGGTTAAAGTACTCATCATTGGCGCCGGTCCATCAGGGTTAATGATGGCTGCGCAGCTATTGCGGTACGGAGTACAACCGGTAATAGTTGATAGCAGGCAAGGTCCAACGCAATACTCCAAGGCGCTTGCTGTACAAGCGCGTTCACTTGAAATCTATCGTCAGCTAGGCATTGTAGATACCGTGTTAAATGGAGGCAAGCCCGCAAAAGGCTTTAACTTTCATTATCTGGGGAAGCCTAAAGGGACATTCAAAGTTGCGGAATCAGGGGTGGGGCAAACGCCATATCCATTTATACACATTTACGAGCAGCACAAAAATGAACGTGTATTGCTCGATTACTTAACCCTTAATAGCTGCCCTGTTTATTGGAACACCACGTTAACATCATTACAACAGGGCACCGGCGTTGTGAGTGCAAGGCTCACCAACCAAACTGAAGAGTATAGCATTGTTGCCGATTATTTGATAGGTGCCGATGGTTCACATAGTGCAGTGCGCCGATGGCAACACGTTCACTTTAACGGCGATACTTATAACAGTAGATATTATCTTGCTGACGTTGTTCTTGAAAACAGTGGTGAGGAGATGAACATGTACCTTACCGCCCAAGGCTTTGCTGCGTTCTTCCCGATGCCTGATGCTGGTGCATGGCGTATTGTAGGCAACTTGCCCGATAAACTTATTAATGCGGAAAATTTAACAATAACTGATGTGCTTCCGGCCCTGCGCGAAAAGCTGCGCAAGCAGTTGGTAATTAAGGAATGTCGCTGGTTTACCACATATGGCCTGCACCACCGCATGGCAGATAAATTTAAAATTGGCCGTTGCTTTTTAATTGGAGATGCTGCACACATTCACTCGCCTGTTGGCGGGCAGGGTATGAATACTGGTATACAAGATTCCTATAACCTGGCCTGGAAACTTGCGGGTGTTATTAAAGGGCATTTAAAGGCCGATGTTCTCAATTCTTATGCTGCTGAACGTATGCCTGTGGCGTCGCGCTTGTTGAAAACAACTGACAGGGCATTTAAAGTTATAATGTCGCGCGGGGTAGTTGCCGGGTTAATTAAGCGCTTTGCATTACCTGCACTAATGAACTGGGTATGGAAAAGCGAGAAATTCAAATTTGAGGCGTTCAAAACGTTATCACAAACTGATATAAGCTATCAAAATAGTGAATTAAGTTTGCACCTTAGCCAACTGCAAACGGTAAAGGCCGGCGATAGGTTGCCGTTACTGAAAATATTTGATGAAAAGAAAATGCAGGAAACCGATTTGCACGCCTGGTGCAGCAAGCCGGGCTTTACCCTCATTACCATGGGGCCGTTACAGGAGTTATATTTATTTAGCCTTGCAAAATGGATAACTCAAAACTACAATGGATGGCTCAATTTTTTCCATTTGCCACCTTCAGTAAAAAATCAGCATGTTTACGATTACTTTGATATTAAAGAACATCAAAACAAAACCATAATAGTAAGGCCCGATATGCATATCGGGCTAATAAATGACATTGTGGACTTAGAAATGATGAAAAATTACCTCGAAAATGTGGCAGGTTGTATTCCTAATAATACCGGCGGAGCTGGTAGCTAACGCTCTATAAAGTATTTATCCGTGTATGGTTTCACGCTTGCCGTAGTTTTGTATAACCTGCGCTTCGTAAGCTAAGTAGTCTTTCCAGCGGGTTTCAACATCAATCTTTCCGGCGTATTTGCGCGCCAGTCTTAAAAAGGTGGTATAATGAGTTGCTTCGCTTATCATCAATTCATGATAAAAAACAGCGAGCTCTTCATCATTGATGTTTTCAGATAGTACTTTAAAGCGCTCGCAGCTTCTTGCTTCAATCATGGCAGCAAATAACAGCCTGTCTATTAATTGTTCTTCGCGCGTGCCGCCTTTCTTCATGAATTTAAGTAATTCATTCACGTAATCATCTTTACGCTCGCGCCCTAAAATATAGCCGCGGGCCAAAATAATATCGTGTACGCGTTTAAAATGATCCATTTCCTCCTGCACCAATAACGCCATCTCCTGCACCAAATCACTTAAGTTTGGATTTTGTACAATAAGGGTAATAGCATTGCTGGCTGCTTTTTGCTCACAAAAAGCGTGATCAGTTAAAATTTCTTCAATGTTGCTTTCAACCACGTTGGTAACCCAGCGCGGATCAGTAGGCAATTGCAGTTTTAAAATGGTTTTTTCGCTCACCTTGCAAAGATAGTGGGTTTAATGCCAAGAGGCAATAGCATCAGCCTGTGGACCGTCTACTAACGCTTGGTTAGTGCAATTTTAATACCCATAAGTACAAATAACCCACCCGAAACCTTGTTTACCCATTTGATTACTAATGGGTTTGATTGAATTTTATAAGAAAATGTACCCGCAAACAGTGCAAGTATAGTATACCAAAATAAACCAACCACAGCATAAACGCTGCCTAAAACAATAAATGGGAGTGCACTGTGTAAATGTGCTGCCTCAATAAACTGCGGAAAAAAGGCCAGGAAAAATATTGCCACCTTTGGATTAAGAGTATTGGTTAAAACGGCTGAAAAGTAAGTTTTCCCGCTGGAGGCTTCTTTTAATGACAATTCATTTGCGGCAATCAAATCATCGTTACTAAAAACCTTTACCAAGCCAAGGTATATCAGGTACGCAGCGCCTAAGTACTTTACAATGTTAAAAGCCATGGCCGATTGTGCCAATAGTAACGATAAACCCAGCGCGGCAAATGTGGTATGCACCAATACGCCGGTTGTAATACCTAATGTAGACAGTAAGCCTGCCTTGCGGCCCTGGGTAACACTTTTATTTAAAATAAAAATGGTATCAAGTCCGGGCGACATGATGAAAAGCAACGAAGTAACTAGAAATGCCGCAAAATTGATGATACCCATATTCAAATATAAGTGAGGCAGGCAAAAGATGCATCATAAATAAGTAAAGCTTAAAAGTATGGCATCAGCTACGGCCTATGACCTGAGCATCAGTTATAGATAGGAACTACTTAACGATATAAATTTTTGCTTTCGATAAACTTCAATACTTCTTCGGGTAAAAAGAACTGAACGTTTTTTTTCTCGGCAATAGCCTGGCGAATAAACGTAGCAGAAAGTTCCATTTGTGGCGTCATGGTTATCGTAACCGATGGGTGCGAGGCCAATTCTGCATTTTCATACCCTGGCCTCGGGTAAACAAATACCTTATAATCACGCAAAATGAGTTTATAATTTTTCCATTTATGCAAACTGGCTAAATTATCAGATCCCATAATAATGGCAAACTCATGTTGAGGATATTGTTCCTTTAAATGCGTTAAAGTATCAATGGTGTACGAGGGTTGTGGTAGTTTGAGCTCAACGTCGCTAACCTCCAATTTATCGGCATAATCGGTAGCTAAACGAGCCATTTCCAAACGGTCGTAAGTATTTATTAGCCCTCCGTACTTTTTAAAAGGATTTTGAGGCGTTACAACTAACCAAACCTTATCCAGATCAGTGTAGTGAGCCATGTAGTTGGCAATAATTAAATGCCCGATATGAATGGGGTTAAATGACCCAAACAGTAATCCTATTTTCATATCAGTTTAGCTTTAAATTTATGTCAAATTAGTAATAATTTGCATGAATTTGCTTAGATAACATAAAAATTACGCCTTGTCGTTCAAAAAATCACTAACTAGCTGCTCAGCCTCATTACATGCAGTAGCTAAATCGAAATTTTTAAGAATAATATCAAATTTCGGTGCGTAGTTCAACTCTTTTTCAGCTTTTGCAAAGCGTTCTTTGAGTTTTTCTTCACTATCTGTACCTCGGCCGGTTAAACGTTGCTTCAAAACCTCTAGAGATGGGGGTTGAACGAAGATAGCAAGAGCTTGTTCTTGATATTTTCGTTTTAAGTGTAAGCCGCCTTCTACGTCAATATCAAAAATTACGGTTTTGCCGGTTTCCCATATACGCTCTATTTCCTGCCTAAGCGTGCCGTAAAATGTTCCCGAGTACACCTCCTCAAATTCAACAAATTGCTTTTTTGCAATACGGTGCAAAAACTCTTCTTTGCTTATAAAATAATAATCCTGCGCATCAACCTCATCGCCACGGCGCTCACGCGTGGTAGCTGAAATTGAGAACTCGAGTTCGGGAAATTTTGTTAGCAGGTGGTGTACAATTGTAGTTTTACCGGCTCCGGACGGTGCTGAGAAAATAAGCAGTTTACCCATGGCTTAGCAAGTGTTGGAAAGGCGGGTTATAAATTATGCTTGTTGGTTTTTTTAACCAATGTCATTATTTACAATTTGCCATTCAACTATAATACGTTCAATAATTGTTCTTTAATTTTTTCAAGTTCTTCCTTCATGCCTACTACAAGTTTTTGCATGTTGGCATCATTGGCTTTTGAGCCAAGGGTATTTATTTCGCGGCCTATTTCCTGTGATATAAAGCCAAGCTTTTTACCATTTGCATCAGGGCTTTCAAGTGTTTCTAAAAAATACTGGCAGTGAGTTTTAAGGCGTACTTTTTCTTCGGTAACGTCAAGCTTATCAATATAATAAATCAGCTCTTGTTCAAAACGGTTATGGTCAACGTTTTCACCGCCTACAGCTTCGGCCAAAAACTGGTTCAAGCGTTCGCGTATAGCAGGTATGCGTTTAGGGTCTTCTAATTCAACCTGCTCAAGGTTGTTTAATATGACGCCAATACGGTTGGTAACCTCCTGTTGTAAAACGTTGCCTTCATCAAGCCTGAATTGTTGAAAATTAGCAAGAGCCTGCTTAAAGGCACCTTCAACCATTTTCCATTCTTCATCGGTTATGGTGTCTTCAGTGTACTTTACAACTTCGGGCAGTCCTAAAGCCAACTGCATCAGGTTGCCGCTATCTTCACCTAACTCTGCACTAACGGCTTTAAGTTGCTGGTAATAGTGTTTCAGTAAATTAGCGTCAATGCCGGCAGCCTTAACTGTCGAGCCGCTTTGTTCAACGTTAATGCTAAGGTTAACTTTGCCACGCTCAATTTGCTTATTGCACTCTGTGCGAAGCTGAAACTCTTTTTCAGAAAAAGCTTTTGGTATACGCAGCGAAAGCTCGAGAAACTTGCTGTTAAGGGATTTGATCTCAACGGTGTACTTGGTGCTCCCAGAGTCGTGAGAGGCAATTCCGTACCCTGTCATTGATTTTATCATGTGCAAAGATAGGGTTTTTATGTGAATTGCTAAGGGATGATTGGCGGTAGATGCGTGAATGTGCTATTAGTCAGGTGCTTTTGGTAAACCCTTGTGAACTTCATAAGCTTAAGGCCTGCCGGTATCAGACATTAAATTGGTGTGAAATATACTCGCTGATAATACAAAACGGTATTGTATTTCACCGCGTTATTTTGCAAATTTGTACCGCTTATAGAGAAAGATGGAGGGACTGGACCCTGCGAAGTCTTAGCAACCTGTGCTTACAAGGTGCTACATTCTACTTAAAACCGCTAGCCATAAGGTTTTAAGACGGATAAGCGAAAGTCTAAATCCAATACACCGACTTTTCGATATAAGCTGTTTTAGTTAGTACTTAGTAGTAAGTACAAAGTATCAAGACTTTTAACTGTTTTTACTTGACTTGTGCAATTAGCATTGCTTACTACTTTTTACCTACTACTTTTTACTAAGCAATGGACATTAGAGAACAACTACAAAAACGCATATTGATTATTGACGGCGCCATGGGTACCATGATTCAGCGCTATCAGTTAACGGAAGAGGATTTTCGCGGCGAGCGTTTTAAAAATCACCCGAGTGATTTGAAAGGCAATAATGACCTTTTAAATCTTACCCGCCCTGATGTGATTAAAGCTATACATGCCGAATACCTTGACGCCGGTGCCGACATCATTGAAACTAATACTTTCAGCACCCAGCGTATATCACTGGCCGATTACCATATGGAAGAGCTTGGTTATGAACTAAGCTTTGAGGGTGCGCGTTTAGCCCGTGAAGTTGCTGATGTTTATACCAAAAATAACCCCGATAAACCCCGTTACGTAGCCGGTGCTGTTGGTCCAACTAATCGTACGGCTTCACTATCGCCTGATGTAAATGACCCGGGTTACCGAGCCGTTACTTTTGACGACCTGGCCGATGCTTATTATGAGCAAATACGCGGTTTGGTTGACGGCGGCTCGCACTTGTTGCTCATCGAAACCATATTTGATACGCTTAACGCCAAAGCCGCCCTGTTTGCTGCACAACGTTACGCCGAAGAAAGCGGCAAAAATCTGCCTATCATGATTTCGGGTACCATTACCGATGCATCGGGCCGTACCCTTTCCGGGCAAACGGTTGAGGCATTCTGGAATTCGGTACGCCATGCCAACCTGTTATCGGTAGGTTTAAACTGCGCCTTGGGAGCCCGCGAAATGCGCCCTTATTTAGAAGAGCTTTCTGAAAAGGCTAACGTGTTTATATCGGCTTACCCCAATGCCGGTTTGCCCAATGAGTTTGGTGCTTATGATGAAACTCCGCATGAAACGGCACACCAGGTTGATGATTTTATGCAGGCCGGGCTGGTGAACATTGTTGGTGGCTGCTGCGGTACCACACCCGATCATATTAAATGCATTGCCGAACGTGCAGCCAAATATCAGCCACGCAAAAAAGCCGAGGTTGAAACCTACATGCGCCTTAGCGGCCTGGAAGCTGTTACCGTTACACCGCTTACCAACTTTGTAAACGTAGGCGAGCGTACCAACATCACCGGATCGCCCAAGTTTTCGAAACTGATACTGGCCGAAAACTATGAAGAAGCACTTACCGTTGCCCGCCAGCAAGTTGAAGGCGGCGCCCAGGTTATTGATATTAACATGGACGAGGGCATGATTGACTCGGAAGCGGTAATGGTGAAGTTTTTGAACCTTGTAGCTTCCGAACCTGATATTGCCAAGCTACCCATCATGATCGACTCTTCTAAATGGTCGGTTATTGAGGCCGGTTTAAAATGCTTGCAGGGTAAAGGCATTGTCAATTCAATATCACTTAAAGAGGGTGAAGAAAAGTTTAAAGAGCAGGCGCGTAAAATATTAAGTTATGGTGCAGCCACTGTAGTAATGGCTTTTGATGAGCAAGGCCAGGCTGATAATTATGAACGCCGGGTAGAAATCTGCTCACGCTCATACAACATACTGGTTAACGAAATTGGCTTTCCGCCTGAAGACATTATTTTTGATCCTAACATCCTTACCGTGGCAACCGGTTTGGAAGAACATAACAATTACGCGGTAGACTTTATTGAGGCTACCCGTTGGATAAAACAAAACCTGCCTCATGCTAAAGTGAGCGGAGGCGTGAGTAACATATCCTTTTCTTTCCGCGGCAATAACGTGGTGCGCGAGGCTATGCACTCGGCATTTTTGTACCACGCCATTAAAGCTGGTATGGATATGGGCATTGTAAATGCAGGCATGCTGGAGGTTTACGAGGAAATACCTAAAGAACTGCTGGAACTGGTAGAAGATGTGCTGCTTAACCGCCGGCCGGATGCTACCGAGCGTTTGGTTGAATATGCCGATACTGTAAAAAGTAAAGGCAAAGCATTGGTAAAAGATGAAGCCTGGCGTAATGAGCCGGTACAAAAGCGCTTATCGCACGCATTGGTAAAAGGTATTGTAGAATATATTGACGCCGATGTGGAAGAGGCAAGGCAACAGTACGCCCGCCCGTTGGAAGTAATTGAAGGCCCGCTAATGGATGGGATGAACATTGTGGGTGATTTGTTTGGTGCCGGAAAAATGTTTTTGCCGCAGGTAGTAAAATCGGCGCGGGTAATGAAAAAGGCTGTAGCTTATTTATTGCCTTACATTGAGGCCGAAAAAGCCAAAAACGCCAATGGTAATGAACGTTCGAGCGCCGGCAAAATTTTAATGGCCACTGTAAAAGGCGATGTGCACGACATTGGTAAAAATATAGTTGGTGTAGTACTGGCCTGTAACAACTTCGAGATTATAGATCTCGGGGTAATGGTTCCGGCGCAAAAGATAATTGAGGAAGCTAAAAAACAAGACGTTGATATAATTGGCTTGAGCGGACTAATTACTCCATCATTAGATGAGATGGTACATTTTGCAAAGGAAATGGAGCGCGAGGGTTTCACTATTCCGTTAATTGTGGGTGGTGCCACTACCTCTCGTATACATGCGGCAGTAAAAATTGCGCCTAACTATTCAGGGCCTGCCATACATGTGCTTGATGCATCGCGCAGTGTAACGGTTTGCAGCACCCTAATGAATAAGGATAACCGCAATGATTACATCAACGGTATTAAAGCAGAATACGAAAAAGCACGCGAAGCACACTTAAACAAACGTTCAGATAAGCGTTTCCTGTCTTTACAAGATGCCCGCGCTAATAAATTTCAGCTAAATTTAAATGGAGCCGTAGCCTGTAAACCAGCATTTACCGGTACCAAGGTTTTCGAGGCATTCCCATTAGAAGAGCTGGTGCCTTATATTGACTGGACACCGTTTTTTCATACCTGGGAACTGCGCGGTAGCTATCCAAAAATATTAACTGATAAAAACGTTGGTGTAGAAGCTACCAAATTATTTGATGATGCGCAGGCCATGCTAAACAAGGTTATTAGCGAAAACCTTTTGCAAGCTAACGGCGTAATTGGCTTTTGGCCTGCTAATAGCGTGGGCGACGATATTGAGCTGTATGCTGATGAAAGCCGTACACAACTGCTTACCCGTATACATACACTTCGTCAGCAAGCCGAAAAAGCCAAAGGTGAGCCTTACTATGCCCTGTCTGACTTTATTGCCCCTAAAGAAAGCGGCGTCCCCGACTACTTTGGCGGCTTTGCCGTAACTACCGGTATTGGCTGCGATGAACTGGTTGCTCAATACGAAGCCGACCATGACGATTATAACAGCATCATGATTAAGGCTATTGCCGACCGCCTTGCCGAGGCTTTTGCCGAAAAAATGCACGAGCTGGTGCGCCGTGAATATTGGGGATACGCTAAAGATGAACAATTGAGCAATGAAGATTTGATTAAGGAACAATATCAGGGTATCCGCCCGGCACCCGGTTATCCGGCTTGTCCTGAGCATACAGAGAAAGTTACCTTATTTGATTTACTTAAAGCTGAAGACAACACGCATATACATTTAACCGAGAGTATGGCCATGCTACCAACGGCATCTGTAAGCGGCTTTTATTTTTCGCACCCCGACAGCCGTTATTTTGGCTTAGGTAAAATAAGCAAAGACCAGATAGAAGATTATGCACAGCGCAAAAGTATGTCGGTTGAAACAGCTGAAAGATGGTTAGGGCCTAATTTGAATTATTGATTTTAGTAGCGAGTATTTAGTATCAGGTATCAAGATAAGAGATGCACAACTTTAAAGAATTAAAAGTTTGGAAAGCGGGAATGGAAGTTTGTAAATTAATATTTGCAACTACCCGCAGCTTCCCAGCATCAGAAAGGTATGGATTGACCTCTCAGATTACTCGTGCTGCTGTATCAATACCGTCAAACATTGCCGAAGGCTGCGGTAGAAGATCTAGTAAAGAACTTTATCAGTTTTTAAGTATCGCATTAGGCTCTTCATTTGAATAGAAACACTAGTTATTATAGCCAAAGAATTCGATTATATTTCAGAAGAAAAATTTCAAATACTAAGTACTCAAATAACAGAGTTACAAAGAATGGTAAGCGGATTAAGGAATAGTCTTACTACTTTTTACTAAAACAATGAAAATTACAGACCACATAGCCAACGCAAACGGCAAAACGCTTTTCTCCTTTGAACTACTGCCTCCCATTAAAGGGCAGAGCATGGATGGTATTTACAAAGCCATCGACCCTTTGATGGAGTTTAAGCCGCCATTTATTGACGTGACGTCATCGCGTGAGGATTTGTTTTATAAAGAAACTGCCGACGGTAGTATACAAAAGGCCACTTACCGCAAACGCCCGGGTACGGTTGCGGTTTGTGCGGCAATACAGCATAAGTACAAGGTTGATACCGTTCCGCATTTAATTTGTGGTGGGTTTACCAAAGAGGAGACTGAATACGCACTGATTGATTTACAGTTTTTGGGTATTGATAACGTACTGGTGCTGCGCGGCGATGCCCGTAAAACCGATTCGGGCTTTATACCAACCCCCGGCGGACACTGCTATGCAACCGAATTGCTTGAACAGGTAACTAATATGAATAATGGTGTTTACCTGCACGAGTATCAGGATACATCATACAAAACTGATTTTTGTATAGGTGTAGCTGCCTACCCCGAGAAGCACTTTGAAGCTCCAAACCTTAAAACAGACTTTAAATATTTAAGGCAAAAGGTTGATGGTGGTGCAAATTTCATTGTTACCCAAATGTTTTTTGATAACAGTAAGTTTAAGGCGTTTGTTAATCAGTGCCGTGAAAATGGGATTAATGTGCCTATCATTCCCGGATTGAAGCCAATTACCACCGCGAAGCAACTTATTAACCTTCCAAAAATATTTCATATTGATATACCGGAAGATTTATGTGATGCCATACATGATTGTAAAAATGACAAGGAAGTAAAAGAAGTTGGCATTGAGTGGATGATTAACCAGTGTAAAGAACTTGTTGATTTTGGGGTGCCGGTATTACATTTTTACACTATGGGTAACCCTGAGCCAACCAAACGCATAGCACAGGCTATTTTTTAGATATTGCCTTACAAGTTTGCAAAAAGGTTATCTTTGATATTTTAAAGATAACCTTTTCCTTTTATCATGAAATTCTTACGCCTGCTGCTTATTGCGGCTCTTTGTCCTTTGAGCTTACTTGCTCAATCTAATTTTAAGCCTGCTTATATTGTTAAACTTAGTGGCGATACGCTTAAAGGCTACATCAACTACCGCGAATGGGAAATTTTGCCTGAGGTAATTGAGTTCAAAAATAATGTTGCCGAAAAACAGGCAACTAAATATGAACCTGCTCAAATAAGTTCCTTTGGTATAACAAACATGGATAAGTATGTAAGTTATACGGGAAACATCAGTGCTGACGATAACGTGTTTCCAAACCTGCCAAACCAACTAGATACTACTACGGTTAGAGATACTATTTTCCTTCAATTGCTTTATCAGGGAAGTCCGTTGAGCCTGTATTCGCACCGGGATAGTAGAAAAATAAGATACTTCATACAAGAGAACGCACAGCAGCCTGTGGAGCTTAAGTATCATCAATATTATGCTCAAACGCAACAGATATCAACCTTTGCGCCTTATGGCCAACAGCTCTTTAATTTAGCAGGTAAGTACAACCCCGAGTTCAAAAATGCGCAAATACAAATTGAACGTTCAAAATTCAACGAATCGGATATATTACGGGTTATTAAAAGTATTAATAACGACAAGAGCAAAGAGCAAACCGGTACCATCGGGTCTGACTTTTATGTTGGCTTGATGCTAAACCGAACTGTTACAAGTTTTGAAGGCCAAAATGTGTTTGATGGTAAACAATCTGTAAGCTATGTGCCACGTATTGCTGCAGGGTTTGACTTTTACACTAATAAGTACACGCAAAAGCTTATTTTACGTATGGAGCTTACGCTGTCATACCTTAACGCTTCATTTAGTAGTGCAAACAGGTACAATGACTTCTATACTTATAAGTTTAACCAGTATGCAGTCAACATAGGTCCGCAAGTACTTTACAATATCTACAACTCAGATAAATTTAAATTTTA
This sequence comes from Mucilaginibacter aquatilis, assembly GCF_009755275.1. Classification (GTDB taxonomy): domain Bacteria; phylum Bacteroidota; class Bacteroidia; order Sphingobacteriales; family Sphingobacteriaceae; genus Mucilaginibacter; species Mucilaginibacter aquatilis. The sequence goes on along the minus strand of NZ_WQLA01000005.1, from coordinate 105,336 downwards.
CTTGGGCGTAGGGGCGAGTGTTAACCTTGCTGCTTACGCAAATGATGAGCTAAGAACATCTGCAACCAACATTCAGCTTGCTGAAGAAAGTTACTATTCGCTGATGAATTATTATGTAACCACGCCATTAAAAGCGGGTGTTATTCTTAACAAAAAGTTGGATATAAGCGCAACATACATCAGACGTGCTCCCTTTACCAATTACATTGCGTTTGACCTGGGAAGTACCCTTTATGGCTTGAGTGTTAATTACCGTTTGGGCAAGTAACTTAAAGTATATTCCGCATCCTCAGCTCTTGTTCTAATTCTGTAGCTGTTGTAAAATGTATGCTGTCAATGCCCATGTTTTTGGCGGCAATAATATTACGCATATTATCATCAATAAAAAGTGCCTGCCCGGGTTCAACATTGTATCGGTTTAATAACAACTGGTAAAATGCTGGCTCGGGCTTGCGCATTTTTTCAATACCCGAAACTACCATGCCGTCAAACCAGTCAAGAAACTCAAACTGACTGAAAGCAATCTCCATGGTTTCAGCCGACCAGTTACTTAGCGCATATATTTTGTAGTTCCCGCTGTCTTTTAAAGCTTTGAAAATTTCTACTGTGCCTGTAATTGGTCCGTTAAGCATTTCGGCCCAACGGCCATAGTAAGCGCGTATGTTAACCTCATGCTCAGGGTGTTGTTTTACCAGTAATTCAGTACCCTCGGCCAGGGTGCGGCCGCCATCTTGTTCCTCGTTCCAGTCGTTAGTGCAAATATTTTCTAAAAACCAATCGCGCTGCGCGCTATCAGTAAAAATTTTATTGTAAAGGTGGTGTGGGTGCCAATCAATTAATACTGCTCCCAAATCAAATATAATTGTATTTATAGCCATAGGTAAAAAAATGCCGCGCCACTTAATGTTGTGGCGCGGCCAATATTAGTAATTATTAACTTGCTACAAGTAAATAGTAGCAAATTTTATTGGTATGTGTATTTAAAGTTGCTAACAGTTGAGTTAGCCTTGCCCGCAGCAGTAATTTTTCTTTGGGCAGTAACCGGATATGCATTGCTGTTATAGGTGTAAGTGTAGGTAGTGGTAAAGCTTAGTTCGTTGTTTTCGTCATACTCAGTTTCTTTAACCGGGTTGTGTTGTGATACTGCCTTAAATGATATGGTATAAGCATCGCCCAGTGCAAGTAAAGGGTTAACCTTATCATCGTATTCATAAACAGTTGATGCGCTTAATTTGAATTGACCATTTAAAGGATTCCAAACGTAATCAACCTGCTTTTTAACATCACCGTTTGCGTAATATTCATATAGCGATTTTACAATTGGCGTTGGTTCCTGAGCACCTTCCAGCAGGTGAGAAATTACCATATTATCTATTCGTTCGTTCAGGTAGTTAAGTTTAATGTGCCCTACCAGTTGTGTTTGAGCGTCGTCTGCAAATAGTTTGGTAGCATCAAGTTTGTTGTTTACGTAAGTGAACTTCATTGAACCTTCGCCTGACTTAATCAGGCTTGGTTTGTTGTTTTCATATGATACATTAAAGGTTTGGGCAATTGTGCCCTCATTTGAAGTCATTTTAACCACCTGGTTTTTTGAGTTGTAATCAAATGTAGTGTAGCTCGTGGCCGACTCTTCCAGCTTTATAAGCCTCATCTCTTTGATGCGCTTATCATCTTTATCCTTTTTACATGAGGTTGTAAACAGGGCGGTAGTTAGTAGTGCTAGGCTTAATAAGCGGTTAAAAATTGTGATTGGTTTCATTGTTTAATTTTTGAGTGTTGATGAAATGTAAGTACTAACGGATATTTGCTTTTCAAGCCAAGCTGTTCCCGGGTTATGCATCAGCATAGCCTTATCAAGTAAAATATGTTAGTAAAAATGTTTGATTAGTGAAGAGTAGCTATAGCTTGCTCATTAGTGTTGTTAGGGCGCCGGTACAAGCCGGCGCTGTAACTGTTGATATAGGTGTTAGATTTAATAACATTGTGAACTGTGATTTGGTTGAATAACTTTTAATAACATAGCCAAGACGAACTATTTAACTTATTTGTTACAAAGCCTGTGATTTTTTTTCAGGCTTAACTTGTTCGCTTTGCTTTATCATCAAAAGCACATTATAGAGCCCATAAGCGCTAAATGGTTTAACGAAACTTGTTATTTTTTTATTATTATATGAAATACGTGAATATCAAGGTGTTGTGATGTGGCTGTTGTTTTAAAATTACAGCTTTGTACTAACGGAAAACTGTAAACGAAAAAAGCCGCTCAAATTAGAGCGGCTTTTTTTGTTTGATTTATCAGGAGTTGAAATTTTATTCTTCAACAACCTCGCTATGCGGACTGCTTGGTACTTCTTCTTCCTTTTTGAAATACTTATTTTGAAAAATAAGGATGAGGATAACGCCTATAGATATTGCCGAATCGGCCAGGTTAAATATAGGTTGAAAGAATATGAACGGATCGCCGCCTACCGATGGAACCCACGTAGGGTAATGACCTCTTATTATCGGGAAATAGAACATATCCACTACGCGTCCTTGAAAAATGGGAGCGTATCCGTATATCATTCCGTAAAAGGTAGAATCAATGATATTACCCAAGGCACCTGCAAAAATTAAAGCCACGCAAAGTATTAGTCCGCGGTGGTGCTTGTGTTTTATAAGGTAATACAAACCGTAGCCAATACCACCTACTGCAAAAATGCGGAACAAGGTAAGTGCCAGTTTACCGGCTACGCCACCAAGTTCCCAGCCAAAGGCCATACCATTGTTTTCGGTATAAAGTAACATGCCCCTATCACCCAGGAAATGAATTTCCTGGCCCATATACATGTTGTTGCGCACCCATATTTTAATAAGCTGATCGGCTAGTACAACTACGAAAGCTAAAAGGAAAGGTTTTAAGTACGATGCCTTCATGTAAAATTACTGCTTCAATTTAGCTTCCATGCTCAGGGTTGTGTGCGGTACAGCACGCAGGCGTTCCTTTTGTATCAGTTTACCGGTTTCGCGGCAAATACCATATGATTTGGTTTCAATGCGTACCAGGGCAGCCTCTAATTGCTCAATAAATTTCTTTTGACGGGCAGCCAGTTGGTTAATCTGCTCTTTTTCCAATGTAGCTGAACCGTCTTCTAATGTTTTATAAGTGCCTGCAGTATCATCAGTGCCATTAAGGTTTGGGTTACTTAATGATGATGCGAGGGCATTCAGTTCTTCACGTGCAATACGTATCTTGTCTAAAATTAATTCTTTAAATTCTAGTAACTCAGCGTCTGAATATCTTGTTTTTTCAGTTTGTGGTGTGCTCATTATATTTTAGTTATAGAAATAATTACTTCGGTTTCGTCAATAACAGTTTTTTCACCCTCATTAAGTTGGCTATCAAGCTTAATGTTTTCAGCTAACGTTTCGGCACATATATATGATAAATTCTTATTTACAGCCTCGCTGATTAGCGGGTGATCACTCAGGCGTACATTTATCTTATCAGTAACTTCAAAATTATTACCCTTGCGCAGGTTTTGTATACGGTTGATGAGTTCGCGCGATATACCTTCCTGTTTAAGTTCGTTGGTTAGGGTAACATCTAAAGCCACGGTTAGTTTTCCCAAATTTGCAACCTGCCAGCCCGGAACGTCTTCGGCAGTAATTTCAACTTCGGCGGCAAGTATGGTGTATTTGTTATCTAACACAGCAATCTGTCCTTCATTTTCCAGTTTGGCAATATCCTCCTGGTTGAAACCGGTAATGGCTTCCGCAACGGCCTTCATATCCTTACCTACCTTTTGGCCCAAAGCTTTAAAGTTTGGCTTGATTTTACGGGTAATAAAGCCGGCAGTGTCAGTTATGTACTCAATAGCTTTAATGTTGGTTTCCGAAAGAATCAGTTCTTTAATGGCCTCAACCTGGTGCTCAAAGTTTTTGTTGAGTATAGGCAGTAATATTTTACTTAACGGCTGGCGTACGTTAATACCTACCTTTTTACGTAACGATAGGGTTAACGATGAAATATCCTGTGCCAGTTGCATACGCTCTTCCAGCTCTTTGTCAACCAACTCGGCCTGGTAGGCAGGGAAATTAGTTAAATGCACCGACTCGAATTGCTCTTTACCGGTAGTAGTATTTAAATCGTTGTACAGGCGTTCGGCAAAGAACGGCGCAATGGGCGACATGAGCTTAGCAATGGTTACCAAACAGGTATATAGCGTTTGGTAAGCTGATGTTTTGTCTTCGGAATTATCTGATTTCCAGAAACGGCGACGGCTCAGGCGCACGTACCAGTTGCTCAGGTGTGCATCAACGTATTCCTGTATAGCGCGGGCTGCTTTGGTTGGCTCAAAATCGGCATAAAATCCGTCAACCTCCTGGGTCAACGTGTTTAGTAACGATAGTATCCAGCGGTCAATTTCGGGGCGTTGGCTTAGTTCGATCTCGGGCGCGCTGTAATCGAATTTATCAATGTTAGCGTACAGCGAAAAGAACGAGTAGGTGTTATATAAAGTACCAAAGAATTTACGACGAACCTCGTCCAATCCTTCAATATTAAATTTAAGGTTATCCCATGGCGATGCATTGCTGATCATGTACCAGCGGGCTGCATCGGCACCGTATTGCTCAATGGTTTCAAACGGATCGACAGCGTTGCCTAAACGTTTCGACATTTTGTTGCCGTTTTTATCGAGCACCAAACCGTTTGATACCACGTTTTTAAATGCAATACCGCGGTTGCCTACTTTTTCATTTACGGCTTTTACCTCGTCGCTGGCCTCGCTTAGCATAACGGCAATGGCGTGTAGGGTAAAAAACCAGCCACGGGTTTGGTCGACACCCTCGGCAATAAAATCGGCCGGGTAGGCATCAGCAAACTGTTCTTTATTTTCGAACGGGAAGTGCCATTGTGCATACGGCATAGCACCCGAATCGAACCAAACGTCGATTAGGTCGGGCTCACGATAAAAATACTGAAGCTCTCCATCGTGGAGTTTTGATAAAACAAAATTATCTACATAGGGTCTATGTATGTCCAAAGGAATATTTTTCTCCTTGTAAAACTCATCAATTGTGCAAGAAAACTTCTTTAGAAGTACCTTCTTATTTGGACAAAAATCAATAAAATGCTTTAATGATATATTTCCTCGTTCAACCTCTATTTTGTGCTGCTGAACATGAGCCCAATCAAACGGATTATTTGGATCATCTTCATTATATTTTATTTCCAACAGCTCAGCTATTTTCTCTTCACTATTTTTCAAGAAGAAATCTTTAGCCTCCTCAAATTTGAAGTAGAATACGTCATACTTATATAAGTCATCAATACTTCCAATACATATCTCCGAATTGAAGTCCAGACCTAAATAATCAGACCGCCAAATAGGCAGCGGGGTACCCCAGTAGCGTGAACGCGATAAGTTCCAGTCAACCAAGTTTTCTAACCAGTTACCAAAACGACCGGTACCGGTCGCTTCGGGTTTCCAGTTGATAGTTTTGTTTAGTTCGATAAGCTTATCCTTAACGGCAGTGGTTTTAATAAACCAGCTATCGAGCGGATAGTACAAAATTGGCTCATCAGTACGCCACGAGTGTGGGTAGCTGTGTTCGTACTTTTGTACGTTGAACGCTTTGTTATCCTCTTTCAGCTTAATAGAAATAAGCACGTCGGTTGGTTTAAAACCAGGTTCCTCGCGTTCTTCCTTGCTGTAATATTCTTCTTTCACATAACGGCCGGCAAAATCAATTACCTCGTCAACAAAACGGCCTTGTTTGTTTACTAATGGCACTTCTTTGCCTGTTTCGTCCAACACCATTACCGATGGTACGTTGTTTTCTTTACAGGCCCTAAAGTCATCCGCACCAAAAACAGATGCCGTGTGTACAATGCCGGTACCATCGCCTGTGGTCACAAAGTCGGCCGGGATAACGCGGAATGCATTTTTCTCCAGGTCCTCATTGCTTACATACGGCATCAACTGGTGATAACGCAGGCCAATCAGGTCTAAGCCTTTAAATTCAGCCTTTACCGTCCAAGGGATAACTTTATCGCCTTCTTTGTAATCGTCGAAAGGTGCATTCTCGCCCTCAACTTTAAAGTATTTACCTACCAACGCTTTTGCTAAAACCACGCTTACTGGTTTGTAGGTATACGGGTTAAAGGTGGCTATTTTAACATAGTCAATGTCCTCGCCCACGGCCAGCGCACAGTTCGACGGCAGTGTCCATGGAGTAGTTGTCCAGGCCAGTATAACGGTATCTTCTTCCGCCTCGCTGAACAGTGTTGAGATCAGCGGGTGCTGCTGGTCATTTTTTAAATGGAACTGTGCAGTAATGGTAGTATCTTTCACCATTTTGTAGGTGCCCGGCTGATTAAGTTCGTGTGAGCTTAAACCCGTGCCCGATTTTGGCGAGTACGGCTGTACCGTATAACCTTTATACAACCATCCTTTATTGTATAGTTGTTTTAAAATCCACCAAAGGGTTTCAATATAATCGTTTTCGTAGGTGATGTAAGGTTTCTCTAAGTCAACCCAGTAGCCCATTTTAAGGGTAAGGTCGTTCCATACGTCAGTATAACGCATTACCTCCTTGCGGCAGGCCTGGTTATAATCATCTACCGAAATGGTTTTGCCAATATCATCTTTAGTAATACCTAATGATTTTTCTACAGCCAGCTCAATAGGCAGGCCGTGGGTATCCCAGCCGCCTTTACGCTTTACCTGGTACCCCTTAAGAGTTTTGTAGCGGCAAAAAATATCTTTAATTGACCGCGCCATAGCATGGTGAATGCCGGGCATACCATTGGCCGATGGCGGACCTTCGTAGAAAGTATATGGATTACTGGCTGGACGACTGCTGATGCTTTTTTCGAAAATGCTGTTTTGTTTCCAAAACTCGAGTACATCCTTGCCTATCTGTGATAAATTTAACTGTTTATATTCCTTGTACATCAGTGGTTTCCACAAAAATTAAGAGGTGCAAAAATACGGATTTTTAAAGTAATAATTTAGTTTGATTATGGTAAAAGATTTGGTATAAAAAGCTTTTAATAAAGTTTTCAGGCGGGCTGCTGTATATTGACCAAGGCATATAAAACAGAGTGGCTGCTATTGAGTTGTAGCGATTTATAACAGTATTGCATTTACAGGTTACACACTCTCATCAAATTTTCATAAATGCTGTTAATATTTTATAGCAACTAGAAAATATACTATAAAGTGTGGGTTAAATTGCCGGTATCTTTGATGCATAAACCATTTATAATCTTTAACTTATTATGAGAAAAACAAAATTGCTGCTTGCGCTTGCAATGGTATTTGCTGCGCTTTCATTTAGCCTGAGTGCTAAGGCACAAAACATGGTGCCAATCTATTTAACTTATCAAGGAACTAGTTCGCATTTTGCGCAATGGGAGGTGTACTGCCACAATAACGATATTGATGAAGACTACTTTTTATTTGCTTATGATTTTACCAAAGTTGATCAAACTTACAGATGCGGCACGGTACCCGCCGGTAATTATACCGTTTACATAAGAAGATTTCATTATACTACAGATTGGCGCTATGACTGGTACGCCAGAGGCCAATCGGCTTATAACCAATTATGGGATAACTTAAATTATTTCGAATTGCTGAATGATGTTTACATTGGTGACCTATCAGATAGCCCTGAAGAAGGGTTGAATATTACTATTCAAAATTCTTACTAACGGAACTTATCCTATAACAAAAACGGGCAGCTATTTAGCTGCCCGTTTTTGTTATAAAGTGCCTTATTATAAATTAAAATATATAATTAGTACTCAAGAAGTTGCTATCGTGTTCATTTATGATGTCGTTCAACAATTGCTTGTTCGAATCGTTCATTTTGGTAGCCACCAACGAACGGATAGAGAACGAACGTAGTGCATCATGCACCGATAGGGTACCCTCGGCACTGTCTTTACGGCCGGTGAAAGGGAATACATCTGGTCCGCGCTGGCATTGTGCGTTGATGTTAACGCGGCTTACCAGGTTTACAAACGGATCAATCAAATCGGCAGTTTCCTGCGCATCGGTACTAAATATACTCACCTGCATACCGTGCGGCGAATCTATTTGGTACTGAATAGGCTCCTCAATGCTGTCGAAAGGCATAACAGGTATAACCGGACCAAACTGCTCCTCGCGGTACAGTTTCATATTTTCGTTAACAGGGTAAACTACTGCCGGGTATACAAATGATGCAACAGTAGCGCCACCGTTTTCGTTAACTACCTTGGCTCCGTTAGCAATGGCATCGTCAATACACTCTTTAAGGTAGGCAGGCTTACCAGGTTCAGCTACAGGAGTAAGGTTTACACCTTTTTCCCATGGCATACCGTATTTCAATTTGGCAATACCTTCGCTAAGCAATTTCAAAAATTCATCGGCAACGTCTTTGTGCACATGAATAATTTTAATAGCTGTACAACGCTGACCGTTGTAAGATAATGAACCTAAAATACATTCATTAACCGCAATTTGCAGGTCGGCGCTTTTAGTTACGATGGCTGCATTTTTAGCATCCAAACTTAGCACGGCACGTAAGCGGTTAATTTTAGGGTGACGTTTCTTTAAATCATTAGCCACCTTGCTTGAGCCAATGAAAGCCAATACGTTTATTTTACCGGTAGCCATTAAGCCTGGGGTAACGTTGGCACCACGACCGTAAACTGTGTTTACCACACCTTTAGGGAAAGATTCCTGGAAGGCACGCAATAATGGGTAGTGAACTAAAGTACCATGTTTCGGTGGTTTGAAAAGTATGGTGTTGCCCATGATAATGGCCGGGATCAATGTAGTAAAGGTTTCGTTCAACGGGTAGTTAAACGGACCCATACATAATACCACACCAAGTGGCGAGCGGCGGGTTTGTGCAACCACACCTTCGGCAATTTCAAAGCGCGATGACTGACGGTCGATGTCTTTAAGAGCATCAATAGTCAGATTTATATAGTCAACTGTACGGTCAAACTCTTTGGTTGAGTCGGCCAGTGATTTACCAATTTCCCATACAATAAGCTTGATAACCAGATCGCGCTGCTCCACCATCTTGTACACAAACTTCTCAAGGCACTTAATACGGTCGGCTACGCTCATGGTTGGCCATTCGCCGCGGCCGTTGTTGTAGGCTGCTTCTGCGGCTTCAAGTGCTTCCATGGCTTCCTTCTCGGTGCCCAGCGGATAGCTGCCAATAAGCTTGCGTTGTAAACCATCAGGACCGGGTATGCAAATAGGTGAATACACCTCGCTAACCTCGCCATCCCACTGTTTCATTTCCCCGTTTACCAGGTACTCCCGTTGATGAAGCTCTTCGATCCGGTACTCGGCCGGTATCTGGCTCTCCTCAACAAATAAGCTGTTAAGCTCGTCGTTGAAACTCATGATAATTGATTTTAATTAATCTTTATGTTTGGTTGTTTGTTTTGTAAAAATACGTGCGCAGCGTTAATGGTTTCATGCGCATTCGTCATAAAACCATTAATGACATTGCGATAACTTTAGAGCTCGATTGGCTTCATCTTCGGCACCAGTGCCTTCATTACCACCCAGGCAATAATGTAAGCTAAAGCACAAAGGATGAACATTATTGAATAGCCGGTTTGAATATGACCCTCGGCGCTGTAGTGGTCAAACAACATACCGGCACCCTTGCTTAGTAAAAAGGAGCCAATGCCGCCTGCCATACCGCCAATACCCGTAATGGTTGCAATAGCTTTTTTAGGGAACATATCGCCAACGGTAGTAAATATGTTGGCGCTCCATGCCTGGTGAGCTGATGCCCCAACTGCAATAAGACCTACCGCCCACCAGTAGCTAAACTGGCTTAGGTAAGGTGTAAGTAAAACTACTAAAGGGAAAAGAGCAATTACAAACATGGCTTTCATACGGCCGGTGTACGCATCATACCCTTTATTAATAAAATAGGTAGGAAAAGCGCCGCCACCAATTGAGCCAACCATGGTTATGGTATATAAAACTGCAATTGGTAAGGAGATTGCTGTGCCTTCCATATTGTACTGAGCTTTGAAGTAAGCCGGCAGCCAAAACAAGAAAAACCACCATACACCATCAGTCATGAATTTGCCAAAGGCAAAAGCCCAGGTTTGCTTAAATTGAAAACATTCAAGATAAGTGAACTTACGTCCTTCTTCTACTCTTTCTACTTCAATAGGTTCGTGCTGCTGTATTTCGTCACTATGAATGTACTCATACTCTGACTGGCTTAGTTTTCTGTTTTTTGAAGGAATTTCGTACAAAAGCAGCCAAAAAATCAACCATATAAAACCAATGGCGCCAATGCCGATAAATGCCCATTGCCAGCCCCATTGTTCGGCAATCCATGGCACTACAATAGGAGCTAAGATTGCACCTACGTTAGCACCTGAATTAAAAATACCTGTAGCCAATGCACGGTCTTTTTTAGGAAAATATTCGGCAGTGGTTTTAATGGCCGCCGGAAAATTGCCCGATTCGCCAACGGCCAAAACGGTACGGCCTAAAGAGAACCCTAATATACTGCTTGGAACCATGTGCGCAAAGGCATGTACAATGGCACCAACCGACCATAAGATGATTGACCAGGCATAACCTGCCTTGGTTCCCAAATAATCAATTACACGACCGGCAAACAGCATTGAAAATGCGTAAGCCAGTGAAAATACGCCTACAATGGTACCGTAGTCGCTATCACTCCAGCCAAATTCTTTTGATAGTAATGGCTTAAGTAAGCTAAGTACCTGGCGGTCGAGGTAATTAATAGTGGTGGCAAAAAACAGCAAGGCACAAATGGTCCAGCGGTAATTGCTCATCTTAATATTGTTCATAATTGGGTTTATGTTGATGTTTATCGGCTGGTTTGTACCAGCTCAATAGCTTTTTGGGTATTGGTAAATAATTCGTCGTATAGTTTCTCTTCCAGTACTTTTTTGCTGATAAGCTTGCTGCCCATACCCACTGCACATACACCTGCTTTAAACCATGTTGATATATTTCCTGCATCTAACTCAACACCACCGGTTGGCATAAACAACTGGTCGCGGAAAAGCTCTTTAATAGATGTTAAAAACTCAGGACCTAAAATATTAGCCGGGAAAAGTTTAATTAAGGCCGCGTTTGATGATTGCGCAGTGTAAATTTCAGTTGGCGTCATACAACCCGGAATCCACAACATGTTTAAATCATTAGCCATTTTAGCCACTTCGGGGTTCACAATAGGCGATACCAGGAAGTCGGCACCGGCATTAATGAAGGCATCAGCCTCATGCACCGATTTTATTGTGCCTATACCCAGGTTAAGGTCAGGCATTTCGGCCTGTTGCAGTTCCTTTAATTTTTTAAAGTTTTCGAGCGCGGCGGCACCGCGGTTGGTATATTCAAAAACGCGTACGCCTGCTTTATACAGGGTGCGGGTAATTTCAACGCTTACATCGGCATCAGCATAAAAAAACAACGGCAACATGCCCTGCGTAATAATGCTGTCTAATACTTGCTGTTTGATTTTCATTTAATAATAGCTTGCTGTATAAAATCAACGCTGCGGTTAGTAGCATCGCTGTTTACAAACAGTTTGGTAAATGCGGCAGCGGTTGCAAAATCAACCGTTTCCTGTGGTTCATAGTTGTTATAAAAACCGTAGATAAGACCGGCCATGTAGCAATCGCCACTACCTACTTTATCAACAATGGTTTCGGCAAAGTACTCGCCTGATACATGCGGCTTGCCATCGGTATATAACACGGTATAGTAATCAATATTGGTGTTGTCCTCAGTGGTAAACCTGAATGTATTGGCTACCGCCTTGCATTTTGGAAATTGCTTGATAATTTCCTCTGAGCTTTTTTGAGCTTCCTTAACGTAAAGGCTTTTTTGCCCCGATTCGGTAACCAGTTCATCAACCGCTACACCTAACATACGCTCGGCAGCCCAAATGTTACCCATGATTAAGTCGCAATACTGCGCCAGTTCGGGCATTACATCAATAGGTTGCTTACCGTATTGCCATAACTTGGCGCGGTAATTCAAATCAACCGAAATGGTGATGCCTTTGCGCGAGGCAGCTTCTAAAGCTTCTTTACATACGTCGGCCACGTTTTGGCTTATGGCCGGGCAAATAGCGCTAAAGTGAAACCAGGTAACGCCGTCTAATACCTTGTCCCAGTCAATTAATCCGGTGGTTAAATCGGCAAAAGCCGAATGCGCACGATCGTAAATCAAAGCATCGTGTTTCAAGTCCTGCCCTTTGGTTAAAAAGTACAGACCTACACGTTTACCATGATAAACAATGGTTGATGTGTCAATGCTCTTTTCATTTAAAAAAGAGATTAGCTGATCGGACATGCCATTTTTAGGCAATGCCGTAAAATAGCGCGATGGTACATTCCAAAGGGCCAGCGCTGTAGCCACGTTAAGTTCGGCACCACCCACAAAAACGGGCAGACTGTTTTCCTGCAGCCATTCGCCGGTAGCATCGGGGGTTATGCGAAGCAGCAGTTCGCCAAAGTTTAATACCGAACCGCTGCTGTAATCTTTATTCAAAATTTCGCTCATTATCTTACCTTAAAAAGGAAAATAGTTTTTAGCGTTATAGTAACAAATGTCCTGTACCACTTTACCGGTCCACTCAATATCGTTTGGCAATTCACCATTTTCAATATCGTCACCCAGTAAGTTACACAGTATACGACGGAAATACTCATGACGCGGGAACGATAGGAAGCTGCGCGAATCGGTAAGCATACCAATAAAGCGGCTTAACAAGCCCATGTTTGAAAGTGCGTTCATTTGTTTAATCATACCATCTTTTTGGTCAAGGAACCACCAGCCTGAGCCAAACTGAACTTTGCCTGCAACCGTACCATCATTAAAATTACCAATCATGGTAGCAAATAATTCGTTTTGGGTTGGGTTAAGGTTGTAGATGATGGTTTTGGCCAGTTTATCTTCAGTATCCAACTTGTTTAAGAAAGTTGAAAGGGCACGGCCCTGGCTAAAATCGCCAATGGAATCAAAACCTGTATCAGGACCTAGTTTAGTTAATAAGCGAGTATTGTTATTGCGCAATGCACCAAGGTGATATTGCTGAACCCAACCTTTTTCGTGATCCCAAATGGCAAACTGAAATAACAAGGCCGATTTTATTTTCAGGATTTCGCCCGGCATTAAAGCTACGCCTGTGCGAATTTTAATGAATATGCTGCGAATTTCGTCTTCGGTATACTCCTCGGCATAGATTTGCTCTAAACCATGGTCAGACACTTTACAGCCATGCTCGGCAAAGTAATCATGACGTTTTTTTAATGCAGTTAGGTAAGTATCATAATCACCTATGCTTAAATCGGTCAAGGCTTCCAGCTTGTCAATATAGGCGTTCAAGGCAACGGCATCATCAGCATTCATAGCCTTATCGGGGCGGAACGATGGCAATACTTTAGTTACGTTGTTGCCGGCCAGTTGCTTGTGGAATTCCAGGTTATCCAATGGGTCATCGGTGGTACCAATTGCCTCAACCTTCATTTTTTTAATAAGGCTTTGAGTTGAAAACTCCGGACCTTGCAGCATTTCGGTACACTTGTCATAAATTTCCTTTGCCGTTTTTGGCGACAGGATATCGTGAATACCAAAGTAACGCTGTAACTCTAAATGAGTCCAGTGGTATAAAGGGTTACGCAGGGTGTAAGGCACGGTAGCCGCCCATTGCTCAAACTTTTCAAAATCGCTTTTATTACCGGTTACATAGCTTTCGTCAATGCCGTTGGTGCGCATTGCACGCCATTTGTAATGATCACCGTGAAGCCATATATGAGATAGGTTGCTGAAATTTAAGTCGGCAGCAATCTGATCAGGAGGCAGGTGGCAATGATAGTCAATAATTGGAAGATCTTTGGCGTACTCATGGTACAGGCGCTGCGCAGTTTCGGTTTGCAGCAAAAAATTCTCGTCTAAAAACTTTTTCATAACAAATGTTGGCAACTCGTTAAAGCAACCGGTTTTTCAAAAGGTAACTGGTGTTAGCAGTTGGTTTATATGCGTTTATTGCCGGGCTTTAAAGTTGAATGTGTACACTAAGCCCTCGCAGCACAAACTAAACAATAATTATTGAGTATCTGAAAGATTTTGCCGTTTAATGCGCATTATGCTTGCAAAAAATTACGCAAACGATTGCTAAACTCATATTAACCGTAGGGCGATGATAAGAAGTTAGAAAAGGCTGATAAGAAATGCGAGTAATTTATAACTCAGGTATACAAACGCTGCAAAGGCTATGAGCAAAACAACGGCAATGGTAATTAAAATGCCGGTGCCGCTACCCTGATGCTTGCCTTCTTCGTAATGCTCTTTAAGTAGTTTAATGTTGCGCGTATTGGCTTTGTAATAAAAATCAAAAACCTGCCCAACAAACGGTATAACCCCAATCAGCCCGTCTATTAACACATTAAGCACCATTAGTATGAGTACCTTGCGGCTTACACCGTGTTTAGCCATAGTTAAAACCAGTGCAGCACTTAAAACAAATCCCGCAGCATCACCTGCTATGGGTAGCAAGTTTATAATAGGATCAAGCCCGAAACGGAATTTTGTGCCCGGCACGCGAAACTGGTCATCAAGCAAATGTGATATACGCTCCACCCATTTAAGGCGACCGGTAAGGTTAACAGGTGGCGTGTGTTTTTGCGGCTTGCTGGGCATGTTCATGTATAACCCAGGAGATATCGCAATAGTTTTACTTGTAAGTTATTTGCCGCTCTGTAATTGATTTTATTTTATTATCATAGTAGGTGTATTTAACTATCCAATTATTTTTATCATCAAACTTTGGATATTCCATTTTAACCGTAAAAGCTAGCTTTTTATCACTATACACTTTGTAACCGGTTAACAATTTACCTTGATAAGAATAGACAGCGTGGTTTTTATAAACCCCATCCGGAGAAAGCACCCTCGATTCCAAAATGGACTCGTCGTCGTTAAGTTTATATTTTGTGACGGTTTCTAAACTTCCATCAGCTTTGTACTTTTTGCTTTCACTTAAATGTCCGTCCGTAAAGCTGAATTTGGTTTTATCTGATAGTTTTCCTTCATCATAGTCATTAGACTCGATTACTTTTCCATCCTCATTATAAACAAAACTTGCTTCTACATTATTATCTTTAGTATCAATTACAGATATTCTTTGATTTTTATTATTGAATTTTGATAATGTAACAAATACATCATTGTTTTTTTTTATACCGGGTATGCTATCATCTGCATGATCATAAAAAGAAGTGTAAATGCTTTTTGATATGTTTCCATTCTCATTTATGTCCTGTTCATCAGAGTTGCTTAAACGGCCTTTGCTTACTTCTCCAAATTTTTCAACCGCGTCATAATTACGATAAGTAACCTTAATAATATTGCCTTCCAGGTTTTGCCGCTCCAAATCATCTTTTTCCTTTGGAGCAGAACATGATACAAAAAGGGTGGTGATAAGAGCAGGTAAAATAAATTTCATATAAGGTTAGTTTTCCAAGTGCTGAATATACAGCATCTGCTTTAATTTTTAAGAGCTTGAATCAACTCTGTAAATTTCTTTTTCAAACCCTTTCACCTTGTGGTTGTATAAAAACAAGCATACTATCCATAAGCTTGTACGCATGACATCAAAAAAAATACTTCTTCTGAATATAAAAATTGCCCTTTTCATAGCCTTGAACAGTTTGTTTTTGGCGATGCCGGCAATAGCGCAAGATAGTGCCGCTGTGAAAACAGATTCGGCATTAACCATACCTGATACGCTGCTATTTAAAATTCAGAAAGCGCAGGCTGCCATTACCGAAATTAATGCCACCAACAAACGCGGCTTTGGCATAGAAAATATTCAAAATGGTTTAAAAGAGGTACGTGCCGATGTTGCACCAGTGAAAAAGGATATTGATGCGGCCCGAAAGGTGTTAGATACCAAAAGCCTGTTAAGCTACAACCTTATTTTAAAAGATGCACTTACCCGCCTTACCGGCTGGCGTAATACGTTAAGCAAGTATAATGCAAATTTGCAAGGCCTGTCTGACCAGGTGATTGAGCTGGGCAACGATTCGGTACTGATGGTAACGGCAAAGGATACTACCGAAAAAAGGCTGTATACTGCACAACTCAATGAAATAAAAGTGCGGCTGCAAACTGCAGGTAAAGTAACAACGGCAAGGCTTGATACGGTGAGCCGCTTACTGGCAGATGTATCTGCAACCTACCTCACCGTTACCGATTTGCAAACAGCTATAGCCGAGCGGTTGCAGCAATCGGGCAAAAGTGCATTAGGGCGCGAATCGCCTTATATATGGGCTGCACCTGTAAGTAGCGAGCCCGGGAGCAGTATAAGTGATTTAATTGGATCGGCTATTGATGGACAAGGCAAAATACTAGGTTATTTCATAAGCAGTACCTGGGATAACCGCATTCTTTTACTGCTTATTGGTATAGGGTTTTACGTTTGGGTTTACCGCAATTTTAAAAAAGCTCAAAAGCCCGATTTGCGGCAGGTGTTAGGACAACTTACTTTTAATTATATACGGCCGTACCCGGTTTTGGCAACCATTATTATAATGCTGAACCTTACGCCGCTTTTTGAGCCCGATTCGCCATCAATGTACATTGAGCTTACACAGCTAATGTTGCTGTTTGCCGTAACCGTGCACTTTTGGAAAACGCTTTCTAAAAGCGACATTAATTACTGGCTGATGATTGTTGGCCTGTACATTACCGTAATTATTACCAACGCGGTTGTACATGACGCCATTTGGATGCGTTTATGGCTTATTCTCTTAAATGCGGCATCATTATACATAGGTTATTATTTTTATAAAAAGCTGCTTAAGGCAAATGTTGCCAAACGTTTGGCAAAACCTATTTTGCTTATATTCTTAACGCTAAATGTATTCTCAATTCTCTTTAATGTTTTTGGGCGTATAAGCCTGGCCAAGGTGTTTAGTGCCACAGCAATTATTGGCCTTACACAGGTGATAGGGCTGGCAGCCTTTATACAGGTAATAAGTGATGCGCTTGAACTGCAAATTAAAGTAAGTTCATGCTCAAACGGATTGTTTGCACGACTAAACATTGCTTCTACACGGGCTTCGTTCAGGCGCATATTGTCTGTAGTGGCGGTAATTTTATGGTTGCTTGTATTTATGATAAACCTGAGCATTGCCGGTGGCGTATTTGCTTTGGTTCAACAAGTACTGTCAAAAGAACGCACGTTTGGTAGTGTGCACTTTTCGCTCAACAACGTATTGTTTTTTGCCGTAATTATATACCTGGCTAATATGCTTCAAAAGCATGTAGGCATACTATTTGGCGAAAGTGCAGTAAAGTTTGAAGATAAAACGGAGCATAAAGGCTCAAAGCTGGCTCTTATTAGGCTTATTATAGTTGTAGTAGGTGTTTTACTGGCCGTTACGGCATCGGGCATACCGCTTGATAAGCTTACCGTAGTTTTAGGTGCGCTAAGTGTGGGTATAGGTTTAGGTATGCAAAACATCGTTAATAACTTTGTATCTGGTATCATTCTCATTTTTGAAAAGCCTTTCCGCATTGGCGATTATGTTGAACTTGCCGATAAAAAGGGTAAAGTGCAGGATATAGGCATACGTTCAAGTAAGATGCTTACGCCACAAGGTTCGGAGGTGATTATACCAAACGGTGATTTACTGTCGGGCCGGTTAGTGAACTGGACCCTTAGCAACGATTTTTTAAAGACCGAAGTTTTGTTTAAAGTACCCGCCGACACTGATTTGGATGCCTTGAACAAGGTTATTGAGGACGAAGTGAGGAAGTCAGCAAATATTTTAAAGAATTTACCGCCCGAAATACTTATAAATACCATAGCCGCCGATAGCGTTGAACTAAAGGTAATTGTATGGATTACAGATATTTATAGTGAAGCAGGTTTTAAGAATGAATTTTTAAGACGCTTGCTGCCTAAGTTAAAAGAAATGCAGGTGAAAATATTGTAGTAACCTGCTGGCACAGCGGCAACAATTAACCTAAAATTTCCCTAATATCATCGGCCGATAGCGACTTAATGAAGCTTTCTTCGGTAGTGATTAACGAGCGGGCAACGGTGAGTTTGCGTTGCTGCAAGGCAAGTATCTTTTCTTCAACAGTATCTTTAGTAATGAATTTGTAAATGAATACGTTTTTAGTTTGGCCGATGCGGTGTGTTCGGTCAATAGCCTGTTGCTCAACGGCCGGGTTCCACCATGGGTCGAGGATAAATACATAATCGGCCTCGGTAAGATTGAGGCCCACGCCGCCCGCTTTTATAGATATTAAAAATACCTGCGTTTTTGCATCCTGCTGAAACTTCTTAACTACTTCGCCACGGTTTTGGGTGCTTCCGTCAAGATAGGTATACTTAATGTTCTTCTGGTCGAAGTACTGGCGGTAAATATTAAGTTGCTTTACAAACTGCGAAAATATAAGCACCTTATGTCCACCGTCCAGCACATTTGATAAGGTATGTACCACATCCTCAAACTTGCCCGAATCGCCCTCGTAACTTTCATCTATCATTGATGGATGGTTAGCTATCTGGCGCAGCTTAATTAGGCCTTGTAAAACCTGTATTTGCGTTTGGGCAAAGGTGCCATCTTCAAGGCTTTGCAGTAACTCGTTTCGATATTCTGATTTTATTTTTTCGTAAACCGTGCTTTGCTCATCGGTCATTTTGCAATAAAACAACTGCTCGGTTTTAGGTGGAAGCTCGGTTGCTACCTGTTCCTTGGTACGTCGAAGCACAAATGGCTTAATCAATGCTTGTAAGCGGTGCGCTTTATCTTCATCCTTTTTCTTTTCAATGGGTGTTACAAACTCATTTAAAAAGAACTGCTGGCTGCCCAGTAATCCGGGATTGATAAATGACATTTGCGTCCACAAATCATTCACAGTATTTTCAACAGGTGTACCACTCAATATTAATTTATGGCGCGATTTAAGCTGTTTAACCGCCTGATATGATTTGGACGATGGATTTTTGATATTCTGACTTTCATCCAAAATGATGTAATCAAAAAAGAAAGCCTTAAATAACTCTACATCAATACGGCTTATGCCATACGTAGTAACAACCACATCATACTTGCCAAATACATCGGGCGATTTATAGCGGAACGCACCTGTATGCACCATCATGCGTAAGGTGGGCGTAAACCTGGCAGCCTCATTTATCCAGTTGTATATGAGTGATGTAGGCATAATTAGCAACGAAGTGCATGTTGCGCCAATAGCTGCTGCATCCTCCTTGTTTTTTTGCAGCAGGGCCAGGGTTTGTATGGTTTTCCCCAAACCCATGTCATCAGCCAGGCATCCGCCAAAATGATAATCTTTTAAAAAGTGGAACCAGTTGTAACCCGCCTGTTGGTAAGGGCGTAAGCTGCCCGCAAAATTCATGGGTGGAGCTACGTCTTCTAACTCCTCGAAATCGGTTAGCTTTTGCAGTTTACGGTTAATGGTTATGCTGGCTAAGTCGCCCTCGGCCAAATCATTAATGAGGCCAATGTGGTGCTTACGCAATTTGAGTTCTTTATTACCTTCAGTGAAGTTGAGCAGGTTGCCATATTGTGCAAACCATTCTTCGGGTATAACGGCAATTTCGCCGCTGGGCAGGGTAAACTCTTTTTTACGGTTGAGGATGTGGTTACGCAAATCCATAAACGGAATTTGGTAGGGGCCAAAGTGCACAATGGCATGTATGTCAAACCAGTCGTTGTTCTCGTTTACCTGCAAATCAATTTTGCTGCTGCCAAAAAGATAGCGCTTTTGCCCTTCGGGCTGTTCAATTTCAAAGCCTGCAGCAATCAACTTGTCGTGGTTTTGATTAAGCCAGTCAAATACCGAAAAGGAGCGGTCGGCATCGTCACCATCATGCTTTACTTCCAGGTTTTGGAAAAGGGAAGATGAGGTGGTTAGCCCCATATTCTCCAGCAGTTGCAGCTTGTTTTTTTCCCAGGTTACCGAGCGTTTAATACGGTGGAAGGTGTAGTTGTCACCATCGCGATCAATCTTGACTGAAATATGCCTGCCATCTCCATAAGGAAAAACGTAGCCTGCATATTTAAAATACAACTGTATTTGTGATATGCCGCCCGCCACATATATAGGTTTAACCACAGGCCGGGCGTCATACTTTTCGGTATTAATGGTAAAGCCTTCGGCATGTACATGGTGCTTTTCAATGAGCGGTGCTACAAACTTTTCAAAATAAGATTGCTCGGCACTCCGCGGAATGGCTATGAAACGTTTTTGTAAAAATGGTTGCAGTTTGCGGCCCTCAACATCTTTGTCAAAATAATACAGGGTATCATCAAGCATGAGCCAGCCGGGATGGTTACATACAATTTCGGCGTTTTTAAACATGAACTCAATTTTCATGCCCTGGTACTTGATGGTAGGGTAGTAGCGTATCTCGATATCGTCGCGCTTGAAGTGGAACAGTACGGTAGCAGGTTCGGTGGCAATATGCAGTTGTCTTTCGGCCGGGTAGCCTTCCTTGCTCATGGCAAACAGCTTTTTATTGCCAAGCATGGCGAATGCTTCGGCCATCTTCTTTTCAATTTTTGGACGGATTACATCATACAACTGATCATTAAATACCTTGCTGAAAAACTCGTAAGGGCGGATGGGCTTTTTGTAATACTTTTTAATGAGATGGCCCTGTTCCATTTCTTCTAAAACCTTGATGAGCTTATGGTCGGTTTCGTCTATACAGGAGCTGAATTCTTGCGCAGTATTAGAAAAAAGGCGCTGATGGGTAAGCGAAAACTCGCCGTTAGGATTCAGTTGAACAATATGCGGTTCTATCAACCACCCAAGATACTCATGGCGGGCAATGGAATAGATTAGCTGGCAAGGTTTACTGCTGTCAACACGTAGCATATCGTCCGTTCAAAAAATTTTTGGAAGCTACATCAACAAAAATTTCAAACGTATAAAGAATTTTGAGCATTTAAAAGGAAATGGCTATAAATATTTGGCGCCATTTGCGCCACCCCTGCCCTCCCCGGGAGGTAGGGGGGAAAGAAGTCCTTTTGTTTAATATAGTGAAATACAAAATGAAAAAAGTCCTCCCTCCCGGGGAGGATTTAGTTGGGGCTGTTTACCTTTGCCTCAACTATGAATACATCATCTCAAGCCAGGTACGATGCCTTGGTAAAATTAAGCCAAAATGACTTCGACGCCTTTTTATATGATTGTGATGGTACCCTGGCCGACAATATGCCCGCCCATACCGAAACCTACATTAAGGTAGCTGCCGAGCAAGGCGTGGTAATTGACGGTACCATTATAGATGAATTTGCCGGGCTGCCCATCATCAATGTAGTTGAAAAAATTAACGAGCGCTATCAAAGCACTTTTATACCTGAGGAGTTCAAGGCAGCCAAATACAAGCTTTTTTTAGAAGAATACATTGAGCAAACACAGCCTATTGATTACGTGGCAAACCATTTAAAGAACCACGCCGGGCAGGTGCGTATTGCCGTAGTAAGCGGCAGCAGCCGTATTGCAGTCGAAAAAACACTGCAGATTTTAGGCATTGATCATTTAGTTGAAGTGTTGGTTTGCGCGGGTGAAACCCCTAACGGCAAACCCTTTCCTGATCCATTTTTGAAAGCGGCCGAGCTGCTGGGCGTAGCTCCCGAACGCTGCCTGGTATTTGAAGATGGCAATGCCGGTACGCAAGCAGCCGATGCTGCCGGCATGCCCTGGGTGAGGATTGATAAGTTGTAAAGGAGCAAGATATTCCGAGCGGATAAGTCAACTCTTCCCGTTATGCCTTATTTATTTTGGCACCACACGGATAGGTTACGAATATGGCAGGTTAATTCGGGTTG
Source organism: Mucilaginibacter aquatilis (assembly GCF_009755275.1). Classification (GTDB taxonomy): domain Bacteria; phylum Bacteroidota; class Bacteroidia; order Sphingobacteriales; family Sphingobacteriaceae; genus Mucilaginibacter; species Mucilaginibacter aquatilis. Next base: position 83,456 of record NZ_WQLA01000005.1, on the reverse strand, counting down.
CAAGATGCTGAGACACGTTCAGCATGACAGATGATATTCTATTCTGTTAATTCCATCAATTCTCAAATTCCGGTTCAGGATATATTTAAACTATTTGCCTGCTTTGTTGTCCATAGCTTTAAATAGCAGGGGCTGTTACATTTTACAACATGGCTTCGTCTATTTATCAAACACTATACAAATGTTCACCATGAAAAAATTATTTTTATTAGCCGCTCTTATAACTGTTACCATTGCCGGCTTTGCACAAACTACTGATCAGCGCCGCAAAATTGAAGTTACCGGCAGCGCCGAGCAGGAGGTTACGCCCGATGTTATTTATGTAGCCATATCATTAAAAGAATACATGAACGGCAAAAACAAAGTAGACATCAGCACCTTGGAGCGCCAGTTGCAAAAAGCTGTTACCGAGGCCGGCGTAGCTAAAGAAGACTTTATGATTAACAACATATCGTCGTACAACTACATTATCGATAAAAAGAAAAAGGATCCCGAGTTTATGGCCAGCAAGCAATACCGCATTAAAGTGCGCGACCTGAACGCCATCAATGTCATCTTGAGTAAGGTTGACGATAAAGGCATCCAATCAACCGGTGTTGAAAGCTATGAGTACTCCAAACAAGCTGAATTACGCAAAGATTTAAAAATTAAAGCCCTGCAAGCTGCCCGTGAAAAAGCCGGTTACCTGCTTACCAGCATTGGCGAAAAATTAGGCGGCGCCATCGAAATTCAGGAAATTGACAATGAGCCTATGGGACGCCCGGTTTACAGCAACATGATGTTTAAATCGGCAATGGCTGATGCTGCTCCTCAAGAAAGTAACGTTGATTTTAAAAAGATAAAACTGAACTACCAGGTACGTGCCGTATTTGAGATAGCCAAGTAATCTTAATAAATGATTTATAGAAGCAGGCTTGATATTTTAAGCCTGCTTTTTTATTATCTGGGCGTTGCCTGCGGCCCGGGCTATACGATGCAAGTCCTCACTTCGCTATGCTACGTTCCGGGCTTTACGCTGCTATCCCTAACGCAAATTGTAATCAATACTTCTTTGCCACATTAAACAACACATTCAAATCTAATTGAGTAAGCTGCGAGCTTACATCATTTTGAATAAAATGCAGTTTGAATGCTTTGATAGCGGCAGGCAAGTTAGAGGTATCATACCCTATAATGCGCAGGGCGGCCACATAATCAAAAGTTTCGGGAGCCAGTTCTAAAACATCATCACTCCAGTACCCAAAGCCGCTTTTGGCTAAAGTTTTCCATGGAAAATATGCGCTGGGATCGGTTTTACGGCCGGGGGCAATATCACTATGGCCTATAAAATTTGCTGTAGGAATGTTGTAGGCCTTTTTCAGTTTTGCCAATAACAATATCAAACTTTTCACCTGTGCATCCTGAAAGGGTTGTACACCATTATTATCAAGCTCAATACCTATTGAACAACTGTTCATATCAGTAACGCTGCCCCATTTACTAACCCCAGCATGCCACGAGCGCAGGTAATCATTAAGCATATGGTAAACTTTTCCGTCGCGGCTTACTACGTAGTGAGCGCTCACCTGCGTGCGGGCGAGGGTAAACGTATTAAGCGTTTGCTTTGCGGAATCTTGCGCCGTATGATGAATAATTACATAATTGGGCTTACGTAAATTGAAGTTCACAGTAGCCACAAACTCTGAAGGAATAGCCGTACCTGCGCTATCAGCCAGCCTTACGGTATCTTTAATCTTTACAATATCCAGCAAGCTATCAATTTGCGTTTTATAAACCTTTGGACTGTTATTTACAATGGTAGCCGGCTTTTTAGTTTTGCAGGAAGAAATTATAGTAAGTGCAAGAAAAAAGTATACGTAGAGTTTTAAGTTCATTAGTAACTAAGTGAAACGCTAATGTAAGCAAAGTATAAGCGATAGGGGAACGGTAATTACAACTCCCCGCTTCCAAAAGTATCCCCCTGCTTTACATCGCCCGTTTCATAACCCTTTTTGAACCAGTGCATGCGTTGTGCGCTGGTGCCGTGGGTAAATGAATCGGGGGATACACGGCCTTGGGTGAGGCGGTCATCGCCTATGGCGTTGGCGGCATTCAGGGCTTCTTCAATATCACCAGTCTCTAAGAAACCGCGTTTTTGCTGATAATGTGCCCAAACTCCTGCGTAAAAATCGGCCTGGAGTTCAAGTTTGACCGATAGTTTGTTGTATTCTTCTTCGCTCAGCTGCTCGCGCGCCTGCTGCATTTTGTCAGACACGCCTAAAAGCTTTTGTACGTGATGGCCTACCTCATGTGCAATTACATAAGCGCGGGCAAAATCACCTGCGGCGCCAAAGCGTTGCTCCAGTTCATTAAAAAAGGTTAAGTCAATGTATACCTTACGGTCGGCCGGGCAATAGAATGGGCCCGATGCTTCACCGGCAAAACCACAGCCACTGGTTTCTACCTGTCCTTCAAAAAAGTGGATAGTAGGTTCCTGGTAAGTTCCGCCCATTTGCTTAAACAACTGGTGCCAGGTGTCTTCGGTGTCGGCCAACACAACACGGGCAAAACTTTGCTCTTTGCTCTTTGATTCGGTTAACTTAGTGTTTTGCTGGCTGCCACCGGTTTGTCCATCGCCACCCTGTAAAATTTGCGACGGATTTACACCGGTAAACATGTATATAATAACCCCAATAATTCCTAATACGCCGCCGCCTAAAGCCATACGGCCACCGCCGCTGCTGCTACCTTCTTCGGCGTTACTGCTTTCGCGTCTGCCCATCCATTGCATAGTGTGAGTGTTTTAAGTGTTTCGGAAGTAACATCAAACAGGTAAATATTGTTCGCAGCTTCATTTGGTATTATTGTAAGGTCGGGCTGTTGTCATTTTAAATAAGCTTAACCCTCGTACAGCACCGGCTATGTATCTTTGCGCCCTTAAATTGTACTCAACAATACATGGCTACTAAGCAAAATCATTTTTTCCTCATACTTATACTAGGTTCATTAACGGCATTAGGTCCGTTCTCTATTGATATGTACTTGCCCAGTTTTCCGGCCATAGCCAAAGACCTGGACACCACCATTGAACGTGTAGCATTATCATTATCAAGTTATTTTGTGGGCATATCATTAGGACAGTTACTATACGGGCCGCTATTGGACAAGTTTGGCCGTAAAAAGCCATTGTACATTGGCCTGGCCGTATACCTGCTGGCCTCATTTGGCTGTATGATGGTAAGCACGGTTGACGGACTAATTGGCCTGCGCTTTATTCAAGCTATTGGCAGTTGTGCCGCCGCTGTTGCTGCTGTAGCCATGGTGCGCGATTTATTTCCGGTAGAGGAGAACGCCAAGGTATTTGCCTTACTTATGCTGGTAGTAGGTGTATCGCCTATGGTTGCACCTGCCGTTGGCGGATACGTAACCAAGCATTTGGGCTGGCATGCCATATTTTTAATACTGGCTGGCATTGCAGTGGTAATACTGTTGGCTGTAATATTTGCCCTGCCTGATAAATATGTACCTAACCGTAAGCTGTCGCTCAAGCCAGCACCTATGCTTAGCAATTTTGGCCAGGTTTTGAAAAATCCGCAGTTTTTCACTTATGTACTTACCGGGGCATTGTCATTTGCAGGCCTATTCACTTATGTGGCCGGTTCGCCGTTAGTATTTATGCAAATGTATAAAGTGAGCGAAGAGGTTTACGGTTGGATATTCGCCGGTCTTTCGGTTGGATTTATTGGCTCGAGCCAGGTGAACAGTTGGATGCTTAAACGCGGACTCACCAGTCAGCAAATAGTTCCGGTAGCGTTAACAGTGCAAATTGTGGCTGGTTTAGTATTTATATTGGTTGCCATGAGCGGCTGGATGGGTTTAACCGGCATTATTGTGATGCTATTCATTATCCTGTCGTGCATTGGTATAATTAGCCCTAATGCCTCTGCACTTTCGCTAGCGCCATTTTCGCACAATGCCGGCACCGCTTCGGCCTTAATGGGTGCCTTGCAATTGGGTTTAGGCGCTGTAGCCTCAATGGGTATTGGTTTTTTCCATGCGTTAACAGCTATTCCGTTGGCAAGTATCATGGCCGCAACTGCGGTATTAGCTGGCGTAGCCTATATGATAGGCAAACGCGCAATAAAACAACCTGTAGCTGCAGGCGAAGCCGGTATAACGGTACACTAAACTTATGCTAAAGAAACCAGTCCTTTTGGCGTAATACAATTATGTATTTTGCGGTCAAATTCATTTATGTCGTCTATACGTTCTACAGCATCAAAAAATGAAAGACCAGTGAATTTCGTATTCGGACGGCATTGAGACATAAAGCGGTCGTAGAAACCTTTACCGTATCCTACCCTGTAGCCCTTGATATCAAAAGCAAGCAAAGGTACGAGCATCAGGTCAATTTGGCTGACATCAATTAAGTTGCCGGTTACAGGCTCGGGTATACCAAAAGCATTTGTAGCTAGCTCCAAATCTGCATCGTCGGCATAGTTTAGCATGGTGTTATTGGCGAAGTTTGCTTTAGGGATTACCCTTAAAACATGCGGATGCGTTTCTTCCAACCAATTACGTATCAAAAAAGTATTCGGCTCTTTGCGTTGATGTATTGGCAAGAATAAGTGTATGCAGCCAACGCCTGATAGGTCGAGCTGTTGAAACTGTACAAGCAGCGCCCGGTTAAAATCGTTGTACTCGGCTTGCGAAAGTTGGTTGCGCCTTTGGATATATACCTTGCGCAGTTGAGCTTTAGTCATATTTTACCAATTAGAGTAATAAATTAATGCCAACAAAAAAGGCCTCCAAAATGGAAGCCTTTAATATTTCTAAGTAAATATTAACTCTTAACACGCTCCATGTAAGCGCCGGTAGCAGTATCAACTTTTACTTTATCGCCTTCGTTAATAAATAGTGGTACACGTATTTCGGCACCGGTTTCAACAGTGGCAGCTTTAAGTGCGTTAGTTGAAGTATCGCCTTTAACGGCTGGCTCTGAGTAAGTAATTTCCAATTCAACCGAAGCAGGCGCCTGTGCCATAATAGGCTCATCGCTTTCAAAAGCAATAATTACGTTAACACCTTCTTTTAAAAACTTAACGGCATTGCCGAATAAAAATTTTGGAATATTGAATTGCTCATAAGTAGCATTGTCCATTACTACAAGGTCGTTGCCGTCTTCGTACAAGTACTGATAGTCACTGGTTTCAACACGGGCAATAGTTACCTCTTCGTCGGTACGGAAACGGTACTCAACCAGTTTGCCTGTTTTAACATTACGCATGCGGGCCTGGTAAAAGGCACGCAGGTTTCCCGGAGTACGGTGAATAAATTCTTCTACCTGCACTAAATCTCCGTTGAAGCGGAGGATATTTCCGTTTTTTACTTCTGATGCTTTAGACATAATAAATTTTCGTGGTGCAAAACTACCCGTTTAAGGGCAAACTATCAAGCAGTTAATTATTTGCCGGCCGTTTGTAATCGGTAATGTGCAGCTGGTTAGTGCAAAAGCTATATTCCTGCAGCTGGTTTGAGCCTACAATTATAAGCCGGTTACCGGCATATTGCATTACAAGTTGCAAGTACCAATCAATGCCTTGCACATCAAGGTTTGATGTCGGCTCGTCAAGCATTAACATAGCTGTATCTGAGCAAAAGGCCAGGGCAAGTTTAAGCCGCTGTTTCATGCCCGATGAAAAGTAGCGTACCAGTTTATGCTTGCTTTGCTTCATACCCAGCAAATCAATTATCCCGGCCCGGTTCATGCCGTTATTATAGGGTTTAAATTTGAAGTGGAAATCAATAACCTCCGTAAGTGTAAAGTCTTCAATAAGCTCAAGATAAGGCGCTGCCATGCTTATGTGTTGATACACATCTTCGGCATGTAAATCACTACCATTGAAGCTGAACTTTACGTTACCGGTTGACGGTGTAAGGCTGCCGTTTAAAAGTTGAAGCAGTGTTGATTTTCCGGAACCATTTGGCCCTAAAACTGCGTAACTGTTACCTTCTAAAAAAGTATAATCAATACCATTAAAAATCCAGTCGCGGTTGAAGCGCCGGCCGGTTTGGGTAAGGATTATATTAAGTCCCATGGTGCATAGGTAATGGATGATGGTTCATAGTGATAGTTTCTGGAGACTGCGTTGCCCTGAACCATCGACTATGAACCATTAACTAATTATGAGTTTCCAAAGCCTTTCATAATACCGCGCTGCGAACTTTGAATGAAGTTGAGTATCTCATCACGTTCGGCCGTTGGGCGAAAATCAGCTTCGATGATTTCCATGGCTTTGGTAACGTTGCTATTGCGTACAAAAAGCGTACGGTAAATATCCTGTATCTCGTTTATCTTATCTTCGCTGAAACCGCGGCGGCGCATACCTACTGAGTTAATACCTGCGTATGATAACGGTTCGCGAGCGGCTTTTACATATGGAGGAACATCCTTACGTACCAATGAACCACCAGTTACAAACGAGTGTGAGCCAATATTGCAAAACTGGTGTATGGCTACCATGCCTGCCAACACTACGTAGTTGCCAACTGTTACGTGGCCTGCAATGGTAGTATTGTTTGAGAAAATACAGTTATCGCCAATAACGCAATCATGTGCTACGTGGCAGTAGGCCATAATTAAACAGTTGCTGCCAACCTCGGTACGCCAGTGATCTTTAGTACCCCGGTTAATGGTAACGCACTCGCGTATAGTGGTGTTATCGCCAATAACAGCCTGGGTGTTTTCACCCTTAAATTTAAGGTCTTGCGGAATAGCTGATATAACAGCACCCGGAAAAATACGACAGTTTTTGCCAATACGTGCGCCATCCATAATGGTAACGTTTGAGCCAATCCACGATCCTTCTCCTATTTCCACATCCTTATGGATGGTAACAAACGGCTCAATCACAACGTTATCCGCAATTTTAGCCTGCGGATGTATATATGCTAATGGCTGAATCATGTTTACTTATATTTAACAATTTGTGCCATTAGTTCGGCTTCTACAACAATTTTTTCGCCTACCATGCCAATGCCCTTCATTTGAGCTATACCACGACGGATAGGAGCAACAAGGTCACATCTGAAAATAAGCGTATCCCCAGGTAACACTTTATCTTTAAAGCGCGCGTTTTCTATCTTTAAGAACAAAGTCAGCCAGTTTTCAGGATCGGGTACGGTATTAAGCACCAATATACCACCAGTTTGAGCCATAGCTTCAATTTGCAGTACACCAGGCATTACCGGTGCACCAGGGAAATGGCCCTGAAAGAAAGGCTCATTCATGGTAACACCTTTTAAACCTACAACATGGGTTTTGGTAAGCTCCAAGATTTTATCAACCAATAACATTGGCGGACGATGCGGCAGGATATTCATAATCTGCACCGTATCATAAACCGGTTTCATGTTAGGGTTGTATACCTTAATATGCTTGCGGCTGCGTTCTTTTTTAATTAACGATTTAATTTTTTTGGCAAAAGCTACGTTAGCGGCATGACCCGGACGTGCAGCCATAATGTGGCCACGTAAAGGCACGCCCACTAAAGCCAAATCGCCAATCATGTCAAGCAACTTATGGCGGGCAGGCTCGTTTTGATGACGTAGCTCAATGTTATTCAAAATGCCTTGCGGCGCTACATCAATGTCTTCGCGGTTAAAAAGTGTAGCCAAGTGAGCTAATTCTTCCTTATCAACGTGTTTATCAACCACTACAATGGCATTGTTGATATCTCCACCTTTAATAAGGTTATGCTTTAACAGCATTTCCAGTTCATGTAAAAAACAGAACGTACGGCTGCTGGCAACTTCTTTTTTAAACTCTGATAAAGAAGATATAGTGGCATGCTGTGTACCTAGTACAGGTGAGTTGTAATCAACCATACAGGTAAAGCGGTAGTCATCATCTAATGGCATTGCTACCATTTCAACCTTGCGGTCGGTTTCAGAGTAGTGAATGTTGTATGGTATATGGTAATACTCCCTATCGGCATCCTGCTCTACATAGCCGGCCTCAACCAGTGCTGATACAAACGGCATTGAGCTGCCATCCATAATCGGTGTTTCTGGACCATCAAGGTCAATAAGCATGTTATCAAACTCAAGGCCAACCAAAGCGGCCAAAACGTGTTCAACAGTGCTTACGCTGGCGCCGTTTTGCGTAATGGTTGTACCGCGTGAAGTATCGGTTACGTTATCAACATCGGCATCTATAACAGGGCTTCCGGGCAAATCAACACGGCGAAATTTAAAACCGTGATTTTCGGGGGCCGGGTTGAAGGTCATGGTAACACTCTCGCCGGTGTGCAGCCCTGTGCCCGATACGGCAACAGCGGCTTTAATGGTTCTTTGCTTTACGTTCATATAGTTGTTCAGCTGCTCAGGGTGTTGTTACCGTATTATTGCGCAGCTCAGCAATTGTTTTTTCTAACTCTTCTATTCGTTTTTTTAGTTCTGGCAGTTGTTGTACTACCAGTTGTGAGCGTAAAAAGCTTTGGTAAGGTTGTACAAGTATTCCTGCCCATTTCTTACCCTCTTCGTCCACACTTTTATTGATGCCCGTTTGCGCCTGTATTTGTGAGCCCTTAGCAATGCTAATATGGCCCACCACGCCTACCTGGCCACCCATTATAACGTTCTCGCCAATTTTGGTACTGCCTGATATGCCGCTTTGTGCCGCAATAACCGTATTGCTGCCAATTTCAACATTATGAGCAATTTGTATAAGGTTGTCAAGCTTTACGCCTTTGCGTATAACTGTTGACCCCATAGTAGCGCAATCTATTGTTGTATTAGCTCCAATTTCAACGTTGTCTTCAATAACTACGTTGCCTATCTGGTTCACTTTATTGTATGAACCATCGGCCGTTGGCGCAAACCCAAAACCATCACTGCCTATAACCGCTCCTGAATGTATAATAACGTTATTGCCAATAACACAATCGGCATATATTTTAACGCCCGAAAACAGGGTGACGTTATCGCCCAAAGTTACATTATCGCCAACATATGTATTGGGGTATATTTTGCAATTATTTCCAAGCCTGGCACCATCACCTATATAAGCAAATGCGCCTACATAAATATTGCTTCCTGTAACTGCACCGGGGCTTATAAAACTGGGCTGTTCAATGCCCGACTTGTTAAGTTTTAACGTATTGTATTTTTCGAGTAACACCGAAAATGCGTTGTAAGCATCGTTTACTCTGATGAGTGTTGCATTAACAGGCCCATTTAACACAAGGCTGTTATTTACAATTACTACCGAAGCGTTGGTGCTGTACAAAAACTGCTCATACCGGGGGTTTGCCAAAAATGACAAAGCGCCTGCCGAAGCCTCCTCAATCTTAGCCAGTTTACTGATGGCTACCTGAGGGTTACCTTCAATAGTTCCGTTCAGCATCAAGCTTATTTCCTGCGCGGTAAATTGCATCGGGCAAATTTAAATGTTAAAAGTTAAGCAACAAATTATAAACATACTGTTAACAGCTAAATAAGGTCTTTCGTATAACAAAAAATATATTTTTCAACTGTTTTAGCTAAAGCTTCGAGGTTAGCATTATCACTTGCAGTTGTAATATCTTTTATTGCACCGCCTTTCATCAGTATTTTTATGTTAGCGTTGCCAACCTGGTACGCATTGTTGCTTATCATATCTGTAAATACGAAGTATTTGGCGTCATCGTAACATACCCCGTATTTTTTCATTGCTTTATGACGCAGGTTTTCTACTTGTGTTACATCGGGCAAATAATTTGTTATATCAACATGGTATAACTTGCGCTGTATAAAGTTTTCGCAAAGGAGTGCTAAAACCGTGTCATCACAGCGTGTCCAGACCTTAACTGCCGCCATAATATCTGCATCATCAAGGCAGGTAAATGTTTCTATATGAAGGTCGTTGCTTACAAATTCCTCTTTGGTAATGGTGCTTTGCAAAAAATGGTTTAAGGCAGGGGTTGAAAATAATTGTCGTCCTTTAAGTGACAACTCGCGGGCGCGCTGTAGAATTTTACCCAGCATTTGCTCGCCCGAGGTTACAGTTTTGTGTAAATAAACCTGCCAGTACATCAGGCGGCGGGCTACCAAAAACTTTTCAATGGAATAAATGCCCTTTTCTTCAACCACAATGGAGTCATCAACCACGTTCAGCATTTTGATGATCCTTTCTGAACTTATAACACCCTCTGATACTCCGGTATAAAAACTATCGCGATTGAGATAGTCCATCCTGTCCATATCTAGCTGGCTCGATACCAGTTGATGCAGGAAGCGTTTAGGGTAGGTATCATTAAATATTTCAATAGCCATGCTTAGCCGTCCGTTAAAAACTACGTTAAGCTTGCTCATTAAAAGCGTTGAAATATCTTCGTGATGGATGCCTTTTACGATGTGCTCTTCCAGCGCGTGTGAAAACGGGCCGTGCCCTATATCATGAAGCAAAATGGCAATTACAACAGATTCTTCTTCCTGCGGAGTAATAACCTGGCCTTTATCGCACAAAGTTTTTACGGCAAGTTGCATAAGGTGCATAGCACCCAGCGCATGATGAAAACGAGTGTGTAAAGCGCCCGGATAAACCAGGTGAGTCATGCCAACTTGTTTAATATAACGCAGCCGCTGAAAGTACGGATGTTCGATCAGGTCAAAAACCAAATCGGTGGGTATGGTAATAAATCCGTATACCGGATCATTAATTATTTTTTTCTTATTCAAGCTAATGCCTTATAGTTTTGCAAAAGTGTTAAATTAACCCCATCTACAAACAATCAATTTGTTATTTTTTGTTAAGATTTTTATTGTCTTGACAACAAAAGCAAACCTTGAAAGTTATAATTCAACATTTACTAAACATACCATGCAGGAAACTACCATACTTTGGGCCGACGACGAGATTGATTTGCTTAAACCCCACGTGTTGTTCTTAAACGAAAAAGGCTACAAAGTTAAAACTGTAACCAATGGGTCTGATGCTCTTGAGGAGTTCAGAAATGATTATTATGACTTGGTTTTTTTAGATGAAAATATGCCGGGCTTAACAGGGCTTGAAACTTTTATGCAAATAAAAGCTATTAACGCCGATGTGCCTATTGTGCTCATTACCAAAAATGAGGAAGAGCCAATGATGGAAGATGCCATTGGTTCGAAAATAGATGATTACCTTATTAAGCCTGTAAACCCTAAGCAAATATTGCTTACCATAAAAAAGCTTACTGAAAACAAGCGCCTGGTTACCGAAAAAACAACCATGGCCTACCAAATGGATTTTCGTACGCTGGGCATGACGCTGAATGATAATCTTAATTTTCAGGAGTGGGTTGATGTTTACAAGAAGTTAATTTACTGGGAATTAGAACTGGAGCAGTTGAGTGACGCCGGTATGCACGAGATTTTAACCATGCAAAAGGCTGAAGCCAATGTACAGTTTAGTAAGTTTATTGAAAAGAACTATCTAGACTGGGTGAAAAATCAGGACACAGCTCCAACTATGTCCCATCAGTTGTTTAAGAAAAAGGTATTTCCAAAGCTTGACAACGTTCCGGTGTTTTTCATACTAATTGATAACCTGCGTTTTGACCAGTTTAAAATTATAAATCCAATTATATCTGAGTTTTTCCGCCTTGAGGAAGAAGATACTTATTACAGTATTTTACCTACAGCAACCCAATATGCACGTAATGCCATATTTGCCGGTTTAATGCCGCTTGATATGGAGAAGCGTTTCCCTGGAATGTGGCAAAATGATGAAGACGAAGGTGGTAAAAACTTACATGAGGAAGCATTTTTAGCCGACCATATTAAGCGTGTATTGCGTAAAGATTGCAAATTTTCGTACCATAAAATATTAAATATTGACGAAGGCCGCTCGTTGAATGATTCGGTGAATAACCTGATGAACAATGACTTGAACGTAGTGGTGTATAACTTTGTTGATATGCTGTCGCACGCACGTACCGATATGCAAATGATACGTGAACTAGCCAGTGACGATGCCGCTTACCGTTCTTTAACCTTATCATGGTTTGAGCACTCGCCACTATTAGATTTGTTGAAGTTTTTATCAACTAAACAGGTTAAAGTTATTATTACTACCGACCACGGCACCATACGTGTTAAAAACCCTAGCAAGATAATAGGCGATAAAAACACCAATACTAACCTGCGTTATAAACAAGGTAAAAACCTCAATTTTAACGCAAAAGAAGTATTTCATATTCGTAACCCGCATGATGCAATGTTACCAAAGCTGCACGTAAGCAGCAGCTTTGCCTTTGCCAAAGAAGATAGCTACTTTGTATACCCTAATAACTATAATCACTTTGTTAATTTCTACAATGAAACGTTCCAACATGGAGGTATTTCGCTTGAAGAGATGATTATACCTGTGGTTACTTATGGGGTAAAGTAAATTTGTATATTTGAATATGGTAGTGGAGATTTCGAGTTAAAGCCTGCATTACCATATTCAATTCATATTACTTGCATATACCTGATTTTGCATGACCCGGTCACAAACGAACTTAACCATTGAATCAATAACCCAGCTTGATTTTGCAGCCCGGTCTTTATTAAATTTTGCGGGCGAACAAAAAATATTTTTGTTTTATGGAAATATGGGGGCAGGTAAAACTACTTTCATAAAAGAACTGTGCGCTCAATTAGGTGTAAAAGAATCGGTTACCAGTCCAACCTTTTCAATAGTAAATGAATACGAGGCAGGCAACTCACGGGTTTTTCATTTTGATTTTTACCGGTTGAAAAATCAGGAAGAAGCATTGGATATGGGCTATGAAGAATACTTTTATTCGGGTGATTACTGCCTTATAGAATGGCCTGAAAAAATATCGGATCTGCTTCCGCTCAATTACACTAAAGTAACCATACAGGCCGATGCAAGTCAGAAAAGGTATTTTAACTTTGAAAGTATTTAATGCCGTTATTCTTAATTTTATTTATCTTCAACACTGCGAATATAAAATGCCTACGCAGCAACAGTATCTATGAGTTCAGGTTTATATAGCGGATTTTCGGACGTAGCTAAACAAGCTATGATGCAGCCGCAGGAGTCAATGCTTGAAGTGCGAAACCGTAAGAACAAGCTTTACATCGGTATTCCGCGCGAAACCTCATTTCAGGAAAACCGTATTGCCTTAACTCCGTTTTCGGTTGCGTTACTGGTAAATAACGGTCATGATGTGTTGTTTGAAAGCAATGCCGGTAAAGCCGCCAACTTTTTAGATAACCATTACAGTGAGCAAGGTGCTCAAATTGTTTACGATCATAAAAAGGTTTACGAGGCCGATATTATACTCAAGGTAGCGCCCCCCACTATGGCCGAAATTGAATTAATGAAGCCGGGACAGATACTCATATCTACGCTGCAAACCCCTACTTTAAAAGCTGAATGCCTGCAAGCCATGCTGGCTAAAAGAATAACTGCTCTATCATTTGAACAACTGCGCGATGAAGGCAACGTGCTTAGCGTAGTACGTGCAATGAGTGAAATTGTGGGCGCAACATCAATCTCTATAGCTGCCGAGTACCTGAGTAATGTTTTTGGAGGTAAAGGTTTAATGCTGGGCGGCATTACCGGCGTGCCACCTACCGAAATTGTGATACTGGGTGCAGGTACAGTAGGAGAGTATGCAGCACGTACCGCCATTTCATTAGGAGCAGAGGTAAAAGTATTTGATCCGTCAATTTATAAGCTCCGCAGGTTGCAAAATAATATTGGCAGCAGGGTATTTACCTCCGTAATACAGCCTATTGTACTCGAAAAGGCAATTACTACCTGCGATGTGGTGATTGGAGCCATGCGTACCGAAGATGGCCGCAGCCCTTGTATAGTTACCGAAAGTACAGTGAGCCGCATGAAGCCGCATTCGGTTATAATTGATGTAAGCATTGACCAGGGTGGTTGCTTTGAAACATCAGAGGTTACCAATCATACCCATCCGGTGTTTCGCAAGTATGATGTAATTCACTATTGCGTGCCAAACATTGCCTCAAGGGTTGCACGTACTGCCACCTACGCCCTAACCAATATTTTTACACCCATACTGTTAGATATTGGCGAAAACGGCGGAATTAACAATGTAATATGGCAAAAAGCCGGTGTACGCAATGCTGTTTATATTTACCAGGGGCAGCTAACCAATAAGTACTTGGGCGAGCATTTCAACATTCCGTGCAAAGACCTTGATTTGCTTATAGTATCAAACCGTTAAAGCTTACCAGCAAATTGAGGTGGTATCTGCGTTGTGTGATGCGGTTCGCCATAATAGCTAATGCTTAGTTGAGGTATTCCCTTTTCAGGCACTGTTACTTTAAACAACATGTCGTAATCATCGTCGGTAAGTTCAGTGAATGAAGATTCGGCGCCTAGTGCTTTTATCACCGGTAGCAAGGTGTTTGAATGGCCAACAATAAGCACTTCTTGCCCCTTATGGTTTGCCAATACCTTTTTTGCTATTTCCTCTAAATTTTTACCGCTGTAGGTAATTGGTTCAAGTTTGCGTTTAGCAGCCAAAGGGTTAGCGGTTGCCAAAGTACGTTTATATGCGGTACTGTATATTGCCGTAATTTTGCGGTTGTTTAAAGTAGCAGATAAATCTTCAGCACGCTTCAATCCCTCGGGCGTAAGTTCAGGGTTGGCCGTCATCGTTTCGGCTGTTTGTTTTTCGGCATGCCTTACAAGCCACACTACAGTCTCTTGCGAAAAACAATTAACAGCAACAGTAAAATTCAAGAATAATATAAGTAACCCTTTATACATTTTTATAAGCTTTACTGGCTAAGGTAGCTACTTTGGCAAACAATTTATGCGTAAATGCGGTATTTATGAATCATCATCATAACTATGAAAGTATTTAGCAAAGAATATTTAAAGAGTTTATGGAAGGTGCTAATGGCTACCTTTTCTGGCTTCTCAAACGATAACGGCTTAAAGTTGAGTGCCTCACTGGCCTACTATACCATATTCTCTATAGCACCTTTGCTAATTCTCATCCTGTCGCTAGCCGGCATTTTTTTAGGGCCTGATGCAGCATCCTCCAAACTATATGCACAAATAAACCAATATGTGGGTGGCGATGCAGCTAAGCAAATTCAGGATATTGTTAAGAACCTGCAGTTTTCAGGCAAATCGGGCGTAGCTTTAATATCGGGTATTGCAACCTTACTATTAGGTGCCAGCAGTATCTTTCTTGAAATACAGGATTCAATAAACACCATTTGGCGTGTAAAGGCCAAACCTAAAAAAGGTTGGTTAAAAATGCTTCAAAACAGGTTCTTGTCGTTTTCTCTCATTATAAGTTTGGGATTCCTTTTATTGGCTTCGCTTATAGTAAACTTAATTGTGAGCGCTATTGGCAGCCAGCTTACACGCTTTTTGCCTGCTATTACCGAACGCTTAATTGAAGTGATTAACCTTGGCGTATCATTCATCGTAATCTCTATTTTATTCGGCATCATATTTAAGTTCTTGCCCGATGTTAAAATCAAATTTAAAGATGTACGCTCTGGAGCTTTTTTTACGGCCATATTGTTTATGATAGGGCAGTTTGCCATTAGCCTTTATTTAAAATACTCGGCACAAGGTTCGGCTTACGGTGCTGCAGGGTCGGTTATTATTATCCTGGTATGGATTTACTACACCGCTGCAATTTTGTATATAGGTGCTGAATTTACGCAGGTTTATGCCGAGGCTAATTGCAGCCATATTGAACCGGCTGATTATGCTGTACACATTGAGCAAACAGAGGTGGAGCGTGAAGTAAGCAAACTGCCTCCTCAAAACCCCGAGCTAAAAGGTCAGTTAACTGACGATGGCAAGCAGCAAAGTTAATACCCGCTAACAACATTGCGGCAGCTTGTGGCGTTTGTTGCATTTGCTTAACTTTATATTGGCTTTAACAATTAAAGCAGCCAATATAAAGTTAAATGTACCCTTTTCCCCATATTAAGAGGTACTTGTTATTATGCCTTGCTGTACTATGCTTTGCGCCTGTTGTAAAGGCCCAGTTATTTTATATCAACAAGCATAAAAAGCAGGTACACCTCCGGTTTAAGCTGGTAAGGGATATGATTGTTGTACCTGTTTACATCAATCAAAAAGGACCGTTTAATTTTATTGTTGACTCTGGCGTAGGGCTTATAATCATTACCGATCCTAAATTGCTCGACTCGGCTAAAATTTACAATAAACGCATAATTAAAATATACGGGGCTGCCGGTAACACCGAAAGTTTTGAAGCTTACGCTACATCAACCATAGATTTGGCCTTGCCCGGTGGCGTAAGCAGTTCGCTCGTATCGGCGGCGGTGTTTAAAGAAGATAATTTTGGGTTGTCAAACTATGCCGGCATTCCTATTCATGGCATTTTAGGTTACGAATTTTTTTCGCACCTAAGTGTGAAAATTAACTTTACTGATACAATATTAAGCATTGCACGGTCGGGTTATTATAGACCTTTTAAAAAGAAGAGGGGAGTCACCATACCCTTGAGTGTTGAAGAACGTAAACCTTATATCAAAGCTACTGTAGCTTTGCCTAACAAACAAATAACTGAAAATAAGTTTTTAGTTGATTTAGGGGCGGGGCACCCCTTATCTATTGAGCAGCCGGATATTCATCAAGCCCACTTCAATAATTCAGTAAAAGCCAATTTGGGTGTTGGTTTAACGGGCCAGCCAATAAGCGGGTTTATTAGCAGGGTCAACGAATTTAATTTAGACAGGTATAGGTTTACTAATGTCATCGCGTCATTTCCTGAGGTTAAGGGAACGCGTTACCTTGTACCACGCGACGGTAACCTTGGCCTAGGCATTTTAAAACGGTTTATGGTAATTATGGACTATGCTAATAGCGTAATGTATTTGAAGCCTAATTATAAATACAATGAGCCTTTTGAGCACGATATGAGCGGAATGGAGTATTATGCTGCGGGTGCCGAACTAAACAGAATTGTAATAAGCAGGGTTGAGCCGGGTTCGGCGGCTGATGAAGCAGGTATAATGGCCAACGATGAAATAACGACGGTAAATTTTAAACGGGTTGACAAAATGAGTATGGTTGATATAGACAACCTGTTTAAGTCAAAAGACAAGAGAAACATACTTGTTGAAATACGTCGGGGCAAAAAGTATGAAACATTTGTGTTAACCCTTAAACGCCGTATTTAAGTTGGTGGTGCGTGCCTGTGCTTTATAACAGGCACGCAGCAGTATTACTTAAGCTGACTTATGTTTTCGTAGAAAGCCGTTTGTAAATCAAGCAACGAGCGTACTTTTAACTTTTCTCCGTAGGTGTCAAAACAAACGAAACTTGTTTTCTCGGGCTCGCCTGCACGGGTCTTTTCTAAGAAATTAAATGTTTCAAAAAAATAGTGTTTGATAGTGGTTTTTGATTTCGGACTTGTTTTAGCCGAATTAAGCCTAAAGCCCATTCTGTCCATCCAATTGTGCACCTTAGAGTGCAGGTTTGCGCGCATTGAGTTCATAAGTGTGGTTATTAAGGTTAATTTTGTGAACATCACATATGTGATGTTTTGTTTAATCTTAAATTAACCAACCCTCGCGGCCGGTATTAATTCTTAGCTTCAAAGTTGCCCGCTTTTCCAACATATTTCGTGCCACAAAATTCAATATTTGTTTGATAATCAATATGCTATGGTTTTGTTAACGGCGATTATAAATCTCTTTATAAAAATCTTCATTTTTATAAAAGTGTATGCAAAACGCAACCGTTAAAACTATTAAGCCATTGAAAAACAATATTTAAGTTATTGCCTTACATCTAATCTTATACACGATTCCAAAGATCAAGTATCGTTTTACTAATAATTAATTGCCAGCAAATGAGGAGCTTATTTAATAGCCGGTAGCATTTATTATTTGTAACGTTTATAGCACAATCATGTAACAATAGTATGATTATTAAATATTTAACATAAAGAAATTGAACTTTTGCACTCCTCTTCTGTAGAAGATTAGAAACTATTAAACATCATCAGTCTG
The DNA here is from genome assembly GCF_009755275.1 of Mucilaginibacter aquatilis. GTDB lineage: Bacteria > Bacteroidota > Bacteroidia > Sphingobacteriales > Sphingobacteriaceae > Mucilaginibacter > Mucilaginibacter aquatilis. The sequence goes on along the minus strand of NZ_WQLA01000005.1, from coordinate 65,456 downwards.
GACAAAATTTTATGAAACGCTTTTTAGCCTTTTTTGCCCTCTTTTTAGCCGCGGCATCATTTACAAAAGCACAAACCGGCCGCGAGGTGCACGGTATGGTGATTGACTCAACAAAACAAGCTTTACCTGGCACAACCGTAAAACTTATTACCGACGCTAAAGACAGCGTTACAACCATTGTTAGCGGAGAGGGTAAATTCTCGTTCAATAATGTAAAAGGTAGCAAGGTTACGCTTACCTTAACATCAATTGGTTACGAAGGACTCATTAAGCACTTTACTTTAGACAAGAGCAACCAGCCAGCCGATTTTGGTACCATTGTGCTAAAAGCCGAATCGCGCCAGCTGGGTGTAGTAACCGTTGTGGGTACCAACCCTGTAACGTTAAAAGAAGATACTGTTGAGTACAAAGCCAGCGCTTACAAGGTGCGTGCAAACTCGCCAGTTGAAGATCAATTGAAACGCATACCGGGAGTTGATGTAGATGCGCAGGGTAATGTTAGCGCCCAGGGCAAGCAGGTTACGCGTGTACGTATTAACGGTAAAGACTTTTTTGGCGGAGATGTGCAAACAGCCACCAAAAACTTACCAGCTGACCTGGTTGACAGCTACCAGATTGTTGACGATTATGGCGATCAGGCAAACATAACAGGCATTAAAACCGGCGAAGCCAATAAAATATTAAACATTACCATACGTAAGGATAAAAACTACGGCTATTTTGGCCAAATAACAGGCGGCGAAGGGTCAGATGCCTTACCAAAAGGCGAGGGAAGTAATGATAACCGTTATGTAGGTTTGGTAAATATTTTTAAGTTCAATAATGAACAGCAAATTGCTGTATTAGGCAACTTAAATAATACCAATGTTAACACCTTTTCGTTTGGCAGTCCCACTGGAGGTGGTGGTGGTGGCGGCTTTGGCGGCGGCGGTCGGGGCTTTGGCGGTGGCGGCGGTGGCCGTGGTAACGCAGGCCGCGGTGGCGGTAGCAGCCAAACCAGTAACGCAAATGGTATTAACACTACAAAAACCATAGGCACTAACTTTCGCGATCAGTGGGGTAACATGTCTGTTTATGGTAGCTATAGCTTTGAGGATAAAGGAATATATACCCAAAGCAAAAACTATCAGGAAAACATAGGTACGGTACCAACCGTAAGTGACCAAAACACCACACAAAACGATAATAATACGAACCACCGTTTAACCTGGAATATGGAATGGAGGCCTGATACGTTAAATTATTTAAAATTAAATCCAACTTTCTCTTACTCAAGCACCGGTACTATTGCTGATGAGTTTTTAAATTCAACACGTAACGGCAATCCTAACCTTGTTTACAATACCCAAACCAACAGTACCAGTGCTGCACCAAATTACGGAGCTACATTGCTGTATAATCATCGCTTTAATGGCGTAGGCCGTAACTTAAGTATCAATGGTAACTTTAACTCAACACGTAATTTTAGTTTTGATAACCCTGTTTACACTTATGATGAAGCTACGGTAAACAGGTTAAATGTGCCGGTAAATCAGTTGGTAAACACTTATTACCGTTCGCTTACATCCGGAATAAGCCTGTCGTATATAGAGCCACTAAGCAAGGTTTCATTCCTGGAACTTAATTATGCATATAACCGTACCACTAACCGCAACGACAACCGTACTGATACCGTTGCTGCCGGAAATCAAATAAACAATTATCCCCTAGGTACCAGCGATTATAATTATACTTTCACCACGCACCGTGTAGGCTTAAACTACAGGTTTATCAAACCTAAATATAACCTTACCCTTGGTGCAGGAGTATTGCCAAGCAAACTGGAAGGCTCAGGAAATTCTTTTGATGCCATTGCACAATCCGTAGTTAGGCCAGTTACAGACAAGCGCACGTTTAACTTTGTTCCAACAGCGCGTTTCAGCTATAACTTCTCACGCAGCCAATCGCTTAACTTCAACTACAATGGTTCAAACAACCAGCCAACATACAATCAGTTGGTTCCGGTAATTAATTTCTCAAACGCTTTATACCCTGTTCAAGGTAACCCGGCTTTAAATCCGGAGTTTACCAATAACTTTAACTTGCGTTACAATAAGTTCAGTTTTGAAACCGGTAACATATTTTTCAGCAGTTTGAGTTTCAATCAAACCAATAATAAAATTGTGACTACGTCAACTGTTTACCCGGTAAGATTCACTCCTGCAGCGTTGGCGGCAAATCCCGGCCTCAATTCATTCAAAAATACGGTGTTTTCAAATTACATGAATGTTGACGGCTATTACCAGGGGCAGGCAAATGTTACTTATGCTAAGCCGTGGCAAAATCGCAAGTTCACACTGGTGTTGAATGGTAGCATTACTTATACTAACAACCTTTCGTTTACCAACAGTGTTGACTCAAACAACGTTGCTACACCTTTTGTAAAAAACGTATCTAAAAACTTAGCCTTTGCGCCATACCCAAGGTTTAGGGTGAATATATTAGATAAGATTGACCTGGAAACAGGTGCGCGTTACACCATTAACAGAACTACCAATACTATTGATGCTCCGCGTGCAATAGGTAACGCCAACATCCGTACATTAGACCTAACATTAAGCGGTAAAAACTATATTTTAAAGGACTGGACGTTAGGCTATGATTTTACCCGTACCGTTAACTACGGCTATAGCTTTGATGTTCCAAATCCTAACATCTTAAACCTATTTGTTGAGCGCCGCTTCCTGAAACAGAATGCTGCAACCGTTCGTGTACAAGGGTTTGATTTATTCAACCAAAATACAGGCTTTTCAATTGTAAATGCTAATAACGTACGTACCCAAACTCAAACCAATCGTTTAGGACGTTATTTACTGCTAACGTTTACTTACAGGCTACAGAAATTTGCAGGCCGTTCGCCAATGCAGGGTGGTGATGGTGAGCGTCGTGGCCGCGGCTTTGGCGGCGGCGGGCAAGGTGGTGGCTTTGGAGGTAATCGCGGTGGCGGTGCCGGACCAACCATTGACTAACTGTTAGTCGCTCTCTATAGTAAAAAGAAAACGCCCGTTATTGCTAACGGGCGTTTTCTTTTTATAGTTATTAAGTGCAAATATAATTAAGAAGCCTTTTGTAAAACGTTGCTTATAGTTTTTTCTAGTTCATCTAAATCAAAAGGTTTAGCAAGATAGGTTTCTGCACCGGCATGGCTGGCAAGTAACTGTATATCGCTATTGGCCGAAAAATATACAACAGGGATATTTTTCAGCTCATCGTTGGTTTTAAGCGTTTGTGTTGCTACAATACCACCGGCTTCAGGTATCCAGTTATCCATCAAAATTACATCGGGCATAACTGCCGTAACTTTTTCAGTGATGTTATTACAATCAGTGTAGGTGTGAACTTCCCAGCCTTGCTCTTCTAAAATGTAAGCGCAAATAGAAAGAATATCTTCATCGTCATCAAAAATGACAATTTTACGGTTAGTACTGTTATTCATAGATGAAGTAGTGAGTATACAAACTTACGATATATTTTTATTTTACTATTTATAAATAAGTTAGCCTGCCGGCTACGTGTTTATTTTAGGACAGTTGCGCTTGATTATGGTCAAACCACTGTTTAAACTTTAAGAAAGTTTCATTAGCCGAATCGATAACAGTTTGCTCCTCAACGCTGCTTTTGGGCTGTAAATTCAATGATTCTTTGAATTTGTCCCACATTTCATTTGACTTGTCAGCATATCCGGTAAAGAAAGACAAGCCTTTGTTGTTCTCTAATGCCAATTGTTGTGCCATCATTTTGCTTATAATTTTTCCGCCAAGCGTTGAGCCTTCAATTACGTAAAGAGCACCATAAGCTTCAAGTTGATTGTTGATGGGTGGAAGTGCGGTTTCAGGAGCCAGTGATGATGGTTCGGCACCTAAATCACTGATGTCTTTCGCCAGGGCCTCTGTTTTTCTGCGGTCGGCATAGTCGGCTAAAATTGCTGGAGTAATGTATTGATCAATGCGTTTTTCAAGTGCACCAAAATAGGTATAAAATAGTTGTAGCAGTGCGGCGTAATCAGACTCTGATCGAATGGCTTTCATTTGTGCCACTAATTTTTTTTCGAGCTGCTGATGATTAGATAGCGTTTCTGTTTTAAGTTTTTCTGATAGCATTAGCGCAAGGTAGATGTTTCAACACGTTTAATCAAGCGTATCAGGATAATACACTTTAAGGTCGTCAATTGTTTTTTCACGGTTGGGTTTAACGGCCAGCATCAACAAAATAATTGCTACAGCCATCATAGCGTTTATTAAACAACCTGACAATAGGAATACAACCACGTTAAATAAGCCCATGCCCTCCGTTAATGCAAAACGCACTATATAAGCCGTAACATAGTGCGGAAGCTTTTTACTTATCGGTAAACTTGTATCTATCTTTGATAGCAGGCTTTGAAACAAAACATTGCTTAGTAAAACCGACGCAACTGCCATAACCAAAGCAATGATGTTTAACAAGGTATCCTGACCTTTAACAGGCCATAATACCAATTCCTCGTGTTTAAGCATGAAAGCTACCCCTAAAAACATAACGACACCAATGCATAACGCATATGTTATAATTTGCAGTGCCTTAAATGATGTTGGTGTGTTTGTATTGCGCATAAAATTGTGGTTATTGTATTATCCGGCCCAACCTTCGCGGTCAAGACTACGGAAGTGAATGGCCTCGGCCAGGTGTTCCATATTAATGTTTTCGCTTCCGGCTAAATCGGCAATGGTACGGGCAACTTTAAGTATACGGTCGTAGGCACGGGCCGATAGGCCTAGCTTTTCCATGGCCTTTTTAAGCAGGTTTTGCCCCGCCTCATTTACCTTGCATATGTCGCGTACCATTTGTGGTGTCATTTGAGCATTGCAATGCAAATCGGGTTTGTTACCAAAGCGCTCAATCTGTATATCGCGTGCTTTAATTACCCGCTCGCGAATGATTTCGCTTTTTTCGGCGAGCCTGTCAGACGCTAATTCATTAAAGTTTACAGGAGTAACCTCCACATGCAAATCAATACGATCTAACAGCGGACCTGATACTTTGCTCAGGTATTTTTGAACCACTCCCGGCGGGCATACGCATTCCTTTTCGGGATGGTTGTAGTAACCGCAGGGGCAAGGATTCATACTGGCAACCAACATAAAGCTGGCCGGGTAATCAACCGTAAATTTTGCGCGGGATATGGTTACACGGCGTTCTTCTAACGGCTGGCGCATCACCTCTAGCACCGTGCGTTTAAACTCCGGCAACTCATCTAAAAACAGCACACCATTATGCGCAAGCGATATTTCGCCGGGTTGCGGATGCCCGCCCCCGCCAACCAAGGCCACATCGCTTACCCTATCAAACATGGGGGGCATTTTGTTTCACATTGAGTGTATACATTGTTGCAAGAAGAAATACACATATAAAACAGTTTCGATTGCTATAATTATAAGGTTTAAAGCAAAACTCCTTAAACTTTAAATAACTTCTCCTCCTGAGATAATGCGATAATTTTAAATGTTTCGATGTTCATTTCAGGAGGAAGCTTATCTCTTAAAACAGGAACTACAAATTGAACATTAACATTATTCACAACGTTTGAAATTAATGATAATTGATTATCATGTATAGTTTCAATTTGGTCGTGTAATATAAAATGTAAGCATGGTATATCATTTTCGTCACAAAACTGAACATAAGCAATATCGAATGCTGCGATTTGCCCTTTCTTCTTACCAGTACCCACACCGCCAATAGCTCCAATCTTTAAAACATACGCTCTTTCCGTCTTATCATGACTTAAAATGAATTGCTCGCCGTATAACTTTTGTGATATTTTTGAGAAGAATTTGTTAAAGCCTTCAATTTTATTCTCTAAATCTTTATCCTGAGATGTTATCCCGTCATTAATCTCTTTTAGCTCCTTTTCAATGGATTCTAATTTTTCAGTAGAAGCAGACCATTGTCGAAGTTGTTCTTCATATTTGCCCTTTTGCTCGTATTTTTTGTTTAGTTGACCTATTATTGTTTCTAACTCTTTTAAGGCGTTAGACTTGTTCAATTTGTCAGCTAAAAAAGTTTCATTTTTTATTTCGCTTTGCATTAATGAATTGGAGTTTTCAATCTCTAATTCAAGTGATGGAATTTCGGTGCTAACAAATTTGATTTTTTCTTTCAGCATTTGATTGTGAAATGAAAGCATCTCTTCAAACTTTTTGTGCATCTCCGGTAAAAACCCGGAAGCCGAATTATAAATTTCTTTTAACTGATTAATGTCAATGTTTGCGTATTCCTTTTCCAATTCAGACTTGGCTTCAAGAATTATGTTCTTACGAAGATTTAATCTGCTTATTTGACTTGATAACCTGTTGATATTTGACTTAGCTATATTTAACTTATCTAAATCAACTTCATAATCATCATTAATATTAAACCGTTTTTTCAGCTTATCTAAGTCTTCAATATCTCTATCAATAACAGATAGGGCTTGCTTAATTTCAGAAAGTGATGTATCCCGTCTTAAACGTTTTATTATAGTCTCCTCTGTGGATTTTTGTAAGTGTAGCTTTTGTTTTTTACTTGCGGTATCTGTATCAATACCTAACCAAAAAAAATACAAGGCTTCATATTCTTCAAACGTAGTTGTGTGAAAGAGTACCTTTAATGTGTTGTCTAACCGATTCTTCTCATATCTTATATTTTTGGCAATAATTTGCCGAAAAGTAGGCTTGTGCCCTGTAGAATGAAAAATTAACTGCTTTAACCTAATATCAAAGGCTTTATCATTAAAATATTCACCATTAATTTCTTGAATTTTTTGACTGCGATTTAAAAAGTTTTTCCTTATTACAATTTCAGGACTTCCTTCAACATCTAAATCTTGCTTTAGAACAAGAGTTATTATTATGTTATTATGCTTTAAAAAATTTTCAACGTCGACATAGGATTTATCTTTAAACTCCATGTCTTTTTTGTAAACATTGACCCCATTACCACCCAGACAAAAATCTATGAGTTTCAATACTGTTGTTTTACCTACATTATTGCCAGAACTTTGTGGAGTATCTGTATCGGTTTCATCAATTATTAAATTTAAACCTTTATGGAATCTAATGTCACGAACAGTGACGGATTCATTCTGAATTGTTAACGACTTTAAAAACATTTAACTATTTTTCCGTTATCATCAAGCTTAATCGACCCTAACAGATAAAGCCAATCCAAGGTTAAGATATAGGTTTGTAAGGAAATCTCATTAGATGACTTTACTTTCTCGTACAATTTAAAGAAGTCAATCCTCTTCCCTCTTATTGAAATGAGTGTGTTTAAAATGTTTCCCCCATTAAAATATATACTATTAATAGGATTTGTGTCTTTAGGAAGCAACATGTTTGATTGGTTCTTCAAGTATTTTACAGCGCATAAAGGCATCAATCATAATTACTTGCAAAGATATGTTAATCACGTCCCGGCTTGCTGTAATATTTGAACTATTTTTTATTTCATTAAAAAGCTGGTTTTCAACTTCTAAAAATATGCCATCAGCATTTTCTCTAATAACATCTATTGCGTTCTTAGAAGGATTCTCCTTCAATAATTTTGACTTGATTTTTAGATACGTCAATTTAATATTCAGAAGGGTATTGGCCGTCGTATTTAAACCTTGCTTATCATATTCATTATAAATCATTGATAGCTTTCCCACAAATACTTTAAACTCATCTATAATTTCCTTATAAGTGGTTACGTTGTTATAGGAAATTTTATCTTCCGGTGAAAAAGGACTTGATGGTAGGGAATCAGCTGAATCATTTACCCCCAACTGTTCACCCAATATATTAATAATCTCGGAAAAGTTGCTCGTAATCTTTGCGGATTGTTCAACAATATTAATATCTCTAAGTGCTGCGTACTGATTTCCGGCACCGTTGTTGGCCTGTTCAATCATTTTCCTAAATTTATATCTCTATCGGCCATATATTGGCCTCCAGAGCCATGATTGGTTTGTGTTCTATTATAGCTTCCACTAATTTTTTGCTTTAAGTCTCCTACTTCCTTTTTCAGGGATTTATTTCGGAATGCTTGAATTAAATTTAAAATCAATGATAGTGAAGCGACGATACTGCTTAATGCTGTCCAGTTCATTTTTTAGGTTTTTTACAATATACATTAATCATTAGATGTAGTACAAATAGTTATAAGTTAAATTACAACATAATTTTTAGAAGTCAAGGCTATATTACTTTGATTGAACTAAAAAATGTTGTACTTTTATTGTGTGATTTAAAATATAACAATGAAAGTTAAATATAACAGGGTATCTACTCTTAATCAAACGGGTAACAGGTTTTTAGTTGATAATGAGAAGTACGATTTAGTATTACTTGACAAAGTCTCTGGTAATTTACCTTTTCAAGAAAGACCTAAGGGTAAACAGCTAATGAACTTAGTAAATGAAGGACTGGTTACTGAGATTATTGTAGAAGAGTTTAGTAGATTAGGACGAAACACCGGAGATGTTATAAATACTTTGGAGTGGCTTGACAATAAAAACGTTAACGTCATTGTTCGAAACATTGCCATACAATCGAGACCGAATGGTATTAAAAACCCCATTTGGAGTATGATAAGTTCTATTATGGCATCTTTATATCAAATGGAGCTTGAAAATATCAAAGAGCGTACAATGGTAGGGAGGATGGTTTACTTACAAAAAGGTGGTAAACTCGGTAGACCACAAGGTGCTAAGGAATCTGAGAAAGAATTTATGAACAAACCAACTTCGCAAGCAGTAATTAAAAGCTTAAAAAAGGGCTTGACTATACGAGAGATTGGTAAAATAAATGACGTTTCAACTAAAACAGTTATTAAAATAAAAAAAATATTAGAGTTAAAAGCTTAATGTAAGAATTAAACTTTATCAAATAGCAGTAACCGTTGATTAACTATTGGTTCCTTTGTTAATCCGAAGCCATCCTTTCTCATTTTAATCTCGTATATATCAACTTTAGGTAATACTTCCTTAATCATCATAACATATTCAATTTTTTTCTCATTGCTTATTTGGCAGCCTAATACAATTTCTTTAATTGCTTCACTTGGCAAATCTTTTATTTTTCCAGTGCCTAATCGATGTATTAATCTGTACTCATTTTCATGTTCCCACTTATTCCATTTTGTGAATAAAATATTCAGCATGGGGTAGTCATTTTCTGATAAAAATAATGGCATCTTAGGAAATTGGTCAGTGTACATTATTTTGCCACCAATTGAAAAGTAGCCACATTTAACCAAAAACTTAGCATCATAACCGATACTAAAGCCTCTGTGTGAATCGGCATAATATGACCACATTAACAGGTTTAGACAATCAGGAGTCAAACAAAAAACAGCATAGTCTTTACAAAGTCGATTGAAAGTGTTTTTATCAAATTCATCTAAATGATACGAATCAAAAAGGAGACCTTCACTTTCCGCACGATAAGCCATCTGCTGATATTCCTCCTCCTCTAAGCCTGCCTGCGCATTTTTTGCAACCTCCAAGCTTTTAAGATAAATATTTTCTTTAGTAAGCTCCTCCGGATTGTATCTAAAAGGAATTTTTGAATCGAATGGGTCATTAAACTCATTCGCCGAGGGGAGGTAAACTTGACATTTAGTTATCGATTTTACATGATATTCATTTTTAAATTCTCTGTACTTATAGAGAACCTCTGGCACCTGAAGCTCATTGATTGGAATAGCTTTACCTGCATTGTTATCTCGCATAAAAATTTATTTATCGTTACAAAATAATAGTTTATTTAATACCGATATATACTTTACTTTTTGTTTTACATTTGAATAAAAAAGTCATGTTTCCAGAATTTACTAACGTCATTGTAAAAGCAACAGGTGAAAGAGGGTATGTTGTTCCCAACGAAGATGATAGTTCAAAAGTCCATGTTGAATTAAGTATCGGAGAATTAAAAACTTTTGAAGCAGAAGAACTTGAAATTGACCCAAGTTTAAGTTCAACTGCAATCTTAGACCAAAGAGCTTTAGCAGAACAATTGATTGAGAATAATAAGTATTTACTAAATAAGAGCATAATCATTGAAGACTTGCAAGTTTTAGTGAAAAATCACCTTCAAATTCTCGAAAACAGGTTGATGCAACTTGTTAATAACCGCTCGGTGAATAGTAACGCCTTTATACGAGTCTCTGAAAATCTTAAAATTTGGACTGGATTTTTAAAAAATGAACTTAACAATTTTACCGATTCATTAGTTGATGCACTGAACCTCCCAGAGCATTCACATTATACAAATGAACAATTGGTTATTGCAAGAGAGGTTTACAGACATGAGGCCAAATTATTAATATTAAACTATAATCGTAAAATAACCATTGGTGAGTGAGGTAAATGTTCTCACATTTCTAATAGCTTACTTGGTTCAATATCTAATGCCTTAGCAATAAGGTAAATCATGCTAACTGAAGTATTGATTTCTGCTAATTCAATTCGAGCAATCTGGCTATATGTCACACCAACCAAATTTGCAAGCGTAGTCTGACTAATATTAGCTTTAATTCTATGCTTTCGCACATTATTAGCTAATAATTCAATTGCTATTGGTTCTACAATATGACGCTTTGCCATCAAAGCAAAGCTGCGGATACTAATATTTTGAAATATAGCATATATGCTATATAATTGCAGGTATTATAACTTTTGCGGAATGAAACTAATATCGTCAGTACTTCTACTAATTTTTCTATTATCAACATCATCTTGTTCAGTAAAAACTGAATATGATTCTATGCAAGACTGCTATGATGATATTGAATTGAAATCTTATCAAGAAATTGTAAAAGCGTGGGGCGCGCCGGATACCGAAAGTGACATCGACATTACGGAAGGAAGCCTTAAACAACAACAAAGTGGGCAAATGGTGAATGCTACAGTAACTTGTGTTTGGAATAGGCCAAAGGTGAAAATAAAGGGTATCAATTGCGTAACGCTAATTTTTAACGCGGTTGAGTTGGACGGAGGCGTAATGGTTCCGGGAATATTGAAAGGCTATACTGATTGTAATAATAGCTCCGTTGCCTATAAAGAGCAATCATTGGACAATTCGATTGAAAGTAATAAACAAGTACATCACGGTAGTGAAATCGGCAGTGTGAGCAATCCGATTTTAAGAAACGTTATAGATTTGCCGCACCCCGTTGAAGCTGTAAGAAATAAATCAATAAAAAAATATACTGTAGAGGGCGTAAGTGGTAGGGAAATATACTCATGGTATGCAGAAAAATATGGTGCCGTCCTTGAAAGCAACTCCCCAAGTGACCATAAATATCTTTATATGCCTTACAATATTAATGATAGTTGCATTCTACTAACAATGACGGGGCATCTTAACGGTACAATTATATTGGAATTTAGTTACCAATGTGATGGCAATCCATAACGGGCATTTTGAAATTTTTGATTATCTTAATGTGCTAAATACTTGCTCTTAGTGCCTTTTCTTAGGTAAAAAGCTGTGAATCTATGCTAATTTCAGCCAATTTTGCAGTAGAAAAATCTAATAATTTGTTTTGTTAACCGTTTAAAGGTGCATTAAAGTACCTTTAAAGTAGGTTATGGTCATAGTAAAGTATCAATAAGTGCTTCATAGCATGCTACTTTTACATAGTTATTTATCGGCTTGATAAATTTTAAGCGCGGCTTTCCTTCGTGAGCCGTTAACTTAATATACTCAGACAGCTCCCCGGTGATATAGATACCTTTATAGGTATCTTGAATGGTTGATAATCGTTCTAAAAAATTTCTGACTTTTGACTTTTGTAGTATTAGTTCCATAACACTAATAAATAGCTCATACTTGAAATTTTTAAAATAAAAATTAGAAAAATTTTTGAGGCTACCCCCAGTAGTTATTAGGCATTAAAGCTTTCTTTCTTATATAACAGGATATTTTAAGCGAGTTGAAAATATAATTCAATAAAAAATCTACTAAGGCAGAATACCCTTTACATCTTGCTTTTTCGAAGCTAATTTTAAGATAATTACTAATTCTAACGCATAAAAGCGCGAAAAGGTAAATAAATAGTTTAGGAAGGTATCACGGGTATAGTTAATTTTCATTGTTACTTATCTATATCCGCTCCCTAACCCTTGATAGGGGATTAAACAATGAACCGGGTAATTTTAATAAACGATGTCTATTAGATTAAATGTGTATGATAACATTTTTTCACCAAAAGTTCAAAACTTTACTACTGCAACCGAATGGTTTAATCTTGTAAAAGATTCTAATTTTAAAGAAGAAATAAATGCTGCCCGACAATTTAGTAAGGGTCATAATATTTATGAATTTGTTAAAAGAAGTGTTCCCGCAGTTACTTACAATTTTACTTATCACGACAGTAAAAAGGACTGCAATTGTACCTCCGCAACTGGCCTATTATACATTGATGTTGATAATAATCATGAAATCGTAAGTACTTTAGATAAATCAAAAATCTATTCACTTTATAAATCCTTTGGAGGTAAAGGATACAGTATTGTTGTAAAAGTAAATGGGTTAACGCTTGTTAATTACACTTCAACTTATAACAATATTTGTGCTCAATTAGGTTTAACAAAATACTTTGACCCCGGTGCGAGAAAAGCTACTCAAGCTAATGTTTTAAGCTATGACCCAGAGATATTCATTAATGAATCATCATATACCTTTGATTCAATATTAGATTTAAATCCCACCCCTTCTATTGTAATAAAAAAGGAAAAGAAAGCATATACAGTTGACCGGGGGGTAGACATTAGTGACAAGGAAAGAATAAGATTTGACAACATTGATGATTTTCAAATTGATGGAGAGATGCTGATAGATTGGAATGGCTTAGACATCATTAATTGTTGGTTGCCAATTTATAAGAAAAACAGTAATAGGAATAATACTTTACTCGCATACACTAATAATCTAATTTGGCTAAATCCCCATTTAAGTAAGCAAACGGCCAGAAAAATCGTCGGTAACGCAAATCAAATTATGTTTACAAATCCTGTTGATGCTGACCATTTAACGCGAATTATAAACTCTGTCTTCGAATACAAAATCAACGGGAGTTTAGCTCCAATTTTAAATTGGAATAAACGTAAAATAATTTTTAAGAAAAGCTCTACGCTAAGTAAGGACGAGAAATTAAAAATTTGTAGAGACGAGTTAGCAAAAAAGAGAACAGAGGATAGTTTACATAAAATGTACGCTATACTCGAAAATTGGCAGTTTTCTACATACGGTAAAATAACACAATCTACCGTATATAAGAACTTTAATATTAGCAAGAAAACTGTGGAAAAATATTGGCTGCATTTCAAAGATTTTGTAAAAGAGTTGAATAATGGATACCACCAATCATAATGTATTTATACGAATATATATGTTTAACTCGTCGCTTGACTTTTGATATTATGCGCTTAATTTAGCTAATAAAAATAGCAAAAAATGAAAAAAAATGTATTAGGCATTTATGCGCGCCAATCTGTTGAGAAAGAAACAACAGGTTCAATTGATGACCAAATAAAAAAAGGAATTGATAAAGCAAATCAATTAGCAATGAGCTACATCACTTATATAGACCATGGTGTATCCGCAGTAAACGAGGACACGTCAAATCGCCCCATGTTTCAACGCTTAATTGAAGACATACAAACTGGCAATGTAGACGCAATTTTTACAATGGACATGTCGAGATTAACAAGAAACCCGGTTGTAAATTCTCGAATAGCGAATTTATGTGCAAAGAAGGATGTTGTAATTCACACAGGACTTGAAGGTGTCATCGACTTTCGAGATGATAGTCAAGTCTTAATGAATGGCATTAAAGCCTTACTTAACCAAGACTTCGTTTTTAAAACAAAAGCTAAGGTCAAATCCGTACTTAGAAATCGTGCCAATGAGGGGAAATCTTTTGCCGGTATGGGTGCTTATGGATATAAATCTGGGAATAATAAAGAACTTGTAATTGACTCAGAAGAATCAAAAATAGTTAAGCAAATTTTTGATATGTATTTGAACGGATTGGGTACAGGTAAGATTGCTGATATTCTTAATTCTATGAAAATTCCAACCATGTACAATAAGAAGCTAAGAAAAGGCACCTATGAAGTGAAAAACAAATTTACAGGACAAATTACAGTAAAAGAAGCTAAACATGTTAGATGGGTTAATAATACAATCTTAGGCATACTTAAAAACCCTATTTATATGGGTCAACGTAGATATAATGATGACTTAATTTCAGCTCCGGCCATAGTTAGTAAAAATCTCTGGGATAAAGCGCAAGAACAGATTTCAAAAAACAGGAGGTTGACAGGTTCTAAAAAACATAGCTATTTGCTAAGGGGGCTTTGCACCTGTGCACGCTGTGGCAGAAATCTTGCCGGGAGAACCAGAGAAAATAAAAAAGACCATTATTACCAGTGTTCATCGAAAATCACCAAATCAAGTTGTGGATTAAGAAGTATCAACATTGATTACTTAGATGATTTAATCTGGGATAAAGTAATCCATAGTAATCTAATAAGCGAACAGGCACTTAAAGAGCTTGAAAAAATACAGAACCCAATTGAAATCGATAATACCTTAAAAAAAATTGAAGTTTTGAAGTCGAAAATGAACGAAGCTAAACGTGTTAAAGATAAAACCATTGCACTTTTTCAGCAGGAGCTAATTACCATGGATGAAGTTGAAACATACCTTCGTGAATCTAATTTAGTTATTGAGACTGCTCAAAAGGAAATAAAACACTCACAAGAATTATTAAAAAACTTTGAAAATTTTAAACAGCAATACGATGATTATACAAATTTTCAAGAACAGCTAACAAATGTTATTGAACGAGCTGACTATGACTTCAAACACAGCCTAATTCGCAAACTAATAGATAGAATAATAATTGATTATGATGAAGATACCGAGTTATATAAAATTGATATTAACATCAATTTGTCGGTGACGTTAAATGAGCCCACTAACGAAACTGATTGTCAGACATTTTACTACCCATCGTCTAAAAAAATAAACGAGGCTAATAATAAACGATATTCAAATTATGAGCCAGAGGGTCTTATTGGTACAGATTTTAGTATTGTTACACCCCCGCGTTTGCCAGTATCTCCTCACTAATAGTATGGTGCGGCGAACGGAACGGACGCGTAGTAACCAGCGCATCGGCAGCAGCCATTTTGCCCGCTACAGAATGTATTTTAGTCGTCTCGAGCGATTCGTGCAAGCTTAGCGGCGGCATTATAGAAGGCATTCGCTTGGCCAGCATGGTTTTACCCGCACCCGGCGGACCTATCAAAATGACATTGTGTCCGCCTGCTGCTGCAATTTCCAGCGCGCGTTTAATGTTTTCCTGCCCTTTTACCTCGCTAAAATCACTGGCATAGTTGCACAGGCTGTCATAAAACTCTTCGCGAGTGTTTACAAGTGTTCTTTCGAGCTTGGTATCACCATTAAAAAAGTTGAATACTTCCGTTATCGACTCAACACCATAAACTTCCAAATCATTCACTATGGCTGCTTCGCGGGCGTTTTGCTTGGGTAGAATGAAACCTTTGAAGCCTTCTTTGCGGGCCTGTATGGCAATGGGTAGGGCACCTTTAATGGGATGCAGGCCGCCGTCTAATGATAGTTCGCCCATGATGAGGTACTTGTCCAGATCATCGGCTACCATTTGGCCGCTGGCCGCCAGGATGCCTGTGGCAATGGTAAGGTCATACGCCGAACCTTCTTTACGAATATCCGCAGGGGCCATATTTACCACCACCTGCTGGCGGGGCATTTTATAGTTACAGTTCTTCAGGGCCGATTCAATCCGGAAATAGCTCTCTTTAATGGCTACATCGGGCAGGCCTACAATAAAATATTTGGTACCGGCAGCAATATTTACTTCTACGGTAATGGTGGTAGCTTCAATACCGTAAACCGCGCTGCCAAAGGTTTTTACTAACAAGTGAATAAGATTATGTATGAGGCAATAAATATATCAAAATAATAAAATATTGCCTACGCCCCGGAGGGCTAATCTTGTACCTCGTTGGCGGTTGCGTTGCCGTTTCGCTCAAAATAACGTAGCTCAACTATGCCGTTAGCCATAACTGCGTATGAATTGGAATTAATCCACTCGCCCAAGTTGACGTATTGGCTGCGCTCGTTTAACTGCATAACCATAGGCACATGGCGGTGCCCGAATACCATATAATCATAGTGTTGCGTTTGCAGTGCCTCACGCGCAAAAGTAACCAGCCACTCGTTCTCAAACAGTTTTTGCTCTTGCGGGGCAGCGTTGGCCAAACGGCTATGGCCCGACCAGTAATTGGCCACACCAACGCCCAAATTGGGGTGCAAGCGCTCAAAAAGCCATTGGCACAAACGGCTGCGAAACACCTTTTTAAGTAGCTTATACTTGCCATCGCCGGGGCCAAGACCATCGCCGTGATGAATGAACAGGCGTTTGCCCTGTCGCTCAATAATCAGTTCATTGCTTATTATGGTGGCATTCAGCTCTTTAACAAAGTAGTCAAACATCCACATATCGTGGTTGCCCTTGAACAGGTAGAGCTTAACGCCCGAATCAACCAGTTCGGCTAGTTTGCCCAAAAAGCGTATATAACCACGCGGAACAACGGTTTTGTACTCAAACCAAAAGTCAAACACATCACCTACCAGGAACAGTTCGGCGGCATCATGCTTAATGCTGTCGAGCCAGTTTACAATGCGGGCTTCGCGCTCACGGCTGCTGGTATAGCCCAGGGCGCCTAAGTGAATATCAGATGCAAAATATATTTTGGTACGGGCCGTCATCAGAGGTTTCAAAAATAGGATTTTAAAGGCAATGCTGAAAACGTTGAAAAACCGCTCCTGATTTCCGTTTTATTTACCCCTGATAAATCCAAAATTACCCCAAATTAATACCGGCCCATCTCAAATATCAGTTGGCCTGAAAATTTAGCATCGAAGAAGTCTTTTTGAAGCGGTTGACCTTTTGATTTGAGCCGCTCAAAAATTTTTACAACTCCCACCAAACTTTATGCAACGCCGGACTGCCCACCACATATGGTTCGCCAAGGCGGGGGACGCTAACCTCGACGCCTAACTGTTGGGCGGCGGGGAGAAGCTGGCGTACCGGGTCGTTCCAAACGTGGGAGCTTTCGGCAAACTTAGCCCAGTGTACGGGCTGCATAATGCGGGCTTGCAAATCTTGTGCGGCCCGGGCGGTTTGGGTGGGGTGCATGTGGCTGTGCGGCCAGTTGGGGCTGTATTGCCCGCACTCCACCAGGGCCAAATCAAACGGGCCGTATTGTGTGCCTATGGTTTTGAAATGATGGCCGTAACCGCCGTCGCCACTGTAAAAGAGTTTGTAGTTGCCGGTTTTGATAACGTACGATGCCCAAAGGGTTTTATTACCCTCCAGCGTACGGTTGGAGCGGTGCCTGGCCGGGGTGGCCGTAATACTGATGCCGCCGGGCAGGGTGTGGCTTTGGTGCCAGTTGAGTTCTATAATTTGAGACGGTTGATAGCCCCAGTACTGCAGGTGCGAACCCACGCCCACCGGCACGATAACCTTTTTAACCTGTTTGCGCAGTTTTTTGAGCGTGCGGTAGTCCAGGTGGTCGTAATGATCGTGCGATATGATAACCACGTCAATAGGCGGCATATCATTAACCCCGTAATGCGTGGCACCCTTAAAGGCTTTCACCATACCGGGCACGGGACCGGCGTTGCCGCTAAAAACCGGGTCGATTAATATGTTGGTGCCCTGGTGCTTAATTAGTACCGACGAATGCCCGAACCACACCACTACAGGCTGAGCACTGGGCAGGGTTTTAAGGTTGGTTTTAACCCAGGGCAGTTGCCGCGGTGGAACCACCGAATCGGGCTTGCCGAAAAACAGTTTCATCATGTTGCCGCCCTTAATGCGCGTTTGCACGGTATCATCGGGGTAGGGCAGGTTTTTAAATGTCCCGTTTTTGTAATTGGGCTGCTGCTGCACCCGGGTAAGCGCCTCGCCCTCGGGGTTGTGGCCTAATGATGGGACGAGTTTGCAGGCGGTGAGTAGGCAAAGGGTAGCTGCAGTTATGAGGTTGAAGTATTTCTTTTTTGGGGCGAACAGCATGTGGTATGGTAATAACGCCAAGTTTTGTTAAAAGATTGTTAGAAGGGGGGATGTTAGCAAACGTGTTGAATATTATTGCTTTTTTGATGGATTAAAACCATAACGCCATTCATTAAGTTTTCCATTGGAGCTTTGTAAACCTACACAATCCATTAACTCTTCAAAATACCCGCATATTCTATCCTGATCTTCTGAATCAAGCTGCAAGTAAAAGGGGTTAAACCTTGATAATCCTTTACCTATATCTTGTTGAAATTTTTCTTCTGTGGGCTGATGGACTGCAGTAACTAAAAAGTCTTTTGGGGCGGCATTTAGCAACGAATTAAATTGGGGTTTAAGATTGGCATGAGATAAGCCATTGAAAGAAGTTGCTGGTTCGGCATCAAATTTTGACTTTTTTATAAATGCCTTAAGTTTGCTTTGCGCATCCTTATTCACTTTCATTTGACCACAAGCTATATAAGAACTGGCTATTAAAAATAAAGTTAGAAAGGCTTTCATCGTTTAAATATAGAAATTATTGGGCTACTGTAAGCTTAGCAATATTATAAGAATCACATATTCAAAATAAGCATATACCATCTGCTTATTTTGAGCTAATTGACAATTAAATATACAAATGAGGAATGCAGGCCGGAAATATTGATTGCGCTATTACTTGGAACGGCGTTAAATTGACAGTAGTCAAGCTGAATATGTTCCTCAGTAGATGTTAGCGGCTCAAATATTGGGTTGATGGTGGGGCAATTGAGCGATGATGTGGTTGAGGCGGTGAGGTTGTTTCAGGGGCAGGTGGTGGTTGTGTTGGGTAAGGTTTGAATTTGTAGCACACGCGACGTGCGTGTATAGGGAAAATTCAATAAATACTCTAAGTTTTAATTCAAAAAATTACCTTAGAGGCTAATATAACCTAAAACCTATAATGGGCGAAATTTCTAAAAGAACCGGAGAGTTAGGAGAAGAGGCTGGTTATCGCTTTCTCGAGCGAATTGGATGGATAAATGGCCAAAGAGGCTTATCTATTCCTTGTAATGATTCCTTAAAACATCCAAATAGAGAGACACATGGAATTGACTATCTAAAATTATATGCTTGTCCATTGATACAGCAGCGATTGGTAAATGCTGTAGTTTCAATAAAGGCAACAAGTGATTATACAAAATACCCAAATTCTAAGTTGAAATCCCATCTAAAAGAGTTATCGGATATTTGTAGCTGTTACAATCGTTCAAACGAGAAGATAGGAATCGGTGAACAGTTTATGCAAGATTCTTTTGAGTCAGAAAGCATAATCGGTGTTCTTTTATAGTTTTCTAATGAGGCTTCCGAAGAGTCGAGAGATCTTTTAAAAGAGACCGCTACTGCAAACGTTGAAGGGATAGAAGATTTCCAATTTGAAGCAGGATATTTGGTTGATTTGAGAAAGGCTGAATTTATTTGGAAAATCTTGAATCATGCAGATCAGAATTATAAAGGCTGGGAATTTCTTTATATTGAAACTGGATTAAATTATAGAGAAGATATTAAAACTAAAAGTGGATTTATTTTACCGGTAGAGTATATCAATTCGAGTATAATTCCCATAAAATATTCTAACTCAGAATCTGAAAACATTGTACTATATGCAATAGATGCCTATAACGAAGAAGACCTAAAAAAACTTATCGGCTTGGCTAATAAACTTTCAGGAGCATTCGCTGGGGCTATTGATATTTTGTTTCCCGATTTTGTAATTAATGGCAATGAAAACAGTGTTCGAAAGGTTACAGAATACTTTCGTGATAGCAATTTAGCAAGAAAAATTAAAGTGCTTTCTTACAATGATAAACTTATACAGTAATGGCCAATACTAAAGTCAACCCTCATTCTTTTATACCGAGCGGAGAAATGATCAGAGATCTTGCTAATCAATCTTATATTTCAGAAGCAGATGTAAAAGCTATATTAAGACAAAGAGGAATTTTTACTCCTGGGACACAAAAGGAAAAAACAGTTTCTATTTTGTCATGTTTGTTACTATCTCCTCCCGAGTTTGATGTATTGGTTGAGAGGCAAACAATTAAAGAAGATAATTTAAAGAGTGCTGGTTCTGGTAAGATTAACTTAAATAGCGACTTTAAAAATTTAACAGAATTTGTTCATAAAGAATTTTTACCCAACTTAGTTCAACAAATTACTCCCAAAAATGCATTGCTAAGAGACAACTATAAAATAGTTGGAAGACCTCAAGCTAAGATTGTTGTAAAGGACAAGGAAATAGAAGTAGAGATAACAATAGAACGGAGTAATTATAATAAGTCTTGGGTGAACCATAAGTCTCAATTCAAAGCTATCGTTAGTTTGATGCACGTAGATAATCAAATAAATTTTCAAAGATTTTTTACCTCTAATGAAACAAAAGCCGTCGTTAATAAGTCGGTTTCCTTCTTCGAAAAGCGATGTAAAGAGCTTAAGCTAATTAATGAGCAGGAACAAGAGCATCGTATTAGATTTGATGACTTTGATAACACAGGCCGGATTGTGTTTTTTTTGAAACTTTTTAATTCTACTGAGGCAAAAACATTAAAATTTGAAGGGGAAAATGTTGTTTCTTTTGAATTTCGGCCAGAGACAAGCATGCCTCTTCCAGAAGAGTTAAAGTGGATGGATAATAAAGAGGAATTAATATTCCGGGGGAATCGGGTAGAAACTACTTTTTTTCTTGATGAAGAGAAATATTATCCTAACCTAATTGTTTGGCGAATGCAAGCTACATTCAAATTCAGATTAGTGGAGAAAAATGTAAGTGGAAAAGTAAAAATGGATTTTAATTTTCATGAATACCAGAAAGACAGATCTCATAAGGCTCCGCTCGAAATTAATTTTGCATCTGCTATTGAACTAACTGATGGATATTTAACATTAACACAAAGAGACGAGATTAAAAAGCTATTGTTAGGGCAGTTTGAGCAATTAAAATCAATGGTTTATCAGAATCATTTTAACTCTCTTTAATTATGTATCCAATGCTACATTATTCCTGTTCAATTAGGTTTAGGACGAAGTTTGCGTTAGGGATAGTAGCGGAAAGCCCACAGTGTAGCATTGCGAAACGAGGACTTGCAGCGAATAGCCCGACCCGGAGGGAAACGCCCAAATTATCTTTTGGTGAATTGTTGATGGAGTTATGAGCTACTATTGCTTGCTGTCATTTCGAACCATAGAGAGAAATCTTTTCGAATTGACAGGCTGAATGCTTTGAAAAGATTTCCCGTTTTCAAAATGGCAAGCGTAATAAGGTGACAGGGTAGACACTTACCTGTGGGGTGCTGAAACAAGTTCGGCATAGCTCGGTAGATGGTAGTTTTTAGTTGTGCCTGTCTTGCAAACTTCGGCAAGCTATAACATGAGCAAACCAATCAGTTTATTCTTCAATCAGTATTTTATTTTCCAGTTCAAAGTTTTCCCAATCGTATTGAATGTTGTTTATTTTAAAATAGTACGGAATAATGAGGATAAACTCGAGCCTGAGGTTCAGGTTTCCGGGTGTTAGCAGAGAGGTTAGCGTGGTGGCTACGCAAATAACCACACTTAAAATGGCATCGAGTTTTGCCCATCGTACGGCCCATTCCTTTTCGGTCCATAAACCGTAGGCTACCCAGCCTTTAAACGCAAGTATAAGCATAACAGCAAAGCCGGTAATGCTTAGCGGCTCGTTTGTTGCCAGGCCCAATGCCGATAGCTGGAACGTATAACCTAACACGCCCAAAATAAGCGTAACAGGCGCAGTAACTCCAAACAGCAAAAACACCCAGGTGAAGCCAATTACCCACCAAGGCAGCAATTTACGCCTGCGGGTAATGTTATTGACTGGTGTTAAGGTTTGCCCGTAGGTAGGTTGGTTCATGATAAGGTTATTGTGTAGCGCTAATTTATAAATTACATTTCGGCATATTGCTAAGCAGGGGGCACTATTTGTTAATTTTTAACAAAATACCTGGCCGGCGCCACGCCCTGGATAAAGGTGCTGAAATAAGTTTGGCATCATTGCATGGTGGGTATATTACACGCTACCTACTTTGCATAATTAACTCTATCGTTCGAAATGACAAGTAGGATAAAAATGGAAGGACAAGCTATTCTGCTCATTCTAACTTCGCATGATGAACAAGATTTCTCTCTATCGTTCAAAATGACATATGAGGATAAAAATCCAGGGGCAAACTATGCTGCCCGTCCTGTAAATTCTTAAAAGTCCGGTTCCAAACAACCTCGCCTCTCGAAACCAGCACCCGGTATCCGGTCGCCCGCTACACACCGCCGGCCTCACACCCTCCCGCAACCGGTGGCTCATTTGCTTTCTTCCCTCAAAATCATTTATTTAGCTGCCTGCCTTAATCTGTACATCAACAAAAACCCGTTGTTATGGTTAAAAACTATTGTTTATTACTTACGGCTGCCTTGTTTTGCGGCCATACCTACGCTCAACGCATGAATATTAAACCTGCCCCATACCCGCAAACCAAAAAGGGAAACGTTACCGATACTTATTTTGACACCACCGTGTCCGACCCATACCGCTGGCTGGAAGACGACCGCGCCGACGATACCAAGGCCTGGGTGCAGGAACAAAACAAGGTAACGCAGGCCTATCTGGGTCAAATTCCTTTCCGCGAAACTATACGCAAGCGCCTTGAAACGCTGTGGAACTACGCCAAATACAGCGCGCCATTTAAGGAGGGTGCTTATACGTATTTCTACAAAAATGATGGTTTGCAGGCCCAGGCGGTATTGTACAGGCAAACCGAGGGCGGCGAACCGGAAGTGTTTTTAGACCCGAATAAATTCAGCAAGGATGGTACTACCTCGCTGGCCGGTATATCGTTTAGTAAAGACGGCAGTTTGGCAGGCTACCAGCTTTCGGGCGGGGGCAGCGACTGGACCAATGCCGTTGTTATTAACGCGCAAAACAAGGAAACCGTAGGCGATACGCTTAAAGACGTCAAATTTTCGGGCATTGCCTGGCGCGGCAACGAAGGCTTTTACTACAGCACTTACGATAAGCCGAAGGAGGGGAGTCAGCTATCGGGCATGACCGATCAGCATAAACTTTACTGGCACAAACTGGGTACCCCGCAAGCGCAAGACAAGCTCATATTTGGCGGAGCCGAAACCCCGCGCCGCTACATTAGCGCCTACTTAACCGAGGATGAACGCTTTTTGGTAATTACGGCGGCCAACTCCACCACCGGTAACGAACTTTACATACAAGACCTGAGCAAACCCGGCAGCGCCATTGTAAACGTGGTTAACAATATGGATAATGTGCACTACGTGGTGGATAACGTGGGCTGCAAGCTATACATTCATACCAACCTATACGCGCCAACGTACCGCCTGGTAACGGTTGATGCGGCCGATCCGCAGAGTGGTAAGTGGAAAAATTTGATAGCCAAAGGGGCCAACGTACTGGAGGTTAGCACGGCTGGCGGCAAGCTGTTTGCGCACTATTTGAAGGATGCTACCACGCTGATTCAGCAATATAACATGGATGGCAAGCTGGAACATGCGGTTACCCTGCCGGGCGTGGGCACGGCGTCGGGCTTTAGTGCTAAAAAGGAGGATAAGGATATTTATTACACCTTTACCTCGTACGTATACCCGAGCACTATTTTTAAGTACAATGTGCAAACGGGTAAGTCGGACGTGTATAAAAAGTCGGGCGTGCAGTTTAACCCTGAGTTGTATGAGAGCAAGCAGGTATTTTACAAATCGAAAGATGGTACCAAGGTTCCCATGATTATTACCTATAAAAAAGGTGTAGTGCTCAATGGTAAAAACCCAACGCTGCTTTATGCCTACGGCGGTTTTGGGGTGAATTTAACGCCATCGTTCAGCACATCAAACATTGCACTGCTTGAGCAGGGTGGCATATACGCCGTACCTAACCTGCGCGGCGGTGGAGAATACGGCGAAACCTGGCACAAAGCCGGCACTAAAATGCGCAAGCAAAATGTGTTCGACGATTTTATTGCCGCTGCCGAATACCTTGTAGCCCACAAATACACCAGTAAAGACTACCTGGCCATTGCAGGTGGTTCAAACGGTGGTTTGCTGGTAGGCGCCACTATAACCCAGCGCCCCGATTTGTGCCAGGTTGCCTTCCCGGCGGTTGGTGTGATGGATATGCTGCGCTATAACAAATTTACCGCCGGCGCAGGCTGGGCTTATGATTACGGCACCGCCGAAGACAGCGAAGGCATGTTTAAGTACCTGTACCAATATTCGCCCTACCATGCCCTTAAACCGGCCAGCTACCCCGCAACTATGGTAACCACCGCCGACCATGACGACCGCGTGGTACCCGCACACTCCTTTAAATTTGCCGCCCGCCTGCAGGAAATGCAGAAAGGCCCGGCCCCAACGTTAATCCGTATTGAAACGAATGCCGGACACGGTGCGGGCAGGTCAACCGCGCAAATTATTGGTCAGGAGACGGATAAGTGGGCGTTTATGTTTGTAAATATGGGTGTGGAGATTAAATAATTTATTTAAGCGGTTAAGCATAGCGTCTACCGCTTCTGAGCCGCGGGGGCTCTTTGTTCTTTTTCTTGATAAAAAGAACCAAAAATCAAGTCACCTCCGCAATGCTTCGTTGTCGCTCATGCCTTTGCTGCAAAGCTGGGCAGCACCA
The DNA here is from genome assembly GCF_009755275.1 of Mucilaginibacter aquatilis. Lineage (GTDB taxonomy): Bacteria > Bacteroidota > Bacteroidia > Sphingobacteriales > Sphingobacteriaceae > Mucilaginibacter > Mucilaginibacter aquatilis. The sequence continues at coordinate 40,606 of NZ_WQLA01000005.1, read as the reverse complement.
CGGGCTTTTTATCTTTTGCCCTGCTTCGCTCGCTCTTAAGGCTTGAGCTTCGGCAAAATCTAAGAGGCCCTTTCCTGCCGCACAGGCCATCAGTGCTGCCCCGCTTTCGACCCGAAGCTGGGATGTGACTAAGAGGGGGAAAAGCTGAAAGGGTTAAGGGCGAAAGGTCAAGGGAGAGAAAGTGAAAAGCAAAGCCCCGAAGTTGCGACGCAACTTCGGGGCTTTGTACTGTTAAAAAGAGCGCTGGGCTTCCACAACGCCCGGCCGGGAGCTGGCTTGTGCGTGGGCAGGGATCGTTGTGGATAGGCCTTTTGGTACTTTGTGGCTATGACAAAGTACAAAGCCTCCGCGGCGAATGAGCGGAAAGCGACAGGTTCGCAAACTCTACTAAAAGCCGTGCCTTCGCAGAGATTGCTTCATTCGTTGCATAACGAATTGATTACGGCATTTTCTTCAAACCTTCCCACTTTACTTTCCACTTCCCATTCTTAGGAAAACCCGGATTCTCACCCTTACTACCATCCCAACCTGCACACATCATGGCTACGGCTGCTAACAAACCGCCATTGCCCGGCAGGTATAAACGCAGGCGATCATCCTGGTAGTTGTGGCCGTTAACGAGGTATATGTTGGTGTGGATTTTCATAAACAAGGCATCCACCGCTTTGTCTGGCTTACCTAAACGGCCAGCCGTCATGGCTACCATCGGGAAGTCCCAGCCCCAGGTGTCTTGCCAGTCCCAGGTGTTCCAAACTAGGTCGAAGGTTTTGTTCATTACGCCCATATCCAAGCGTTTGTTGTAGGGCACCATACCTAAAGAACCCATTACTGACGGATGGTCGGTTTTAAACTTAGGATTGGTATAGGAGTCGGGGGCGCTTTCGGTAGCTAGATAAACGCCATTGGCCTGTGGCAGGGCCGATAGCTTTTGCATTACGTCATCATACTTTTTATTCGGTTGCATGCCCAGGCGTTTTCGCCATTGCTGGGCAGTTTGTAGCGCCCAGTACCAGTATTGCAGTTCGTAGGTTGGGTTAAAGGTATCTTCGGCATTATAACGTTCCTGTGCCGGTATAACGCCTTTACCTAAAATATAGCGGCCTTTATCCTTTTCATAATATGGAAAAGATGCCATAAAGTCGGCAGTGGCCATGACGTTCTTTTTATAAGCGGCAAGTGTTTTGGCATTGGGGTTCGCACGGTAAGCCAGCTCGGCAAAGTAAATAAAATGCGGCTGCTGCCAAATTAACAATGCACCAACCGATGATGGACTTTCGTTACCATCGGGGTCGGTCATTTTTTGCCAGCGGGCACCTTCGTAGCCCTGGCGTTTGGCAATTTTTACAGCGTTTTCATACACATGATCGTACCACTTCATGCCTTTTTCCAGCAACTGCTCACGTCCCCAAAGGGCAAAATGGATGCCGTGCCACCAATGCATTTCGAGGTGAGGTTTGCCGTACCAGCTGTTGTAAGTCAAGCCGGTTTCCTGCGGAGGCTGTGAACCTGCGCACTGTATTTTGGTTAGGTACTGCGAGAGGATGATACGGCATTCCAGTTCTTTAGCGCGTTTATCGGTACTGCCGGTAAAATCGATGGCGCCGCCACTCATCCAAAACGTTTTCCAACCCTGTATGCTGTTTGCATCAACCGCTGCAAAGGCTGGCAGGGCACGCTGCTGGGTTTTACTAAACAAACAGCTAAACTGCAGATTGCTGCCGCCGTTTGATGACAGTACAAAATAGTGCGGCGCTACATTTTTAACAGCTGCCGCGCCTGTCCAGGCCAGTTCGGTGTAGTAAGCGTTGGTATCTAACTGATGTTTAATAACCGCCATTTGCCCACTGTTTTTTACGATTGACGATGTGTGCTTGCCCGGGTTTTTGTAATTGGTGCCGTAATCGCCCCACTCATTAGTTGGGAACGGGAAGCGCAACCGCACTTTTAAGCGGCCTTGCTTCACTAAATCCGATTGGATATTAAACGCCAGCAAATCCTGCTGCTGGTGCGAAACCGTGGTTACTTTAACCGGCACACCATCAAAGTTGAACGTACTGGTAATTTCTCCTGTCCATAAATTCAGGGTTTGATTGATATTTTTAATATCCGCAGGTCCTGCCTCGCTGCCATCTTTTTTGGTTAGCAATAAGCCTAAGTTGCCCAACTGCAAACGGTGCACATTTTGCCTGAACCAGTCTGAAGCCAGTTTGCCGCGCTCGGGCGTTTTAAGTTGTACCATGTAGGTCACCTTGCGGCCGTTAAGCGTATACTCTCTTAACGATTCCTCAGGCTTCAAATTCATGGTGTCTTTAAAACTATGCCAGCCCCATTCCGATTGCGTACCCAGCGGTACACCTTTCTCGTATTTCTGCGGAAAGGTTTGCATTCCAGTAGCATCAACCGTATAGGCAAATTTGCCGTTGCCAACTGATAATGACGATAACGAATCGATAGTCTTTACCACCACATTATGGCGCTTAACCAGCTGCTCGCGATTAATACGCTGCGCCTGCGTTACGGAAGCCGCCGCCATGCAGCTTAGTGTAAATAAAATAATTTTGAGGTTCTTCATAGTGGTTTATTCATTCTGCAGCTCTTACAAAAGAGCAGTGTGTTTTTATTTTCTTTTTTCACGGTCATGCTGAACTTGTTTCAGCACCCCTCAGGCATATTCTAACGCAAGCCCATCTGAACCGGAATTTTAGGAATTTGTAAAATTGACAGAATTGCTTGCCCTCAATAAAGCGATAAGCAATTCCGAAAATTCTTTATTTGTGGCCAATTCCGGTTCAGACAAACCTACCTCACCAAACTCACTCCCATTAATCCAATGACTACATCATTAGCAACGGTATTCAAGTCGAGGCTTTTTAACTTTTTAGCAGGGTCAAGCCACATATCCAACACCGTAGCCGCGCCTCCATCAATACCTTTATTACTGAAACCTTTTATGGTTGTAAAATCTTTAAAATCTAAAGCTGCTGTACCGGTTTTGAGGTAAACGCGTAACGGTTTGGCTGCGCCGGGGTTAAAGGCAAAGCCGTCGTTATCGTAGTCCTGCTCAATAGGCCACCAGTTTTCGGGGTTTTTTAGTTCGAGGCTTTGCTTGGTGCCGTCTTCATAAGTAATGGTTATTGTGCCATTTACCAAACGGGTTTGCATAGGGTTAGTAGAACCAGCCATTAACAAATAAGCATGCGATGCCGAACCGTTTAACGATACGTTGATACTGCGTGGGTAGTTGTCCCACTGCGAGGTAAAGGCAATGTTTTTACCCTCATTGCCCGGTGTTGCAAAGCTTATGTGCTGCGACAGTTGGAGCAGGTTTTTGCTGCCTGCTGCTTTGCGTAAGCCACTGTCATCAATGTTGGCCTTGGTAAGCGGGTAACACCAGTTGCCAATGCCCTGCGTAGGCAGTTGCAGCGTTACACTTTGCGGCCTTGGCGACAAGTATTGGTTGGTGAAAATGTGCGTTACTTCATCATTAAACTTTGCCGACATATCAACCGGCTGCATAGGCTGGTTGGTATTCACCCGCCAGTTAATAATGGCGGTATCTATCACTTTTCCTCCATATTGTAAGCGCACATGGTTACTACCTACAATTAAATGCTGCGCCGGAACAGTGATTTCCGCGGATTGACTCTTGCCGTCGACCTGTACCGTTTGTGTATAGGCCGATTTAGTTTCAGGATTTACCTGAATTTGTATAGTGCCTTTGACCGCATGGTTAACTACTGCAAACTTCAACTGATCGGCGGGTTGTTCAACCTCAAATTTAATTTCCACAGGTTGCGGCTGTATGACTACATTAAGCGGTTGCCACCAGGTTAAAGCGCCTTGCTTTAATTGTATAAAGGCAGTATGGTTGCCTACTGATGGTTTAAGTGTATAATTAAGCTGGTTAGCTTTAAACGACTGTGTCCCCAAAATACCTTGCGGATCGGCCACTTTAATTACTGTAGCTTTACCAAACGACTGGCTGTAAGATTGTCCTGCCACACCATTAAGTTCGGGTGTTGCGGTTGCTATAGCCCCGGTACCCCAAACCACTTTAATTGTATAGTGCTTTTGTACACCGGCTGCAATTTGTATAACCGGGCTACCTACCGCTGATGACTGGCAAATCCATTTAACTGGTTTACCGTTTACCGTAACTTGCTTTACTTGCGCAGAACGGGCATTTAATTCAAAGTTTAAAGGCACGTTTTTAGGCATTGATGAAGCAATGATATAACTATCTAAATTACCGGTACGTTTAAAATCGATGCTTATATCGGGCACCTTGAGCGATGCGTAGGCCCAGTCGGCGGGTAAGCCGGGTTTAATGGTTAGGCGATTGTTGAGCATGTCGGGTTTAATTCCAAACAAACCTTCAACCAAAGTGCGGGCGCTTATACCAACCGGGTCTCCAAAATCGCGGTAAAGCTCACCGCGTATGGCATCGTAAAATGATAATTGCTGAAAGTTACCCGGACTTGCGCCTAAATACATGCTCTCCAGCAAAGTGCTTTTCCAAAGCTCATAAGCCTCTTCGGCACGGCCGCCCTGCCAGTAGGCAAGCGTGGTGTGCATGTTTTCGGCCATGGCCACGTTGTTGAGCGACCACGTGTAGGGTAACCAATTGGTAGTAGCCAGCAGATAATTATTGCCTGTTAGTCCTTTGGCTATAATAGGAATGTGCGGTATCTCTGTATCAACATAACGCAAACTTTGGTAGGCCTGCATAGCATCGGGTACACCTTCGTCAATGGCGTGGTATATAGTCCATAACCCGGGCGATGTATGCAGCAGTTTGTTGCCCAGCAGATCTTTAAATTCGGCGTAAGTGCCTTTACCAGGCATCCATAGATTTTTAGCGATAGCGGTTTTTATCTTTTCGGCTTCTTGCTTGTAGGGTGTAGCATCATCGCCCACTATTTGTGCCAGTTGGGCGGCAACAAGGTTAGTCCGGTAGTTATAGGCCGATGAATGGGTTACGCCACCGCCGCTGTATTGCAGGGCATCGCTGGCCCAAATGCAGCAATAGGCATCATACAGTCCATCGCCATCGTGGTCGTAATTGCGTTTTTCCCAAACTAGGTGCCGTTTAATGGTTGGCCAAAGTTTTTTTACACTGGCTATGTCGCCCGTCCAGTAAAAGTGGGTAAGCATCTGGTCGATGAATACCAGGTTCATATCATAATGGTGCGGACGAATATCGCCGCCCGGGTTACGTGCAATATACCCGCTGCTGAACATCGAGTTACCCAGTTTTTCCTGCTGGCGTGCCAGTTGCAGGGCCGTATCGGCAATTACAGGTCCGCTCTCCGGACTGGTAATTTGCGACAAGGCATAACTGCTGAAATGTTGCGAGGCCCTGTCATGCCATCCCAGCGGATCGGCCACGTAAGCACCGCGCCATGCCGGTAAGCGCATGCGCCAGGCTACGGCACCATGCATGTAAGATGGCGCTTCCCATATGGCATCGGCAGCCACGGCAAGCGCTCCGCCCAAGGTATTAATGTACGGGTCGGGGGTGTTAAGCTGTACGCGAGAGGTCAGCTTTTTACGTGCGGCTTCGGCTTTATCGGTTTCGGCAGCAAGTAGGGCGTAGGGCTTATCAATGCTGCCGCGGCCTATCATCCAGTATAAAGGCTTGGCCGTATCTTTAATCAAGCCGCATACTAACGGCCTGCCGGTGGCGGTTGAGTTATATAAGTCTAAAGGCGTGACTTGCTTATCGGCATCTGCTTGTTTTACAGCTACCGATGCAGGGTATACGCCTGTAATGGTGTTTTTTGAAACTTCTGCTTTGTTTTCTTTAGCGGGACTTTGTTCGTTTAAGTACCAGGTAGCCTCGGTGGTCACGGTAAAATCAAGTACAAAGCTTCCTGTTTTAAGCTGATAGCGATTGTTAGCGCAATATTCGGGTTTGAGGTAAAAGGATGATTCCGGGTCGGCGCCAATATCACCATCGCGCGAGAACTTTTTGCCAGTAGCACCGCCATAAGCCCATAAAAGCTGTACATCACTTGCGTTTTTAACATCGGCTTTAACTATGAGGGTTTCGCTATCGGCACCGGCCAGTACTTGTATATTGATGGTGCCTGTACCCAGCATAGGGTCATGAATGGTGTATAGCATGGAACCCGGACGGTACCTTGCCTCAATATTTTGGGCGTTAATAAGCCACTTACTTTGGGTGCCTTTAATGAGGCCAAGTTTAAGATTACCGCCCATGCCGGGCAGGTACAAAGCAAATTCGGGTAAGTCTCCGGCCTCTACCCTAAAGGCAGTATTAGTGCCGTATATGGCGCGGTTAAAGCGGCGGGTTCCGTTTTTTATGACGAAGTCTTGTCCGCTGGGTTGGTACCGTACGGTACGCTCAATATTATGCCACGGCTTTGCACTGGTTTGCGCCTTGGCCTGCGTAAACTGACAGATTAAACTGCCGGTAGCAAGCATTAGTGCCAGCGTTTGTTGTAGCTGTTTTTTAAATATCACAAAAGAAAACATGTATAGTTACTACTTTATAAATGTAATAACCACAAATGCATTTTTAACTGGTTGCTGCTAAGGTGACGAAACTTGCAGTTAAATCAAAATTAATTGTTTAAGAGCAGGATGGGGTAGGATGGAAGGGTGATTTGGGGTTAAGTAGTTTGGGGAGATGAAGCTTCGTGAGCATATCACTTATCTACCGCTTCTGAGCCGCGGAGGCTCTTTGTTCTTTTTCTTGATAAAAAGAACCAAAAATCAAGTCACCTCCCTATGCTTCATTTGCCGCACGTGGCCTGCGCTGCAAAGCCGGGCAACACCACGGGCTTTTTATTTTTGCCCCACTTCGTTCGCTCTTTCCCTACGCTTCAGCAAAGTCTAAGAGGCCCTACCCAGCTACAACGCCCATCATGTGCTGCCCCGCTTTCGCCCCGAAGCTGGAAGGTAACGGGGAAGTTTATGCGGTGAACCATCGCCATCATGTCATCGCGAGTAGCAGCAGGGGCTAAGAGCATTGGCAACGTGACGATTTCTCGCGTTTTTAACTCTCATTATGAGATTGCCACTCCGCCCGAGGCGGATCGTAATCACACGGAGGGGAATGAGCTTTAAAAGAGCGCGGGGCATTCAGCGCACCCGGCGGGAGCTGCCCATGCGTGGGGAGGGATTGCGATGAATAGGCCTTTTGATTACTTTGTGGCTATGAAAAAGTAACAGCCCCCGCGGCGAATGAGCGTAGAGCGACAGGCTTGCAAGCTTTGCGTAACTAAATATTAAAGAGATACGACTTCGTTTTTTTAAAACGTTAATACAAAAAAAGGCCGCTATTTATTATAGCGGCCTCTCCTATGTTACAAACCAGTAAATATTAGAACTGATCTTTATGCGACTCTACAATTTCTTTAAGGAAGTTGTAAAACGGTGCGGCAAATTCTTTACGGCGTAAAGCAAACTCTACGTTAGTTTTAAGAAAATCAAGTTTGTTACCTATGTCATAGCGTTTACCTTCAATAGTGTGGGCATACATGCTTTCACTTTTTAAAAGGTTCACCATTGCATCGGTTAATTGTACCTCGTTGTTTTTGCCCGGAGGGGTTTTTTCTAACGCGGTATAAATTTCCGGGGTTAAAACGTAACGGCCGGCAATGGCCAGGTTTGATGGGGCGCTTTCCATTGATGGTTTCTCAATCAGCTGATCAAGGTTCATCAACGTGTCAGACATCATGCTGCCGCCTACAATGCCGTAACGGGATACTTTATCGTGAGGAACAGTTTCAACCGCAATTACAGTGCTTTGGTACTGCTCGTAAATGTCAATAAGTTGCTGAGTAACAGGTATTACCGAGTTGATAATGGTATCACCCAGTAAAACTGCAAAAGGCTCATTACCTGTATGATGACGAGCATAGTAAATGGCATCGCCCAAACCGCTGATTTCTTTTTGGCGAATGAAGTGGATGTTAGCCATATCTGACAGGTGCATGATCTCGTCATACATCTTGTCTTCTTTTTCAAGTAAGCGCTCTTCCAGCTCAGGGTGACGGTCAAAATGATCTTCAATTGAGCGTTTGCCTTTGCCCGAAATAATTAAAATATCTTCAATACCCGAATCAACTGCCTCCTGAACTACATATTGTATTGTTGGCGTATCAATTATGGGCAGCATTTCTTTAGGTGATGCCTTAGTTGCCGGTAAGAAACGGGTGCCTAACCCGGCTGCCGGTATTACTGCTTTTTTTACCATTGTAAATTTCTATAAAATATAAGGTTTTATAACTCGTGCGTTGATTTTCTTTAAGTTGTATACCAGCTTTTTAAGCATTTCATCATCATGGTAGATGCCTATAATAGCACCACCCGATCCTGTGAACGATGCTGATGCTCCGCAGGCACGTGCCGTATTAATGAGCTCCATATTGCTATCGCTGATGGTCATAATTTTACAGCGATTGTCAAAGTTGGCATTAATGAGTTCGCCAAGCAGGCCATAGTCCTGTGCTTCAATGGCTTTCATACCTTCATCGGCCAGGCTGGCAATTGTATTTAGGGTATTAATGGTAAACTCATCGCCTTTGTCATATTTGGCGCGTATTTCGTTCAGCACCTTGCCCGATACTTTACCTAACTGGGTTTTGTAAGCAAGATATAGTTTTGGCAGTTTATTAGGGTCAAGCGGTGTGTACACGCCGTAGCCATGCTGTGCCATTTGCTGCTTGTTAAAGTCCATATGCACACAGCCTTCATAGCATTGTATAACCCTGTCCTGCAAACCGGCATTTATACCCATCTCTTGAGTTTCGGCTTCAAGGGCAATGTTGGGTAAAACGTGTGGTTCAACCTCAACCTGGTAAAACTGCATCAAAGCCTTTAAAGTTGCAATGATAATAGCACTTGATCCTGCCATGCCCACCTGCCTTGGTATGGTTGAGCGGTAGCGTATAGTAAAGTTTTTATTAGCCAGGCGTATACCGTTAAGCGTGCAATAATCACAAAACTTTTTTATAGCCGCCTTTATAATTGGAATACCGCCATTATAACCTATAAGGGCAACGGTATCGCGCAGGTGATAAATGTTACGGAATGAATTGGCATCAGCTTCCTGCGGCTCAATAACCAACTCGGGCGATTGAAATAATAGGATGTGCGCGCCGAAGTTTTTGATACTAACGCTGATGGTTTTGCCAAAGTAACCGTCGCTTGGGTTACCAAGCAGGCCTGCACGTGCGTAGGCCCTTGAATCAATGATCATAGGAAGAAGTTGTTTATGCTATTTTTAAGGTATGTACGTTAAAAATCAACAATTTAAATTGTTATACAAGTATAAGGCATTCATGTAATATTTGCATGCAAGGCTGCAAATAATTGTCATATTGATAATAAATTACAAATATCCTGATAATTTGTTACACATATTTACCTTGTGTTATAAGTTTTAGTATAAAATAAAGGAAAGCCATTACTACTGATGCCTTGTATCACAATACGAACGTTGGTTTTAATATCACTGTTATAAAAGCTCACTGTAGATTTCCCGGCAGCATCGGTACTTCCATCGGCCAGCCAGTAAAGGGTTGGGCGTGCATCGGTCTTATCGGCAGGTTGTGGCTTTTCGTAAGCGGGGCTATAAAATGTACGGGCTTCGTAGTACCCGTTAACTTCTGCCTGTGTAGCACCAACCTTAAATTTGTTTATACCGTCTGGATTCAGCGTTAAGTATATGGCGTACATAACAGGCATATCACTGCGCGATTGCGAAGCCCTTCCTGAAGCACTGGCAGCAGCGCTTGTAGCTGCAAACCCCTCGTTGTTTTGTACAAGTAATGAAGGACCACCAACCAGTTTTTTGATCACCACCTTCTTTACGGCCGACATGGGCATTTCAAAGTAATGGTTTGACATCTGATTGATTACATCGCTGGCATCATTATCACTAAAAACTACATCGCGGTTATCAACCACAATGCGTGGAGGGGTAAGGCGACCGTCAGACACAAATGCAATACCGTTTCCATCTGCTGAGGTACGGGCCTGGTTAGATTTGGCAAGAATGTAATTCTTCAGTGAATTGTAAGTGCTGTCGGCAGGGGTAACATCAAGTACCTCATCTTTGTAACCAAACGTTGTTACTGTGCGATCGGTAAATTGCCGGCGTGCTGGCGTGCGCACCTCCACATCTTTAAGCCTGATAAGCGTATCAGAAAGGCTACGTTGCCTGGCCAGTGCAACCTGCTTTACAAGCGATGCAGTATTTGCTTCGTTAAATTGTGGTTTAGTTACATAGGAATACAATACACCTGGTGATACCGGAGCGTAGTTGTTAGTCAACGAATCGAGACTTAAAGTTCCTGTTGCCTTGCCCTTCAAATTTTTTGATGAAAGGTTTAGTTTTTGCCGGCCGGTAAGCAGTAAATTATCAAAAAAGTACCTGCCCTTTGCGTCGGTTTGTGCTCCAAATAGCCTGCCATTGGCAGCGTTTGCTATAAGGGTAACGTTGGCGTTGGGTATAGGCGCGTGTTTGCTGTCTCTAACCAACCCCGTAAGACTAATACCTTGTTCGGGAATATAGGCAATACGAAGTGTGGTATCTGCCAGGCGTTTCCATATAAAATCGCGCCAGCCCTGGGTTAGTAACAACAAATCCAACTGCTTTGCGCGTTGCGGGTTGCTGGTATCAAAGTATCGCGCTGCATTTTTAATGTAACCCTTTAACTCTGATTGCAGCATAAGGTATGACATAATGTTGCTATCATCAGCAGTAGACAGACTGGCGTCAACTGCGCTTACCGAAAAGTTGCCTTTAACGGGCTGACCATGATTGCCGGTAACCGAAATATTTAAGGAGATCTTTTCGCGCGGAGCAAAAGAAGGTTTGTCGAGGTTAAAGGCTATAGATGTTTTGTCGCGTGGTTCTATGTATAAAAGCCTCTCACAATTTGGTTTTTGCGCAGCATCATATAAGGTTACGGCAGCAATACCACCTGGTAACTGGCTCACTGGTATTTGTATAGCAGCCGTATTGCTTTTGAGTTGAAATGTTTGCTGGTAAGTTACCCGCCCAAAACTGCGGATTTTAAGTGATAAGTTTTGATTGGCCAATTGGCTTACCAATTGCTCGTTGCAGGCAACTACGGCATATACAGATGTATCCTGGCGATATATTTTTAGGGTGAAACCATTATTTAATGGTTGTGGCAGCGCAATTACTACCTGCGTGCCATTCAACGCTGTTTTTGATTGGTATGTTTGACCCGCTACAGGCAGTAAAGTAAACACGCCCATACCCAAACTATCGGTAGTGTAATGAGCAACTGTATCGCCCGAGGTTGAGTATACGGCCCCTTTAGCAGCTATACCCTCACCCGAGGCTGTTTCGGCTTTAACGGCAATAACCGAGGTGACGCCAGTGATTAATGAACCACCTTCGGGAAAAAACCTGATAACCGCGGGCATAGGCTTTGATATGGGGGGGGCGGCTTGCGCACTAACAATGGTGAGTTTCTTTTCAAATATAAAGTTATCGCCAAAGTTGCGCATCCAGTTGGTGTAGGCCCGTAAGCGATAGGTGCCTGCTGCAAGGTTGCCAGATAGGTTAAAATCACCAATGCCAAGCCCGTCTTTCATCAGCACCATCTCCTGGTTTACCACATTGCCCGTGGGTGATATAAGTTCGGTGTAAAGACTTTTGCTGGTTGATATGAGATGATTATCCTGCGCATTAACAAGGTAGGCTTTAAACCATACATCGTCGCCCTGGGTGTAAACCTGCCTGTCGGTATGAAGATACACCTTCTCAAAAAATAACTTTATTGGCTTTTGCGCCGGTGCCGTTTGTGCATGCGCAGGCAGGACGGTGCTGCACAAAAACGCGCATACAACAACAAGGATTAATGTTTTCACTCAGGGTTTTGGTTTATGTTAACGAAGCCGTTAATTGGTTATTGATATTGCAATTTATGGCATTTATTATTATATGAATTAATAAAAATTTATAAATAAGGATAGTGCAGGATGGTTAGATTACAATAAGTCAATAATTTAGTTACCTGATAAAATAGTATACATGTCCGCTAATATTGTATACTTCCTTTTGTAGATAAATAACCAATTAAAACCAACGTATGAGTAAACTTTTACATTTTAACCCCCTTTGGGTTTCTGCACCCCAAACTTTATTTAGTCAAATTGACACTTAATAATTAAGTAGCTGCTTTTCAGGCAGCTTTGCGGCGTTTAACCGTTTTCTCGTTTTTAAAACCTGACATATTTATATATAAGTGTGATGTATAAGCTATTGAACAAATTATTCGTTTTTTTATGCGTAATAGGGTTGTTTACAAGCTGCCGTAAGGAAGCTCTTGACAATTATTATGGCCGCCCCGAAAACCTTGGCCCACCTATTTATCAAACCCTCGAAAGTAAGGGTAACTTTAAGAGCTTACTGGCAGTAATAGACATATCGGGCTATAAGAAAACGCTCAGTGCATCAGGCTACTGGACGTTTTTTGCGCCTAATGATGCTGCCTTTCAAAAATATTTTACTGAGAATAATACATCGCTTGACAGGATTGACTCTGTTACAGCGCGAAAAATTGTAACCTACTGCCTGGTTTACAACGCTTACCAAACCGATCATATTGCTGATTATCAGTCAAGTTCACAGCCGCAAGGCTGGGTTCCTAATTCGGCTTATAAGCGCCGTACAGCATATTATGACGGCTTTTATACCGAAACGCTGCCAAATGGAGGTAAAAGGGTACAGGTAAGCAGCAACCGTAACGCCGCTTATGTATTTGGTGATAATAATAATAAGCACATACCTTATTTTTATTCAACCTATATGGCTGCCCGCGGCATTACCGAAGCCGATTACAAGTACTTTTTCCCTAATGCCACCTATAATGGATTTAACGTTGTTGATGCACAGGTTGTTAACCGTAATATCCTTGCCGAAAACGGCGTTATTCATGAGATAGACCGCGTTGTTTTGCCTCTGCCAAGTCTCGAAAATCAGCTTGCAGGCAACACGCAGTACAGCTTGTTCAAACGTATACTTGAACGCTTTATGGTTGCTTATGTAAGCAACACTGATTTAAACGCGCGCTACAGGTTGTTAACCGGTAAGCCCGATAGTGTTTTCGTTAAGTTTTATAATAGCCTTTTAGCCTATTCTCCCAATAACGAGAACTTCCTTAAAATTCAGGATAATGATGCGCAAAGCGATGGTTATAGCTTATTTGCGCCTAACAATACTTCGCTTTACAAATATTTGAATGATGTTGTATTAGAGTATTTCAAATCATCACCTGATGCTCCGTTGAGCGACGCACAAATTGATGCATTGGTAAATACGCTTCCTCCAGGAATTATTTCTGATTTGCTGAATGCACACATGTTTCAAACAACCGTTTGGCCATCAAAATTTGCATCAACCAATAACTACCTAAACGAGCCTGCAAGGTTTAGTTCAACAGGCGATATTATACAAAAGCAGTTTTGCAGTAACGGTGTGTTTTACGGTACTAATAAAGTACAGGCAACAAACGTATTCAGTACGGTGTATGCAAGGGCATACCTGGATCCGAAAAATTATTCGATCATGACGTTGCTGCTTAACCAAAGCCTGCGTATTGCCATCACTAACCCCGGGCTTAAATACACCATATTTATGATGCCTGATGCAGCCCTTAACGCCGCCGGTTACGCATACAATTCAACCACCAATACTTTTACTTATACCGTAAACGGTACCACTACTACCACAGGTGTACGTGAAATGTTAACAAGGATACTATTGCTGAGCGTTGTGCCAACGCCTAACAACGAGCTGAATGATTTATCAGGTAGTGGTATTATTGAAACTTACAACGGTGAGTACATTCGTTGGAATAACAACACAGTATCATCGGGTGGTACGGTTGAAAGCAACACCATACTAAACGTTGTTGGTTCTAAAAACTATGTTAATGGCAAGGTTTATTATTTAGGTAATAACGGCATCATTACTTACCCGCAAAAAACGTTGCCTCAGCAAATTGCGGTAAATGCTGCAACTGCTACTTCTCCTTACTATAACTTCTATCGTTACCTGGTAAGTTCATCAATTTACAACGCCAACACGCAAGACTTAACTGGTCTTACGCTGGGTGCCAACTATACCGTATTTATACCAACCAACGAGGCTATAGTGCAGGCTGTAAAAGATGGCGTATTGCCGGGCAATGTGGCAACTGGTGTGCCTAATTTTACACCAACGTCAACAGTTGAAAAAGATAATGTTGCCAGGTTTATCTACTATCACTTTTTAACAGGTATTACTATTGCGCCTGATGGTAAAAAATCTCCCAACGGAACGGCACAGCCAACCCTGCTTAAAAATGCTAATGGTGATGTAGTTAACATTAACATTTTCAACCAGCCTAACAATTTAAGGGTGCAGGATAGCTACGGAAGAACAGCAACTGTTTTATCGCCAAACAATAGCAGTTATTTTCCGGCAACCAGTAACTATTTGGGTACACGCACCCTGTTCCATCAAATTAATAATTACCTAAAATATATCTATTAATCACCGGCCTTACTCATGAGAAGAATTTATACTACTGTTTTTTATACGGTTTTTGCCTTATGCGTATTTGCTTTTGTAAACGTACATGCGCAAACAGCCGAAAGGATATTAATAAAAGGACGGGTTACCGACTCGCGCGATAAGCTGCCGGTTATTGGTGCAACCGTTGTTGAGCAGGATAAGGATGGCCGTACCATTAGCGGCCAGGCTACAGATATTGATGGTAACTTTGCATTGAAGGTTACTGATGTAACCCACAAAATTGTAATATCAACCATTGGCTATAAAAGCCGCACACTTGAAATTGGTGCGCGCCGCAGCTTTGTAGTACAGCTCGAATCAAACGCACGTGCTTTAACCGATGTTGTGGTTACAGCGCGCCCGCCGGTTAACAACGGTACCGGTTTGCTTATTGATAAGCGCGACCAAACCACCTCAACCGTTACTCTTAATGCTAAAGACGTAGAGGAACTACAGGCAACCAGTATTGACCAGGCTATACAAGGCCGCTTACCCGGAGTAGATATCGTATCGAATTCGGGCGACCCGGGCGCTGGTATGTCTATCAGAATTCGTGGTACGGCAACGCTTAACGGTAATACTAATCCGCTTATTGTGGTTGATAACGTGCCTTTTCAAACATCGGTACCAACCAATTTTAACTTCAGTACGGCCGACCAAAACCAATATGCCGACCTGTTGAGTATTGCCCCGTCAGACATTAAAGATATATCGATATTGAAAGATGCAGCGGCAACTGCTGTTTGGGGTGCTCAGGCTGCTAACGGTGTGTTAATTATTAACACCAAGCGCGGTCAAAAAGGTGCGCCAAGCATTAGCTATACCTTTAAAGGTACACTATCACAGCAGCCATCAACCATTCCGTTGCTTAGCGGCGATCAGTACTCAACCTTTATTCCCGAAATGTACATGAACGTGTCGGGCGTACCGCTGCCATCAAGCATTAAGGAATTTTCAAACGATTCATTTGACCCTTACTACTACAATAACTACAGCCAAAACACTGATTGGGTAAAAGCTATAACCCGCACAGGTTATTTAACTGATAATAACCTATCTATTTCAGGTGGTGGCGACAAAGCCCGTTACTTTGCTTCGGTAGGTTACAATGGCCAAACAGGTACCACGGTAGGTACCGGCTTCAGCCGTTTAAACACCCGCTTAAACCTCGATTATGTGGTATCGAGCAAAATAAGGTTCACCACTTTCATATCTTATGCGCACAACGTTACCGATTATTCTTTCTCTGTTGATAACAATGGTAACGAAGCTGATGGTGTACGTAACGTAGCTATGATCAAAATGCCTAACATGAGCATTTATGAATATAATGATGCCGGCGTATTAACTCCAAACTACTTTTCGCCGGCTGCCAATATTCAGGGCGCTTATAACCCGGCGGCAGGTGTGCCAATTTACAACCCACTGGCAATGGCGCTATCGGCAAAAAACAGGCTGGTAACCGATCGTATTATCCCGCACTTTAACCTAACTTACAATATCATTCCTGAGGTGCTTAACCTTAACGGCGACATTGTATTTGACATAAGCAACGGTAAGCAAGATCGTTTTTTACCTCAAATAGCAACCGGCCGTCCGTTTACCGAAACTTCGGTTAACCGTGCAGCCAGTTCTGATTATGATACCTACTCGGTAGTATCAAAAACCAACCTTATTTATACACCGCGTATTAACGAAAAGCATTCCTTCACCGGTTTACTTTCCGTTCAAACCAGTGATCAAAAATCGGTAACACAATCGCAAACCATTGCAGGTACAGCTTCACCTTTTTTACAAGATCCGTCGGTACCCGGACGTATAACCAATGCTGGTTTAGGTGTTGATGCCGGTATTAACCAAACCCGCTGGGTGGCAGCATTGGTTAACGGACAATACAAGTTTTTAGACAGATACATTGTTAACGTTGCCCTGCGCGGCGAGGGTAACTCAAGGTTTGGCGAAAGCAAACGGTACGGACTGTTTCCATCGGCGTCGTTCCGTTACCGTTTATCGGGCGAAAAATTCATGAAGAAGTTTGATAATTTTTTGGATGAGTTAAGCTTTAGAGGTGGTATTGGCCGCAGCGGTGGTGTACCTAGGTATGATTACCTGTTTTACAATACTTATGTTAACACCGGCAGCAGCTACCTTGGCCAGGCTGGTTTGTTCCCGAGCAATATACAGCTTGATAATTTGCGCTGGGAGCAGTTAACCGGTATTGACGGTGGCTTAAACATTATTTTGTTTAAAAACAGGTTAAACATTGACTTGGGCTTTTATCAAAACACCACCCGCGATTTGCTTGCACAACCGGGTATTGATATTTCAACTGTTAACGGTTACAGCAGGGTACTGCTTAACGTAGGAACGCTTGAAAACAAAGGTTATGAGCTTAGCATATTTGCCACGCCGCTTAAAACCAAAAATTGGATGGTTGAATTCAATTTCAACATTGCGCAAAACTTAAACACAGTTAAAGCTATATCGCCATACTACCAAACATCTTCGGGTAACGTTTCATTAAACGGTCAGTACCTGCAGCTGTTGCAGGTTAACAACCCGCTGGGTTCATTCTATGGCTACAAATACGCAGGTGTTTATAAAGATAAAGATGCAACCATTGCCCGCGATGGTAACGGCAATCAAATTGTAAGCCCTTCGGGCACGCCGGTTCAAATGCGCTTTAACTATCCTGCAACCGATTACCTTTTCCAGCCAGGTGATGCCATGTATGAAGACGTTAATCACGATGGTAACATTAACTATCAGGACGTAGTGTATCTGGGTAACGGCAACCCTAAATTTACAGGTGGTTTTGGCCCTAGCATTACCTTTAAAGGTAACCTTAAACTAAACGCCTTCTTCTCATTCCGTACAGGCGGCCAAGTTATAAACAGTACAAAAATGATTACAACAAACATGTACTCATTTAATAACCAAAGTACAGCCACGCTAAGAAGATGGCGTACAGCCGGCGATGAAACAGATATGCCGCGCGCGCTTTACAATAACGGTTACAACTGGCTTGGCTCATCGCGCTATGTTGAAAGTGGAACGTTCCTGCGTTTCAGGTCAATTACAGCGCGCTACACCTTTAACAAAAAGGTTGCAAGCCGCCTTAAAGCTAAAAACCTGAGTGCTTACGTAACGGCCGAAAACCTGTTGACGTTCACACGTTACACAGGTCAGGATCCGGAAGTATCAATGAAGGGTAATGGCATATTCCAGTTAGCTACTGATAATAGTGCTACACCGCCACTTAAATTATACACCTTAGGTTTAACCGCATCATTTTAATTATAAACTATACCGTGATGTTTAAAAAAACATTTTATAAAGCAATTATACTTACCTCAATGGCGGTGCTGGCAACAACTACCTCCTGCAATAAGTTCCTGGAGCTGAGACCGCAGGATGGGGTAACGCGTGATAAATTCTGGCAAACCAAGGAGCAGCTTTCATCGGCGGTGGTAGCCTTGTACACCAGCATGGGAGGTACAACAGCAAACTTCTTTATTTGGGGAGAGCTGCGTGCCGATATGGTTATACCGGGTTTAAACTCCTTGCAGGATGATATTAACGTGGTAAACAACAACATACTGGCCACAAACCGCATAACCAGCTGGGCCGCGTTTTACCAGGTTATTAACTTGTGTAATACAGTGCTTGATTTTGCACCCGCCGTTATAGAGCGTGATAATACGCTTACCCGCGAGCAGTTAAACTCTTACCTGGCCGAGGCGCTTACCATACGTTCTATAATGTATTTTTATCTGGCCCGTACTTTTGGTGACGTTCCGCTTAAGTTAAGCGCAACTGCATCTGACAGTGATATTGCCCAGGTGCCTAAAAACACACAGGCTGAAGTGCTTAACCGTGTTGTAGCCGATTTGCAAACTGCCGAAGGTTACGCCGTATCAAGCTATGGTGTTGTGGCGTCTGACAAAGGCCGTGTTACTAAATTCAGCATTAACGCGCTGCAGGCCGATGTGTATTTATGGATGGAGCGTTATGCTGATTGTATAACCGCCTGTGACAAAATTATTACCTCGGGCCGGTTTGCGATGGTACCCGACGTAGCTTGGTTCAACAACCTGTTTGTTGCCGGTAACTCAACCGAGAGTATTTTTGAACTGCAGTTTGATAACCAGTTCCTTAATCCTTTTTACACTATGTTTAATATCCCGTTGCGTTTTAGAGCACCGCAGGATATTATTGAAAACTTTTGGGGACAGGATGATGTGGACCCAATCAATATCAAGGATGTAAGAGGAATTGATGCATCTGTACGCCAGAGTGACCAGTATATTTATAAGTATATAGGTCTTTCACCTAACACTGTACGTTCTCTTGATAACTCGTTTGCTCACTGGATTTTTTACCGCTATGCTGATGTATTGCTGATGAAAGCAGAAGCGTGCGCCAACAGCAACCGCGGTCAGGAAACACTGGACATTGTTAGCCAGATACGCACCCGCGGCCGGGCATTAACTAAATCATCTCCTTTAGTGCCATCGGCTACTGACGTTAACGGCCTTAATGATTATGTATTACAGGAGCGTGCCCTGGAGCTTGCCTACGAAGGTAAACGCTGGTACGACCTGCTGCGCCACGCAAAGCGCAACAACTATGCCCGGATAGACGTACTACTTAGCGCTGTTGTTAAAGTAATACCTCCTGATGCTCAGCAGGCTGCGTTGAATAAGCTGCGTGATAAAAACAACCATTACCTGCCAATTAACCAGTACGAATTACAAACCAACCCTAATCTAATCCAAAACCCTTTCTATAAATAGTTTTTGCACTTAAAAAAATGAAAGCAGATATGAGAAGAATATTTGATGGAATGCCTGCAATACTGTTGGTATTGGGCTTCATGACGATTATTGGTTTAAACAGTTGTAAACGCGAAGCGCTTACCTACACCACAACCAGTACGGTAAACATGTACACGTACATTGGTCAAAACCCCGACTATTCGCTTTTTAAGCAAATAATTGATAAGGCAGGTTACGCAGGTTACCTTGATGCTTATGGTGCGTACACCTTGTTCGTATCAAACAACGCTGGTGTAAATGCTTATCTCAAAGCAAACAACAAAACAAGTGTTGATGCCCTTGATGAAGCAACCGCCAAAAAAATAATTGCTGTAAGTATGCTGGCCGATACGTTGAACTCAAGCTTTTTCAAAGACGGAAAGCTGCGTACCCCAACACAATCAGGACAGTACATTATTACCGGTACACGCAGTGTAAACGGTGTAACTTCAGTTGTGATTAACAAGCAGGCTAATTTTGTAACCGGTAATATTAAAACCGGTAATGGCCTTATTCATGTTGTTGATAATGTTTTGTTTCCGGCCGAGCTTACACTTGCAAAAACACTGGAGCAAAATCCAAAATACAGCATATTTACAACTGCTTTAAAAGAGACAGGTTTTTATGATACATTGAACGTTGCCAGCGCAGCCAACACCAATGCATCGCGCAAGTTTTTAACGCTTATTGCTGAAACCGATAGTGCGTTCAATGCTAATGGCATCGCCAACTACAATGCTTTAAAAGCCAAATATTCAACAAAAGGTAACCCTAGAGATCATGCCGATAGCCTTTGGCTGTTTTGCGCCTACCGCGTATGGCCCGAGTTGGCGTACCTTTCTGACATTGCCACATCAACCGCGCATGCAACCCTTGCACCGCTTGAAGTTACTACCAGTCAGTTGAGCGGTCAAACTGTATTGCTTAACAATGATACCTTTAATGGCATACTGGAACCGGGGATAGCACTAGACCGTAATAACAGTGATGTATCTGCCAACAACGGTGTGTTACACCGCCCGCTGGGCAGCTACAAAATCAAAGTACGGTTCCCAACACCTGTATATTTTGACGTGGCAAACCAGCCCGAAATCAGACGCTCGGGTATTTACCGCGTTCCGGGTCAAAGCAAAATTTTTAACTATGCATCCTTAAGCGAAGTTGTGCTAGTAGGCCCTGCTAATGATAACAACCGTTTGGAGTATAAAAATACCGCCGCTACTCCGGGTCCGGAAGAATATTACTACGGTAACGATTATGTAAACATAGGCTTGCGTTTCAGAACGGGAGCTAATGCAAGCAATACATCACAGGCTACCTTCACCACTCCGGTAATTGTTAAAGGCCGTTATAAAATATGGGTTGATTACAAGTATGGCACCGGCAGCCAAAGCATACCTGTATCTTTTGATGGCGTTACTTTACCAAACATCTTAAACCCTAATGATGCGCTTATATACGGTGAAACCGAAGCACAAGCCGAATCGCGCGGTTTCAAAAGCTATTCGGAGTGGCCTATTGCAAGCTTTACTAAAGCACCAACGCACGTTGGCAGGTTAGTTGGAATTGTAAATGTACCAACTACCGCACGTCATACTATAACCTTTACATCTACAGCATGTACAGGTTGTGCAGTGCAGTTCCAGCTCGACGCTGTTGAATTCAGGCCGATAGATATGGATCAGATAAGACCTAAACTAGGCCGTAGCGGAGTGTTAATTCCGTAATTAAGGCCACTTCCATCAATTATTACTATCTGTATATACTCATATAATGAATAGCTTTAAAATTAAATATATAATGGCGCTGCTGTTGGTAACAACAGTATTAAGTGCCTGCAAAAAGCAGTGGGACGATCGTACCGCAGCTGTTGATCAGCAGCTGGATAAGACCGTAATGCAGCAAATTCAAGAAAATGGTAACCTGAGCACGTTCTCAGGTTATCTTACTAAACTGGGATATGATAAACTTTTGGCCGGTTCAAAAACCTATACCATTTTTGCCCCAACCAATCAGGCCCTGCAAGGTGTAGACCAGACTATTGTAAACGATACCGCACAGCTTAAAAAGTTTGTAAATAATCATATAGTAGCACAGGTGTATTTAACTAATGCAGCACAAGCTGGCTTACGCATACGTACATTGGGTGGCAAAAACTTAAGTTTCAATACAACAACTGTTGATGAGGCAACTATAACCACGCCTAACCTTTACGTTAAAAACGGGGTAATTCATGTTATTGATAAGGCTATACCGCCTAAAATGAATATCTCTGAATACATCAGGAGTTTAAACGGCGTGGCCGACATGCACAAAGCTTACATTTTACGCCAGGATACTACTTTTATCGATACTTCAAAAGCAACGGTACAAAGTTATGATCCGCGTACAGGCAAGCCAATATTGGTTCCCAATACCGGTGTGGTTAATGTTAACAAATACTTTAACCGTGTAGCCAGCTTAGCAAATGAAGACAGTACCTATACTTACTTTGTGTTAACCGATGCTGCTTATGATGCTGAGCGCAACAAGGTAAGTAAGTACTTTGCAACGGTAACTAACTCAACTGATACCACCATGAACATTTTGGCGGCATATAATGTGCTTAAAGATGTAGCGGTAAGAGGTTCAATTGCCCCAACAGGCTTTAATGCGCTTGCTTCAGTAAACAATGTAACGGTGCCAGCAAGCCAGGGTGCTATTGTGCAAAGCTACCGTGCCAGTAACGGTATGGTATATGTAGTGAACAGTATGCCGTTTGACATCAAACAAAAAATTACACCTGTTATAATTGAGGGCGAACGTCCGAGCTTTTTTGCCCGTACAGATGCAAACGGAAGCATTTTTTACCGCAGCCGCCGCGATGATAAGGGAGTTACCCTAAAAGATATAATGATAGGCACCACTAACACTTTGCCTGCCAACTTCTTCGCGGCTTACAAACTCACTAACCTGTACACATGCCAATACCGTGTAGTAGTACGTGCGGTTAATGATATTAATTTTAGCGCACCAACCGATATTGTTGAGAGCTTCAACTTCGGGCAAATTACTGCTCCTGTAGTTGGTTCAAACGGCACTATCGTCCCTAATGATGTAGTTAAGTTTCCTTCGCAGCGCATAGGGCCTGTGCTTGTTAACGGCAGTCCGTTTGTAAACTATGAAGAACTTACTTTGCCAACGCCGGCAAACCGCAGTGCAACTAATGTTGCCGGAAGCAATCCTACCAGCACAGCTACTGCGGCTAACACAATTGGTCTTACAGGCGGCAACTTTACCGTAACCAAACGTACATCAGTTAATATGTATGTGGTGGGCGCCAACAGCACTACGGCAAATGCAAATAACGTCACTTTCGATTACGTAAAACTGGTACCTATTATACAATAACTTCCAACCTTAACTATGCAAAATTTTACTAAATCATTTGGTTTGCTGCTCTTTTTATGCCTTTTAGGAGGTATAAAAGCCCATGCGCAGGAAACAGATAGCGTATCAGTACGGCTTGCAGATAGTATTGCACGTTACAAGGCCGATTCTACCCTGAGGGCTAAAGGCCCTAAACTAAGCGGTGTAATTAAAGATGCTGCTACTAAACGCCCGGTATCAGGGATAAGCATTGGCGTGCCTGCCTACTCATCGGCCATTAGTGATGAAAACGGCCGTTTTACCATAAACCTGCCTAATTTTGATGTTGTTTTAACCGTTAGCGGACAAGGATACCAGGAGAAACAAGTGCCTATAAAGGGTCGCAAAACGTTACCTGATATTTTGTTGTTTGAGGGTTCTTACAACTCTGTTTATGATATAGCCCGCATGCCTTTTGGTAATGTATCGCAAAGTGCCCTGTCAGGTGCCGTATCAACAGTAAATACTTTTGGAGCATTTGAGCCAACCTCGCAAGAAACTTCAGATAGTTATTTGCAGGGTAAGGTAGCAGGTTTGGATGTGGTCCGCCGGTCGGGAACGCCTAACATTGGTGCTAATTTATTTTTACGCGGTTATAATTCACTTTATGGCGGTAACGCACCGTTGGTTTTGGTTGATGGTATGATTTACGATACCTACCGTTACAACCGCTCACTTATTAGCGGGCACGTTCATAACCCTTATAGTAACCTTGATTTGCGCGACGTTGATAACTATACCATTTTAAAGGATGCCACAGCCGGCATTTACGGTACCAAAGGCGCCAACGGTGTAATTTTAATTACTACCAACGCCAGCCCGGATCTTGCAACTAAAATTGACTTTTCGGCTTATAGCGGTTATAACTATGTACCGGGCAGTTTTAGGTTGCCAATGATGCAGGCCGGAGATTATCGCACTTATTTGTCTGATTTGTTGCGCACCAGCAATCTTACATCATCACAAATCTCTGCTTTGCCTTATATGAATGATGATCCGTCGCAGCCAAACTATTATGTGTACCATAATAACACCGACTGGCAAAAACGTGCATTCAAAAATGGCTTCAATCAAAACTATAACCTTCGCGTATCTGGCGGTGATGATATTGCCCGTTACGTATTAGCATTAAGCTATGGCGATAACAAAGGCATTACGCCCATGACAGACTTAAGTAAGTTTGGTACTCGTTTTAATGCCGATTTAAATATCAGCCGTAATTTTACCATTAAGGCAAATCTTTCGTTCCAGTACAATGAGCAAAATTTGCGTGATCAGGGTTTGTCGCCGTCAACCAACCAGCTTTACCTTGGTTTAGTTAAATCGCCTCTGCTGCGCACCAATGATGTGAACGCTGCAGGTGTAGAGTCGCCAAACCTAGCTGATACTGACATATTCGGGATAAGTAATCCTGCTGCCGTATTGGCTAATTCACAAGCACTAAACCGTAACTACCGCTTTTTTGGTAATCTTACTTTCCGCTACCAATTCAGCCGAAGCTTTGCCGCACAATCATTAATAGGTATAACGGCCGACAAGGTTCGCGAAACTACCTTTATGCCGCGTGCCGGTGTTGCCAATGACACTACAGCCACTGTTGTTATAGATAGTCGCCTGGGTAGCCAAACCCAGCGTTTGTACAGTTTATATAACGATACCTATTTGTCATACAACCGTACGTTCAATAGGGTGCACACCTTAGGAGTTTATTTAGGAGCAAGGTTCACTCACTTTACTACCCAGTATAATGTTGATCGTAGCTTTAATTCGGCTATTGATCAGTTAGTTACTGTTGGTAATGGTTTAGCTGCTACACGTACAGTTGGCGGCGATATTGGTAAATATCGTTGGTTAAACAATTACTTGAGCGCCAACTACCAGTTATATAACAAGTACATTTTCAATTTTAATTTAACAGCCGATGCTTCTTCGCGCTTTGGCACACAGGCCGATGGTGTTTCATTGGGCGGTGTAAAAATGGCGCTGTTACCTTCAGCTTCGGTAGCGTGGGTGGTATCATCAGAAAAGTTTATGGCTGACATTAATTTTATTGAGATGTTTAAACTTCGCGCCAGCTATGGCCTAACTGGTAATGATGATATTGGTAAC
The DNA here is from genome assembly GCF_009755275.1 of Mucilaginibacter aquatilis. Taxonomy (GTDB): domain Bacteria; phylum Bacteroidota; class Bacteroidia; order Sphingobacteriales; family Sphingobacteriaceae; genus Mucilaginibacter; species Mucilaginibacter aquatilis. Next base: position 15,706 of record NZ_WQLA01000005.1, on the reverse strand, counting down.
TATGCTGCACGCCAATATTACACCTCACAAAACCTATTAGGTTTGCAAGGACTTGTAAGAGCCAACTTTGGCAACCCAATGCTACAGTGGGAAATAGGTAAAAAACTGAACTTTGGTTTAGATGCAGCCTTCTTTCAAGAACGTTTAAGCATCACTGCCGACGTATTCAGGAATACCACTACCCGAATGATAACGCAAGAGCCTGTGGCTTCAACCGGTGGTTTAGCTTACGCTGTTACCAACAACAGTGGCATGCGTACTAACGGCTTTGAATTATCAGTTAACGGCCGTGTTATTAGCCAAGCTAACTTTAAGTGGGATTTGGGCTTTAACATTGCTGCGTACCGTAATAAAATTACCAGCTTACCGGCTTCAATGCGCACGCAGTATGCTGGTGCTACCATTTTAACCGAAGTTGGTCGTCCGGCCGGAGTATTTTACGGTTACAAAACCAATGGCGTATATACTTCAGGTAACGAGGCTGCAGCTGCAGGTTTGTCATACCGCAACAGCCAGGGCGCATTGGTTCCTTTACAGGGTGGCGATATGCGCTTTGTTGATGTTAATAACGATAAAGTTATTGACGCACAGGATATGCAGGTTATAGGCAACCCAAATCCTGATTTTGTAGGTGGCATAAGCACAGGCGTTACTTACAAAAGGTTTACAGTAAATGCATTGTTTACCTTTAGCCAGGGTAACAAGCTATACAACTATACCCGTCGTCAAATTGAATCGGGCAGTAATTACAACAACCAAACCCTTGCAGTAAACAACAGGTGGAGAGCTGACGGGCAAGTTACGCCAATGCCACGTGTTGCCTTTGGCGACCCGAGCGGTAACTCAAGTTTTTCTGACCGCTGGATTGAAGACGGATCTTACATGCGTTTACGCACCTTATCGGTAAGTTATGATGTAAACCTTAAAAAGGCCAGATTCCCTAAATACATTAAGGTATATGCAACAGGTAACAACCTGGTAACTTTTACCAAGTACCTGGGCTATGATCCTGAATTTGCACCGAGTGAAAATTTATTGCTGCGTGGTATAGATACTACGCTTGAGCCGCAGTTTAGAACAGTACAGTTAGGTGTGCGCATTGGTATATAATAAGTTGACTAATTAGTATTATGAAAAAACATTCCTACAAATTCATATATAAAATTTTATTGGCAAGTGCGCTGGTGTCTTCTGTTTCTTGTAAGAAACTGGTAGATGTTGAGCCCGAAAACCAGGTAGATATTGTTAACCACTATCAAACTGTTTATGACGCCAATGCAGCAGTAATTGGTATTTACGGACAGTTGCAGGGCATTGCCGATAGGTACATAGTTCTAAATGAACTGCGGGCCGACTTAATAAGCCCGACTATAAATGCCGATCAGTATTTACGCCAGTTACACACGCATACCGTAACGCCCGATAATCCGTGGGCCGATCCTAAGCCATTTTACAAAATCATTATGAATTGTAATGATGCGCTTAAAAACTTTGATGTTATGCTGGCCGCAAAAAAACTAACGCAGGCTGATTACAATGAGCGCTACGCAGACATTAATGCTGTAAGATGCTTTTTGTACCTGCAGTTAGGTATGCACTGGGGTAGCGTACCTTACGTAACCGATCCGTTAGAAACGGTTGAATCATTAAAAGATGAAAGCAAATTCCCTAAGCTTACATTTAATGATTTGCTTGATAAGCTTATTGCTTCGATGGAGCCACCGCGCAGCCTGGAGGGTTACAGCGCAACAAGTTCAACCGGTTCATCAAGTACATCATTAAATACTACCGTTGATGGTTACCCAACCAACTTATTTTTTGTTGAAAAACGTAGCTTACTGGGCGATTTGTACTTGTGGAGAGGCCGCTATACCGATGCATCACGAATGTACAGGTACGTTACCGAAACCGGATACCGTAATGGTGGTGGTGGTAACGATGCCAGCTTTTGGCAGTATAAACCCAATTACAGCAGGTTTTTGGTTACTTATACCCAAGGTGGCAATGAAAATACTTTGTTAGATGATAACACTAATGCAAACAGTTGGCGATCTATTTTTGGTAACCCTACGCAAGGGACTGAAACCAGTTCTGAATGGATTTGGACAATACCGTTTGACCGTAATTTTGCACCGGTAAATCCGTTTATCGACTTGTTTTCGAACCAAGGTGGCCGTTATTTACTTACTGCCTCTAAACTTGCGCTTAACAATTGGGACAGCCAGCTACAGAGCAACAACTTTGTTGGTGATGCACGCGGAAAGATGTCTGTTCGCACTATAAACGGTCAGCCGGTTATTGCAAAACAGTTATACTATTACTTAAACAACGCCTTTATACCTGTTAACGTGCTACAGCGCCAGGGCCGTTGGTTGCTTTACCGTGCAGCAACACTCAACCTGCACTTTGCCGAAGCCGCCTGCCGAGATAATCAGGTTAAGGTTGCTTACGCGCTTACCAACGTTGGTGTGCGCGAAACCTATAACAGTGTATTCCCGGGTACCGGAACTGTGCCTAGTGACGTAACCAATATTATGCAAACACAAGCACCTGCACCGTATGATATGGACGGACGTGACGGAGCCGTGCCTTATTTCAAAGGCCCGTGGTACAGACAAATAGGTTCGCGCAGCCGGGCAAACCTGCCAAGATTAGACCCTGGTTTATACCAAAATAACCAGGTTGCAAACATGGAAGATGCTATTATAAATGAAGATGCTGCCGAACTGGCTTTTGAAGGCCAACGCTGGGGCGATTTACTTCGCGTATCGCTTCGCAGAGGTAGCACTACTTATTTGGCGCAAAAAGTACGTGCTAAGCTTGATTTGGAAGGCAACTCAGAAGCGGCAAACGCTTACAACAAGTTAAGCACTACAAACGGTGTTTATTTACCTTTTAGATTGTGAAAATAAACAGGTGCAGTTTTCAATTGCTCCTGTTTACTTATGAAGTTAACCAGACGAAGCACGACAAATGCTTCGCCTTAAACCAAAAAAAAGCGGAGAACAATTTAAATGTTCTCCGCTTTTTTGTTAACGGTATATATTATGCCAGCTTTTTATACTTAATGCGCTTAGGCGCTACATCACCTAAACGTTTTTTACGGTTTTCTTCGTAGTCGGTATAGTTGCCTTCAAAAAAGTAAACCTGCGAATCGCCCTCAAAGGCCAATATATGCGTACAAATACGGTCAAGGAACCAGCGGTCGTGGCTGATGATTACCGCACAGCCTCCAAAGTTTTCCAGGGCCTCTTCTAAGGCACGCAATGTATTAACGTCAATATCATTGGTAGGCTCATCCAGCAGCAATACGTTTGAACCCTTTTTCAGTGTGATGGCCAAATGTACACGGTTGCGTTCACCACCCGAGAGCACATCTATCTTCTTTTGCTGATCGCCGCCGTTGAAGTTAAATTTAGAAACGTAAGCACGTGAGTTAATAGGTTTATTGCCCAGCAGGATAGTTTCCTGCCCGTCGGTAATGTTTTCCCAAACAGATTTATCGGCTTTTAAGTCATCATGCATTTGGTCAACGTAGCCAAGCTTTACCGTTTCTCCAACACGGAAGTCGCCTGCATCAGGTTGTTCCTGACCTGTAATTAAGCGGAATAGTGTAGTTTTACCAGCACCATTGGGGCCAATAATACCTACTATACCTGCTGGAGGAAGTGAGAATGACAGGTTTTCAAATAATACCCTATCGCCGTAAGCCTTGGTTACATTATTTACTTCAATAACCACATTACCCAAACGCGGACCCGGTGGAATGAATAACTCCAGCTTGTCTTCGCGCTCCTTGGTTTCCTCGGATGCTAATTTTTCATAGTTGGCAATACGGGCCTTACCTTTTGCGTGGCGTGCTTTAGGTGCCATACGTACCCACTCCAGCTCGCGCTCTAAGGTTTTTTGACGCTTGCTTTCAGTTTTCTCTTCCTGTGCAAGGCGTTTGGCTTTCTGGTCTAACCATGAGGAGTAATTACCTTTCCATGGAATGCCTTCACCGCGGTCAAGTTCTAAAATCCAGCCCGCTACATTGTCAAGGAAATAACGGTCGTGCGTTACGGCTATAACGGTGCCTTTATACTGTTGTAAATGTTGTTCCAGCCAGTCAATGCTCTCGGCGTCCAAGTGGTTGGTAGGCTCATCCAACAATAGTACATCAGGTTCCTGCAACAGCAACCGGCACATAGCCACACGGCGGCGCTCGCCACCCGAAAGTACACCAATTTTAGTATCAGGTTCGGGGCAACGTAACGCATCCATTGCGCGCTCCAGTTTGGTATCAAGCTCCCATGCATTTACCGCATCAATTTTATCCTGTAATTCGCCCTGGCGTGCCATGAGTTTATCCATAGCATCAGCATCTTCGTAATACTCAGGTAAACCAAATTTTTCGTTTATCTCTTCGTACTCCTTTAATATAGCGGTTACTTCGGCAACGCCTTCTTCAACCACCTCGCGCACGGTTTTTTCAGGATCAAGAACTGGTTCCTGAGCCAGGTAACCAACTGAGTAACCCGGTGAAAAAACCACTTCGCCCTGGATTGATTTATCTAATCCGGCGATGATCTTCAATAATGATGATTTACCCGAACCGTTTAAACCTATTACGCCAATTTTAGCACCGTAAAAAAACGACAGGTAAATGTTTTTGAGTACTTGTTTTTGAGGTGGGTAAATTTTACTTACACCCGCCATCGAGAATATTATTTTTTCGTCGGCCATGTTGCTTTATTATGAATTCAAATATCAGCCAAATTGATGGCATTACAAAAGCAAGTAAAGCTCAATTCTTATTAGCACGAAAGATTTTAGGTGATTTCGTACGTCACGGCTAACAATCCACAGTCAATAGACGTATCAATTAATATTAACAGTAGTGTGCCTTAATGGCATGGCTTATGACTAAATAACATGGCATTTTGTGCTGTTAAAAGGTAGTAAAGATATTTTTATTAAACTATATCGTATTTTTTAAATCAAATACTAAATTGCAATTGTAATGTGTTAATTAATGCACATTAATTTTATAAACAACATCGGGTTTAAATGTCAAAAAACCCGTTATTTAACAGATTACAATTAAATAACAATTTATGCGTGTCAACTTGTAATGTTGGCAACATTGTTGTTAAATGATCATACACACTTCCGTTTGCGTACCCCGTTTTTCTGAAAAGAGATATTCATTCGGCAAGTAAAACAAAACTATAGAAAGGTACTCGATGGAAGCTAAATTTTCGCCACGTGTTAAAGATGTGATTTCCTACAGTCGGGAGGAGGCTTTACGCCTTGGTCACGATTATATAGGTACAGAACATCTGTTATTAGGTTTAATCCGCGACGGTGACGGCATAGCCATAAAATTGCTGAAAGGCTTAAATGTGGATACCGCCAAACTGCGTCGCGCAGTAGAAGATGCTGTTAAGGGTACCAGTGGTACCAATGTTCATATTGGCAGCATTCCTTTAACCAAACAAGCAGAAAAGGTGTTGAAAATCACCTATCTGGAAGCAAAGATATTTAAGAGCGACATTATAGGCACAGAGCATTTGCTGCTGTCAATTTTGCGTGATGAAGATAATATTGCCTCACAACTGTTATTACAGTTCAATGTGAACTACGAAATTTTTAAAGGTGAAGTAGAATCACATAAAAACATTACCGATGAAATGCCTGGTTCATCAACCGGAGGCGATGATGACTTCAAAGAAGAAGAATCATTCAGTCAGCCTAAAAAGGTGTCAGATATTAAATCAAAAACTCCGGTACTTGACAACTTTGGCCGCGATTTAACAAAAGCAGCAGAAGAAGGTAAACTGGATCCTATTGTGGGGCGTGAAAAAGAGATTGAGCGTGTATCGCAAATTCTTTCACGCCGTAAGAAGAACAATCCTATTTTGATTGGTGAGCCGGGTGTGGGTAAATCGGCTATTGCTGAAGGACTTGCATTACGTATTGTTCAACGCAAAGTATCGCGTGTTTTATTTAACAAACGTGTGGTTACTTTAGATTTGGCCTCATTGGTAGCCGGTACTAAATACCGTGGCCAGTTTGAGGAGCGTATGAAAGCCGTGATGAATGAGTTGGAAAAATCTCCGGATGTTATCCTGTTTATTGATGAGATTCATACTATTGTAGGTGCTGGTGGTGCTTCAGGCTCATTAGATGCCTCGAATATGTTTAAACCCGCCCTTGCCCGCGGTGAAATTCAGTGCATTGGTGCAACTACTTTAGATGAGTATCGTCAGTACATTGAAAAAGATGGCGCCTTAGATCGTCGTTTCCAAAAAGTAATGGTTGAACCTGCTTCGCCAGATGAAACCATTGAAATTTTGAGCCGCATTAAGGATAAATACGAAGAGCACCATGGCGTAACTTATACTCCTGAAGCTATTAATGCTTGCGTTAGCTTAACTGCACGTTATATTACCGACCGTTTCTTACCTGATAAAGCTATTGACGCTTTAGACGAGGCCGGTTCACGTGTGCACTTAACTAACATTCATGTTCCGGATAACATTCTGGATATTGAGCAAAAGATTGAGCAGATTAAGGTTGAGAAAAACCGTGTTGTGCGTAGCCAGAAGTATGAAGAAGCTGCAAAACTTCGTGATACTGAAAAGCATTTGCTAGAAGAACTAGAGCAGGCTAAAGCAGCATGGGAAGCAGAAACCAAATCAAAACGTTATACCGTAACCGAAGATAACGTTGCCGAAGTTGTTGCCATGATGACCGGTATCCCGGTACAAAAAGTTGGACAAGCCGACAGCCAAAAACTGTTGAACATGACCAACAACATCCAAGGTAAAATCATCGGTCAGGATGACGCTATTAAAAAGCTTACCCGTGCTATACAACGTACCCGTGCAGGTTTAAAAGATCCAAAAAAACCAATCGGTTCATTTATTTTCTTAGGCCCAACCGGTGTAGGTAAAACCGAACTTGCTAAAGAACTTGCCCGCTTCATGTTCGATTCTGAGGATGCACTTATACAGATTGACATGAGCGAGTACATGGAGAAATTTGCCGTGTCTCGCTTAGTAGGAGCGCCTCCGGGCTACGTAGGTTATGAAGAAGGTGGGCAATTGACTGAAAAAGTGCGCCGCAAACCATACTCTGTTGTGTTGCTTGATGAGATTGAGAAAGCACACCCTGATGTATTTAACATTTTGTTGCAGGTGTTGGATGAAGGCCAGTTAACCGACTCGTTAGGACGTAAGGTTGATTTCAGGAACACTATCATCATCATGACATCAAATATTGGTGCACGTCAGTTGAAAGATTTTGGTCAGGGTGTTGGTTTTAGCACTGCTGCTAAACTTAACCAGGCTGATGCTCACTCAAGAGGTGTAATTGAAAACGCGCTTAAACGTGCTTTTGCTCCTGAGTTTTTAAACCGTGTTGATGATGTTATTGTATTCAACTCTCTTACTAAGGAGAACATTTACAAAATCATTGACATTGAGCTTGCTTCATTATTTGGACGCATTAACGGCTTAGGCTATAAAATTGAGTTAACCGAAAATGCCAAAGAAGTGATTGCCGAGCGTGGTTACGATGAAAACTTTGGTGCAAGACCACTTAAACGTGCAATTCAAAAATACCTTGAAGACCCAATTGCCGAGGAAATATTAAAAGGTGAATTAGCCGAAGGTGACGTAATGGAAGTTGACTTTGATAAAGAAGCAAACGAAGTTAAGGTTAATGCCAAGCATAACGGAGAAAACAAAACTCCGGAAGCAGAACAGCAAGGATAAATGTCTTTTAAATAAATAAAAAGCCGCCCCGAAAGAGGCGGCTTTTTTTGGTGTTGTTTGTGATGTGGTATTAAGGTTTGGTGTTTACTTCTTTCGGGTCGTAGTCAACAGGCAGCATTTTTGCCATACGGTCAACTCCCCAGGCGCCTTCACACATAATAGATGAAGGATTGATGATTATTCCATTAGCGTCAAAAAATGCATATTGCTCATTAAAGTTCATTAATGATGTAGGATGATCAGGAGCGTTCATAGGCTTATTAAATAATGATCCGTCATCAGCTTTACGCGTGTATACAATGTATAGAATATCATTGAAGCTTAAAGCAAATATGCCCGCAACATCAGTACGTTTAACTAAACTATCAACTCTCAGTGGCTTAGTTACCAAATAATCCACCGATACAGGTAGCTGTTTTTGCTTCGCCCAGTAAGACAAGGAATCTGTAGCTTGAATATTAAACCTGCCGTTTACCAGGTTTGATTGCCTGTGATGCTTTAGTTTTGCTTGTATGAGGCTATCAGGTTGGCGTTGAGGGTTGGGTTTGCGCATGAGCCGCATGGTATTGAAGCCTTCGTCTTTCAACCTGTTGCCCAATAATGAACGAAAATAATGCTGGCTTGAGCCAAGATAAGCTCTTAAACGTGCTTTATACCATTTTTTTTGCTGTGAAGGTTTGGCTTTAATTGGAGTATACAAAGTGTTTCCAAAGTAGAAGAGTACTCCCGAACGATAGTTGCGCTTAAATTCAATTAAATTGTATTTTAAGTTATAACCAAGCGCTTTATTTTCTATCTCTAAATAGTCAACTGTACTTGCAATTAACTCGTTTGTGGCTTTGTCATAATGCAAATCTAAAATCTCAGGGTTTAATATTTTGCATTGAGCAGCCTCGGGCGTGCGGCCAAAAAACTCCTCTTTAAACATTTGGTAGTTTTGTACCCAATTGGGATCGGGTTTTACAACAACCGCGTTAAGCTCAACTGTTTTAGGTGTAAGTTCAACGAATGACAGTTCCAGGTTTTGATTCACCTGTAAGGTTTTGTGCAACGTTTCATAGCCAACGCTCGAAATAACCATATCATACTGGCCAGGTTTAACATCACTTAACAGGAAAGCTCCTTCGTCGTTACTTGACCCTCCAACGGTGGTATTACTCAGAAATATGCTGGCTTTGGCAACAGGTTTCTTATCATACAGGTTTATAATTTTACCGCTGATGGTAAACTGCGCCTTTGCTAAAAAGGGGAAAAGTATCAGCAAAATAAAACCGAACCTTAGCATACATCAAATTAACTAATTATTTAGTTAATAAGCAACCAAAAAAGCCGTAGTTTTTTGCTACGGCCGTATTTTGTTTTTTTGTAGTTATAACTACTTATCCATTTGTTCAATAATGGCTTGTGTAACTCCGGTGAATGAGAAACCACCATCATGAAACAAGTTTTGCATAGTTACCATGCGGGTTAAATCTGAAAATAAGGTAACGCAGTAATCGGCACACTGATCAGCAGTGGCATTACCCAGCGGACTCATTTTTTCGGCAAAGTCAACAAAGCCGTCAAAACCTTTGACACCCGAGCCGGCAGTAGTACGCGTTGGCGATTGTGAAATTGTATTTATACGTACATTCTTTTTAACACCATACTGGTAGCCAAAGTTGCGTGCAATGCTTTCTAACATAGCCTTATTGTCGGCCATATCATTATAATCAGGGAATACGCGCTGAGCTGCTATGTATGATAAAGCTACAACTGAACCCCATTCGTTAATAGCATCTTGTTTCATGGCAACCTGTAATATACGGTGCAAGCTTAACGCCGAAATATCAAGACCTTTATGCGTAAAATCGTAATTGTTTTCGGTATAGTGTACACCTTTGCGCACGTTAAGGCTCATGCCTATTGAGTGCAGTACAAAGTCAATTTTACCGCCAAAATGTTCCTGAGCTTTTGTAAACAGGTTTTCAATATCAGCAGTTATGGTAACATCTGCAGGAATAACCGGCGCGTTTACTTCTTCGGCCAGTTGATTGATGGTGCCCATACGCAAGGCAATGGGTGCGTTGCTTAACACCAGTTCGGCACCTTCGGCCTTACAGCGTTGAGCTGTTTTCCAGGCAATAGATTTTTCATCAAGGGCGCCGAAAATGATACCCTTTTTACCTTGTAATAAATTATAAGCCATGTTCTTTCGAATTGTTATCGGGGGGTAAAGGTAAAAATTATTTATCAGTTACCGATGAGTAATATAGACAGGTTAGTACCGGGCATCTTAAAGTGTTAATGTGGTGCAGGCCTACCGCTAACGTTTAAATTTCCAGTAAATCTTTTGCGTTTTGCAGCGCACTTTCACCAGGCTTGTCGCCGCTTAGCATTTTTGCAATTTCAACTACACGCTCATCATTTGTAAGCTGTTTAATTTGCGTTTGAGTAACATCACTGGTGTTGTCCTTATAAACAAAGTAATGGCTTTTGCCTTTGCTGGCAATTTGTGGCAAGTGCGTAATGGTCATAACCTGCAGGTTTTTAGCTAAGCGTTCCATTATAATGCCCACTTTGTTGGCTACCTCGCCAGATACGCCTGTATCTATCTCATCAAAAATTATGGTTGGCAAGGCGGTATAATGAGCAATGATTGATTTGATGCTAAGCATCAGCCTTGAAAGCTCTCCGCCTGATGCAACCTTACTCATTTCGGCAAGGTTATGACCTTTATTGGCCGTAAACATAAATTTTATTTGGTCCGTTCCGTTTTTGGTAAGTTCATTATTGGTTGTATGCGTATGCTCTATTTTAAGTTGTGCATTGCCCATACCCATTTCGGCAAGCGTATCCATTACCTGCTGCTCAATATCAGGAAGTGCATTAACACGATTTGCTGATAGTTGTGCCGCCAGTTTTTCCAGGTCGGCCTTTTGCAGTTCAATCTGTTCTTGTAACGATGCAATTTCTTCATCACCAAACATAGCCTGCTGAATTTTTAACGAAAGTTCTTCCTGTATGGCTAAAAGTTCGGCATTGGTATTAACGCGGTGTTTTTTCTGCAGATTATAGATAAGGCTAAGGCGAGTATTTACATCATTTGCCCGTGCTTCATTTGTTTGGGTTGCATCTTCCAGCTGTTCAATTTCAGCAGCAATATCTTTAAGTTCAATTAAGCTGCTGCTCAGGCGTTCATGCAGTTCGGCAATAGACGGGTTGAATTTTTCGAGCGACGCAAGTTGTTGGTTAGCCTCTTTTATTTGTAATGCCGCTGCCGATTCGCCGTCCTGAATCAAATACAAAGCCGCTGTTAAATTACGTTTAATCTCCTCGGCGTTATTAAGCGTGTAAAGCTCTTGCTCAAGTTCTTCTTGCTCGTTTTCAACCAGGTTTACCTTTTCAAGTTCTTCAAACTGAAATTGAAAATAATCTAAATCTGCTTTAGCCTTGTCGCTGTCTGCAATAAGTTGTTGCAATTTATTAGTTGCCTTTTTATAGGCACGAAAATCTGACTGGTATTGCGTGAGTAACGGCTGGTGTTTGGCAACACCATCAACCACTAACAGCTGAAAGGCCGGATCATTAATTTCACGCGTAGCTTGTTGCGAATGTATATCTATCAGCTGCTCGCCCAGTAACTTGAGGGTGGCTAAATTAACCGGCGTGTCATTAACAAATGCCCTGGATTTTCCATCGGCCGAAATTTCGCGTCGTAAAACAGTATCTGTTTCGTAATCTAAATCGTTATCCTCAAAAAAAGCTTTTAAGTGAAAGCTGCCAATTTTGAAGGTGCCTTCAATAACGCATTTTTTTTGCTGGTTAAAGAAGTATTTGCTTTCAGCACGCTGACCTAATATTAAGGATAACGCACCCAATATAATTGATTTACCAGCACCTGTTTCGCCGGTAATTATATTAAGTCCGGCATCAAAGTTAATGTCGAGGTTGTTTATTAGCGCGTAATTATTAATGGTTAGCTGCTGAAGCATAAGTAAAATATGGTTGTGGCAAAGATATTCAATTACCATACCAATGCCTAATATTCTTAGTATTTGCTATGGTTGCAGCGCTTTATATAAAGTTCCGTTGGCAGGGTCGGCTTGTAAAAGTATATTCATAGCCTGAACACGCATTTGCGGATCGGCCTTTAAAAATGTTGAAACCAGTTCACTTCTTTTGGCTAAAAAGAAAAGGGTAGGGAGGGTAGCTCCAACGCGTACACGGTCTAACTGAGTGAGCACTGGTAATGAGTTAAATATGGTTTGCCGGGCCTCGGTGGCATTTTCAACCATACGATCCAACCCCAAACGATGGTAGTTGTACATAAATTCGCGCAACGGAATGTATGTGCCGCTCATGGTGTTTTCGGAGAGCCAGTAACGGTTGGTGTTATTATCAAAAGCTTTCCATCCACGGTATGATGAGCTTTGTGCGTTAATCACAACCGACTGCGCGTTGGCAAAGTATGAGGTGCCTCCAAATTTCGAAAAGCTATCATAATCAAAGGCTAAAATGGTGTAGGCGTAAAAGGCCAGCACAGAAGCAAGGTTGCTTTGAAAGTTTTGATTGTTAAAATCAATGGTTTGTCCTTCGGTGTATGTAAAATCAAAATCGCGGTCGTTTATGCTGAATACAGGTGTATTGTACGAAGCATTATAAACAGGACGTGTTGATTGTACTTGCAACTCGCCGCTGAAACTTGTTCCGTTATCCCAGGCGGTTATAGTTAATATAAAGCTGCAGTCAATTTTTTCATCAGGCTGTATGGCATCCGGGCTCCACTTTCGGCCATTTAAAAACTCGCGCATGGCGGTTTGCAAGGTTGTAAAAATGCGCTTGTTGGTAGTAGCAATTTTTGGTGAAAGTACCTGTACCCTTGCATTTAAGTCTTGTGCAAGCGTAGCAAAGCCGGCAAAACATAAAATAAGGAACAGTAACAGCTTTTTCATAGTTATAATAAAGCTACAATTTTGTCGGCAATATCTGCCGCTACTTCGTCTTTGCTTTTTAAATCAAAAATGGTTTTTTGAAGGCTGCTATCAATCATTGTTATCTTATTAGTGTCGAGCTTAAACCCGGCACCACTGTCATTTAACGAATTAAGGATAATGAGGTCAAGATTCTTTTTGCGAAGTTTATCTATCGCGTTTTGCTCCTCATTTTGTGTTTCCAGTGCAAATCCAATCAGTAATTGATCGCTTTTCTTGCTTTCACCTAATACCTTTAATATGTCCGTTGTTTTTTTTAGGTCTATACAAAAAGTATCTTCTTGCTTCTTGATTTTTTGACTGGCAACGGTAAGTGGAGTATAATCGGCAACGGCAGCACTCATAACACAGATGTCGGCAGATGAAAAATGGCCAACACACGCATTAAGCATCTCCTGGGCCGATACTACATCAATCCTTTCAATACTACTGTGTAATAACTTCTCTGCAGTTGGTCCGGTTACTAACATCACCTTTGCACCACGGTTAGCCAATTGAGCAGCAATTGCAAAACCCATTTTGCCCGATGAGTGATTACCAATAAATCTGACCGGGTCAATGGCTTCATAGGTTGGGCCTGCTGTTACTAAAACCGATTTTCCGCTAAGCGGCTTACTGTTGGTAGCCTCGTTTTGTAAAAAGCCTACTATTTCTTCAGGTTCAGCCATGCGGCCCTCTCCATGCAAGCCACTAGCCAACTCGCCTGTACCTGGTTGAATTAGAATGTTACCGTACTTCTGCAGTTTTTTTACGTTACCTGTGGTTGCAGGATGTTGCCACATATCTAAATCCATAGCAGGGGCAAAGTAAACCGGGCATTTTGCCGAAAGGTATGCCGCGGTAAGTAAGTTATCACACTGCCCATTGGCCATTTTAGCAAGTGTGTTAGCGCTTGCAGGTGCAATTACAAATAAATCGGCCCATAGGCCAAGCTCAACATGGTTGTTCCAAACGCCGGTAGCTTTGTTAAAATACTCAATTAAAACCGGGTTTTTTGATAGCGTAGCCAGTGTTAGCGGAGTTATGAAATTTATAGCATCGGCCGTCATCACTACCTTAACATCGGCACCAGCTTTTACAAGTAGCCTAACCAGTGTGGCCGCTTTATAAGCGGCTATGCTTCCGCATATACCCAATACAATTTTTTTGCCTTCAAGCATAGCACAAAAATATAAAACGCTACGCTAACAGCGTAACTAATGCAAATACAATTAAATGTAAAGTAAGCCTTATTACTCAATAAAAAGTGGCTTAAACAAAAAACCGGATACTAAATTAAATTAGCATCCGGCCTATAATTAATCTTATACCTGTAGCACTTAAGTGTTCAGGGTAAGTTTTGTTACTCTTTGTTTGGGTTACGGAAGTAAACTTTATCATCTAAAAACTCCTGAACGGCAACTAAAGTAGGTTTTGGCAAACGCTCATAATGCTTAGATATTTCAATTTGCTCGCGGTTTTCAAATACCTCTTCAAGGTTATCGTTTGATGACGCAAACTCAGAAAGTTTCTGGTGCAACTCTTCTTTGATGTTGTTTGAGATTTGATTTGCGCGTTTTGACATAATAACAATCGACTCGTACAGGTTACCTGTAGAGCGGTCAAGGTCACGTAAATCGCGGGTTACTGTGCTGCTTGCTACAGTTGGTTTGTTAGTATTATTATTGTTGCTCATGTTCGTATATTTTATTGTTGCGGACTTTTTTGGTTATTTTTATCAGTAATAGACTGCTGCTGTCCTGTTGAACGGCTGCTGTCTTTAGCCATTTTTTTATGTAGTTTACCTTCAGCTTCTAAAGCAGCTAAAACGCGTTTGGCATTGTCAATACCGCGTTGGCTATCGGTGCGGTAATTAGCAACTGCTTTGTTATGCTTACTCTCCGGAAATTTCTCTGCAAACTGGTCGGCATAGGTAATTGCCTGGTTGTAACGTTCTTCTTGACGGTATTCAGCACTGTTCTTCGCATATAAATACTGCGCTTCAACGGTCAGGTATTCCATTTCCTCGGCATACTTGGTATCTGGATAGTCGCGCAGTGCATTATTAAAAGCCATAACTGCCGAAAGGTAATCGCCCATATCAAAATAAAGCTTGGCATTTAACCATGCTTTCGCCTCAAGTTTGTCGCGCAGGTTTTGTATAAGCTTACCGGCTTCAACACTTCTTTCGCTTTTAGGATACAGGTTAATGAATAGCTGTAAAGTTTCAATAGCCTTGGTTGTATTTTCCTGGTCGAGCGTAGGGTTAGGCGAATCGAGGTAGTAGCAATACGCCGACATATACCTGCACTCTTCAGCACGGTTACTGGCCGGGTACATATCAGCAAAGTTTTTAAAATGGTAACGTGCCGATGTATAATCTTTTTGATAGTAGTTGGCGTAAGCGTAAAAGAAGAATAGTTCTTCTGCCTCACCGTGGCCACGATACTTAGGTGTTAAAAGCTCAAAAAGCTCCAATGCCCTCGAGTAGTCTTTTTTATTATAGTATTTTATGGCCTGCTGATATTGCTTGGCCCTGTCATTGCTTTCCTTCAGCCTTTCGTAGCTGCTTTTACAGCTGCCAACTACAAGCGTTCCGGCAATACATAAACCTGCAATTATAGCACGTTGCTTTTTAAACATCCTGCAAAGATAATTATATAATGTAAATCAGTCAATTATTATTTAAGCGCGAAATTAACAGCCACATGTCTTATTAGTATAAAGACGTACTTTATTTAACATCTTTTAACTAAACCACGGCGGGTATATATACTATTACTATATAGATGAGTCAATAGTTCCGACAAGCTGGATAAAGCGCCACACTATTTGTAGCACTCCTTATATATATAGTATAGAAGCTAGTAGTCAATAAAGTGATTCTTATTACCAAAAACTCCGTTACTTTTCCATATTGCGCTCAACTACAAATGATTGACGGTTATTTTGCAAAAATAATGCACTTTAATTTGCGAAAATGCAAACAAAGCG
>NZ_WQLA01000004.1 GCF_009755275.1 Mucilaginibacter aquatilis | reverse complement strand
TGATAAGTGTGTTTATTGCCATCAAGACTTGGCTTTGTGCCTATTATAACAGCTGTAAACGTACTTTTATTCCTTCTGTTAACAGCAAATTTTATTGTTTACTTTTACCTTTCATACTTTCTTATTGCTAGTAGCATACTTAGCTACTCATTCATATTATTATAATTAATGAGGTGATGTAAATTCTGTTTATAAACTTTCATCTACTCCTACTCTTCATTTTTTTCCAAGGTGAAGCTCTCGCAATAATATAATTCTACACCCCAATATTTATTACGATATTTACCTGCAAACCAATTACTTTAAACTGTATACTCTTCCTGATTTATGAGCCAAAGATTTAAATCTTACGCTGTAAGTATGCTGCTGTTCACCTTATGTTTAGCGGTATTCAGTTTATGCGCTCAACCTAAATACAACTTAAAACATTACACCACTACAGACGGCTTATCACATGATAGGGTTACTTGTATTTTAAAAGACACTGAAGGCTTTATGTGGTTTGGTACATGGGATGGTATCAACCGTTTCGATGGGTATAACTTTATCACTTATAAAGGCAGGGCGGGAGACAGTTCAAACCTTGAGAATAACAAAATCAGGATAATTGTTGAAGATAAAGCTCACTACCTGTGGGTAAAAACCTTTGATAACAAAATTTATCGGTTCGATAAAAAAAAGGAGGGTTTTTTAGCTATACAAGGTAAAAATGCCTTACCCAATGTTAAAGATGTTCTTGTTGACCGCATCATTCCTACAAATGATGGCGACGTCTGGCTGCTTAGTCAAAAGCAAGGTGCACTATGCGTTTCAGGTCAATCTGGTGAACGCGTAACAATTAAGGCTTTCAACCAATTTGCTAAAGGCTCTGCCCAACTTGCCGGCAACGAAATTAACTTCTTATACCAAGATTCTAATCTCAACCTTTGGTTTGGCACATCGAAAGGCATTACTGCATTATGTAAGGACGGAAAAAAGTTGGTTAATCTAACATTCGACCAAAATTGTAAAGTATTGGGAAGTGGTTTTGATTTTACCTGCTTTAAGCAACAAGCTAGTAAGATTTACTTTGGTACGCGTCAAGGTGTAGTATTTTGTTATGACTTATCTAGTAAAAATCTCCATCAAATTAATGCCGCTGATGGTGCATGTATTAATGCTTTGGAGCTTGAGGGTAATAAGCTTTATCTTACTACAACAGGTAAAGGACTAATTCAATATGATCTTACGTCTGGTAAAAAACAAGCATTTGTAACCAGGTATGCTACACTGCGTAAAATTTATCTTGACAAGTATGGTTTACTATGGCTCGAGCCAAGTGGAGGTATCATAAAATTTAATCCCACAAATAAAACGTACAAGCATTTTATTCAAAAGAAAGATGCGGAAACGCAGGTTATACATACAACTTATCAGGTGTTTGAAGATGCGTACGGCATATTGTGGTCGTGCATGGCAGGTGGAGGGTTTGGTTATTATGACCGTTCTGCTGATGAGTTTAAATATTTTCATGATAAGCCAGGTACTGCCGAGCAGCAATTTTCAAATGTGGTAACTGCTTTATATACTGACCCTACCGGTATTGTTTGGTTTAGTGGTTACGATAGAGGCATTAACAAAATCATTCTCCATCCGGCAATATTTAATCACCAATTAGTTGATAAAAATGCGGATGCAAAAACGGTCAACGAAGTACGTTCGCTTTGCGAAGATCATAACGGTGTTTTATGGGTGGGCACAAAAGCCGGGGAGATACTCACTTATAAAAACGGAGTTAAGCAGACCAATCCGTTTATCAACCTTAATCCACGTGATTTAAATAGAGTATACTGCATAGTTGAAGGGAGGAATCGTACCATATGGATAGGTACAAAAGGAAGTGGCCTTATAGAGGCGGTTCCACTCGCAAGCGATTCATCAAAGTATAAAGTAATCAGGCATGTTAATGATCCGCTGAACAAGAATAGCATTAGCAGCAATTTGGTGTATACGGTTTTGGAAGACAAGCGAGGCAGAATATGGATTGGCACATTTGCAGGGGGCCTAAATTTATTAGTGCGTAACGGAAACAACACTGTATTTAAAAATCAAAATAATTCGTTTAAAAACTACGCACAAGCCCGTGCTAACGGCGTAAGGCATCTTCAGGAAGATTCAAGAGGGAATATTTGGGTTGCCAGTACTAACGGTTTGGTAATTTTTAATCCTTCGCAAGGTATTGAAACATTTAAGTTTCATAGATACACCAAAGTGCGCGGAGACGAAACCTCTTTAGGAGCTAACGATGTACAATACATTTTACGCGATGCAAGCGGAACCATGTGGCTTGGTACTTTCGGTGGTGGATTGCAAAAGGCATTAACTGACTTTGATTTAAATAAAAAAATTAAATTTCAGGTATACACAACTGCTAATGGTTTGCCTAATGATATTGTTTTAAGTATAGCGGCCGATAACAGACAACATTTGTGGATTGCTACGGAAAATGGCTTGTCGGAATTCAATCCGCTAAATCAAACATTTAAAAACTATAATAATGATGACGGTCTTCCGCAAACACAATTTTCGGAATCGGCATTTATAAAAGGAAAGGGTGGGCAGTTGTACTTAGGTTGCCTAAACGGATTTGTTGATTTCAATCCTCAACAAATAGGAAATAACCGGCAAAATGCTACTATCGCATTTACTGGCTTTAAGGTGGCTAACAAGAGCATAGTACCGGGAAGCGCTGATTCAATTTTAACAAATGCTATTGATCAATCTCAAAAGATTGTGTTAAAGCATAATCAGAACTTGTTTTCAATCGATTACGTTGCTCTTAATTATAAAATTGCTAATAAAGTTTGGTACGCTTATAAGCTGGAGGGCTTTGACAAACAATGGAATTATGTTAAAGATGCCAGGCAGGCAACCTATACCAACGTTCCTCCTGGAAAGTATAGGTTTGTTGTGCGTACGGTAAGCAATTATCTGTTTAAAAATAAGCCCTACAAAAGTATAGTGATCACCATACTTCCGCCTTGGTGGCAAACATGGTGGGCCTATTTGATTTATCTGCTTTTACTGTGCATAGCGCTTGAGGTTGCAAGGCGGGTAATATTTACGATGATCAGGTTACGCCATCGTATTGCAGTTGAGAAAAAGATTTCGGCTATGAAGGTGGGATTCTTTACCAATATTTCGCACGAATTACGTACGCCCTTAACATTGATAATCAATCCGCTAAAGCAAATTGCGAAAGATGAAACTCTATCTGCCAAGGGACGTGAGCACATTAACCTGGTAAATAAAAACGCCGATAGAATGGTGCGTTTTATTAATCAGTTACTTGATTTCAGAAAATTGCAAGAGGGTAAGGCTGCCTTGAAATTATCACAAACAGACATTGTTCAGTTAGTAAAAAATACCACCTCATATTTTAGTGAAGTTGCAGTTGAAAAGGATATTGATTTTAATATTCATATTGATACGCCTTTTTATTTGCTGCCCGTTGACGAGGAGAAGGTGGATATTGTTATATACAACGTATTAGCCAACGCTTTTAAATATACGCCTTCGGGACGAAGCATTTCAGTTGCAATTAATACCCAGGCTAATGATGGTTTTACATCAATCAAAGTTATTGATGAAGGGATAGGTGTGCCTGACGATAAACTGAACGAAATTTTTGAATTATATTATGAAGGCTCTAACAGTGGTGCTGACGTAAAAGGGACAGGTATTGGCCTTGCATTCTCAAGAGAGTTAATCAATGCTCATCAGGGACAAATAACGGCAGAGAACAACCCTAATGGTGGAATGACTTTTACCATTAAGTTGAAAACGAACTTGCAAAATGTAAGCATTGGGGAGTATAAATCTTACGATACCAATCAACCAACAAATGTTGAACCCGCACAGAATTTGCCGCCGGCGGTTTATAAAAATGCCGGAGATTTGAATAAGTGGCTAGTCTTGATTGTGGAAGACAATACAGAGCTAAGAAAATTCTTATCCGATCAGCTTAGCGAATACTATCGTGTTGAAACAGCTGCAGATGGCGTTGAAGGACTGGAAAGAGCAAGAATCTTAAACCCCGATTTAATTATAAGCGATGTAATGATGCCCAAGATGGACGGAATTGCAATGCTTGATGCACTTAAAAATGAATTGTCAACCAGCCATATACCAGTTGTATTGTTAACTGCCCGGTCGTCAGTTGAGCATCAGATTGAGGGAATGCGGTATGGAGCTGATTTTTACGTTACCAAACCGTTTAATACGGAGTACGTAGTTGTTTTGGTTGAAAGCCTGATCAGGCAACGGAAGCAAATGTTCGCTAATCTTTTAAACAGTAAAAAACTTGTACAACTGTCTCCCGGCGAAATTTTAATTACCTCAAAGGATGAGGAACTATTAAAACTGGTGGTAGAAACCGTTGAGCAGGGGATGAGTGATTGCGATTTTAACATCGACGACGTAGCCGGCGCTGTGGGCTTAGGTCGTACAACTTTTTATAAAAAGCTTAAGAGTTTAACGGGATTAGCCCCGGTTGAATTTGTTAAGGAGATGCGACTTAAACGTGCTAAGCAATTAATTGATTCGGGCGAATTTAATATGTCCGAAATCTCCTATCAAATTGGATTTAACAGCTCAGGTTACTTTAGTACATGTTTCAAAGAGAAGTACGGACAAACCCCTTCTCAATATTTAAAATCGCTTAAAGAAGCACATTCTTAAGTTAATTAGTTTTTTAAAAACCCTTCAAACAACATAAAAAAATGCGATTTGACAAATTTTAAAAACTATTTGTCAAATTTTAAAAACTCCATTTGTGCTTTCATATTAGGTTTGCTGTACAATTATAAACCGCCGATGCCCGGCAAACATTAAAGAACAACGTTTTAACTTTTTTGATAAACTTAAAGCCCTCTGTTTTTAAAATTTAGTATTACCGGCATCAGCATCGAACCAATTTTTAAGTAATAATTCACATAAGACCAGCTGCCCAAAAGGTGGAGGTGTAATACTATG
This sequence comes from Mucilaginibacter aquatilis, assembly GCF_009755275.1. Lineage (GTDB taxonomy): Bacteria > Bacteroidota > Bacteroidia > Sphingobacteriales > Sphingobacteriaceae > Mucilaginibacter > Mucilaginibacter aquatilis. The sequence goes on along the minus strand of NZ_WQLA01000004.1, from coordinate 478,519 downwards.
CATTTTATATGAGGAGAATTTTACCTAGTGTATTATTGATTTTATTGGCGCTGTTTTTACTCAACTCATGTACAAAGAAGGAGTTTAATGAGCGTTACGAACGCCCGGCAAACCTGGCCGATCCAATATATCAGCAATTGGAAAAGCGCGGGAATTTTAAAAGCCTGCTTGTTTGTATTGATAAGGCAGGTTATAAAGATATATTAAGCAAAGCGGGTTTCTGGACAATGTTTGCTGCTAATGATGCAGCTTTCAGCCAGTTTTTAAAAGAAAAGAACCTGAACAGTGCCGCCGATATTGACGCTTCTACAGCCGAAAAGATCGTACGATATGCGTTGGTATTCAACGCCTTTAAAACTGATAGGCTTCCTGACTATCAGGCGCTAACTGGCTGGGTGCCTAACATGGCTTTCAAACGTCGTACCGCTTATTACGATGCGCCGCAAACAACTAATTATAACGGCAAGGATATTACCTTCATTAATTCTAACCGTAATAACAGAGGCGGACTCACTTATTTTACCGTAAGCGATAACAATAATAAGTATGTTCCATACATACTCGACAGATTTTTAACGCCTAAAAATCTTACACCGGCCGACTATAATTACTTCAATACACAAAATCCTTACAATGGCTTTAGCGTGGGCGATGCCCAAGTGGTAAGCAGCAATATAATTGCCGAAAATGGGGTAATACATGAGATTAACCGCGTGCTAATGCCGCTACCAAGTATTGATCAATACCTGAATGGCAACACTCAGTATAGCTTGTTCAAATCATTGTTTGACAAGTATATGGTATCTTACATTGTAAGCCCTGAAGCTACAGCCAAAAACCTTGAAAACACAGGTATACAAAAAGACATTTACGTTAAGCTATATGATGCAGGACTAGCCTACTCTCCAAATAACGAAAACTACCTGAAGCTGGATGATAACGATGGGCAGATGGAAGGCTATTCGATGTTTGCGCCAACCAACACAGCACTTAACGATTATATAAATAACGTATTACTCGAGTACTATCCATCGCTTGATGCATTGCCAAAAGAAATAATGTATGATTTCTTAAATGCTCATATGTTTTTAACAACTGTGTGGCCAAGCAAGTTTGCAAGCACAACCAACGGACAGGGGCAAGGTGCCTTGTTTAACCCGGCTGCTGATGTTGTTGATAAAAAGCTGTTAAGTAACGGTGTATTTTATGGTACCAGTAAGGTGCAAAATGCAAACGTGTTTAGCACGGTATTCGGTCGTGCTTATTTAAATCCTAATTACTCGTTAATGACCCGTGCTTTAACACTGGCATTAAAGGCAAACATTATTAACACCAGTTTAAAGTATACGCTGTTTTTAACCTCAGATGAAAAGCTGAGAGCCCTTGGTTTTAATTATGACCTGGATGCTAATACCTGGAGATATACGCCACCAGGTGGTGGAACTGCATTGTCAGGTTCATCGGCACTTGATAAGCTTAACCGTATCATTAATACCCAGGTTGTGCGGGCTGATGTTACAAGCATTGCAGGTAACGGTATCTTGGAGACTTATGATGGTGAGTATATCCGTTATAGTAATAACACAGTTTATTCTGCCGGAAACCGGGACGCAGGTATTGTGTTAAATGCCACCAGCTCTCGTAAAACTGAAAACGGTACAGTTTATTACATTGACGGTCTGCTTTCTGAGCCAAGTCTGTCAGTAGGCAAACATCTTGAGGCATTAGCAGCCCAGGCAAATTCTCCTTATAAAAAGTTTGTTGATTATGTTAAGGCATCAACTATTTACAATACGTCAAACGGTGAAATTTTAGGTGTTACGGCAGGCTCTTTTTATACAGTACTTGCGCCAACAAACACTGCCATTGATGCTGCTATAGCTCAAGGATACTTACCGGCAACAACATTACCAACCGACCAGATAGGACGCGATAAGGTGGCAAACTTTATAAGGTACCACATTATTCAAAAAGCAACCGTTGTACCTGATGGTAAAAAGGAGGGAGGCTTTCTAACCTTGCTGCAGCGAGCTAACGGTACCAGCACTACGGTAGCGGTTACTAATGTTGGCGTTAACAACATGCAGGTAAAAGATATGATGGGTGGGAGCGCAAATGTAGTGGCAGCCAGCAGCAATAACTTATCTAACCGCACGGTGATTCATTTGCTCGACACTTTTTTGAAGTTTAACGCAAATTAAACTACACCATAAACAAATTATAACCAATTGCAATTGATGGTTGCCGGTTTAACCTCCCGGCAACCTACCAAACCATTAATAACCTTAATTAATGAAAAAAATATTTACTCATCTTTTTATCTGTTGCTTTATACTGTTGCCCGCAGTGTTTGTAAATGTGGTAAAAGCCCAAACCACGGTTGCACCTGTTGCCACCGTACGCGGTAAAGTAACCGACAGAAAAGATAAGGCACCTCTGGTGGGCGTAACGGTGGTTGAAGTTGATAAAGAGAAACGTATTGTTGGCGGCGTATCAACCGATATTGATGGTAACTATGCACTTCGGGTTAAAAGCCGTCAAAACAAAATATCAATATCGTTAATAGGCTACAAAACCATAACGATGGATATAAATGACCGCAGTACGCTTAATATATCATTAGAACAAAGTTCAAATACACTAAACGACGTTACAGTTACCGCAAATAAAACATCAAGTAATGGCTTGCTGCAAATTGATACCCGCAATTCAACTACAGCCGTTGCGAAAGTGAGTGCGAAAGACATCGAAGAGTTATCTGCCTCTTCTATTGATCAGGCTATTCAGGGTCGCCTTCCGGGTGTTGATATAGCTGCCAACTCGGGCGATCCGGGTGCAGGAATGCAAATCCGTATACGTGGCACTTCAACAATAAACGGATCAACCAATCCACTTATTGTGTTGGACGGTATGCCTTATGATACCAGTATACCAACCGATTTTAATTTCGGAACTGCCGATGAGCAAGGGTATGCGTCTTTATTAAACATTGCACCTGCTGATATTCAGGATATATCTGTACTTAAAGATGCTGCCGCAACTGCGGTTTGGGGTTCAAGGGCGGCAAACGGCGTGCTGATTATTAATACCAAACGCGGGCGTGTTGGCTCTCCTCAGGTTACTTACACTATGCGTGCTACGGCGTCAAGACAGCCCAATGCCATACCTATGCTTACGGGTGATCAATATTCTCAGCTAATTCCTGAAGAGGTGATGAATCGCACGGGTACTCCATTGAATACCCAAACAGTGAAAGAATTTCTATACGATCCGAGCGACAGGTATTATTACAATAATTATAGTAATAACACCGATTGGATTGGAGCCATAACCCGCACAGGTATTATGCATGATCATAACTTGTCGTTATCGGGTGGTGGCGAGAAGGCACGTTACTTTTCGTCAGTAAGTTACCTTAACCAGCGCGGAACAACTTTAGGTACCGCTCTAAACAGGGTTACTACACGTATAAACTTAGATTATAACGTATCTGATCGTATCAAGTTCCGTACGGATGTGTCTTACACCCACTCAAATACTGATAAGGTTTACAATGATGATGCCCGTAGCATAGCTTACCAAAAAATGCCAAATATGAGCATTTATGAAATCAACAGTCTTGGTAACAATACCGGTAATTACCTATCTCCGTTGCAAAACATACAAGGAAGTTACCCGGGCACCTTTAACCCTGTAGCTTTACTTTCATCAGGTATAAACAACATTGTAGGCGAGCGCATTGTACCGCACTTTACTTTGCAGTATGATATTGTTCCAAACTTGTTTCGTGCAACTGCAGATGTTCAGTTTGATATAAACAATACCAAAAACCGCAGTTTTTTATCGCAAATAGCCACTGGTTTGCCTGTAAGTGACTTAAATGTAAACCGTGCTTTTGACGGTGACGTTGATCAGTTTAGTATTCAAACCAAAACCAATTTCATTTATACTCCAAGGTTAAATGAGAAGCACAATTTTACAGGTCTTGTTTCATTTATCACCAATGACAGCAAGGCAACCGTACTGCAAAGCGAATCGTCAAACTCAGGTTCAGTATTTTTACAAGATCCATCGGTTGATACACGGGTGCTTAATTTAAGATCTTCATTAGGGCAAACACGTAGCGTTGCAGCTTTAATTAATGCCCAGTATGGATTTTTGGACCGTTACATTGTCAATTTTGCGCTACGTACCGATGGCAACTCTAAGTTTGGTCCTGTGCATCGCTGGGGTTTGTTTCCGTCAATATCTACCCGTTGGAGAATTTCAGGCGAACCGTTTATGCGTAAACTCACCTTTTTTGATGACTTAAGCTTAAGAGCCAGCTATGGTAAAAGTGGTAACGAACCAAAAAATAACTACACATTCTTTAACACTTACGGCAACTACGCTTATGACTACTTAGGTTCCTCGGCCGTGTACTCACAAAATATCGAATTACGTAACCTGCGCTGGGAAACCGTTACCGGCCAAAACGTTGGTTTGACCTTCTCAATGTTAAAGAGCCGTATTAACGTTGATATTGACCTTTACCGCAACCGCACCACCGACCTGTTTTTTAACGACCTGCAATTGCCAGGCATATCAGGCTTTAGCAAAATTAACATGAACGTTGGTACCATGGACAATCAGGGATGGGAAGTAAACCTTAACACCGTTGCCGTGAGAGGTAAAAAGCTAATGGTTGAAATGAATTTCAACATAGCTAACAATACCAATATTATTCGCAGTATATCTCCTTATTATCCAAGCACTAAAGGTGATATTACCACTAACGGCAGCTATAAAACCATTTTACAAATTAATAATCCATTCGGTTCCTTTTATGGCTTCCGTTACAAAGGAGTTTATCAGGATCAGGCAGCAACTGTTGCTACCAATGCAAACGGGCAACCTATTGTTGGGTTAGACGGTGTGCCACTTCAAATGCGCTTTAATTATCCGGCAACTGATTACGTATTTAAACCAGGCGACGCCATGTATGAAGACATTAACCATGATGGCAACATTGATTATAAAGACGTGGTTTACCTGGGTAACGGTAACCCCAAATTTACCGGTGGTTTTGGACCAACAATTACTATAAACGGTAATTTTAAGCTTAACGCCTTCTTTGCTTTCAGGTACGGTTATCAGTTGGTAAATGGTACGCGTATGCAAACCAGCAATATGTACGGCTTCAATAATCAAAGTACTGAGGTATTAAAGAGATGGCGTAATGAAGGCGACGATACCGACGTTCCGCGTGCACTTTATAATGACGGGTACAATTGGTTAGGATCAGACAGGTACGTAGAGAATGGTTCATTTATACGCCTGCGTTCGGTTACGGCCAGGTACAACTTTACAAAGCGTATGCTAACCAAAGTAGGGGTACGTAGCGCCAGTGTGTATTTCACCGCTGAAAATCTTTTGACGTTTACCAAATATACCGGTCAGGACCCTGAAGTTTCTGTAAGAGGTAGTGATCCGTTCAGGGTGGCAACAGATAACTCGATGACGCCGCCAACCCGCAACCTGGTAATGGGCTTAGTACTTGGCTTTTAATAATATTGAATGAGTATTGATATGAATATAAAAATCAAATTCTATACTGTACTGCTGCTGCTTGTTACACTCAGCTCAACGTCGTGTAACAAATATCTTTCGCTTGAACCGCAGGATGGTATCATAAGGCAAAACTTTTGGAAAACCAAAGAACAGCTTAAGGCAGCTGTTAATGGTTGCTATGCCGGTATGCTGGCCGATCCGTTGGTTGAAAACCTTTTCTTGTGGGGCGAACTAAGAGGTGACATGCTTGCAGCCGGGGTAGGCGTGCGCAACGCCGAGCTTAACGTAATAAACGTCAACATATCATCAACTAATACTATTGCCGATTGGTCTATCATCTATAAAGCAATAAACAACTGTAATACAGTGCTCGATTTTGGCCCTGAGGTGCTTAAATATGATAATACCCTTACCCAGGCAACCCTCAACGGTTATTTAGGTGAAGCAATGGCCTTACGTGGCTTACTGTATTTTTACTTGGCCCGCAGTTTTGGTGATGTGCCGTTAAAGCTTAAGTCAACCAGTAGTGATGATGACAATCTTGAAATTGCTAAAAGCACACAGCAACAGGTTTTTGATCAGATAATTGCCGACTTGAAGCAGGCTGAGCAATTTGTAGCAACATCATACGGTAACCGTAATGACGACAAAGGCCGCATAACCCGCTATACTGTAAACGCAATTTTGGCCGATGTTTACTTATGGCTTGATAAGTACGATGATTGTATTAAAGCTTGTGATTACATCATCAATTCCAACCAATTCACCCTTGTGCCGGGTGATAACAACTGGTATTCAACCGTATATTTTCAGGGCAACTCAAATGAAAGCCTTTTTGAACTGCAGTTTAATCAAAACAAGCTTAACCCGTTCTACAACATGTTTATCAATTTTAAACGGTTTAGAGCAGCGTTGAAGGTAGCAGCCGAGGTTTACACACAAGACTTTTTTGATATTACCAACATTGATATACGCGGTAATGATGCATCACTGAAATTTAACGATGGTACAATTTATAAGTACCAAGGCATAAACGCCAACTCATCACGTACGCCGGCGGCCTCGTTTGCACATTGGTTTGTATACCGTTATCCTGATGTATTGCTGATGAAGGCGGAAGCGCTTAACCAGCAAGGTAATGGACAGGCTGCTTTAAATGCTATTGAGGTTATTCGTACGCGTGCTAATGCATTACCAAGCTCAGCAATGGTTGTTGATCCAACCGACCGTAACGGAGTAACTGACTATTTACTGGCAGAAAGGGCCCGCGAGTTTGCTTTTGAAGGCAAACGCTGGTATGATTTATTACGCAACGCCCGCCGCAACAATTACGAAAGGCTTGATTTGATATTGAATGTTGTACCAACAACAGCAGCAGATGAATATCAGCAAGCGGCCATAGTTAAACTCAGAGACAAACGCAGTCACTACTTTCCAATTTTCTTATACGAACTGCAAACCAATAAAGCACTGGTTCAAAACCCATTTTATCAATAAGTTCCATTTAAATAAGTGTTTATGAAAATATTAAACTCATACAAATGGCTTGCATCGGTAACGGTAGTAGTACTGGTGGCCGTTATGCTAAGTGGCTGTAAACGCGAAGAGTTTACCGAAACCACAACCGGCGATGTTAACATTACCGAATACCTGCAGCAAGATCCTAATCAATTTTCAACCTTATCAAAAGTGTTGCAGATAACCGGTAGCGATAACTCGTTAGGCGGATATGGTACATACACCTTATTTGCACCAACCAATGAGGCTTTTGCTAAATACCTTATCGAATCAGGTAAAACATCGGTAGATCAATTGGGCGTGGAAGAGTTGAAAGACCTGGTACGTTTCCATTTGATAAGGGATACTATCACCACCGATAAGTTTACCGATGGTAAGTTGCGTACTAATACCATGTACGGCCAATCAATACTAACCGGCGCCCAAAATATAAATGGTGTAACAACCCTTACCATTAACCGCCAGGCAACGCTGGTAAAGGGAAACATACGTGCCGGTAACGGAATTGTGCATGTTATTGACAGAGTTTTAAAGCCTTCCAGGTTAACGCTGGCACAGGCAATAGAACAAAATCCAAACTATAGCATATTTACCCAGGCGTTAAAAGAAACCGGCTTTTATGACAGCCTTAACGTACTGCCTGTTAACGCTCCTGATACCAACAAACGTTTTCAAACGGTGCTGGCGCAATCAAATGCTGTGTTTGCAGCCGCGGGTTATAGCTCTTACAGTGCCTTAAAAAATCGCTTTTCAAAAACAGGTGATCCAAAATCAGTGACTGATAGCCTTCACTTGTTTATGGCTTACCATATTTTGCCCGGATTAAAATACTTACCAGACATTTTCAATGCATCATCGCACGTAACCTTGGCGCCGCTTGATGTAATCACCACCAAGCTAGTGAACCAGCAAATACTGGTGAACGATGACACTTTTGATGGCAAGTATGAGCCGGGAGCACTTATAAACCGTGCGGCAAGTGATAACACTACAGCCAATGGTGTATTGCATGACATGGCTGCGCATTATGCAATCAAAGTGCGTTTCCCTATACCGGTTTATTGGGAAGTAACTGACCAGCCTGAGTTTAAAAGGCTGACAGGAGTATATCGCGTAACCAATAAATCAAGCCCTAACTATGTTACCGGCGATTTACAAGACGTAAAATGGCAAACCGGTTCGGTGAGCTATCGTGTGGCTCCCGAGGCTCGTCAGTTTTATGTGTATAACAACGATTATTTATTTATTGCGGCTTTACGTACCGCAGCTACAGCAAACAGTTTTGTTGAATTCAAAACTCCGCTACTAGTAAAAGGCCGTTACAAAGTGTGGGTTTGCTTCATTCGCCGTGGCGGAGGTAAAGGTGTATCTGTTCTGTTCAATGGCGAGCCGTTATCACGTGTGCTTAATCTTACCGAAAGTTTACCGGCACAGGTACTGGTAGGTAACCGCTGGACGTATCCTGCAGGCACCTCGCCTGAGTCGTTAGAAGCACTGGGCAAAAAGATAGTTTTTGGTGGGCCTAGCGTACCATACTATAATAACCCGGCACAAACCATAGAGTATTACAGAGATAGTTACGGCTTATTAGCAGGTACCATTGATGTGCAGAAAACAGACAGGCACAATCTAAGGCTTCAAGCGGTGGCCGATGGTTCGGGTGATGTGCAAATTGATATGATTCATTTCATACCCGAAAACATGGACCAGCTGTATCCGAAGTTTAACCCGGATGGCTCAGTAATTCAAAAACCACAGTAAATCTTCGGACTAATTTATCATGACGGTAAAATATAACAGAATTCTGCTTTTAGTTTGCGTGGTTGCAGCCTTGCTTGGCTGCAACAAATACGCCGACGAAACCAAAGTGAATAACGAAGCTTTGGAGCAAACACTTGCTCAGCTAATAAGGGAAACACCGACCCTGAGCCGCTTTAACGAACTGCTGATTAAAACAGGCTTTGATAAAGTGCTTGAAGGTTCAAAAATGTACACAGTTTGGGCGCCCGATAACCAAACACTGCAAGCGCTTGATGCGGGCACATTAAACGATGCCGAACGTTTGAAACAATTTGTTGGTAATCATATAGTAAACCTGAGTTACTATACCAATACCCCAAACCCGGTTTCGCGCATAAAAACGCTAAACGGTAAATACATTAAGTTCAGTGCTACTCAATTTGAAGATGCAGGCTTATTATCGGCCAATAAGTATGTAAGTAACGGCGTATTGCACACCATCAACAAAATTGTACTTCCACGGCAAAATGTTTGGGAGTATGTAAGCAGCACAGCCTACAAACAAAAAGCCTACATCAATGCACTCGATTATCAGGCAATTGATTCGGCGAAGGCCGTACAAATTGGTTTAGATCCCGTTACCAGCAAGCCAATTTACCAGCCGGGCACCGGTATAATTACCCGTAACTTGCTTTTTGACAGGGTAGGTGATTTACGTAATGAGGACCAGGAGTACACCTTTATATTACTTACTGATGCTGCGGTTGATGCCGAGCGCGCCAAGCTTAAGCCTTATGTGCAAGGTGCAAATAATGATGAAACAGAACGTTTGAGTTCGCTTCATGTAATTAAAGACCTTGTTATTAAAGGTAATTACGCCTTGCAAGATTTACCCGCGTCAATAGTCTCGGCTGATGGTGTTACGGTGCCAATTGATAAAACGGCAATTATTGATACGCGCATAACCAGTAATGGTACTGTATACATTATGAGTACGGCAAACGTAAAACTTAGTGATAAAATACGCCCCGTAAAGCGCGAAGGCGAACAGCCTGATGGCTTCAGCCGCACCGATAAAAGCGGCAATATTGCTTATCGTTTGAGGCTTAACCCACTTAGCGGGCAACAGTTTAACGACATTTATATTTTCAATCATAAAATTCCGCTGTTTAATGTGCGCTATAACCTTAAAGAGCTTTACAAAGTGCCTTACAAAGTTTATTGGGTTGCACCAAACGATGTTCAAACGGTAGCGTTTAGACAACGGTTTGCCATTAACGATCCACTGTCTACAGCATTTGCCGAAACTGATGTACCACTAAAAAATTACAATCAGGTTTTTGTTGGTGACTATGTTCCGGCGCAATTTGGCGGGGTAACTGCATACGTGGTTGCTGCCAACAATGGGGTAGATGCTACCAACTCTATAAACGTAGACTACTTTGTGCTGGTACCGCAACTTCCCTGATTTATAAAACTCTTGAAGCAATTATATAACCTATAAACATGCGCATTTCTACTCCCATACACGTTTTAGCTATTTGCGGAAGTATATGTTTTTGTACGGCGGCTAACGCACAGCAAAAAGATAGCACCCGGGTGGCCGTTACGTCTGCAAATAAAATTAAGAACGGTTATGAGGTAACAGGTCAGGTTACCGATGCAGCAACCAAAAAGCCTGTTCCGGGCATAAATGTGGTTGTGCAGGATATAGCCGCCGCAATTACCGATGATAAGGGTAACTTCAAAATTGTAGTACCATCAAAAACCAGTGTACTTCAATTTTCGGGGCAGGGGTTTCAGTATAAAGACGTTGCCGTAAACGGTCGTAAGGTAATCAATGCATCACTTTATGAAGATGGCTTTACATCAGCATATGATTTGGTGACGCTTCCTTTCCGCCAAGCGCCTAAATCACAAATTAGTTATGCAGTAACTTCGGTAAATACCGACGGAAGCTGGACACGCAATAAAGAAACGCCGGATAACTTTTTACAGGGGCAAGTAGCCGGATTGAACGTTATACGCCGTTCGGGAACGCCGGGAGTTGGTGCCGAAGTGTTTTTACGCGGTTTCAATTCATTAAATGCCACTAACCAGCCTCTTTACGTTATTGACGGAATGATTTATGACGCCAACAGTTACGGGCGATCAATCATCAACGGGCACGTAACCAATCCACTTTCAAATATTGATATTAAAGACATTGATAACATAACCGTTATTAAAGATGGAGCCTCCTATTACGGAAGCAGGGGAGCAAACGGTGTAATCCTGATCAATACAGCACACGCAAAAGAGCTTACTACCCGTATTGACTTTGCAGCCTATGGCGGAATGAACTTTACACCGAAGCAAATTCCTCTGCTAAATACTACCGATTACAGGTTGTATCTTACTGATGTGCTGCGAAGCGCGGGTCAAACTGATGCTCAGATACAGGCGCAGCCGTATATGAATGATGATCCTGCAAACCCAACTTACTATCAGTATCACAACAATACCAACTGGCAAAAAAAGGTGTTCACCAATAGCTATAGCCAAAACTATTACTTGAAGGTAACAGGTGGTGACAATATTGCTAAGTATGCACTCTCAGTTGGTTACCTTAATAATGATGGTTTAACTGATAGCACTAACCTTAAAAGATACAGTACCCGTTTTAATGCCGATTTAAACCTTACACCCAAATTAACAGCTAACACAAACCTGTCTTTTTCATCTTCAGAGCAGATACTTAAAGATCAGGGTTTAACTACAGCCAATCCGGCATTGATAGGCCTGATCAAAGCGCCGTTCTTGTCTGTAAATCAAATCTCTGAAACCGGCGTGCAGTCTCCAAACCTGGCCGATGTCGATATATTTAACGTAAGCAACCCTGTATCCCTCATCAGGAATGCACAGCAAACCAATAAATATTATCGTTTTTTTGGTTCGGTAAAGTTCAATTTTCAATTTAACAAGCATCACAGTGTAAGCTCACTTACCGGGCTGGTGTATGATAAAGTGCGCGAGAATACCTTTATCCCTCGTATGGGGGTAGTGCCTGATACCTTGCGTAATGCAATAGCATATAGTCGCTTAGGTGCATCAATACAACGGTATAACTCTTTTTACAATGATACATGGTATTCATACAAACGTGCCTTTACAGGTGAGCATGATGTACTATTTAATGCAGGCTTCAGGTATCATGATAGCGAGAGCGAGCAGGACTATGCTCAAGGCTATAATTCACCAACCGATGATTTCGTAAGTATTGGCAACGGCGTTACAAACTTGCGCAGGTTAACCGGAGATTATGGTAAATGGAAATGGCTTAATGCCTATGCCGCGCTGAATTACAGCTTTCGCAGTAAATACTTTTTATCTGCAAACCTATCTGCTGATGGCTCATCACGTTTTGGACGCGATATACCCGGCGCATTAAGTATTGCAGGTAATAAATATGCAGTGTTACCATCAGTAGCGGCAAGCTGGTTAATATCATCAGAAAAGTTTTTAGCGTCTGTTAAATCTATCGATCTTTTAAAATTCCGCGCCAGCTATGGGCTTACCGGTAACGACGATATTGGTAATTACAATACCCGTTCATACTACCACGCTCAAAACCTGTTAGGCTCTCAGGGCCTTGTATTGGCTAACATTGCCAACCCCCAATTACAATGGGAACTTAACAAAAAAGCTAACGTTGGTCTTGATGTGGCTCTTTTTAATGAGCGTCTAAATTTCAGTATTGATGCTTACCACAACGTTACTTCAAAAATGATCACGCTCGATCCGTTGAACACTGCTGCGGGTATGCAGTACGTGATTGCCAACAGCGGCGGTATGCGCACAAACGGTATTGATTTAAGCCTTAACAGCCGAATTATAAATAATGCCGTTAAGCTTGATGTTGGACTTAACGTATCAACTTACAGCAATCGCATTACCGCTTTACCCGCCGATAATTTAATAACCAACTATGCTGGCGCCACCATGATTACTCGTATTGGGCAGCCTACAGCTATGTTTTATGGCTATAAAACTAACGGAATTTATACTTCTAACAATGAAGCCACCCAAGCCGGCTTAAGTATAAGAGGTACAGATGGAAGTCTGGTGCCGTTTAAAGGCGGTGATGTACGGTTTATTGATGTAAACAACGACAAGGTTATAGACGATAATGACCGCCAGATTATAGGCAATCCCAATCCTGATTTTATAGGAAGCTTTAATGGTAAGGTGAGCTATAAAAATTTGTCGCTCACAGCGTTGTTTACTTTCAGTAGCGGTAATGACTTGTACAATGGTCAGCGTGCAATTTTACAATCACTGTCATCCCCGGCAAATAAATTTGCTAACGTAGTAAACCGGTGGAGGTTTGACGGGCAGGTTACCGACGTACCACGTGCTGCATACGGAGATCCGATGGGTAATGCGCGGTTTAGCGACAGGTTTATTGAAAGTGGATCATACGTACGGTTACGTACCATTGCAGTGAATTATAATCTGCCTATTAAGCCAAAGTTGCTTAAGTATGCAACCATTTATTTAACTGCCGATAACCTATTTACTGTTACCAAATACCTCGGCTATGACCCGGAATTCAGCGCCGGAAGAAGCCCGTTGGTACAAGGTATTGATACGGCGCTCGAACCACAATTCCGCTCTGCACAGTTAGGTGTTCGTATAGGATTATAAAACTCAAAAACATGAAATTTAAATTTGCCCCCTATATAAAAGCCGCAGCATTGGTTGTAATGCTTACAGGTTCTTACTCGTGCCGTAATATGTATGATGTAGAACCTCAAAACCAGGTTGACGCAAAAAATATGTTCCGTAACATCTATGACGCAGATGCTGCGGTCATAGGCATCTATGGTAAAGTGTTGGGTTTGGCCCGGCAATACGAAGTGCTCAATGAACTACGTGCCGACCTGATGGACGTAACACCCAACGCAGGTGCCGAGTTACAGCAAATCAATACTCACAATGTGCTCGACGGCAATAGCTACGCCGACCCGAAACCGTTTTACTCGGTAATATTGAGTTGTAACGATGTGATGAAGAACCTGAAGTTGATGTATGATACCAACAAGCTCACAGCTAACGATTATAACCAACGCTGGAGTGACGTTGCTGCGCTACGCTCATGGTTATACTTTCAGTTAGGGATTCACTTTGGCGAGGTACCTTACGTTACTGAGGCATTAACCAATGTAAACGACGTTAAAGACCAAAGCAAATACCCGCGTTTGAAATTGGATGCATTGGTGAAAACGCTTATCACATTTTTAGAGGCCTTGCCTTATAAGCTGCCTTACCCGGCTGCCAATACCATGGTTACGCAGATAGACGGCTACCCGTCGAAGCTGTTTTTTGTAAATAAAAAATGCTTGTTGGGAGACTTATATCTATGGAACAACGAATACCGTAAAGCCGCTACGGTATATAAAGAAGTGCTTGAAACTTCAACCCCTAATGGCCCGAGCGATAGCTACAACTATTTTAATACTTATACTTTAAATAGTGGTAGTGATAATGATGCTGTTACTACCAGTGCCTGGCAGGGGTTTTTGTCTCGCTCAATGCAAGACAGGGAGTTTCAGAGTGAGTGGATTTGGGCAATGGTTTTTGACAAAGCTTTTGCGCCTGAAAATCCGTTTGTTAATCTTTTTGCTAATAACGGCGGGCAGTACCTGGTAAAACCATCGCAAACCGCAATTGACAACTGGAACAGCCAGATACAAAACGATGGAACCCCATTTGATTTACGTGGCCCCAACAATACCTATAAAATTATAAATGGTCAGCCTGTTATAGTTAAGTTTCTATACAATTACTTAAGTACAACTACAGGTTTACCAATAAACGCCTTAGAGAAAAACGGACGCTGGTTTTTATACCGCACGCCCACTTTACACCTAAGGTACGCTGAAGCTGCCAACCGCGATGGGCAAACAAAAATTGCCTGGGCGCTGGTTAACGCCGGCATTAAAGGGGCCTATGATAATACTGCCGAACCAGATGCTACTAAACGCCGCATAACCAACTTGCCGGAGCCGTATATGTTTGACGCCCGCAAACTTGATGCACCTACAATAAGAGGTAAATTTCACCGCAACCTTGGTATACGGGCACGAGTTGGTACAATTAATTTAAGCGTTGCCTTTCAAACAGATATGGTAGGCATGGAAGATAAGTTGCTGGAAGAGGCAGCACTTGAACTGGCATATGAGGGCAACCGTTGGCAAGACCTCATGCGTGTTGCACTGCGACGTAATGACCCTGCATTACTGGCCGATAAGGTTTACAACAAATTGCTTAAAGACGGTAACCCTGCGGCAGCATCTGTAAGGTCACGCTTGATGAATACCGCTAACTGGTTTTTACCTTTTAAATAATCAGTAAACAATATAAATCTGTCTGTATGTCAATACTATCATTTATGATAACAAAATATAAGTTGCTTGTTCCGGCAATTACTATCGCTTCACTTGGCGTAGTTTTGCAGGTAAGTGCTCAAAAACTGGCTTTTCCTGAGGCAGAAGGATTTGGGCGTTTTGCCACAGGCGGCAGGGGAGGCGAGGTATATCACGTTACAAATTTGAATGATTCTGGCGAAGGCTCGTTTCGTGATGCCGTTAGTAAATCAAATCGCACTATCGTATTTGACGTAACGGGTGTAATAAAGATAACTGATAAGATAAAGGCATCTCCTAAAATAACCGTTGCGGGTCAAACAGCTCCGGGGCAAGGCATTGTAGTGTATGGTAACGGTGTATCATTTGCCGATAGCAGCATTATAAGATACATGCGCTTTAGAGGAAGCATAAACATGCCGCGGGGTGCCTGCACAGTAGTTGCTGATAATTGTAAGGATGTAATATTTGACCATGTGAGTATTGCCTGGGGGCGGTGGGATAATTTGCACATCAAAAACAGCAATAATATAACGCTTCAATATTGTTTAATAGGCGAATCTATTGATCCTCAGCGATTTGGTGCCTTATTCGAAAACCCAACCAATATAACTGTTCATCACAGTTTGTGGATAGATAATTCGAGTCGTAATCCAAAAGCAAAAGCTGGTATTGAGTACATTAACAATGTTATATACAATTGGGGGTCAAACGGTTTTGTAGGCGGGCATTCAGGTGCGGTACACACGCAGGATATCATCAATAATTATTTCATAGCGGGTCCTAATTCAAGCAAGTCATATATGGGTTTGTTTTCAGCTACAGACAGAGTTTACCAGCGTGGCAACTACTTAGATGCCAACAAGGATGGTAAACTGAACGGACGGTTACTTGTAGATTCGGATTTTGTAAAAAAGGGTCCCACTTTATTAAAAACATCAAACTACAAACCCGCCGTAAATATCGATAACGCTGCTTCAGCTTACAAAAAAGTATTGAATGAAGTAGGTGCATCCCTCCGGCGTGATGCGGTTGATGAGCGGCTGATTGGCTACCTTAAAAGTTTGGGTACCAAAGGGCAAATTTTCAAAACTGAAGCAGATGCCGGAGGCCAGCCTGATTTGCCTGCGGTTGAAAAACCCGCTGATAGTAACAACGACGGAATACCTGATAAATGGGACAAAAAGTTCAACGCAAACTCATCAAATGATGAAAATGGGTATACCCGACTAGAGAAATACCTTAACGATATTGTAAAGTTGAAATAAGACCTTGTAAACTACGTTTGCATTTTTAGTTGGTTTGCCGGGCGTTGGGAAACGTCCGGCTTTTTTCAAATGTAAACCGATTTATAAGGCACTATAACAAATTTAAAGCTTTGAATTTAAAAAGTAACATCATAAGCATTTTAGTGCTTACACTGCCTTTAATACCTCTTAGTATTGTAAGGTATAACAGTATAGTAAAAGGCAAACCATCACTCACAGAAAATAAGGTTTATAATATAAAAAACTGTGGTGCAAAGGATGATGACCGTACCGTAAACACTGTTGTTATTCAAAAAGTAATTGACAGTTGCAGTGCAAACGGTGGCGGAACTGTGCTTATTCCGCAAGGAACCTTTGTGAGTGGCGCTTTGTTTATAAAACCAGGTGTGAACCTGGAGATACAAAAGGGCGGTGTACTTAAGGGTTCTGTTAATATAGACGATTACCCGCGTCAAATGACGCGCATTGAAGGGCACTTGCAAATGTGGCGACCTGCTCTCATAAACGCTAAAGGTATTCACCAGCTATGCATAAGTGGCGGTGGTGAAATAAATGGCAGCGGTCGTCCGTTTTGGAAGTTGTTTTATGATACACGGACTAAAGTTGCCGGAACTGCAAACTTAGATGTAGACAGACCGCGGCTTATGTTTATTGAGGACTCGCACGACGTTAAAATTTCTGGCATAAACTTTAAAGACTCCGGCTTTTGGAATCTTCATTTGTACAGGGATAAGAATGTGATTGTTGAGAACTGCCGGTTTGAAGCAGCACACCGTTCAAAACCCGATGACCATGCTCCCAGTTCTGACGGTATTGACGTTGACAGTTCGCAGGATATTTTTATAAGCAAATGCTACTTTGCCGTTGGCGACGATGATATTGCGCTCAAAGGTACAAAAGGGCCTTTTGCCATGAATGATAAAGATAGTCCCCCGGTTGAGCGCATTCGTATAGCCGATTGCGTATTTGAGGCTGGTGGTGGCGTGGTTACATGTGGCAGTGAGGCAACCATTGTGCGCGACGTAACCATTGAGCGTTGCGTTGCCAGGGGAGTGAATGTACTAAGGCTTAAACTACGTCCCGACACGCCGCAACAATATGAAAATATAAGTTTAAGTGATATAACCATGTCTGGCAAATCGCAGCTTTTAAAGGTATCACCCTGGACACAGTATTTTGATTTAAAAGGTCAGCAACCACCTTCATCACTGATTAAAAACATAAGCATCAAAAACGTAAAAGGTGATTGCGCAACTTTAGGTGAGGTAAAAGGAACTGCCAAAACAACCATTCATCCTATACAGCTTACTAATGTAACGCTGGCTGTGGCAACTGTAAATTTATCAGACAGCACCTTCAAAAATATTGCTTTAAAAAATGTGGTTATCAATGGCAAAGCTTTTACGGCTACCAGATAAGTAGATGTTAACTTTTTATCAAAGTAAAGCTTTCCGTAAAAGGAAGGCTTTATTTGTTTTACACAGGTGGAAAAGTTTTTATTGTTTTTAACAAATCCCTAACATTAGCATGTTTTTGAAGTAACATCAGAGCTAAATCTTTGCAGGGTATGGAATATGTTACCCTTATTCGCAATGGTTGCCTTACAACTTTTAAAATGGTTTACTACCAGTATCATCCAAAGTTATATGCTTTTTTGTTGGGTAAAACATCTTCATCTTACATTGCCGAAGAGGTTGTGCAGGTAACATTCATAAAGCTATGGAACAACCGCGAAAGTCTGTCACTGCAATTTGGGTTGGATGTTCAACTGTTTCGCATTGCACGTACCACGCTCATTGATGAGTTACGAAAAGATAGCATCAGAAATAACCATATTAGCCGCATTGAATTTGATATAAACGCCGGGTATAATGAACAATTTGATAACCGCGAAACGTTAAAAAACGTTACTAAAGCCATTGAAAAATTGCCTCACGTACGTAAAACCGTTTTTAAATTGAGTCGCTTTAACCACCTCACTAACGCCCAAATAGCGGCAATGCTTTCCATCTCAACCAAGACTGTCGAAAATCATATCAATCTTGCTTTAAAAGAACTACGCAATTCAACAATAATTACAGTTTCCTTTCTTTATGTAGCTCATGCAATATTAAGTAATTATTAAGTGTTGGGGGTTAGCATTGTGACGGCCGTATTGTTTGTATATGCAGCCCACGCCAGCTCAAATTATTAAATATTTTAAACGCGAGTGCACATCCCACGAAGCTGAACTTGTTCATCAGTATTTGTTAGCGCACCCCGAAGTACTTGAAGAATACGTTGGTGAAAAGGAGTGGAATGATTTAGCACTTTACGGTAGTCCTAAAACCTCGCGCACCGAAAAAATGCTGGGCAATATTCTGCTGGGCATTGAACGTCACTCCGAGCAAAAGGTAAGGCTCATAAATCCGGCAATTGTTAATGCTTTAGCTGCTTGCTTATGCATAGCGGTAAATATTTTATTATGGGTGCACTTTAACCAGGTAACTAAGGCTAAACCAGTGCCGTTTGCGGCAAAAGTAACCAAACAATTAAATTGGAAGATTACCAGAAACAAGGCCAATCATGAGTTAAGCATTTTGCTGGATGATGGCTCGCACATAGTAATGGAGCCAAAGGCTACTATAAGATACACTGTGCCTTTCAAGCGTAATGCCAGGGAAATATATTTAAAAGGTGTTGCCCGTTTTCACGTAGCTAAAGATAGAAGCAGGCGGTTTACGGTTTATGCCGGGCCGTTGGCAACTACCGCTTTGGGTACTGTGTTTAAAATAACAGCCAAGCCAAACAGCATACAGACCAAAGTAAAGCTTTTAAGCGGTAAGGTAAAAGTTGTGCAATTCCAAAACCCCGAGCCCGAGAGTCAGGCAGTGTATTTATTGCCGGGTAAAGAGCTTGTGTTTAACAATAAACACCAATCGCTTATAGTTTCAGCGTTTAATCTAAACCCTGTTAAAGCAAAGTTTGCAGTGCAGGCCGGCAAAACCATTATAAAAGGTGATACGCTCAACTTTACAAATCAGCAGCTCCCGCTTGGAATTAATAAAATTGAAGAGACCTACAACGTACACATTCAATCGCGCGTAAGCTTAAAAAAGTATTACTTCACAGGCGAGTTCAATACCCGCACCGAAAGCCTTAACAACGTTTTAGGCACCATTACGGCACTTAATAAACTGCACTTCAATATGCAGCCCGATAGTACTTACATCATCACTAAAAAATAAACTACTGCAAATCAACCCAAAAAAGTTATGAACAAAACTTACAAGCAATGTTTTAAATGCCTGCAGGCAATCTTCCTCATATGCGGCTTTTTGCTGCTTGGAAATGCCTTGCACGCTCAATCTGGTCCATCGGCCTCAGGTATGGTTAAAGACACCCTCGGAGTACCCATAGTTGGAGCAACCGTTAAAGCCGAAAACAAGCTTACAGGCAAAGCAACCAACGCAACTACAGATGTAAATGGTGTTTTTAACATCAGTAATCTCCAAACGGGTGGCAACTACAGCTTCACCTTTACATTTATTGGTTTTGAAACTAAAACACTTACAGGTTACCAGGCATTGGCCGGTAACAAAATTTCACTTTCGGTAACGCTAAAAGAAAGTGCAACCTCGTTAACCCAGGTGGTAGTAACCGGCTACGGAACCAGCCGTAAAGCCGACTTAACCGGTGCCATAACATCGGTGCAGGCAGAAGATTTTAATCGCGGCGTAATAAGCTCTCCGGCACAGTTGCTTCAAGGTAAGGTTCCGGGGTTTAACATTACGCGTAGCGGTAACCCTAACGACAGGGGTTCGATATTGCTCAGGGGGCCATCAACATTACGTGCCGGTGCGCAGGAACCTTTTTATGTAATTGACGGCGTTCCGGGTGCATCAATTGATTTATTGGCACCTGATGATATTATGAGCATTGATGTGCTTAAAGATGCATCATCAACCGCAATTTACGGTGCGCGGGCTGCCAATGGTGTTATTATGGTTACTACCCGCAAGGCAAAACCGGGGCAATCAAGCCTGAGTTATAGTGGTTACGGCGCAGTTGAAAACGTATCCAACCAGATTGCCGTACTTGGTGGCGATGAGTTACGCAGCTACCTGCAGGCCAATAACCGTACCTTAAACCTGGTTGATAATAATGCCGGTGCTAATACCGACTGGCAAAAGGAACTTACTCAAACAAGTATCTCCAATAACCACAACGTTTCCCTTAATGGTAACTCAGGCCAAACGGCTTACAACGTAAGTTTAAACTACCTGAATAATAAAGGTATCATTAAAACATCCGGACTTGAGCGTTTCATCTTACGCGCCAATATTGATCAAAAGTTTTTTGATAACCGATTGCGCTTAAATGTTTCGGGCGTAAACAGTGTTACCAGCAGCCGTAACATTGCCCGTGAGGTATATCAAAATATGCTTACTTACTTGCCAACGGTAAACGTAAGGCAGCCTGACGGCTCTTATACAGAAAACTTTACCCGTACACGTGGATACCTGAATCCGGTATCATTGATTGATAATAATATCTACAACAGCCGGGTAAAAACCTTTTTAGGAAACGCAATTGCCGAAGCACGTTTATTCACAGGTTTGAAGTACACGCTAAGCATCTCTTACCAAGACGAGCAAAATTATAATGATTCATATAACAACCGTTTCTCGGGTTTAGCCCAAGGGCTTAATGGTTATGCTCGTAGACAATCATGGACAAACAACAAAAAGATTATTGAAAGTTATTTTAACTATGATAAGCGGTTTGGCAATCATGACTTGAAGTTGCTTGCCGGCTACTCATGGCAAGAGGATGAACGAAACAACGGTTTTGGTACTTCAAATCAAAACTTTGTAAACGATAATCTTACCTACAACAATCTTACTTTAGGCAACGCACCTGCAGGAGCAGTAATTAATTACAGCGTTGATGATCCTATACTGGGTGGCACCAATCCACCTATTGCTATATTAAGAATTATATCTTTTTACGGCAGGGCACAGTATAATTATAAAGACAAGTACCTTTTCCAAACATCATTGCGTCGTGATGGATCTTCAGCGTTTGGCGCCAATAGCAGATGGGGATATTTTCCATCAGTATCGGCAGCATGGAACATCAGCAATGAGGACTTTATGAAAGGTGTAAGCTTTGTAAATAACCTCAAACTAAGGGCTGGCTGGGGTAGCTCAGGTAATAGCGACGGTATCAGGCCGTTTACTACGCTGTTGCTTTATGGTGTAACCACCGGTTCGAGGTTTTACTACAACGGAAGTTACATTAATCCGATTGGCCCGCGTCAAAATCAAAACCCTGATTTGAAATGGGAAACTACTGATGTAGCTAATATCGGTGTTGATTTTAGCTTGTTCAATAACATCCTGTCAGGTTCGGTTGATGTGTATGATAAACGTACCAAAGATTTAATCAACGATTACCAGGTGTCAACAACTCAATATTACCTGCCGTTTTTAACGGCCAACGGTGGTAACATCAGAAATAAAGGTATTGAGGCCATAGTTAGCGTAAGGCCATTAGTGGGCAAAGCCCTGAAATGGACAAGCACGGTAAACGTGGCTTATAACAAAAACACGGTAGAGTCACTATCAAGCAATTTATTCCAGTTAGATTATCAGCGTACGGCCTACCTTGGCGGTAAGGGGCAATCAGCTAATCCTTCGCAAATTTTGCAAACGGGTTTACCATTAGGCTCCTTCTTGTTAGCTCGTTACGCCGGGAAGGATGCTCAAGGGGTAAGTCAGTTTTACAAGGCCGACGGCTCAATATCAACCACTCCACCCGTAGTGGCCGATTTTGCTTATGTTGGCAATGCACAGCCAAAACTTATTTACGGTTGGGGCAACACCTTTACCTACAAAAATGTTGATTTAGGCTTTTTTGTACGAGGTGTATTGGGCAACAAGGTTTTGAATGCAACCCTGGCTAATTTAAATAGTCCGTCTGATGCCACTAACGTGAACATTCCAAGGTTCACGTTAAACGAGTCTCCCAACGATAATAACGCTTACATACTTTCAGACCGTTATCTGGAAAGCGGTTCTTACCTGCGTTTAGATAATGCTACGTTAGGCTATAACATTCCATTGAAGGTAAAATCAATAAACCGCTTGCGCATTTATGCCACCGGAAATAATTTGTTTTTAATAACCAAATACCGCGGTATTGACCCCGAAATGAATATGGGTGGTGTTACGCCCGGTATTGATAACAACAATTTCTATCCTAAAACACGCTCATTCCTTTTAGGCTTAAACGTTACTTTTTAATCATTAATCAACAATGAAAAAGATATTATTTTTTGCGGCGTTAGCTTGTGCTGCTGCAAGCTGTACCAAACTTGATGTTCCGGTAAAGTCTGAACTTACGCCTGATAACTTTCCAAATAACCCTGAAGGATACATTGCAGCTACCGGCCCTGTATATACCCAATTGCGCTCAATTTACGCGGTAGATTATTGGAGAATGCAGGAGCTATCAACCGATGAGGCTATCATACCAGCCCGTGATGGTAATTATGACGATGGCGGACAATATCGGTTTTTACACATGCACACCTGGGGGCCCGATCATCCAAACGTGCGCTCAAACTGGGAGTGGGGTTTTGGAGGAATAAATGCTTGTAACAGGCTTATTAGTTTATTTGAAACCAATGGTGCTGTTGCAACGGCAAAGGCAAGTATTGCCGAACTGCGCACCATGCGTGCACTGTTTTACTTCATTATGATGGATTTGTATGGTAATGTGCCCATCATATCAACATTCCCTGTAAATGGTTTGCCTAAAACAGCACCACGTGCCGAGGTATTTCAGTTTATTGAGAAAGACTTGAAGGAGGCTATTCCAAATTTAAGCAGCACTGCAGGCACACTTACTTACGGTAGGCCAACTAAATGGATGGCATTTACACTGCTCGAAAAACTATATCTGAACGCACAGTATTACACCGGCCAGGCCCGTTACACCGAAACTGTAGCCATGGCTGACAGCGTTCTGGATCGTGCAAAAAACATATATTCGCTTGATGCCGACTACATGACTTTGTTTGCGCCGGAGAATGGGCCTCAAATAAAAGAAACGATTTTTGCTGTGCCTTACGATCCGAACGTTGCCGAAGGTAATCACTTTACGCGTTTTGGCTTACACACCGCTGTTCAAGCCAAATACAGCATACCATTTAGGCCAAGTATTGCTTTGAGTACTATCAAAGAGTTCTGGCAAAAGTTCAATTTAACGGGCGATGTTCGTAACAACACCTGGCTGGCCGGTAAACAATATGAAAACAACGGAGCACCAATTATTATCAAATCAACCAAAAAAGGCGTTGATGCCTCATATGCAGGCGCCGATGGTACTGCATCTGTAGATTATCATTTGGATTTTACGCCTGAACTTACACTGGTTAGGCCTGCCACTATGGATGTTGGCAATGATGAATTAGGTAAGGCCAAAGGTGTACGCTCAATTAAGTTTTACCCTGATAAGAATGCCAATCCAAACACCCGTTTTCAAGGGAATGATATGCCAATACTACGTTTAGCTGATGTTATAATGATGAAAGCTGAAGCAATTTTACGCGGCGCAGCACCAACCTCTGTTGGCGGCGAATTACAAACAGCCGATGTATTGGTGAATAAAATACGTACGCGTGCAAAGGCACCTGTATTAAGCGGTATTACGCTTGATCAGCTACTAGACGAGCGTGCACGTGAGTTTGCCTGGGAGGGCTGGCGCAGAAATGATTTAATACGCTTTGGCAAATTTGAAAGCGCCTGGGGTTTTAAAAACAACGCCGATGTAAACAAGCGTATTTACCCGGTTCCAACAAGCGAAAGGTCATTGAATCCTAACCTGGTACAAAACCCGGGATATTAATTGCTGCTGTTTTAATATATTGCGCTGCAAAGTGATTTTAACGCAGCGCAATATATTGCTGATTGCACCCTAATTAACCAACTAAAATGAAACGAAGAGATTTTGTTAGAAATACCGCTCTAACGGCGCTTGGTACTTCAGTTGCCGCTCCGTTGAGTGCACTGGCTGAAAATGCGGTTACGCATTTTGAAAGCGAAGACCTTGCACCTGCTGGCCCCGAGCCAAATGGATTTACCCTTAACTTTTTGGCACTTGGCGATTGGGGACGAAACGGTGAATGTCTTCAATTGGAAACAGCAAGACAAATGGGCGATTGGGCAAAAAATAATCCTATAAACTTTATATTGTCTGTAGGAGATAATTTTTATCCGAAAGGAGTGGTAAGTGAGCAGGATCCGCTGTGGCATTACTCATTTGAAAATGTATATACCGCACACTCTTTACAGGCCGATTGGTTTGCGATTTTAGGTAACCATGATTATTACTCAGATCCTGATGCTCAGATACGCTACAGCAAAATTAGCCGCAGGTGGAACATGCCAGCCCGTTATTACAGTAAAGAGGTGGCATTGGGAAAAGACAAAGGCAAAGTGCTTTTTTTAATGATTGACAGTCAGGCCATTGTTCAAAACCACGAAGATCAGCATCCGGAAAAGCAACTTGCCTGGATAGATGAAACCTTGAAAAAAGCATCAGCCGATGTAAAGTGGAAAATAGTTGTGGGTCATCATCCAACGCACACCGCAGGACCAAGGGTAAGTAATTATGATACACTTGCTATTAGAAAAGCATTAAAACCATTATTGGAAAAGCACAAGGTAGATGTTTACTTATCTGGCCATGAGCATTCAGTACAACATTTAAAGCCCGAAGGATTTACCCACCAGTTTATTTCAGGTGCAGGTTCAGAGCTAACCTATATTACACCTGGAATTGAGTATAGTAAGTTTGGTGCCTCTGAAAATGGGTTTATGTATTTTTCGGTAGACGACAAGCGTTTGAACGTAAAGGTGGTGAGCGTAAGCGGAAAAATTTTGTACAACACACAGTTAAGCAAATAAACTACGTTTAATTAACATAGTGTTGCTGGCATTTAATTGCCAGGTGTTATCGTAGTAATGAAAGGGCTCATTTTTGTGAGCCCTTTTTTGTAATTAATTTTTATCAAAAGCCGTTATGCGAAACCAATCAAAATCAGCATACCCTGAGTCGTTAATTTGTGTAGAACGGGTGCAAAATAAGCCAAGCTTGGCGCCTTTCCATTTGCCAGGCGTAGCTTTAAATTCATCACCAGTTACTTTAAATATTGAACCATCAGTGCTGTAGCTAAACCTGCACATGGCATCTTTCGCCACCATTACACGCAGATATACGCTCGACGATTCCAGCTTGGTTATTATCTTTATATCTTCCAATTCACCTTTATCTGCGTCTTTGCATACGCCGTAATATAAGTAATCTCCATCCTTTTTATGTATTATACCAATGTTGGCGTAACTTAAGCCCATTATAGCTAGTCCGACTTTTTCACCGTCTAATTTAATATTTGGCTTAAATTCCAGTTTGGTGGTTGCTGTAAACTCATCAGCAGGGAATTTTTGAGATAGCATGTTCGGAATATCCCACAAGTTTTTAGCTCCTTCAGGTGCCTGTACACTGTATAACCTAAGCACTCCTTTAGCCGGATGCAAATAATTCCAATGCGCTTTGTTGTTAGCCACCCATTGCCATTGTAACCCTAGCACATTATTGTTAAACTCGTCACTTTCAACCGGATTTTCAATGACTGATGCAATGTTGATTTTAGGTTTTCTATATTGGTAAACTGGTTCCCCTTTGCCATCGCCATCTACGTCGGAGCCTATCACCGGCCAGTTATTTTTCCACGTCATGGGTTGTAAGTGTACTACCCGGCCGTAAGCATCTTTGTCTTGAAAGTGAATAAACCAGTCTTCTCCCAACGCGGTGTTTACCCATGCGCCCTGATGCGGACCGTTCACTGAACTTTTACCCTGATCCATTACTACTTTGCGTTCATAAGGACCGTAAATGTTTTTGGAACGCAACACCACCTGCCAACCGGTTGAAACACCCCCGGCCGGGGCAAATATGTAATAAAAGCCGTTTTGTTTGTAAAATTTAGGGCCTTCAATTGTTGGGTCAGTTTCGTGCCCGTCGTACACAATCACCCCTTCGTCAAGTACCTTGTCACCATTTTTATTCAGTTTGTTTACGGCAATTATACTTTTTATACCCGCGCGGCTCCCCGCAAAACCATGCACCAGATACATTGAGCCATCATCATCCATAAGAGGGCAGGGGTCAATAAGTCCTTTGCCTCCCATAACAAGCACCGGCTTGCTCCAAGGGCCAGCAGCGTTAGTTGCTTTAGTTAGGTAAATCCCAAAATCAGGATCGGGGTAGTATAAGTAAAACTCTTTATGGTAATACCTGATAGATGGAGCCCAAACGCCGTCACCGTGACGGGGAAGATTGAAATGATCGACAGGATATTGTTTTTGTAGGGCATGACCTATTATTTTCCAGTTTACAAGATCAGTTGAATGGAGTATGGGCAACCCCGGTATGTCTTCAAAGCTCGAGCTAACCATGTAAAAATCATTTCCAACCCGTACTACATCCGGGTCTGAATAATCGGCGTTTATAATTGGGTTTTTATAATAACCGTTGTTTAAGTCGGGTGCCCAAACTTTCGAGTGGTAGGGTAATTCCTTACTTAAGGGTGCTGATTTTTGCTGAGCATTTGTGTTCCTGGGTACACAATGAACTAAAATCAGAAAAACAATAAATGCTTTATTGAAATGGTAATAGCTTAACATGGTATAAAAAAGCCGCTCCGGCTTATAATTTTAGGTTGCTGTAAGGTAATTACATTAAAGTTATTCACGATTAAAATAAAATTTAAATTAAATCTACTAGTTATATAGACTTTGTATATATTTGTTTTATCTAAGCAATCTGAACGCATTAAAATCATGACGCAAAAGAGCACAGCATACCTTTTTAGCAACATCACCAGCAATCGCTGTTGTTGTTGTAAGTGCTTGTAGTTTTGTGCCCTCGGCGTTTTTCAAATTTTATTAACCCAAATTTTCTTTTTTTCATATGGACTATCCTCAATTTGATATACTTGAGATTACTCCTGAGTTGGAGTATAACACTAATAAATATCAAAAACTTAAACCTGTAAAAACAGGCGAAAGTGTTAAGCATGGTTTGCCGGTGACTGTGATTGGCGCTTTAAGTAATTTTAGTAATGCTAAGGCATTGC
This sequence comes from Mucilaginibacter aquatilis, assembly GCF_009755275.1. Taxonomy (GTDB): domain Bacteria; phylum Bacteroidota; class Bacteroidia; order Sphingobacteriales; family Sphingobacteriaceae; genus Mucilaginibacter; species Mucilaginibacter aquatilis. Next base: position 450,851 of record NZ_WQLA01000004.1, on the reverse strand, counting down.
CAAAATTAAGCAAGGTATTAGTAGTTTATTTTTATTCTAAGCATTGGGGCAATGTTGGGCTGGAGCACCTAAAACAGCTGAATACTATAAGAAATGAAACTAAATTTTACGACGGAAAAATTGTAGTGGTTGATGCTGATGGAGATGAAGATGCGTTACAGCAATTACTGTGGATGCACAATATATCGTTACCTATACATTCAGATGCAAATGCTACCATTGCCGGTTTATTTGGCGTGTTTTCTGAGCATAGCCCAACCTGGAATTTTTACGGCGGTATTGATGTAAATATTCCACTTCCGGCCACTTATGTAACTGATCATGATTTTAAAGTAGCTTTTAGCTATCCAAATGAAAACATCAGTAACACAATTCCGGTAAATGAAGTGGTTGATGCTGTGTATCGTTCCAATAATTATCTGGCGGGAAAACGTTCGGCGTAATGATCAAATGGCGGAGTGGCCGAGTGGTTAGGTAGGGGTCTGCAAAACCTTGTACGGCGGTTCGAATCCGTCCTCACGCCTCAAATATATCCATTTGCTTAATAGCGGCTTTCAATCAATAGGCTAAACATATTTGAGATGTTTTAGTTAGCTTAGCTTAAGAACAAGCCGTTCTTGCCAAAGGAGCTAATGAAGCTGAATAAATATGATTATGATGCAGTAATTGTTGGCGCAGGCCCTAATGGTCTTGCGGCTGCAATTTTAATGCAACAACAAGGACTTAAGGTACTTATTGTAGAAGCAAAAAGTACCGTTGGCGGCGGGCTACGCACTGCAGAATTAACATTGCCGGGTTTTAAGCACGATATCTGTTCAGCAATACATCCGCTGGCATTTAAATCACCATTTCTTAAAACTCTTCCCCTTCATAACTTCGGTTTAAATTACGTAATGCCGGATATAGACGCTGCGCATCCTTTTGATGACGGAACTTGCGCCGTGCTCAAACGTTCCGTTGAAGAAACTGCCGCTTTACTTGAAGGTGATGAGCAGACTTACAAAGCTTTAATCTCGTCATTAGTCAATAGCTGGCCATTAATAGCATCTGACGTTCTAGGCCCTTTAAAACTGCCAAATCATCCATTCAAAATGGCTGAATTCGGGCTAATTGGTTTGCAGTCGGCAACAATGCTTATCAATAAATTTAACACCATGCTTGGGCAGGGGCTTATTGCCGGTATGGCCGCTCACGCAATTCAACCTTTACAAAACCCGGCTACTGCTGCTGTAGCATTAGTATTATTACTTACCGGTCATACTGGTGGTTGGGCAACACCGCAAGGCGGTTCACAGTCAATAGCTAACGCGATGGCCGCTTACTTTTGTAGCCTTGGCGGTGAAATACAAACTAATTTCTACGTTACCAGTTTGAAGCAGCTTCCGTCTGCAAACGCTGTTTTATTTGACGTAACGCCTCAGCAAATGCTTCAAATTGCCGGGCACCGTTTTTCAAGCCTATATAAATGGCAGCTGGAAAAATACCGCTACGGCGATGGTGTATTTAAAATAGATTGGGCATTGGATGCTCCTATACCTTTTACAGCATCAAATTGCCTAAATGCCGGCACGATACATTTAGGCGGTACGGCTGCCGAAATAATAGCGGCGGAACAAGCTTCGGCTAAGGGCCAATATACTGATAAACCTTATGTTTTGCTGGCTCAGCAAAGCTTATTTGATGAAAGCCGCGCTCCATCGGGCAAACATACTGGTTGGGCATATTGCCACGTGCCAAATGGCTCTACCAAAAACATGACAGACATTATTGAAAGCCAGGTTGAACGTTTTGCTCCGGGGTTTAAAGAAAGAATAATAGGCAGACATACCATGAATGCAGTACAAATGCAGGAGTATAATGCAAATTATATTGGTGGAGACATTAACGGAGGGAGGCTGGATCTGACGCAATTATTCACCCGCCCGGCACTGCGTTTTTCGCCATACCGAACATCGGCTAAAGGTTTGTATATCTGTTCATCATCAACACCACCCGGTGGCGGTGTGCATGGTATGTGCGGTTACTACGCCGCAAAACGAGCACTCAAAGACATATTTAACATACGTATTCAACGTATTTAGTAACCTAAAGACTGTAATATCTCGCTAATGGAAAAGTGAGCGCCACATACAAATTCATCAGCCGCACCGTAATATATGGTTAGTTGGTCGCCATCAATTATATGGCCGTTAGTAAAAACTACATGTCCAAAAAAACCGCTGGTTTCATATTCTTCCAATGGTTCCATTATCGGATCTTCGCTCCGCGCCAGTACTTTCGATGGATCTTCCAAATCCAACAAAACCGCTCCAAGACAATATCTATGTTCTTTGGTAGCGCCATGATAAATCTCCAGCCAGCCCTTTTCAGTTTTAATAGGTGCAGCACCACCGCCAACGCGGCCGCTATCCCAATATCCGGCACGTGTTTTCAAAATACATTTATGGTTGCCCCAATGTATACCATCAGGCGACTCGGCAATCCATATAAAATTACCACCCAGGTCAACGCTGCTCGGTCTGTGTAAGGCATAATACTTGCCGTTAATTTTCTCCTCAAATATGGCGCAATCCTTATTGTGCGGAGGCATAATTAGGCCATGCGAGGTAAAGTTTTTCCAGTTGGTTGTTTTGCGCAGCGCAACGGCTACACCGTTTGATGATACTGCAGTAAAAGTCAGGTGATATTCGCCTTCAACCAAGCTAACCCGGCAATCTTCAATACCAAACGTTTGCAGGTATCCCTGCCCAAACAGCTTAGGGTAGCCCTCAGGCTCGTAAAAGTTTATGCCGTCATCGCTGCACAGAAGGCGCAGGTGTGACAGCGTTGTAAGGTAATCAATGCCCTTGTATCGAATAACGCGTGCGTCAGTAGCAATCAGGTCGGCATCGTTCAGTTCAATTTCCATTATTTCTATGCCCCCATCATCGGTAAGCACCGGGAACGATACATGAACCTCGCTTTGCTGAGGCCGCTCGGCTACCCGTACCAATAGCCATATTTTACCATCAAACCTAAACACGCCTGGATTAAGTAAACAGGCAACCTGCAAACCTTGGCCACTGGCGGGTAAGTCTTTGGGAGCTAACAATGGATTTTGATCAAAACGTTTAGCTATATCTGGCATTGCTGTAAAGTTTCTTATTATACTATTAGTTAACCACAAGGCTGTGAAATTGTTGATTTTCTTGAACTATAATTAATCATTCCATACAATTAATACAGTGGTAGGATGAACTTCAAAAAATAAATCAGAGGATTGACGCATTTAGCCTGCTTTATTAATAACGGTTTTCTATATTTATTCCCATTATCGTAAAATCGAACATACACTAAATCTATGAAGTTAGAGAAATTCTCATTTGGCATGGGCGACCGCTTTGCTCATCAGGGCGAAGCACAACTGAAAGCAGTTATGAAGGCTAAAGAGCAGGGCGTAAACATTACCCCAATCTGGAACAAATCAAACCGCGAGCACAAAACTGTTAAAACCGAGCCTGCCGAACTACGCGCCGAAGCTGATGCAGCTGTAGCAGCATTAGGTTGGACCGATTCTTACCGTGTTGACGCCGATCATATTACCTTGGCAACCGTTGATGGTTTTATTGCCAGCTCTGACTTTTTTACTTTAGATGTTGCCGATTATATTGGTAAAGCTGCTCCTGACGCTGAGATTGAAGCTTTTGTTGAGCGCCGTAAAAAGTATGTTGGCAGCCTGTCAATACCAGGTATTGCTGAACAGTTTGAAATTACTGAGGACATGCTTCGCGAAATTGCTGGTAAATTTCTTTTGGCTGCTATAGAAGCTGGTAAATTATACAAGCATATTGCTGCCGGTAAAGGTGAGGATAATTTTATTGCCGAAGTATCAATGGATGAGGTTAATGATCCGCAAACCCCGGTTGAGTTATTCTTTATACTAAGTGCACTAGCCGATAACGATATTAAAGCACAAACCATTGCACCGAAGTTTACAGGTCGGTTTAATAAAGGCGTTGACTACGTAGGCAACCTTCAACAGTTTGCTAAAGAGTTTGAAGAAGATATATTGGTTATAAGAGAAGCTATCAAAGAATTTGGCTTACCTGAAAACCTGAAATTAAGCGTTCACTCAGGTAGTGACAAATTTTCAATTTATGCACCAATTGCTGAACTAATTAAAAAGCATGATACCGGCATTCACCTTAAAACTGCGGGTACTACCTGGTTAGAAGAGATGATAGGCCTTGCCGAGGCGGGTAATGAGGCTTTAGAATTGGCTATAGAAATTTACATCAATGCATTAGGTCGTTTTGATGAGCTTTGTGTGCCTTATGCTACCGTTATTGACGTGCAAGAGAGCCGATTACCAACTGCCGAAGAAGTACAGGGTTGGAGCGGCGACAAATTTGCTAACAGTTTACGTCATGACCAAAAGCATCCAGATTTCAATCCTGATTTTCGTCAGATGCTTCACGTGGCTTACAAAGTTGCGGGTGAGAATGGTGACCGTTACTATGCTGCCCTTAAAAAGTACAAAGATATTGTTGCCGCCAACGTAACGCTTAATCTTTACGAGCGTCACATTGTGCCACTATTTTTAAGCTAATATTAATAAATTATATTTTTGAAAGACATGCAGTTATTAAAGCTGCATGTCTTTTTTGCTTTATACGGTGAATGATCTATGCTTAAAACATCGATATCAATTTACAGAATCTGCATCATACTATTGTGTTTTACAACATTTACTTGCCATGCTCAGGTTTTACGCAAGCGTACAACTATGTTAATGGGGGGAAGGTTTGATATAAGTATTGTTGCGAATGACTCACTCACCGCCGAGCAAAACATTGACACCTGCATAGCTGAAATAACCCGCATAGAAAACCTCATATCAGACTGGAAAGCCGAAACGCAGATTGGCCAGGTGAACAGCAACGCTGGTATAAAAGCAGTTAAGGTAAGTCCTGAAGTTTTTAGGCTGGCCCAACGTGCTTTACACCTTTCAAAAATTACCAACGGTGCTTTTGATATAAGTTTTGCCGCAATGGACAAAATTTGGAAGTTTGATGGCACCATGACACAAATGCCATCACCCAAAGCGGTGAGGAAATCAGTAGAAAACGTGGGCTATGGCAATGTAATGCTAAACGCTAAGAGGTCCACAATTTTCTTAAAGAAGAGAGGTATGAAAATTGGCTTTGGTGCATTAGGAGAGGGTTACGCTGCCGACCGCTGCCGAAGCTTAATGCTAGAACGAGGAATAAAGGCAGGTATTGTAAACGGGTCGGGCGATATGAATACCTGGGGTAAACAGCCTAACGGAGACGATTGGGCTATAGGCATCACTAACCCTATGCGTAAAGATTCTATTTTTGCAATTGTACCACTAAAGCAGGGTGCAGTAGTAACATCAGGCAGTTACGAAAAATTTGTATTGTTTAACGGTAAACGCTATGCACATATCATAAACCCGGCTACCGGGTACCCAGTTACCGGACTATGCAGTGTAACCGTATTCGGCCCGAGTGCCGAGATAGCCAACGGTTTCAGCACCTCTATTATGGTATTGGGGCGCGAAAAAGGATTAAAACTACTCAGACAATTCCCGCAATATAGTAGCATTATGATTACCGACGATGGCAAGGTACTTTCTTCCCCAAATATTGATGTGAGTAAATTCAAACTATAATAAAGGCTGTTAGTAACAGTCGGTAAGTATTTGATTATGTGATTGGTAATAGCTAATGCCTTTACCCGTTTTAGTTTTACAAATACCCTCTAGCACATCCATCACATCTCTTTGCATTGCTAATGAGCCACATATCATAATAGTGCCTTTAGTGCTTAATACATTCACCATAAAATCGGGATCGCGGGCTATCAAATCACTTACATACTGTTTGTTCCCCTCGCGCGAAAGGGCAACACGCAAGTGCTGAAGTTTACCGGCAGCTTTGCCTTGGTTTAATACAGCTTTGTAATTATCAACCGAATGGCTATGACGGAATCCACAATATAAATGACACGGAACGTTTGCCTTATTTTGGTTTATCATTCCTAAAAATGGCGCTATGCCCGTACCATTAGATATCATAACCACCTCGGGTGATTTGGCCGGAAAATGAAAGTGTTTATTATATACAATGCGTGCTTGCATTTTTTGTCCAACCGTTAAGCGGTGTAAAAAGCCCGAACCAAGCCCATGTTCATGTAAGCGCACGCTAAGTTGAATTTCATTATCAATCACACCAATTGAATATAGCCTTTCGCGGTTATCATTTGCAGGATAGATAGCCAGCAAATCGCCCGAAGTAACTTTTTGTAGACGCTTGGTTTTTAAGCGTACGGAAAATGCGCCATCCTCCGTTCCCGTTGCTGTATTTGAACTTACTGTAAATGATTTTAATTTGTGCTTTTGGGGCATTTTTAAATCAGCCGAGGCTTCAATAATGAGGCCTGACTGCTGTGACCACGCTTCGGCCCAAAGCTCAAACTCCTGTGGCGAGCGGTCATTTACCGTATGAACGTCGATCAGTGGTTTGGCCCAGGTTTGTTGCGAAAGGAAGTTGTTAATCTCAAATGCAAACTGGCAAAAATCAGGGTAAGCATGTGAGCCAAAACCTAATACTGAATAGTTTATGTTTTGTCCCTGCGGATACTTTTTAAGCAGGTTGAAAAATTTAGCAGCGTTAGTTGGCGCATTGCCCAGGCCATAAGTTGCGGTAATAATTATGAGATGTTCGGCTTTTGGAAAGATGGTGTAATTGTTAAGCTCGGTAATAAATGATCGCTGTCCTTGCTTTAATAATTGTTGGTGTACTGCTTTTGCAAAGCGGTATGTGCTGCCGTTTTCAGAACCAATAAGTATAATAACGTTGCTTTCATTGGCTTTAAACTTATTATCAACCCGGTTAGCCCGGCGTTTCAATGTTATGGCAAAGCCCGAGTAAATAAAGAATAGAATGTTTGCCGCTGCAACAGCCAGCACAAGCGCCCACACTATGCTGGTTCGGCCGGTATGCAAATCAAGACTCAGATTTGAGTACACTACTGCTTTTGGATATACCACTTCGCTCAAAATGTCGCCGGTTATTTGGTTTACAGCAATTTCGCGGTCTTTAAGCTTAATGGTATAATAATCTTCTACATCTTCAGAAAACGGAAATTCAACGCTTTCAACCTCTGACAATTTGGTGTTCTTAAAAACACTTATTTCGGTTGCTTTACGTACCGGTGTCGATTTGATGTTGTCAAAATCAACCTTAATGCTATTCTTTTTAATATCGAATATATCAAACCGCGCTAATGATAAATAAGTGCCACTAATGGCTATAATGAGTATAGGGATGAGTGACAAACGACCTAAAACTACATGATAATACTGAGCAAAGCTATCGCGCACAATGCGTTTAAAAAAGTGCCTAATTCCACGCTGCCGCTGAATGATTAATGCAATGCCCGATGTAGTTATAAGCATAAGCAAAAATGCCGTAACACCAATAATTGCCCGCCCAACTTCATGCAAAAACAATGAGCGGTGCAGTGATCTTACAGTTTCAAATAAATCGTTCTCCTTTGGGGTAGTGCCCAACACTTTGCCGGAAAGCGGATCAACAAAGGCATCAAGATTTTTACCGTTGGTGTCGGTTGCTTTTATTTTGACAAATTGGTTGGCATCAACTGTAAGTTCGCTAATGTCGGGGTAAGCTTTGCGTAAGGCAGGAAGTGATTTTGCAAGCGTAATTTGGCTGAAACCATTAACGCCAAATGGCTGTGTTTTCTGGCTAATTGGCTCAAATGCCAATATAATGCCGGTTATTGATAGAAGTGTAAGCAATAAAAAAGAAGATACAGCCAGGGCTAAGTGGCTATATCTCCAAATTGAAATTGTCATGCGGTGTAAATGCCTTAGTTGGCGCTAAAACGTACGTGACGGATATAACCGGTACCTTCGGTTTTTGCTGATAGTCCTTCAGTTGTAAGCGGAACTTCTACGTCACTTACATTGTATTTTTTATCTTCAACAGCGCTTTCAAAACGTATTTTGTATCCTGCATTTATTTTTGATTGTTCAAGTTCAATTACATTCACACTGCGGTCGCCGCCGGTTACCGATGCACCTGTTATGGCATTAATGTTTGTTGGTTTGGCTTTATAAAACTTATGCCATTCCTTTAAGCTATTGTACCATTTCTTATCGGACCCTAATACATACAGCGTTTTTTCGTAAGCACCTTTACTGTTTATAAGCGAAATAACTACATATGCACCGTCGCCCATATAATTCGACATCTGCACCATGCATTTGTATTTATTAGTTTGAGCCGATGCAGCTTGGCCAATCATGAACAAGGCAGCAAAAAGACAGAAGAGTTTAAAAAAGCGAGGCATATTATTATTTTAGGAAGGTAACAGATACATTATTTTTGGTAAGTGATTCATTTTCGGCAGCTAGGTCATAGGCAGTTTCTTTGAAATTTGTAACTGCATCTTTTTTTGCACCTGCCGAAATAAGGAATTTCATCATGGCATCGTCCTTAGCTATCATGGCCGAGCGGTGCAATGCAGTAAGTCCGTCAGCATTTTTTGCGTTAATATCAATACCCAGTGGCTGTAAACGTCTTAGTAAACCTATATCATTTTTGATAACAGCAAGGTGATATAGGGTATTGCCATCTTTTTGCGGAGCTGTTACGTTAATGCCTTTTTCTATTAACAGAGATAATTTGGTGCCGAATTCGTCACCAGCAGCTGAGCCGGCACCGCGTTGCGGACGGTAGGATTCCATAAGGTAGTAGGCCAGGTTATTGCCTTTTTTATCCATCACGTTTACGTCTGCACCTTTAGCAATCAAGTAGTTAATGGTTTGGGGCGAATTGCTGCGTACGGCCATAGTTAAAGCAGTTTCACCTTTAGCGTTACCTTGATTTAAATTTTTAACACCTTTAAGCAATGCAGCTAAAACGGCAGTATCCCGATTAATCGCAGCTGCATACATCAATGGGGTGTTACCTTCTTCGTCGGCTTGATTTACGTTTGCACCTTTGCTCATAAAGTAGGCTATAGTTTCGGCATGGCCAGGGCGGCGTGCAAGGAAATGCAAAGCATTTTCGCCTGTTTTTGCACTTGCTGATGCTTTAACCCCAAGACTTTCTAAATACTGGTAGTAAGACAATGGAGTAGGGGGGGCTGGTGCGCCTCTGCGACCGCCACCTGCTTGAGCCGCCTGCAACATAGCGTTAGGGCCGGGTTTTAAACCTTTTTGCTGTAAACTTTTCAGCAACTCGATGTTTCCGCTACGTACGGCATAGTCAAAGGCATTGTTGCCTGCAGCATCAGTAGTTTTAAGGTCAATACCTTTTGATATAAAGTAATTAGTTAGCGCTAAGTCTTTATCATTGGCAATGGCCAATAACAGGGCGTTTGCACCAGCGGCGTTCACATTCTTTTTAAAATTGTCTCCGTTAGCTAACAGCACATCATAAACTTTAGTATTGGGCTGCCCTGCGGATGCTGCAAAAAGAAGAGGGGTGCTTCCGTGACTGTCAACTAAATCAACTTTTGCTCCTTTGTTTAATACGTAAGCCATTATTTCATCATTGCCACGCATAGCCGCCCAATGTAAATATATGCGTCCATCATGAGTAAGCTTGTTAACATCATTACCGGGCTGATCAATAAGATATTTTATAGTCTCATTTGGTGCCTTTGCATTAATTGCCATTACTACAGCATCAAAGCTATTGGCGTTAAGCTGAGCGGGGTTTGCACCTTTTGATATTTCGGCCTTGACTTGTTCAATGCTTGTTTCGGTTTGCCAAAACGGGGCATTCAATAAAGCGTTGTTTTGTGCCTGTGTTGCCAGGGATACTAACGATGCGAGCGTAGCAAAAAATAATTTCTTCATTAAAGGGAATGATAAGACTAACCAGTGATGTTAAGGCAAATCTAATAAGAATCAGTCTAAATAAAAACTTGTATGTTGCTACTGATAAGTTTTTTCAAGTAAGCCATGAAAACGTTACCTGTATAGCAGGGTTATGATTGCTATTTGTACGGGGCTTTAGTATGTTTAAAGGCCCATTTAAATCAATATGCAAAAGTCAATCCTGTTTATAGTGTTTGCAACGCTTGTACTTTTTGTTACTAAGTTAAGTGCTAAACAATTTGAAATTGTAACACCCGGCAAAAAGGTCTCTATTGTATACACCGCCGATGGTAAACTCGATTCGATTGTTGCGCACCTTTTAGCTGCCGATATAAAACGGGTTAGCGGATACCAGCCCCAAGTGCTTACCAATTTGAAAGATGCAAAAGGGAATGTAATCATCATCGGTACCACTACATCGGCACTTATCAGCAACATTAAAGGTGGGTTTGATACTAATATTAAAGGCGGATGGGAACGCTATAGCATGCGAATTTTATCTAACCCTGTGAAAAACGTAACTAATGCATTGGTTATTGCAGGCAGCGATTTGCGGGGTACCGCTTATGGTGTGTTTAGTCTTTCAGAAAAAATAGGCGTTTCACCCTGGTATTGGTGGGCCGACGTAGAGCCTGCGAAAAGGAAGTTTTTAACAGTAGATATAGATGATTATACCTCGCAAAGCCCCTCGGTTAAATACCGTGGCATATTTATAAACGATGAGGACTGGGGTTTACAGCCTTGGGCAGCAAAAACATTTGAACCCGAGACGGGCAATATTGGCCCTAAAACCTATGCTAAAGTATTTGAACTATTACTGCGTTTAAAAGCCAACCTCATCTGGCCAGCCATGCATCCAAGCACAAAAGCTTTTTATTCTTATCCAGGCAATAAAGAAGTTGCAACAGATTACCAGATAGTGATTGGTTCATCTCACGCTGAGCCAATGTTGCGCAATAACGTGGGTGAATGGGACGAAAAGATAATGGGACACTTTAATTATGTAACCAATAAAAATACAGTTTATAAATACTGGGAGGACCGTGTTAAGGAAAGCAGTGGTAACAATGCTATGTTTACCTTAGGAATGCGTGGCGTGCATGATAGTGGAATGGAGGGGGTTAAAAGCAGCAAGGACGCTATACCTTTAATTGAACAAATATTTACAGATCAGCGGGGCATGTTAAAAAAGTACATAAACCGTGATGCTACAAAAGTTCCACAGGTATTTACCATTTATAAAGAAGTACTTGATATTTACGAGGCCGGCCTCAAGGTTCCTGAAGATGTTACGCTTGTTTGGCCTGATGATAATTATGGCTACATACAGCGGCTAAGTAATAATAAGGAAAGTAAGCGCTTAGGCGGTTCGGGTGTTTATTATCATGCATCATACTGGGGGCGTCCGCATGATTACTTATGGCTTTCAACCACACATCCGGGTTTGATGCGCGAGGAAATGACCAAGGCTTACACTTTAAATGCACGAACAGTTTGGGTGGTCAATGTAGGCGATATTAAGCCCGCCGAGTACAATTTGCAGCTGTTTGCCGATATGGCTTACAAAATAACACCGTTTATGAGCAGCAGCTATTCAAATGAGCATTTACAAAATTGGGTTGGCGGTATCTTTGGGCGGGATCAACAAATGGAAATATCGCAGCTTATGTGGCAATACTATAATTTGGCTTTTGAGCGCAAGCCTGAGTTTATGGGCTGGAGCCAAACAGAGCCAACAACACAAACCAAACTAACAGCTTATAGCCACAATAATTATGGCGATCAGGCTCAGCAGCGCATAAACGCTTATGGAAATTTACAAAACCGTGTAGGGAAGGTTCGCACTGAAATTGCTGAACGATTGCAGAATGCATTTTACGAGCTGGTTCAATACCCGCTTACAGGTGCCGCTTTGATGAACAAAAAGTTTTTATATCATGATAAAGCTGTTTTATATGCATCTGAAGGACGCATAAGTGCCGGTGATTACAAGAGGTTATCAGAAGATGCATATAAGCAAATAATGAAGGAAACCGATTATTATAACAATCAACTTGCTCAAGGAAAATGGAAGGGTATGATGTCCATGCAGCCTCGCAGCTTACCGGTATTTAATTTACCTCACTTTAACATGTCAGCTCCGGCGGCGAGTCAACAATGGAACGTTTATGTGGAAGGTTATAAGGCAGGTCAGCCACCTGTTGAAAATAGTAAGTTGACCTTGCCCATATTTGATAAATATAATCGCCAACGGTATTTTATAGATGTTGCCTTGGGGCAAAGCAAATCTGTTAAGCTTTCCATAAAGCCGTCTGCAAAATGGATTGTTGTAGATCAAAACGTGGTGAGTCTTTCAACTGGTATGCTAAAAAGCCAGCAACGTTTAACTGTACGCGTTAACTGGGAAAAGGTACCGCCAGGTACGCGCTCGGGTTATGTTAATATTAACTACGGTATGAAGAATATTAAGGTAAACGTTGAATTAGAAGCGTTTGAAAGTAATAAACTTACCACGTTTGATGGGCCTGTAGAATCGGCAGGCCAAATAATGATCAATGCTTCCAGCGGCCGTGCAAAAATAAATAACAGAGGGCAGTACTCGTGGCAAAGGATAGTAAACTTAGGTTCAGCGGGCGGCTGCCTGCAAGCCCTTCCGTTATTGACTGAGCCTGACTTTGATTTAACCGATACCGCCGCAATACGTGGTAAGCAGGCAAGCGTAACCTATTCATTTTGCACATTAAAACATGCAGATGCCGCTTTCAGTATTTATACGCTTCCAACATCTCCACTAAATCAATTATTTGAAATGCGTTATGCTGTAAGCATTGATGGCGGGCCACTCAAAATTGTAAATTTTAAAACGGTAGGCAGGAGTAATGAATGGAAAGAAAACGTATTAAGCAACTCCGCAGTACGAACAGTCAATGTAAAAGATCTAAAAGCGGGAATGCATTCGCTTACCATTTACCAGGTTGACCCTGGCGTAATTCTCGACAGGATATTTATAAACCTTAATAACGTTGCGGTACCTTATGGATCTTTTCCTGTAAAGGTGATTCAAAAGTTTGATAAGTAGCAACGTAAGTGCGTTGGGCTTGTCAAAGGCTAGCGATGTTGATTAGACTATTATGCAGGTCTGTTAAGCTATTCTTGTCAGTCTTTGCTCAAAGCTATGCTTATCGATTGACGACAACTTATAACAGCATTATAAAAATCAGGTATAGAAGAAGATAAGTAATTAAGTTTTAACCATAAAAAAAACGGCCGCTTATAGCGGCCGTTTCTCTTGTGTGACTTTATTTTACTTGCTGAGCAAGGTAAATTTATTCTCTTTAACATCACGCGAGTTAGGGCCTATAAATACTTTGAAGTCACCCGGCTCGGCAACATATTTTAGTTGTTGATTATAAAACTTCAAGTCGTCTTCGGTGATTGAAAAGCTTACTTCTTTGCTTTCACCTGGCTTAAGGCTTATTTTTCTAAAGCCTTTAAGCTCCTTAACAGGACGGGTACTGCTGCCAACCAAATCACGGGTATAAAGTTGTACTACCTCTTTGCCTTCAACTTTGCCGTTGTTTGTAACGGTTACTTTTGCCGTGATTGCCTGTCCTGGTTTTAAGCTTGCTGCGCTTAGCTTAACATCGCTGTAGCTGAATGTAGTATAGCTTAAACCAAAGCCAAATGGATATAGCGGATCATTACTTACATCCAAATATCCAGACCGGAATTTACTGAACCAGCCATTTGGTGTTAAAGGGCGACCGGTGTTTTTATGGCTGTAATACAATGGTACCTGCCCAACATTTTGAGGGAATGTTACTGACAGTTTACCGGAAGGATTTACGTTTCCAAATAATACATCGGCAATAGCATACGCAGCCTGCGATCCGCCAAACCAAACGTTCAATATAGCCGGAACGTTTTCGCTTTCCCATTTGATGGCTAACGGCCTGCCGGTAAATAATACCAGTACCACAGGCTTACCTGTTTTTAACAATGCAGCCAATAAGCGTTTTTGAACGGCCGGAATTTCAATGTCGGTACGGCTTGAGCTTTCACCGCTCATTTCTGAGCTTTCACCTAATGCTGCTAATACAACATCCGCTTTTTTAGCGGTATTCACAGCTTCTTCAATCACATCGTTTTCAGGGCGGTTATCGCGTGGAATTTCGCGGCCAAACATGGTAGCGTTTTTTTGCAGCGTAGCATCGCTGGTTAAATTAGCACCAAAGCTGTGGATGATTTTAACGTCTTTACCGGCTACGCCTTTAATGCCTTCAAGTAATGATGGCGTGTTGGCCAAATCAGCATTAACAGCCCAAGTACCCGGCATATTGGCGCGGCTATCAGCCAGCGGGCCAATTACGGCTACTGTGCCTGACTTTTTTAAAGGAAGGACATTACCCTGGTTTTTAAGTAGTACAAAGCTTTGCGTTGCAACTTCACGACTAAACTTTAAATTCTCGGGCGTTAATATCTCTTTTTGAGCACGCTCTTCGCTGCAGTAGCGGTAGGGGTCTTCAAATAATCCTAATTTATATTTAGCTTCTAATATTAAACGGCAGGCATTATTAATTTCGGCTATAGTAACCTTACCTTGTTGCATTGATTTTTTAAGCGTGGTTAAGTAGCCTTCACTTACCATATCCATTTCGGTACCGGCTTTAAGTGCCAGCTCTGAAACTTTTTGCAAATCGCCTAAACCATGGTCTATCATTTCGCTCACGCCGGTGTAATCGCTCACCACAAAGCCGTTAAAGCCCCATTGTTTGCGCAACACATCGTTAAGCAACCACTTGTTAGCAGTAGCAGGTACACCATTTATATCATTAAATGATGCCATTACGCTACCTGCACCAGCGTCAACGGCCGCTTTGTAAGGCGGAAAGTACTCATTGTACATCCGGTCAAGGCTCATGTCAGTAGTGTTATAATCACGGCCCGATTCGGCAGCACCATAAAGGGCAAAGTGCTTAACGCAAGCCATAATGGTGTTGGCCTTTTTCAGGTCATCGCCCTGGTAACCTTTAACCATAACTTTGGCAATTTGTGAACCCAGGTAGGTGTCTTCGCCACTGCTTTCGGCAATACGGCCCCAGCGTGCATCGCGCGATATATCAACCATGGGCGAAAACGTCCAGTTGATTCCATCAGCACTGGCCTCAACAGCGGCCATACGGGCTGTGCGTTGTATCAAATCTAAATCCCAGCTGCAGGCTAAAGCCAGCGGTATAGGGAAGCTGGTTTTATACCCATGTATAACATCCTGACCAAAAATCAGCGGTATATGCAAGCGACTGTTTTTTACAGCAATTTCCTGTGCTTTACGTACGCGGCCGGGTGTGGTTAAGCTAAAAATACCACCAATCTGTCCGCTGGCTAATTTTTTTTCTACGCCAGTACTTACGGCAGTACCGGTTGTTGCCTCGCCACCAGTTACCAGGTTAAGCTGACCAATCTTTTCATCTACCGTCATTTTAGCCATTAGCTGGCTTACAAAGGCGTTCATTTTAGCTTTTTCGGCTGATACCGGCGTTTTGACTTGTGCCTGCGCAGAGACAGCACAAAACGCAGCAATACATATAAGCGAGGTAGCTTTCTTCATAGTTAGTAATCTTTGTTCTTTATTTTTTTAGCAAGTGAGGAGTAATCTCCTTTATCCATATATCATATCCTGGCTGCTTCATATGCAGCATGTCTGATAAAAACAACTCAGGGCGCAGGCTGCCGTTTTTGTTATGCATTTTGCTATCGACCTCAACAAATTGGGTAGCCTTGTAATGCGTTAAAAACTCTTTAATTAAAGCATTAGCGTGTAAAAAGGCTGATGAAAATTTAGTACGAGATGGACTTTGTTTTATTGAGATATAAGCCAAAGGCACATCCGGCTGGTTGTTGCGTATGCTGGTAAACAAGCTGGCAAAACGGTCTAGCGTTTCTATTGCGCTTGCACCGCCTGCAATATCGTTTTCACCGCAGTAAATTATAATTTGCCGTGCCTGGTAAGGGAATACAATATCTTTTACGTAGCGGTTAACGTCAACAAGGGTTGATCCTCCGAAGCCTCGGTTTATAGCACCATAATCTTTGTAAACCTTTTCTAAATCGGTCCATTTTGTGAACGATGAACTGCCAATAAAAAGGATGCCGCCTTTTGCCGGCGCATTTAGGCTGTCCTTCTTTTTAAAGTTTTGAATGTCATTCCAAAAGGCAGGTTTTTGTTGTGCAATGGTAAAAGTTGTGATGCATGATAATGCAAGCAGGAAGAAAAATTTTAGTTTCATTACTGTACTTTAATTGGTTTGGATGATTTACTTACACCGTTCTCGTTAAACGATTCGATGCTGAAATAATAGGCCTGGTCGGTACCTAAACTTTTCAAATCAAGCTCATTTTTGTCATATATTAACCAAGAATTGTATAATTTATCTGGCGCAATGCCCCATTTAATGTTATATCCCTGACTACCTTTAACAGCATTCCAGGTAATCATTGCATCGCGGCGGTCTGTTTGGCGTGTAACCTTGAAGTTTTTTGGAATTGTGGGAGCAGATCCATTCCCTTTACCAAAAATTCTGAAGCCACATATAGCGAGGTTTGCTGGCACATGAACGTTTTTGTAGCGAACATACCTTACTACAGCAGGTGTTTCCAGCTCAATATAATCGTTAGGATTGTCGGTAAAACTATCTTTTTTGTCAATTAACAGTCTCCAGGTTTTTCCATCAATACTACCTTCAACCGTATATTGATGCTTAAGTCCATCAACGCGACCGTACAAATTGCTTTTGTAATCGGCAAAGTTGAGTTGTACTGCGTAAACGGTGGCTTGTTTTTGCAAATCTACCTGTAACCATTGCTTATCATTATTTTCAGCGGCAAGCCAAAAGGTTTTAATATCTTCATCAACAGCTTTATCTGCGCTGTGTTCGATTGTTAAGGTAGAGGAGGCGGTAATGGGTTTTTTATAGTTCAACAGCATCCAGCCGGTAAAGCCGCCTTTTTTACCTGTCATGGCCGGGGCAAAATGAGGGTAATCGCCAAAGTATGTATCAGAATACATCAGGCCATCATCATCAAAAAAGGTAGGGTAGGTGCAAAGCCGGCGTTCCCAATTTACATTTACTGATAATGCCATGGATGCGTAATGCCAGTACTGCCCACCCGGACCAACAACTGTGCTGCCGTGACCTGCTCCGTTTATAAACCCTCCGGGTTTATATGATATAGGGTTGTTTTGGGCGTAAGTATATGGCCCAAGCGGTTTATTGCTTACATAAACACCATCGCCGTAAACATTAAATTCGGTACCCGGTGCGGCATATTGCATGTAATATTTACCGTTATGTTTGGTTAGCCAAGCGCCTTCCATGTAACCTTTAAGTTTGGTATCAGAATGGTTTTCGCCGAAGCGTTCCCAGCCATGCTTATCACCATCAAGTTTGAACAGCTCAACGGTATTCGACACTGGCTTGAAATTATTATTTGGGTCAAGCTCTTTACCGTGGATAGGGAAAGTGTTTGACGAGCCCCAAAACATGTAGGCCTTGCCGTCATCATCAATAAACAAATCAGGGTCTTGCAGGTCGTTCAGTATAAAAGGTTTAGCTTTCCAATCACCTTTTTTAGGGTTGTTGGTGTAAAGTATGCTCATTGAGCCAGATGGGTCTCCGGTTACGTACAATACCGAATCTTTGTAATTGTGGGCAGCAGGAGCGTTGCTTCCCTGAAAATACCATTTTTCGGGTGTAATAAAATCCCAGTTAGTTAAGTCTTTTGAGTGCCAGTAACCTAATGAGCGGGTAACGAACATATAATACTCACCCCTGAACTTTACTACAGCCGGATCGGCACCCGAACGGTATGATAAGCCTTGCTCGGCATTGTAAATCATGTAGGTGTAATCAACATTAAGCGGGTTGCAATATGTACGGTTTTGATTAACCTGCGCTATTGCAGGCATACTACATAACAAGCAGAATAATATATTTAAGCCTAACTTCATTATTTTTTAGCGAGGTAGGTAGATTTATAGTCAAGTTTCTTTAAACCGGCTTTTACTTCAGGGCAACTCATAAATAGTTTCCAAAGTAGACCCGAGCGGCCATTTTCAATCATTACAGCTATAGGGCCTTGGTCTATGCCCAGGTAACGTTTAGGGTACCAATTGTCCGTTTCGCTAAAAGCGTCATAAAAACCATACTTGCCCCATACTTTATCACCCAAGTCCTCATAAAGGTGACGAATCACTTTCATGGAATATTCAGGTGTATAAGGGTAGCTGGATAGGGCAGCCGTCGGCGTTATTACGCCTAAATCTTCATGCGTACTATGCCCTGCGTAGCCATTAACTGAATAACTGGCTGTTAACCCCCAGCAATTAGCACCATAACCTTTAAAGTGTTTAGGGTTGTCTATACAATATGCGTGTTGAATGAGGCTGTGATTTTTAACTTCATTCCAATAATTGCCATAGCGGTCAGTCAGGCCTTTAGGGCAAAGACCTAAATATGAGTATTGAGACCAAAATAGAGGTCCAACCTGGTTTTCAGGTCCGTTATGTTTTAGCCTTATTTTGTAGTTGTACAATTTAAAGTTGGTATTGATAGCACCCCCCTTTGCCCAGCCTTCATGATAAACCTGGGCAGGTATGCCGTGGGTAGTAGAGGAAGCGGCCATGATGTACATAATAAGGCACTCGTTATAACCGGTAACCGGAAAATTCATTTGCCAACCCACGTTAGGTGACCAATGCCAGTACAAAACATTTTTATCGCCATTGCGATACCAGTTCCAGTCTATTTCTTTCCAAAGCTTATCAACTTGTGCAGCCAGCTTTCGTTCTGCAGCATTGCCGTTTTTAAAATACTGACGAACGCAAAGTAGACCTTGTGCCAAATAAGCCGTTTCTACAAGATCGCCACCGTCGTCATTTTTACCGAAGGGCTTCACATTTCCGGTTTCACCGTATAACCAGTGTGGCCATGCCCCGTGAAAACGATCAGCTTTATCTAAAAAATTCACAGCTTTTTGCAAACGCTCAAACCCTTGTTTGCGGGTAATATAATGCCTGTCAATACCGGCTACAATGGCCATTACTCCAAACCCCGCCGCACCCGTAGCTACGACATCTTTATCGTTTTGAGGATAATCGCCGTCAACATGATAACGTTCACGGGCTAAGCCGGAGTTAGGCTCGGCTCCATCCCAAAAATACTGGAAGGTTTGTTTTTCTACGAGGTCAAGTAACTGTTTATCAGTAAGCCCTTTTTTTATTTTTAAATCAGGGTTGTAAGTTGTACTACCAGCCGTTTGCGCAAGTGATACCGCATTTGCCCCTGTTAAAACGGTAAATAATGTGATAATGAGCAGTACTTTTTTCATAGGGATTACTGGGTAAAATGCCGATTGGGCCTTAAGAAATTCGCCTGCAGAATTACAGACTTTAAAAAAAAGCCGCCACAAAGACACCAGGTGAATTTGTGGCGGCAAAATATTAATTGCTTGGGTTTGGCTTTAATAAGCCGCCACTTAAGTCAATTTGTTGTTGCGGAATTGGGAATAATGCCCGGTTTGCATTCCAAGTTTTGCCATCAGCAGCAAATGCGGCTGCAGCACGGCCTGGTTGTACGGCATCCTGACGAACCAGATCAAAAAAGCGGTCTTGTTCCATAGCCAGTTCAACACGGCGCTCATGCCAAATTTGTTGTAACGTTGGTATACCAATGGTTGGAACTTTAGCACGTGTACGCAGTTGATTGATGTCGCTTTGAGCAATACCACCCTGGCCAGTTTGTAAGGCAGCTTCAGCATGTATTAATAGTACTTCTGCATACCTGATCACCATTACGTGTTTTGGTAACCTGTCAAAGTTGCCACAATTAGGTTCAGCCTGACGGCTGTAGTAAGCTTTGTAGTTGTAGCGTTGATTTTGAACCGAATCCTGCGTTGGTATACGGAATCCGTCATACAACACCGTACCTACAGAGTTTGCACCATTCGAAGGATTTATGGTGATGATAGTTGCATTTTTGCGTACGTCACCAGCTTCAAATTCATTAACTAAACTTTGTGATGGATTGTTGAAGCCGTAACCCCGGTCAACCCAGCCATTTTTACCACCAGCACGCGGGCCTTGGGCTACGGTAAACCTGTCAATTGCAGCATTACAAGCCAGGTTTTGTCCTGCCTGAATTTCAAAAATTGATTCTTTGCTGTTGTTGCTTACCTGGCGGAACAATAACGTATAATCAGCTAATAGTGAGTAATTATTGCTTTTTATAACAGCATCAGACATGGCGTATGCGTTGGTATAGTCTTTATTGTAAAGATAAACTTTAGACAGTAACGCCTGAGCTGCACCTTTGCTTGCACGGCCTACATCAGCACTGTTGTTAGCAATAACCGGCAGGTTTTCAGCTGCGAAAGTTAAATCGGCTATAACAAATTTGTAAATGTCTTCTGCGGTTGCGCGGGTTTGAAACTGTGGCGAATTAGCTTCGCTTGCAGCCGGAACACGGTCAAGCAATGGCACGCCACCAAAAATGCGAACCAGGTTAAAGTAAAACATAGCGCGTAAAAAACGTGCTTCGCCAATTAAACGGTTTTTCACCGTTGCATCAAACTGTGCATTTTGCAGTTGGCTAAGCGCCTGATTAGCACGGGCAATTGCCTGGTAATAGCCTTTCCATATATTATTAACTACGCCGTTATTGCCATTAGCTGTTAGCTGGTCAAGAGTATTAGCGTCGCCGTAATCGCTGGCGGTACTGCCTTTATCGGCATCATCAGAGGCTATATCACCTAAAACGGTGAATTGAAAGCCCCTTACATCATTGCCAAAAGCATCACCGGCAAAAAATATGTTGTATATACCGGTAACCAGGTTGGAAGCAACGTTTGGATCGCTGATAATTTGTGCTTCTGTAATTTCACCTTGCGGATTTACATCAAGCGAATTTTTACACGAATAACCGGTGCCTACAAGTAGCGCAGTCATCGCAGTTAGGGTTGAAAATTTATATAATGATTTCATTGTAGTGGTAGTGATTAAAATTCAACATTAAGTCCGAAAGTAAACGTGCGTGTTGTTGGATATCCGTTTAAATCAACACCTGATGAAATTACGTCAGTAGGGATAAGCTCAGGAGTGAAACCACTGTAGCGTTTTGCTGTAAAGAAGTTTTGAGATGCAGCAAAAATCCTGATTTTGTTGATTTTTATGCGTTTAAGCATTTCGGCAGGGAAGGTATAGCCTAGTGTTAAATTGTTTAAACGTAAGAACGCTCCCGACTCAACAAAGTAAGTAGATGCCGGCATGTTTTGCGGAATGGTGCGCGGATCGGTATTTGACGCATTGGTTGGAGTCCAGCGGTTGCTGGCATAATCAGCCTGGATGTTGTCAAGCGCATTGGCACGGAAAGCCTTACGACCATTATAAATTTGGTTGCCCCAGTTGCCGTAAAAATCTGCACTTAAATCCCAGTTTTCATAATCTAAACCAATGTTAAAGCCACCGTAGTACTTAGGTTGGTATGAGCCTGCGTAAACACGGTCATATGAATCAACCACACCATCAGGTACTCCGGCAGGACCGCTAACGTCGGCATAGATCATACCGCCAATGCTTTTACCGTAACCGCCTAAATTGTAGCTTGGTGCTGCATCAATTTGCTGTTGGTTTTGGAATATGCCAGTTTGTTGCAACACATAATAGCTTGCAATTGGCTGACCGTTATCAGTACGGGTAATATTGCCTTGGTTGCCAATGCTACCACCTAAAAGTGCCTGACCACCGTTTAATCCTACCACTTCATTTTTGTTGTAGTTGATGTTACCACCTATGGTGTAATTCAATTTGCCAATTTTGTCGCTCCATTTAATAGCAAATTCAACACCTGAGTTACGATATGAAGCAGCGTTTGTTACAAACAATGCATCAGGGTCGCCTAAAATAGCCGGTAGGGTAACATTCGTCAGTGCATCAACTACCTTTTTATTATAGTAGTCAATTTCACCGGTTAACTTGTTGTTCAAGAAACCATATTCGATACCAAAGTCAAATTGGGTTGTTTTCTCCCATTTCAAATTCGGATCTTTTATGTCCTGAATAGCGCTACCCAAGGTTAAGTTGTTATTATAAAAGTAAGGCAGGTTAGGCTGTACTGTTGTAATAAATAAGCCTTGAGCTATATTATCATTACCTAGTTGTCCCCAGCTACCACGCAGCTTTAAGTTGCTGATTACTTTGCTGTCACGAAGAAAATCTTCCTGAGAAATTACCCAGCCTGCACCCACGGTTGAAAAGTAACCGTATTTTTTGCTAAATCTTGAACTGCCATCAGCTCTAAAAGAAGCATTAAACAAATACTTTCCGGCATAGCTATAGTTAACACGACCTAAATAAGATAGGCGACGGAATAAGGTTCCTGAGTTAGCATATACAGCACCCACATCAGGGTTACCTGTATTTAAGTACCATAAATCAGGATCTTCAGGAACATCACGACGGCTGCCGCTAAACAAATCTGTTTTGATATATTCTTGCGTAAAGCCACCCAAAACGGTTAGGTTATGCTGACCAAAATTTTGTTGCCAGGTAGCAGTGTTATCCCAAACTGTCCAAAACGACTGGTCATTTTGAATAAACAAAGTACTGAAGTTGCTGAATTGCTGACCACCTGCAACAGTAAATATGTTACCGTCTGCCGCAAATTTTGCATTATAGTTGCGCTGTTTATTCCAATACGCATCGGCGTTTAATGCTGTGCGCAGGGTTAACGACTTGATTGGCTTGTATTCAAGGTAAACGTTACCCTGTACACGATTATTAATAGTTTGGTTATTGGTTTTGTTAAGGCTTAACAATGGGTTACCTAAGTTGCCCCATATACTGGTGTTGCCATAACGGCCATTCTCATCTTGTGCCGGAATAATTGGTGCTGCACGGTATACGTTGCTGTAAACGCCAGTTAAAGGCACTGGGCGCTCATTGCTACGGGTTAATGACATTTGAGTTCCAAATGTTAAGTTATCCGTAATCTTCACATCAATATTTGAGCGGAAGCTGTAACGGTCAAACGAATTGGTTTTAATCAAACCATCATCAGTAAAGGCGTTTGCACTAAAGAAGTATGTAGTTTTTTCGCTGCCGCCTGCTAATGATAAGTTATGGCTCATTTGTAACCCTTTGCGTAATACAGCGTCATACCAATCAGTTGTGCCCGGGGTGGTAAGCGGTGCTACGTCGCGCGCTACATCATTAGGGCTGGCATCACGTAAATAATTGATATACTGATCGCGGTTTGCCATTTGTACCTTATTTGAAAGCTCGCGGAAACCTGCATTGGCATCATACCTGATAACCGGAGGGCCGTTCTTACCTTTGCGTGTAGTGATAATTACAACACCATTTGCACCACGAACACCGTAAATAGCAGCCGATGCATCTTTAAGTACGTCAATGCTAACGATGTCATTATTGTTGATGTTACGAATATCATCAGTAAGTACACCATCAACCACGTACAATGGGTTAGCGCCACCTAATACTGAGCCTGTACCACGTATACGTAACTGAGGCTGAGCGTTAGGTTGACCCGAACCTAATACCTGCACACCGGCTACTTTACCTTGCAGTGCCTGGGTAGGGGTTTGAACAGGTTGCTTGGTAAGTTCAGCACCGCTTACGTTGCCAATAGAGCCGGTAACATCGCGTTTGCGTTGCGTGCCGTAGCCTATTACCACTACCTGCTCTAAACTTTTGTTAGATGCAGCTAAGTTTACATCAATTGTGGTGCGGTTGTTGATAGCTACATCCTGGTTAGCATAACCTATATAACTAAAGGTAAGCGTGCCATTGGCCGGGGCTGATATTGTGTAGCTACCCTGAGCATCGGTTTGAGTACCAGTAGCCGAACCGCTAAGTTTTACAGTTACGCCGGGTAACGGCTGTTTGTCTGTAGCATCAATTACCTTACCTGTTATCGTTCCGTTTTGCGCAAAAGCAAACGACGAAAGAAACAGTAAAGCAAGGAAGACAATCCTTGTAAAGATTCTTTTCATAAATAATAATTTTAGTTAATTGGTTAACAATAATAGGGGCTTATTGCTTTGGCAAAATTCTATTTGAGCGGGCAGAAGTGCAACTATATTAACTCTACATCAATACATCTTGAATCTAAAACAATGGTGTATTTAAACAAAAAAACCGTTACTTACTTTTGTAAGTAATTGGTTTAAAATTATTTATGGGTTTAAATTTTTTGCAATTTTTCTCTGGTGATAATCAAGATAGCATGTATTGTTTTACACACTATGAGAGGTAATGATGTAGTATTAGAGCTCCATGAGAAACTCTGCAAGGTTCTTATCATGGGGTAAATTCAGCTTTTTGCGCAAGCGATAACGCCTAATTTCTACCCCACGCAAAGTTATGTTGAGCAACGATGAAATCTCTTTGCTACTCATATTCATCCTAAGATATGCACAAAGTTTGAGATCGTTTGGAACGAGTTCGGGGTGTTGAGATTTTAACTTTTTAAAGAAATTTTCATGGGCCTCGTTAAAGCTTTTTTCGAAAAGGTTCCAGTCGCGCTCATCGTTCATTCCTTCGTTTATCACTTTTTGCACCTTACTTACTTGTTCGGCAGGCAGCTTATTACCACTTTGATCTTTGATCTTTAAAATTTCATCACTTAATTTTTGCAGTAATTCATTTTTATAGGCAACCGACAACGCAGAATTGGATAGCTCCCGATTTTTGGCGTCAAGCTCGGCTTGTAGCTTTTCGGTTTGCAGCCTTGCAATTTCTCTTTCGTTCGCTTCCGTTTCTTGCTTCAAAATCAGTTCCTGCTCGGCCTGTATGCGTTTAGTTATGCGTTCATGATCTTTTACAAGCTTTTTATCGTACAGCTTTTTAGCCAGGTAAGCTAAGCCGCCCAAAATCAAAAGGTAAACTAACCAAGCCAATTTTGTAGCGTACCATGGTGGCAAAATTTCAAATTGGAGGGTGGTGATAGCAGTTTGCAAGCCGTTGGCCAAACGTGCTCTTACCCTAAATGTATAGATACCTGAACCGAGGTTAGTGAAATCTTTTTGTGTTGCCGCACCCCAATCTGACCATTGTTGAGAGTAACCGTCTAAATAGTATTGATACCTGATTTTATTCTGCCTGTAGTAAGCAAGCGCGTACGATATACGGACATTGTTACGGGAATTTTTTATTTGCAATTCATCGTTTGAAGTGCCTGTTTCAGTTAACGTGATATACTTGTCGGTTATATCTTCAACTTTACGTATAAGTACTTTTGGTAACTTTTTTGGGTATTGATAGGCATCTTTTTCGCTACTGTCGTAAATTACAAAGCCGTCATCAATACTAATGAGATATGTTGATTTAGTTATGCAGCTTATATTTTCATAATACTGAACCATACGCCCGTTTAAAATACTGAACGGCGCTTGGTTTGTTATAACTTTTCCGGGTTGTGTAAAGCTCACCAGGGCAACCTTCCCATGGTTAATGAACCAGTACTTATGCTTGTCTGCCTGAATGACTTTGTTTGAACCCGAAAAAAGCTGTAATGACTTATTTAACGATTGATAAGGCGCAAAGTGGTTACTAATGTCGTCATAGGTATAAAAGCCCGAATCGGTTGCAAACACTATTTGGTCTTCAAGATTGAAGACGTTTATATTGAAGTTTGCCGGCAAACCGTTGCGCTCATTATAATAAGCTTTACTAATCACTTTTCCATAATCGGCACTTAAGGTTAATTTTATGAGCCCTTTGTAAGCATGGCTTACCCAAATGTTGCCTTTATTATCCTGCTCAACCAGTCTTGAAGGCTCAGTAAAACCATTGATATGCTTATAAAACTGCCAGTGGCTATTTGTACTTTTGTTGTACAAAACAAGGCCGTTATAAGTGCCTTGAATGAGGTAATTGGACGACGATTTTAGTTTTTTGATTGTCCAGCCGCCGCTTACTTTCGAAATTTGCTCAACAGTGTTTTCATTTACGCGGTAGGTGCCGTTGTTGTGGCCGCAAAGTAATTCACCGTCAATTAAAGACAAGTCCCATACCTGACCCTGAGTACCTGAGATGAGTTCAAACTTAAGCTGATTGCGGTTCACAGACGACCATTTGCTGTAAAACAGTCCTTGGTTTGTGCCCAGGTATATTTTACCATTATGAATTAAGCTGGAATATACTGTACCAAAATCTCCTGACTTATCAAGGTAGAAATACAGCGGCGAGTTAAGCTCTACGCGGTCAATGCCGTTATCAAGTCCGGCCCATAGATTTTCGTCATTATCTGCGTATATACTTAAAACAGTATTATTTTGAAGACCACTGCTTTTACTTATCTGCTGTACAATTTCTCCTCGCTCATTAATAATAATGAGGCCATTCAATATCGTTCCGTATGCATAATATTTACCAAGTACTTTACAGCCATTGTTTAACTGGTAATTTTTCAAAAAGGCATTTGCCGGCGTATTAAAGGCCGAAAAACCGCTCCCGTCGAACAAATAGAGTCCGTTTTTTACTGTACCGATTATAAACTTTCCGTTAGTGAAGGGGAGTATGGAGAGCACCTCTTTTATGCTTTCGCTGCCTTTAACAAATGATAGCTTATTGCCTTTAAGCTCAAATAGCCCCTTGCCTAAAATTTCCACAAGGAAACGATTGCCGTATTTATGCAGGAACAAGAATGATGCATCAGCCTTGATTGTGGTTATTTTGTTGTGCTGATATATATAAATTGACGAGAAGGATTGGAACAGCACACGGTCGCCGTCAACATAAATCTTCCATATTTCATCGCTTACTTTTGCCTTTGGAGGAAGCAACGAGGTTAGAGATTTAAAAGTAAGTTTGTTGTTTTGATAATACCAGTATCCAAAATCACCAAAGCCACCCGCATAAACTTTTCCGTTGTTATCGGTTGCTACCGAGCGTACAATTTGCCTGTGAGGCATTTGATGCTTTTGCCAGTAGCGGCCATCGTACACCAATAAACCCTCGGCATTTCCATAATACATTACACCGTTCTTGCCTTGCGCAACTGCCCAGTTTTGGTTACCGGCATTATAAGCCGCTTTAGCGTAATTTTGAATGTACGGCACACCAAGGCTCTTTATCTCTGCAGCATAAGTGAGATGGCAAGCAAATACAATTGATATGAAGCATGCAAGGCGAAATAGTTTCATTTAAAGAGTGGGTAGCTACTACTTTAATGCTTTAGTCAAACGATCAGGGTAGTCGGTAATTACACCATCAACATCGAACGCCAAAGTTTTATTTATATCCTCAAGCTCGTTCACAGTCCACGGGCATATTTTAATGCCTTTTGCATGTAATGTGTTAACCATATCGGTATTAACCATGCCGTAGTGTGGGTTGTAAAATTGAGGTTTAAAGCCAAGCAGCGCCAGGTTTTGCTCTATACTCACCTTATTGTCGCCCGTTAAAAATCCAAGTTTTACTTTCGGATACTTGTTATTTAAAACTTGCAATGGGCGCATATCAAATGATTGAATAACAAGGCGTTCAAGAAGTTTTTTAGATTTTAGTGCAGCCATAACCTTTTCGACAAATACAGCAGGTACAGGTTGCTCAACACCATCTGTCTCTTTGCTTGATTTGATTTCGAGCAGGTAATTAACTTTTGGATATTTGTGTGTTGTGGTGAATGCTTCAACCGAGTCAATCAATTCGGATAACAGAGGTGCATAAGATGCTATTGATTGCTGCTCAGGAAAAGCGGGATACTTTTTCGAACCTATTTTAAGCTGTCTTATCTCGCTGTAATTCATTTGGTAAAACGTATACTTCTTACGTTCACCCGGCATAATATCACTTCCATCAGCTAATTGAGTATATTCCGGGTTTACTGATGAGTCATGATAAACCACAACTTGTCCATCTTTAGTAATGTGCACATCAAACTCAATAGTGTTACAACCCAACTCTATAGCCTTAAACATGGATGGAAGGGTGTTTTCAGGCATCAATCCGCGCGTGCCGCGGTGGCCTATTTTTAAGAATGCAGTATTACGCTTTCCAATAGAAAATGATAAACATACAAAGCTTGTAATAACTACAGCAACGGCTGTTATTGATTTTTTATAATGCATATTAAATTGTGTGATTAGATGAAGCAGTAGGTTGTCTGCTATCATAAAGTACGGGCAAAGGTAATGAACACGTTTAAATTGCAAACATTTGCAAGTAAATTAGCTTACGGCAATTAAATCTTCGCAGGCATAGAGGATTGGCGAACAATCAGTTCTGTATCAACCTGAGTGCTCATTGCTTCATATACCGGATACTTACTTTCAATAACGTTTATAAGCATTTCGGTAGCCATTTGTCCCATAGTGAACGCAGGTTGCCTGATTACAGTGAGCGGAGGTGCAAATGATTCTGCCACCTCTGAGTTGGTGAAGCCGGTTAAGGCCACATCCTCAGGTATACGGTAGCCCATTTTTTTAAGTATAGGTATGCAGCCGGTTGTTAGCCTGTCGTTTGTTGATATAATAGCTTGCGGAGGGTCGGGTAAACTCATCAGTTCTTGCAAAGCATTTTCTACCTCTCCGGCAACCATTCCGCCATGATGACAATACTTAACGTACTCAGGTAAAATTTGGATATTATGCTTAAGCAACGCGGCCTTGTAACCGTCAAAACGCTCACGTGTATTAAGTAAATTAGGCGTGCTGGCTAAGTTTGCAATTTTAGTGTATCCGGCATTTAAGAGTTGCTCTGTAGCTTCAAACGCACCTTTAAAGTTATCTACAGTAACTTTGTGAGTATCAATATTTTCGACAATACGGTCAAAGAAAACCATTGGAAATCCTTTGCTGTGCAAAAATTTAAATTCCGAGGTGTCGGTAGTTTCTGCTGAGAGGGCGATGAGCAGCCCATCTACATGCCTTGATAAGAGGTGTTGTACGTTGGCAGCCTCACGTGCTGCTGATTCATGCGTTTGCGTGATAATTACATGATAGCCCGAGCTGTACGCAATTGACTCAATACCATTTATGGCTTGCGAAAAATAGTTGTTTGCAACTTCACATACCACCACGCCAATTGAACGGCTTCGCTGTTCTTTTAAGCTAAGGGCAATAGGGTTGGGGCGGTAATTAACTTTCTCGGCGTATTCTAAAACCAGTTTTTTGGTTTCGGTCCCTATCTCATAGCTGCCATTTAATGCGCGTGACACCGTTGAGGTTGATAAACCCAGCGCTTTAGCAATATCTTTTATAGTATAGGGCTTAAACATATGACCGCTGTAAAATTATGGTATTTAAATCATTTATGTAAGTACATTAAATCATAGTTCGATAATGAAAGTGTGACTATTGAATAATGCTTTGCATTGACACTTAAGCGGCCAAATTATAGTACTTTTGCAAGTTGAATTTTCAGCGTACTCATTGCGCATTACTTGTTATGTTAAAGCTTGCCAAACTAAATAACAGGCCCGAAATTTTTCACTCCATACAAGGTGAAGGTAAAAATTTAGGCAAACCATCAGTTTTTATACGTTTATCCTTGTGCAATTTATATTGCAAGTGGTGTGATACCGATTATACCTGGAATTGGGAGGGAACATCTTATGCGCATAACAATGATGCTTTGCCAGGGTATCATAAGTTTGCAAAAGATGAGATGATGGCTCTTTTGAGCGATGATGAGATAAACGCTATTGTAACTGACTATAACTGCAAAAATTTAGTTATTACTGGTGGCGAGCCCCTGGTTCAGCAGAAGTCACTTATTTCATTGCTTCAGTTGCTGCGTCAAACCAACCCGCTTTACCACATTGAGTATGAAACTAACGGCACGTTTATCCCTCTGCCTGAAGTTGATGCTTTGTCTGATCAATACAATGTTTCGGTAAAGTTATCAAACTCTGGTGTGGAATATAACGAGCGTGTTGTGCCCGAGGCTATAAGTTGGTTTGCAACATCTCCAAAATCAAACTTCAAATTTGTTGTAGATACAAATGATGACCTGAATGAAGTTCAACAAATAATCACTGATCATAAAATAAGCAACGAAGCTGTATTTTTGATGCCACAAGGCTCATCGGTTGAAAGTTTACAGCAAAAGCAAAATTGGATAGTAGAGTTGTGTAAACAGTATAACTACAATTATTCTGATAGGTTGCACATTCACATATGGGGTGCTAAACGAGGTATTTAAAATTGATAAAGTATTGATTACAAGCTTTGATTCCCGGCATTTGTTCAGTTAATGTTAAGTAAAATCATTCACTAATATTAATTGGTATAAAAACTTAATGTTACAATAATGTTAAATTATTGTATATTTAATATAACCAATTGTAATCAGCGTGAAGGTTTTAGTAGGGGTGATTTTTTTTGCTTTATACCTCAAGTGTTCGGTCTTTACCGTTAACGCTCAGGGCAGGAGTATACCTATCAAACTTAACTTGTATAACGACCCCTTCGTTGCAACTGCCGATGTAAGTATTCAAATACCGGTTGATACCATTCTAACACAAAAAGGTATAAAAGAATTTTACAGCAAAATAATTGTATCTCAATACAAGTCCATTACAGATTCACTAATAGCTTATAAAAAGGAGCATCAACTTAATGATTGGTTGTATTATCAGCTTGTAAGGCGCGTTGCCGAGCAGATAAGCCCCAAAAAGGAAAATTACCCCCGCTATACTTTGTATAAATGGTTTTTACTTGCCAAAACTGGGTACGATGCCAGATTGGCGTTAGCCAAAAACAAGCTTATATTTTATGTCTATAATGACGAAGATATACGCGATATACCCTTTTTTATGATTGATGGTAAAAAGTATATGTGTCTTAATTACCATGATTATCCAAAAACTAATTTAAATGAGGATGTGCCTTACCAGGTAAAAATCGAAGTGCCGGAGGCAACGATGGCTTTTTCATATGCCGTAACGCGTATGCCCGATTTTAAACCCGAAGCGTATTTTGATAAACAGCTGGCTTTTGTGTATGAGCATAAACAATACAGCTTTAAAATAAAACTCAATAAAACAGTAGACAGCTTGTTTACAAATTACCCTGGCGTTAGCTTTAAAAGCTATTTTAACATACCGCTTACCAAAGAAACATATGGATCATTCATACCCTTATTGAAGCAAAATGTTAAGGGAATGGACGAAAAAAGGGGAGTAGATTACTTAATGCGTTTTACACGCTATGCATTTCTGTATGAAGATGATGAAGTAAGCTATGGGAAAGAGAAACGCATGTCGCCCGAGGAAACGCTTTTTAATACCTACAGTGATTGCGATGACCGTGCCGCCCTGTTTTTTTATTTAGTTAAGGAAATTTACAACCGCCCAATGATAGCCTTATTGTTTCCAACGCATCTTACCATTGCTGTGCAGTTTGATAAGCCGGTAGGTGGCGAATCAATTATGTATAACGGTAAGGCCTACTGGGTTTGCGAGCCTACCTTGCAGCCAGAAGATTTAAAGATAGGCCAGCTTGCAACTAAATACAAGCATCAGCCATTTGAAGTAGTTTATCAATATCAGCCAGAGGCTTATCCAAATGGTCTTTAATATTATGTTTTAAACGAAAACGGGCCGCATTAATGCAGCCCGTTTTCGTTTTGAAGTAATTATTAATGCGCTGTATTCAAATCGTTTGTGTCAATTTTCTTGTCTTCTTTTTTACCGAAGAAGTAATTTTTCATATTCACGCGTATGAGGTACATACATGGTACCAGTATCAGCGTAATTATGGTTGCAAAGCCTAAACCAAATATCATTGTCCAGGCCAGCGGACCCCAAAAGGCCACGTTATCACCACCAAAGTGAATGTGTGGTTTGAAGTGGGTAAACAATCCTACGAAATCGATATTAAAGCCCACCGCCAGCGGAATTAGTCCTAATATGGCGGCAGTTGCGGTAAGTAATACAGGCGTCATACGGGTATGCCCTGCTTCAACCACGGCATCGTGCACGTTTGCCCCCTGGGCTATAAGCATATCGGTAAACTCAACTAATAAAATTCCGTTTCGCACCACTACACCAGCCAACGCAATAATGCCAATTCCGGTCATTACAATTGACATAGTCATTTGGAACATACTCATCCCCAACAATACGCCAATGATACTGAAGAAAATTTCGCTGATGATGATGAGCGTTTTTCCGACGGAATTGAACTGCAACATCAAAATAATAAGAATTAAACCAAAGGAGGTAAGTAACGCGCCGCCTAAAAAGGTAGCAGCTTCTAACTGGTCTTCCTGCCCGCCGCCCTGGCGTATAATAATGTTATCGGGCTTTTTGAAATTCTTTATTGCGGTTAAAATGCTTGCGTTTACATCATTGGCATTGTAAGGCTTTATAACATTCGATGATAACGTTAAAACGCGGCGTTGTTGTTTACGCTTAATGTTGCTGAAAGTATTAGTGTAACGCACATCACTGAAAGCAGATACCGGTACCTGTCTTATAGCGCCGCCCGTAGCCAAATCGCGGTAAGTAATTTTCATGTTCTGCAACTCTTCAATGCTGCTGCGCTGGCTTTCGAGCGCACGTACTTTTATTTGGTAGTCGTCTTCTTTGGTGTTTCTGAAATCAGCGGCTCTCCATCCAAAAATGGCAGTAAGCAAGTTATAGTTTATTTGCTGTGTTGAAATACCCTCGCGGTTTGCGCGTTCTCGGTCAATGTCAAAAATAATTACCGGCTTATCACTTTCAATATCGGGTACAAGGTTTTCAATGCCGGCAATATTTTGTTTAGCCAGGTAGGTTTTTAACCTGTTGCCTGTTTTTACAAGTGAATCCAAATCGTCACCGACAATTTCAATACTAATATCTTTTTGCACCGGTGGACCTGCAGCCTCTTGTGTTACTGCTACTTGTACGCCCGGTACAATTCCTTTAACACCGTCTCTTATTTTATTTAAAATTTCCTTAGTGTCTTTGCCGTCACGCTCGCCAAACTTTATAAAGGCAACGGTTACCTTACCCTTGTTTTGATAATCGAGTTGGTCCTCATCTTGCGGGTCGGTAACGCTTTTTGTAACGTTTGATATAATTGATGTTACAATGTCTTTATCGGGTTCAACAATTTGCGATACTTTTTGCTCTACCTTTTTAGTAACCTCGTTGGTAGTAGCCTGATCGGTACCAATAGGCAAGGTGATATATACATATGCAAAGTTAGGGTCCCCCGATGGAAAAAAGTTGGGCGTTTTGCCTACGAGGCCGGTTAACACTATAGCAAATACAAATAAGCCTAACGTTCCTAATAATATAGTAACCGGACGCTTCACAGCCCGCTTAAGCCATTTAGCATACCAGCGCTGAAACTTCGGCCATGTGTTTTTTTGAAATCTATCAATGATTTTTAGCAGGAAGAAATGATTGATGAGGTAAAGTGCAATAATAAGCACCATAAAATTACCAAAGCCAACATTAATAAAATAAGCAATGACCGTAGCAATGCCTAAATAAACAAGTGCACGTTTTGTTGCCTTGTCAAGTTTTGGATTTTCATGTTCACCTTCATGGTGCGGCTTCATAAAGTCAACGGCAAAAACCGGATTCATAATATAAGCCACTACTAATGAAGCAAGCAAAGTAATAATTAGTGTAATAGGTAAAAAGAACATGAATTTACCAATTATACTATTCCAAAATGCCAATGGAACAAATGGTGCAAGCGTAGTCATTGTACCTGAAAATACAGGCATGAAAACCTCTCCGGCAGCAATTTTGGCAGCCTCTTTAATAGGCACTTTACCGTTGTC
Organism: Mucilaginibacter aquatilis; assembly: GCF_009755275.1. Classification (GTDB taxonomy): domain Bacteria; phylum Bacteroidota; class Bacteroidia; order Sphingobacteriales; family Sphingobacteriaceae; genus Mucilaginibacter; species Mucilaginibacter aquatilis. Next base: position 417,138 of record NZ_WQLA01000004.1, on the reverse strand, counting down.
AAAAATTCGGTGGGTATTCTCAATAACCACTATAGCATCATCAACTACAATACCCAGCGCCAGTAAGAACGAGAACAACACAATCATATTAAGAGTAAACCCTATGGCCGGCATCAGCAAAAAGGCGATAAAACATGATAGCGGAACCGAGAGCGCCACAAATAGTGCGTTGGTTGTTCCCATAAAGAACATCAGAATAACCGTAACAAGAACGAAACCAATAATGATGGTGTTAATCAAATCGTCTAACGTAGTTCGGGTTTTGTCACTTTGATCGCCGGTTACGGTAATGTTTAAGCCTTTTGGAAATGAAGTTTTCTTTTTTTCTTTAATCAGCGCAAATATTTTGTCTGATGCTTCAATCAGGTTTTCGCCCGAGCGTTTACTGACGTTTAGAGTGATTACGTTTTTAAACTTGGTATCGTTCGGCCCTTTCAAACGTGCAAAGTTCTCCTGCTCTAAAAACGAATCTTTTATTTCGGCAATGTCTCTCAAGTAAACCGGTTTACCTTGAGGGTTACGTATAATCATAGCCGCAACCTCGTCTGCACTTTTAAAGTCTTTTTTAATGTCTATACTACGGCGTACACCGTCAGATTTTATAGTACCGGTTGATGACAGGATGTTTTCGTACCCTATAGCCGTATTAATGTCCTGAAAAGTAAGTTGAGCTGCGCTCATCTTGTTAATATCAACGTTTACCTGTATTTCAGGAGTTAAGGCACCAATTTCATCAACCTTCGATATTTCTTTAAAGCCTTCAATTTCATCTTTCAAAACATCCGCGTATTCCTTGAGCTTTTTAAGGTCGTAGTCACCTGACAGGTTCACGTAAAGAATAGGCAAATCGGCAACATTAATGTCAGATACAACCGGCTCCTTAAAATTATCATCGTTTTGAGGTAAGTCGTCTTTTGCTTTGTCTACAGCATCCTGTACATCAATCTTTGCATCCTTGGTATCAATGTTTGGCGTAAACTCGGCGGTAATAATTGATACGTTTTGTACAGAGTTTGAGGTAACCTTTTTTAGGCCTTTTAATGATTTAAGCTTCTTTTCAATTTGCCTGGTTACCAAGTTTTCAATATTCTGTGGTGACTGACCTGCGAAAGTTGTGGTGATGAAAATTTTAGGAACAGCAATATCAGGAAAGTTTTCTTTTGGCAAATTATTGTAACTGATGATACCCAGAATGGTAATCAGGAACATAAGTACATAAATAGCCGTTTTATTATCTATGGCCCAACTTGAGGGGCCAAATTCTTTGTGTACATCTTTCATATTAATATGATGTAAGGTGGTTGCCTATATGGTTTAGTTTGACTGCTGGGTTACCTTTACCTTGTCGCCGTCTTCAACATCGGTAGCTCCGTCAATAATCAACTGGTCGCCGGCTTTGATGCCTGATAAAATCTCAGTTTTCCCACTATAAGTTTTGCCAGCTTTAATGGTTGATTTTTTTGCTGTGCCATTGTTTATGAGGTATACAAAGTCGCCCTCTTCTGAGCGTTGTATAGCTTTAATAGGTATAACTATAGCATCAGATTTAGTATAATCGGCAATCTTCAAAATTGCAGTCATGTTGGGGCGCAAGCCTTTGCGTTCGGGTAGCTTTACCTCAACCGCAAAGCTTCGCGAAGCCTGGTCAATTGATTTAGCGGCAAATGTTACCCTCGTTTCAACTGAATCTTTGGCATCCGGAACAAGGATTTTTACCATGTTACCGGTGTTTACACTTCCTGAATACGACTCTGGTACATCAGCTTTAACTTTTAAGTTTTCGGCGTTTACTATGCGTATACCATTTTGCCCAGGTTGTATTACCTGGCCAAGCTTAAGGTCCATTTGATCTATGGTACCGCTTATAGGAGCTATTATCCGCATTTGATTTGCTTGCTGACGCAGTGCGGACAGACCTTTTTCGCTGGCCTCTAAAGTAGTTTTAGCTTGGAGGTATTGTACTTCGGTACCAATCTTTTGATCCCACAAAGCCTTTTGGCGCTGAAACAATGAGCGGTTAAGTGTCAGTTGAGCTTCGGCCTGAGCAATATTTTGTTTAACTACGCCATTATCAAGCTGAACAAGCAATTGCCCGCGGCTTACGCGCTGACCCGCTTTGGCGTAAATTGCTGTAATGGTACCCGGCACCTGCGGATAAGCTACTACATTGTCCTGGGCGTCAATGCGTCCCTGTATTTGAACGTAATTAACAAACTCACCCGTTTGAACTGGGAACACCCCAACCTCAACAGCTGCTGTAGAATCGGTATTACCAACCTCGGCTTGCAGTTTAGTTATTTTGGAGTTTAAGTCGGCTTGTTGTTTTTTCAATTCAGCAAGTTCGGCTTTCTTGTCTTTAGGTTTATTACTGCAGGCCGCTAAAAAAAGCAGTACAGGTATGTATATAAATTTTTTCATGATTTGTGTTCTATAGGTTGTGTGTGATTATTGAATACGTCCGTAAGCTTTCTCCAGGTCAACTTTACTTACCAGGGCATCATACAGGCCTTGTATGTACCTGTTGTCGGCATCTTCAAGAGCCGTTTGTGCCTGGGTTACCTCAATGCTTGAGCCAACACCCTGCTGATATTTAATTTTCGATACTCTTAGTACCTCGCGGGCAAGTTCCTGGTTTTTGCGTTGACTGCCAAGGGTTTGCAATCCGTTAAAGTAAATTATTTTAGCTTGATTAGCTTCAAGCGATAATGCGTTTTTAAGGTTTGACTGCTCATTTTTTGATTGCTGAACTGTTATTTCTGCCTGGCGTAGTTGATTGGTGCGTTGACCTCCGCTAAAAATAGGTACGTTTAAACGCAGCCCAACATAACTTGCAGGAAACTGACTACTATACAGGTTGCCAAAAGTGTTATTTTGGTAAGATGATGTATAGTTACCAAAGGCGCTTAACGATGGTAAAAACAAAGCCTTGGTACGCTTTACATCATATTCATACAGCTTTATTTGAGTTTCAGATAAGCCAAATTCAATACGTTTTTTATAAAACGTTGTATCAGTGCTTTCAGCAGTAGCAGATTCATCAAGTTTTACATCTGCCAGCTTATCTTTTAAAATCAAATTATCAGCAACGGGCATACCCATTTGAAATTTAAGAAGCTGATAGTTGAGCGCTAAAAGTCTCAGCACGTTTTCGCGCTGGGTTTGCAGTGAATTGTATTGCACGGTTAAACGGTCAACATCAATTTTTTCAACAAAGCCCTGTTTATTTTGAGCAGAGGTTTGATCTAGCTGCTGTTTCAACTGTTTAAGGTTGGCATCAAGCAGCTTTACCTGCTCATCACTTACTAAAACTTGGTAATAGGCCTTGGTTACATTTACATTTACATCAATGCGGCTGCGGGTATAATTGCGTTGCGATAACTCTTTGTAGGTTTTTGAAGCTTTAACACCAACCAAAAAGCTGCCGTCGAATATCAGCTGCGTAACATCTGCCGCCAAAGCCGATTGGTATTTTACCCCAAACTTTACAGGAATAAATGAACCCGGTTGCCCAATGAATTCACCAGGGATGAGTGTAGTGGGAATTTTTAAATAATCCTGGAACGATGCGCTTCCATTAATTTGCGGTAAGCCGGAACCGATTACCTGCTTGATACGGTAATCGGCACTTTTAACATCTAACGCGGCATTGACTACAGAAGCCTGGTGTTCGTAAGCGTAACTTATACATTCATTGACACTGAAATTGTGAATTCCCTGTGCTTCGGGTGGTTGGTTTTGACCCGAGGCCGTTTCTAAGGCTTGAAATCCACTAATCAGTAGGAGTACTGCTGTTAGTTTTGATAGATTCATATTTAAAGGTTGATATGCGTTGAAAATTGTATTTAGTGTTGATATGTCAACTATTTCTTGCTTCGGTTTCTTCAATATTGTTGGCGCACTTATCCAATAGTTCGGTAAGTATCAGCTTCTCGGCAACTGAAAGATTTGAAAACATTCTATCATCCATTTCACCAACTTCTGCTGTGATTTTTTCTGTAAGCCAAAAGCCTTGTGCTGATAGCTTTACCAGTTTTTTTCGTTTGTCTTCCGAGTCGTTTTCTACTTTCAAAAAACCTGCTGATTGTAACGAACTCACTGTACGTAAAACTGATGATTTGTCTCTTAAAAGTTCGTGTGCTATATCTTGCTGTGAGCAGGGCCCCAAATGATGAATCACCATTAAAACGGGTATTTGCTCAACCTGAATTTGCATTCCTTCATTAGAAAAGAATTTATTGGCTTTGTTACATATTAATTTATGTAAATGAAAAATTCGAAATAATAGCAGCCCTTTATTAAAATCACATTTCTCCACGTCACAAAGCTATTAATAATGGTTGATGTGTCAACTAATATTTGGTGCAACAAGTAATTTATTACCATTTTATGTTAATTCCATTAATATTTAAGGTTGCAAATTTTCAGTGATTTAAAAAACAAATGTGCTTTAGAACTATTGCGTATAAAATTATACTTGGATGAAACGCTTTGACAAGTACTTCCTCATTACAATCGTTGCAATTTTTGCTGTAGTATATTCATTATCGTACTTTATGTTTGATATGATTGATGCAGGCACCGGCTATAAATACGGTACAGCAATTTTCATAATCAGTCTTGGAATTGCAATTTACTATGCATTCAAATATTACGGCCTCAAAAAATGGGAAGCTTATACATTAATAGTCTTTGTTACTGCGGTAACCTGGGCGGGTACGTTAAGTACTATTCAAAAAGTTAACTTCATTTATGGTGCTACATTCAACAAGAGGAACGATGTGGTTGTGCCGGTTTTAAGTGTTACTAAGAAATTTACGAAAAGCTCATTTTCTTATACAAATGTTTCTATCGCCTATGATAACAAAGAGGTGAAGCTCCAAACCTCGCGTACTAACTATTTTTTGTTACAGCATAAAAAGAAAATCAGGATAGTTATTGGCAAGTCATCTGATTACGGGTATTACGTTACCAAACTTTACACCTTGCCTGGTGAGGAAAGCCATGCAACAGTTTTATACTTAAAAGACTGGTGGAGCCGTAACTGGTTTTGGCCTTTGTTGCTTGGAGGATTTATCTTGATTGTTGTTTTAACCGTAGTATTTGGTAAGCCACAGCCTGCAACACCAATAGATGAAATAAAAGTAAAAAAGCCAGTGCCTTTTTGGAAAGCAATGGCTTTAATTATGTTGATAGTTTTTGGTTTACTGTTGTTAGCTTACCTCGCAGTGTTAGCTTACGTTTACCTGTTTAAAGGTGGCTGTCAATACTGTGGTGGATAAATAATCACTAACTTAATAGGTTTTAAACTTGTACTGTAACCATACTGTTACGGTTAAAAGTTAGGTTTAAGAAGGTACTTGTTATAAAACCTAAAGATGTGTTCGCACGCTTCCTCGGCAGTGTCAACCAGGCGATAAAGGTTTAAATCATCGGGGCTGATGTTTTTTTCCTTACCAAGCATAGTTCCTTCTATCCACTCAAACAAACCTTTCCAGTAATCTACGCCCACAAAGCAAATAGGGAAGCGAGCAATTTTGCCGGTTTGAATAAGGGTTATCGCCTCAAATGCTTCGTCCATAGTACCAAAGCCGCCTGGCAGTACAATGTAACCCTGTGAGTATTTCATAAACATAACCTTGCGCACAAAGAAGTAATCAAACTCCAATAGCTTATCGCGGTCAATATATTTGTTATGAAATTGCTCAAAAGGTAGCTCGATATTTAACCCTACTGATTTACCTCCGGCTTCATAAGCGCCTTTATTGGCTGCTTCCATAATACCCGGCCCACCGCCCGATATTACACCGTAACCTTGCTCAGTTAACAAACGGCCACATTCTACAGCCATTTCATAATAACGGTTATCATTAGCGGTACGTGCCGAGCCAAATATTGATACGCACGGACCTATTTTAGCCAGTTTTTCGAAGCCGTCAACAAACTCGGCCATTATTTTAAAGATCTGCCAGCTGTCAGTAACCTTTATTTCGTGCCAGTTTTGGTTTTGAAAAGCTTGTCTTATTTTATCATCACTTGTCATATAAAATCAATTCAGAATATTAATAATTACAACGCTGCAATATGTTGTTTAGCCTTTGAGGTAAGCAGCAAGCCCGCAAAGGTTATCAATCCGTTTACGATGATTAATTCATTGTCAAATACGTAACCGCCCATTAATTCTTTTGACTCTGTACTTAAAAAGTAACATACCGCCGGAGAAATCAAGCAAATAAAAGGTACCAGCTTGTCGTTTACCTGGCGGCTACTCATAAACAGTCCAAACCCGTAAAGCCCCAGCAGCGGTCCGTAGGTGTATGATGCTACTTTGAATATAGCACTTACCACAGCATCATTATTTACAGCATTAAATAAAATAATGGTTAAAAACATGAGCGCCGAAAAGGCAATATGAACGTAATGCCTGGTTTTAACCATGGCTTCACTATTAACGTCGGCGCGCTTGTTAAAGTTTAAAAAATCTACACAGAAGGAGGTGGTCAACGCCGTAAGTGCAGAATCGGTGGTGGCAAAAGTTGCTGCTGTTAAACCAAGCATAAACACAATAGCCGGTAAGGTGCCTAAATGTTGCAGGGCAATGGTAGGGTACAAATAGTCCGTTTTTTCTACCGATATTCCATTTTTTGCTGCGTAGAGGTAAAGCAGCGCGCCAACGCTTAAAAAGAAGATGTTTATGATTACAAATACTGTAGTAAAGCTAAACATGTTCTTTTGCGCCTCGCCAATGTTTTTACAGCTGAGGTTCTTCTGCATCAGGTCCTGGTCAAGCCCTGTCATGGCAACGGTTATAAACAGGCCACCTAAAAACTGCTTGCTCAGGTGAAGCTTGCTGCTCATAAAGTCATTCAAGAAGAAAACTTTCGAGTAACTGCTGTTCTTAATTGCCTCGGCGGCTTCAAAAACATTATAATTTAAACTTCGGCATATAAAGTAAATTGATAGGAAAACAGATGATACCAAAAATAGTGTCTGAAGACTATCAGTAATAATGATTGTTTTTAAGCCGCCTTTAAATGTGTACGACCAGATAAGCAACAGGCAAAACAAAACCGTAGCTGCAAACGGTAATCCATAACTGTCAAATATGAATTTTTGCAACACAATTACCACAAGATAAAGCCTAAATGACGAGCCAATAGTACGGCTGATTAAAAATATGGTTGCTGCTGTTTTATAGCTCCACTTACCTAGTGCGCTTTCAATATAACTGTATATGGAGGTGACCTGCAAGCGGTAATACAATGGTAGCAACACCGTTGCAATTATGATGAAACCCGCAGCATTGCCTAGTACAAATTGAAAATATGCAAACTGATCGCCGCTGGGGGCGCCAACCTTGCCCGGAACCGAAATGAATGTAACACCGCTAAGCGCAGTGCCAATCATACCAAACGCTACCAAATACCATTTTGAATTGCGGTTTGCCACAAAAAAAGTATCGTTATCAGCCGATTTGCGCGACGTGAAATACGAAATTAAAATGAGCACCAAAAAATAGGCAGCAATAAATAAAAGTAAAACTCCGGGCGACATGCTGTATCTTGTTTAAGTGTAATATCTATTTAGCCTCGTTCTTATATCAAAATAACAATACGTGGCAATATTCTCGCATATATACGAATTTTAGTAACGATAAAGTAAAGCCTTTAAAACGGCAAACCTAATTGCTGTTGTTTTTGTAATTTTGGTAATGAATTTTTCGTCGAAGTTGCTGGAGAATGCAGTTGCAGAATTTTCGAAATTACCCGGTGTTGGGCAAAAAACAGCTCTTCGGTTAGTGCTGCATTTACTTAAGCAGGATAAGGCTGATGTGGAGCGGTTTAGTAACTCGGTAACTAAGCTACGTAACGATATACAGCACTGCCGTACCTGCCACAATATATCAGATTTTACCGTTTGTGAAATTTGCGCGTCACGTAAACGCGATCATGTAACTATTTGCGTTGTTGAAGACACGCGCGATGTAATGGCAATAGAGAATACAAATCAGTACACTGGTGTATACCATGTGCTCGGCGGACTCATTTCTCCTATGGATGGAATAGGTCCTTCTGACCTTGAAATTGATTCGTTGGTAGAAAGAATGAAGGCCGGAGAGGTGCGCGAAGTGATATTTGCGCTTAGCGCTACTATGGAAGGCGATACAACCATATTTTATTTGCACAAACGTCTAAAAGAATTCAAAATAAATTTCTCAACTATAGCCCGTGGCATAGCGTTTGGAGGAGAACTGGAGTATGTAGATGAAATCACCCTTGGTAGGTCGATTGCTACCCGCGTACCATACGAAAGTTCTCTATCTAAGTAAAATATGCAGCTATCTACAATTATTGTTAATCATAATCAATGTAGACCTTTAAGACACGCTCTCGGGGCTTTAAAGCGCGCAGCTTTATCAGATAGTGAAGTAATAGTAGTTGATAATGCTTCTGAGGATATTTCGGTGAGAATGGTAAAAGCTGAATTTCCTCAGGCAAAAGTTATCGAGCATTCGCGTAAGCAGGGATTTGCAAAAGCAGCTAACGAAGCAATTAAGGCAAGTAAAGGAGAGTTTGTACTTTTACTTGATGCCTCGATACTCGTTAGTGAGGAAACCCTTGACAAATTGAGTGAGTTCTTGCAAGCACATCCTGATGCCGGTGGTGTATCTGTACGTATGCTTGATGCCGAGGGAAACTTCGTTGAAGGGTCTAACAAAAATATGCCTCCTGAGTGGATTAGCTTTTTTAGATTAACTGGATTGTCAAGGTTGTTTTCCAAATCAAGATTATTCAGCAAACATTATGAAGCAGGTTGGATTGAGGGCTTTGAAAATACCGAAACCGACGTGCTTAACTCATGTTTTATGCTATTACGCCGCTCGGTATTACAGGATATTGGCATGTTTGATGACCGCTTTAAAGATTATGGCAACGATATAGATTTATCATACCGTATACGCCTGGCCGGTTTTAAAAACTACTACTTTGCCAAAACATTCGTAATTCAGCAAGTATCACAACCAGCATCAAAAATGAGTTGGCAGCATATGAAAAATTTTTACGGTGCAATGCTTACTTTCGCAGTTAAATATTTATTCAGGCTGCCTGAGCTGCGCGTAAAGAACATGCCGGGGTGGTCTTCTCCGGCATATGAGCTTAAACAATAAAGTAATAATAATCACTGGTGCATCTTCGGGCATTGGTAAAGCACTGGCCTATGAACTGGCAAAACGCGGCGCAAATCTTGTATTAGGTGCAAGGCAGTTTGTAACCTTGTGTGATATAACCAGCGATATACAAAAGCAGTTTAACGTAAAGGCACTGGCAGTACAATGCGATGTAACTGTTGAAGATGATTGTGCTCATTTAATTAAGCAGGCCAAGCTAACTTTTAATAGGGTAGACGTGCTTATAAATAACGCCGGCATATCAATGCGCGCCTTATTTAAAGACCTCGACCTGCAGGTTTTAAAGTCATTGATGGACGTTAACTTTTGGGGTACGGTTTATTGTACCAAACATGCATTACCTGAAATTTTAAAAACTCAGGGAAGTATTGTAGGAGTATCATCAATAGCCGGATATAAAGGCTTGCCCGGCCGTACCGGTTACTCTGCATCAAAATTTGCGATGAACGGCTTTCTAGATGCCTTAAGGGTTGAAAACTTGAAAACCGGTGTGCATGTAATGACAGCTTGCCCGGGGTTCACTGCATCAAACATTCGAAATACAGCCTTAAATAAAGAAGCAAAACAACAAGGCGAAAGCAGCCTGGAAGAGGACAAAATGATGACTTCTGAAGAGGTAGCGGTAATTATTGCTAACGGTATTATTAACCGTAAACGAACTTTAATTTTAACAGGGCAGGGTAAGCTAACTGTGTTGCTCAGTAAAATATTCCCGGCTTGGTTAGATAAGCTGGTGTACAATGTATTCGCGAAGGAAAAAGATCCGTTATTGAAATAATCAAAAAAGGAAATCCTCGCCTTAAAAGGCGAGGATTTCCTTTTTCAAACGATGCTTCGCTAACTGTTAAAATAACTTAATTAGCCGTTTATCACTTCTCCACCGTTTACATGGATAATTTGTCCGGTAATGTATGACGAGTCCTCAGACGCAAGAAACACATAAGCCGGGCCTAATTCTGAAGGTTGACCCGCGCGTCCCATCGGTACATCTTGTCCAAACTTTGCAACTTTTTCTTCATCAAAGCTAGATACGATGAGTGGCGTCCAAACCGGTCCGGGGGCTACACCGTTTACACGAATATTCTTCTCAGCAAGATTTTTAGCAAGCGACCTTGTAAAAGTTACAATAGCACCTTTTGTTGATGAATAGTCAATCAACTCCGGCGATGAGCGATAAGCAGTTACTGATGTTGTGTTGATAATAGTATCGCCGTTAGTTAAATGCGGTACCGCTGCCGCAGCAAAATGGAAGTGTGAAAATATATTTGTTCTGAAAGTGTCTTCCAGTTGCTTGTCGTCAATATCGCTCACATTTTTTTGTGGAAACTGTATAGCCGCGTTATTAACCAAAATATTCAGTTTACCCAATTCGGCAATTGTTTTTTCAACAGCTTCTTTACAAAAGCTGCTGTTTTTAATGTCGCCTTTCATCAGTAAACAGCGTTTACCTGCTTCTTCCACCAACTTCTTGGTCTCCTGGGCATCGGTGTCTTCATCAAGGTAAACAATTGCTACATCGGCACCTTCTTTAGCGTAATGCACACTAACAGCACGTCCTATACCGCTGTCTCCGCCGGTAATTAACGCAACTTTGCCGTTAAGCTTACCGGCTGCTTTATAGTTTGGGCTAATGTACTCGGGTCTTGGAGTCATCGCGCTTTCGTCGCCCGGTTGATGTTCCTGCGTTTCAGCCGGGAATGATGTTGGTTTGTTTTCCATAGTTCAGTAGTTTTAATACTAAACCTATTTGTTAACTATTAGTTCAATTTAATTCAAATTAAGCATCTAAAGGCATTTCAGCCTGTGCAAAATCACTTATCTTACCTAAATCTAATATCATCTTGCCGGTCTCATCGGCGTAAAAAGCAGGCACAAAGCGTGCACCCCAAACAACCTCATCATATTGGTAAGAGGTACGGGAGTGTACTGTTTCCGAAAAAGAATCGTCATATGCCTTCAACAATACGGCAAAGTTGGCATTGGTGCGCTCTAAATCGTCGCTGGTGATATGCTTTATCGGGCTATCATCATTCAATGGATGAACAACCGTCCAACTCAGGGTAAGTATATTTGCCGTTGTACGTTCCAGGGCAAGAGGAAAGAACTTACGAACGGTTTTACCGTCAACATCTTCATTGTAGGAGAATACTACGCTTACATTTAGGTCGATTAAAGTATTTGCGCGCATGTTTGCCAGCCTGAACATAAGACCGCGTTCGCCTTGCAGGTACGGTGCTACCAACATGTTTTCACTGAAAATAATTTTGGCCGAGGGCCTGGAAAAGCGTCCGTACAGCAAGCCGGTAGCTAAGGCAAAGGCTAGCAAACCCAACATCGACTCAAAAGCTGCAATAGTATTTGTCAAAAAACCTTTGGGACTTATGTGCCCGTACCCTACAGTGGAAAGCGTTTGTGCCGAAAAGAAAAAGGCATTGTAGAAGTGCTCGAACAAGTTTCCGCCATCGGCACCTCTGAGATTTTCAATACCGGTTAAGTTATATACCGTTGCAAAAATAAGGTTGGTAATTAAATATCCGGTTACAATAACTGCCCAAAAGCGGGTCCAGCTCATGCTGATGAGGTTGTTGTAAACATCAGTAGTTCTAAAAAAGGGTAATCCCTTTCTACTTACATTAATTGAACCGTCTTTATTTATAGTGCGTTGCCGTTTAGCAACTGCCTGCCTGCCAAAACCTAAATCATCTTCTGAGTTGCTCACTTTTTTATCAAAAGCCATATGATGTATTGCAATATTATTTGTTGATAAAATTATATTAAGATTTGCATTTCAAAAAATCAATAATATATTTGCCAACATAAACAGAACATGAAATTACAAAACAACAACTGGTGGTGGCTTAACGAGAAATCGTAAGGCAATCTCCTGTTTTTGTAAGTACAAAATATTACGAAGGGTTGCCCAAAAGGCAACCCTTTTTCTTTGCCCCCCAGCCCCCTGAAGGGGGAGCAAAAAAATCAACCAGGGATAAAAAGTTTAAACAAATTTAGAAAGGCAGCTCCCCCTTTAGGGGGCTGGGAGCTATGAAAGCTATACTTAACCACTTATTTGAGCATAAAACATTTAGCCGCGAGCAGTCGAAAGAAATTTTGACCAATATTGCTCAAGGCAAGTATAATACCTCGCAAATGGCCTCGTTTATGACGGCCTATTGTATGCGCATGATCACTGTAGACGAGCTGGAAGGTTTCCGCGATGCTATGCTAGAGCTTTGCCTTCCTATTAAGCTGGAGGCCGATGAGCTTATAGATTTGTGCGGAACCGGCGGTGATGGCAAAGACACATTCAATATATCTACGCTGGCATCATTCGTTGTAGCTGGGGCAGGGTATAAAGTGGCCAAGCATGGCAACTACGGTGTGTCGTCGGGCTGTGGTTCAAGCAATGTAATGGAATATTTAGGTTACCAGTTTACCAATGATTTGGATAAGCTGAATAACAGTTTGGATAAGGCTGGCATTTGCTTTTTGCATGCTCCGCTGTTTCACCCGGCTATGAAAACGGTTGCGCCCGTACGTAAAGAATTGGCTGTAAAAACGTTTTTTAACATGCTTGGGCCAATGGTAAACCCAGCAAGGCCAAACAACCAAATGGTGGGGGTGTATAACCTCGAACTGGCAAGGTTGTATGCTTACCTTTACCAAAAAGCCGATGTGAACTACACCATTGTTAATGCGCTGGATGGTTATGATGAAGTATCGCTAACCGGAGATTTTAAAACGTTTTCGGCCGAAGGGGAAAAAATCAACAGTATTACTCAGTTAGGTTTTGATAAAGTAAACGCTATGGATATAACCGGTGGACATACAGTTGCTGATTCGGCTGGTATATTTACGCAGGTATTAAAAGTTGAAGGCAGTACCGTGCAAAATAATGTTGTGCTATGCAACGCTGCACTAGCCATACGCACCATTGAGCCTGCCAAAACCTTCGCCGATTGTTTTTATGAGGCAGAGGAATCATTGTTGAAAGGAAGTGCTTTAAAGAGCTTTAATGCCTTGTTGAATTAGATTTCATTCATGGTTCATAGTAAGAATTATCAAACTAAAAGAAGCTACTATGAACTATGATCCATCATCTATAAGCTATCAGATGAAAATAAAAGTATGCGGCATGAAAGTGCCCGGTAACATTAAGGGCATTGCTGGTCTAAAACCCGATTACATAGGATTTATTTTCTATAGCAAATCGCCGAGGTATGTGGGTGATTTACCTGCTGCTGAAATAGCTAAGTTACCTGCGTCTATTATTAAAACGGGTGTTTTTGTAAACGAAGATATAAAAACGGTTAAACGGCTGATAAACCAATACCAGCTTGCTGCCGTACAATTGCATGGCAGTGAAAGCCCGGGATACTGTGCTGAATTACGAGAAAAGGGTACTGTGCTAAAGGCATTTGGTATAGATGAAACTTTCGATTTTGGGGTGTTGGCGGACTATGCCGATAAGGTTGATTACTTTTTATTTGACACCAAAACCGCGGCTCATGGCGGCTCGGGGCAGGTGTTTGATTGGCGGGTGTTGGATCAATATCAGTTAGATGTGCCGTTCTTCCTTTCGGGCGGATTGAGTGCTGATAACTTAACTGAGGTAAAACAAATTAAACACCCGGCGTTTTATGGTGTTGACTTAAACAGCCGCTTTGAAATGGAGCCAGGCTTAAAAGATGAGAACAAGTTGCGCGCTGCTTTTACATTATTGAGAACAAACTAACATGAAATATACGGTTAACGAACAAGGTTACTATGGCGATTTTGGTGGTGCTTACATCCCCGAAATGCTGTACCCAAACGTAGAAGAGCTACGCCAGCAGTACCAAAACATTATTACCGACGAAAGCTTTAAAGCTGAGTTTAAATCGTTGTTAAAAGATTACGTAGGCCGCCCATCTCCTTTGTATCACGCCAAGCGCTTGTCTGAAAAATATGGTGCAAATATTTTTCTTAAGCGTGAGGATTTGAATCATACCGGCTCACACAAAATTAATAATGCCATCGGGCAAATACTGTTAGCACAGCGTTTGGGCAAAAAGCGCATTATTGCTGAGACCGGTGCAGGTCAGCATGGTGTGGCTACAGCTACCGTTTGTGCCCTCATGGGTATTGAATGCGTAGTTTACATGGGCGAAATTGACATGGAGCGCCAGGCGCCAAATGTAGCCCGTATGAAAATGTTGGGAGCAAAGGTAGTACCGGCTACATCGGGCAGCAAAACATTGAAAGATGCTACTAACGAGGCCATGCGCGACTGGATAAACAATCCCGTTGATACGCATTACATTATAGGTTCGGTAGTGGGGCCATATCCGTACCCAGAGATGGTAGCCAAGTTTCAATCCATTATATCATTAGAAGCTAAAAAGCAACTGCTTGAGCATACAGGTAATGAGTTGCCGCAATACGTGCTGGCCTGTGTGGGCGGCGGTAGTAATGCCATGGGGATGTTCTACCATTTCTTAGAAGATGAGGATGTAAAACTAATAGCCATTGAAGCAGCCGGAAAAGGGGTTAACAGTGGTCACTCAGCAGCAACGTCGGTTTTAGGCAAGGAAGGTATACTACATGGTAGTCGCACCATTTTAATGCAAACTGAAGATGGGCAGGTAGTAGAACCTTATTCTATCTCAGCCGGTTTAGATTACCCGGGTATTGGTCCGCAACATGCGCATTTGCATAAAATTAAACGTGCCGAATACGTCAACATTACCGACGAAGAAGCTTTGCAAGCAGGTCTGTTGTTATCGAAACTGGAGGGTATTATACCGGCCATTGAATCGGCACATGCATTCGCCCAGCTTGAAAAAATGAAGTTTGAAAAAACTGATAATGTTGTTATCTGCTTGTCAGGCCGTGGCGATAAGGATTTGAGTACTTATATTAAACACTTTGGATTTTAACATAGGTTTATGGTTCATAGGTGATGGTTCATGGCAAAATGCATAACTAATCTCTACTATGAACTATTAACCATCAACTATGAACTAAAAGAATGAACCGACTAAACAGCATGTTCAACCAAAAGAAGAACAACCTGCTATCTGTATACTTTACTGCCGGATACCCCGACTTAAACGCTACTGTTGATGTAGCTGAGGCTTTAGAAAAAGCCGGGGTTGATTTTTTGGAAATAGGCTTTCCGTATTCTGATCCGGTTGCCGATGGACCTACTATTCAAAATAGTTCGCAGCAGGCGCTTGATAACGGTATGACGTTGAACGTATTATTTGAGCAACTGGCCGAGCTGCGTAAGCGTGTTAGCATTCCCGTTTTATTAATGGGCTATGCCAACCCTATGGTGCAATATGGTGTTGAACGTTTTTGTGCTAAGGCCGCCGAAGTAGGAGTAGACGGTGTTATTGTACCCGACCTGCCTATGTACGAGTACGAAACCTTGTATAAAGAATGCTTTGCTAAACATGGCCTTAGCAATATCTTCCTGGTAACACCGCAAACTGCCGAAGATCGTATACGCAAGATAGATGGCCTGAGCAATAGCTTTATTTATCTTTTATCATCAGCCTCCATAACCGGCGGTAGCTTAACGCTTTCAGATGTAACGGAAACGTATTTTAAACGCATCAAAGACATGGAATTGAATAATCCGGTGGTTATTGGTTTCGGCATCAGCAATAAGGCTGCATTTGATAAAGCTACCGCATATGCCAACGGTGCAATTGTTGGTAGTGCATTTGTGAAATTCCAGGCAGAGGAAGGGTATTTAGAGCGTATTCCGGAGTTTGTAAAGAGTATTAGGAATTAAATCCCAAGTCAGTTTTTAAACGATAGAATCAAATTATGTCATTTCGACGTTACGAGAAATTTTTTCGGGTCGATTAGTTGGTCACTTTGAAAAGATCTCTCGTTCCTCGAAATGACATATTTGTATAACTTTGCAGTTCTAGGAGCTGTTGAACTTACAAATATGCCTCTAAATCACCTTTTCCCTCACGAATAACTTCAAACTCACCCGAGGTTACGTCAACTACCGTTGAAGCTACGTTACCACCATATCCACCGTCAATTACGATATCAACTAAATCCTGATATTTTTCATGTATCAGTTCAGGATCGGTTGAGTATTCTATAATATCGTCATCATCTTTAATGGAGGTGGACAATATGGGGTTGCCTAGCTGGTGTACAATTTCGCGGGCAATAACGTTATCAGGTACACGTATACCTACAGTCTTCTTTTTAGAGCTAAGTAATTTTGGTACTAAGCCGCTGGCATTTAATATAAAAGTGAACGGACCAGGCAGCGCCTTTTTCAATACCCTGAAAATGCTGTTATCTATTGGCTTACTATAATCAGCCAGGTTACTTAAATCATAACATATAAATGAAAAATTAGCCTTTTCAGGCTTCATGTTCCTAAGTTTGGCCACAGCCTCAATAGCTCGGTGATTGGTAATATCACACCCTAAGCCATAAACGGTATCTGTAGGGTAAATAATTAAACCTCCTCGGCGCAAAACCTGCACCACCTGTTCAATAGCCTTAGGGTTCGGGTTTTCGGGATATATTTTAAGTAGCATAAATATGAAGCAAATATAGCGTTAAATGGTTTTAGCAATGTTCAAGAACGGCGTTTGTAATATTAACTTATAGTAATAATATTGCACTTGAGTAAATATCATTTAGCTGTTATAGTTAAAAAACATATTACTTTTTGTACCCCAAATTAGAATAATATACATTCGTAACGCAACGCAACTCTGCCTTTTTGCGTATTAAGCTTGTAACCGTGCAATGAGGGTAGGAGAGGTAAAAATTTCACTGATATATCTGTTAACTTGTTGCTTGTGGATAACCGCAAGCGATAAGGTACTTTTTTTATTCAGGAGCCAGCTTAATGCTGCTGATATGCTTATTGTAAGCAGTTTAAAAGGTGTTTTCTTCGTTTTTATTACAACTTTACTGTTGTGGTATCTTATCAAATTAAATAATAAAAGGCTTTTAGACGGCGAACGTCAATATCGCTCTATGTATGAGGGAAGCCCGCTGGCCAAGTGGATATATGACCCTGTTACCTTAAAATTTATCTCCGTTAACGATACGGCAATTGCCCAATACGGGTATACCCGGGATGAATTTTTAAGCATGAGCATATTAGATATGCGACCCGATGAAGACAGGCAGCGGGTGATCGAATCTATAAGCCAGGTATCAGATCAACTCAAACCATCAGGTGTTTGGCGTCATTTAAAGCGCGATGGCAGTGAAGTTTCTGTAGCTATTAGTTCCCAGCAAATAGCGTTTAACAAAAAGCGTCACATTATGGTCACGGCGCAGGATGTTACACAAAAGCTTGCTTATGAACAGGAGCTTAAGCGTTTAAATGACGAATTGCGTGAGGAAAAAAACAAGTTAAGTGAAACGCAGCAAATTGCAAGAGTTGGCGGTTGGGAGTTTTATCTTGAAAATAAACAGCTCATTTGGTCGGAGGAAATGTATAGTATAGCCGGTATTGAGCCATATACTACCGAAAATCCTTATGATTTGTATGTGCAGCAGATATACCCTGAAGACAGGGCTGATATGCTGGATGCACTAAATCTTTTAATTACTACGGGTAGAAAGTTTGATGTAATTCACCGTATACATTTGCTAACCGGCGAAACGCGGTATATAAGGCAAATTGCAAAATTGGTGCATTCGGCCGATGGTAAGCCGCTTAAACTTTTAGGTTCAGCACAAGATATAACCGAGCTTAAACAATTAGAGCATGAGCGCAACAAGTATATGCTTAACCTCGAAGATACACTTAACAGTATTAACGAGGGTTTTTACACGCTCGATCATAGTTTAATATTTACTAAGGTTAACAGGAAATTTGAAATTGAGACAGGGCTTTCGGCTGTTGACGTTATTGGGAAAGGTTTGACTGATGTGTTCCCTGGTATTGAAGGAAGAATTACCTTTAAGCAATACACCAAAGCTATTAAAGAGAACATTCCGGTACGTTTTGAGGCGTATTGGAAGCATTTTAAAAAGTGGCATTATGTTGATGCCTACCCTACAGTTGATGGAATTGCCGTTTATTTTGTAGACATAACCGATAAAAAGCTGAAAGACATGCAGCTTGAAAGCGCAATATCAAGGTACGAAACTGTGGCTAAGGCAACGCGCGATGTCATTTACGACTATGATATTCAAAACGATTACCTGTCGTTTTATACTGACGTAAGTGAGCTGTTGAATTGTGACCCAAATGAAATTGGCAGATCTCTCAAATGGTGGAGATCGCATATACATCCCGACGACAGGGAAAATGTAACCAGAAGTCAGCAAGAAGTATTAAACCGCGGCGAAACCAACTGGGACTGCGAATATCGTATTAAGTGCGCCGGACATAGAGATTACATATGGGTGTTTTCACAGGGATATTACTTGTACAATTCGTCGGGCGTTGCAACCCGCATAGTTGGCGCGGTAAAAGATATTGATGCTTTGAAGAGAGCTAACGAAGAAAATAAGCGCCTGGCTGAGATTATTACCAAAATTAATAACATGGTTATTGTTATGGATACCGATCATAGCATAACCTGGGCTAATCGTGCTTTTGAAGAATATTCGGGATACACGCTTGAGGAATTAAAAGGAATTTACCCGGGCGATATTTTGGGAGGTGATAGATTTGCCCCGGGCACAATTGAAGAAATCAGGCGCCGTAAGGAAACCCTGGAAACGTTCAGTATTGACATTCAACATTTCTTGAAAGACGGTTCGTCGCCTTGGGTAAATGTAGAATACAAGCCTATATTTAACGATAAGGGTGTACACACTGGATACATGGCCGTGCACCAGAATATAACCGACCGACGTAAGCGCGAGGAAAAGATAAACCATCAGAATAAGGTGCTACAGCATATATCATGGCTTAGCTCGCACGAAATCCGCAGGCCTGTTGCCTCAATTTTAGGACTTGCCTATGTGGCTCGAGGCTCAAAAAGCATGGAGGAGAAGGAGCAGGTAATTGAAATGATTAATACGTGCGCTGAAGAGCTTGATGGTATAGTTCATAACATCAACGACCGCATTAGCAATGAACTGTACGCAGGCGATGACTCGATAGCCTATGAGCCAATAAACTAACTAATCTTAGAGCTCTTTACGAAGCCTGGCAACCGGAATATTCATTTGCTCGCGGTATTTAGCTACGGTACGGCGTGCTATATTGTAGCCCCGTTCTTTCAATATTTCGGTAAGCTTTTCATCAGCAAGCGGATGTCTTTTGTCTTCACCACCAATGCATTCTTCCAAAATCTTCTTAACCTCTTTGTTTGAAACCTCCTCACCGCTTTCGGTTTGTATAGCTTCAGAAAAGAAGGATTTTAAAAGAAACGTTCCATGCTCAGTTTGAACATACTTAGAGTTGGCAACCCTTGATACAGTAGATATATCCATGCCAATACGGTCAGCGATATCTTTAAGAATCATTGGGCGAAGGTTACGCTCGTCACCAGATAAAAAGAACTCGTACTGATATTGCATTATGGCATTCATGGTTTTAAGCAACGTTTGCTGGCGTTGCTTAATAGCATCAATAAACCACTTGGCCGAGTCAAGCTTTTGCTTAACAAACTGTACCGCCTCTTTCAACTTTTTATCGCGTTGTGAAGCTTTATCATAATGCTCAAACATTTCCTGGTATGAGCGGCTAACCCGCAACTCAGGTGCATTTTTTGCATTAAGGGTTAGTATAAGTGTTCCGTCGTTATTGGTAATATGAAAATCAGGAATTACCTGGTGTTGCTTGGTGTTAACCTCGTTGGTATCGCCCGGTTTAGGATTAAGCTTTAAAATTTCGTTAACCACGCCACGCAGCTCAATTGAATTCATGTTTAATGATTTCTCAAGCTTATCATAATGTTTACGGGTAAACTCTTCCAAATAGTTCTCAACCACCAAAATTGCCTTTTTTACAATCGGGTCGTTAGCATCTTTACGTCGAAGCTGTATAAGTAAACACTCTTGTAAAGTGCGGGCACCAACACCCGGAGGGTCGAAGGTTTGGATGAGTTTCAACATTTCCTCTACCTCTTCGTCTTCTGCCATCACATTTTGTGAAAATGCCAAATCATCAGTTAGTGACATTATAGGGCGACGCAGGTAGCCATCATCATCCAAACTGCCTATTATTTGTTGACCAATACGAAAGTCTTTATCATCCAAAGGCACAAGATCTAGCTGTGCCTGCAGGTTTTCAAAAAACGAGCTTTGGATTGCTATAGGCATTTCCTTACGGTCTTCCTCATCATCACCGTTTTGGTCATAACGCGAGCCATAATCATTTACACTATCATCCTGAAGATAATCATCTATATTGAACTCATCATATTCTGAATTATCATCATTAGAAGAGTAATCATCATCGTCGGGATCACGATCGGGGTATTGCTCCTCCGGCTCGTTCATATTGGTTAAACTCAGGTCTTCAAGCGCAGGGTTTTCTTCAAGTTCTTCTTTAATACGAGTGTCTAATGACACGGTAGGAACCTGCAGCAGCTTGATAAATTGAATTTGCTGAGGCGAGAGCTTTTGTAAAAGTTTTTGTTGAAGATTCTGTTTTAACATATATATAGGCAGCGCCAAAAATACATCAAAGGCGCTATTAAACAAAAAGTAAAGTTGATGATTATTGGTTAATGCTAATTGGCCGCTTTTGTTTTAAACAATAAAAAATTTTGATGTGAATGCATTACTCGTAAATTAGCTATGTAAACCAATATTTTCCGCTATGTCATTTATTAAAGAATTTAAGGAGTTTGCCGTAAAGGGCAATGTGTTAGATTTGGCCGTTGCCGTTGTTATAGGTGGCGCATTTGGTAAAATTGTAAGCTCACTGGTTGAGGATATCATTACTCCCGCTATACTTACACCGGCACTTAAGGCAGCCAATTTATCAAACCTTAGCCAGCTGGTAATACCGGGTACAGCAATAAAATATGGTAACTTCTTGTCGCAAATAATATCATTTATAATAGTAGCTTTTGCACTCTTTTTATTTATAAAGGCTATTAATCAGTTTAAAAAGAAAGAAGCGGCAGCGCCAACCGTTGCGCCGGCACCTACCAAAGAAGAAGTATTACTTACGGAGATTCGTGATTTGCTTGCCCGTAAGGTTTAAAAGCTTTTAGGCAAATTTCCGTTGGTTAAAATTATATAGTTGTTGCTTTTACTGTAGCTGTTCCAGTTAATTCTATTGTAATCGGCTACAGCATAGGCAGCAATATTTATGACGCGTGCTTTTGGTGCGTACTTTTTTAATTGTTCAATGGCGCCCAATTGATCTTCACTGTGAAAGCCGCCATTGACATGCATAATTTTGCTGCGTGGATTTGCTTTCAAGTGCTTGGCTATGCTCCAGGCCATAGTTGCATCCCAAAGGTTTTGCGATTGATATATTTTCATACCGCCCATATTGGCATGTCCGCCCATGGTTTTTACAAATTTATTGTAATATGCACCAGTTGACGTGTCGATAGGCAGGGGAGGGAGCCATCCCTTTGCTTTACTATCTAATTCCTGAAGACTACTCAAGCCTAAACGCGTAACTCTGTTAGTATACCTGGATGGAGCGTTTGCTGCAATAACGGGCAAATGATTTTGTTTAGCCAGTTCAACCAATGGCCGGTAATCTTTATAATTACTCCATGCCCTGGCATCACTAAGCAAATTCTTTTCTCTTATGAGGTTGTTGAGGTATTCGTTTAAAATCGGCTGGGTGTCGGTTTCAAACATCTCTAATGATAGTACAGCATTTTGTGGGTATTTCTTAACCAGCATGTCGAATATCGCCAATTCAATGGTATGGCCCAGTGAGTCATTGTGTTCCTCACCATAAAATAAAACATCAGCCTTGTCCATTTCGGCAACAACCTCGTCTAGTGTTGCCGTTTTTTGCGTATTGGTGTTATATATTTTATAATTAACTTGCGCCACTGCTATAAACGGAAGTAAGTAAAACAACAGAAGGGAAGCAATTTTCATAGGTTGAGCTTTACATGTTACTATGTACAAACGTAAATACTAATAATTATATTTGAAAACTTAAATAAAAAGCCTAAATTTGCACTCCCGTTTTTTAGTTTATAGAATAACGAAATACAAAGAATATAACAATCATGAAAAGAACGTTTCAGCCGTCTCAACGTAAAAGAAGAAACAAACACGGTTTCCGTGAGCGCATGGCAACTGCTAACGGCAGAAGAGTATTAGCTGCAAGAAGAGCTAAAGGAAGAAAAAGATTATCAGTTTCTGACGAGCGTCGTCATAAAGCATAATACAGGTTGCTTGCCCTGTAATACCGGGAGTGGTGCCGTAGTGAATTAATATTTTTCGGTTAACCATTTAAGCAATATGTATACTTTTAAAAAGGAAGAGCGGCTATGTAATAAAAGGCTTTTAGATAAGCTTTTTCATGGCGGGTCTTCCTTTTTGTGTTACCCTTTTCGTGTATCGTGGATATCTGCGCCTCAGCCTCAAACTCATCCAGTGCAGGTTGTTTTTGCCGTGGCAAAAAAACGTTACCGCAGGGCTGTTGATCGTAACCTGATTAAACGCCGTACCCGCGAAGCTTACCGGTTGCATAAAGATGCGTTACTATACGGGCCTTTGCTGCAAAACAACAAACAAATACTGCTTTCTATAAATTACATAGGTAAAGAGATTAACGACTTTGCTTTTATGGATAAGCGTATGGTAAAACTTATGGTACAACTTTGCCAGCAAGCAGATGTTGCAGCTGTTTAACTTTATAAAACGGTGTGTAGGTGCTGTTTTCATAGCACTTATAAAAGTGTACCAGTATATTATTTCTCCAATACTACCATCAGCATGCCGTTACACACCAACCTGCTCGCAATACGGTGTAGAGGCAATAAAAAAATATGGTCCGTTTAAGGGCGGATGGTTAACTTTGAAACGTATTGGCCGCTGTAACCCGTGGGGCGGGCATGGGCATGATCCGGTACCTTAATAAATACTCATGAGTTTAATACTTCAAATAGAAACAGCTACTACGGCTTGCTCTGTTGCTATTGCATCGCAAAATGAAATTCTGGCCGTTAAAGAATTAAATCAGCGGAACATACATGCTGAAGTAATCACTGTTTTTATTGAAGAAGTTTTTGCCTCGCTTAAAATGCAATATGTTGATATTGATGCTGTGGCAGTTAGTAGTGGCCCAGGGTCGTACACCGGTTTACGTATTGGTGTATCAACGGCCAAAGGACTATGTTACGCATTAGACAAACCGCTTATAGCAGTAGAAACATTACAAGCCATGGCAAACGGTATGGCTAATTCAATTAATGATGAAGATTTGCTACTATGCCCTATGATTGACGCCAGGCGCATGGAAGTGTACACAGCTTTATTCGATGGAAAGGGTAACCGGTTGCAGCCAACAACTGCCGAAATTATAGATGAGCATAGCTTTGCATCAGTACTTGAGCAGCAAAAGGTTTTGTTTTTCGGTGATGGTGCCGCTAAATGTCAGGAGGTTTTGGGTAAGTGGAGCAACGCCCGTTTCGAAACTGATTTTATAAATTCGGCAAAGCACTTAAGCAAAGGAGCATTTGAAGCTTTCAGCTCTCAAAAATTTGAGGATGTGGCTTATTTTGAGCCGTTTTATTTAAAAGATTTTATTGCCGGTAAAAAGGCTTAGCACTTTATACTAGTTATTCCAGCGTTTCCAGGTACAGCCTAAAGGGCCTTGTTCTGAGCCGTCATAATAGTAGCTGTCGTTTTTCCACCTTTCTAAAAGCTTTCCAAATTTAAATGAGAAGCCAAAGTATATGTTAGCACCCGAGTGCGACATAGGGTTGGTTACTGCACTTTCATTCTCTCTGCTGGCACTATATAAGTTAAAGCTGCGTGTTAACTGTTCGCTGCCAATAAAGATGTCCATATTGGGTGTTTTGTACATTAATTGTAAGCCTAAATCAAACAGTTTGTCTTCGTTATAAATACCGCTAAGTGAGGTACTGAAATTACTGAAGTTTACCTGGTTTACCAGCGCCGCAGCTGTACCACTTCCATTAATAAGCTTTGAAATAACTGCGGTTGGAAAATAATTGATGCTTTCATTCAACATGAATTTTTTTCCTACTGAAAGATCTGCCCGGCCAACAATTGCTTTGGTGAACGAACCTCTACGCGGGTTGCTTTCAAATATGCCGGTTATAGCATCTTCAACATCCAGCTCCGTTTGTGCGGGCGTGGTTGTCCTAATAGTACGCGTTTGGTTAAAGCGATAAGTAGTAGCACCTCCGCGCCAACGTATAGCACCCAAATCTTTAACGTTAGCTTGTATGATATATCCTTTGGGGGCATAGGTTGCGCCAAGACTAATGGCAGCGCCCGGGCTTCTGAAAAACGGCAACAGATCGCGCCTTGGAAACTGCCCCAATACATAAGTACTTTGAAAGGTTCCCCTTAATCGTAAGGTGGCAGCATTTTGATCAGCCGGATTACGGTTGAGTTCAGATTCAGTAACATTCAAGTTGTTGTAGCCAATGCCCGACAGCAAGCTGAGCTTAGCGCCTACGGCAAAGTTATGCGTAACCTTTTCCCTGTAATTTATGCTGAACTGGTGAAATGCCTCATAAAAAGCGCGGTTATTAAACAAGTCAAAATAGGGCTGGTTAGTGTTGAATTTATCTATGCCATTAAAAAGGGCAATGGTTTCGTCTGTAACATGCCCGCGGCCATTTCCTTTTATTTGGTATGACAAGCCAACTTCGGTCTTTCCGCTCATGCTGGTAAACATGCGCAGCATACCTATATATGCATTTACGTTTGCTGTTACATCATTAAATTTACCCTCACCAACAGTGAAGGCACTGTTGTCATATTTTCCTAAAAAAAGCCTCGACTTTAAGGTGTATTGAGCATTGCCTTTTAAATACAGATTAGCGTTAAAATTTGGTAGTAGATTAAATGCAAACTGCCTGCTTGAGTCAGGTATAAAGGCTGCCTGTGAAGGATTTTCAAAAGAATCATAAAGAGTACCTGTGTTGTAATGCGCAAAGCGCTGTGCATAACACGAAACACTGATAAGCAGCATCAGTACTCCTGCAAAAAATTTCTTCATCAAAAAGGATTATCAATAGTTAGTAATCAATAATACGTAATCCTCCTGATATTATTTCAAGCCAGATGACTAATTGTAAAAAATTAGTTACCGTTTGTGTTCAGCGAATCAGGCGTATTAATCTTAAGACACAGGTTGGTATAAAATTGTTTATCAGATGCTGATAATTGGTAGGCAGCTGCGTAGTAGTTTTTAAATCCTGGCTCGGCATTATAGGCGTCTGCATACTCACGCTTTAACGCGCGTTTAAAAGCGTAACCTGCATTCTTAAAATTTATAAAGTAACTAACGTTGCAACGCTGGGCCAATAAGTTCGAAAATTCTCTAAAATCTGACTGCTTGCTCAGGAAAAGATTACCAAAATAATTTTCGCGAAAATTGCTTACTTCACGTTGCGAATTTCCCAAAACCAAATAGTTATCAACTATCGTAAAGTACGGCTTTCTAAAGCCTGAAAGTACATCGCCTAACAAATACATGGGTACCTGATTAAAGTTAAACTGGCCAATATCTTCTGTTAGCATGGCGCTTATATTATTGCAAAACGGACGTAGTGCCGCGCCATTTTTTACCTTAATGATGGCAATTCGTTCCTGAAAACGTGTGGTAACCAGCGCAAATTCATTATCAAGCAATTTGTTAAACTCACTGTCAAATTGTACTCCGCTTTCTGTTTTTATTTTGTTAAAAAGCGCTTTTTTATCCTTAACCAAGTGAGCCTTTTGTTGCCAGCTATTAAGCAATTCCTTGAATGCTGCCAAATCACTTATGCCGTAAACATTGCTGTAAGCTGTTGTTACCGGGAATATGTTTTGTAACGTAAGCTCTATCGGAACCATGTTTCTAAATATATCCATGTAGCTTACGGGTGAATTGCCTTTGAAGGTAGTGAAACCGTTAAAGAGCAGTGCATCGCTTTTGTAGTTTAAGCTTAAGGATGTATTTGCAGGCAGCTTAAACAAACCTTTCCACAAGTCGGAGTCTTCACTTTTATAAAGGTTGTTTAAAAGCAAACCACATTGCTGATAATTGACGTATAAATTGCCCAATGATGTCGAATGCTGCTGATCAGAGATAAGGTCAAAATTAGCCGGTAATGACTTTTTGATATCAATACTTTCCTGCAAAAGAGTTTTTGAAAAGCTTCCTGACCAAACATTGTGTTGTCTTTCAACAATGTAGAACTCTCTGTTAACCGAGTCTGGCTGAAACACATAAGCCTTCTTACTTCCCAGCGTTGTAGGCTTGAGTTTCATTTGTGTAATCGCTTCATTGCTAAAAGCACCGGATGAAGCCGTGGTAAAAAGGTATTCAATGCTATCAATACCCTGTGGATGAAGGGACAGGAAAATATCCTGTGCATTGAATAAAGACTGAGCAGATGCATTATTCAATAAACCTTTTCGTAGCATATGGAGTTCGTCCATTCTATCACTGCCTAACAAAGAGGCAAATAGCGGGCTGTTTTTATAGATATCGTAAAAGCTTGCATCGTTATTAAATTCGAACACAACCGCAGCAGAGGAGGGTATGGAACTGATAACATCAGCAGAATGATTGCCGGACATTTTTAAATTATCAAAATACTTAACTGTTACAAACACGGTGGCGGCAAGCAAAAGGATGGTGATAGTAATCAGTCGTTTCATATATTTTGAATTAGGCAAATGTAGATTTTTACCTTATGCCAATAAAGTAATACTTGCAATTGGTTACATTAGCAACTGTATAATTACAAATGAATAAGTCTATAATCATTACCGCTGCCATTTTCGGCATGTTAGCAGTCATAACCGGTGCGTTTGGTGCTCACGCGCTTAAAGAAAAGCTCGAACCGCAGCAATTGCAGGTTTGGGGCACCGCTGTTCAATATAATTTTTACCATGTATTTGCGCTTTTAGCTTTAGCGGCGCTTAATAAAAGCGATAATAACTTAACCTACGCTGGCTACTTGTTGTTTACATTTGGTATAGTGTTTTTTTCGGGTTCGTTGTATTTATTGTCTTGCAGAAACATTTTACAGTGGAGCTGGCTACGCATTTTAGGGCCCATTACGCCTATTGGCGGCTTGCTATTCATTGCCGGCTGGTTCACCCTGCTTTTGTCTGCTTTGAAGGGTAAAGTGTAATATGCTCGAATTTGCTGAAAATCAATCAACCGATAGAGTTACCCTCTTTGTAAACGTAATATTACCGCTTGCTATATCGCGGTTATATACCTACCGTGTGCCCTTTGAGCTAAATAATGTGGTAGCTGTTGGTAAAAGGGTAGTGGTACAATTTGGTAAAAGCAAGCTTTACACTGCCGTAATTGACGAAATTACCACCATTGCACCTGAGAAATACGAAGCTAAATACCTGATGGAGGTTTTAGACGACCGTCCGGTGGTAACATCACAGCAATTAGATTTCTGGAAGTGGCTGGCTGATTACTACCTGTGTAATACCGGAGAGGTAATGGCTGCTGCGTTACCCGCTGCGCTTAAGCTGGCGAGTGAAACCCGCATTATGCTTAACCCCGATGGCAATTTTGACCGCTCTTTGTTGCATGATAAAGAATACCTCATTGTTGATGCACTTGATATACAGCCAATTTTATCTGTAAGTGATATTGTTAAGCTTTTGGGGCAAAAAATTGTAATGCCCGTGCTTAAATCAATGTTTGATAAAAACATCATTCATATCAGCGAGGAGGTAAGTGAACGTTATAAGCCACGTAAACGCAGCTACATAAAACTTAATCCGCTTTATAACGAAGCTGATATGCGGCGCGAACTTTTTGTAGAATTGGAACGCCGCGCACCTAAGCAGGCAGATGCTCTACTAGCATACTTAAAGCTGTCAAGAAATCAATCATTAGTATCAAAAAATGATTTGATGGAAGAAAGTGGTGTAAGCGCAGCAGTGTTGAAGGCTTTGAGTGAAAAAGAGGTATTCATAATTGAGGAGCGAAATGTAAGCCGCTTGTATTACGATGAATTTGAAATGGGGGCAAACTTTGAACTAAGCCCCGCGCAATCCAATGCCCTTGATGAGATAAGAGATCACTTTATTCAAAAAGATGTGGTGTTACTGCATGGGGTAACATCATCAGGCAAAACCGAGCTTTACATTAGGTTGGTTGAAGAGGCTTTGCACAACGGTAAACAAGTGCTTTATCTTTTACCTGAAATTGCACTCACCACCCACGTTATTGAAAGGCTGCGCAAATACTTCGGCAATGACATAGGCGTATACCACTCGCGTTTTAGCGACAACGAACGTGTTGAAGTTTGGCAAAAAGTGCTTAATCATGAATACAAAGTGGTGCTTGGTGCCCGGTCATCAGTTTTTTTGCCGTTTGATGATTTAGGGTTAGTTATCGTAGACGAGGAACATGAAACATCTTATAAGCAGTTTGACCCGGCACCACGATACAATGCCCGCGATGCGGCTATCTACCTTGCGGGAAAATATCAGGCAAAGGTCATATTAGGATCGGCCACGCCATCATTCGAATCCTATTTTAATGCACGTACAGGTAAGTACGGACTTACCGAATTAACAGAGAGATTTGGCGGCGTAAGCTTGCCTGAAATAGAGGTAGTAAGTATTGCAGAGGAAATAAAACGCAAAGTGATTCAGTCGCACTTTACCAGTGTGCTGATGACCGATATACAAACTGCACTTAGTAATAAGGAGCAGGTAATACTGTTCCAGAACAGAAGGGGGTATGCTCCGGTACTCATATGCCGCGTATGCGCCTTTACCCCTAAGTGTATTAACTGTGATGTTAGCTTAACCTATCATAAAAGCAGTAGTCACCTGCATTGTCATTACTGTGGCTATAAAGAAGATAATATCAATGTTTGTCCTGCATGTGGTTCAACACATTTGGAGTATAAAGGCTTTGGAACTGAAAAAATTGAAGATGATTTACAGGTATTGATTCCTGATAGCCGCATAGCCCGAATGGATTTAGATACCACGCGTGCCCGCAACGCGTATCAAAATTTGTTAAATGATTTAGAGGAGAAGCGAATTGATATTTTAGTGGGCACGCAAATGGTAGCCAAAGGCCTTGACTTTGCTGATGTAACAGTTATTGGAATTATAAATGCTGATAGCTTGTTGAAATATCCTGACTACCGGGCTAATGAGCGCAGCTATCAAATGCTGGCCCAAGTAAGCGGCCGTGCCGGCAGGCGTGGTAAGCAGGGTAAGGTAGTTATACAAACCTATAACCCGCAGCACCGGGTAATTGATCAGGTTATACGTAATGATTATAAGGACTTGTACCTCACAGAAATTGATGAGCGGAAAAACTTCAAATATCCTCCGTTCTACCGAATTATAAACCTGGATATAAAACATAAAGATGCTGATAAGCTATATCAGCAGGCCGAATATTTGGCGATTGAATTGCGTAAACATTTCGGCGACCGTGTAATTGGTCCTGAATATCCGTTGGTAGGCCGCATTCGCAATTTTTACATCAAAAGCATCATGCTTAAGTTTGAAAAGGATGGTGTTTCAATTGTGAAGGTAAAGTCGGTGATACGCGACATTATTGTTCAATTTCAAACCACTCCGTTAAGTAAGGGTTGCATTGTACAACCAGATGTAGACCCATATTAAACCAGGTCGAATATCTTTTTAAGTATCATTAGCGCTTTGTAAACTCATAAAAGTTTACAAAGAGACAGTGGTTTCTATACCTCAAACTGCATGTTTTTAACATTTATCCAATAAGTCGAAAAAACAATCGTTTTATTGTTTGTTAATTGGTTAGTTATGCTTTTAGGTGCAAATAATTCGCAAATACAACAGCAAAGTCAAGAAGACTTTATAGTAAGGCTTATTGATAAAGGCCGGTTTAGTGAAGCTTACCAATTATTGAAAACAGAACCGGATCATATTACTTCTACTCATTTTAATACGGCTCTTTGTCTTTTTGGTAGTAAAAACTATAAGGATGCACTGATAAGCCTTGATAGGGCGCTTGCAACACTGCAAAACAAACCAAGCCTACATCATCAAACCGACGCAAATTACCAGTCAATTGTGAACGCTCAAAATCAAACTGATGATCATTTGATTGCTGTTGATACCAAATACGTCTCGCTTTTTACCGAAAGATTTAAAGATGCTGTTGTAAGGTTAAAAACTGATTGTTGGTTAGAGCTAGGCGAGTGGAACCGTGTTGTAGAAACCGCAAGCCATATTCAATTCAAAAAATATCGCAACATTGACAATGCTTTGCAAATAGCTCATAATATACTTGATAATAATGAATGAATATAATCAGATACGAGATGCCTATCATCGGAATATGATTGGGGGTCAGCCCAGTGTAGACATTGCCGGGATGTATGAGGCATTACAGCAAGTTGATGTCAAGAGCGACACAGAAGAAAACTTATATCATTTAGCTGCACGTTTTACTGATGAAAATGCGGTGAATTTTTTAATGGCTAAAGGGTTGCAGCCAACTGCCGACAAATATGGCAATACCCCATTGCATGCCATAACCACCACCCGTTTTGATTTAAATGCAGCAGCAATAGATGCTAAAGCGCAACAAATTTATAATACTGCAAATGCTTTAATTAAGGCAGGCGTTAACCCAAAGAAAAAAAATGACTCGGGGAAAGTGGCATATTTAGATGCCGGTTTGGTATACATGTATCCGTTTATACAAGCAATGGCTGATGCAGGAATTAAAATGAATGCCACTGCCGAGGAAGGAAAGAACCTTTTACATCTTATTTGCGATAAGTTGGTGCATCGTAAATCGATACCCGGAGCTGTTGAAGGAGCTGCGAAAACCGTAAAAATACTTGTTGAAAGTGGTGGGATTGATATTGAAGATAGGGATATATTTGAAGTAACACCATTAACTTATGCGCAGCGAAGCGGCGTTAAAGAAATTGCAGCTATTTTATCGGGTGATGAAAGTGATTTGCAAACCGGTGGAATGACCATTCATGAGGCTGTACTTAACCGAGATATACAGGCTGCTGAAGCTATCATTTCATCAGGAGCTGACTTAAACGAAGTGTCAGACTATCATAAACGAACTGCCTTGATGCTTGCCTGCGAATATCCATCTTTACCCATGGTTGAGCTATTGCTGAGTGGAGGCGCCGACGTTAACTACAAAATAGGCACAGGTGAAACAGCAGTTTTTTACCTGATAGCAAAAGGTATTAGCAATTTTGGCCGTGGTATGAGCAAAGACCTAAAGGATATTGCTCTTATTTTACAAAGGCTTATTGACAATGGACTTGATAAAGATGCGGAAATCAACGCTAACGGCGATACTGCTTTAGGTTTAGTTTGCTCATTAGGCTATCTTGCCGACTTGAACAACAAGCTGGCTGAAATACTTGTTGAAGCCGGTTGTAATGTCAACAAGCCAGATTTGCTTGGTAAAACACCTCTGATGAGTTTTGCAGCCCGTGGTAACGAGTCAAAATATAATATAGCCGAGCTTTTACTTGATAATGGAGCCGATGCAAAGTATGTTGACAGTACAGGATTTACCGCTTTAATGTATGCCGCAGCAAACTCTGATAAGGCATCTGCAAAAATGATAACTGAATTATTGCTTGACGCCGAATCGTCGGTTGTTGAAAATGTAAACAATGCCGGACAAACGGCTATGGATATTGCTGTGAATAATAACAATGAGGCTGTAGTAAAACTATTATTAACCGCAACTATATAAGCTATTTATGGATAACATGTTTTTAAATGCCTGCAAAAATGCACAAAAGGGTATAGTTGAAGCGTTTTTGAAAAAAGGCGGAATAAATGTAGATAAGCGCGACACTTTGGGTAATACGCCTTTGTACTATGTAAGCAGTAAAGGGGCAAAGGATATTGTAAAATCATTGATTAGCGCAGGAGCCGATGTAAACCTAGCTAACAACACCAGCGAAACACCGTTGCATATGGCGGCCCGTACCGGGAACAAAGAAATTTTGAAACAACTTATTGAAGCTGGTGCCGACGTTAACGCTGCCAATAATTACGGCCAAACACCTGTTTTCTATGCGGTGCTGGCACAAAAAACTGAGACCGCTTTATACTTAATAACGTTGGGTGCAGATACATCTGTAAAAGATAACGGCGGCTACAACATATTTGATCATGCTACGGCTAATGGTATGCGTGAGCTGGTCAACGCTTTGAGTTTAGAGAATGCCGGGCAAAAAGATGATAACGGAAATACACCACTGCACCAAGCGGTTTACAATAATCATAGCGAAACTGTAGCCTCATTGCTTAAAATATCGAATGCAGGCGTAAATGAGTTGAACAACAACGGTGTTAGCGCGCTTATACTTGCGGTTAACAACTCCAATATGCACATAGTTGAGTTACTGGTTAAGCATGGTGCCGATGTTAATTTACACTTGCATAACGGCAACTCGGCGTTACATTATGCTGCAGGCATCGGCAATCATCACCTAGGAAAATTACTGTTGCAAAACGGTGCCGAAATCAATTCGCGCAACAGCTTTAGCGAAACCCCGTTGATAGTTGCCGCTCAATGCGGGTTTAATGATTTTACCTCAATGTTAATTGAAAATAATGCCGAAATTGCTGCTGTTGATAATGACGGCCGCAGCGCTATGGACTTTGCAAGCGAGCGCGGTTATACAGAAATACTGGAGCAGTTATTAGCTGCAGGCTGATAACTATGAATACCATATACAAGCCCCGGATGAATTTTCACCGAGGCTTTTTTTATTTTAAAGGATTTGAAAACAATATGTATTTGTTAGCTTAGCCTAAAACCAATTCCATTTATGCCTCTCAAATATTTCGTTATTGTTCTCCAAATTTTCATTTGCACAGCATCAATTGCCAAAAGTAAGGTACTTGTATTTTTTAAAACTGCCGGCTTTAAACACCAGTCCATAGGCGCGGGTATTGCCGCAATTCAAAAGCTTGGTGATGAAAATAAATTTAAGGTTGATACCACATCAGATGCCTCTGCCTTTACCTATAAAAATTTAAAGAAGTATGATGCTGTTGTTTTTTTGAACACAACAGGTGATGTGCTTAACGACATGCAGCAAAAGGAATTTCAAAAGTATATAAACGCAGGAAAGGGGTATGTTGGCATTCATGCAGCTACCGATACAGAATATGGTTGGCCTTGGTATGGTCAGCTTACAGGTGCTTATTTCAATACGCACCCTAAAGTGCAGCAGGCAACTTTAATTAAAACAGCATCAAATAATCCATTTACAAGTCACTTACCCGAAAAATGGTCCAAAACAGATGAATGGTATAATTTCAAAGGAATATCAGATAAAATAACTGTTGTGCTAACAGTGGACGAGCAAAGCTACACGGGTGGAACCAACGGTGCCAATCATCCAATTAGTTGGTATCAGGAATTTGATGGCGGGCGTGCGTTTACTACCGCATTGGGGCATACCGCTGAAACTTATAGTGATGATTTGTTCTTAAAACACCTTTTGGCAGGCATGAAATATGCGATGGGAAAGCATTAATTTAGTAATTACTCACTTGAAAGGGTAACAAAACTTCGTGCCGGAATCTTAAATTGAATTTGGCCGTTAGAGGACTTTTTAGTGCCCAACTCTTTTGCGTTATTCTCTGCATTGGTAACCGTCACTTTAAACTTCAGCAATTTGTTAGGCAAGCCGGTTACGGTTACAACCCTTTCGGCTCCGTTATTTACTAAATGCAGCGCATATACGTTGGTGCTACTACTACCCAGGGCTGCACACGTTATGTTTTCGTTGTTACTTGTAGCAGGTAAGGCAAATACACTTTTAGGTGTTGAGGAAAGTTGCTTTAAGTTCCAGAAGCGTTGCGTAGGACGGAGAGGGCTATTGTCGCCAAATATACCTCCACCGGCAAGCGGGGAATAGTCGGCCGTTAGTTGCCATTGTAAAATTGAGGCAGGCTGGCAAATATTTAACAGCCTTAAATACAAATTAATCTCATCTATGGCGTACCACGGTTCCTGGAAAATAACAGGATATTGCCATGCAGAAGCATCAATACTACCTTCGCTTACTAACAAAGGTACATGTAATTGAGTGGAAGCATCGGCCCACTTTTTTAAAGTTTCGGTTTCCCAACCTCTCCATGAATGGAATGATACTGCTCCAATGTAAGGTTTTGCTGCTGCATCGCTCATTGCTGCATTTAAAAATGACCAGCTGTTAGCATCTGAATTGTCACCCAGTAGTAGCTTTGTTTTTATTCCTTTGCTATCCAGGTAAGCGCCAAAGCCTTTAATAAACTCAGCATGCTCAGTTGCCGTCATGCGCACATTTATTCCTAAGTCTGATTCATTGAACGAAAAATACCTGGCTTCAACACCGTAATTATCCTTTAGGTAGGTCAGGTAACGTGTAAGTGATCGGTAAATGTCCGTCATTACATCTTTTCGCAAAGGATTACCCCATATACCGTTTACGAAGCCTTCATTGTAGGTACCCTCAATTGCCCAATCAGGCGCCGACCATGCCGAAACAATTACGGGTATACCCAGTTTATTAAGTCGTTGTGCCATTTGCATGGCGTCTGTAACTTGTGAAGGTAACTGGTTTTGCCGGGCGGCATCTAAAGGGTTGTTATCTTTTACAGGTTGCCAGTACCTCCAAGGCATCTCAACACGGCCCCAGGCCAGGCGGAGGTTATTTAAACTGTAGTCAATAACCAGAGGGTCGGTAGTAGGGTTTTGCAATCTGAAATTTCCTCCAAGTCCATCAAAGCTACGCCCTTGCTGCTGGGTATTTATTTTAATTTCGGCAGGTTTTCTATCAATTTCACCCGAAGCCTCAATATCAAAGCTTTTCTGAATTACCTCTCCTTTTTTTATTTGTGCTTCTCTTAAAGTAAAGTAAACTAACACCTCACCGGTATTTTCATCTTTACGTATAAATATTGAATCCTGCTCGGTGCTTTCAACTTTAAGATTTAACAGCACATCTTTTAATTCAAAGCCTTTAGCCTTGATAGCAGTTAGATTTTTAATAGGGGAGGTGTTGAGCGAGGCGGGGTCAACAATTTTACTTTCCCCAATTAATTGGAGATTTAGAGAGTTGGTTATTGGTAGCGGAAGCTTAACAATAAAAAACGCACCCACAAAATTGGTATCGGCGTGGGCGGTCATTTTTATATTAACCCGAGCTTTGGTGCCGGTATTGCTGCTTACAGTTTCTTCAAAGTACAGGCTATCTAAATTTGTTCTAACGGTTTGCTCACTGCCGTTACGACTATAAACAGGTCTTTGTCTCTCTCTCGCTGTGGTTAGTATTTGTACACCATCGCTTTTAATGTATTGCAGTGCTGTTTCAAATTTGAGCAAATGACCTTGCTTGCGTATGCCATTAATGTTTCCCCAGGGTGATAATTCCGCCTGGCTGAACGCCTGGTTAAACAGTGTGAAAGTGGCTGCAACAAGTAAAAGAAAGCGCTTCATAAAGGCTGTAAAAATAAACTTTTGCCTTTGTATACGGGTGATTAATGTTGCAGGTTTGTGCAAATACTCAAGTCTGTATTTTAAGTGCTGTCTTAGGCTTCTTCTAATTCTAAAGCCTTTTCCTTACGGCGGCTTTCGCGCCATCCGCTAAACAGCAGGTTGCGGTCTAAATTCGGCTTAGGGAAGAACAAGCTTGCAATATAACCAACACCTATAACCACCAAGTGACTATACACCCCCAACATTAATTTGTTATGTGTGAAGTTGTATTTTCCTAAATCAAGCAGCAGGGTTTTATTTTCGCCAAGTCCAATAGGAGTAGAGGTAAGGAATGCATACGAAGTAAAAATAATACACACCACTATGGCAATGTTTACTCCCTCACGATTAGCACGTGAGCTAAGCAAACCTAAAAGAAATATACCAACTATACCTCCAGAAAAAATAGCATAAAGCGTAAACACAACGCCTAGCACGCCTTCGTTTCCAATGCTGGTATACAGCATACCAATGGCCATTGATAGCAATCCGGAAAATACTACCATTACCCGGCCGCCAAATAAGTATTCTTTATCGGGGCGGTTAGGACGTATTTTTTTGTAGTAATCTTCAACGCCTACAGCAGCAAGCGAATTTAAATCGGCACTTAGGCTGCAAATAGCTGCAGATATCATGGCTGCCAATATAAAGCCCACCACACCGGTTGGAAGCTGCGTTATAATGAAGTATGGAAATACACCATTTGCACTTACACCATCAGGCAATGGATTTTGCTTATAGTAAACAAAAAGTGCGGTACCTATAAACATAAATAAAGTCCATACAGGTACAGTAAGCGATATACCGAGTAATGAAGCTTTTATGGCTGCCTTGTCATCTTTGGCTGTCAGGTACCGTTGTACAACGGTTTGGTCTGTGCCATATTTTTGAATGGCGTAGAACATGCCGTTAATGGCCATTACAATAAAGGTAAGTTTGCTAAAGTCAATATCATAAGGGCCGAAGCCGGTACGGTTATTTGCTGAAGCTACATTCCATATTTCCGTAACGCCGCCTTTTACTGAAAACAGTAACACCAGCAAGCAAACAATGCCGCTGGCAAAAAGCATAAAGCCCTGAAATACATCAAGCCATATAACAGCCTCAATGCCACCCATTAAATTTACAGCAATGATGATTAATCCGGTTACAATGATGATAGCAAAAGTATTGCCGCCTGTCATGTTACTTAAGGCAACAGCTAGCAGGAAAAATACCGTTCCCATACCTGAAAATTGCCTTAAAACGAATGCAATGGAACTATAATAACGGGCTACAGTACCAAAGCGCTTTTCAAAGTATTCATAGGTGCTTAATCCAATAACTTTGCGGTACAGGGGCACAATAATCCAAATTACGCCAAGCAATACAATCGGTACCATTAAACCTTGTACCAGCAAAATCCAGTTTGAGGAGAAGCCTTCACCCGGATAACCCAGAAAGGTAACACTGCTTATAAGTGTTGCAAGTAAAGACATACCAATAGCCCACGCCGGAACGCGGCCTTTAGCAGCAAAATATGATTGGGTGCTGTTTTGATTTTTTGCATACCGCAAACCCAAATAAAGGGTTACCAGTAACACGCCAATAATAATGGTATAATCTATAACGCCTAAAACGGGCTTCATAATTAAGTATTGGTTCGGTTTATAATTAAAATGCCCAAATGCTTTTGCTCCAGCTGTAGCTGCCTGGCTTAAGCGTTATGTGCAAATTAGTGTTTGGTACAGCACTACGTATAACACCGGGTGCAAGCTCTTGCACGGGTACCATAGTATGTATATTAAGCAAATCCAGTATAGCGGCCGCTGTTGAGCCTCCTTCAATTACCAGTTCATTCACTTGTACCTTATCAAAAACTTTTTTTACCGCACGCGCCATAAATGAGCGTTTGTGTAAAGCACCATCGCTAGTGTGGGCATTATTGTTATCAGGTATGCTCATTACAGCCTTTTTTTGCTGCTCAATTAAGCTTGCTGTTTCAACAGCCCAATCATGCAACAACGTTTCGTTATCATCGCCCGAAATTGCTAAGTTCTCAGGCATATAACTTACAGGACCGTTGTTGGCGTTCAGCTCTTCAATAAGCGTAACGCTTGGTTTAAACGTGCTGCCGCTAATATACAATATAGAGCCAGCTAAATTAAATTCGTCAACGGTATTGTTACCTTGAGGCTCTCCTATAAGCTTGTTTAAACAGGCAGTGAAAAAGCCTGCTGCGCCTGCAGCAAGAGTGCGGTTGGTTAATTTATCAGCCCAATTATTTAAGTCGCCCTGCACCTCGGCTTCACCAACTATGATTGTTTCGTTATTAGTGTTGGCAAAGTGGGGCATAACACTAAAAAGATATGGTGAAGATTTAAACCGAGTAAGTATATGCGAGTGAGTTACCGGAAACTCCGGATCATCTTTAAAGCTGGTTTGATGAATAGGGATATTGTTGATGTAATAATGCCCTTTCACCAATGTACGGCCAAGCGATGGGTTTGCAGGTACTATAATGGCACTGCTAAAATTCATTGCCTTACATTGTGCAGCTATTTCGGCAAGTACATGGCCTCGTAAAACAGAATCGGTTTTCTTGAAAACAAATTGCGGATTCAGCGATTTTAGTTGCTCACTAACGTTACGTGTAACTTCAATGGCCTCAGCCTCATTCATTGAGCGGGCATCGGTGTTTATCACCAGCATGTCGGCAGGTGAAGCCGTATTAACATTGCGTGATATTTCAACTTTAAGGCCGTATTTAATACCAATGCCGCCAATTTCGGCGGCACCGGTTAAATCATCCGCAATTACGGCTATCCTCATACCGTAGCAGTAGTTTTATGGTGAGCCAGCTGTACAGCCGATTCAATAGCTAAAACCATAGCGTCGGGACTGGCAATGCCTTTCCCTGCAATTTCAAATGCTGTACCGTGGTCAACAGATGTACGTATAATTGGCAAACCCATGGTTATGTTAACGCCTTTTACGCTGTCCATTTGTTTTTTTTCCGGGTTCCATTTAAACCCTGTAAGTTTGAATGGTATATGGCCCTGGTCATGATACATGGCAACTACACCACCATAATAGCCGGTAGCTGCTTTTGAAAACATGGTATCAGCCGGAACCGGACCTTCTACGTCGTATCCGCGGGCTAAAGCCTCTTGTACAGCAGGAAGAATTTCCTGGTCGTCTTCGGTACCAAATAGGCCCGAATCTCCTGCATGTGGATTTAAGCCTGCAATACCAATTTTAAGGTTTTTTTCACCAAGGCTTATTAAACCATTGTAAAGCAACTCGGTAACTTCAAGTATGCGGTCTTTTTTAACAAGGTCACAAGCCTGACGAAGAGACACGTGAGTTGACACGTGTATAACCTTCATGCTATCTTCAACCAATAGCATTGCATATTTTTTAGTGCCTGTGTACTCGGCATAAATTTCGGTATGGCCTGCATAGTGATGCCCGGCCTCGTTAACCGATTTTTTATTAATAGGGCCGGTAACCGTTGCATCAATTTCACCGGCCATGGCCAGTTCAATAACTTTTGTTACAGACTTAAATGATGCATCACCTGCCATGGCTGATATTACACCAAACTCCAATTCATCTAAGTTTACGTTATTCAGATCGTAAACATCCGGGCGGCCAAATTCAAATTTTGCTTCATGCACACTCTGAATTGTATTGATGCTTAAATCAAGACCAATTTTTTGGATGATGTGATTAAATACACCTGCATCGCCTACAATAAGCGGACGGCAAATATCATATATCTTGCTTTCGGTAAGCGCTTTCAAGGCAATCTCCGGACCAATACTGGCCGGGTCGCCCATGGTAATTCCGATGATAGGTTTTTCAGACATTTGAGGGCTGTTTAAAAAAAGATGATTCTTGTTGTAAAAGTTGATGGTAAGATTTAACTAGGTTTTGCTCATCGCGCTCATGTAGTGCGCTCAAAGGCGGCATCATGTGCGCATCACATAGGCCATTTTCCTGCATTAAAACTTTCAAAGCGCGTAATGATTCGCCAAGTGTACGTCCTGACTGGTAGACGTTGCCCAACGTATCAGAAAGATGCTGGTAGTGATAAGCTTTTTCTGTGTCGCCAGCAATTACTGCCTTCGTCATTTCACAATAAATTTCAGGAGCAACGTTACCTGTACTTGGTATCAGTCCATCGCCGCCATTCAATAATGCGTAAGCTGATTTGGCTGCCCATCCTAAAAAGTGACTAAAGTCTTCTCTTCCCGACCAAAGTTCTAATGAACGATCCAGTCTGCCATCGTTGCGTTCAGAATCTTTGGTGCCAACAATAAACTCATGGTGGCTTAACTCATCAATTAATTCCAAGGGGATAGACATGTGGGTTGTTGCCGGTATGTTATAGATAATTACAGGACCAGCTACGGCATCGGCAAGGCGTACAAAATAGTCTTTCATCTGGTCTTCAGAAAGATGGTAATAAGTTGGAAGCGTTGCCGCAACTGCTGCTGCACCTGCATCCAAACTGCTTTTAGCCAACTCTACACTTTCTTCAAAGCAGTTACTTGATATGCCTACATAGAACTCTGCCCCCGGTTGTTTAAGCGCAGCTGTTGCTTTTACAAACGCATGCTTTAGTGTAGCAGGCAATGAGGCCGACTCTCCGGTAGTGCCCAAAATAAAAGGCATAGCATCATTTTTGTACAGGTTAAGTACAATACGTTCCACGGCCTGTTCATCTAACTCATACCGGGCAGTTAGAGGTGTTACCAGCGGAACAACTGTGCCTTTGTATTTCTTTTGTATTTTCATTAATATATGGAGGTGTTTACACCAAGTTTTTAATCTTATAGTTATTCGAATGCAGCGTTAAAAATATCAACAGCGTCATCATATGATACATGACGCGGGTTATTTACCAGCAAACGCTGTATAAGCATGGCTTCTTGTGCTAATTGTGGTATTACTTCTCTTGTTATTCCCGCTTCTTTCAAAGTAGCCGGTATACCACAGGCGGCAATCAGTTCTCTTATTTTTGCAATGCCTGCCTGTGCTGTACTTAAATGATCACTTTGTCTTTCGCAGCCTAAAGCAATGGCAACATCAGCGTAACGTTGCGGAGCTGCCGGAACGTTAAACTCCATCACATAAGGTAGAAGCAACGCGTTAGATAAACCGTGAGGCAAATGGAATGTGCTTCCCAATGGATATGATAATGCATGCACGGCTGCCGTATTTACCGGACCAAGGCAAAAGCCACCCAACATGCTGCCCATTGCCACTTTTGAACGTGCGTCTTCATTCTTCCCATCTTTAACGGCATCAACCAGGTTTTCGGCTATAAGGCGCATGCCTTCATAGGCATAAATGTCGATAAATGGTTGTGAAAATTTATTGGTATAAGCTTCGAGACAGTGAGTAAGCGCATCTAAACCAGTAGCAGCAGTAATTGCCGGCGGAACACTGAGGGTAAGCAATGGATCAACGTAAACTACATCAGGCACCAGGTACGGGCTAATAATGCCTTTCTTTTGATGTTCATCATCAACCAAAATAGCATTTGGTGATACTTCACTTCCTGTTCCGGATGTTGCTGGTACACAGATTAAACCCGTTTGACGACCTTTTAGTAAACCATTGCCAACAATTGCTTCAAGAGGCTGATCATTTTTTAGCTGTGCAGCCACCAGTTTTGCAATGTCAAGAACGCTGCCGCCGCCAATACCAATAACCATATCTGCGTTAATACCTTCAAACTGCTTCATCAAAGCACGGAAGTCGGCAAAACTTGGTTCCTGGTTAATGTCGATATTCACGTGTAAGGAAACACCTGCTTCTTTAAGGGAATTAAAAAAAGGATCGAGTTGATTTAACAACGGGCCGATGGTAATAATCAGAACTTCGCGGGCATGGGGCAAAATCTCATCCTTTAAATTGGCAAGTGAACCGTTGCCAAAAACAAGCTTACCCGGAAAATGAATTTTTAGTAATTGTTGAACCATGTATAGTGTTACAGTAACTTAATTAGCCGTATGCCTGATTACCAAGCGAACACGTTGCCGTAAAAAAGTAAATTAAAGTAATTAACAAATCATCACCTGTTGTGGCAGTAATTACTACACAACGATCCTAATCTGAGCAGTGCCTTAGTTTGATTATTGGTTACTTTAAGCACAAACATATTAAAGGTTAATGCTAAATCTTTATAGTATTTTTTCTATAAATAGTAGAATGTTAGCATAAATAGTTCGTAGCTGTACTTTTTAATGGATATTTTATATAATATTGACATGAAATTACAGTTAAGCTAATTTACAACATTCATTTATGAAGCCGCTTTATCGTAAACTTCCTGGTAAAATTGAAAGCTCATTTAGTGTGAGGCACGATGTAATGCCCAATTATGGCAATATATGGCATTATCACTCTGAACTGGAGCTACATTATAATATACAAGGGGAGGGTGTGCGTTTTATAGGTGATAACATTGGTAATTTTTCATCGGGGGAGTTGGTATTGCTGGGTGAAAACTTACCTCATGCCTGGCGATGCCGCGAGGAGTACTATCAGCCAAACTCAGGCTTGCATATTGAGGCTATTGTAATGCACTTTTTACCTACGTGCCTTGGTAAAGATATTTTACACCTGCCCGAAGCGTATGCTATACCAAGGTTGTTTGAGCGAGCTAAAAGCGGTATGATAATTACCGGTGATGCTAAGGTGAAAATCATTGAGTTGATGAAGCAGGCTATTGATGCAACTAACCTCGACCGTATAATTATTATGCTGTCGATAATGAAGCATTTGGCCGAAACAAGTGATTACAAACCTATTGTTAACGAGATAAGTGCGTTTCAGCAAAATACCGATCTGGATGATAAGCGGTTGAGTAACATCTATACGTATACGCTTTCCAACTACAAGCGCGATATTACACTTAAAGAAATATCGGCATTGAGTAATTTAAGTGTGACTTCATTTTGCAGGTACTTTAAGCTAATGACCAATAAAACGTATTACGATTTTTTAACCGAAATACGCATTAGTCACGCCTGCCGCCAATTAGTAGAGAATAAGTTAACCACCGAGCTTATTTGCTTCAATTGTGGTTTTAATAATATTTCCAACTTTTATCGTCACTTTAAAAAAATAAAAGGGGTTACGCCGGTAGAGTATAAGCGTAAGTATTTAAACTATTAAGCATAAAAAAAGCCGTCTTAAAGATGGCTTTTTTTATAGGACTAAGTTTACCAGAGCTTTTTTCAAAATCCTTCTTAAGTTTAAACGACCGATTAGTCGGGTTCAAAACCTGCCGTGCCAGGTATACCTCGTGTTATACCCCAGCTTATTGCGTGGCGTAGTGTATTTCGTTATTTAATTCCAATTTCTCTCTTTTGCTTTCATCTGCCGGTGCGCACCGGTAACCTGCGAGGCAACATTTTACAGGAGCATCACTATGTTTGGGTTTGGTTGTACATACTTCAATCATTTGTGAAAGTGTAAAGTCTTCTGTAAAACCATGTTCGCCAGCAGGCCTTTACCTATCGCGTTTGCCAAATTTTCTGAAGCGTTTTCCTCTTTAATCTTCACAGGTGTGTTTTAAAGCTGTAATATCTTTTGTAACTATTGCTTTAATAATTTTCTATTGTAAAACACAAACTGCTGTTTAATGTACTTATTAAACAAAACACTAAATGTATGTCGTTTAAAATATCAAAGCCTTTTTGGCAAGCTTTAAGTTTAGGCGCTATTGCAGGTAGTCGGTCAATGGCTGCGCCTGCTATTACCAGTCATATTCTCAGCCAACACAAATCAGTAGCGATGGAACATTCGCCTTTGAGCTTTATGCAGTCTGACAAAACGGCTACAGCTTTTAAGCTATTAGCCGTTGCCGAATTTGTGGGCGATAAAATGCCTACTGCTCCTAACCGTGTAGCGCTGCCAGCTTTAACCGGAAGATTTCTGACCGGAGCGTTAGCGGGGGCCAGTGTTTACAAAGCGGGTGGGGGTAATGCAGCACTTGGTGCACTGCTTGGCGGTGGTGCAGCAATACTGTCAACCTTCGGAAGTTTTTATTTGCGAAAAGCAACTGTTAAAAGTTCCCATATACTGGACCCTTTGATTGGCGGACTGGAAGATGCACTGGTTGTAGGAGCAGGCACTGGGTTGGCCAACGCAGCCTAAATAGAACTTTCTGGTAAGGCCTGCGGAAATTTGTCCGTATAATCCGTGCGGATTTTTGGCAGGCCTTCCGGGTAGTTTTGTTGTATGTAAGTAATCATGTTTTCGCGTATATAACACCGCAGGTCAAAAGCGTCTGATGAATTGCGTGCGCTTACCAGCATTCTTATTTCTA
The DNA here is from genome assembly GCF_009755275.1 of Mucilaginibacter aquatilis. Taxonomy (GTDB): domain Bacteria; phylum Bacteroidota; class Bacteroidia; order Sphingobacteriales; family Sphingobacteriaceae; genus Mucilaginibacter; species Mucilaginibacter aquatilis. The sequence continues at coordinate 373,014 of NZ_WQLA01000004.1, read as the reverse complement.
TTGTGCGCTCTTTAGCATCAGTTAATTGAAGCACCTGCACTTTTTCGTCCCACAGTTTAGTTAAGGATAGCAAGCGTTCAAACTCAGCACGCAAAGCCTGAAGCGGGATAGAGTAATCCATGTAGATGAAAACAGTGCCAATGATATCTGCCGAGATGCGCGTCCAGTTTTGAAACGGCTTTTGAATGAAGTAATTAATAGGCAAAATAAGTCGCCTCTGATCCCATATACGGAGTACAACGTAGGTAAGGGTTATATCTTCAACGCGTCCCCATTCTCCTTCAACTACTAACACATCATCAATACGGATAGGCTGCGTAAAAGCAAGCTGCATGCCTGCCAGCAAGTTGCCTAATGAGTTTTGTGCTGCAAAACCAATTATTATACCACCAATACCCACGCCTGTTAATAAGCCCGTACCTAACTTGCGGAAACTTTCAAAGCTTAATAGCACAAGTGCTATAGTCACAAACACAATTATAGCTACTACCAGCTTACGTAGAAACTTAAGCTGGGTACGTATCTTACGTTCTTTTAAATTATCGGCTTTATTTAAATCATATATGTGATACACATAATCCTCTAAAACTCGTATGGCCCTGGTAAGCAATATGGCAAAAGATATGATCAGTAAAATACTTACGCATCTATCGAGAAAGCCATAGTATAACTTGTTCATGCGCATAAGCGGCATCATTATCTTGAATACAAGTAGGGGTATAAAATAACCTATAGGCCAGCTTAAGTGAGTTATAAATGAACCAAAGAAGGAATAGTTGTTTCGTTGTGAATAAATACGCAGTAAGCGTGATGATATGAATTTGATAAGTAATCCAATTATTGTTGCAGCTACCAATATGCAAAAGTTCCAAAGCAAGGGGTGCATTTGCTTTGATACGTCTAAGACTTCGGGCGGAAGACGGTTGCCAATTTGTAGTATGATTAACGTCATACCGTTTTAAAGGCAGCTGAGGACTTATTGTTTGCAGTTAGTTTAAATCCGCTTTTATGAAGCGGGGAAACACAATAAATATTTGCTATTTATGTTAAATAACAGTACTGGCAAAGGAGTAAACTGGTAACGAAATAAAGATTGTCAGCATTTCGTAAAAGGCTGTGTTATACGATGATATTTTATAATTAATTAATAAATTTGCTTTATAATATTAATATGGGTCTTGGCCTTTATTAACTAAGAAACTTCTAAAGAGTAGAGGTGATTGTTTTAGAGTGATTGAGCAGGCCGTTGATGTAAATCGTCGGCCTGTTTTGTTTAAACCATTTTGAAAAAACGCAGTCAATAAGTTCTAAAGTTTATCACTATGAAAAAATCAATTATCCTTATTGCTTTACTGTTGCCTTTAGCGGTGTTGGCTCAATCACCAGGATTCTACGTTAAACCCAAAGAACAATTTTTTACGTTGTTTTCTACCAGCTATATGGGATCAACAAAATGTTCAATAAAAGTTGACTTTGGTAGTGATAAACAGTTGCTTAAAAAGTTTGGTAATAACATAGTTGATGAAACAAGCAAAGTGAAAGAATATGATTCACTTGCCGATGCTTTAAACTATGTTTCGGCGTTAGGTTGGGAGTTTGTTTTTGCCTATCCAACAACATTTGAAAAAAAATACTTTTTCAGTCAATACCTTTTCAAGAGAAAAGTTTTATGAGAACCCGCCAGATAATTTGCGGACTTATACTGAGAAAAATAATCGATACATTTTTATAAGCCTGAAATTATTTTCAGGCTTATTCTTCAATATAAATCTATTAAACAGTATTATTCAGACTGTGCATCTTTGGGTTCCCAAAGCTCAATAATGTTGCCTTCAGGATCTAAGATGTGCACAAATTTTCCATAGTCATATTCAGCTATTTCATCCACAATGGTTACGTTGTTTGCCTTTAACTCGCCTACCAGTGCAACCAAATCAGCAACCCGGTAATTGATCATGAATGGCTTGGCCGATGGATTGAAGTACTTGGTATCTGCCGGAAATGCGTTCCAAACAGTAGTGCCCTTTTTTGATGCATCATCAACCTCCAGCCAATCAAACGTGGTTCCGTAGGCGCTGGTAGGTAAACCGAGGTTTTGAGCATACCATTCGTTTATTGCCTTTGGGTCTTCGCTCTTGAAAAATATGCCGCCAATGCCTGTTACTTTTTTCATGTTTGCTTTGTGTTTGGTGATATGAAGATAGGAAATGGCGGCGAATGTTATTTATAAATAGGTGTTACTTTATTGTTTTTATAAACATATGCACCAGATGAACCTGTTATAATAATGTTAACAAGGCTTGATTTCTGCATTTTTTCTCCACCCGGTATTGTAAATTCTTTTTGAATTTTCTCTTTTTTTATTACCGCAAAGTATAAGTCCCTACCATCTTTGTCCGGGCCTGCTACAAATAGTTCATTGTCTTTTTGCTCTATATAATAAATAAGATCAGCCTTGGTGAAGCGAATCAATGTATCAATAGCTTTATTGTCCCGCTTTACACAAAGCGCATCATCATATCCACTATCGTGAATGAAATAATTGCCTGTTGAAACAGTATCTATCTGATTGTCGTTAGGTTGCTTCTTAATAAACTGCCAATTACGTCTCGGGTTTGTACCAGACAGTTGATAAACCGTGTTTTCGAAATGTGTAGAAATTGCCAGTTTTTGATGAGGCTTGGAGTAAAAATGGTAAGGAAAAAAAACTGAAGTATTGAAAGTGTATTTTTTCCAGGTTTTGCCTTTATCGGTCGATTTATACATGCTACAATCACTGGCTTCGTGTATGCCTTTCCATCTTTTTAATGCCCACCAGATGCCTTTATTATCAACGGTTAGCTCATCTACCCTGAATATACTCTTTGCTATCCATTGCCACGTTTTACCGCCATTGGTGCTGTATTCTAATCCAACCGGACGCCTTAGCAGGATTATAGTATCTTTAGATAATACAACCGCGCTGTAAATGGTGTGATCTTCTTTTGCTTCGGCAAGTTCTTGCGTTCTTAAAATCCTGAGTGAGTCCTGACTTAGTTTGCGTTCAGATTTTTGTTTGCTGGAAGATAAATCCCGCTTGCAGGAAATAAATAAAAGAGAAAGGAATAATAGGTGACAGATCCTCATTTTATTGGTTATCACAAGATACTAATTGTACCAGGAAAAATAAAAATTGCTTCGATTTATCCTGTCATAGTGAATAACGAAGCAAGCCGTGAACTATATATTAACATAGCTGCGCTGAGATTGCTTCGTTCCTCGCAATAACGTATGGGCAGGCTTTGGTAGTTATTAGTTATTTCTCCCTCACCATTAACCCATCAGCAAAGCTTCGTAAATACTGCTTCTTATCTTCAGCTACCGAAAGCTTATCAAGTGCTTCAAATCCCTTAGCGGCATAGGTGTACACGGCTTCTTCTGCTTGTTGCCTTATGCCTAAAGCATTGTAAATATCAGTTACCGCACTTACTTTTTCAACGGCATCAAAATTAGCAGCATTAAGCCATTGGTTCAAAACCTGTTTTTCTTGTTCACCCGCAAGCTCGAGAGCTTTGATGAGCAGGAAGGTTTTTTTGTTGGAGATGATGTCGCCGCCTACTTGCTTACCAAATTTTTCAGGGTCGCCGTATACATCCAGTATATCATCCTGCAGTTGGAAAGCTATGCCCAGTTGTTCGCCAAAGGTGTAAAGCAATCCGGCATCTTTTGCACTTGCACCGCCAATGAGGGCACCTATGTTAAGCGCTCCGCCAAGCAGTACTGCCGTCTTAAGTCGAATCATGTTGATGTAGTCATCTATTTGTACATGACTTTGCTGCTCAAAGTTCATGTCAAACTGCTGCCCCTCACACACCCCAATTGCCGTATTGCTGAATATTTCCAGTACATTTAGCAAAATACCATCATCAACCTGCATCATAAGCTTATAGGCCTCAACCAGCATAACATCGCCCGAAAGAATGCCTGTGTTTGGGTTCCATTTTTCGTGTACGGTGGCTTTACCGCGTCTAAGCGGCGCGTTATCCATAATGTCGTCATGCACCAGCGTGAAATTGTGGAATACTTCAATGGCTAAAGCAGGCGAAATGGCCTTTTTAACGTCTCCGCCAAACATATCGCAAGCCATAAGCAGCAGGGCAGGGCGCATACGTTTGCCGCCAATTGATAGAATGTAAGTGATGGGCTCGTATAACTCTGCAGGCGTTACCGGGTACGATAATTTTCCTACAGCGTCTTCAATAAGCAGCTGTAAATTTTTAAGTGTGTTCATAAAATAGATGGTGCCGTCAAAAGCTAATCAAGCACCAGCGAAAAATCAATTTGCTTTTTGGTAAGATCTACGTTTTTTACTTTAATCCGGACTTCATCACCTAGTTGATAGACCTTCTTTTTTCGCTGACCAATAATGGCGTAGTTTTTTTCGTCTAAGGTATAAAAGTCGTCTGATATATCACGCAGTCTGACCATGCCTTCGCAATTATTTTCGGTAATCTGCACATACATTCCCCATTCAGTAACTCCCGAGATAACGCCGGTAAACTCACTTCCAATGTTATCTTGTAGAAACTCAGCTTGTTTGTATTTCACTGACGAGCGCTCTGCATCAGCAGCTTTTTTCTCCATGTCTGAGCTGTGCTTGCATAATGCTTCGTAATGTTCGGCATTTACCGGCTCGCCGCCATTTAAGTAGTGAAACAGCAGGCGGTGCACCATTACGTCGGGGTAGCGGCGTATGGGCGATGTAAAGTGGGTGTAATGGTCAAATGCAAGGCCGTAATGGCTGCTGCTTTTAGTGGTATATATAGCTTTGGCCATTGAACGTATTGCCAGTTGTGTAAGCACATTCTGCTCTTTTTTACCTTCAACATCAGTCATTAAATGGTTGAGCGACTTGGCAATTTCCCTATCCGACTTCATATTGATACGATAGCCAAAGCGTGCGGCAAATTGTGCAAAACTTCCTAACGTTTCGGGGTTAGGTGCATCGTGAGCACGATACACAAACGGAAACTTCTTTTTACGTCCCTTGCCTTTTTTGCTTACAAATTCGGCGACCTTACGGTTAGCCAGCAGCATAAAGTCTTCAATAAGTTTGTGCGCGTCTTTACGTTCCTTTACATAAACGCCAATAGGCTTGCCTTGCTCATCCAGCTTAAATTTAACTTCGGTGCTTTCAAAGCTTATTGCTCCGTTTTTGAATTTTTGCTCGCGCAGCTTATAAGCCACGGCGTTCAACGTCTTTATTTCATCAGAATATTCACCTTCGCCGGCTTCTATAATTTCCTGCACTTCCTCGTAGGTAAAGCGGCGGTTGGAGTGTATAACGGTTTTTCCAAACCATTCACTTAATACATGTCCGGCATCATTCATTTCAAAGACAGCTGCAAAGCACAATTTGTCTTCATGCGGACGAAGCGAGCACAATCCGTTTGATAATCGCTCGGGCAGCATGGGTATAACACGGTCTACCAGGTAAACCGAAGTACCGCGTTCATAAGCTTCCTTGTCTAAAGCCGAATCAGGGATGATGTATTGCGCAACGTCGGCAATGTGTACACCAATTTCGTAATTGCCGTTCTCTAGCTTTTGGAATGAAATGGCATCATCAAAATCTTTTGCGTCAAACGGATCAATCGTAATGGTAAGCACCTCCCTAAAATCACGACGCTTAGCTATTTCTTCATCAGTTATATCATCTGCTATATCCTCAGCTTCTGCCTCAACCTCAGCAGGAAATGTTAGTGGGAAACCGTACTCAGCCAAAATGGCGTTCATTTCCGTATCGTTTTCCCCCTGCGTTCCTAATATGGTTTTGATTGTACCAATTGGGTTTTTGGCTTGTGGCGGCCAATCGGTAATTGCGGCTACGGCTTTCATGCCGTTCTTGGCACCGTTGAGGTCACTTAGCGGTATAAAAATATCGTGAAGCATTTTGCGGTCGTCGGGTATGAAAAATGCAAAGCGCTCAGAAATTTTTACAATACCCGTAAATTCCATTTTAGCGCGCTTAATAATTTCCATTACTTCACCTTCTTTGCGCTTGCCTTTGCTTTTAGCATAAACGTAAACTTTAACGCGGTCGCCGTTGAGCGCAGTGCGTACTTTACGGGGGGCAACAAAGATGTCGTTCTCAAACTCATCATCAGTTACAATGAAAGCCGAACCATCGGCGGTCATGTCTACCCGGCCTTCAACAAAGGTTTTAAGCTCAAGCACCTTAAATTTACCGGGTGATACTTCCTGCAATGTTTTCTTTTTAGCTTCTTCCTTAAGTATCTCCAAAATAGTCTCACGCGATTCTGGCTCGCGGATGTTTAATTTGGATGAGATTTGTTTATAGTTTAAAGCTTCCTTTCCGTTTTGCTCAAATACATCCAGCACAAGCTGTGTAAGAACCTGTTTTACAGAAGGGGCTATGTTTTTCTTTTTCGACATTAGGCTAACAGTATGTTGCTAATATATGCAATGTAATGCATAAGCAGTTTTACGTAATTAATAACAAGCTTAACCTGTTAAAGTTGTGCAACAATCAATTTGCTAAATACTTATTTGCGGAATGGAGGCAATAAGTTTTTGAGTGTAAGGTGTTTTCGGATTTTGATAAAGCTCTTCAGCATCTGCAATTTCTTCAATTCGCCCTTTGTTTATCACCATAATGCGGTCAGATATATGCTTGATTACCGACAAATCATGCGAAATGAAAATGTAAGTTAAGCCTAAGTCGCGCTGTAGCTGTTTAAGTAAGTTGAGTACTTGAGCTTGTACAGAAACGTCAAGTGCCGAAACTGATTCGTCACAAATTATAAATTCGGGTTGAAGTGCCAGGGCCCGCGCAATGACTACCCGCTGCCGTTGGCCGCCCGAAAATTCATGTGGATAGCGGTTAAAATGTTCGGCAGCTAGGTCCACACGTTCAAGTAATTCAAGCGCTTTCTGCTTACGCAAAGCGTTATCTTGATGTAAACCATGAACCTGCATCGGTTCTGTAAGAATTTGACCTATGGTTTGCCTCGGATTTAAAGAAGAATATGGGTCTTGAAAGATAATTTGAATTTGCCGGCGCATTTTCCTTAACGCATCGGCAGACAACGTTCTGATATCTGTTCCTTTATAATTTACCTGGCCGGAGGTAGGTTCAATAAGTCTGAGTATGCTGCGGCCAAGTGTGGTTTTTCCACTGCCTGATTCGCCTACCAATCCTAACGTTTCGCCAGGATAAACATCGAAAGTTACATTATTTACAGCCTTGATATATTCCTTTTTTGAGGAAAACCACCCTGATTTTACAGGAAACCATGTGCAAAGATTAGTCACCTTTAAAATGGGTTCCTGGTTAAATAAGGTTTTTTTATGGTGTTCAGCTACTTTAGTATCAACAGCCAACTGGCGTTCCAGACTTGCTATGTTTAATCCTGTGCTGGTTAGTGAGCCGTCACGTTCAACTTTCAAGAAGTCGCTAATTACGGGCAACGTTTTTAGTTGACGGTTTACTGTTGGCCTGCAGGCCAGCAGCCCTTGGGTGTAAGGATGCTGTGGATGTTGAAATACTTGCCTGGCAATGCCTTGTTCAACTACCTGTCCTTTGTACATCACTAAAACCTTATCGGCTACCCGGCTAACCACGCCTAGGTCATGCGATATAAACAGCAAGGCCATGTTGCGCTCAGCCTGAATCTTAAGCAGCAAATCAATAATAGTTTTCTGTACGGTTACATCAAGTGCGGTGGTAGGCTCATCGGCAATTAATAACTCAGGGTTGCATGACAGGGCCATGGCTATCATTACACGCTGCCGCTGGCCACCCGAAAGCTGATGAGGATAGCTATCAAAAATACTTTCGGCTCGAGGAAGCTGTACTTCGTTAAACAGCTTTACTGCTTCGTTATCTGCATCACTTCGGCTTAGCTTGCGATGAAGCTTTATGGCCTCAGTTACCTGAATGCCGCACTTTAAAACCGGGTTTAAAGAGGTCATAGGTTCCTGAAAAATCATGGCTATGCGGTTACCTCTTATCTTACGCATTTCCTGCTCGCTTAGCTTACTTAGCTCAACTCCATCAAACAATATGCTGCCGGTAATATTGCTTTGTTCTTCGTTAAGCAAACGCATTATAGCTAAAGATGTAACAGATTTGCCCGAGCCCGATTCACCTACTATACCTAACGTTTCGCCTTTTTTTATGCTAAACGAAATACCCTTCACAGCCTCAAATAAGCCGTTTGCCGTATTAAAACTAATATGTAAATCATTTATTTGAAGCATACTATATGCAATAAGGAGGTTTACTTAATATAGTTTTGCATACAATATTATTCAACAATGGTAACCATATCATCTTCAATAAGCTCCTCGCCCTTGAAGCGTTTTAATAGTTGAGCTGTCGCTACAACATCTTTCTGGCAGTAGGCGCATATCCGTTCAAGTGCGTTGTCTACCCAATACACGTGTCCAACCATGCTGCCATCAATATCATCTTTTGGCGTAGGTATATTAAATATGGCTGCCATTAAATTTAGTGAGGTAAAGTTTTTGTAGTCGCCAAATTTCCACAGCTCCATTGTATCTAAGTGGCAAATTTCCCAAGGCTTTTTACCGGCAATTTGTAATTGCAATGGTAGTCTTATCCCGTTAACCAACATACGCCTGCATATGTATGGAAAATCAAATTCCTTTGCGTTATGCCCGCACAAAACCAAATTATGCGATCTTTTGCTCAGCATAGCAGAAAAATTGGCTAGCAGTTCTTCTTCGTTATGTGAAGCAAAAGATTTTACCCTAAGGCCGCCCTCGCGTGTAAACATACCTACCGATATGCAAATGATTTTACCAAATTCGGCTTGAATACCGGCGTTGCGATAAAAATCTTCGGCTGTTTCCTCTTTGCGCTGATAGGTTGTTTTCTTTTCCCACAAATGCTTTAAATTTTCCGGAACCTGGGCATAACTACCGTATTGAGGTACGGTTTCTATGTCAATTACCATGATGTTATACCAGTCCAGATTATCGAGCATATTCAACAGTTTACTTTACGCTACAAATTAAAGCATTTTTACTGATGATGTACTTTTGCCCTTACTTTTGTACGTTTGTGATTTAATAAGCCTGCGTGTTGTACATGATATGACGATGCACAAGGAGCTTTTAGCGCATGACATACCAAACATTGCCCATGATTATAAGTAAGTTATCAATTGTGATACCGGCCTACAATGAAGGTCGTACCATTCATCTTATTTTAAATAAGGTTAAAGCAGTTGAATTAATTAATGATATACAAAAAGAGGTAATTATCGTAAACGACTGTTCTACTGATGATACCGAATTGGCTGTGCAGCGCTACACCAACGAAAACCCTGAAATTGAAATTAAATATTATAAACATAATGTTAACCAGGGTAAGGGTGCTGCTTTACATACCGGTATATCAAAGGCAACGGGAGAATATTTGATTATACAAGATGCCGATTTAGAGTACGATCCAGCCGAATATAACGACCTGCTTAAGCCTGTTGTTAATGGTTTTGCCGACGTGGTTTATGGATCAAGGTTTATGGGCAGCAACCCGCACCGAATATTGTTTTTTTGGCATACTATTGGCAACCGTTGGTTAACACTGGCTTCAAACATGTTTTCAAATTTGAATTTAACCGATATGGAAACATGTTATAAACTATTTAAAACCAGTATGGTACAGAGTCTTAAGTTAACCGAAAAGCGATTTGGATTTGAACCCGAGGTAACCATAAAAATGTCGCGTATACCTCATATACGTATTTACGAAGTAGGCATATCTTATTACGGCCGAACCTATTACGAAGGCAAAAAAATAGGTTGGAAAGATGGGGTAAGAGCAATATATTGTATCCTCAAATTTGGATTGTTCAAAGCCAAGTAGTTATACATTTTCTTCGTTTAGTAGACAGGCCAGCACACCTTCTTTAAGTGAATATGCCGTCATCACAACGTTTTTTACGTTTAATTTGTGTAACAAGTGGCGGGTTAGCAATGCTGCTACTACAATCATATCAACCCGGACTGTAGCTATACCTTTGTTGAACTTGCGTTCGTTATGGGTGGAATCAATGATCTCGTTTAGTACTTGATTCAATTCTCCGTCCGTAAAGCGATAGGTTAGATGATCGCTGATATCAAACTCGTGATTCTTGTTATGCTCAATTAGCTCAGCAAACGTTTCAAAAGCGCCTGAAGATCCTACAATGTCATTGATTTGATATCCGGATGCGGCTTCATATAATGGATTTAATTTTTCATCAAGGTAATCAGTAAGTTTGCTGATTTCAGTATTGGAAATAGGATCCGAATGGTGGAACAAAGCCATCAAACGTGCAGCACCTACTTCAAAACTACGTTTATAGTGTATACGTTTTGAGTTGCATATAATAAATTCAACACTGCCACCGCCAATGTCAATAATCAAGCTGTCAGCATCGGTTAAACATCCCGACGCTTTTACACCTTCATAAATGTAAGTTGCTTCCCTGTCGCCTGTAATAGTTTCTATTTGAATTCCGGTAGCCTCATAAACCTCACTCATAAACTTCTCACCATTTGATGCACTGCGCATAGCCGACGTAGCAATGGCTTTCACCGCTTTAGCCTCATGCCGATCAATAAGTAATTTAAAGTTTTTAAGTGCATCTAATCCTCGTTCAAAAGCCTCGGGTTGGATAGTTCCCTCATTAATTCCACCTTTGCCCAGTTTTACGCCAAGATGCTCATGATGTATAACTTTGAAGAAGCTTTCATCAGGCTCGGCAATGGTAAGGTGAAAGGTGTTGGTGCCCAAATCCATTACGGCCACACGGTTTTTATAATTTTTCAAAACAGGTACATTGTTAGTAAAAGGAAGCATACGGCTTAAATGTACAAACCCCATAAAATGTTTTAAGCTTTCCACATGGTGGAAAGCTTAAAATAACGTTAACAAAGAATGGTTGACGGAATTACTCTTTGTAGAAAAACCACTTTACCAACTCGCTGTAACTTGCTTTTTTTCCGTACATTAAAATACCAACGCGATATATACGTGCTGCTACCCAAACGGTAAAAATAAAGCCAATTACCATTAAGCCCATTGATAGGCCTACCTGCCACGGATCAGGGTCGAATGGTAAACGAACCATCATAGCTACGGGAGCAGTGAACGGAATGATAGATAGCCAAAAGGCCAGTGTGCTATCAGGGTTTTGAGCCAGAAACGTTACTGATATAAGGTAAGTAAACAATAACGGCATGGTGATAGGAAACATAAACTGCTGCGTTTCAGATTCACTGTCAACTGCAGAACCAACCGCCGCAAACAGTGCGCTATAAAGTAAAAATCCGGTAAGGAAATAAAACAAGAAGCAACTTACAATGTACCCAAACGGCACACCCTTTAATGATGCAAATACACCCAGCATAGGGCTTTGCGGAGCGTTAAAGTATTTGTTGGCAATGTAACTTACCACTACAGAAAGTATAATCCAGGCCAAAAACTGGGTTAAACTTACTAACGCTACCCCTATAATTTTGCCAAGCATTAACTGAAATGGCTTAACCGATGATACAATTACTTCAATAATGCGATTGGTTTTTTCTTCAATAACACCACGCATAACCTGTGCGCCGTAAATAAATAACGAAAGGTAAATGATAATGGCACCTGCTACACCAACACCATACAAAGCACCCACGTTTGATTCCTTGTCGCCACTGTCTGTCACCTCTTTGGCACTAATGCTTATGTTACTTTTAACATCCTTAATTTTTGACGTGTCTATACCGCGTGCAATCATATTGTTATTAGTGGCTATATCATTCAGCTGACGCTCAATGGCCATTGATACGGTTATGTTCGGTTTCTTTTCAGAAAGCAGCTGTATAGATTTCAGGCTCTCATAGTCCTTTGGTATGTACAGCAAGATATCGTCTTTATGTGTTTTTAAATCTTTACGGGCTGCAGTCAAAGGTTTGTTTACATCCTCAAACTTAATGGTTGACTTGTTTTGCATTTTGCCGGCAAATTGGCCGGTTTCATCTAAAACCTTAACCGTACGTATGGCATTTAGCTCGCTGCTGTTTTTGTAAATAAGGTACATTACAGCATACATTGCCAATAAAAGAACAGGTACCAAAAACACCGTTACTAAAAATGCTTTTTTGCGCACACGCGATAAGTATTCGCGTTGTATAATAAGTAAAACTTTGTTCATGTGAATAGGCTTATTTGGTTTGCTTAATAAATATTTCGTGAACGCTTGGTATAATTTCTTGCAGGCGGTTGACGCTTACCTGTGGAATAAGGTATTGTAGAACATCATTTGAGGTAGCACCTTCGTTTAGTTTCAAACGTAATGTATGCGTTTCATCGCTAAATGTCTCATCAATGGTGGTAAAGGGTTGGTTACCGTTTAAGCTTAAAGCATTACCGCTATACTCAATTACATATGTTGCATTACGATATGAATTGCGTATGTCTTTTATGCGCCCGTCAAGTATTTTGTGTGATTTATGTATAAGGGCAATTGAGCTGCACAACTCTTCAACAGACTCCATGCGGTGCGTTGAAAAAACTATTGTTGCACCTTTTTGGTTAAGCTCGATTATTTCGTTTTTTATAACCTCAGCATTGCCCGGGTCAAATCCGCTAAATGGTTCATCAAGAATGATTAAATCAGGTTCGTGTAAAACGGTGGCAACAAATTGTGCTTTTTGCTGCATGCCTTTGGAAAGTTCTTCAACCTTTTTATTCCACCAGTCTTGAATTTGTAGCTTTTCAAACCAGTTTTTTATGCGGCGGGTAGCCTCAGCGTTGCTTAAACCTTTAAGGCGGGCAAGATAAACGATCTGCTCGCCTATAGCCATTTTTTTGTATAGTCCGCGCTCTTCGGGCATGTAGCCAATCCTTTCAATATGAGATTGATTGAGCTTTTCGCCGTTAAATAGAATTTCACCCGAGTCGGGCGCTGTAATTTGATTAATGATGCGGATAAGAGACGTTTTGCCGGCGCCATTAGGGCCTAATAGACCAAATATCTGGCCGGCCGGTACCTCAAGGCTAACATCATCCAACGCGCGGTGACCGGCGTATTGTTTTACAATGTTGCGAATGCTAAGCATAAATGTGGGGTCAGTGGTTAAGTACGTGAATTTAGCGTTTAATTTTTAGATAACATTGACAAAACCTTGTTACAAATACCGCAGGAATATTTTCAACAAAAAAAGCCTGAAAGCGTAATGCTTTCAGGCTTCATTATTTTAAAAGCAGCTTAAATTAAGCTTACACTTCTGTTAACAAACTCGGTTAGTTCGGCACCGGTTAATAAACCTTGTGAAAGTAAAGCCAAGTCGAAAGCTTGCTTAGCTAATTGAGCTTGCTCATTTTCGTCGCCGGTTTCCAAAATTCGGCTTATAAGTTTATGATTTCCGTTTACCACAACCTTATAGTTGTCTGGCAGGTTGCCGTAAAAGCTCATGCCGCCACCCATTTGAGCCATATCTTTCATGCGGCGCATAAATTCGTCCATGGTTACGGTTACCGGTAATTCGTCGGGGTTAAGACTTTCCAGCTCAACTTTAAAGCCAGGTTTGGTAATAGCTTTTTCAAATACGGTTTTGACCTGTGTAACCTGATCGTCAGTCAACACAGTTGCAGGTGCATCATCTTTTTTGATAAGCTTATCCGCAACATCAGCATCAACGCGTTTCAATGATGTCTTTTCGAGCTTTTGTTCCAGCTGACTAACAAAATGATTGTCAATAGGGGAGTTCATCACCAAAACATCATAACCCTTTTTGGTAGCCGATTGTATAAATGAATCCTGCTTTTCCGGCTCATTGGTGTATAGGTATACCAGTTGTCCGTCTTTATCAGTTTGTGCTGCTGTAACCTTTTCTTTGTACTCGTTTAGTGTATAGTTTTCTTTGGCGGTGTTGGTCAATAACACAAAGTCTTTAGCTTTCTCATTGAACTTATCATCGCTTACATAACCATACTTCACAAATAAGCCAATGTCGCTCCATTTTTCTTCATAGGCTTTACGGTCGGCTTTGAAAATTTCGCTTAACTTATCAGCAACTTTTTTGGTGATGTAAGTATTAATTTTCTTTACATTGCTATCGGCCTGTAAGAAACTTCGTGATACGTTCAGCGGAATATCCGGTGAGTCGATAACGCCGTGTAAGAGCATCAAAAACTCAGGAACGATATCCTTAACCTCATCAGTTATAAATACTTGGCGAGAGAAAAGTTTAATTTTATTACGTTGAAAATCAAAGTCATTTTTAACCTTAGGGAAGTATAGCACACCTGTAAGGTTAAACGGATAATCCACGTTCAGGTGAATCCAGAACAACGGTTCTTCAGAGAATGGATAAAGCTCTTTGTAAAACTGAAGATAATCTTCATCCTTAAGTTCAGATGGCGCTTTGGTCCATATAGGGGTAGTTTCGTTGATGATGTTATCACTAACTACCGACATGTACTTAGGCTTGCCTTCTTCATCTTCACCATCAGGAACTTGATCTGTACGCTCACCAAACTTAATTGGCACAGGTAAAAACTTAGCATACTTGTCTAAAATTTCCTGTAGTTTCTGTTTGCTTACAAACTCTTCCGAATCTTTGTTGATATGCAATATAATGTCGGTACCCCTTGTGGTGCGTGTTCCTTCAGTTATTTCAAATTCCGTACTGCCATCACAAGTCCAGCGCGCAGGTTCTGCACCTTCCTGGTAAGATAACGTGTTAATTTCAACCTGATCGGCAACCATAAAGGCAGAATAAAAGCCCAAACCAAAGCGTCCTATAATTTCGTTAGCGTCTTTAGCCTCTTTGAACTTTTCCATAAACTCAGTTGCACCCGAAAATGCAATTTGATTTATGTATTTTTTTATCTCATCAGCATTCATACCAATACCGTTATCAGAGATGGTAATGGTTTTGGCAGTTTCGTCTAACGCAACTTCAACTTGTAATTCACCTAATTCGCCGTTATACTGACCTAAAGACGATAAGCGTTTCATTTTTTGAGTAGCGTCAACCGCGTTTGATACCAGCTCGCGCAAAAAAATCTCGTTATCAGAGTATAAAAACTTTTTGATGATGGGGAAGATATTTTCGGTATGAATCGAAATTGTTCCTTTTTCCTGCATATGATTATTTTTAATATTATTATTTGATTACAACGGTTTTAACAAGGCTTGTTCCAATTGTATTTTAATTGTCAAAATGGCAGAGAAGTTAACAGCAAGTGTAGTTTTCCAAAAATTGATGCTGCAAAATGTGTCGATGTTTCAGAAGGGAGCAGACGTGTTTTACTTCAACGATACCAGAGGCTATTTATGAACTTCGGCTTGCATGTAGCTGCCTATCACTTGCTCATTGAAATCGGGACTTTGAGAAAAGGCTTTGATGATAGCATCACGATCAGTAGAAGTACGGTTTTGGCTGAGTTTCTTTTTACCCTGTAAGTCGCTTATTTTGATATCAAATACTACAATTCCCTTGCACATCTTCAGTTTATAGTCCATAGGCAAACCCGCCCATTGCTTAAGATAGGCCATGTCATATGAACCTATCATTTCTTCGAGTGCTTGTAATTGTTCCGCTTCGTCTGTAATTACTGTAGCTTCACCGTAGGCATGTATTGCTATGTAATTCCAGGCTGGTACGTTCAGCTCCTTTTCATAATGGGCAGGAGATATGTATGCATGCGGCTCGGTAAAAATTACCAGCGATGTTCCGTTAGTTATATATTCAGCTTGTGGATTGGCCTTGGCCAAATGGGAAGATAAGATCACCTGCTCACCTTGTTGTTTAATCAGAAAGGGGAGGTGAGTGGCCTCGGGTATATTGCCGCTTGTATTAATTAATGTAGCAAAGCTGTATTGCTTCATAAAAGCAACAGCCTCGCTAACATCATTTAACTCAAAGCTTTTTGGCGTATACATTTTACAAGCTTTGCAACAATTGCTTAAGTACTACCTGAGCAGCCCAAACTCGGTTACCTGCTTCATGTATAACCACAGAGTTTGGTCCGTCCAGTATTTCGTCAGATAGCTCCAGGTTGCGGCGAACAGGCAGGCAGTGCATTACTTTAGCATCATTGGTTGCTTTCAGTTTCTCGTTGTTCAGCATCCACTCAGGGTGAGTGCCGGTAACTGCACCGTAAGGCTCATAAGCCGACCAGTTTTTTACATAGATAAAGTCGGCACCAGTAAGGGCTTCATCCTGGTTATGCGTTATAGTTGCGCCTTGGGTAAAATCTTCGCTTAATTCGTAACCCTCGGGATGCGTGATGACAAATTCAACGTCGGCTTTACACATCCACTCAGCAAAGGAGTTAGGCACAGCCTGTGGCAGCGCTTTAATGTGAGGTGCCCAGGTTAAAACCACCTTAGGACGATTAACCGTTTTAAGCTCGGTGATAGTAATTAAATCGGCCAAACTCTGCAACGGATGGCGGGTAGCCGATTCAAGGCTTACAACTGGTACGCCACAGTATTCAACAAACTTATTGAACACCTGCTCGGTATAATCCTCATCACAATTTTTAAGTCCGGGGAATGAGCGCACACCAATTATATCAACATACTGACCTAAAACGGCAGCGGCTTCGCGTACGTGCTCAACGGTAGTGCCGTTCATCACAGCTCCATCCTGCAGTTCCAGTGCCCAGCCTTCTTTATCAATATTTAGTACCATTACGTTCATACCTAAATTAAGCGCGGCTTTTTGCGTGCTCATGCGGGTACGTAAACTTGGATTGAGAAATACTAAACCTATGGTTTTGTTCTTTCCTAACTCTTGAAAAGCATACGGACTGCTTTTCAATTCCAAAGCTTCGGCCACTAAGGCGTTAATGTTGTTAACGTCGTGTACTGATGTAAACTGTTTCATGAAACCCTCTAAGCCTCCCCAAAGGGGAGGGGTACTATTAATGGTGAAAATTATATTATGCCGTTACGGATGCTGGTTTTAAAACTGCTGCAAATGCTGTTAAGAATTGGTCGGCATGTGCTTTGGTTAAGTTTAATGCAGGTAATAACCTTACTACATTTGGCTTAGCTTCGCCGGTGAATATGTGATGTTTATTCAGTAGCTCTTTACGCACATGGGCCAATTCTTCAGGTAATTCAATACCTATCATCAAACCCCTGCCACGCACTTCTTTTACTTGTTCAAACTTTTTAAGTTCTTCTATCAGGTATCCGCCAACTTCGGCAGCATTTTGCATTAAGTTGTTTTGCTCAATTTCTTCTAACACCGCCAATGCAGCAGCGCAAGCCAAGTGATTACCTCCAAACGTGGTGCCCAGCATACCGTAAGCCGGTTTTATTTTTGGCGAAATGCTGATGGCCCCAATTGGAAAACCATTGCCCATACCTTTTGCCATGCTGTAAATATCGGCATCAACACCGGCAAAATCATGTGAGTAAAACTTACCTGTACGGCCATAACCACATTGTACAGAATCGGCTATAAATACAGCATTATGCTCATCGCATAATGATCTTATTTTTTGCAGGAAGCTTTCGGTAGCTACCTGTATACCACCTACGCCCTGAATGCCTTCAATTATAACTGACGATATTTCATTTTGGGCAAATGCCTGCTCTAAAGCAGCTTCATCGCACCAAGGCAAAAATATCACATTGTCTGTTTCATTAACCGGGGCAACAATTTTGGCGTTGTCGGTAGCAGCTACAGCCAAAGAGGTACGGCCATGAAATGCTTTGCGGAAAGCGATGATCTTCTTTTTACCATTATAAAAAGAAGCCAGTTTAAGTGCGTTTTCATTAGCCTCAGCTCCAGAGTTACACAAAAACAGTTGGTAATGTTCCTTGCCCGATACCTTGCCCAGCTTTTCGGCCAATTGCTTTTGCAACGGAATCTCTATCGAGTTTGAGTAAAAGCCAATCTGGTGCAACTGATCTTCTAAACGCTTAACATAATGCGGATTAGTATGACCAATTGATATTACGGCATGACCGCCGTATAAGTCTAAATATTCAGTTCCTTTATCATCATAAACCAAGCTGCCAACACCTTTTACAATGTTGATAGGATTGATTGGATATACGTCGAATAAATTCATTTTTTTGAGGTTAAGGGTAAAAGGTTAAAACGCAGCTGCTTTCAAACGCAAGCCAGCTGTCTCATCTAAACCAAATATCAAATTCATATTCTGTACCGCCTGGCCCGATGCGCCTTTTAACAAATTATCCATAATGCTGATGATGAATAACTTGTTGCCCTTTTTCTGTACCTGGACAAAGCACTTGTTAGTATTTACAATTTGCTTCAAGTCAATGTTGCGGGTAGTTACATGGGTGAACGGGTGGGCGGCGTAATAATCACTATATAACTTTACCGCATCCTCGGCGGTTAGGTCGCTGTTCAAATATATTGAGGCTATGATGCCTCGGGTAAAGTCGCCCCGGTACGGAATAAAGTTAACATCTTTATCAAAACCTGGCTGTAACTGCGTAAGCGATTCGCCAATTTCGTTTAAATGCTGGTGATCAAACGCTTTATAAACCGACGCGTTGTTATTACGCCAGGTAAAGTGTGAGGTAGCCGACAAACTTTGCCCTGCACCGGTAGAACCGGTGGTGGCGGTTATGTGTACTTCGGCATTTAAGTTATTGCTGGCAGCTAAGGGCAGCAAGCCTAGTTGTAAACAGGTTGCAAAGCAACCAGGGTTGGCAATGTTGCTGGCATGCTTTATAGCATCACGATTTAACTCCGGCAAACCATAAACAAATCTGCGTGAATCAATACCCGACTTTTGTTTCAACCTAAAATCCTGGCTCAAATCAATAAGCTTTACCGTTTCAGGGAATGGATTTGCTTCCAAAAACTTGCGGGCATCACCATGACCAACGCACAAAAACAAAACGTCAATATTGTGGGATAACTCACCGGTAAACTTTAGCTCAGTATCGCCAAATAGGTCGGTATGAACTTCGTAGATGTAATTGCCTGCATTGCTGTTGCTATGCACAAAGGCAATATCAACCTGTGAGTGGTTTACCAAAATGCGCAATAACTCGCCTCCGGTGTAACCTGCTCCTCCAATAATACCTGCTTTTATGTTAGCCATTGCTATATTGTTATTTTGAATAATAAAAAATCGTCGGTTAACTCTTGCTGTTCAAAGCCGATGGCTTTATAAAGGCTTTGCGCGGTATAGTTTTCCTTTTGCGTTTCCAACTGAATGAATGTTGCTCCGGTTTGTTTACCAAACTCCATTGCCGTTTTAATCAATTGTTCGCCAATGCCTCTTTTTCGGTAAGCTTCAGCAACGTACAAATCATTCAAGATCCAGTTTTTTGTAAGTTTGGCCGATGAGTACTTTGGGTATAGCTGGGTAAAGCCAACCGGTTGATCCGCCCCATCTAAAGCAACAAATATTACCGACTCTTTATTGCTTAAACGCTGTGAAAGAAATGATGTTGATGCAGCTTTATCTGGCTGCTGTTTGTAAAACACCCTGTACTGATCAAATAGATCGGCAACAAGATTTAACTCATCAACATCAATTCTTTTAATTTTCATTTTGGTCGTTTACCTTGTGATAAATCATCACCTGGTTACCAAATATTTTAGAGAAGCCTTTTACGTCTTCGCCGCTCCAGGCGTTGTTCATTTCGCCGTAGCTACCAAATTTGTTCGACATTAAATCGTGATCAGATTCAATACCGGTTACCTGGAAGCGGTATGGGTTCAGTTCGACGAATACTTTACCGCTAACGTTGGCTTGAGTATCATTAAGGAAAGCCTCAATGTTACGCATAATAGGGTCGTGGAACTGACCTTCGTGCAGCCAGTTGCCGTAGAATGACGATAGTTGGTCTTTCCATGAAAGCTGCCACTTGGTCAACACATGTTTCTCCAATGTATGGTGTGCCTTGATAATTACGATAGGAGCGGCAGCCTCAAAACCTACGCGGCCTTTAATACCAATAATGGTATCGCCAACGTGAATGTCTCTGCCAATCCCGTAAGGTTGGGCTATGGTCTGCAATGCCTGTATAGCTTTAGCCGGATGATCGTAAGAAGTGCCGTCAATACCTACCAGTTCACCTTTCACAAATTCAAGTTCAATGTGCTTGGTGTCTGCCGCGGTAACCGGGGTAGGCCACGCGTCTTCTGGTAAACCTAAGTTTGAGGTCAAGGTTTCTTTACCACCAACTGAAGTACCCCAAATGCCCTTGTTAATTGAGTATTTGGCTTTTTCGAAGTTCATTTCAACACCATGCTTCTTCAAGTATTCAATCTCTTCCTCGCGGCTCAATTTCAAATCACGGATAGGAGTTAAAATCTGTACATTAGGCACTAGGATGTTAAAAATCATATCAAAACGCACCTGATCATTACCAGCACCGGTACTACCGTGTGCTACGTACTCTGCGCCAATTTCTTTGGCGTAATTGGCAATAGCAGTAGCCTGGCTTACACGCTCCGCACTAACTGATAAAGGGTAGGTGTTGTTTTTTAATACATTACCGTAAATTAAGTAGCGTACACAAGTGTTGTAAAAGTTAGCCGTTTCATCAACTACGTGGTGTGAGGTAACGCCCATTTTAAATGCACGCTCTTCAACCTGCTTTAGTTCTTCGTCGCTAAAACCACCGGTGTTTACAATTACCGAGTGTACTTCATGACCCAAGTCGCGGGTTAAGTAGATGCAGCAAAATGAGGTATCCAATCCGCCGCTATAGGCTAAAACTACTTTTTTCTTCATTATACGGTTGTAATATGTAATGTACTTTGTATTAAAAATGTATGTTCTTAAGGCTTTTTTTAAGTGCGCTTTCAATACGCTCTAACAGGGTAGCCTTATGAGTTATTTTCTTAAGGTTTTCTTCAAGCTGTTTTTGCTTGTCTTCCGGGTCCCACAGCATGGCGGTACACATGCAGTTTTTGCGTTCTTTAGACGTTAAAATATCGTAGTTAACGCAACTGCGGCAGCCTTTCCAAAAATCTTCATCCTGAGTGAGTTCTGAATAGGTAACAGGCTCGTAACCTAGTTCGGAATTTATCTTCATCACGGCTAAACCGGTTGTTAAACCAAATATTTTAGCGTGCGGATATTTATCGCGCGATAACTGGAATACAGCCATCTTAACGGCCTTTGCCAAGCCCACCTTTCTAAATTCGGGGTTAACGATGAGGCCCGAGTTGGCCACAAAGTCGCCGTGGCTCCAGGTTTCAATATAGCAAAAGCCGGCCCAGGTGCCATCTTTATGTAAGGCAATTACGGCTTTGCCTTCAAGCATTTTATTAGCAACATATTCTGGCGAACGTTGTGCAATGCCGGTGCCGCGTGCTTTTGCTGATGCCGCCATCTCATCACAAATTTGAGGGGCGTAATCAACATGTTTCTCAGACGCAACTATTATATCAAAATCTTGTAAAGTCATGAGTAATTAAACGTATTACCGTCAAACTATCGGCTTAAAGCCTAAAATAAAACTAAGGTTGTTTAATAGTGAAACACGTATGTTCCGTTTGGGTTGTGGTGAAAGTAAAAACTTTCTCAAACCCTTGGAATGAATAATCGTCGTCGAGACGGAAAATTAACTAAAACAGCAACGTTCAAAGCAGCGGCAAACCGTGCAGTTACTGCTTCGGTAAAAGGCCTTATTATGCTTTGGATGTTCATTTTATAAATAATGTAATTTGTTTCAGAATTTTGTGCAAAGTATTCAAATATATTTTATTTATGCAAGTAAAAAATGCATATAAACGTTATTATTTTTAAATAAATTTTGCGTGCATCATCAAACATAACACAACCAGACATTGAATGCCTTTTACAGGTATTTAATATCGTGCAAGCATTTGACCGGCAGGCCTTTGATGCGATACTACCGCACTGGCAAGTTGTTAATTGCAAGCGAAAGCAAACCTTAACTATTGAAGGGGATACCGAGCGGTATCTGTACGTTGTAAGTGAGGGCATACAAAGATGCTATTGTAACCACCAGAATAAGGAAGCTACGATGGTGTTCTTTTATCCCGGTTCATTTGCGGGGGTGGTTGAGAGCTATTTATTGCAGCGTGCTTCAACCATGAACTTCGAAACGCTTACCACAAGCCGTTTGTTGAGAATAAATTATACTCACTTTATGCAAGTTACGGAGCAGTACCCTCAGATTGAACGCTGGATGCGTGTACTGCTAAGTTATACGCTTGCAGGTGTCTTGGAAAGACAAAAGGAGCTAAGCGTTTATTCGGCCGCTGATAAGATGAACGCATTGTTCAAGAGAAGCGCATTTATATTTAACCTCGTTCCGCACAAGTATCTGGCTTCATACATAGGTGTTGATCCAGCTACGTTCAGTAAATTGTTAAGCAAAATGGATGAAGGTAAAAACAATGGCATAGATCAAGATTTTTAGGCATTGGAAACAGTTACTTTGCCCAAACACAAATAAAGTCATGTCACAATTTAATTCATTACAACTTTTGCAGGCTTTAAAAGCAGATTTGCAAACTGTAACTAATGCGATCCTCAATTTCACACCAGACGAAGAAATGTTGAATAGTGCTCCTGTACCCGGCAAATGGAGCATTGCGCAAGTTTTAGAACATCTCAACTTTTACCACAATTTTTATTTGCCCGAAATTGAAAAGGCTTTCAGCAAGCACAAACAAATATATAATGACGACAATTCAAAATTTACCTCCGGACGCATTGGTGGCTATTTAACAAAAATAATGCAGCCCGATGCTGCAGGTAAAGTGAGCAATAAAACTAAGGCATTCAAAGATTATATTCCTGCCCCGTACCTTAATGCTCAAAACGTGCTGAACAGCTTTTTGCAAAACCAGATACGATTTGCCAACTTAATAGAGCAGGCACAGCATTATGATTTGAATAGCTTGCGCGTACCAATGAGCATCACCAAACTTATTCGGTTAAAATTAGGAGATATGTTGCGCGTGTTAGTAGTGCATCAGCAACGTCATCTAATTCAAATTAACGATGCCATAGAGATGCTTGAACGGCAGCAGTTGTACAAGCAGTAAACACATACACCAAAATTTACGTTTATGTAGGTATGAATGATGCGCCTTTAATACTTACGTTAATGCTTGATGATGCAAGTCAACAATATTTTAACCAATTAAGAACGGCACACTTCCCACCCGAGCGCAACTATTTGGATGCTCATTTAACGCTTTTTCATAACCTGCCTGCTCATGAAGCTCAAATTGTAAAGGATATTGAATTTGCTGCAATAAATCAAACAACAATGCAACTACAGATAAAAGCGGTTAAAAGTATTGGCAGCGGTGTGGCTTTTGATATTGAGTGTATGCAGTTAAAGCAACTTCATAATTATTTGCAGCAACTTTGGCAACCTTGGTTAATTCCGCAAGACAAGCAAAAGCTTTGGCCTCACATAACTATACAAAATAAGGTTACGCATGATGCCGCAATGTTGCTTAAAGCTCAACTGGAAAATGATTTTGAATCATTTGAAGCAACAGGAACCGGCCTGGCTCTGTTTGAGTACAGGGGAGGGCCATGGGAATTTGTACGAGAATTTAAATTTGGAACTTAATTATACCTGTTGAATGTTTCGCGCCAATCCTTACGCATGTCAGCAAAACGTGCAGTAACGGTGGCGTAAAAGGTTTCATCCAGTAATTCAAATACACTGTTTACACCATCCATCAGGTCAGCCTCAGCAACCTTATAAGTTTGCTCAAAGGCACCTTGCTCGATTTTAATAATGAACTTTCGGTTCATGTTAAATATGGAAACCTTAAAATCTGTATGGGGTATTTCGGCAATTACTCTCATGTGTTATTCAAATTTAACTTTTCCCTGCAACGGATCCTGGCCATTTAAGGTACCCCAGGCAGCTACAGGTTTAAAACGTGCAAACAGCTCTTCGCTATACCAATTCTCAGTGCGGGTTTTTTTAACAACATCGGCATGCTCGCGGCCTTTGTAGGCAAACGCCTTAACATCATCAAGGCTCTCCCATACCGAAAATGTAGCTTGCCTGTACACAGGTGCTTCGCCAATCCCAACAGATGTGATATATCCTTGTGCTTTTGTCATGTAGGCTGCTGCCTGGTCAACATGGCTCCAGAAGTTTTTTAAACGGTTAAGTCTTATCGTGGCACGTGTTAAAACAGCAACAGGGCCTTCATAGTCCTGCTTTGCCGCACCATTAAACGGATCTTGTCCATCCCATTTGCCATGACTTTGAAGTGGCTCGGCTAACATTGTCCAGCTTTCTATGGTAAGCTTTTTCCACCATGATGTTATAAACGACCGTTGTTGAAACGCCTCATAGTCGGCCCTGCATTGCCAAACTGCAAGTAGACCCCACTGCTGCCAATCGGGCGAGAGGTCGAAAGTTCCGTTGCGCCCACAGCCCATTAATTTCCAAAAAGTACAGCCTTTTTGCAGCATAAGCGGAAACCGGTGAATGGCCATGGCAAAAAGCGCAAAGGGTACAAATGTTTTCCGGTAGCGTACTATAGTGAGGCTAACAATCATTACTGAGCGAAATAAACAATTAAATATGATATTCACCTTATTTACTTTTATGGGCACCTGCTTACATTTGTACCATGGCCGAAGACTTGAACATCATTCAATCAACTGATAAAGCAGCACAATATCAATCGCTCATACCTCAAATAGAGGCGCTTTTGCATGGCGAAACAGACCAAACAGCTAACCTGGCTAATATGGCGGCAGCACTTAAAGAGCAATTCAAATGGTTTTGGGTTGGCTTTTATTTGGTTAAAGAAGGGCAATTGGTTTTAGGGCCTTTTCAAGGCCCAGTGGCTTGCACGCGTATAGGCCTGGGCAAAGGGGTGTGCGGTGCTGCTTGGGAACAAAAGAAAACCCTTGTAGTACCCGATGTTGAAGCTTTTCCCGGGCATATTGCCTGCAGTTCGTTGTCGCAATCTGAAATTGTTGTACCACTATTACACAATGGAGAGGTAATGGGCGTTTTAGACGTTGACAGTGAGATGCTTGATCAGTTTGATGAAACAGATGCTTTGTACCTTGAAGAACTGGTGAAGCTCATTAAGTTTTAAATGAAACTCTTTCTTATTTCAGGACTGGGTGCCGACAGGCGTTTGTTTAACAAGCTTAATGTGCCCGGCTACGAACTTGTTCATGTAGACTGGGTTGAGCCCGAATCCTCAGACACTATTTCTACTTATGCTCAAAAACTAATAGATACTTATGATATTACAAATGGGGCAAATGTATTAGGAGTATCGTTAGGAGGAGTGATGACCGTTGAAATAAGTACGCTGCTCAACCTGCGTAAGGCCATTATCATATCAAGTATCAAATCGGCAGATGAAATACCGGCCTACTTTAAGTTTTTTCGTAAAGTTCCAGTTTACAAAATAATACCTCATGGTTTTTACACCGCTATGGGTGGTATTATAAAGCCCTTATTTGGCGATACCAAAGGTAAAGCCGGGTTTCTGTTTGCAGATATGATAAAAAACGCTTCCCCGGCGTTTATGCGCTGGGCTATGCACGCTATTCTTTACTGGGTGCCAAATCCTCTTAACGCCAAAATTTATCACATCATTGGTAATAAGGATCTGATATTTCCGCATCGAAGAATAACTACAGCCACTCACATTGTGAATGAAGGCAGTCATGATATGGTATATACTCGTGGAGCCGAAATCAGCAAACTAATACAATCCATACTCAATGAAGAAGTTGCCTGAAAGTTTCTATTTAAATAATCAGGTAACCAATGTTGCCCGTAATTTACTTGGTAAGTATATATTTACCTGTATTGACGGTGTAGTTAGCGGCGGTTACATTGTTGAAACAGAAGCCTATAATGGAGTTGTAGACAAGGCGTCACATGCCTATGGTTATCGTTTAACACCCCGCACACAAACCATGTATGAACATGGTGGAATTGCCTATGTGTACCTTTGCTATGGAATACATGAAATGCTTAACGTTGTAACATCTGTGGAGGGGCAGCCTCACGCTGTACTTATTAGGGCAGTAAATCCAACAGAGGGAATTGATGCCATATTGCACAGGCGCAACATGGCCGTTGTAAAGCCGAATATCACCGCCGGTCCTGGTTCGGTAGGTAAGGCTTTGGGCATAACACGCAAGCTTAATGGTGTAAGCTTCCAAAGTGATACCATTTGGATTGAGGACCGTGGGTTAAGCTTTTCGGATCAGGAAGTTGCTGCCGTTCCGCGCATTGGCGTTACTTATGCTAAGGAAGATGCACTGTTGCCATACCGCTTCTATGTAAAAGGCAATGCCTACGTAAGCAAACCAAATAAATAAAATTCAATCAAAACTCATGCTGGTGGGTTATTAAGTTATCAAACTAAAATATCTCGCCATGGAGTATCAGAATGAATTAAAAAAACTTGAAAATATCGATCATCTGCGTACGCTTATTGATAAATCGAAAACAGCAATGCTAACTACTTTCGGCACTACCGATGGTTTTCACAGCAGGCCAATGGCTACTGCTCAACTTGATGTGGAAGGTGCTTTGTGGTTCTTTACCAATGAGTTTTCACCTAAGGTTGCCGAAATATCTATTGACAATAAGGTGAACGTTACTTATTCAAATTCAAGTGCAAATACTTACATCAGTATTAATGGTACAGCACAGCTTGTTGATGACAGAGCAAAGATGCATGAACTTTGGGATCCATTTATTGAAGCTTTTTTCAAAGACGGAGTTGAAGACCCAAAACTCATTTTGCTTAAGGTTGACATTAGCGATGCTGAATATTGGGACAACAGTGCAGGTGCGCTAGGCCTGGCGTTTAAGTGGATGAAAGCAGTAATAACCGGAACAAAATTTGAACCGGGCGAGCACGAGAAAGTTGATCTATAAAATACAGGCAGGTTAAACCTGCCTTTTTTGTATAATTGACCAATGGAATTTCAAAACACTGCCCAATTTGCTGCGCAGCTTGATGCACAGGATCCTTTAAACAGTTTTCGAGAGCAATTTTTAATACCAAAGCACAATGGCAATGATGCTATTTACTTGTGTGGTAATTCCTTAGGATTGCAGCCAAAAACTACTCAACAGTACATAGGCGATAAGTTAAACGAGTGGCATCATTTAGCCGTTGAAGGATGGTTTCAGGGTGATAGCCCGTGGCTTGATTATCATAAACAATTATTACCTGCGCTGGCTGATATTGTAGGTGCGAAGCCTGCAGAGGTGACTGTAATGAATTCACTTACTATTAATTTGCACTTACTGATGGTGAGCTTTTACCAGCCCAAAAATGGTAGGTATAAAATTTTGATGGAGGGTGGTGCCTTTCCATCTGATCAGTACGCAGTAGAAAGTCAGGTAAGATTTCATGGCTTTGACCCCGCTGATGCTATCATCGAAGTATTTCCACGTAACGGTGAAAGCACGCTCCGTACACAAGATATTTTAGATGTTATACAAGCTAATGCAAATGAGGTTGCCTTGGTATTATTCAGTGGTATAAATTACTACACAGGGCAGTTTTTTGACTTAAAAGCAATTGCCCAAGCAGCACACGAAGCCGGTGCAATTGTAGGCTTTGACTTAGCTCATGCCGCGGGTAACGTTCCGTTGCAGCTTCATGATTGGGAGGCTGACTTTGCTTGTTGGTGTTCATACAAGTACATGAACTCTGGCCCTGGCGGTGTAAGTGGCGTATTTGTGCATGAGCGTCATCACCAAAACAAGGAATTAAATCGTTTTGCCGGCTGGTGGGGGTACCGTAACGACACCCGCTTTAAAATGGCGCCCGGCTTTGAGCCTGAAGCTGGCGCTGAAGGCTGGCAGGTTAGTACAAGTCCTGTTTTGTTGATGGCAGCACATAAGGCCTCACTCGATGTTTTTGAAAAAGCAGGGGGTGTAAATGCTTTGTATAGTAAGGCAAAAACACTAACCGGTTACCTGGAGTATTTGATTAGTCAAGTAAATCAAAAAATTGATTATGAATTATTTAAAATTATTACTCCAACCGATGTATGTCAACGTGGCAGTCAATTGTCCTTAATATGCAAGCATAATGGTAGAGCCATATTTGACTATTTAGTTAAGCAAGGTGTAATAGGCGACTGGCGCGAACCTGATGTAATCAGGTTGAGTCCGGTACCGCTATATAACACATTTGCTGATGTATACATCGCGGCAAGTCACCTGGCCGATGCTGCCAAAGCAATAACCGCATGATCACGTATAACCCTAAAGATTGGTTCACCTTTCTGTTTCGCTTTCATAAGTCTGATACCTTGCGTAAGCTTTTTCCGCTAATGATTGGCGTCGGTTTGTATGCTGCTTTGATTACCTGGCTATTGCTTGATTATATTCATTTGCCTGATAGCAGTGTAATTCACAAAACCAGTGTTGTGCATTCAACATTGGGATTTGTTTTATCGTTACTATTAGCCTTTCGTATTAATTCGGCTTATGACCGTTGGTGGGAAGGGCGTAAACTTTGGGGTGCATTAGTTAATAACAGTCGTAACCTGGCTATTAAGGTAAGGCATTTGGGTAATGATGCCGACAAGCAGTTTTTTAATCAGCATATACCTTTGTATGCAGAAACGTTAAGAGATCACCTGCGCGACCGCAATAACGAAAATGCTATAGGCGCCGGTTTTCGTTCTGATCAGCATGTGCCTAATCAGGTAGCATCGGCTATGATAGCGCGTGCTTATCAATTAAATGAAGGTTCTATTGATACCGGACAATTGATAAGCATCAACGCCGAGTTAATGTCCTTTACAGATATTTGCGGCGCTTGCGAACGTATTAAGAACACGCCTATACCTTACAATTATGGTACTTTCATTAAAAAGTTTATTTTCTTTTTTGTGATGAGCTTGCCGCTTACCTGGGCTTTTGAACTTCGCTACTACATCATCCCAATTATTGCATTTGTGCTCTATGTACTGGCCAGTATTGAATTGATTGCCGAGGAAATTGAAGATCCGTTTGGGTTTGATGAAAATGACTTGCCGCTGGATAAAATTTCGGCCAATATAAAAAAGCATGTTGGGGAAATACTTGAATAGCCTATGTTGAAAATTGCCTTTGACCCAATATACGCTCATCCGTTGCCCGAAGGCCATCGGTTTCCAATGCTTAAATATGAGCTTATACCTCAGCAACTGCTTTACGAAGGCCTTATTAATGAAGAGAATTTGTTCTCGCCCGAACCATTAGACGAGAAAACAATTTTACTTACCCATAATAAAGCGTATTGGGAGCAATTGCGCGATTTAACGCTTCCGCCCAAGGAACAGCGGCGCATAGGTTTTCCGCTTACCGAGCGCTTAGTGGAACGCGAAATACGGATTGCCAAAGGTACTATTGATGGGTGCCATAATGCTTACAACTACGGTGTAGCCTTTAATGTGGCAGGCGGTACCCACCATGCCGGAAGCAATTGGGGTGAAGGTTTTTGCATGTTAAATGATCAGGCTATTGCAGCAAATTATTTACTAAACAGGCAATTAGCCAAGTCTATATTAATAATTGATTTAGATGTGCACCAAGGAAATGGCACTGCTGAAATATTTGAGAATGAGCCAAGGGTATTTACTTTTTCAATGCATGGTGATAAGAATTTTCCCTTCCGCAAAGAAAAATCAGATTTGGATATTCCACTTGCAGACGGTGTTACCGATGATGAATTTTTAGATAATGTATACCGAACGGTTCCGCAGCTTATAGACAATCAAAAACCTGATTTTGTATTTTACTTATCGGGAGTTGATGTATTGTCATCTGATAAACTGGGCAAGCTATCACTTAGTAAAGAAGCTTGTAAGGAGCGTGATCGTTTTGTATTGGAGCAATGCAAAAACGCAGGCATACCGGTTCAGGTGAGCATGGGCGGGGGGTACTCTCCGCAAATTAAAGACATTGTGGATGCCCATTGCAATACTTACAGGGCAGCGCTTGATTTATATTTTTAAGGTATCGTTAAAAATGTAATCTTCAATATGTTTTTTGGTGGTGGCAGTAAAGCGCATGTAAAGTAGGACAGATGCTATACCAAGTCCGGCTACAAGTCCGTACCAAACGCCTTCGGCACCCATATCAAGTGTTATTCCTAACAGGTATCCAAGCGGAAGCCCAATTACCCAATAAGCCAAAAGCGTTATTAAGGTGGGTACATTTACATCACCCATGCCACGCAAAATTCCTAAGCCTACAACTTGTGCACCGTCAAACAACTGAAAGAAAGCGGCAATAATAAGCAGCTTTGATGCAATGTTTATTACGCTTACATCTGACGTTACAATCCATGGCAGCCATTGATTTGCAAGTACGAATATTAATGCAGTTACAGTCATAAAAGCAAGTACGATGTGGTAACTGGCCAGCGCTGATGCGCGCAGTTCGCCAAAGCTTTTACCACCGAAGAAATTACCTGATTTGATTGCCGCTGCTGATGACACCCCGCTGGCCATCATATAAGTGAGCGATGCCAGGTTGATTCCTACTTGGTGAGCAGCCTGCTCAACGGCACCTATTTGCCCAACGATGATTGCAGCTGCGCTGAAGGCACTTACTTCAAATGTATACTGTAATGATACCGGCGCTCCAATGTTTATAATTTGACGGCAACGTTTTAAGTTGATATAGCTTAATGAAAACTCTTTAAGATAGGGCTTAAAGTTTTTAGATCTGAATACGTATATGCCCATCACTATAGCCATAATTGTACGGTCAATTAACGTGCTGTAGCCTACGCCGCTTATACCCATTGGCTTTATGCCAAACAGGCCCTTAACAAAAATTATCCCTAAGCAAATATTAATTACATTGCCCCAAATGGAAATCATCATGGCTTGGCGTGTAAAGCCCAGACCTTCGGCAAATTGCTTAAAGGTTGTAAACAGCATGAGCGGAATAATAGAAACCGACAAAAGCAACAAAAATGGCTTTGCTTGTTTCAGTACCTCAGGAGATTGTTTAAGCAACGACAGCACGTTGCCTGCACCAAAGTATATCACCAGGAAGAGTATAACGCTGAACAACAGATTGATAAAGATACTATTGGAGAGTAACCGCCCGCAATCGGTATATTCACCTTTACCGTTATTTTGAGCAATAAGAGGGGTAATTCCGTAGGCAATGCCAAGTCCCATAACCATAGCCACAACAAAAACACTGTTAACAAGCGAAACCGCCGCCAGTGAAATTGTACCAGCGAAATGCCCAACAATAATACTATCACTTAAATGCACCAAAGTATGCCCCAGTTGTGATATAACCACCGGAATTGCAAGTTTCAGGTTATCACGGTAATGTTGTTTGTAAGGCTGGAAAGAAAAAGACATGATTGAAGAATTAAAGAAGCAAATGTGTTTAGCAAAAAGTAAGAACTTTATGCTGCTGTATAAAATTCTTCTTTTTCAGTTGTGTGTACTCTTATAACGCCTGATAATACAAGGTTTACCATGATGCGTTGTGCGCGGCGGCGGCTCATATTAAGTAATTCGCAGTATTGTTTAACGGTTATCCTTTCGTTTTGGTCCAAGTACTCAAGCAAGGCTTTTTCTTTTGATGAGTATTCTATAAGTACGCCCTCATCTTTGTCTGACCGCTTAAGTACATCAACAACAATTTTGCTTGCAAGTACACTTTTATCTTTTACCCGTATGTAAACCCACCATTTTCCGTCATCTCCAAGGGCATAATGAGGTTTGGTATCACTGGGTTCTATTTCAACTACAAGTACTACTTTGTCGTCAACATATACTTCTTCAAATATGGGATCAAGGGCTGGTTTAGCGTAAAAGTGAGCAGCCTTAGTAATCATATACCGTTCCTCATCTTCAGATTTTACCCCTTTTATACCGCCGTCGTCAAGCACACCAATAAGTAAACGGCCTCCTTTATTGTTGGCAAATGATACCATAGTTTTGGCAATCTTCTCACAACTGGTAATAGTCTTTTTAAAGTCCAGCGATACACCTTCACCCTCCATGATAAGCCTCTTGATGTTCATTTTAGTTAAGTGTTTCACTGGTTTAATGAATAAGGGTTATAAATTTCCATCCAAGGCTCGGGCTTGCTTACTGGTGTAAAGCCATACTGGCCATATAATCCGTGCGCATCTGCCGTAGCCAATGACCACCGCCTTAAGCCTTGCAGTTCCTGATGATTAGTGATGCTTTTGATAAGCCATTTAGATAGACCCCGACCACGGTACTCCGGTGTTATAAAAACATCACATATGTAAGCAAACGTAGCAGTGTCAGTTATAACTCTTGCAAAACCGCACTGCTGGTGATGATGGTATACGCCAAAACATATTGAGTTAGCAATAGCTTTTTGCAATCTTTCAACAGGTATGCCTTTAGACCAATATGACTCATTGTTTAAAAAACTATAGATGACGTTGAAGTCTAAAAGTTGTTTATCGGTTGATAATATGTAACCTTTGCCTGCAAATTCCGCGTCAGCGATTAAACTATTTTCCATCGTTTATTTTCTCCCTAACGATGCTAATATAACGCAATATGGTAGGTTTTGTGGTGGATGATTTGTCATTATTTATTAATAAGCACCCGGTTGTTAACGATTATGTATGGCTTTTTTAAACATAAGTTAAACAATATCAATGGCATAGTGTTAATCATTTTAGAACAAAACAATTAAATCCTATGAAAAAGCAAATTTTGAGTTTTGCCTGCGCATTAGCATTAGTAGCAGCGACGGCAATGGGCTGCAGCTCAGAGCGTGCAGCAAGTGGCAGCGACAGTACTGCAGTTGATTCAACTAACGGTACCATGTCAACCACTGATTCTACCGCAAGAGATACCACCATGCCGGATACTACCAAAACCAATCCGCCGCAATAATAGTGGTAAACATAAAAATGGGGAACAACTGGCGTTGCTCCCCATTTTTTTTTTGATGTTATTTTTTAAACAAGGCCGCCTTTAGTTTCCGGCTTAATAAATTCTCTCCCGTTAAAAATCCTGCGCACCTGGTAGGTTTTCTTGTTCTGTGATTCAAAATAGGTACGAACGTTTACTTCGGCCAAGATGCCCAAGGTAATTAACTGTACACCACCCAAAAGCAGTATAAGGCCAAGTATTAAAAGTGGCTTTCCCCATATGTCATGCCCTAATACTTTTAAAATGAGCAGGTACAAGTTTATTAGTGCTCCTAAAAAGAAAGCCATAAAACCTATGCTTCCAAATAAGTGCATTGGCTTTTGAATGTACTTGCGAAAAAATACCATCAATATTAAATCGGCAATCACTTTAAAGGTTCGGTTAATGCCGTATTTCGATTGACCATGTATACGGGCATGGTGCCTTACATCAACCTGGGTAATGCGCGCACCCTGTAATTTGGCCAACACGGGTATAAAGCGGTGTAACTCGCCATACAAACCAAGGTCTTCAGCAATTTCCCGCCTGAACACTTTAAGGGTACAACCATAATCTTTGATGTAAACCCCCGTCATGCGCCTGATCATGGCATTAGCGATTTTGCTTGGTATCTTACGTAGCACCATACCATCCTTACGATTGGCACGATTGCCTGCCACTACATCCCAATCTTCATCTTTCAGTTTTTGAAGCATCGACGGAATGTCGTTCGGGTCATTCTGTAAGTCGCCATCAAGCAACGCTACATACTCTCCGGTGGTATGATCAATGCCGGCAGTCATAGCAGTACTTTGCCCATAATTTTTACGCAAGTCAACCAGCTTTATACGCTCATCGGCGTTAGCAACAATCTCTTCACGCGTGCGATCTTCTGAACCGTCATCAACAAATATTACTTCGTAATCAATTGCCGGTAAAGCTTTCCGTATTTCAGCAATGAGAGGTTTAATATTTTCCTCTTCGTTCATTACGGTTATTACAACTGATAATTCCGGCATATGGTACTGTTTTGTTTAAAGCGCACAAAGATAGGCATTTTAATGATTTTGAAGATGCATTGTTATTTAAGGGCATCAAAGCTATACCTGGCATCGGCCCAAAACTCATCAAGGGCAATTATGCGCGGCTTAAAAAAAGATATAAGCGCAGGCCAGTCGTTTCGGTTAAAAAGGCTTACTCCATCAAGCTGCTTGTAAATAATACTGGTTGTTTTGCCATAATCGTCATGCGCATGAAGCAGCCATTCCCAATCTTCATTTAAAGCACCTGCCAATATTAACTTCAACTCTTTAAATTGCTCAAAAAACAGTTCCTGTATACCGGTATCAGGGTGAGAAATTTCAATACCAATTCTTGCCCAGCGATTTTCAGCTTGCATACGAAAATGCAGATGCTTAATTCCTGTTTTATAATTTATCCAATTAATTTTTAGCCCTTCTGCCGAAGGTTGCGGAGCAATGTACTGGCCAAAGGTGGTCCAGAAAGTTTGACGGAGCTGTGAAGCCTGCTCTTTTGAATACATATAGGGTTAAGTGCGTAAGCGCTGCTGTTGTTTTATAAGTAAGTTATTGCGATGTTTAAAACTCAACATCAATATATGAAAATCATTAAATTCATAGCGCCTGCCTTGTTTCCTTTCATTATGGCAGGTGCCACTTCAATAGTAAGCAAACCTGCTAAATTATCTTTAAGCAAGTTGCTAATGACTGACAGCTCTTATAGCACCACCAATTTGTTTAAAAGCGGCACACGTCCGGTGTTAGTTAGCAAGCAATTCAGTTTTACTGAGGGACCAGCAGCTGACAACAAAGGTAATATTTACTTTACCGATCAGCCTAACAATGGCATATGGAAATATGATACCAACGGCAAACTGATGCTATTCAGCAACGCAGCCGGGCGGTCAAACGGCATGTACTTCACCAAAGATAACAAGCTGGTTACCTGTGCCGATGAAGACAATCAAATTTGGCAGTTCAAAGCCGACGGTACTAAAGATACGGTGCTTTTAAGCAGTGCAGACGGTCACAAATTTAACGGCCCTAATGATTTATGGATAGATGCTAAAGGTGGTATTTATTTTACCGACCCTTATTATCAGCGTGATTACTGGACGCGGACTAAGCCCGACTTACAAGGCGAAAAGGTATACTATCTTGCCAAAGGACAATCAAAAGCTGTTGTAGTAGCCGAAACTTTGCAGAAGCCAAACGGCATTGCAGGTACAGCTGATGGTAAGTACCTGTATGTTGCTGACATTAAAGCCAACAAAACCTATAGGTTTGATATTACTAAAGAAGGTGCATTAAGTAATCAGCAATTATTTATCGACAAAGGATCCGACGGTTTGGCACTTGATGAACAAGGGAATGTTTACATTACCGGGAGTAAGGGTATAACCATATTCAGTAACCTTGGAGAAAAGATAGGCCTGATTGCCATTCCTGAGTCGTGGACTGCTAATCTTTGTTTTGGAGGTATAAAAAGAAATGTGCTCTTCATCACGGCATCAAAAGCGGTATATACTATGCAAATGAATGTACATGGCTCAACTAAAAACGCCTCAAAACAGCGTTGACTGTTTGAGGCGTTTTAATTATTGTAAATGTAAATTACTTAGCTTGAGCCGATTGGTTAGGCTTAGCGTCTTTTACATATTTGTTCATCCACTCTAGCTGTTCCCAAAGTTTGTGCATCAGGTTCTCGCGTCCGCGGTAACCATGCGCTTCATAAGGCAGGAACACAAAACGAACCGTGCCACCAAAGCCTTTAATAGCGGCAAATAAGCGCTCGCTATTTATAGGGTAGGTACCAGTATTGTCGTCGGCATCGCCGTGTATAAGCAGTAACGGCGTCTTAATTTGGTTAGCAAAGCTAAACGGGCTCATATCATAATACAGCTTTGGATCGTCCCAATAGGTACGTTCCTCGTTTTGGAAACCAAATGGAGTAAGTGTACGATTGTACGCACCGCTTTCAGCTAAACCGGCTTTAAATAGTTTAGTATGAGCCAGTAGGTTAGCAGTCATAAATGCACCGTAGCTGTGTCCGCCAACGGCAACACGGTTGCGGTCACCTACACCTAAGTCTGACAGTTTATTTATTGCAGCCTCAGCATTAAGTTTTAACTGATCAACAAAGTTGTCATTAGGGCGCTTGCCGTCTTTAGCAACAATTGGCATTGATGCGTTATCTAATACTGCGTAACCTTGCGTAACAAAGAAAACAGGACCACCCGGGCTTATTGTAATAAAACGATCTTTTGAACCTTTAATTTGAGCAGCATCATCGGCTGAGTTAAACTCGGCCGGGTAAGCCCATATCAATACTGGTAAAGGTCCGTCTTTATCTTTATTGTAACCTTTAGGTAAATACAGGTCGCCGGTCATGTCAATACCATCACCGCGTTTGTATTGTAATTTGGTTTTGGTTACACCCTGCATTTGAGGGTACGGGTTTGTAAAGTTTGTAATTTGCTGGTCGGCAATGCGAAGCTTCAAGTTTTTGATGTAATAGTTTGGAACCTCGGTTTGAGCTTCGCGACGGGTAACCAATACAAGTTTCGCCGGATCTAAAACATCGTACACATATTCAAAGTGGCCCGGTTCACAACGCCATATGATATCACTTTTTTTGCTGTTCAAATCAAACGTAGCTAAAAAAGGAAGGTCACCTTTTGGAGAAGAACCAATCACATTGTTCATCAGTAATTTGGTGCCATTTTCGATAGGCATAATCACCTGACGTCCAAATTTATTTTTATCGGTTACAGGATCGCCTAAGTTGCCGTAAACATCAGTTTGGTTGCGGTCCCAAAGCTTTTCAAGCTTGCCGGTAGATGGGTTGTACCTGCTTACACGACTGCTTTGCTTTGAACGTAAACCTTCGCTTACCAAAGCTAAATCTGCAGTACCCCATTGAACGTTACGAAAACGTTGTTCTGTTTTAAATAGCTCTTTAGCCTCACCGGTGAAAGGTGCACTAAGCGCATAAACAGCATCATGAAAATCAACTTTTTTACGGATAAGGCCGCTATCTAAAGGCATAGCCCAGGTGATTGTTGCAGCTTCATCATCGCGCCAGTCAAAACTGCGTGGCACATTTTGAAGGTTATCATATCCAGATGGTCTTACCTCGCCTGATGGCAGATTAGCTAGAGTTTTTAAAGCCTTGCCGGTTAAATCAGTAATAACAACGGTTGATGGAAAGCTTTGCGCTGGAACTAAATAAGAGAATGGCTTATGCAAGGTACGCACCAGCATGTACTTTTTATCAGGCGATAAAGTGGTTGAAGCATATATAGCAGGCTTGCCTACAGGGGTTTCAACGCCGTTTTTGTTCATCACCAGTTGTGAAGTTGAGTAAAACTCAAATAACTTTTCGTCATACGGCGATTTGATCATATCCTGGTAAGTAACAGCAGGGGCTGATTTGCCCAGGTTTTGCTGTACAACCGGACCAGTTGGGCTAAGCGGTTTAGCAGGGGCCATGGTGGCGGGTTTAACTATAACCTTGTACATCATGGTGCTATTATCAACCCAGGTAACACCGCTGCCAAAGCTGCCCATCACCGCGTTAAGTGGAAGTTTGTTAACCTTGGTTGCTTTTTGGGTAGCAATGTTTATAACATACAAATCAACGCCTTTTGCATTGGTTTGTGTAAAAGCAGCTTTGCTTTGATCGGGGCTCCAGCTTAGGCCGCTGGCGTTAAGTGTGGCAGGTAAACCGGTAACCGGGTACACTTTACCGGTTTTGATATTTTTTAGGCTAAAACCACTGTATGATATAACCTGCCTGCTTGGTGCAAAATTGTTAGGATTGATACGCATACCGGCAATCCGCATTTCGGGACGTGCCAGCTCTTCAACCGAAGGAAGTGCATTGCGTTCGCTCAAAATCATCCATTCAGCCTTCGAATTGATGCTTACACTTGGGGTGGGTTTGGCCAGCAGTAAATCTGTCATGGCCTGCGGTGGTTTTTGATACCCAACAGCATCCTGGGCCTTAACCCAAACGCTTGTTGATATCAACAAAGCACATAAAAATACCTTTTTCATAAAGTTAAAATTTAATCAAGAAGTTTAACAGCGATGAAAGTTAGATAAAAGATTGGGAAATAACTTAAGCCTTAAATTTGCATCAGCTTTTTTACAATCAAGCTCAAAAGCTTACACAATATCAGTCGTTTGTTTGAGTTGTTAAACGCGATAAGTATTGCCCGTATTCATCTTCGTACAATACTTCCATGTTAAACCCGCATTCGGCGGCAATTTTAATAAGGCTTTGTTCATCAATATACAGCCAGGTAAACCATTCGCCCTTTTGATTTTTGTACTCATACTGGTACTTAATTTCACCATGGTAACCACCATCCGGAAGCTTGCCTTCGTACAGATAAGCTACATCTGATGAGTCGAACAGCAACTGACCGCCCTCGTTAAGCAGGCTTTTAAGATGCAATAGCAAGTCCTTAAGTATTTTCATTGTTCCGGCCAATCCAATGCCATTCATCAGTAAAAGGAGGGTGTCGTACTTTTTACCATCGTAGGTAAATATGTCCGCAGTTAACGCATCTTTAATTCCACGCGCCTTAATTACTTCCACAGCCAGCGGAGAAATATCCATAGCCGTAACTTCATAGCCGCGCTTTTGCAACTCAAGGGCATGGCTACCAGCGCCGGCACCTACATCTAATACCGTTCCTTTGCACTCATTCAATGCAACCCATTCCAGGTCTGGCATATCGTCTTCATCTCTGAAATAAGCCTCAATTGGCATAAGCTCCTTTGGGCCATAAAGGTTATGTATCCATAATTCAGATGCTAAGTTGTTATGATAATAATCATGTAGGGCACGGCCAAGTACATCATTCATATGGCAAAGCTAAAAGTTATTGGCATTAAAAGTGGTTGGGCTAATTGGCTATCTTTGTTCTTAGTCCAAAAAAACTATGTTATTGCAGTATTCAGCTTTACTGATATTTTTAATTAGCGGAACAGTGCTGAGCATATACTTCAAAAAGCTTACACCTCTTGCAGCATTAACCGGTTTGTTATGTGCCTTAGCGGTGTTTGCCGGCGCGGGCTATACAGGTGTGGCTATAATGACCGCCTTTTTTGTTATTGCAACAATTGCTACCACCTGGAAACGGAACGTTAAACAACAACTAAATACAATAGCGGCTAATGATGCCCTTCGTAAAAGCAGCCAGGTAATTGCCAACGCAGGGGTAGCAGCCTTAGCCGGCTTATTAAGTGTCTTCTTATATCCCAATAGCATAATATGGCCCTTAATAATTGCTGCGGCATTTTCTGCAGCCTGCGGCGACACCGTATCGTCTGAATTAGGTACAGTTTACGGAAAAAAGTTCTTCAATATTTTAACCTTTGAACCTGATGAAACAGGCCTTGACGGCGTCGTGAGTTTGGAAGGAACGCTGTTAGGTGTTATAGGAAGCTTAATTATTGCTGCTATATACTTTATTGGTTACCATTCATTGCATGGAGCTGTTATAGTTGCAGTATGCGGAGTGTTTGGTAATCTATCCGATTCATTTTTAGGTGCTTTGTTTGAACGAAAGGGCTTACTTAAAAATGATGCCGTCAATTTTTTGAATACACTTGCTGCAGCGTTGCTGGCTACTTTCATAAGCTTCTAAAAAGTTCACACGTAGTTTTACGTATCAAGAAAAACACGTGTTTTCACGTGTTTTTTTGCCTTTAGGTATGTTGTACCTTAGGACCATGTTTCAGGGCTATGCCTGCATGGCTTTGAAGGCAATTAGTTTAACACTATTGCTAAAAGCATTTAACACCTAAACCTTATTCACATTGAACTCCCGGGTACGCTGTTTCACCCAGTAATGGCTTCCCGGGGCTTGTTCACTCACAGGACACAGACCATTACTTTTGCTGTTAGGGTCAAAGTGCAGCAGATGTGGTGTCTGTACCTGTGAGTTTTTATTTCTATCTTCTTATAACAACCTGATCAGAGTCTGTGCGGCATTTGCTCTATAATGTATATCAGCTTAGTAGTTTTATTGAATAAATATGGCACAAACAGCCAAAACAAACTGTTACTTTGCATTATATATGAACCAAGAGTTTTACCGGCATCTGTTTGAAAAGTCGTTACATGCTAAAGCTATACCAACTAATTCACATATAGCGGCTTGGGCGCTTAAAGTGGTGCGTTTATTATACCCCGAGCAAAAAAACCATTTTGGCTCAGTTGAAGAACTTAAAGCACATACTTTGCATTTGCAGCATGAGCTCTGCCGTATGATTGATGGGTGTAATTATGCAGGCAATGATAGCATGGACCTTTCAGTAAAGTTCTTTCATGAATTACCTGCGCTTTACCAGGTTTTAAATACAGATATACAAGCCATATACAATGGCGACCCGGCTGCTAAAAGCGAGTTTGAAGTAATAAGGACTTATCCTGGTTTTTATGCTATATGTTTCTATCGGTTAGCGCACATGTTATATGAGCTTAATATACCGCTTATACCACGTATACTAACTGAGCATGCTCATTCAGAAACCGGTATTGATATACACCCCGCCGCAGTTATTGGCAATTACTTTCACATCGATCATGGTACCGGTATAGTAATAGGAGAGTCGTGCCATATAGGCAACCATGTTAAAATGTATCAGGGCGTTACGTTGGGAGCTTTAAGTGTACACAAAGACATGGCGGGTACAAAACGGCATCCCACTGTAGAGGACAGGGTAATCATTTATTCGGGTGCAACTATACTTGGCGGGCAAACAATAATAGGGCATGATAGTGTTATTGGTGGTAACGTGTGGCTAACAAAAAGTGTGGCACCATTCTCAACAGTTTATCACACGCCAATAATAAACGTTCAAAACATTACAGAAAGCATTTAACAAGTTATGGCAGGCATAATTGATATAATAGGCAACACGCCAATGGTTGAAATCTCAAAACTCAACCCTAATCCTAACGTTAAAATTTTTGCAAAGCTTGAGGGCAACAATCCTGGTGGCAGCGTAAAAGACAGGGCGTCGTTAAATATGATTCGCAGTGCTATTGAACGTGGCGATATAAAACCCGGTACCCGACTGGTTGAAGCTACCAGTGGAAACACCGGTATAGCCCTGGCCATGATTGCCGGTTTATTTGGTGTAGAAATAGAGCTTGTTATGCCGGCCAACTCCACACGTGAACGTACCCTTACTATGGAAGCATTTGGAGCCAAAGTTACCCTGCTTGAAAGTATAGAAGTGTGCCGCGATTATGCCGAAGAAAAAGGCGCCTCAGAAGGATATTACCTCCTCAATCAGTTTGCTAACAAGGATAACTATATGGCCCATTATAAAACTACCGGACCGGAATTATGGCGAGATACTAACGGTGAAATAACGCATTTTGTTAGTTCAATGGGTACAACGGGCACTATCATGGGCTGCTCAAAATATTTGAAAGAGCAAAATCCGCAAGTTCAAATTGTTGGTTGCCAGCCCACCGAAGGGTCTTCGATACCCGGTATTCGCAGGTGGCCTCAAGAGTACTTGCCTAAAATATTTGATCCCTCGAGAGTTGACCGTACAGTTGATATTGCAGAGGATGATGCCACTCAAATGGCGCGCAAACTTGCCCGTGTTGAAGGCGTTTTTGCAGGAATGAGTAGCGGGGGAGCGTGCTCAGCTGCAATTCAACTTGCTCAACAGCTTGATAAGGGTCTCATCGTCTTTATAGCTTGCGACAGGGGAGACCGCTACCTTAGTAGTACGTTATTCGGTTAATATATAAATCACAACAAGCGCTTTTGCTGTGTTGTAAGGTCGTGCTTATTTACTTTCTTCGCCCGGATGATAGGTTGTAACTGCATGTTTTAAAACATCATTTTCGTAAAATAGCACATCTTTGAACTTTCCGTCAAGGTTCATTTGAGCTTGATTTATAAAGTTTTTAGAAGCAGGCTCAAATGACTGTCCACCGGTTATTACAGTTTTGGCACGCACCTTAGGTCCAAACTCTACCGCCGCTATAAAACTGTTGCCTGAGTAACCATAACGCTTTTTTGTGCCATTCATGCTTTTACTCACAAAGGATGGTAACTGTCCAAACACCGACGCTACAGAGGCGGCAGGTAAGCTTGGTTGGGCATCGTCAAAAGTGACACCATCCGCCGGGCGCTGGTAGCGGTTTACTTCACCCCATGCAATATTCCAGGTTCCGTAACGGTTGTTTAAATTTTCGATTGCTTCAATAAATATTTGAATAATTTGTTCGTCGTTCATTGACTTCATCAATGCCTTAACCCGTTCCGTTTGATACGTTCCCGCTTCTGATGATTCGGGGCGGGGCAATAAAGTGAATAACAAAGTACCGTATTCAACGCCTAATGTTGTGCCAACCGAGTTAATACCTGCCCGGCGGTCCCATTTTTTTAAAATTTCTATAGCAGTTTCCAGGGTTGATTTTTGCTTTTCATTTGCCCGCTCAAACGCCTTAAACAAAGGCGGTAAAAGCACATCGAAGGCGGCTAAATGGCGGTTGTAACCAACAGCAATCAATTGGTCAAGAGTCAGTTTGTTTTCATTGTTGAGCAGCCTTGTTGCATTTACACCACGGTAATTTTGACCGTTGGGTGCCATGTAGGCAGGATATTTTAATGAATCGGGGTTGCTTATGCCGGCCGATTCATATGGGGTTGCATTGCAGTTTTGTATCCAGCCGCTTGCAGGGTTGCGTACCTGTACAATTTCATCGAGCGGATGCAAACCCTGCCACTCAGTATTAGTTGTGGTGCCATCAACAGGCTGCGTCCAGTCAAGTTTAGCATTACGTTTAGGTATAAAGTTTCCATACCAAAATGCGGTGTTGCCCTTATCGTCAGCGTAAAGCGTATTATTAGTTGCATTTTGCAGCAAATTCATAGCTTTTTGGTATTGGGCATAATTGTTTGCCTTAGTGATAAGCCACGATTCCAACAGTGCATTATACGACCGGTTATTGGCTTTCAATGCCAGCCACTTGCCGTTGCGGCTACCTAACACCGGTCCATGGTGTGTGTAGTAGCCCATGATTTTTACAGGCTCTACAACATTGCCGTTTTTACAATTTATAATTAATTGACGGGTAGTAACTGGCTTTAACGCGCCTTTATATTCATATAACCACTTGCTTCCTTTTTGAACTATTTTTTCGGCATACGCATCGGCAACATCGGCATTACTACTGGTGTGCATCCATCCGCAATGCGCATTAAAGCCTTGGTAAATAAAAAATTGTCCCCACGTAACGGCACCATAAGCATTAAGTCCTTGTTGGCTTACCAAATGCACCTCCGACCTGAAATAAAACGGTACATGCGGGTTGATGTACAACATAGCATTCCCTGATGCCGATTTTTTAGGCGATATAGCAAAGCCGTTTGAGCCGATCTCCTTATCAAATACACGGTCCTCAATACTTAAGGTTTCAAGCTGTATAGAGGCAGATTTAATTGTATCGCCATAAAACTTGCGGGTTTCATTCAGCGTAATGCCGCCGGTAACGGTGGCAGCCACGCTACCGTCAGTAAACATAAGGGCGTACCATGGCTTAAAATGTTTAAGCACCAATGGTTTAACCGTAGGGTGTTTGTATAAATAATAGTTTATGCCATCGGCAAATGCGTCTAAAAGTTTCTTAAAATCAGGTGAGCTGTTTCTATACTCTTTAATGGCCTGTGCACTATCAGCAATTAATTGCAGTTGAACATCGGTATACAAGTTACTATCGCCGTCAACTTCGGCTTGCTTACCTAGCTGGTATAAGTAATTGCGTTCTATGCCTTTGAAGTTTTCCTCGCATTGTGCGTACATTAACCCGAAAACCACATTAGCATCAGTTTTGCCGTAAATATGAGGTACGCCCCAGTTATCTCTTATAATGGTTACCTGTTTGGCTTGTGCCAAATAGCGGGCAATTTCGGCTTTGGAAAATTTTTGCGCGGAGGATAGAAGCGGTAAACAAAAGAAGAGTGGAAACAAAAGCTTTTTCATGCATTAAGGAGGTTTTGACAGACCGAAATTTACTGAATTTTACTTACAGACATCCAGTTGTAACAGCATTGTTTAGTACTCTCAAACAATTTAGCCATTTTAGCAGCTTATGGTGCGTTTAGTTTTATTGTCTGTTCTGCTTTTAATTTCATTATTAACGCTTTTTACAGCGCCCGCATATTATTTATGGCTTCTTGCGGTGATGGTGGGCGAGTACGGTTTGCTTTTTATTGGTGGTACACTTATAATTTTAGCAAGTGGTTGGCTTACCAAGTCAAGATATAACGCTTTGGGTACTTGTGTAGGCATGCTTGCATTGGCTTTGTTAATGCTGCCAATAGTTGAAGCATATACAATTGCTCAAAAGCTGCCAAATCAAATGCAGCGGGAATTGAATTTGAAAAATTTAAACCATGAAAAACCATTTTCGTTACTGCGGCTATTTAAGCGTGATCCACAATCAACACCCAAAGTTTTAACTTATGTAACCTATTCTGATACAAATCTTACGCTCGACTATTATGCGGCTAAAACAGCGGCTAAGCGTCCATGTATTCTCGTAGTGCATGGTGGTTCGTGGAGTAGTGGCGACAGTAAGCAGTTACCTGAATTAAACACTATTTTAGCTGCAAAAGGTTACCAGGTGGCAAGTATTAATTATAGGCTTGCTCCAAAGTGGCATAATCCTGCACCCGTTGAAGATGTGCGCGCCGCGCTGACTTATCTCACCAGTCATGCCGATGAATTAAAAATCGACACTTCTCAATTCGTTTTATTGGGCCGGTCGGCAGGGGCACAAATTGCTTTGCTTGCCGCTTATACTTTGAAAAATACGGGTATTAAAGGCGTCGTAAACTTTTACGGACCTGCAGACATGGTTTGGGGTTACTCT
The DNA here is from genome assembly GCF_009755275.1 of Mucilaginibacter aquatilis. Lineage (GTDB taxonomy): Bacteria > Bacteroidota > Bacteroidia > Sphingobacteriales > Sphingobacteriaceae > Mucilaginibacter > Mucilaginibacter aquatilis. The sequence goes on along the minus strand of NZ_WQLA01000004.1, from coordinate 328,184 downwards.
TTACCGGCGCCAAAGCTGGTAATGGATTCGCGTAGGGTAATGGAAAACTATTTGGGTGGAACATACACGCAAGTACCAAAAAACTATAAAACAAGTTCGCCAATTGAATATATTGATTCAGGCAGTGTGCCTACGCTTACTATTCATGGCGCTAACGATGCCTTGGTTGCTTATGAGCATAGCCGCAGACTGAATGATAAGTTACAAAAGAATGGCATCAGTCATTTTTGGCTGAAGCTGCCTTGGGCAACACATGGTTTTGATCACCATTTAAATGGTCCTGGTGGACAGTTGTCAAGTTATGCCGTGTTGACTTTTTTGAATGGCGTGGTGCCTGTTAAATAAATACATTAAAACACCATTAACTTGTACAACAACTCCATGTCCATTTTACAACTGTGAAACGATTACGAGGCTTACACTAGCTGCTGACTATTCTTTTTTCTCTTTATCTAACACCGTAAATTTTACTATCACCGTGTTACCATCACTATCTACTAAGGTTAATAAGTGTTTGCCGGCAGCCGCCTGAACAGCCATCTGGTGCATGTCCTGTGTTTGGCCAAGGTAGTGATCGTCTAAATGCCAGAATATTTTTGCTCGCGGCCGGCTATGGGCCGCGTTGCAAACCATTCGGCCACGGGTGCCGTCTGCTTCAATAGGTATATAAATCTTTGCATCATCCTTAGGATAAATCACCTCCATTGGATTGATTTTTTCTGAAACGGCGCAACCATCCCTGAAGGGTGGTAGCGGCTTATATTGGTAATTGCGGGCTTTATAATAGTATTCCATTGAAGGTGGAAGCACAAACCATTTGGCATGTACCATTCGATCGGGCGATTCGCAATCAGCCGTTACCTGCCAATTGGCGGTTGCATCTAAATGTACCAAACGGTGGTAAGGGCAAACTGGTGTTTTAAGTCCTCCGGCGGGTACCCAGGTGTCCTGAGGGTGACTGCAGTTTTCACCGGCACGGAAGCCGCTCTCGCTACAAACCGCAATTTTAACCATGCTATGGTCGGGCTCCTTGAACCAATTGTGGGTAACAGGTAGTAGTCTAAAAATATCAAACAGTACCGGTGCCGCGGTATTTATACCGGTAAGGTTTGGTCTGCCCTCGCCGGTAGTATTTCCTACCCAAACGCCAACCACATATTTAGGCGTTACACCAATTGCCCAGCCATCTCTGAATCCAAAACTGGTTCCTGTTTTCCAAGCCACGCGTTGCGTTGAGGTAAATTGCTGCCATAGCATTTCCTCGCCGGGGCGCATTACTTCTTCCATAGCCTGAAACGTGTAGAAAATAGAAGCTGCATCAAGCAATCCGTTTTTTTCGTCCGGCTTAGGTACTGCATTTGGTTTTTGATAAGTTGGTGCGTGGTAATCAGCTTGCGTATAATGATTGGTTTGGTTGTAGTGGTTAAGCGCCCTTGCCATACTGGCGTAGGCCCCGGTTAGTTCCCAAAGTGTATTTTCTGAGCCACCCAATATTAGCGATAACCCGTAATGATCTGGCGGTTGGTTGAGGGTGGTAATGCCCGTTTTTTTGAGCACTTCATAAAAGCGTTCGTACTTATACTTTTGCAGCATTTTTACGGCGGGTACATTAAGTGAACGCGCCAGTGCGCGTGATGCCGGTACGGCTCCATCATAACCCAGGTCGAAATTTTCTGGGTGATAACCGGCAATTTGCGTAGGAATATCAGGTACTAGCGTATTAGGTAGTATAAAACCATCATGCAGCATTGATGCATATAACAGCGGCTTCAACGTGCTGCCCGGGCTGCGTGGTGCATTCACAACATCTACACTGCTCTCCAAAGCTGCATCCTCAGGGTGGAAGATGTTACCTGCGTAAGCCAAAGCAGCGCCGGTCTCTACGTCTAAAACCACAGCCGCAATGTTGTTAATTTGATTGGCTTTTAATACGCGGTGATGCCGTTCCAGTATTTCCGCTACCTGCTGTTGTAATTCCGCTTTTACCGTTGTTTTAATACGTGTGCCGGTTTCACCTTTGTGCCGATGTTCGGCTTTGAAACGTTCCAACAGGTGAGGAGCTTGTTGCGGGAGAGGTAAGGGTTTATCGGGCATAGGCTCGAGTTTAGATAGCTCGGCCGTGCTTTTATCTATTACTTTTTGGGAGCAAAGCTTATCTAACAGCAGGTTTCGCTTTTTAAGTAACGTTTGCCGGTTTTTGCCGGGGTGCACTAAAGATGGCGAGTTAGGAAGTACTGCCATTGCAGCCATTTCGCCCCAAGAAAGTTTATCAGGGCTCCGGCCAAAATATCGCCACGATGCTGCATTTAGCCCTATTACGTTTCCACCAAAAGGAGCGTTGCTGGCGTAAAGCGCCAATACTTCATTTTTGCTGTAGGTTAGAGTTAAACGCAAAGCCATAAGCATTTCTAATAACTTATTCCACACGTTGCGTTTATGTTGGGTGGCAAGTCTTATTACCTGCATAGTTATGGTACTGCCGCCGCTATTTACCCGCCCCGCCCTGATATTTTGCCTGATGGCTCGTCCAAATGCCAGTGCATCAACACCGGGATGGCTCATGAAGCGCTTGTCTTCAAAAGCGATGATACATTGTTTAAACTTTTCGGGCACCGCATTATCGTACGGAAAACGCCATTGCCCATCGGCCGCTATAGCCGCGCCTAAAAGTGTTCCGTTTTCATCGTCAATAACGTAAGAGGTAGGGCTTTTAAACAGCGGTTTGGGCAAGCAAAACCAAAAAGCAACAAATGCGACTATAATTATAGCCGTTGGGATGTACACTTTAGGGCGTTTGAACTTTTGAACGAGCTTTTGAATCATTATTGAACGTCATCTTTAAAATCAACCACTCTTTTTAAATGACGAGTTGTAAAAGTTAATGTTAAAACAGAGCATGCAAGTGGAATTACCACTTGCATGCTCTGTTTTGTTAATTTAGTAGTTTTAGTATTTCTCAATTTACTTCACCACTTCAACCCACATGCCTTTTTCCAAAGCATTAATTGATGTATCATACATAGCCTCGCAATAAGTGGCCGGCAGGTAGTACCTGCCAGTATACGATGCATTGAGCATTACGTAATACGTCACCTCCTGATGCGGGGCAATGCTAAAGTAGGTGTTCACCCTGTCATCACGAATGTCGCGGTAATCGGAAGGTGACGATTTAAATGCTTCATCATTATTCATCATGCGGGTATTCAATATTTCCCAGCCCGACGGGAATATTTGCGTCAGGGCCATATTAGCATAGTTACCGCGTTGCCCAGGGTTTTTAAGTATCACCTGTGCCACAAAATCGGTCCCTTGATTAAGCGAAGCAGGGTCTACAGGTGACCCGGAAAGGGTGTAATATTTCACCTGCATCTGCAAAATGTCGGGGTTGATATTCGATGGCAACTCCTGGCCCAATGCGGGCTGACCTTGCTGTATAAGGCGAATGTACAAACGGCCTTTGCCTCGGTTTTTGATGAGAGCCCGGCCTCCGTTTGCCGCAATATTGGTTTGCCACATATAATTATCGGCATTTACATTGCTTTTCACGCTTCCGGCCTGTACATCAAATTGTAGTTTGTTTCCATTTTTGTTTTGCCCGCAGTATTGAGCAATTGCCAATAGTGAGTAAGCCGTGGTTTGAGTGCTGTACCAGGTATCTTGCGATAGTTTTGCAGCCACATTATAAACCACCTGTGCTGCCTGTTTACGCTGGCCCAACAGCGTAAGTGTTTCTAAGATCATTGCTTCGTCGCGCACGTCAGAACCGTAAGTGTATGCCATTTGTCGATACGGTTTAACCTGGGTAGGTAAGCCTGCAATCATCCGCAAGCCAACTTCGGGCTGCCCGGCGAGTTTATAAGCTGCGGCCAGACGCCACTTTGCTTCAGGACTTAAATACTTAATTTCTTTCAGCCTGTTCATCGCACCCAGCTCAGGAGCGCCAGCCAAAGCCAACAGGTATAAACGGTAAGCCTGTATTAGACCTGAATAGTAATAGGCCTCCCTAGTATCAGGCACCCAGTTTTGGGCACGTCGTTTCTGGAACTTTTTCCACTGCTCTAAGAAACCGACCGGAAGGGCGTAGCCTTTGGCCTGTGCAGCCAACATAAAGTGACCGGCGTAGTTCGTTCCCCAATCATCAGGTTCGCCACCATCAGGCCAGTAACTCAAACCACCGCTTTGAACCTGGAAGCCGTTCAGCCGGGCAATGCCTGCTTTAATATTGCGTTCGGCCTGTGCCTTTTGCTGCGCGGTCATATCCATTAGCATACTCAAATATAACTGTGGGAATACCGATGAGGTGGTTTGCTCCACACAGCCATGCGGATATTGTATCAGGTACGTTAAACGTTTTGATAAGTTAAGTGCCGGTATGGCTGATACCTCCAGCGTTGCCTTGTTGGTACCACCCATGCCAATGGCGGCGTATGAGGCGTTCCAAACTTCGCCCGGCGCCAGTTCTTTTTCAATTACATTTGTGATAGGAGGGTTAGGGTTACGTACGTTTAATTGTACATCAAATGCGGTGCTTTCACTTCCGCTTTGCGCAGTGATGTGCACTTTGCCTACTCCCACAAAGTCCTTCACGTTCAAATCAAACGATACCAGCTGATCTCCGGTTTTGGTAAACGTCACTGTTTTGCTGTAACTGCTTGCCGGGTTGCTAAACGCGTTCGACTGTACTTTAACGGTCACCGTTTTGATGTTGTTCTCCATGGCAAACACTGTAACCGGCAATTGCACCTGCTCTGATGGACCTAGTACTCGTGGTAACGTAGCCAAAATCATCAAAGGTTTTTTAACAGCTACCGGTTTTTCAGCAAAGCCGTAGCTGCCGTCGTGACCGGCAATTACCATGGCCCTAACGGAACCGATATACTGCGGCAGTGTAAATTGCTTGGTTTGCTTCTCGCCTTTACCCAAATGGAACGGTCCCATAAATTTAACCACTGGTTTAAATCGGTTAACCGATACATTTTTACCGTTACCAACGCCGCTGCCGTCACCACCGATGCTTAGTATGCGCTCTAGTCCGCCGCCAAAGGCGCCAATTACGTAGTCAAACAAATCCCAGGTTTTAACACCCAGGCCTTCGCGGGCGTAAAATGCGCTGTGTGGGTTAGGAGTTTTAAAATTGGTTAAGTCAAGCAAACCTTCATCAACCAAGGCAATGGTGTAAGTCATTTCCTTGCCTGATGTTTCTGACACGGTCATTGATGATTTGGTTTCGGGTCTTATTTTATCGGGCATTGATATTACCGGTTTCAATATAGTTTCCGGGTCTTCAATATCCAAACCAATGGAGCCGTACATGCGTATAGGCAAATCATTAAGTGTTTGGGCATGCTTTTGCAACAGTGTAACCGTAGCAAAAATGTTTGGCGCCATGCCCGGCTCAATTTTGAATTTATAACGGGTTTGGCCTTTTTCGGTATTTATCCACGCTGTTTTTAAAACTTTGCTTCCGTTTTCTATACTGATCAGTCCGCGACCGCCTGCACCTGTTGGTATGGTAAGTGTTGCTTCTTCGCCAACTTTGTAGCTTTGCTTATCTGATGTAAATGATAGCATCGCTGCCTCGGTTGAGTTTTCCTGCTGCAGGCGTTCTGACCAATTTGGCCAGTCAACATACACCACTTTGCCGGTAGAGTGCCCGGTTTGATTATCTTTTACCCGTATGAGGTAGCGGCCCCAATTTTCTTTATTGATTTTGAACTTAAATTTACCCCGTCCGCTGCTTAAAGTAACAGGCTCGCTCAGTACTAACTTATTGTATTGGTCTTGGGTGAAGTTGCTTAGCTCGTCGCCTGTTTCATCCCACCACCAGCGCCATTGTATTTTGTAAAGTTCAACATCAACATTACGGGTGCCTGGCAATAACAAACCGTTGGCATTTACGTCAACAATATCAATGGTTTGATCTTTATCAGTTTCGAGCATGCCGGTCATAGCGCTACCCTCAGGTGTTTTAATACCCACGTAGCCACTGTAAACATTGTAAGGCATGGTAACCTGTTGTATGCTGAAATTGCCGCCCGGCTCAAACACTTTAACCAAAAAGTTTGCCCTTAATTGTCCAGGTGCCTGGTTCTCAACATTGATGTCAGCGTTAATAGGCGCATTACCTTCAGCATCTAAACGGCCATCAAACACGGTTTGCGTTTGGGTATTAAAGGCTAGGGTAGGGTCGTCAAACTCATAATCTACCAATTTTTTAAAGCTTGTTTTTTGTGCCGATACAAATGCATCCACTTTAGCTTTAAGGTTTTGGGCAATACCACCAAATAACCAACGGGCATTTAAATTACCACCGGTAGCGCTTCCTTTGGTTAAGGCTTGCTGATTGCCGAACGACAGGTTAAGCTTTAACCTGTTAGGCATAATGGTTTCAACCTTGATATTTTTTTCGAACACTGCGCCGCCTACTTTCACCTTGGCTATCCAATTACCGGTAGGGGCACTGGTTGTGGTTGCTGTATGAAAACTATAGAAACCATCCATAGCCTTGGTGCGGGTAATGCGGCTGTAAAGCTGACCTTTAGGGTTGTAAAATTCAAACTCAACAGGATGGTCTTTAGGTAAAGTTTTTTGTTTGTCTTCCAAAATGAATGATACAAAAATGGAATCCCCCGGACGCCAAACGCCACGTTCCCCATAAATGAAACCTTTCAAGCCTTTTTGTACCTGCTCGCCGCCAACCTTAAAGCGGGTAAGTGGGAGTGAGCTTGCATCATCCAATTTAAGATACCCGCGTTCGTCTCCGTTTTTGGCTACCAAAAGGTAAGCTTTGCGCTTCATGGCAATAGTTGCCATACCATCACCGTCAGATTTTCCGGTTGCAATTACCTGCTTTTGGTAATCGAGCAGTTCGAGCGTTACTCCACTCATGGGCTGTGCATCCATAATGTTGGTAACGGCCACTACCATGCTGTTATCAGCACCGCGTTTGGCAATTAAGCCAATGTTAGAGGCGATGATATTACGTGTTGCCCAGCGATCTTTAGTATAGTAAGACATGCTGCAGGCATCCTCACGCTCATCCCAACGGTAGCCACTTGGGTAATAGCTATCGTAACGTGTCCAGAACTCATCATCCTCGTCAATACCCGATCCATTGTCGCTGTATTCCTCTTCGCCTTCGTACCCGCCTTCTTCATCGTTTCCCTTGGCGGCGGCCTTTCCGGCTTTACAGTTAAATAGCGAATACTCCTGCCTAAAACCAATAATTACCCGATAAATGGCGCCCGGCTCTGTACGCATCAGGTGGTCAACATCCAGCATAAAGCGGTTCTTTTTATTCAGGTTGAGGCCTTTATCGTTATCTAACCTAATGGTTTTTTGCAGCACCGGTTTGCCTACCTGGCGTAACTGATTCTGACCGTTAAAATCATTATTTTGAAAATATTGCGGTACGTTGTTTTCGTAAATTTTTATAATGCTTACATCAACGGCACTCAGGTTAATGGCCTCAAAGGGCATCATTAGCTTACCCGAATCGGGCAGGATAACGCCTTTGCCAGGTATGGTTACTGATGGTAAACGATTTTCAAAAAATACGTTGGCAGTAAATGCGCGGGTTATTTTTTTATGAGTAATGTCTTCAATACCCTCGTTAGCAAAAGCGGTGTAGTTACCGTCAAGGCGGTTATTTGCATAAATTTTTATGGTGCTGCCATCAATAGTATAAGCCGGATCGGGTACGTTGCTTAAACCTGCAAGTCCATTCAGTTCTTGCCCAATCATAATGGGGTTTGAAGTTTGAATAAGGACATATTCTTCCTGGTCCTGAATGGCTTTTATATCCAGTACCTTGAATACGCCGATTGCCGGGATATCTACATTAACAGCTTTTTGATTATCAATGTTAATAGGGCTGCCATCGTATCTAATTTCAAGTTGGGCCGGACTTTTACCTGTTGCCGGGCGTTGTATGTTATTAATAGTAAACGTATGCGTACGTGTAGCCTCATTATGGTTCCAGACTATTTGGGTGGCTGTTGGATATTGCGTTGAAATAATCTTTTCTACCTTAGCCGGTTCTTCCACATCGGCAGTTTGCACATTGCCTGTAAACTTCATTTTGTTAAGCGATGTGTTGGTGGCAGTTTGCAGACCATCAAAATTCACTGTAAAATCGGGCTTGATAGTTTCAAAGCCGAACTTAAACTCGTCTAAGTTATCGTCAACTTCTGCTACCTCATCTAAGGCAAACTCAACCTCATAATCCTGATCGGGTTTCATTTCCTCATCAGGTTTAAACTCTATAGTTTGGGCGTCAACCCAGTAAGCCTTACCCTTTACCGATGGCGAAAATTCAAAAATGCCATCTTTAAGCGGCTCGTTTTTGGCGTGACTGGTTTGCACCTGCCCGGCCAGCTTAATGCGAATTGCACTTTGCCGTGATATAACTCCGGCCGTGTACGATTCGATATACTTGCTAAAAGCCGGATCGACCTTGTTTTTATGCTTGCGCGTAAAAAAAACAACCAGCGAAATGATAACGGCTAATACTAATAGACCAACAAATAACAGTTTTTTGTTAAATGGTGATGATTGAGAAGGAAGGTTCATATGTGAGGTAGATGTAGATTATGGTTGAATGTAGAAAGTATTTATAAGGTTTGCAATAGCGTAAACAACAAAATGGCCTTTTGGATTTCGGTAATATTATTAATCAAGAGATTATAAGGCTGCAAGTAATGAGCAACAGGTGAAGATTACCGAAGTTCAACAATTATCATCACGGAATTTTAATAGAGCGGGTCGTGCAAACTACTGATACTGTAAATTTATATAATACCGTAAACGCAAAAAGCCCTTCTTAAATAGAAGGGCTGTTATGTCTTAAATAGAAATTGCACTTAGTTTTGCGTTATACTGATAGCACTATCAGCAGGAGCGGCAAAATTGGCTATAAAACCTTCATTAAGGTACTTTGAAGTATAGCCATTAACATTGGCATTCACATAAAGCATATTTTTACCTTTGATCAAATCAATTATTTTATTTGATACTTCGGGTGATACTGCAGGACAGCCGAAACTACGTCCTAGTCTTCCTAATGATTTGATGGTGTTTTCGCAAACATAATCAGCAGCGTGTAATACAACGGCTCTTGCTCTGGCATTGCTGTTAAAGCCCGCATCCATTCCGTCGAGTTTAAGCGAGCGGCCATGTTTGCCGTAATAAACATTATCGGTAACGTAAAAACCTAAACTGCTTTGATGTGAGTCTGACTTGTTTGAAAACTCAGTAGCCATTAACTCGCCGCTGCCCTGGCCATGGGCTACCCATGTGTTAAGCAATAACTGTTTTGTTGCGAGGTCTACAATCCACATCCGCTTTTCGGTACTTGCTTTATTAAAATCAATAACAGTGATTATGCTGCTTGATTGCGGCAAGGCTTTATTTTGCTTTAAGTTGTAGTAGCCGGTTATAGCTTTTTGAAAAACGCTATAATCCAAACCGCTTGTTTTTAAACCAGCATTTTGAAAAATATCCTCCACATAACTGGCGAAAGCAGACGTAGCTTTTGGTTCTTCACGTGCTTCTTTCTTAGTTGCAACCGCGGCTTTCTTAACCGTAGCCGAGCGCGAACTTATAATAGCAAATGTTAATATAAACAAAAGCGCTGCAGCCAGCCAAAATCTTCTTTTCATATGTCCGTTGATGGTTTTAATCATTGTTTTATGTTTAAAGGTCAACAGGCCCGGGTTAATTCACTTTTAGGTGTTACTCAAATTTATTAATAACGTATTCATTTATACGTCATTGCACTATCATTTGTTTTAACATAGAGCTAACATCAATAACAGCAATAAAAAAGGGTGCTTATTGCACCCATTTAACTTTTTCAGCCAAAGGAGTTTTGCGTACACCATCTGGGTTGGCATCGCTATAACCTAAGTACAGTAAGCCTAAAACCTGGTCATCAGCACCCAAACCTAAAAAATCTTTCATTGCAGGTTTCAATGTTGCGCCGCCAGTACTCCAAAACGAACCGATATTTAACGCGTTTGCGCCAAGCAGAACGTTTTGTATAGCGCATGATGCAGCTGCAACTTCTTCAACAACCGGAATTTTCGACAGCTCGCTGCGGTGCATATAAGCAATTACTACGTGTGATACATTAGCTCCCATGTTAGCTAGATTATTGTAAGTAGCAGGATTGAAGTTTTCACCCGCGCCTTGCTTGTATAATTCAGCGTGTTGCTCGCAAAATACTTTCGGATCTTCATATACCACAAAGCGCCAAGGCTCGGTGTATGCATGTGTAGGAGCCCAGTCGGCCAGCTCAAGTAATGCAGCAACTTGTGCATTTGGTATTTTTTGACCATTCATCATACCCGGTTTAATGGTACGGCGGGTTTTGATGTTTTCGGCTATAGTAGAAAATGTCTGTTCGCTCATTTGTTGTGTAATTTGCGCCAAAAGTATGCGATAAATTGCAAAAACTGGTATCTAATTTTCAATTAGCTCTAATTGAATTGCAGTAAAAATACGGTTCCTTTGCCTTCGGTGCTTTGTACCTGAATGTTGCCTTTATGCATAAGCATTATTTGCTTACATAAGCTTAAGCCAATGCCGCTGCCGGTTTTGCGCGTGCTAAAAAACGGAATAAATATTTTCTCCATCAACTCTGGCGACATGCCTGTGCCGTTATCACTAACCTTAAGCACCGATTTGTTGTTCACTACCTCGGCCGATAATGATATGGCTGGCTCTGCTTGTTCTTTTACAGCCTCAATGGCGTTCACCAGCAAGTTAATAAGCACTTGTTCAAGCAGGTTGATGTCGGCATCTATACTCAGGCTTAAATCACGCAGGATGATGTCCAGCTCAATGTTTTTCTTTTCGAGCGTTGGGAGCATTAGCGTGTTCAGGTTTTCAAACAGGTCATATACAGGTATGGTTTGTAACTCAAGCTTTGTGATTTTATTAAGACTGCGGTAGCTCTCTGTAAATTTAAGCAATCCTTCGCTACGGCGTTTAATAGTATCTATACCAAGCTCAAGGTCTTCAAGATTATTTCCTGAAGAAGCGGCATTTAAATCAGTACGTTTTAGCCTGTTTTTTAACGTATCAGCCAATGATGATATAGGAGCCACAGAATTCATAATTTCATGCGTCATTACGTTTAATAGCTTCGACCATGCGTTTGATTCCGACTCGTCCATGGCGTCACTTACATTTTGGAATGCAACAAGTTTGTATATTTTATCTTCGCTTCGTAGTACACTTGCCATTAACTGTAGTTTTACTTGCTGCTGATCTTTAATGATTGATACCACTTTGCTACCGCCCGATTTTAGCTTTATGATCTCATCATACAAATCAGCATTTCTTTTTTGCAGAGAGCTAACATTTTTTAAATACGGTACATCAATAATGCTTTTGAATGATTCATTTATCCAGCCTATTTCGCCTGTCTCCTGCTCATATGACAGAATGCCCGTACCAACCAGTTCCAAAATTTTTTGCAGGTAGTGATATTGAGTTTCGCGCTCGCGATTTATTGTTTTAAAGGTGGTATTAATCTCGTTAAACCCTTTGCGCAAAACCTGTACGTTGGCCGGAGCGCTTTGTATGGCATAGTGCCTCGAAAAATCACGGTACTGCGCTGCTTCGGCAAATTCTTGTACCTCTTGTTGCACTTTGGTGTATTGCTGCATTATACCTGCAATTACATATACAATAAGCGGAACTGTTACCAAAGCAAACGGGTAGCGCTTAGCCGCAAGTAGAAAGGCAGCCGCACATAACAGCAAAAACAAAATAAGTATGCGCAGCAGCAGCTGCCACTCGTAACGTTTAAATATCATATTTGTTAAGTCGGCGGTATAGTGCGGTACGGGTTAAACCAAGCTCTTTGGCTGCGCGGGTTATGTTGCCGTTATGCTTCTCTATAACGCGCAATATTGCATTCTTTTCCATTTCACTTAGGGGCACATTGTCTGCAGGCTCGGCAACGGCCGGTAAACTGGTTTCGAGTGACGAAAATATGAGGTCATCGGGTTGTAAGGTAGTGTCATCGGCCATAATAACGGCACGTTCAATAGTGTATTGCAACTCTCGTACGTTACCTGGAAAGCCGTAAGCCTGAAGCTTGTTTATGGCTTGCGTACTAAAATCAACCGTTGGTTTAAGGTATTTTGCAGCATACATTTTGCCAAAGTGCCTGGCAAGTACGGGCACATCACTTATCCGGCGCCGTAAAGGTGGCATGGTAATTTCAACGGTGTTAATACGGTAAATTAAGTCTTTGCGAAACTTTTGTTCGTTGGCAAGTTCCTGCAAAGGCAAGTTGGTTGCGCAAATAAGCCTTATGTTTATATCAACAGGTTTATTGTTACCTAAGCGTGTTACCTGCCTGTTTTGCAAAACCGTAAGTAATTTAGCCTGCTGTTGCAGGGTAATGTTCCCAATTTCATCCAAGAACAAAGTTCCGCCTTCGGCTTCTTCAAAACGGCCCATGCGGTCTTCACGAGCATCAGTAAAGGCACCTTTTTTATGGCCAAACAGTTCGCTCTCAAAAAGGGTTTCGGTAAGTGCGCCAACATCAACTTTAATAAATGGCTTATTCGCCCTTAACGATCGTTCGTGAATTGCCTTTGCCATTAAATCCTTTCCTGTTCCGTTCTCACCAAGTATAAGTATGTTAGCATCGGTAGGAGCTATTTTATTCACCTTGTGAAAAATATCCTGCATAGCTTCTGATTCGCCTAGGATTTCGGTACCATTAGCATTGCTTCTAACAGCAGTTTTAGGCTTTTTAGGGCCTTCCTGTTTATCTAATAAATCGGTTATGGTTTCAATAAGCCGTTCATTATGCCACGGTTTAACCACAAAATCGTTAGCACCTTCTTTTAACGAACGCACCGCCAAATCAATGTGGCCATATGCTGTAATCATTATTACGCACACATTGGGTTTCCATTCCTTAATTTTCCGAAGCCAGTAAATACCTTCGTTGCCGGTATTCATGGTGCTGTTATAATTCATGTCAAGCAGCACCAAATCAATTTGGTTGCGTGTAAGTATGGAATTAATATTTTCCGGATTTTTTTCGGTGATGATTTCGTGTACTTCGGTTTTAAGCAAAAGCTTTACTGCCGTAAGCACATCTGTATCATCATCAACAACTAAAACCGTTGCTTTCTTTAATATCATTTGCCGTAGTACGTTAAGGATCGGGTTAAAAAATAGCTTGTTATATCACGTCAATTATGCGCTTTTACAATGCTTTAACGTGTCAATTTTGTCAATTAAGTATCCAAAAATATAATTATTTGTTAATCAAAGCCATTCATTTTATTCACAAAATGCATATTGTATCATATCCGCACACTTTGTGTAACACAAGCGTACGCGATTAAAATTGCATATGATTTAACATGTTGTAAATGAGTTATTTTCACAATGGCACAAGGTTTATATATTAGTTGTAAACAGTATTTTACGTGGATAGAGTAATTGAAAGAAAAAAATGGAACAGTAAACGCCTGCTTACTATAGGTGGTGTTACCGCACTGGTTGGTTTAGTAGCCGGCAGTGTAATGCTAACCTCAGGTAAAAGTAAGCTAAACGTTGATACCGAGCGGATTACTGTGAGCAATGTTACCAAAGGCTCGTTCCAGGAAATTATACCACTAAACGGCATTGTTATGCCCGTTACAACTATATATTTAGATGCGGTTGAGGGTGGCCGGGTTGAAAAGCTGTTTGTAGAAGATGGCGCAACCATGAAGAAAGGGCAGCCTATATTAAAGTTAGCTAATACCGATTTAGAGTTGAGCCTGGCAAACGAAGAGACTGCCGTATTTAACGTGCTTACTCAAATGCAGATATCACGTGATAATGCAAGACAAAACACCATTAGCAAACTTAACCAGATGGCCGAGGTGGAGAGTGGCCTGAAAGAAGCCGAGCGTGTTTATAAGTTGAACAAAAAGCTTTACGATCAAAAGGCAATTGGTTTGCAGGAGTATCAAAAATCGGAAAATGACTATAATTATGCCGTGCGTCGTAAGCGGTTAACTACTCAAATACTCAATCAGGATTCAACCGCAATGAACCAGCAAACACAACAGTCAAAAGAGTCATATGCGCACATGAAATCAACGCTCGAACTTATGCGTAAAAAAGTGGGTGATTTAATTGTACGTGCACCGGTTGATGGGCAGCTAACCTCGCTTGATGCTGAAATAGGGCAGAGCAAACAAAAAGGTGGCCGTCTTGGACAGATAGATGTGCTCTCGGGTTTTAAAGTGAGGGTTGATGTGGATGAGCATTACATTACCCGAGTTTATAATGGTCAAACCGGTGATTTTACCTTAGGGAATAAAACTTACAACCTGAAAATAAAAAAGGTTTATACTCAGGTTGCTAACGGACGTTTTCAGGTTGATATGCAATTTACCGGAGCAATGCCTAAAGATATACGCCGCGGGCAAAGCCTGCAAATTCGTTTAGCATTAAGCGATGAAACCCAGGCCGTAATGGTTCCCAAAGGTGGCTTTTACACGCAAACCGGCGGCAACTGGATATTTAAATTAAGCGAAGACGGAAAAACTGCTTACAAGGTTGATGTACAGCTTGGTCGTCAAAACCCCGATTATTATGAAGTTATGCAGGGGCTTAAAGCAGGAGATCGGGTAGTTACCTCAAGCTATGAAAACTATGGAGATATGCAGGAACTAGTACTAAAGTAGCATGAAACACCTGCACTTGAATTTGAACAAAGACATTTAAAATATAAAAGATCACAATTAAAACAGGCAAGGTCTATGATTAAAATTACCAATCTGGAAAAATTCTACCGTACCGAAGAGGTAGAGACCGTGGCACTAAACAAGCTTAATCTGGAAATTAATACCGGCGAATTTGTAGCCATAATGGGGCCATCAGGCTGCGGCAAATCAACGCTGCTTAACATATTGGGCTTGCTGGATGATCCGGATGGAGGAAGTTACCTGTTTAACGGAACAGAAGTTGCACATTTCAATGAGCGCAAACGTGCCGATTTACGCAAGCATAACATTGGTTTTGTATTTCAAAGCTTTAACCTAATTGATGAGCTTACAGTATTTGAAAATGTTGAACTGCCGTTAATATACACTGGCGTAAGCACCGCTGAACGTAAAACACGTGTAGAGGAAGTGCTAACCAAAATGCAGATTATGCACAGGCGTAATCATTATCCGCAACAACTTTCGGGCGGCCAGCAGCAACGTGTTGCTATTGCGCGGGCGGTTGTAAATAAACCCAAACTCATACTTGCCGATGAGCCTACCGGTAACCTGGATAGCAGCAACGGTAACGAAGTTATGGAGTTACTTACCGATTTAAACGAACAGGGTACTACAATTATCATGGTTACTCACTCAGAGCATGATGCAAGGTACAGCCACCGCATTGTACGACTGCTTGACGGCCATACGGTGATGGAAAACATAATGATGTAACCTGCTCCAACAAAATCCAAACCTTATCACATTTTTTAATTCACCTGCAACCTCTCAATCATATGAAAGCACTTTTTACCCTATTATCTCTTAGCGTTTGCTTAACCGCCGCAGCACAGAAAAACAGTAAGCACGACTTAATGGAAAGCATACATGACGACGGTAAAATTATGCATGTTGAAATTAGCGGCGACGTTAATGGTAAAGCCGTTAATTACAATAAAAAGTTTGACATCAAAGGTTTGAGTACGGCCGAAAAGGATGCACTTACACAACGCATAGCCGATTCATTAGGCATTAAGAGCAGTCATAAGCCTGTTAAGCCAATAGCCCCAAATGGCAACGGCTATTATACGCAACCACCGGTACCTCCGGCTCCTCCAACACCTCCGAATGCACTTCATATAAGAACAAGAGACATAAAGTCGAGCATTAATGATGATGGTGACACCATGTACCTGAAATTTAATGGAACTTACAATGATAAGCCTGTAAAATATGAGCGCATTTTTGATGTGAAGGGTAAAACTGCTCAAGAAAAAAATGACCTCATTAAAAGCATTACCGACTCATTGGGAATAAGTAACCAGGTTAAAATACACCTTTCTAAATAAACGCTAAGCAACATAGTTATGATAAAAAATTACATAAAAACCGCCTGGCGTAATTTATGGAAGGGTAGGGTATTTAATCTGATGAATGTTGTAGGCCTATCGGTTGCTATTGCTTGTTGCGCGTTAATATTCATGACTGTTTACTATGAGTTTTCTTACGATAGCTTTCATCAAAACGTCAAAGGCATTCATCAGTTATATACGGTTACAAACAGAACCAGCGGTACTGAACGGAGTACTGCTATGCCTATACCACTAGCGCCGGCTCTTAAGGCTGAATATAGCCATATTAAATATATAACACGCAGTGCTAACTCCGGCGCTTTGGTTAAGGCAGGAGCAAAACAGCTTGACCAAAACGTACATTTTGTTGATGCCGACTTTTTAAAAATGTTTACCTTCCCGCTTGTTGAGGGAAATGTAAATACGGTGTTTAACCAATTGAACAATGTGGTAATAACCCAGCAGGCCGCTAAGGCAATGTTTGGTAATCAATCGCCGTTAAACAAAACTATACTGATAACCATTGGCCAACGCGAGGAGCCTTTCCAGGTATCGGGCGTTGTAAAAGATATTCCGCGTAATTCGAGTATTACTTTTGATTTGTTGCTGCGCTTTGAGCACTTCCCAAATTACAAAACCGATTTAAGCAAATGGGACAACTGGTCGCACATGGCTTTTGTTGAGTTTAAAGAAGGTTATAACACTCAAAACTTTGCCAAGCAACTTAAGCCATTTGTAGAAGCACATTACAAGGCCGACATTGACCTGCTGAAGCGCGACGGCGCCCGGCCCGATGAAACAGGCAGCTTGCTGAGTTTGCATCTCGCACCATTTGCTTCAAACCACTTTAATACTAATTTAAACGGCGTTGAAGGCTACCCGGTTAGCAAAACCTACGTTTTAAGTCTTTTGGCAATAGCTTGTTTTATCTTAATCATTGCCTGCATCAATTTTATAAACTTATCAGTAGCGCGTGGCTTTACACGTGCCCGTGAAGTTGGCGTACGTAAAACACTTGGCGCCGGCAAATGGCAATTACTTACACAATTCTGGACTGAAACAATCATGGTTTGCCTGGCATCAACCATACTGGGTTTAGCATTATGTGCAGTTATTATATCGCCATTTAAAGCAATGTTCAAAAGCCGCATAAATTTAGCAATGCTATTTCAGCCGCAGCATTTACTGGCAATTTTGGGTATTTTTATATTGATTACGGCACTTGCAGGTTTTTACCCGGCGTTGATTATGATGCGTTACAAAACCGTGGCTGTTTTAAAAGGTAACATGGGCGATACTGCAAAACCAGGTAAAATACGTAACACGTTGCTGGTGGTGCAATTTGCGTTGTCTACGCTTTTAATTATTTGTACCATAATAACCTGGCAGCAAATTAACTATTTAAGCAACAAACCCCTGGGCTTTAATAAAACCGAAGTTTTAAGTATACCTGTTAACAAAGGTATTGACGGCAGCAAAGCATTGCAGCTTATGCGTAATGATTTGCGTAGCAATAGCCAGGTAGAAGCAGTAAGCGGTTCATACATGAACCTGGGGCGCGGAAACGATGGATCTACCAGGTCGTCAATTATTGGTTTTGGAATGAATGGCCGCGAAATACGCACAAACTTGCAGCGTGTAGATTTTGACTATGTTAAAACACTTGACATTAAACTGGTTGACGGCCGCGACTTTGACTTAAACTTTCCTGGCGATAGCAATGCTGTTGTGATAAATGAAAGTATGGCCCGTAGCATAGGCGGAAGGAATATTGTTGGGCGGTACCTGTTTATGTTCCCTGAATACCAATCGCAAATAATTGGCATTGTAAAAGACTACAACTTCAAGTCGTTACATGATAAGATTGAACCCGTTTCAATGATTATGCGTAAACAGTTTGCCATAAACTACGTGTTTGTTAAGGTTAAGCCCGGTAACTTACTTCACGCTTTTGACGAGATAAAACAGAGCTGGAACCGCCAGTATCCAAATGTTGAATTCACAGGATCATGGCTTAATGAGAATACCGAAAGGCAGTATCAAAGTGAAAGGCGCTTGTCAAATATCTTTGTAAGCGGGGCTGTTTTAGCCATTGTAATATCATGCATTGGTTTGCTGGCAATATCAGTAATGATTGTAATTCAGCGTACAAAAGAAATTGGTGTACGTAAAGTTTTAGGTGCCAACGTTGCCGGTATCGTGTTCCTTTTATCGCGTGACTTTTTGAAGCTGGTAATGATAGCCGCCATAATTGCGGTGCCTGCCGCATGGTGGGTAATGGACAGTTGGCTGCAAAGTTTTGCATACCGCATTTCAATACAATGGTGGGTATTTGTTTTAGCTACACTCATGGCAATGCTGCTTGCATTTATAACAATCAGCTTCCAGTCGGTAAAGGCGGCACTAACCAATCCTGTAAAGAGTTTACGTAGCGAGTAAAGAAAGTGCCGCTGTATTTATTCTCTTACCCATATTATAACCTAAGGTTGCTGATAAACAGCGTTCCATATTTAACACATTTATCGATTACTGAAGATGTTTAAAAATTATCTAAAAATTGCCTGGAGGAATTTACTTAACAGTAAAGGCTTTTCCTTTATAAATATTGCTGGTTTGGCTATAGGCATGACAGCGGCCATGCTTATTGGTATATGGATACAGCACGAGCTGAGTTTCGACAGGTTTCACAAGCAAATAAAAGACCTGTACATCGTTTACAACAAATCGATATTCGATGGAGAATTGCACTGCTGGCCCAGCACACCCCCGGCATTAGGTCCGGTGCTTAAACAGGAGTATCCCGATATTAAGTACAGCGCCAGGATAACCTATGTAGATAAACACCTTTTTGATTACAACGGTAAAAAACTTGAAGCAGAGGGTTTTGATGCTGAAGAAAACTTTCTGAAAATGTTTACATTCCCGCTTATTGCAGGGAATATGGCCACGGCGCTAAGCAGCCCATATAAAATTGTAATTACCGAAGATTTTGCAAAAAAAATGTTTGGTACCACAGAAAACGTTGTTGGTAAGATAATAAAGTTTGATAACCAGTATAACCTTACTATAAGCGGCGTGCTGCAAAAATTGCCATCAAATACCCGTTTCCAAACCGATTATATAACGCCTTGGCTCTTTTACAGGGTTCAGTACAACGGTGATGACCAAAACTGGGGTAATAACAGTTACCGTACATACGTGCAACTAAATTCTGGTGCTAATCTAAAAAAGGTAAATGCGAAAATCATAAATACCACCATAAAGCATAGTAACGGTAACGAAGATAACCAGATCTTTCTGCATCCTTTTGGTGATTATTACCTGTATAATACTTTTAAAAATGGTGTACCTAGCGGTGGCAGGGCCGATGTAGTTAAGCTTTTTACGTTTATTGCCGGCTTTATTCTATTAATTGCCTGCATAAACTTTATGAACCTTAGTACTGCCCGCAGCGAAAAACGGGCAAAAGAGGTAGGTATCCGTAAATCAATCGGAGCACTTAAACTGTCACTTGTTGGGCAGTTTTTAATCGAGTCTGTAATTGTGTCGTTTATAGCGGGTGTAATTGCTTTAATACTTACTCGTATAACTTTGCCCTACTTTAATGAGCTCGTAAGTTTGGATTTGAGCTTACCCTTACTTAAACCCTCCTTCATCCTAGCTTGGCTTGTTTTCGTGTTGGCAACTGGTTTGTTAGCCGGATGTTACCCTGCATTGTATCTGTCATCCTTTAAACCGGTACAAGTATTAAAAGGCACATTTGTAAGTGTAAACGCCGTTGTTACACCACGCAAACTATTGGTTATAACGCAATTTACATTTGCAGTGGTAATGATTGTGAGCACTATTGTTATACGCAAACAAATACAATATGCACAAGACCGCGATAGCGGGTACAATAAAAACAACCTTATTTATACCTACTTTAACGGTGAAATCCATAAAAACCAAAACCTCATTAAGCAAGACCTGATAAACAGCGGCGTTGCCGAGGCAGTTAGCATTACCAGTGGCAGCTTTGTTTCATCAAGTGCTAATTCCTGGGGTTTGAATTGGGTTGGCAAGCCCGAAGGCGCCAAAATTGTATTCGACCAAATGGCTACCCAGGGTGATTTTGCTAAAGTGCTGAATGTTAAAGTAGTTAAAGGACGCGATATAGACCCACAACTCTACCCAACAGATTCAACTGCATGTTTGCTTAACGAGTCGGCAGCCAAAATTATCAACGCAAAAAATCCCATAGGGCAAATTATTGATAAAGACTTTATTAAATGGCATGTAGTAGGCGTAATTAAAGATTTTATATGGGGTTCGCCTTATGACCCAATTCAACCCATGCTGGTAATGGGGCCCGCACAAAAGTGGAGCAATGTAGTAAACATCAGGCTTAAAGCTAATCAGCCGTTAAGTGCAGCCATGCCCAAAATTGAAGCTATATTTAAAAAGTATAATCCTGCGTTTCCGTTTACACCGTTGTTTGTTGATAAAGATTATGAGGTGAAATTTAGTGAGCAGCAACGTACGGCAAAGCTTGCAGGTACCTTTGCATTGCTCACAATTATCATTTCATGTCTCGGTTTGTTTGGTTTGGCTGCTTACATGGCCGCTAGCCGCACCAAAGAAATAGGAGTGAGAAAGGTGCTTGGGGCATCGGTACTCAATATAACTGCACTATTATCAAAGGATTTTTTAAAGCTTGTAATTGCAGCAATAATCATTGCTTCACCTATAGCATGGTATGCCATGCAAAATTGGTTGCAAAAGTATACCTACCGTATTGAAATTGAATGGTGGATATTTGCTATATCAGGTATAGGAGCAATCATGATAGCCTTAGTTACCGTTTGCTTTCAATCGGTAAAGGCTGCTATAGCCAATCCGGTTAAAAGTTTGAGGAGTGAATAAGTCTCCTTTTTAATATGATCAGATAATGAGTTATTACTAAAGAGTAATAACTCATTATCATTTTATGGCTGCTCGCTCTTGATCAAGATAACATCTGCAAATTTGAAGATAATATTGTGCAATTGCGCTTGCTTTAAACAGTAATTAAATTTATAATTGTAAACCTGACAATTATAAATCTTTAATATCTTGAAAAGATCTTTATTACTATTATTAGCCGGCATTACTTTCAATAGCTATGCACAAAAAACGGCAACTGTTACATTAAGTAACGACTCTAAAGACACCATCAGCAGACATATTTACGGACAATTTGCCGAGCATTTGGGCCGTGGAATTTATGGCGGATTTTGGGTGGATAAATCTTTGCCCGTTCAAAAGCAAGATCGCATACGCCTTGATGTTGTAAATGCGCTTAAAAAAATTAAAATACCTAACCTGCGCTGGCCGGGTGGTTGCTTTGCCGATGAGTATCATTGGCGTGATGGCATAGGCCCGCGTGATAAGCGCCCAAAAATGGTAAATACCAATTGGGGCGGCGTAGTTGAAGACAATAGCTTTGGCACTCATGAATTTTTGCAATTATGTGATCTTTTGGGAACGGCTCCTTATGTGTCAGCCAATGTAGGCAGTGGTACGGTTGAGGAGATGTCAAAGTGGGTTGAATATTTAAACTTCGATGGTGCAAGTCCGCTAACACGTGAGCGGGCAGTAAATGGACATGCTAAACCGTATAATGTTGAGTTTTTTGGCGTAGGTAATGAAAGCTGGGGCTGCGGCGGCAATATGACACCTGAGTATTATGCCGGCGAGTACAGGCGCTATTCAACCTATGCACGTAACTACCCCAATGCAAAACTTAAGAAAATAGCCAGCGGTGCTAATGCAGGTGATTACAACTGGACCGAGGTATTAATGAAAAATATTGGTGCGCGTAACATGTGGGGTGTATCATTGCATTATTACACATTGCCAACCAACAACTGGAGCAAAAAAGGTCCTGCAACCGGCTTTGGCGAAAAAGAATACTTTGCAACCTTAAAAAACTCCCTTAAAATGGAAGAACTTGTTGAAAAGCACTCTGCCATCATGGACAAGTATGATCCTAAAAAACGCGTGGCGCTGGTGGTTGATGAGTGGGGAGTATGGACCGATGTTGAGCCGGGTACTAACCCTGGTTTTTTATACCAGCAAAACAGTTTACGCGATGCATTGGTTGCGGGCACAACGCTAAATATATTTAATAACCACTGTGATAGGGTTAAGATGGCCGAACTGGCACAATGCGTAAATGTGCTTCAGGCACTTATTTTAACAGATAAGGAGAAGATGATTTTAACGCCAACTTATCACGTATTTGATATGTACAAGGCTCATCAGGACGCACAGTATTTGCCGTTTAAATTGAACTCGCCAGATTACGAGGTGGATGGAGAAAAAATACCGGCGGTAAACGTATCTGCATCTAAAGACAAAGCTGGCAAAGTGCACATTACACTTGTTAACCTTGATGCAAAAAACAGCATAAGCGTTAGTGCTGAACTTAAAGGCATTGTTTGGAAGGCTGTTAAAGGACAGGTGTTAACTTCACCAGGTGTGTCCGACGTTAATACTTTCGTTAAGCCTTCAGTAATATCCCCGAAACTATTTAGCAATATAAAAAAGGATGGCGACAAACTGGTAGTAAACATGCCTGCCAAGTCAATAGTTGCGTTGGAACTCAATTAAAATACTTTTACATTTGCATAAGCCCTGTTTGAAAATAATTTCAAACGGGGCTTTGTTTTGTTATGAGTGAGATAAAAAAACAATTACATCAGCTTTGCCTTAATTACGTGCAACAACGAATGGATGCCGCGCAGCATGCCATTAATGAAGCACAGCAAGCTTCTAATGATGATACCAAGAGCAGCGCAGGTGACAAATATGAAACAGGCCGTGAAATGGCTCAGCAGGAAACCAATCGTAACTTAGCTCAACTAAATGAAGCCAACAAACTCATGGTAATTTTAAATCAGTTAAGTACAAATTTTGACTCTGAAACGGCTTTGCCGGGCAGTTTGGTAATTACCAGCAATGGCATGTTTTATTTATCAATAAGTGCCGGCACTCTTTCTGTTGAAGGTAAATCTTATTTTGCTGTATCGCCCGCATCACCAATTGGAGTAAAATTAAAAGGCAGTAAAACGGGCGATAGCTTTGTTTTAAACGGTAAAACTTATAACATTGAGCAAGTATTGTAAGGGGATAGTGCGGCAGGTATAATAGGTGATTCTGATTAACAATTTTGCATAACTAAAATGCATCATATCACGTATAACACAAACAATATTTATTGCATTTAATAACCGTAATTTAGCAAAACATATACCCCAGGCCCCATATGATAAGTACCGATAGGCGTTTGAGCGTAGTTTATGCCTGCGACAATAACTTTGTACCGTTGCTGGCTGCCTCTATCAAATCGTTGGAGATAAACTCAGCCGGTTCACAAAAAGATATTTACATCATTGATGATGGCATTAGTGCTGCAAATCGTCAAAAGTTAATCAGGTCAATAGGTACTGATGAAATAACGCTTAAGTTTTTGCTGGTTAAAGACGTAGTAGGGAAAATCACTATCCCGTACTTCAACAATGCCGCATTACCCGTAACTACCTTCTTTCGTTTGTTTGTACATACTTTCATCCCCGAAGGCACTGAACGAGTTTTATACCTTGATTCGGACATGGTGGTATTGGGTAACATAGCCGAGCTGTGGGATATTGATTTTGGTGATAATATCATTGCAGCTGTTCAGGATCCGGGCATAAAAACGCTTGGCTGTTCATGGGGTGGAGGCGTGCGTAACTGGCAGGAATTAGGCTATCAATCTGACGATAAATATCTCAATGCAGGTTTGTTACTAATCAATCTTAAAAAGTGGAACGAATTTGATGTATGCACTAAGGCACTTGATGCCGCAGTTAAATATCAAAAGCATATAGTTTACGGTGATCAGTATTGTTTAAACGCAGTATTGGCAAACCGCTGGCTTGAATTAGACCCTGGATGGAATCATTTGGTTGATAACGACAAGCCCGGCGCTAAATTGCTGCATTATATTGGTAATAAACCTATTTATACTAATTACACTTACAGCCGAGAATATCGCGATATATTTTTTGATTACCTCAATAAAACTGAGTGGAAGAATTTTAAGCTCGTTGGAGCATTCACCCGCCGTGTACGCATGGTTAAACGTTTTATCAGAAAAATAACCGGTTAAGTATCAATGACTGTACATAAGTTTAACCGGGTCACACTTTTAATTACGCATTACAACCGCAGTAAATCTCTTGAGCACTTACTAAAGCGTTGCGCCGAAGAAAACCTGGAGTTTGAGGAGGTGGTTATTAGCGATGACGGTAGCCGCCCTGAGCATTTAGAATATGTGAAGAACTTGCGGGCCGATTATGATTTTAGGTTGATTACAACACCTGTAAACAAGGGTTTGGGCAACAATATAAACAAAGGCCAGGATGCTGTTAAAACCCAGTATACGCTTTACGTTCAGGAAGATTTTGAGCCAACACCCGACTTTGCTCCTAACTTTAAAAACGCCGTAAAGTTGATGGATGATGAGGAGTGGGACCTAATCAGGTTTTACACTTTCCCCTGGGCGCCATTTCCTTACTTGAAAGATTACAAATTTGGGTATGCAAAAATGTTGTTCAAGCTTGGTATATGGCATCTTAATCATCTCAAGTTTCGCTTATACTCTGATCATCCGCATTTGCGTCGAAGCAGTTTTTTTGAAAAGTTTGGCCGCTATGTTGAAGGCCAGCGCGGTGATCCAACGGAGTATACCATGTGCATGAACTTCCTAATTAAAGGCGGCAAGGCACTTTTGTTTAACGGACCCGATTTGTTTTTGCACGAACACGGTGCCATTGAGCCCAACACCATGGTGCGCAGCAAGTGGAAGTTGAGTAATTCGTTAGTTATAAAAATGGCGCGCAGCCTTTACTTAAAAGGTAAGGTTATTAATAGCACGCTCAAGTATAATAAATTAAAGCAGTAAGCATCGTTTTTGCCGGAGCCGAAATACACTGTAATGTTACATAAGATTAAACCGATAATTCAAAAACTCAAGAACCCGCATATTGTAAACCTTATAGGCAATGCGGTGATGTCGGTTTTAAATATGGTGCAAGCCGCCATATTATATAATTACCTATCGCCCGATAAAACTGGCATATGGGTTTTTTTCCAGGGAACAATAGGCTTAGTGGATACCTTTAGAGCCGGTTTAATTACAACGGCATTCATTACATCTTACGCGGGTACTTCAAAAG
Source organism: Mucilaginibacter aquatilis (assembly GCF_009755275.1). Taxonomy (GTDB): domain Bacteria; phylum Bacteroidota; class Bacteroidia; order Sphingobacteriales; family Sphingobacteriaceae; genus Mucilaginibacter; species Mucilaginibacter aquatilis. The sequence goes on along the minus strand of NZ_WQLA01000004.1, from coordinate 302,861 downwards.
AACGCTCGGCCGAGGTGGCTGGTTCAGCATGGTTTTTATCAACCATAATTACGCTTATTATTGTAGCGGGTAATATCATTTACCTGTTTATTCCCTATCATATTGCCGATTATGGTACTGATTTATTTGCCAAGTGGTTTGGCTTGGTGTTCATTATTACTTTGCCCTCATTTTTAGCCAGCTGTATTGCCCAGGCCGAAGCACGTTTTGACAGGTTACTCATTATACGTTCGGTTAGTACGTTGTTATCAATTGTACTTATACTCATACTTATTGCTACAAAGAATGTAAACCTGATGACGGTGATTTACACAGGCTTTATAGCGGGTGGTACAACAAGTTTAATGACTGTTGTTTTAGGCTGGTCGCGCATCAACACTATTTGGAAAAAAAGCACCACTACTGTGAAGGCATTGTTTTCGTTTGGTAAATACAGTGTAGGTACTGCATTAGGCAGCAGTATGTTCCGTAACTCCGATACGTATATTATTAAATTTATGCTGGGTGATGCTGCCGTAGCTGTTTACAACCTTGGCCTGCGCCTAACCGAGCTGGTGGAAATTCCGTTACGTAGCTTTGCGGCGACCATTATGCCGCCATTATCTGCTGCGCATAATCAAAACAACAAGTACCACGTAATTTACCTGTTAAAAAAGTATTCAGGTTTAATTACCATTTTGTTGTTACCGGTAGTTGTTGGTGCTATATTATTTGCCGATGTTGCCATATGGATTGTAGCAAAAGACTATCTGAATACTCAGGCTGCTAATATATTACGTGTATTTATGGCTTTTGCACTGCTTTATCCAATTGAGCGTTTTATGGCTCTGGCGCTTGATGCCACTAATCAGCCACAGGTTAATGCGGTGAAACTAATATTTATGCTTGCTGCAAATATTATAGGCGACTTTGTAGGGGTTTGGCTATTTGGAAATGTTAACGGTATTGCTTTCGGCACTTTAATGCCCATACTAACAGGTATGTTCATTAGTTACAAATGGCTGCAACGTTACGAGAAATTTCAATTGTGGGATGTATACAAAATTGGCTGGCTGGAAACAACATGGCTTGTAAAGGACACCTGGGGAATGCTGGTTAAAAAGAAACAGACGAATGCAGAGTAGCTAATTCATAAAACGGCGGACACGATGTGTTGTGTCTTTCCATGAGTACAAAATTTCTAAAGGCACAATACTTTGTGCCTTTTTTTATAGGTTATATCGGTAGGGGCATTGTGTGGACATCGGAGTGAATAGCATAATGGTGAAATGTACCTTTAAGCTGTCAACTATTTGCATCCTAACAACTGTCGTCACCTTGTTTCTTCTATTAGTATGCTTCAGTTATCGCTATTCAAAAATTATCAGGCACATGACGGTGTTATCACCAACCACATAAAACAAAGAGGCCATCGGTATAACGATGGCCTCTCTAATATCTCAGTGTAATTAAATAACTACTCTCAAAACCGCTTATTTCTTTTTGGCTTGCTGTTGAATTTGTTGCTGCTGACGCATCATTTCTTCAAGCTTAGCCTGGAAACCTGATTTCTTTTTTTGTTGATCTTCCGGTTTCTTTTTGTTCTCTTCCATTTGCGCATGTATCTTTTTGTCATCAACAAAGAAGCGGATGATGTACTGCTGAAGGAAAGTAAACATGTTAGCCAGGAAGTAATAATAATTCAAACCTGATGGGTAGCTGTTAAGGAAGCCCAAGAACATAATAGGGCTTATATAGCCTATGTATTTCATTTGGCCAGTTGCACCTGATACCTGGTTGTTAAAGTATGTGTAAATAAGCGTTGATATGGTCATGAGCACACACATCAAGCTCAAGTGATCCCCCAGGAACGGAATGTTAAATCCAAAGTTGATTACCGCATCATAGGTCGACAAGTCTTTCATCCATAAAAAGCTCTCGCCGCGTAACTCAAACAAACTTGGGAAGAAGCGCAGGAATGCAAAAATGATTGGCATTTGCAATAGTAACGGCAAACAACCACCTAAAGGATTTACACCAGCTTTACGATAAAGCTTCATATACTCCTGCTGAAGTAGGGTAGGGTTATCTTCACCAACCTTGGCTTTTATCTCATCCATCTCAGGCTTTAAAACACGCATTTTGGCCATGCTCAAGTACGATTTGTAAGTAAGCGGCGTTAACACAAGTTTAAGTAAAACCGTAAGCGCTAAAATTACGAAGCCAATATTCCAGTTGAAGTGCTGTAAAAAGTTAAACACCGGTATAACGGCAAAACGATTAATTAACTTTAATGGTCCCCAGCCTAAGTCAATCTGTTTCTCTAAATCATAACCCTGTTTCTGCAACGTGCTGAAACGGTTAGGACCAAAGTAAAACTCCATAGGATAGGTGTCGGTTTGATTGCTTATGAGCGTTAAACCGGCCTTCATTTGCCTAACATCTTTTGAATTAATATCAGTGCTGGCAGCAATGTTGACTTTATCAAAACCTTGTTTGGCAATTAATACATTCGAGAAAAAGTGCTGCTTGAAAGATATCCACTGAACTTTTTGATCGGCAATCTGCTTGCTTTCATCTTTTGTTAAGCTCAGGTAATCCACATTATCTTCCATGTCTTTAAAGTACACGGTTGAGTACTGGCGCTCTTGCTTAATGTCCTTTTCTTGCTGAAGCAGGCTGGCTGTCCAGGTTAAGTTAAGTGCCTTGCTGTTGCTTATTACATTGTCAAGGCCATTTGCTTTAATAGTGTAACCAACTTTATAGCCTGTTGCACCTAAAGTGTAAGTGTAATCAAGGTACTGGGTTGGGCTATAGGCCAAACGCAGTGTAATTGCACTACTATCAGTACCGGCAACTTTAACATCTGTTGAGGTTGGAGTAAAATAGCGTTCGTTGGTGTTTACTTTTGTGCCGCCTGCATTGAAGCTTAAACCAAACTGATTATTGGTGCCGTCAAATAAAACAAGTGGTTTTTTATCGTAAGTTTTAAAGTTTTTAAGCTCAACACTGTAAATACGACCGCCACGGTTGCTTACTTTAACCCGGATATCTTTATTCTCTAGAGTGATCAACTGCTCGCTACCAACGCTTGATGCACCAAATGGTGCTTTTAATGCGGCAGAGTCAACAGCAACTGCTTTTCTAGAAGTATCGGCTTTTGCAACTGCAGGTTTAAGGGCGCCCGCTTTTTTCAGGGAATCAATGTGTTGCTTTTGCTGTTCTTTTTTTATTTCCTCTTCTGAAGGTTTCATTAAAAAGAATGAGCCTGCCAGAATGATCATAATCAGGAAAAGCCCTGTGAACGTATTTTTATCCATTATCTATCGTATCGTACAAATTAATTTAGTTCTTGCGGGCATAAGCCAGCGAAGCGGCCACAAAGTTAACAAAAAGTGGGTGAGGATTAGCAACCGTTGATTTTAATTCGGGGTGAAACTGTGCGCCTACGAAAAAAGGATGATTTTTTAGTTCAACTATCTCTACCAAACCGTTTTGTGGGTTGATACCCGAAGGAATCATACCAGCCTCTTCATACTGTTTTAAAAACTCGTTATTAAACTCATAACGATGACGGTGACGTTCAGTAATATGCTGTTTGCCATATATGGCTGCAGCTTTGCTGCCTTTTTTCAAATCGCAAGGGTAAGCACCCAGGCGCATGGTGCCGCCTTTGTGGGTGATGTTTTTTTGGTCTTCCATCATGCTGATTACCGGGTAGGTGGTGTGCCCATCCATTTCAACACTGTTGGCAGCATCTAGGTGTAATACGTTTCTGCCAAACTCAACTACTGAACACTGCATGCCTAGGCATATGCCAAAAAATGGAATATTATTCTCGCGAACGTAGCGTATGGCTTCAATTTTACCTTCAAACCCGCGCTGTCCAAATCCTGGTGCAACTAATACGCCATGCAACCCTTTAAGTTTATCAATCGCATTTTCAGGAGTTAATTGCTCTGAGTGTATGTACTCAACCCTAACTTTACACTCATTTTTGGCACCTGCGTGTACAAAGGCTTCGGTAATTGATTTATATGCATCAGGCAACTCTACATACTTGCCAACTACACCAATGCGCACTTCAGCAGTTGGATTTTTCAAACGGCCTAAAAAATCTTTCCAGCTATCTAAATCAGGTTCGTTTTTGTTAGGAAGCTTTAGCTTTGTTAATACCGTTTTATCTAATTGCTCTTTAAGCATCAGCAACGGTACGTCATATATTGAAGGTGCATCAATCGACTCAATAACTGCATTAATATTTACGTTACAGAACAAAGCTATTTTTTTACGCAAATCGGCAGTAAGGTGATGTTCGGTGCGGCAAACTAAAATATCAGGCTGAATACCATATTCCAAAAGCATTTTTACAGAGTGTTGCGTTGGCTTAGTTTTCAACTCACCTGCGGCAGCAAGGAACGGTACAAGCGTTAAGTGAATTACCAAAGAATTGCTCGATCCGGCTTCCCACCTAAACTGGCGCACAGCTTCCACAAACGGCAACGATTCAATGTCGCCAACGGTGCCACCAATTTCTGTTATCACAATATCGTATTCTCCGCTCTCACCTAAAATCCTGAAGTTTCTTTTAATCTCATCGGTAATATGCGGTACTACCTGTACCGTTTTTCCTAAAAAGGCACCTTCACGTTCGCGGCTAATTACGTTTTGATAAATGCGGCCGGTGGTGATGTTATTTGCCTGGGTGGTTGGCGTGTTTAAAAAACGCTCATAATGTCCTAAATCCAAATCTGTTTCGGCACCATCTTCGGTTACGTAACATTCGCCATGCTCGTAGGGGTTAAGTGTTCCCGGGTCGATGTTAATGTAAGGATCGAATTTTTGAATGGTTACGCGGTAGCCGCGAGCCTGAAGAAGTTTAGCCAAAGAGGCCGAAATAATACCTTTTCCTAACGAAGAGGAAACGCCGCCCGTAACAAATATGTATTTAGTCATGATTTTGATGAATCCTGAAAGCTTAATAATGCCGCTATCAGTTGTTTGTGTACGGGATACAAAAATAGGAATTTTTTCGGGTTGGGACGGACGTATTTTAAAATTGAGATTGCAGTGAGATATTATTTTACCTGACTATTTGATAATCATTTTGTTGGATAGAAATTACTTGTTCGCAAAAAATAAGGCCGCACGTTATAAAAACGTACGGCCGGTTGTAATGGAATATTAGCTGTGGTAAGGGATTAATAAAAATCATAACAGCGGCGTGCGCCTATAAACTTTGAAGTATTTGTGCGCGATGGCAATGTGGTTTCATAGCTTAAGCTGCCCTCGGTAGTGCCGCTGGTGTTGCTGTAATTAAGTTTGGATGATGGTGCATCATGGCTTAACCCAAAGCGCACTTTCTCGCCGCCATCTTTATTGATGAACAAATCAAATATAAACGAAACAACAAATGAGCTTGGACCGGCTACACCGCCGCTACGGTACCATAAACCTGCATTTACACTCCGGCGTTTGTATTGCACACCCGCACTATATGACGATGACGATGATTGTTTGTAGTATACAACCGAAGGGATAACGAACGATTTCTCATCTTCGTCATAATTATCATATTTATTTAAATCAAGGCGGTAGCTGATGTGGCCAGTGCCGCGCATGGGCAACCTGGCCGAGGTGCCGGTAAATGATTGATCGGGCCTGTTTATGTGCTGCAAAGCACCGCCGGCCATAAAGTCGCCTACAACCAAATTGATGCCTGCACCAGTATCAAAATAAAAACGGTTACTTATTTGTCCCAGATCGGCAGCTGAGGTTGAGCCAGGTATATAACCGTAGCGAGGATCAATCTGGTCGCCGAAAACCAGCTTGCTTTGGTCAATGGTGCGGTTGCCAATACCGGCTTGTAAACCAAACGAAAGCACAAACCTGTCTGAACCTACACTGTATGAATATATGCCCGATACATTGTTACGTACGTAGTAGGCGGTACCTTCATTACTGCGGGTAAACATCATACCAACACCGCCGCCAAACTTAGGTACGTTGTAATCAACTGATGCCGTCATGTATGATAAGGCGCCCGGCAAACTGCTCCATTGATTACGGTAAATCATATTTACCCTCAAATCGCCTTCAAATTGGCCGTTTAGCGCCGGGTTAAGGTAAACCGGCGAGTTAAAGAACTGAGAATATTGATGGTCCTGAGCATAGCATGCAACCGCAATCATCATCAACACCACACTCAAAACAACACATTTGATCTTATTCATTCTTTATCTCTCTTTTTATCTGATGAGGTGTATAGCTCCCGTACGCCGCGGCGACGAGTTATTGTATGAATTACCTTTCCATTCAGAACCATTGATAAACCTCGCTTCGGCCTGCCATATGTAAACACCCTGCGGCAGTGGCGCACCTTTAAATGTGCCATCCCAAGCTTCTACTGGTTCACCCCGGGCTGATAGCTGTGTGGTTTCCCATACCAGCTGGCCGTAGTTGTTAAATATACGCAAGTGCCAATCTTTAAGCCCTGAGCCTTTAGCCCTAAAGCGGTTGAGCTCTTCATTGGTGCTGTTAGGTGTAAAGGCATTAGGCATATACAACTGTCCCGGTGTGCCTGTTATACGTACATAATGTGATTTGGTTGTGCCACAATACTGGTTTGTAGTTGTTAAAGTAACTTTATATAAACCTGTATCGGCATAGGTGTGCGTAGGGTTTTGTTGAGTTGAAGTGCTGCCGTCGCCAAAGTTCCATTGCCATGATTTTGGTGCATTCTGACTCTGATCTTCAAATGAAAACTGGTAGTTTGGATATACCTGTACACTGTCTGGCCGGGCGCGGAATTCACTTATTGACGGTGCATTTACGGTAATAACCTGTATAATGTCGTTTGTACAGCCTGTAGTACGGTTTGTTACCGTTAACCTTACAGTATAAGGCGAACCTTTATAGCTGTATGTATGTGCCGGCGGTGTACGTAATTCCGATACGTTAGGGTTGTTGGCATTTGCATATGGGTCACCAAAATCCCAGCGATAAGTGAGGTCGGCCAACTGGCCATTTGCCGGCGGTTGCGTTGTATTGGTAAAGTTTACTTTGACCTCATTACATCCATTAGGGTTATCTATATTGAATGCAGCAGCCGGCCTGTCTGTAACTATAATTTTTATTGGTTGTGACGGTGCATCCTGCGCGCAATCATTACTTGCATAAAGTACAACATCATACTCGCCAGCCTTTGTAAATGTATGATCTAGCGAGTTAGTATTATTGGTTACTGTTACAGGTGAGCCATCTTTCCAATCAATTTTATAGGTTATGCCGCCCTGGCTGGTATTGATAAACCTTACCGTATGTGGTGCGCAACCAAATCGATCTGAACTAGCAGCAGTGGTTAAACCTGCAAACACAGTACGTGCTGTAACCTGGATAGGTACTGATGCACTTTTACCTGTGCCGCAAACTGTTTGGGCTTCCATGTAAAGCGAGTAATTGCCCTGGTTAGGTATACTTAATGTTTGCTGAGACTTGTTGGTACTTACTACCGGCGTTATTACGTCGTTGCCATTGGCATCCACAACATGGTAAATGTATTTATCATTGGTACCCGGCGATATGTTGTCGACCACTAAGGCAAAAGGTGCGCAACCGGTGGTAGATTGTGGGGCAATGCGCGCAACCGGAACAGCAGGTTTAACTGTAATAGTAGTTTCCATCTGGTCGGTACTGCAACCGGTTTCGGCAACTAATGAAACGTTATACACTACATCGGTGCCGTTAGCTGCTGCCTGGAAAGTTACCGGGCCTGGCTGAACTTCAGTTGAGGTTTGGCCATTGCCAAAGTTCCATTTGTAAGTACCGCCGCCAATAGGACTCGAGGTATTGGTAAACGTTACCGTTACTGTACCGCAACTTTGTGTTACCGATTGCGTGTAACTCGCTTTAACATTTTTAGTGGTTGTGAAGGTGTGACTAAATACTTCTGATTCGCAACCAAATTTGCTGGTTACAATAAGTCGTATATCGACTGTTTCGCCATCGGTATTAATTGTATAGCCCGGAAAGGTAATGCCTGTGCCAATTACCACGTTGTTTGCGTACCAGGTATAAACATCATTACGGTCGGGGTACGGAATTGCCTTTACATTCTGCGCTGTTATGTTAAATGGAACACAACCTGCATCATTAGTCCAGGTAAATTCTGATTTAGCATCAGGGTTAACAGTTATGCTTATCACGTTACTGTTGTTGCTTTGCACCCCGGTACATATAAGCGAGCTGACAACCCTACGGTATTGTATATTGCGTACTAAAACAGGCGTAGTATAGCTAACATCGGTAGCGCCGTTGATATTAGCCCAATTAAGACCGCCATCAATACTGCTTTGCCATTGGTAATTGTAATTTCCATCGGCACCGGTTGGCAAACTGCCCGTTAACAGCCCGGCAGACTTGTTAGCACATACCGTTGTAGTAGTGGCACTGATTGTATTGTTGGCAATTGGGGGTTGTACGGATACTTTAACACTATTGCTTTTATCATCGCTACAAGCTCCTGATGCTACGGAGCGACGGAAGAATGTTGTTTCTGAAACCGGGTATAAAAGATTGATATCAGTTTGACTGGTTAATACCGTCCAGTTAATGCCATCGGCACTGCTTTCCCACAAATAAGTATAAGTTCCGTTACCGCCCTGAGGAGTGCTGCCGGTTACAGAAATAACCTGTCCGGAACATACCGTAGGCGTGTTCAGCGTTACGGTATTGCCACTGATAGGCGGGTTGTTGGTTACCTGAACATCGTCTGATTGGGTGGCGCATTGCCCTGCACCACTTAGCGTCCATCTGAAAGTATAAGTTTGGCCTGCTTTTAAACCGTTTACCGTTGTATTGTATTGATTGGCGTTGGCAAAGGTAATTCCGCTTTGGCCCGATGTCAGCGTCCAAACTCCGGTAAATGTTCCGGCATCGTTACCCTGTAATTGCACCGTGGTTTGGTTACATAGCACAATGTCGGTACCGGCATTGGCAGCAGGAACCTGAGGTAACACAGTGAGCGTAATAGTTTTTGCAGCACCCTGGCATTCATCTGCCGAATTGGTGTTAACAGGTGTTATAGTGTAAGTAACGGTTGCAGCAACATTGCTGGTGTTAACCAATGTTTGGTTAATTGCAGTAACAGCAATTGGAGTGGTTTGATCTGTTGCCCCGGTGATGCCGCCGTTTGCTACAACAGTCCAGGTGTATTGCGTGCCGCTTACGTTTGAGCTAAGCTGAATACCTGATTGCGTGCCGCTGCAAACATAATTTCCTGATGGGCCAGTTAAAGTAAGCACCGGTTTTGGCGCAACGGTAATTGTAAGCGTAAAAGGTGTGCCATCACAGCCATTTGCTTGCGGGGTAATGCGGTATATAACGGTTGCGTTGGAGGTGGCCGATGTATTTGTCAATATATCATTAATGTCTCCACTGCCTGATGTGCTGAAGCCAGCGGCATTGGGCGAACTTAATGTTACCGTCCAATTATATACACTACCCGCCACGGTTGATGTTGGACTATAGGCAACTGCACTGCCTGTGCAAATGGTTTTGGCGTTTGCGCTGTTAACAGTGTTTGATGGGTTTATTTTTATAATAACTTCATCACTAATGTTGGCGCAATCGCCCGGTAGTGAAGTAGTTATTTTAAGGGTAAGTTTTACCTCGCCCGCCGCACGGTCTGCGGCGCTTGGAGTATAAACCGGTTTTTCAGTGTTCTTGTTACTGAATGTTCCGGTTCCTGATGTGCTCCACTGCAAAGTATTGTATGTTCCCGAAACCGACCCATCTAGCGTAGCGATGGCATCTGAACAAATAACCTGGTCAACTCCGGCGTTTACCGTTGGAGCTTCCTTAAAAGTAATTTGCTGTACCTGCGATGTTACCGAACCGCAAAAGTTAGTATGCTTAACTACAACCTCGTATGTGCCAAAATCAGGGAAAGTAATTTGTGGGTACTGACTGTTTGCGGTGGTGCCATTCGCAAAAACAGCAGGGGCGATACCGTTCAATGGGGTAACGGTCCATTGGTAAGTATCGGGCTGGGGTTGAGGTGTACCGGTAAAGGTAGTGCGGGTAGCACTGCCAGCAGTATTGTCAAACGTAAGCGTTTGCCCTCTGCCGCATAACGAAAACGAGGGCGACAAGGTTGCCGTAGGCACATTGCCAACCGTAATGGTTTGTACTTCGCTTAATACAGCATCACAAACGCCGTTATTTACGCCCAGTTGCACAGTGTATGTACCGGGGGTAGTGAACAAAATTTTAGGAGTTTGGCTTGCCTTTGTTGTGCCTTCGGTATAACTAAATCCGGTTGCGGGCGTTACGGTCCAGTTGTATGTTATAGGCGTATTACACGGATTGGTAACTACTGATGTATTCACAGGAGATACACTTCCCGAGCCTATACATGCCGTTTGTGGTAAGGTAAACGATGGCTGAGGCGGATCTTGGATACATACATCTAATTTAGCATCAGGAGCAACACATGGCGTTGAACTGGTTAAACGAAGGGTAACTGTATAGGTGCCCGCTGCAGGGAAAGTATACTTGAGCGGAACATTCTTTTTGGTATTGTACGGAGGCACAGCCACGCCGTTTACAAACCATTGAAAAGTTGCATTTGGGTTTTCGCAATTGGTACCGCCTGAAACGCTACTAACCACCTGGCCAGCGTATGATGTATTGGTAAATGTTAATTGTTTACCTGTACAACCAACCGACGGGCCGCCAATAACTGTTTTTGGGGGTGACAATACGGCCTGATCTCCACTCAGGTTTTTACTCTGATCGGGACAGTAAACATTTGATACCCGGAAAGACACTTCAAATTTATTAGTAACAGTACCTTCAGCGTTTTTAGCCCCGCATGATGATACAGCGTAATCATGAGTTAATATACCACCGGTTGAAGCTATTTGATAATAGGTTAAATTAGTTGAAAGACCGTCTCCCCATCTAATAGTGTACAGTGTGCCAGGGTAGTTGTTTTGTATACCGCCACCACCAGTGATATTTACACTGTATGAAACAGTTGCCTTACTATTATCAGGCAAACAAACGCTTGATGAGTTTTGGGTTTGAAAGCTATTACGTACAAAATTATTTAACAATAAATAGCCTTTGGTGCCTACAATGCCGTTGTTGACCGCTTTTACAAAAATGGTATAGTCGTTAGTTTTTGCATTGAATGTACCTGTACCGTTAATAGGAATAGTTTGCTCGTCGGTTTGATTTAAATCATCATAAAAGTTAGCCGTTACTGTTGCACCGGCAGTTGATTCATTCACAAACAAAAAAGGAAATCCATCGGTTGCAAAGCATGTTCCGTAAACTTCAGGATAGGCCGGATTTACGGCATTTGAGCTGACTTTTGCTATAACTGCAGTACCAGCACTAATTGTAAACGCATTTGACGCAGCACTTACCGTAGCCGGACTGGTAGTTTTGATACGTACTTTGTATCCTGTGCCCGGAACTGCGTTTGAAGGTATAAGTCCATTTACAAAGCCGGTGTAGTAACCGCTGAATTCACCTATCTTTCTTTCAGAAGTAAAGTTGCCGTTGGCATCTGATAAATATAATTGAAACAGGTTACCGGTAACGGCAATCTTACCATCCGGATCTGCAATTCTTATTGCAGCGGCAATACTTGAGCCGGGGGCATATGGTCCCGGATCTACCAAACGTACTGTCACGGTTTGTGCAAATACGTCACGCCAACCCATCAACAACCCCAAACACAAAAACAAAACCTTAATAACACCTTTGATAGATACTTTCCCCATTTGTTATTTAAACAGTATATGAACGACGTTTACTGCCACTGGCAAGCAGTATGCCTTTTACGGTAAGTGAAGTCAAAGGTTGTCTTTAACCGACAATTAATTTATGCAAAACAGTGTTAAAAACCTGCTTTACACAGCTCCTTTAAGCATTTTAAACAGTAAAGGTGTAAGTATGTTTTTAAGAAATAATATATTAAAAATATTAACCAAAAAATAAATAGGAGACCAGGATGGCAGCAATAACACCGGCTAAATCGGCAATAAGTCCTGCAGGTATTGCGTAACGTGTTTTTTTAATTCCTACCGATCCAAAATAAAGTGCCACTATATAGAATGTAGTATCGGCCGAACCATTGAATACACAAGCCAAACGCCCGGCAAAGCTGTCGGGGTTAAATGTTTTCATTACGTCCATCATCATAGCTTTAGCGCCCGAACCGCTTAGCGGTTTCATTAAGGCAACCGGCAATGCATCGGTAAAGCGTGTATCAATTTGAAATAGGGCAAAGCCTGCTTTCAATCCGTCAATAATGTAGTTCAACGCGCCCGAACTCCTGAATACACTTATAGCTGCCAACATAGCAACCAGGTAAGGTATTATCTTAAAGGAGGTTTCCAGGCCGCCTTTAGCGCCTTCAATAAAGGTTTCAAACACGTTCACTTTTTTATATAAGGCGCCGAGTATAAAAACAACAGGTATTAAAAATAATAAAAGGTTACTGGCAACTTTTGATACAGTGCTTATCTCATCCTTTGATAAGTACGCCGAAAAGTACCATACCAGCAAACTGATAAAGGCTGTAAAGCCGCCTAGCCATGCCAGTACAACTTTATCAATCAAATTAATACGTTGTTTGATAGCAACGGCAAGCATACCTACAATGGTGGCTACGTATGTGGCTATAATGCATGGTATAAATATATCGGTTGGGTCGGTAGCTTTAAATATAGCCCTTTGTGCAATAATACTTACCGGCAACAGGGTAAGGCCCGATGTATGAAGCACCAAAAACATAATTTGTGCATTTGACGCTGTGTCTTTACTTGGGTTAAGTTCTTGCAGGCTGCCCATTGCTTTTAAACCAAGTGGTGTTGCGGCATTGTCTAACCCAAGCAGGTTTGCCGAAAAGTTCATCATCATTTGCCCTGTAGCAGGATGATCTTTGGGTACTTCAGGAAAAAGCCGGTTAAAAAAAGGGCCAACAATACGCGACAGAAATCTGATTGCACCTGCTTTCTCTCCGATATTCATTACGCCCAGCCAAAACGCCATAGTGCCAATTAAAGGCAAGGCAATACTCATTACCGCTGTTTGGGTTGAATCAAACAGCCCTTCAACTAAATGCTGAAAGGCGTTTACATCGCCCAAAAAAATAAGTTTAGCAAGAGCTACAAAAAATGCAATAATAAATAAGGCAATCCAAATATAGTTTAGGGCCATTTTATGAATAAAGGATGATTAGTTATAAGCAGTAATATTTCTGTCTGATACGATGCGTATGTCGTAATCTTTTTTTATAGGATTGAAAGGCACCTTATCAGTAACCATTATATAAATGTTACCCAAGTCTTTCACTTTGTAGTTAACTACGCCCGATGTTTCTTCGGCTCCAAGTAAGTATGGAGCAATGGAGTTATTAACGAGGTTAAGCTGCTGTAATTCGTCGGTTGCAATGTAAATATATAAGCGTCTGCCATCGGCACGTAATTCAACATCGGTAGATGAATTACCGGGTAAAGCCATATGGTACTTCAGGTTGGTAGCTTTTTTTGATTTTAAAAGAGTGTACCCCTTGCTTTGCATAAAATCATCAGCTTTTTGTAAGTTGTTATTTATAAGATACACAAGGTCATCATAAGACAGCAAATTTTGCTGAGCCTTGCATAAAATTGATGATAAACACAGCCCCAACAACAAAAGCAAACTTTTCATGGAAAAAACGTGGAGATAAATCTATCATTTTTATAGACTGTAAACAAAACTTTCAACTCAAAATAATAATTTAGCCTTTTTACAAAGCAAGAAAATTATGCCTCAGATAGAATTGGTACGCGTAAGCGGCGATTATGGCTTTGAAGCCAAAGACGAATACGGCCATAGCGTAAAAATGGATAGCAGCCCCGAAAGCGGCGGCCAAAATTATGGTGTGCGGCCTATGCAAATGTTGCTGATGGGTTTGGGAGGTTGCTCGGCTATTGATGTGATAAGCATACTCAAAAAGCAACGCCAGGAGGTGCTTGATTACAGCATGAAAATCAATGGCGATCGTGAGGCCGGTGTTGAACCTTCTTTATGGCAAAACATTACTATTGAATTTCATTTAAAAGGTAATATTGATGAAGATAAGGCCAAACGTGCCGTTGAATTATCTTTACATAAGTACTGCTCGGTTGCTGCTACGCTTGAAAAAGCCGGTGCCGAAATATCATGGAAGGTGTTTATTCACCCTGCCGTTTAATTATTAAAAAACACACAGATGTCAACAGATCATTTGCATCCCTTAAGCAAAGCAATACGCATACGGGCTGCCAAAACACTACAACAGGAACACTCGACCCCGTTATATTTAACCAGCAGTTTTACGTTTGACGAAGCCGAAGCCATGCGCGCAGCCTTCGCCGATGAAACTGAGGCCAACATTTACAGCCGTTTCAGCAACCCAACCGTTGATGAGTTTATTGCTAAAATGTGTGCACTTGAAAATGCCGACGCTGGTTTTGCAACATCAAGTGGCATGAGCGCAGTTTTCTCATCAATGTTTGCGCTGCTGCAACAGGGTGATCATTTAATATGCTGCAGCTCGGTATTTGGAAGCACCTTTACTGTAGTTACCAAGTATTTGCCTAAGTACGGTATTACCTGCACCCTTGTGCCTGCCAATGATAATGCAGCCTGGGAAGCCGCTGTGCAGCCCAACACTAAAATGGTTTACCTGGAAACGCCTACGAACCCTCAGCTCGAAATTTTAGATTTGGAATGGGTAGGGCAGTTTTGCAAAAAGCACAACCTTATTTTTAATGTAGATAACTGTTTTGCTACACCTTTACTTCAGCGCCCAACTGATTTTGGTGCCGATTTGGTAGTACATTCTGCCACCAAGTGGATTGACGGCCAAGGCCGTGTAATGGGGGGCGTTATTGTTGGACGTGAAGATTTAATTAAGGAAATTTACCTGTTTTGTCGCAACACAGGGCCATCATTATCGCCGTTTAACGCGTGGGTGTTAAGTAAAAGTCTTGAAACGCTTGACGTGCGTATGCAACGTCATTGCGAAAATGCGCTGCAAGTAGCCGAAGCTTTACAAAGCCATCCGCAGGTAAGCTGGGTAAAATATCCTTTTTTGCCTTCGCATCCTCAATATGAAATTGCCAAAAAACAAATGGCTGCCGGCGGCGGTGTATTGTGCTTTGAAATAAAGGGCGGGCTAGATGCCGGCCGTAAATTTTTAGATAACTTGGAAATGTTATCGGTTACTGCTAACCTGGGTGATAGCCGCAGTATAGCATCGCACCCGGCCAGTACAACCCATTCAAAGCTTACTGATGATCAGCGTGCTGCTGTAGGAATTACCCCGGGTTTAATTCGTATATCAACCGGTTTAGAAAAAGTTGATGATATAATAGCAGATATTAGCCAGGCACTTGAAAAAAGTGCATTATAAAGTTCAAAGTGTTTTATGAGTAGCCAGGTTCCGATTCCAACACTGCATTTATTTGCCAAGCTTGATCAACTACTTCTTGATGTTTTGAGGCCATTATCTATTGACGCCTGGGACTCACCGACTCTGTCACCGCAGTGGACTATAAAAGATATTGCGGCACATTTGCTTGACGGTAATTTGCGCACTTTATCAATCTTACGCGATGGATTCAGAGGTGATCCTCCTGTAAACATCAACGGTTATCGTGATTTGGTAAATTATCTAAATGACTTAAATACCATTTGGGTTTTGGCTTACAAGCGTATTAGTCCGCGGTTGTTATTGCAAATGTTAGAGACTACGGGGACGGAGTATCTTGAATGCCTTGAGAAATTGGAGCCCTTTGCGCCGGCAATGTTTTCTGTAGCCTGGGCAGGGGAGAACGAATCGCAAAATTGGTTTCACGTAGCAAGAGAATATACTGAAAAGTGGCACCATCAGCAACAAATACGTGAAGCACTCGGCTTGCAGCAGGAGTTGATGTCGGCAGAGTTGTTTCATCCGTGTATTGAAACATTTATGAAGGCTTTACCAAATGCTTACAAGTCTGCAGATGCCGTGGTGGGCACCATCGTTAAGGTTGAAGTAACCGGAGCGGGAGGGGACGTTTGGTATATTGAAAAGACATTAGCAGGCTGGCGCTTTATAAACAACATGGCTATGGTACCGCCGGCCGCTTACATATGCATGCCCGATACTATTGCCTGGAAACTTTTTACCAAAGCTTTAAAGTATCCGGATGTAAACGGATTGATTAAGACAGAGGGTGAAGCCACGTTAGTGAGTCCTGTTTTAAACATGCTTACTGTAATGGCTTAAATTCAACTTGTATACTTAAGCACACACTAAAAATATACACAAAGCCGGAGATAAAATTTCCGGCTTTGGTGGTTTACAACTTTTGGATGTAAATTATAATAAATAAGTAAACGTCTCATTTACAGATTTATTGTACATGATTTTAATCATTTTTTAATATCTTAATTAAGGTGTTGCAACACCTTTAAATTGCTACATGGCATCAATGTTGAATTTGGAACTCCAACAGAGCGACACAAGCGCTCTAAGTAAAAAATCAACATTGTATTTATGAAGCTACATTTAAGAAAAGCCGGACTGCTACTCACAGGAGTTGTAGTTAGCAGCAAGTTATTTGCACAAACTCCCGATTCTACTAAGAATTACGTACAGCCATTTTCAGGCGAGAAAAATTTTAGAACATGGTCAATTGGTGCTCATGGAGGTATGATGTCACCATATACTATTTTTAGAGGAAGCGAAGATTTTAAAACACCTAACGAAAGATGGGGATACGGTGGTTATGTAAAAAAACAAATACTACACTCTTTTGGCTTACAAGCTAATTTTTTCAGAGGACACGTACAGGGAACTAATCCAGATGGTATCAATCCTTTCCAACGCTTTGAAACCAAGATTAAGTACGCAGTTGACATAAGCGCTAACATTACGCTGGCTAACATCAACTGGAAAAATCACAAAAGCTTTATGCAACCATACCTAAGCGTTGGTGGTGGTAGCATGAACTACAGCACATCATTGTACGCTCAAGGTGCATCATCGCCCACAACCCGTACAGATGATTACCAACAATTTTATATTCCACTAGGTGCCGGTTTAAAAGTAAATCTTGCTCCGGGTATAAATTTAGATTTGGGTTACCAGGTTAACTTTGTACAAAGCGACAACCTTGATGGCTATAACTACGGTGGTCGTAATGACAAATTCTCATATGCTCACGCAGGTTTAGAGTTTGCTTTAGGCAAAAAATCAAAACCGCAATTAGCTACTCATAACCCGGTTAACTCAATGCGCACCGAGTATTTAATGGCCGAACGTGCATTGCAAATGCAATTGGATCAGCAAAAAGCTGAAAACCAAAAGCTACGTGAAGATTTAAATACTACTAACTCAAACATCGCTCGTTTAACAGTTGACTCTGACGGTGATGGTGTATTAGATGTAAACGATAAATGTCCTAACACGCCTCCGGGTACCAAAGTTGACGGTTCAGGTTGTCCACTACCTACTCCGGTAACTAAAGTTTACGTAACAGAGGAAGACAAAAAAGTTGTTAAAGATGCAATTGCAAATCTCGAGTTCGACTTAGGTAAAGCTACAATCCGTCCTAAATCATTCCCAAGCCTTGATCGTGTAGCTCAGTTATTAATTGATAAAAACTTTAGTTTAAAACTTGCAGGCCATACTGATAATACTGGTTCGGCAGAACTAAACATGAGATTATCAAAAGACAGAGCTGAATCAATCAAAGCTTATTTGGTAAGCAAAGGTGCAAATGCATCACGTATTGAAGCTGTAGGTTACGGTAAAAACCAGCCTATTGCATCAAATGCAACAGCTGCCGGTCGTCAGCAAAACCGTCGTGTAGAATTTACTCTTTATTAATAGAGGATATATTCAACGTAAAGGCCTGCTTAATTTAAGCAGGCCTTTTTTATTAAATGCTTTCGTAAAACTCTGCTATGCTGCCGAAGTATACGGTGTTCCAACCGTCTACAATATCATCATAAGCTTCGTCGGGTATGTTAGTATGCCTTAATTCACAAGATGTTCCGCTTTTATCGGCATGCAATTTTATGGTAACAATTGAAGGTTCGTCCTGCCCGTCAAAATACCATTGTTGAACAATTTTCTTACCTTCTTCAAATTCAATGTTCTTGCCAACAATACTGCCGTCCCACATACTAAATTCGCTACCCGGCTCGGTCGACATTTCTGCAGGTTCGCCTGTCCATAGCTGTATGGTTATAGGGTTGGTTATAGCCGCATAGATTTCTTGCGGCGTAGCGCCTATCATGTAATATTTTTTGTAATCCTTCACAAAGGCAAACTTAACAATAATGTAGCTTATTTTGCTTCAACCGGCCCAATAGGTAATACTGTTTTGCCATATACCTCATTAAGCACACCGGCAATGCCTGTATAAATAGCTGATGCACCACATATTATTCCCTCATAGCCAGCCAAATGCTTTATTCCGGCATCTCCGCTTGCATCACCCCAAACCAGTAACCCAAACAAGATGACTAATGAGGCAAATACAAATTGCAAAGCTCTGCTAAGTCGCAGAGTTCCAAAGAAAAGGCACAACGTAAAAATGCCCCACATGCTAAGGTAAGCCACCATACTGCCATTGCTTGCAGGTTCGCACCAACCTAATTTGGGCATAACTATGAGCGCTACCAATGATAGCCAGAAAAAGCCGTAGGAGGTAAAAGCTGTAAGGCCAAAGGTGTTGTTCTTTTTAGCCTCAATTATACCGGCAACTACCTGTGCCAGGCCGCCATAAAAAATACCCATTGCTAAAATCATGGAGCTTAACTCGGTGAAGCCGGCATTGTGAATGTTAAGTAACACAGTTGTAAGACCAAAAGCGCAAAGGCCTAGAGGTGCAGGATTGGCGGTGCCATCCTTTACCACCACGTGGGTAGTTGGAATCATAATTTAAATCAGGTTTATAAATGGTTAGTGATGGCAATATAAACTATTAAATATCAAATCACAACAAAATGACAAACCCCTTTGGCTTGCAAGCGTTATGTGGCATATGGCTTTACAATTGGTATTATTAAGGCACGGTGAAAGTGAATGGAATAAAGAGAATCGCTTTACAGGGTGGACAGATGTTGACTTATCAGAAGAAGGTGTAAGGCAGGCACGGCATGCTGGAAAACTGTTGAAGGAACATGGCTTTACGTTTGACGTTGGCTTTACATCGGTGCTTAAGCGATCAATCAAAACACTGCATAACGTATTGGAAAAATTGGATCATTTATGGATACCTGTACAGAAGTCATGGCGCTTAAATGAGCGTTTTTATGGTGCCTTGCAAGGGCTAAATAAACAGGAAACCATAGATAAGTACGGTGAAGAACAGGTACACAAGTGGCGCCGTGACCCGCGCGAACATCCGCCGGCTATAACGGAAGATGATGAACGTTTTCCGGGGCATTATTTGCGTTACAATGATTTAACTTACCGTGAATTACCCCTTACTGAAAACTTAAGTGAAACGATGACGAGGGCTTTACCCTTTTGGCATGAAACTATTGTGCCGGCGCTGAGGCAAAACCAAAAGGTTATTATTTGTGCACATGGCAATAGCTTAAGGGCTTTGGTGCAGTATATTGATAACTTAAGTGATGATGAAGTTTCGAAACTGGATATACCTACAGCCACACCCTGGATATATGAGCTTGATGACCGCTTAAACCAAATTAAGCATTACTATTTGTAATGTAAGCCAAGAATTAGGCAGCAGTTATAATTATTGCTATAAAACACAAATGCCCTTCCTCAATAAAAGGGCATTTGTGTTTTATGTGTTTGATGGTTACTTGGCGCTATCGCTAACGGCTAAGCCCCAATCTTTGCCTTTATCAACGGCAGGCACACCTTTGTCCATCCATACCGGCATTGGTTTGCCTTTCAGGAAGTGGTCAAAAAATTGTGCTTCACGTATGGTAATGTCTTTACGGTTTTTACGCTGAACCAGGTTGTGTGCTTCGTCGTTATACTGTAGCATCCAAACAGGTTTGCCTAAGCGGCGTAAAGCAGTAAACATTTCAATGCCCTGGTACCATGGCACAGCTCCGTCGGCATCGTTAGCCATTACAACAACCGGGGTGTTAACCTTAGGGAAATGGAATAAAGGCGAGTTCTCAATGTACAATTCAGGCTTTTCCCACAAGGTAGCACCAATACGGCTCTGAGTTTTTTCATACTGGAACTGACGGTTTACACCGCTTTCCCAACGTATACCACCATAAGCCGACGTCATATTTGCTACCGGTGCACCAGCCCATGCTGCTGCATACATATCGTTTTGAGTAATGAGGTATGCAACTTGATAACCGCCCCAGCTTTGTCCTTGAATGCCAATATGCTTTCCGTCAACCCAAGAGTTTTTCTTAAGAGATTCAACGCCTGAGTTAATAAACTCTACAGCTGATTGCCCCGGGTGACCAACTTCATAACTAATATCAGGCGTAAACACCAAATAGCCGTTACTTGCGAAGTATGATATAGGTAGTCGTGATGGGGTAGGAGCCGGAGATTGGTAGCCATACAATCCGTCAGAAACCTTTTCATAGAAATATACCAGCATAGGGTATTTCTTGTTCGGGTCAAAATCCTCGGGCTTGTAAAGTACACCTGTTGATTTGTAGCCTTTTGGTGTGGTCCAGTGTACAAGTTCTGCGGTAAACCAATTGTAGTTGGCTTGCTGCGGATTAATGGCGCTTACCTTGGTTTCCTTTTTTAAATCAGTTGATACGTATAAGTCGGGCGATTTATCAAAGCTGCCTTTAGTATAAATATATACATCGGCATTTTTTGCCTTATTAACGCTGCCGTAGCTAAACGGACCCATCACTACCATTTGCGGTGCCTTTTTTGCACCGAATGATTGTGTGTAATATCCCCATTGCTTATTTTCTTCGTTTTGGACAGAAAGTATTAAAGGTTTTTTGGTGGAAATGTAACGGTCATCTTCATCACCGCCACCAAAGCCACCAAAACGACCTCCGGCTGCATTAGGTGATACATAACGGAACACTAATTTATTTTTACGGCCGGCGCCATTAGTAACGCTTGTTGAAGCTCCTGTTGCAGGGTCAATGCTCCAAATATCGTAACGATCATAAATCAAAACGTTCTTATCGCCGGTGGTCCAGCCTGCAATGCCATAAGGTGACGGATCATCTGGTAC
Organism: Mucilaginibacter aquatilis; assembly: GCF_009755275.1. Lineage (GTDB taxonomy): Bacteria > Bacteroidota > Bacteroidia > Sphingobacteriales > Sphingobacteriaceae > Mucilaginibacter > Mucilaginibacter aquatilis. The sequence continues at coordinate 281,640 of NZ_WQLA01000004.1, read as the reverse complement.
GTCGTTATCCTCATCGCCAACTTTAACACCTAATGCTTTAGTAAGATTTACTTTTTTGCCATTAGCCATGTTGTAGCTATAATAGTTTTGGTCTTTTGAGTCGAACCAAACAACATAGTTACCACCCGTTGAAAATTGGTAACGAGCTTTTGTACGGTCAATGATTTTTTTGCGTTCGCCCGTTTTGGTATCAATCAAATACGCTTCTGAACGGCCTCCGCCTTCCCATTGTGATTGTACACGGCTACCAGTATCGGTTACGCCAAGCACATAACGGGCATCATTGCTCATTGGCTGCGATATGTTTTCAATAAACTGATCGGCCAGTTGAACTACTTTACGGTCGCCTTCGTTCGGACGAATAACAGCGAGATAGTTACGACGCAAATCACGTTGAAGTGTTCTTAGTTGTTGCGGTTGTAAATATTCGTCCTTGTAGTTCCAAACATCAAGTTTTGCAGTTTCAAATTCAACCAGCGAAGTATCTATAGGCTTTGGAATTGGCGCAGTTCCAAAAAATAAATTGTTACCGCTTTTGCTAAAGTAAATACGTCCGTCGCCGCTAACAGCCCATTTTGGTTTCATGCCGCCCATATCAGCGCCAGCTATTACTACAGCGCTGTCTTTACCACTGCTGTAGTAGTAAAGTTTATAAGGCTTAACACGCGCACGCTCCGAATTTTTTTCGGCTGCAAATGCAAGTTGTTTCCCGTTTTCGTCAAAAGCCAAAGCTTTATAAGTGCCACGTCCGGTGCTTATTTTTTTAACAGCATCTTTTTCAATTTCATAAAGGTAAACGCCCGACTGGACATTTTCTTTGTTACGGCGTGGAGCTGTTACGGCATAAGCTACATATTTACCATCTTTAGATAGTTGGTATTCTGTTACGTACTTAAACGTACGCTGCTTATTGTTACCTAACTGTTTAATGGTTAAATCGGCACCTTCGCGGGTTGGTGGAGCTATTGTATTGGCAACGGCCCTGCGTGAGGTATCGCCAGCGGCCGGGCGGCGAACAGTATCAGATGGCGCGAGGTAAGCAAATACCGCAGCTTTCTCTGCAATTTTAAACGAACGAACACCTGCAACTTTTGTAATAGCGTTACCGCCAAGTGTTAAAATGCCCAGGGTGTCTTTCGGCATTTCATCAGGGCGTTTCTTTTTAATGCGTGCTGCTCTGGTTACTGCGTAGGGAGCGCGTATCAGGAATACAGCATATTTTGAATCGGCAGTGAAACGTGCAGTATCAGCACGTGCTACTGTAAACTTACCGGTGTTTTTTGAGGACGTGATGACCATATTGGCATCACCTTGTTGTGGTTTAACCACATAGGCCACCCATTTGCCATCATTGGTTATAATTTGGTTGGCAACGGTTTGCCAGCCATCATAAACCGAATGGTCGAGCGGTTTTTTTGCAGCTTTTTGAGCAAAAACGCTCATGCTTGCTGCTGAAAACAAGCTTAAGAGTAAAACTTTACGCATTTTGAGTTTGAGTTTTTGTTTAAATCATCCTAAAAATGCGCAAAAAAGGAAAGAGATGAAAGAGAGCTATGAAAAAGTTACATAATTCCTTTATTATTGAGGAGCAAATAGGCATTGAGTGTAAAGTTTAACACTTTTTGTATAAGCCTTCACACTCAATACTTATTAAATTTGCCTTTAATTAGGCCATGCCTTTGTTTAACGCTATAACCGCATTGTCAAAGTCTTCGCGGTTTACTAAAAACTGAATATTTACCTGGCGCAGTGCAAACCCTGCACTCTTAATGTTAATACCGTCCTGAGCCAATGCGTTGGCTGCACGGGCCAGTAAGCCCGGCTGATCCATATTAGAGCCAATAAGGCAAACTATGGCAACTTTTTCAACGGTGACCTTCTCAAAGTTTGTTTGCAGATCCTGAAACAGCTTGTCGGTGTAGTCCTTTTCCCAAATCACTATTGATATGCTGTTGGCACTGGTTGCCTTAAAGTTGTAGCTAACACTATTATTCGCAAAAATTTGCATGATGTGCAGGTCAGTGCCCACATTTCCAACCATAAGCGGGTCGTAAATGTCAACCATTACCAGCTTGTTGGTGCCGGTAATAACCTCAACTTTTTTCTCGGGAGATATGTATTCGCGTGTAATTAAAGTTCCCGGGTGCTCTGGCTCAAACGTGTTTTTTATACGCAGGTTGATATTATTTATTTCAAGGGGTTTTGAGGCTTTTGGGTGAATGGCTTCCATGCCCACATCGGCCAGTTGATCGGCAACGTCGTAATTAGTAAAACCTACAGGCGAGCAGTTATGCACGCCAACCAAAACCGGGTCGGCTGAGCAAAGGTGGTATTCTTTGTGAATAATAGCCTCCTGCGGTTGCACGGCAACGGCTATTTTGCTAAAGGTAACTTCCGAATACCCGCGGTCGAACTCACGCATAATACCCTCCGTACCTTTTGTATACCCGGTGGCAATACAAATGGTATTTGCAAAGTCAATATCTTTAAACGCTTGTTTTATACGCTGATCAATGGTGTATGGCTCATGATCATGGAAGCCGCTTAAATCGACCAATGTGGCGTTGATACCCATGTTTTGCAAAATATTGGTAAATGCAAAAGCGGAATGAGTTTCGCCAATAGAAGCTAAAATTTCACGCGCTGCCTGTAAAATCCCTTCGGTACTTACATACCCAGAAGCTAGAATACCTGTAAGGTTCTCTAAAAACCCTTCGGCATGGCGTACGTGGCCTTCAATAAAATTGTTGGCAGTATTCAAATCTAATCCTAAAGGCTCGTATTGCTTGTTAAGCTCTTTAAGCTTCACAATGAGCTCTTCAAGGGCTATCTTAAAATCCTGATGTTTGGCAATTAAATGGTATACGCCGGGGGCGCCGGTTTTCTTATTTTCTAACAATAGGTTAGTTACACCCGAAAATGCCGATACCACAAATATGCGGTTGTAAAGCTCGCTACCGATACGGTTATACTGGATGATGTTTTTGATTACATCGCCCAAGGCACTCATTGATGTGCCGCCAATTTTTTCTACAGTTAACATGGATAAGTTAGTATATTTCAAAGGCATCCTTAACAAACCTAAGATGTGTTTTGCCTTGTATATTTTTAATTATTAAAGGACCCAAATAAATTTTTCGCAATTACTTGAAGTGTACTATTGCTCGATTTACCCTTCTTTCTTATAAAGAACGCCGGCTTTATCGGCAGACAGCCTTATGCCTTTAATCATTGCCGAACTGAACCCGTGATGTTCCATTTCATTCAAGCCTGCAATGGTACAGCCTTTAGGTGATGTAACCTTGTCTATCTCCTGTTCGGGGTGAGAGGCCAATTGCAGTAGCAAGTCGGCCGCGCCTTTGGCTGTTTGTGCGGCCATTTTAAGTGCATCATGTGCATGGAAACCAATTTCGGTTCCACCCTGTGAAGCTGCCCGTATTGAGCGTAAAAAGAAAGCAATACCGCAAGCGCATAAAGCAGTTGCCGATGTCATGAGCTCCTCGTTGATTTGTACGGTAATGCCAACAGTATCAAAAAGGTCTTTAACACGTTGAATGTTTTCAGTAGATGCCTTATCAGTACCAATACAAGTCATGGAGTGGCCAATGGCAATAGCGGTGTTGGGCATAGCCCTTACCACTTGTACATCCATATCTAATTGCTTACAAATATCATCACAGCTAACGCCTGATATCACCGAAATAAAAAGCTGCTCGTTAGCTTTAATAGCAGGCTTAATTTCATTTAGTAACCTATTAAGTTGCTGTGGTAAAACCGCTAATACTACGATGTTTGCGTCGCTAACGGCTTGCAAATTATTAGCCGTGGTAATAACGCCTGTTTGTGCTAAATCAGCAAGTGCAGCTACATTACGACGGGTTAATATTACCTCTTCAGGTTTGTACTTGCCAGCCTTGATAAGTCCTTTGGCTAATGAAAGACCAATATTACCGCTGCCTAATATGGCAATTCTGTTACTCATGTTTAATTACTTAATCGTGTGCCAAACGGTTGATTGTTGCCCAGTTTACCTAACTCGTCAGATTTTCCTATAACTACGGCTTTAACACCGCATGATATGGCGGCAAAGGCATTATCGAGCTTAGGCAACATTCCGCTGTGTATAATTTGTTCTTTTTTGAGCTCGTCGTAACGCACCGGATTAATTTCACGAATCAACGACTCTTCATCATTAATATCCTTCAATACGCCTTTTTTCTCGAAACAATAGATCAATGTAGTATCATAATAATTGGCCAGCGCTATGGCAATTGCCGATGCTATAGTATCGGCATTGGTGTTAAGCATTTGGCCGTCGCCGTCATGGGTAAGGGCGCAAAAAGCAGGGGTGAAGCCGGCTTCCAGCAGTTTGCTTATATTTTCAGCATTTACTGATTGGCTGTCTAGGTCGCCCACATAGCCATAATCTATTGTTTTTACCGGTCTCTTGGTAGCTTTGATGAAATTTCCATCCGCTCCGGTTAAACCAATTGCATTGGTGCCAAAACGCTGTAACTGGGCAACAATATTTTTATTAATTAAACCGGCATAAACCATGGTAACAACCCTAAGGGTTTCAATATCGGTTATGCGCCGGCCATCAATCAATTTAGCTTCAATGCCTAACTGCTCAGACATTTGGGTTGCAATTTTGCCACCGCCGTGTATTAATATTTTATGGCCATCTAAGGCTGTAAAATCTTTTAAAAAGTTATACAGGTTCTCAGAGTTATCAATGACGTTGCCGCCAATTTTTATAACATACAGTGATTTCATGGTGTTGGGGGCTAAAAATAGCATTTTCCATGTAATTAATCTACTGTTTTTATAGTCTATCAAACATCTGCTAAAAATAGGGGTTGTACTACATAAAATATTGAAAAGCAACATGGCAGAAATGTATTTAGGCAAATCAACCGGTAAGCCCCGCGTTGTTATAATTGGCGGTGGTTTTGGCGGTGTTAACCTTGCCCGTAAATTAAAGGGTGCCGACGTTGAAGTGGTAATGCTTGATAAGCATAACTATCACACTTTTCAGCCCTTACTTTATCAGGTAGCTATAGGCGCAATAGAAAGCGATTCAGTTGCGTTTCCCATACGGAGATTATTTACCAAACAGAAAAACTTCAGCTTTCATATGGCTGAAGTACTTAACATCAATACAACAGGAAATACGGTGAGTACAACGCTTGGCGATGTTCATTATGATTACCTGGCTATTGCAACGGGTGCGGGAACCAACTTTTTTGGTAACCAGCAAATGGAGCATTTTACTATGCCTATGAAAAATTTGCCCGAAGCACTTAATATTCGCAGTCTTATTTTACAAAACCTAGAGAAGGCTGCTGTAACAACCGACCTTTCCGAGCGTAATGCCTTGTTAACCTTTGTTGTGGTAGGCGGTGGGCCAACCGGTGTTGAACTTGCCGGTGCACTTGCCGAAATGCAGATAAATATGCTTTGTAAAGATTACCCAGACTTGAAGCCAGAACATATGAAAGTATACCTGGCCGAGGGTAAACCTAAGCTCATTGCAGCCATGTCTGAGCAAGCATCAGTAAAAGCAAAGCAGTTTTTGACGGAGATGGGCGTTATAATTTATAATGATGTACACGTAACCAGTTACAACGGTTTTGATTTGGAAATTGACAACGGCGTAAGTTTAAAAACCCGAAGCGTGTTTTGGGCAGCTGGCGTAAGGGGAGAAGTGCCGCAGGGGATACCTCAGAATGTAGTTGTACGCGGGGCACGTATTCAAACCGACGAATTTAGCCGTGTAAGAGGTTTTGAGAATGTGTTTGCCATAGGGGATGTTGCCGCAATGATAACACCTCAATCGCCTAATGGGCACCCGGGTGTGGCGCCTGTTGCTATACAACAGGGCGGGCATTTAGCAAAAAATATTATCAAAATAGTAAAGGGAACCGCACCAGAGGCCTTTGTTTATAAAGATAAAGGTTCACTGGCAACCATTGGACGCAATAAGGCAGTTGCCGATATAGGTAAACTGCGCTTTCAAGGTTTTTTTGCATGGCTGGTATGGTTATTTGTTCATATAATGACGTTGGCTGGCTTTAGTAACAAGCTGGTTGTTTTTTGCAACTGGATAATTAATTACTTTACAAAAAACACCGACAACCGTTTAATCATACATTACTTCAATAACGAAACCATGATGACAGAACAAGTTGCTAAATAGAACACACAAAATTGATTGCTTGAAATGCAGTATCACTGTTTTTACAGCAATAGAGGATCAATTTTTAGTGGTTTGAATTTCGCAATTAATGGTTTGAATTGTTTAAGGATGTTCAAACATATGTTTTTAATTTTGTTGTAGAATTAAAACGTTTACTATGATACAAACAAAAGGATACGCGGCACAAAGCCCTGAAGTTGATTTGGCACCCTGGAGTTTTGAACGCAGGGAAGTGGGTGCACATGATGTGCAAATTGAAATTAAATTTTGCGGAGTTTGCCACTCTGATTTACACCAGATAAAAAATGATTGGTTTCCGGGCATATTCCCTATGGTTCCCGGACATGAAATTGTAGGCCGTATTGTTAAAGTTGGCGACCACGTAAAGAATTTTAAAGAAGGCGAGCTTGCTGGTGTGGGTTGTATGGTTGACTCGTGCCAGGTGTGCGAAAATTGCCAAGACGATTTGGAGCAGTACTGTTTGGAAGGAAACACACAAACCTATAACAATAAAGACCGCCAGGGCGTGCCTACCTATGGTGGTTATTCAAATACCATAGTGGTGCGCGAGGAGTTTGTTTTGCATGTATCAGAAAAGCTTGACCTTGCAGCAACAGCGCCATTGTTATGTGCCGGAATTACTACCTATTCGCCACTTCGTCATTGGAAGGTTGGAAAAGGTCACAAATTAGCAGTGGTAGGTTTAGGTGGTTTAGGCCACATGGCCGTTAAGTTCGGTGTAGCTTTTGGTGCCGAAGTTACGGTTTTGAGTACATCAGCTTCAAAAGAGCAGGCAGCTAAAGAATTAGGTGCTCATCATTTTGTAGTGACTAAAGATGAAGCCCAGGTAAATTCGGTAAAAGGCACATTTGATTTTATACTTGATACCGTATCTGCCGATCATGACTTTAACATGTACATGTCGCTTTTAAAAACCGATGGTACTTTGATAGGAGTTGGTGTGCCAAACCAATATGCAGTACATCCGTTTGCATTAATTGGTGGTCGTAAAACTATGGCCGGATCAAGCATTGGTGGTATTAAGGAAACGCAGGAAATGCTTGATTTTTGCGCTGAGCACAATATTGTATCTGACATCGAGCTTATTGACATCAAAGACATCACCACAGCCTATGATCGTATGCAAAAAGGGGATGTGAGGTACAGATTTGTTATTGATATCGCAACCCTGTAAATCTATTTCTATAAATAAAAAAGGTCCTTTCAACTATTGAAAGGACCTTTTTTGTTTAGGTAATTTATAAAAATATTACCTTTAAAATATCGCAGGAAACTTTCCGGGATTGCTGTCATGCATAATATTGTAAACTGCTTCAATTATATCATCAACTGAAGGTTTGGTAAAGTAATCACCATCCGATCCATATGGCGGGCGATGTTCCTTGGCGCAAAGCGTTTTAGGAGCTGAGTCGAGGAACGAGTAGCCGCCCTGCACTTCAAGTACCTGTTGCAATATATAAGCCGATCCGCCGCCAGGAATATCTTCGTCTACAACCAGCAATTTATTTGTCTTATTAAGCGAATTAACGCAATCGTGGTTTAGATCGAAAGGATAGAGTGTTTGCGGATCAATTATTTCTATATTGATTCCCATTTGGCTTAATTCAACAGCAGCTTCTTCAACAATGCGTAAAGTTGAACCATAGGAAACAACGGTAACGTCCGTTCCCTGCTTTACTACCTCAGCCTTACCTAATGCTACAGTGAACTCTCCAATGTTTGATGGCATCTTTTCTTTCAAACGGTAGCCGTTCAAGCTTTCGATCACGATGGCAGGCTCATCTCCTTGTAAAAGGGTATTGTACATGCCGGCAGCCTGTGTCATATTACGCGGAACGCAAATATGGATACCTCTTAAGGCGTTTAACAAAGCACCCATTGGCGAACCTGAGTGCCATATGCCTTCTAACCTGTGGCCGCGTGTACGAACTATTAAAGGAGCTTTTTGGCCACCTTTAGTGCGGTAACTAAGGCTGGCAATATCATCACTCAAAACAGTTATGGCCCAAATCCAGTAATCCAGGTATTGAATTTCAGCTATGGGTTTCAGTCCGCGCATAGCCAGGCCCATACCTTGCCCAATGATGCTCGATTCGCGAATGCCGGTATCGGTTATACGTAAATCACCAAATTTCGCTTGTAAACCTGCAAAACCTTGGTTTACATCACCAATGGCTCCAACGTCCTCTCCAAAGGCAACTATACGTTCATCGCGTTCAAAGGCAGCGTCAAAGGCAGCGTTCAGTATTTCTCTGCCATCAATCATCTTAGCATCATGCGCGTATTGGGCAGCGATAGCTTTAACGTGGAGTGGCGATAATGGTGTATCACTAAACAATTTAGAGTTGTAACGTTCCTTATTGGCTTTGTTTTCTTCCGTAAGCCAGTCAGTAAGAGCTTTGCGTTCGGGCTGGTGTTCTTTAGCTGTTAAGCGTAAAGCCTTGCGTATAGCACCAACAATATCGCGCCTTCCGGGGTCAACGCAGGCCCGTAATGACGATGCAACTTTGCCTAACTCCTTAACTGATGAATGTCGCGCCAGTTGTTCTATCAACGCTGCACCTTCTTCAAGTTCCGCCTTGATCTCGGCTGAAAGCTCGTTCCATGCCTCACGCTGACTGTTACGCACATGCTTTTTGGCAGCGTCTTCTAATTCATCAAGTTCTGCCTCGGTGATTACCGCCGAATTGATCATCCATTTGCGCATTTGCATCAAGCAGTCATGTTCGGTTTCCCAGGCCAATCTTTCGGCAGGTTTGTAACGCTCATGTGAGCCTGATGTTGAATGGCCTTGTGGTTGGGTAATTTCGGTAACATGAATTAACACGGGCACATGTTCCGTTCTGCACATTTCAATGGCAACCGCATAAGTTTCGCAAAGGGCAACATAATCCCAACCGCGTACTTTAAATATTTCGTAGCCATTGGTGCCCGCTTCGCGCTGGAATCCACGTAATGCTTCTGAAATATCTTCTTTTGTTGTTTGCAAGCTTGCCGGTACCGAAATAGCGTAGGCATCATCCCAAACAGAAATAGCCATAGGCACCTGCAGTACGCCCGCAGCATTAAATGTCTCTAAAAAGATACCCTCAGATGTTGCTCCGTTACCAATACTGCCAAAAGCAACTTCATTGCCGTTAACCGAAAATTGTTTTAAGCCCTCAAGTTCCTTGTTCTGACGATATAGCTTCGATGCATAGGCCAAACCTAGTAAACGTGGCATATGGCCACCTGTAGTTGATATATCGGCAGAGCAATTCATGGTCTCGGCCTGGTTAACCATACTGCCATCGGGGTTGGCAAAGCGGGTAGCATAATGGCAATTCATTTGCCTGCCGCCTGATGCAGGATCTTTTTCAATATCGGGATGAGCATAGAGCTGTGCAAAAAATTCTTTAAGCGTGCTCATACCCGTAGCAAACATAAAAGTTTGATCGCGATAGTAGCCGGCACGCCAGTCGCCCTTTTTAAAGGCTTTGGCCATTGCCAGTTGTGCAACCTCTTTTCCATCACCAAAAATGCCAAATTTGGCCTTTCCGGTAAGCACTTCACGGCGGCCCAGTATACTGGCCTGCCTGCTTTCGTAACCTATACGATAATCGTTTATAACAATTTGTCTGAAATCGTTAAAACTCAATTCGTGCTCTGTAAAGTTGCCGGTTGCGGGTAGTGTGCTTTCTGGCATATTAAATTTCTTTAGGCGGTAAAATTAACAAATTCTATGTTGAAAATGGTTATTACCGCGTTTATCAAATTAACGCAAAGTAAGCACGGTTTTTGTTATGAACTTTAAACTATTAAATTATATTTGTGTCATAACTACAATCATTATGAAAAAACTAATCATACTTTGCGCTGTAATACTGGGCTTTAGTGTTGCCGTACGCGCTCAAAGCGACTCAAAACCGGAATTTAAATTCAACGAAGAGAAACACGATTTTGGTAAAATTGCCAAAGGCAAACCGGTTACAACAATTTTTGAATTTACTAATGTTGGTACCGAACCTTTAATACTTACCGAAGTGAGACCTACCTGCGGTTGCACTATTGCTGATTACACTAAAACTCCGGTTAAGAAAGGTGATAAAGGTAAAATTTCAATTACTTATAACGCCGCGGTAGCATCACCGTTCAGTAAAACAATTGTGGTTACATCAAACGCTAAAACCCCCGTTAAAAACCTAATCATTTTAGGCGAGGTTGTTGAATCGGCGGCAAGCAATACCAAATAGCATTAAATAAATATTTATAGAGAAGACCGCTTTTAAAAGGCGGTCTTCTTTGTTTATTGACCTCATAAAACAAGAGTTATATATTAAACTTAGGTGCAAAATTTATTTCTGGTTGCTGGACTGAAGGTATACCAAAAATTATAGTAAGCTACATAAGGCTTAAGCAAGTTGCTCATAAATTTCTCCACATTGTCAGTACTTTAAGCTGCTGCCAAATTTATGTTATACACAAAATAATGTTTTGTAATTTTGCTGCATGCCAAAAATTTCAAACAAAGGCCAAACTATACCGGCTTCACCTATACGTAAATTAACTCCGTTTGCCGAGCAGGCCAAACTTGACGGTAAAAAAGTTTATCATCTGAACATTGGGCAGCCTGATATTGAGACGCCCGAAGGTATGTTGAATGCTGTTAAAGGTATTGATTTCAAGGTCTGGGCTTACACAGCTTCTGAAGGTACTTTATCGTACCGTAAAAAACTAACAGAGTACTACAATAAGCTTAATTACGGAATAAGTCCATCAGACATTATAGTAACTACAGGTGGGTCTGAAGCTATAACGATAGCTATGATGACATGCCTTAACCCAGGCGATGAGGTAATAATACCGGAGCCTTTTTACGCAAACTACAATAGCTTTGCCGTACAAAGTGATGTGGTAGTAAAGCCTATACTTTCATATATTGATAACGGTTTTGCGTTGCCGGCAATTGCCGAGTTTGAGAAACTGATAACAGATCGTACCAAGGCTATCATCATTTGTAATCCTAATAACCCAACCGGTTACCTATACTCCAAAGAGGAGATGGAAGCGTTAAAAGCTTTAGTGTTAAAGTATGATTTGTACTTATTCTCTGATGAGGCTTACCGTGAGTTTTGCTATGATGGCCGTGAGTTTATATCGCCTATGCATTTGCAGGGAATTGAAAATAACGTAATTATAATGGACACGGTGAGCAAGCGTTACAGCGCATGCGGTGCCCGTTTAGGGTGCTTAATTACAAAAAATAAAGAAGTGCTTCTGGCTGCATTAAAGTTTGCGCAAGCAAGGTTAAGCCCTGGTTTAGTTGAGCAAATTGCCGGTGAAGCAGCTGTTGAAACGCCTGATACGTATTTTGAAACGGTTAATAAGGAATATACGCAACGTCGCGACGTTTTGGTAAACGCTTTGAATAAAATGGATGGTGTTTACTGCCCCAACCCGGGCGGGGCGTTTTATGTTGTGGCCAAACTGCCAATTGATAATTCAGACAAGTTTTGCCAATGGATGCTCGAGAGCTTTAGTCACAACAACTCAACGGTAATGATGGCACCGGCAACAGGTTTTTATAGCACTAAAGGTGCAGGCGTAAATGAGGTGCGCATGGCTTATGTACTTAACAGTGATGATTTGCAAAACGCCATGACCTGCCTTGAAGAAGCCTTACAAGTATATCCCGGAAGAGTTCAATAGTATTGCAAGAATGTGATGGGATACTGTTTTGTAGTATTCCATCTACATTTCCAGCTAAAACTTGCTGTACAAATAACCTGTACAACTAGGGTGCAATCCATTAAAATTAAGAAGGGGCTATTCGCCCCTTTTTAATCCAAATTTCTCAATCTTGCTGTATAAGTGACTGCGTTGTATATCAATGTCGTCTGCAGTTTTTGAAACGTTCCAGTTATTTTTTTCCAGCTTGAATTTAATGTATTCACGCTCCGCGTAATCTTTATATTCCTGGAAGTTTTTAAACTTCTCATAATCGGTTTGAGGAGCTGCCGCTACCGGTGCCGAAGCGGTGCCTGCGGCTATAGTAACAGGTGCCGATGGGTTGGCAAATGCCCGCACATCATTATCAGTAATTACCTTATCACTTAGTATAATAAGGCGTTCAATCATGTTGCGCAGCTCGCGTATGTTGCCTGTCCATGGCAGTGCTTTAAGAGCTTCTAATCCAGCTTCGCTTATGCGTTTGGTTGGCATACCATACTCGCTGCATATCTCTTCTAAAAAGCTGTTAGCTAATAACGGAATATCATCACGGCGCTCAGCCAGCGGAGGTACGTGTATTAATATTACACTCAGCCTGTGGTACAAGTCCATACGGAAATTACCATCTTCAATTTCTTTAAGCAAGTCTTTGTTGGTTGCAGCAACAACACGAACATCAACCTCAATTTCTTTTTCACCACCAACACGGGTAATCCTGCTTTCCTGTAAAGCACGTAATACCTTTGCCTGGGCTGAATGGCTCATATCGCCAATCTCGTCCAAAAATAAAGTTCCACCGTTTGCCGATTCAAATTTACCGATGCGTTGTTTTACAGCTGAAGTAAACGACCCTTTTTCGTGGCCAAAAAGCTCACTTTCAATAAGCTCCGAAGGAATAGCAGCACAGTTAACCTCAATGATAGGTGCATTTGAGCGGTTTGATTTTTCGTGCAACCAACGTGCTACCAACTCTTTACCGCTACCATTGGCTCCGGTTACTAAAACACGGGCATCAGTAGGGGCAACGCGATCAATAGTTTCTTTGATTTTTAAGATGCCCTGAGATTCGCCTAAGATAGGACGTACTTTCGAAACCTTCCTTTTTAAAACCTTAGCTTCGGTAACTAAGCTGCCGCGATCTAACGCATTCCGTACTGTGATAAGCAGTCGATTTAAATCAGGCGGTTTGGATATGAAGTCAAACGCACCTTTTTTACTTGCTTCTACAGCCGTTTCAACTGTACCATGACCAGAGATCATGATAAATGGAAGATCAGGTTTAATAGCTAAACCATCGGTAAGTACCTCAAGCCCGTCCATGCGGTTCATTTTAATATCGCACAGTACTAAATCGTAATCGTTTTTTTGTATAAGTTGTAGTCCATCAACGCCGTTGTCAACGTCTTCAACCACATAATCTTCGTATTCTAAAATTTCACGCAGGGTGTTGCGAATCGCGCGCTCGTCATCAATTATTAAAATTTTCGCCATGTTTTTCTATTCAAAGGAGGTAGTAGTAACGGTGCTAATATAGGATTTTGTATAGTAAAACAAACACTTGGCAAATTGTTTGAAAAAAAATAACCCTTTATGCCAAAAGCATAAAGGGTTTAAATACAGCTGCAAAATTATAAGCCGGGTTTTGTGCTGTCTTTCAACAGTTTCTATCATTAATCTTGGCTTGTTATTGCTAACAGGCTCTAACAGCCTACCCATTACAGTTATACCTGAGTATACAAAGCGAGCAACTCTATTACTGTAACCTATTTGGCTTTTCAACTCCTGAGGTTTACCGCAAACATGGTCGCCCATGCAAGCCGTGAGCTCTTACCTCACGTTTTCACCCTTACCGGCGGGCCGGCGGTATATTCTCTGTGGCACTTGCTGTCGCCCGCTGCGTGGCGCCTTCCCGTTAGGAAGCAGGATGCTCTATGTTGCCCGGACTTTCCTCCGCCTGTTTAAAGGCAGCGATAGAACATTTTGCGTTGCAAAGATACGCAATTAAGGTGCATATCCCTATTTGTTTAAATTGATGTTATGTATGTATTAAGCCTGCTTAATGCTAATTATTTATTTAAGAGTTAAAAACAATAGCAATGTATTGATGGTTATTTCTGTAGCACCATAAACGATAGAACCTATGTTAGCATTTGATCAAGATACCTGGACTACTGAACAGGAAACACAGACCCAATTACGCCGCAGTTCTGATGATGAGTTGGACCGCGAAAGATTGTTAAGAGCTGAATCTCCGGATCCTGAAGATGAGGATTATGAAGACGAAGATTTAGACCTGGATGAAGATGATGATTTGGATTTAGATGAGGAAGAAGACCTGGATGATGATGTTGTACCAGGTTATGACACCGATTTAGATGAGGAAGATGAAGATGAAGATTTGGACGATCCGTTGAGAGCCGAACTAGACGGAGATGGCGACGATCTGAACTCAGATGATAACGAAATTCCTGAGCACGAGGAAACTGATGACCAGGATTTCGGATATCCAAATGAGCAGGAGGTACGTCAGCCTCAGGAAGGCAGTGATGGTTCATACAGCGAACAAACTGATGTTACACCACCACGCCCTCATGAGTTTCCTTCAGAAGGAAGTCCTAAAACTGATTTTAGCTCACGTCCGCAAGGTCGTACAACAGGTCGCATGGTAGGACATGAGCCAGGTACCGAAGGTATTTAATATTATAAATTACTAACTTTTATGGCCGCTTTCTAATATGAAGCGGCTTTTTTTGTATCAGACGAATATGGGAAGTTTGCAAACTTACTGCTTCGGTAGCGCTCATTGCCGCGCAGGCTATTTCTTTTGTCATAGCCACAAAAGAAACAAAAAGGCCTATTCATTGCAATCCCTTTCATCTACACAGGCAGCTCCCGGCCGGGTGCGCTGAATGCCCCACGCTCTTTCGAATAGTTAACGAGAAAAATGTAATTCAGTAATTTATCAAATTCTGATTCACACAAAAGCACTGCCCTAACGACAACTCTTTTCCGCGGCATCAGTGTTTTGCGGGTAGCACAAGCCTAAGTTAAAGCACAGCATTAAGTAGCAAATAAACGTAGCCGCAAGTTTTCTTTTTGGTAGCTTTTTCTTTTGCATAAAAGAAAAAGTACATCCACAGTCGTTGGTGCAACCACTTTACTTGTCCTAACAGGGCACCGCAAGGAGTTTAAGCACAAAGCAATATTTGCGCTCATTATCTTTGCAAGGCCCAAATCGCTTCGAAGAGATTTCTCCTTAAGTCGAAATGATAACATATTTAAGGACCCTACTATAATTCTAAATTAAAATACCAGCATTCCCTTCATTTTTCTAATTTTGCGTTTTCATCCATCAAAACACAATATAGTGGAGCAAGACCAACTTACTACTGTTGACACGGCCAAAGATCTTGGCCTCTTACCTGAAGAGTTTGAGCGTATAAAAGAAATACTGGGCCGCGTTCCCAACTTTACCGAGTTGTCTATATTTTCGGTAATGTGGAGCGAGCACTGTTCGTATAAAAACTCTATTAAATGGCTTAAAACTTTACCGCGTGATGGTAGCCGCATGCTGGCCAAAGCAGGTGAAGAAAATGCAGGTGTGGTTGATTTGGGCGATGGCATTGGCTGTGCATTCAAAATAGAATCGCATAATCACCCATCGGCTTTAGAACCATATCAAGGTGCTGCAACCGGTGTAGGTGGTATTAACCGCGATATTTTTACCATGGGTGCACGTCCAATTGCGCAGTTAAACTCACTGCGTTTTGGGGACCTTAACCTCGACCGTACCAAATGGCTCGTTAAAGGCGTGGTAAAAGGCATTGGTGATTATGGTAATGCCTTTGGTATACCGACCGTAGGCGGCGAGCTGTTTTTTGATGAATGTTATAACGTTAACCCTTTAGTGAACGCTATGTCGGCCGGTATTTTGATGGCTGGCGATATGGTTTCGGCTACCTCTTACGGTGTAGGAAACCCGGTTTATATCGTAGGTTCTTCAACCGGTAAAGATGGTATACACGGTGCAGCTTTCGCCTCCAAAGATATAACCGAAGATTCGGTAAATGATTTACCAGCCGTACAGGTGGGCGATCCGTTCCAGGAAAAGTTATTATTAGAAGCTTCGTTAGAAGTTATTAAAACCGGTGCCGTAATTGGTATGCAGGATATGGGTGCGGCAGGTATAATTTGTTCAAACTCTGAAATGTCGGCCAAGGGCGAACATGGTATGGTAATTTGGCTAGACAAAGTGCCAACGCGCCAGGAAAACATGAAGCCGTTTGAGATACTGCTGTCAGAATCACAGGAGCGTATGCTTATTGTGGTGCAAAAAGGCCGCGAAGCTGATGTGCAGGCTGTATTTGATAAATGGGATTTGAACTGTGTACAGATAGGTGAGGTTACTAATACCAAACGCCTGGAATACTTTATGAATGGCGAAAAAGTAGCCGACGTGCCAGCCGACGATTTGGTATTAGGTGGCGGTGCCCCGGTTTACGAGCGCGAATACCGCGAGCCGGCTTACTATGCCGAATATCAAAAGTTTGATATTAACAGCGTACCGGTTCCTGAAAACCTGGTTGATGTTGCCGAGCATTTAATTGCTCACCCTAATATTGCATCAAAACGTTGGGTAACCGACCAGTATGATAGCATGGTTGGTACATCAACCATGACTACCAACCGCCCGAGCGATGCCGCCGTGGTAGCTGTAAAAGGCACTAACAAGGCTATTGCCTTAACGGTTGACTGTAACTCACGCTATGTAAACGCTGACCCGCAAAAAGGTTGCGCCATTGCCGTAGCCGAGGCTGCCCGTAACATCACCTGCTCAGGCGGTGATCCGGTGGCTATAACCAATTGTTTAAACTTTGGTAACCCTTACGTGCCTGAAGTTTTCTGGCAATTTGTGGGTGCAATTAAAGGTATGGGCGAGGCTTGCCGCAAGTTTGATACGCCGGTAACAGGTGGTAACGTAAGTTTTTACAATCAATCTAGCGATGAAGGTCCGGTGTTCCCTACGCCAACAATTGGTATGCTGGGTGTGTTGGATGATAAAGACAACATTATGACCGCCGACTTTAAACAGCCGGGCGATTTTATTTATCTCGTAGGCCAATCACAAAATGATATTGCATCGTCACAATACCTTGCCTCTTACCATAAAATAGCAGCATCGCCAGCTCCTTACTTTAATTTGGATGAGGAGTATAACATGCAGCAGGTAATTAAGCAACTGATTTTAAGCAAGGCTATCCAATCGGCTCATGACGTGGCCGATGGTGGTTTATATATTGCGCTACTGGAATCATCAATGCCTTTAGGTTTAGGTTTTGATATTGCAACCGATGTTGATTTCCGCAAGGATGCATTTTTATTTGGGGAAGCGCAAGGCAGGGTAGTGGTGAGTGTATCACCGGAAGAGCAAGACCGCTTTACGGAGCTTATGGCTACCAGCGAAGTAGAGTACACTTTATTGGGTACTGTAACCAATGGCGGCTTAAACGTTGATGAGGAGCTTTACGGCCACATTACCGACATTAAATTAGTATACGATAACGTACTGCACGTAGCACTGGGCGAATAAATGCTTGGATTAAAGCGCATACACCACGTAGCCATTATTTGCTCAGATTATGAGCGAAGCAAACAGTTTTATGTGGAAATAATGGGCTTAACCGTAGTGCAGGAAATTTACCGTGCTGAAAGGCAATCATACAAGCTTGATCTGGCTGTCGCAGGGC
Source organism: Mucilaginibacter aquatilis (assembly GCF_009755275.1). Classification (GTDB taxonomy): domain Bacteria; phylum Bacteroidota; class Bacteroidia; order Sphingobacteriales; family Sphingobacteriaceae; genus Mucilaginibacter; species Mucilaginibacter aquatilis. The sequence continues at coordinate 263,964 of NZ_WQLA01000004.1, read as the reverse complement.
AATACCAGATCGAGCTTTTTTCGTTCCCTGACCCGGCTGCCAGGCCATCGCGGCCCGAGGCTGCAGGTTTACGCCATTTGGCATTTACAGTTGAGGACATAGAAGCATCAATATCTCACCTTAGCCGCTGGGGTGTAGCTACCGAAGACATTAGGGTAGACGAATACACCGGCCGCCGCTTTACTTTCTTTGCCGACCCGGATGGCTTACCACTGGAGTTGTACGAGGAGCGCTAGGAGTGAGTGGGTGTTCTACCAAATCCCACTTGTCATTTCCAACGTGAGAGATCTTGTTCAAGTTGCCAAGCTTATCTGCTCTAGCAAGATCACCTTTAAGTTGTAATGACGTAAGCGTATAGCCCCCATGTCCATATTCCATTTCAAACAATTTAGTGTAGACCAAACCGGTTGCGCCATGAAGGTGAATACCGATGGTGTACTCCTGGGCGCCATTGCAGATGCAAGCCGGGCAGAAACTATATTGGACATTGGAACTGGCACAGGCGTTATTGCATTAATGCTGGTGCAGCGTTTTGAGCAAGCCTACATTAGTGCTGTTGAACTGGACGCTATCGCCGCGCAAACCGCCAAAAAGAATTTTGCAATATCGAAGTTTGCCGACAGAGTAAACGTTTATTGTAAATCGTTTCAACAATACTTCGCCGAACATCATGAGCAGAAGTTTGATGTAATTGTATCCAATCCGCCTTTCTACATACAATCGTTACCATCTGCGGAAACACAAAAAACCTTGGCAAAACATGCCGATGATGATTTTTTTAAAGAACTGATTAGTAACAGCGCACGTCATTTAAACGATGATGGTGTTTTATGGCTCATACTGCCCCTTGCCACATCTGCACTGGTAAAACAATTGGCTTCGTCCAAAGAATTATACTTACAGTCGGTAGTCAGCATCCATTCTTACCCACACTCCAATGCTCACCGCGAGATACTGGCTTTGGGCAGGCGTCAAACTAATACTAAACATTGGCGTTACAGTATTTACAGCGAGCCGAAACTTTATACCGATGAATACCGGAATTTGCTGAAAGACTTTTTGACTATATTTTAGACAGGGCGTCTTATAAGATCCTTCTTGTTACTTTGAATGTCAGTGAGACCACTTTTGGAACTAATGAAGTTAATCGCTTCAAAAAGATTTTCCCAATCTTCGAATTAACTAGGTAAGCTGAGGACTTTATTTAAGTACATGGCAGTCAGCTCATTCATTTGACTATTTTATAATTAAACTACATGACCCGTATAGGTTTATTATCTGATACTCACGGCTATTTAGACGATGCTGTGTTTAAACATTTTGCCAACTGTGATGAGATTTGGCACGCCGGCGATTTTGGCACTATAGAGTTGGTTGAGCAACTAGCTGCATTTAAGCCGTTAAAAGGTGTTTACGGCAATATTGATGGCAAAGAAATACGACAAACCTTTCCGGAGCATTTGCGTTTTATGTGCGAGGACCTCGACGTTTGGATGACGCACATTGGTGGTTATCCCGAAAAATACAGCCCTGATGTAAAGCGTACTATTTACACTAAGCCTCCCGGATTATTTATTAGTGGACACTCTCATATATTGAAAGTTATTTTCGATAAAAAGATAAATTGTTTGCATTTAAACCCCGGGGCGGCCGGAAAACAGGGTTGGCACAAAGTTAAAACATTGATGAAATTTTGCGTTTCATCAAAAAATATTCATAACTTGGAAGTCGTAGAACTCAAAAATAATATGTAATTAATACACTAAGCCTATGAAAGCAGCAAAAACTTTAGGACAATTTATTATCGAAAAACAGGCCGACTTTCCTTTTGCCAAAGGTGAACTGTCGCGCTTGCTGCGAGACATAGGTATAGCTTCCAAAATTGTAAACCGCGAAATTAACAAAGCCGGTTTGGTTGACATACTTGGCGAAGCAGGAACCACCAACGTGCAAGGTGAAGGGCAAAAGAAACTTGACGTTTATGCCAACGAGCAGTTTATAGCCGCGCTGCAAAGCGGAGGAGAATGCTGTATAGTGGTATCAGAAGAGAATGACGAGTACGTTTATATAGACTCTGAGATATCAAAAAATGCTAAGTATATTGTAGCTATTGATCCTTTGGATGGCTCATCAAATATTGATGTTAACGTGGGCGTGGGTACTATCTTTTCAATATATCGCCGTAAATCAACGGAGGGTAAAGCTACAATTATTGATGTATTGCAACGTGGTGTTGAACAAATTGCCGCCGGATATGTAATATATGGCTCATCAACCATGTTGGTATACACCACTGGCAAAGGTGTGAACGGTTTTACGCTTGATCCTTCCATAGGCGAATTTTGCCTGTCGCATCCGGATATGAGCGTGCCTAAAGACGGTAATATTTACTCAATTAATGAGGGATATTACGCGCATTTTCCTGATGGTATAAAAAAATATATTAAGTATTGCCAGGTAGAAGACGATGCCACACGTCGCCCTTATACTTCACGCTATACCGGTTCAATGGTAGCAGATATTCACCGTACGCTTATTAAGGGTGGTATATTTATGTACCCTATAACAGCACAGGCGCCAAATGGTAAGCTTAGGTTGGTGTATGAGTGTAACCCAATTGCTTTTATAGTTGAGCAGGCAGGAGGAAAGGCAACCAATGGTTATGAACGTATTATGGAGCTTGAGGTTAAAGAATTGCACCAGCGTTCGGCCATTATTATAGGATCTGAAAATATGGTTAAAAAAGCAGAAGAAATGCTGGCTTGCTTTTCGCCCCAAATAACCAAACGTAATTTTGAAGGCGAACTGGTAATTCAATAATTGTTTAAGCGTTACCTTTAGCGTTTTCCATTTCGAAAACTGAGTCGATTAATAAGTCTTTTTGTTTAGATGCGGCCACTGCAAGTTGGTCGCATCTTTCATTTTCAGGGTGCCCGGCATGACCTTTGACCCACACAAAGCGCACTTTGTGGAGTTTGCTAATTTCTACATAGCGCAACCATAGGTCTTTGTTTTTTTTACCCGCAAAGCCTTTAGCCAGCCAGCCATTAAGCCAGCGTTTTTCAATAGAGTCAATCACATACTTTGAATCGGAAAAAACGGTAACCTGTTGCCCTGGCGCTTTAAGTGCCTCAAGGCCCTTAATAACGGCCAACAGTTCCATACGGTTATTGGTGGTCTTACGAAACCCTTCAGAAAGTTCTTTGTAGTGCTGGCCTGCACGCAATACCACGCCATATCCACCCGGACCAGGGTTGCCGCTTGAAGCGCCGTCTGTAAAAATCTCAATCATAAATTAAGCTGCAATGATAGCATGAATTATGGTGATTTAACACGCATAATATTTTTTAAAAAATCTTTTGCAAATGTTGTTCTAATTTCTACTTTTGTACCCACAAACACGGTAGGTATAGCTCAGTTGGTTAGAGCATCGGTTTGTGGTACCGAGGGTCGTCGGTTCGAGCCCGATTACTTACCCCGTTTTTTAAAAGCCTTTTTCACGAATGTGAAAGAGGCTTTTTTGTATACAGAAGGTTTTGATTTTCTTAACAAAGCATCCGCAATAATTGTCAATCAGCAAGCAATGTAATTAATCAGCAAAACTGTTTTGTTACTATCTGACTGATAACGCTTTTGAAATAGCAGAAGTACCCCTTCTACTCAAAAATTTTATTCAATTAAAATTAAAGGATTTCCTCCCAGATAGCTAAAGCTCTGTTTGAGCTAATACGCACTAAATTTTCTTTGGTCATCGAGTCATCCTTTTGATGATTGTCGAATTAAAATCCTATATATATATAATTTATGTGATGCAGTTTGATGGTGCTACAAGTCTTGAAGAACATTCCACATAATATCCTAACCTCCAACTTAAACCCAGCAGGAAATTCAATGAAATTTTAAAATAAACTTTTTGAAAATTTAATTAAAGTAGCTAAACTTACATAAAAATTAACGTAAGTTTAACTTATAATGAGTAAGGTAGAAGGCTACATTAAAAACATGATCAAAGAATTATATTTTGGTCAGGCACTTTCTTGTACAGATATTAGCCGGAGAACGAACAAAAGTTTACCGGTGACTACTAAGTTATTAAACGACTGTATAGAGGAAGGATTTGTGTTTGAAACCGGTTACGCTCCATCTACCGGTGGCCGCAGAGCTCAAACTTATTCTCTCAAATCCGATGTTATCTATATAGTATCGGTTGCTATGGACCAGTTAGTCACCCGCCTGGTTATCATGGATGGGCAAAATAATAATGTAACCGACGTTCGAAAACTTGATTTGGCTCTAAAGCAGGGACAAGAAGGTCTGCTGGTATTGACCGATGCTATAAGTCAGCTTATAAAAGATTCAGGAGTAAGTAAGGAAAAGATAGTTGGAATTGGTATTGGTATGCCTGGTTTTGTTGACATAGCCAAAGGTATAAATCATACCTTTTTGAATAACGATGGGCAAAGCATCACCTCTTACATAAAAAAAGCCACAGGCTTACCCGTTTTTCTTGATAACGATTCGAGCTTGATTGCATTGGCCGAACAAAAGTTTGGGCATGCTCAAGATCAGCAAAATGTTATGGTAATAAACATTGGCTGGGGTATAGGTTTAGGTATGCTTATTAACGGTAACCTGTTTAGGGGCGATAATGGTTTGGCGGGTGAGTTTAGCCATATACCAGTTTTTATAAATAACAAGCTATGTAGTTGCGGTAAAACTGGCTGTCTTGAAACAGAAGCATCCATGTTGCTTATAGTTGAAAAAGCTAAAAGTGAAATTGAAGGTGGACGCATGTCTATGCTGACTCAAATGAACCTTGAGAGCACAGAAAATGCAGCCAACGCCATTATGAGTGCAGCCCTTAAAGGTGACACGTTTGCGGTGGAACTGTTTTCTGAAGCCGGTTACAATATTGGCAGGGGAGCGGCGATACTAATTCATCTGCTTAACCCTAAACTTATTGTGTTAAGCGGCCGTGGTGCAGCGGCAGATAAGTTGTGGCTGGCTCCGGTTCAACAGGCAATCAATGAACACTGTATCCCGAAAATAGCTGAGCATACTGAAGTCAAAATATCTACGCTAGGGTACCAGGCCGAGTTAATTGGCGCTGCAGCGCTGGTAATGGAACACTACAACGAGATAAATCATCATATTCAAGGTCTTCGCAAACCAATTTTAAACTAACAATAAACACACATACACAATTAACCAATCATTATGAGGTATACTATTACCAAAAAAACACTACTCAGTTTACTGCTGAGCTTTTGTGTGGCTATAGCATTAGCCCAGCAAAAAAGGACCGTTACCGGTACGGTAAAGGATGAGTCAGGACAGCCTATCGTTGGTGCCATTTACAAAGTAAAGGGTACAGATGTAGGTGGCGCAACAAATGCCGAAGGTCGTTTTACTGTTTCAGTCGAAGGCGAACGACCGGTGTTGGTATTCAGCTTTATAAGCTTCAAAACACAGGAAGTAACTGTAGGTGCCGATAATACCGTTAATGTTACCTTGCAAAACAACAATCAGGCTTTGAGCGAGGTTGTAGTAACCGCATTAGGTATCAAAAGGGAGCGTAAGTCGTTAGGTTACGCCGTCCAGGAAATCAAAGGGGAAACACTAGTAGCCGCCCGCGAACCGAACGTTACAAATGCGTTATCGGGCAAAGTGGCCGGTTTACAGGTTATTCGTTCCAGTAATGGTCCTGCCGGGTCTTCTAAAATTACCTTGCGTGGTAATAATTCCTTAACCGGCAATAATCAGCCGCTTGTTGTTGTCGATGGTATTCCCATCAATAACTTCATTGGTACACCAAATAACGACTTTTATAATCCGGGGCAGGATTTAGGTAACGGTTTATCCGATATCAACCCTGAAGATATTGAAAGCATGTCGGTTTTAAAAGGTGGTGCAGCGGCCGCTTTGTACGGCACCCGGGCTGGTAATGGCGTTATCTTAATTACAACTAAATCGGGCCGTGCGCAAAAAGGTTTAGGTATCAACGTATCATCATCAGTTGGTTTTGAAACAATATTTATGAAACCGGAGTTTCAGAACGAGTTTGGCCAGGGTACTGACGGAATTTTTGACAATCGCTCACGATTAAGCTGGGGACCTAAAATTACAGGTCAGGTTTTACCAAACTGGGATGGTCGTGAATTACCTCTAACGGCATATGACAACCTGGGTGCTTTTTTGCAAAAAGGAATACAAAACACACAAAGCGTTTCATTACAGCAACAGTATAAAGGCACGTCTGTTTATACCTCTTACAATCGTTTAAATAGCACCAGTATCATCCCAGGAGTTAAATATGAGCGCCAGAACATTTCTACTCGTGCAGTGAGTAAATTCGGCAAAAACGATCGCTGGACCGCAGATACCAAAGTTCAATTTTCAAATGCAAATGCTGTTAATCGTCCAATTGGCGGTACGCGTACAGATAATCCTTTTTACACAACCTATCTGTTGCCAAGATCTTTAAACATCAAAGATTTCTCAAACGCGGTGGATGCTAACAATAATATGTACTGGTATGGTGACCCAGGGCCAATAAATCCTTACTGGACCGTGCGCAACAATAGGAATCAGGATATCAGAGATCGCTTTATCATGAATGCATCATTGAGGTACGAATTTACGTCATGGTTAAATTTAGAGGCCAAAGCCGGAGCCGACATGTATACTACCGACTATGAAGAGAAGCTTTATGGTGGTAGCCCTATTGCTATGAATGGTAGATATTCTACCGGTAAGCAAACCTTTCAGGAAACTAACTACAGCACATTGCTGAGTGCCCGTAAAGATAACGTATTTGGCAAATTAGGTGGATCGGCTACATTGGGTGGCAACTTAATGTCCCAAAAATCAACAAACTTACGTGCGTCATCCGGAGAATTAAATGCACGTGACTTTTTTTCATTAACGAATGGAAAAAACAATCCTACGATTGACGATCAGTCTCGTCCAAAGCGTGCAATCAACTCGATATATGGTTCGTTAGGTGTTAATTGGGATGGCTACTTATTTTTAGACGGAACTTTCCGTAACGATTGGTCATCAACTTTAAGTCCTGCAAATCGCTCATTCTTTTATCCTTCAATAAGTGCATCGTATGTCTTTACCGATATGTTAACCAGATTTGGTAAAAAATTGCCCTCTTGGTTAACCTACGGTAAAATAAGAGGTTCGTATGCGCAGGTGGGTAATGACTTAGCTTTTAACCAGCTATACAACACCTATAACGTTAACAAAGACCCTCTTGGAAACACAACGGCCGGTCGTAAACCAACTTTGTTTGATGAAAACGTAGTTAACGAGTTGATTAAAACATTGGAGTTAGGTGCCGAAATGCGTTTCTTTAATGGTCGTTTAGGATTTGATTTCACCTATTATAAAAACAATGGCGTTAACCAGTTACTGATATTGCCTTTAGATCCATTAAGCGGTTACAGCAACAAAATAATTAATGCTGGAAACATTCAAAATAAAGGTATTGAAGCAACAATCGACGGACGCATTCTTCAAGGTCAGCGTTCATTAAACTGGAATGTAAGCGCTAACTTTTCAAGAAATGTTAACACTATCGAACAGCTTTCTCCGGAAGTAAAAAGCTACCAATTAGGTGGTTTTGATGCGGTAGGTATATTAGCCGTGGAAGGACAGAAATATGGCGATATATACGGTAACAAATTTCAACGAGTAACTGACGCAGCCAGCCCATATTTTAACCAATTGATTTTAAATTCAGATGGTAACCCACAAATAGATAACACAAGTACAAAATTAGGAACGCAGCAACCATCTGCTCTATTGGGTATAACCAATAGTTTCAGCTTCAGGGGAGTATCCTTTTCCTTTTTGTTTGATGCGCGCTTTGGCGGACAAATTTACTCGGCTACCAATTTAAATATGCAACGAGCCGGTACCGCTGCTGCTACCGTTGTTAATGGAGACAGAGCTAACTTTGTACCGGAAGGTGTGGTTCTTGTAAACAACGCTTACCAGCCAAATACTAAATCTGTGGTTCCGCAGCGTTATTGGGAAGCGGTTACCGCCAATGGAAACCTGGGCGTTGTTGAGTCTAATATCTACGATGCAACCAATATTCGTTTACGAAACGTACAACTCAACTATCAATTGCCGGCTAAGTTGCTTGTCAAATCACCTATACAACGTGTAAACGTAGGTGTATCATGCAACAATGTTTGGATGATAAAAAGCCATTTAAACGGTATCGATCCTGAATCGGTTTATGCTACAGGTACTAACGCCGTTGGTTTCGAAAACTCCAGCGCGCCAACTACACGTTTATTATTATTTAATTTAACACTGGGTTTTTAAATAAAAAATCATGAAAAGCTTTAAAAGTAAATCATATATATTGCTTACAGCTGCATTACTGGCAGGCTCTTGTAAGAAATTCGACGATGTTAATACAGATCAATTTTCTGCCACCGGCGAACAGGTTCAAATAGAATATTTTATAAACAGCTCTATTATTGAAGCGCAAATGAACCCTGATGTTGCAGAACGTTCATTTGTACTCTACTGGAAAACCGCCGGGCATCAGCACAGCAATACCACATTTGCACTTGCTAACTATGATGATGGTTGGACCAGTGCTTATTACAACCAAGTTGCAGGATGGTTAAACAGCGCTAATACAGCAATAACTATAGCTGCTGATAAGAAAGCCGCAGGTTTGGAAAGGCCTTACGATAACAACCTGGTACAGGTAGCACGCATTTGGAGAGCTTACTTGATGAGCGAAATGTCGGATAATTTCGGGCCTATACCAGTTAACGGCTTTCAGGGTAAAAATCCTGATTTTTCGGACGTGAAAACAGTTTATGCATATATTTTAGCCGAATTAAAGGATGCAAATGCCAAACTTAACTTATCGGTAACTAACGTGGCCGGGCTTGAGCGACAAGACCCTGCTTACGGTTACAATTACACCAAATGGAAAAAGTTTGGTAACTCATTACGCATGCGCTTTGCCATGCGCCTCTCGGAAGTAGATGCAACAACTGCTAAAACCGAGTTTGAGGCAGCCGCAGCTTCGCTTAATGACATCATTACCAAAACTGATGAAACGTTTCAGGTTCAGGAACTTGACGGTTGGAGCCCTTTAACCGGGGTGATGAGCCGTCCTTGGAACACGCAACCTATATCGGCCACGCTTAATAATCTGTACTCTGGTTTGGGCAGTATCAAATCTCAGGACCAGCTTGGTGCCGAATTTCAATCTAAAATAAAATCAGCCGATTGGATGGGACAACGTTACGAAAACCATTTCACCACTTTAACCAACGATCCGTCGGCTGGCTACTGGTTTGATGGCTTGCCATTTACTATTGACCCCAGAGCTTATAAAACATTTATAATACCGGGAGACATTACCAATCCAAACTTTACCAATAGTGGTACGGCCGCAACAACAACCAAACGTAATTTAATAGATGATGCGGGTGGCGTTGTAAAGGAAATTGATGCTAAATACACCTGGAATGCCCGCACAGCTGGTAACTGGGGTACTAAAGGAGCGCGTAACCAGGTGCTTACTTATGAAGGTACTATGCCGCGTTTAAGTAATCAATTCAGAACCAGCCGTAGTAAACGTGTATTTTTTGCACCTTGGGAAACGTATTTCCTTCTGGCAGAAGCTGCGGAACGTGGCTGGACAACGCCAATGAATGGAAAAGCTGCTTATGAAGCCGGTGTGGCGTCAAGCTTCGAGTATTGGGGTTTAAATCAATATTTAGGTACATATTTGGCTTCGCAAGACTACAACCGTGTAGGTACATCGGTAAGCTGGGATCATATTACTGAACCTCCGGCTACTTATACAAAAAGATACCAGAATGGGTACACCGGTGCGGAAGGCGTTGTAACTTTAAGTTACCCTAAAAATGAACTCTATAAAAACGGTACAGTTAAAAATGATCGTTTAACTAAAATTATAACTCAAAAGTTTATTGCTCAAACTCCATGGCTACCGTTGGAAGCCTGGAACGATCAGCGGAGATTAGGGTTGCCATTTTTTGAAAACCCGGCTATTGAAACGCCTGCACAAACTTTACCGGCTTTAACCCCTGCAAACTACATGACCAGCAGTGTAAAGTTCTTTCCTCAGCGCTTAAGGTATCCATCAAGTTTGCAAAACTCCAACAAAAATGGATATAACCAAGCCGTTGGATTTTTAAACGGAGCCGATGGTACTTTGACGCCACTTTACTGGGCCAAAAAGCAATAATGTTATATCAGTCACCACATGCAATAAAAGCGGCGAATAGCCGCTTTTATTTTAGTACATGGATTTTTTTGAAGATTATAAAACTGTATGGCCAAAATTGAAATATGTGCTGGTTCTTTAGATTCTGCGCTGATTGCGCAGCAGGGCGGTGCTTACCGGGTGGAGCTCTGTGATAACCTTAAAGAAGGTGGAACCACGCCTTCTTACGCGCAGATAGCAATGGCCCGTAAACTGCTTGACATAAAACTGTATGTAATTATACGACCAAGGGGCGGCGACTTTTTATATTCGGACCTGGAGTTTGAAATAATGCGGCAAGACATTATGTGCTGCCGTGATATTGGATGCGACGGAGTGGTTTTCGGGCTTTTAACAAGTGATGGGCAAATCGACCAAGAACGATGCCTGCAATTAAAAGAAGCCGCTGGTGATATGGGTCTAACATTTCACCGGGCGTTTGATCGCTGTAAAAATCCATTAGCTGCATTAGAGGATATTATTGATTTGGGTTTTGAACGCATATTAACATCGGGACTTGAGGAGGACGCCTTAACAGGCGCTCCTTTAATTTCAAATTTAGTGAAGCAAGCTAATGGCCGTATAAGCATTATGCCCGGTGCAGGTGTTCGTGCCAGTAATTTGGCTGAGCTTATTCAACTTACCGGTGCTCAAGAATATCATACCACGGCAAAAGTAATAATGGAAGGTAAAATGCTGTTTAGGGATGTAAAAACAGGTAGCGAAAAAGATGAATTTTTTTATGAGCAAACCGACCTGAAAACAGTAAAAGCACTTGTTAGTATTGCCAGAAGTTTTAATTAATCAAGCCTTTATAAAATTAAAGCGACATCTGCATATAATTTATGAGAAGAAATTTAAGTGGGTTTTTACTATTAACCTTATCAATAGGGGCTTTGCAAACCAGCCAGGCTCAACAGAAAAAGTCAAAACAAAAACAAACAAGCCTTACGCAGTACGTTGATCCTTATATTGGCACCGGGCTTCATGGACATGTTTTTCTTGGTGCTAACGTACCATTCGGCGCAGTGCAATTAGGGCCAACTAACATTTCGCAGGGATGGGATTGGTGTTCTGGTTACCATATTTCCGATTCTACCATTGTGGGTTTTCAGCATACCCATTTAAGCGGAACCGGTATTGGAGATTTGGGAGATATATCTTTAATGCCAACCACCGGACCGATCAAAACCATGAAGGGAAGCATTAAAAACATGCAAAATGGTTATGTGTCTGCCTTTAGCCATCAGCAGGAAACGGTGCGTCCGGGGTATTATGCGGTGTTGCTCAAACGTTATAATATTGGCGTGCGTTTAACGGCAACTCAAAGGGTAGGATTTCATGAGTACACTTTTCCAAAGTCAAGCCAGTCAAATATAATTATTGATTTACAAGAGGGGATAGCTTGGGATGCACCTGTAAAGACATCTGTCCATCAAATTAATGATAGCACTATAGCTGGTTATCGTTTCTCCAAAGGCTGGGCAAATGATCAGCGTGTTTTCTTTACTGCTGTGTTTTCCAAACCCATTAAAACATTTGCCATATATGACAGCACAATGGTCAAAGCAAGCAAAACATATGAGGGGAAGAAAGTTAAAGGTGTCATAAGCTTCGGTACCCAAGCAGGCGAAAAGGTGCTGGTTAAAGTTGGTATATCGCCGGTGAGCGAAGCCAATGCTATGGCCAATATTAAATTGGAGCTACCAGGCTGGAATTTCAACAACACCGTTAGTGCAGCTGATGCCGCCTGGAACAAAGAGCTACAAAAAGTACAGCTCCAAACATCCAGTGAAACTAACAAACGAATTTTTTATACCGCTTTCTATCATACCATGATAGCGCCATCAATATTTAACGATAATAACGGCGACTATCGTGGTACTGATAAAAAAGTATATCTTTCACCAGGTTTTACTAACCTTACTACCTTTTCCTTATGGGATACCTACCGCGCTGCTAACCCGTTGTATACCATTTTGCAGCCTGAGCGGGTGAACGATATGGTTAATTCTATGCTGGCCATTTATAAACAGCAAGGGAAATTGCCTGTGTGGCATTTAATGGGCAACGAAACCAATACAATGGTGGGTTACAGCGCGGTTCCAATTGTAGCAGACGCATTTTTGAAAGGTTTCAGCGGCTTTGATAAAAAGTTAGCGTACGAGGCCGTAAAAGCATCTGCTATGCAAAATGCATCGGGTTTGAAGTTTGTTAAAGAACGTGGTTATATACCAGCAGATAGTTTAATAGAATCGGTAGCGATGGGGCTGGAGTATAGCCTTGCCGACTGGTCCATTGCACAAATGGCAAAAAAGTTAGGTAACGCGGCCGACTATCAATATTTCAGTAAGCGCGGAAAGAATTACCAGAACTATTTTGATAAGCAAACGCATTTTATGCGGGGACGACTTTCTGAAAGTACATGGCGTAGTCCATTTAGTCCTTTCGAGTCGAGGCACCGTAAGGATGATTACACAGAAGGCAACGGTTGGCAATATAGCTGGTTAGTACCACAAGATGTTGAAGGTTTGATAGCGTTACAGGGCGGTGAAAAATCTTTTATTAATAAACTGGATTCCTTGTTTACCGTTAAGGGCAGCTTAGGCGAAGAAGGCTCGCCCGACATTTCCGGCCTGATCGGTCAGTACGCTCATGGTAATGAGCCAAGTCACCACATTACTTATTTGTATGCTTACGCTGGTCAGCCATGGAAAACAGCCGAAAAGGTTAGATACATTTTAAAGAACTTCTATACCGATAAAACGGATGGCATTATTGGTAACGAAGATGTAGGACAGATGTCGGCATGGTACATTTTTTCATCATTAGGTTTATACCCTGTAAACCCGGCTAATGGCACCTATGTATTTGGCAGCCCTTTGTTTGATGAAGCCATCATAAAGCTGCCCGGTAACAAACAAATGCATTTTATAACCAAAAACAATGGCGATAAAAATATTTACATACAGCGTATAACACTAAACGGCAAAAACTATACTAAATCTTACATCTCACACGCCAATTTAATGCAAGGCGGCAAATTGATTTTTGAAATGGGGGACAAGCCAAATTTAAATTGGGGTAAACTACCGCAAAACCGACCGTACTCTGAGAAGCATTAAAGATTTTATATGACAAGGCTGTCGTTCAAGTGTTAAGATAAGTAGTCGTGTTACTTACTTTTTTGAAAGGGATAACTTTTTAGTTGTCCCTCTCGGCGTAAGGAGGAATAGGTCAAATTAACTAGTCATGCCTGCAAGTTGTTTAGCAATCAATTTAAACAACAGAACAACATCGTCGCCAGCTCCTTAACGCATAATTGTAATAACTTAATTTATTAAATAGAAATAATAAAGCCGGTTACCAAAGCATCGGAGAAAGAAATACGCTACTGTTACAAACCTTAAGTTTGCAAACTTGTATTAAGTAGCATCAACTAATAAATGAAGAAATGAGACTACTTTTCTTTTGTGCAATATTCTTTATAGCAAGCTCAACTTATACACAGGCCCAAACATCTGCCGATGTTGTTAAAACCCTGGAGCAAAATCATAGCTGGGCCAGGGCAAAAATTATTGAAAAGAGTGTTACGCTAAATGGTCCGGCAGAAATGTTTGCTAGAATTTTATCTGATAAGCGCTCTTTTGACATTTCAACATTCTCTTATCTAAGTTCTTACTTAGGTAAGTATTACGATAAAGTTTACGGAACCGAGATTCTGAATTCTGCAGAAAAAACTGCCGTAAATACAACAGCTGAACAAAAAGCAGCATGTGCTAAAGAAATTGCTGAGGTTGCGGGCAAGTTGCATATTACTTTGAACGCACGCAATACTAAGTTAACTGATAACAGCTACGAACTTAGCATGACCACCCTGACTACCATTGGCGAATTTTTAAATCCTGAAAGGGGCGTTGGTGTTGCGTTAGGATGGAGACCTAAAGCAAGTAAACTTTCTATAATTGTTAATACACTTAACAAAAGCGGACAGCCTGTAGTAAAGTGGAGCGCCGACTTAAGTAATTGTACTATTGATTTGCCTATTGTTGGCGATACTAATTACTCAAGCGTAATTTTAGACGGATTGAAGAAGGGTGGTAGAACAAAATAAGTGTGTAAACTTATTCTTCAACGCTTAGCTAAGCTATTTCGAGTGCCTAATCAATCATCAATATTCAAATATTTGGCTTTAAAGAGAAGTTCACAATAAAGCCTTTACATTACTTCAACGTTACACCAGTCAAATTTTGAAGGTAAGTCGATCACAACCTCGAGTGAACTTGCATGACTAACAACCGTGGATATTTCAAATTTAATTAAGCAAACAGAGTTTTATAGTCACCGTCAGCCTTACACGTTTCGCGCTCAAAAAGATTCTCGATAACCATATTTTTAATACCCAAAATAGCAGACTTTGAACCGAGGGTAGATAATACCACATTGGAGGTTTCTCTAATCTGCGTCATGCTGTAAGTATTGATGGATTGAATAATAGGTATAGTGATGTATTGCTTGGCTTCGGCCATTTTTCCACCCAATATTATCGTTTGTGGGTTAAAGAGCTGAATAAGTGTAGCAATTCCTTTGCCTAAGTTATGCCCAATGTCTGACAGTAACTTTATGGCAAATTCATCGCCTTTGTTAGCGGCTGTAATTATTAAACTTGGTTCAAGATTATCAAAACCGTTTTGGCAAAGTTCATTAAGCAGTGTATATTGGCCTGCTTCCATTCCTTCTTTGGCTAACCTTGTTAGCGCAATGCCTGATGCTACCGTTTCCAAACAGCCCCGTTTGCCGCAGTAGCATAAAGCTCCGTTTTCAACAAAAGGTATGTGGCCTATTTCGCCCGAAAACCCTTGGCTGCCTTTACGCATTTGTCCATCCATCACTATGCCTAAGCCAATGCCCCAATCCATTAGCACTACCAAAACATCATTTATTCCTTTAGCAAGGCCGTAATTTAATTCGGCAGTAGCCGCGCACTTTACGTCGTTTTGAATGCTTACCGGAAGGCTAAATTTTTCTTCGAGGTAAGTGTGAAGGCTTTGTCCGTTTGTGGTTGTAAGGTAGGTTTGATTGTTGCCCGTTTGCCAATTGATCAGGCCCGGCATAGCAAAGCCAACTCCAATAAGCTTTTTAGTGTCGATACCCGACTCGTTTATTTGCTTTTGTGCAATATCATACAATATGTCTAGCGCCTCCAAATTATCGCTTATAGCAACATCGTATTTTCGAACTGATATAATATTTCCATTATTGTCAGTAATAGCAACCTCGGTAGCAAAGCGCTCCATATTGAAGCACAGGATATAAAAACAGCTGTCCTTCAAACCGAAAAGATCGGGCTTGCGCCCACCAATTGACTCGCCTTTGCCTGAGCGCTCCAAAAAACAATCGGTGATCAACTCATTAATGAGTGTCTGGCAGGTTGGCAAACTGGTATTGAGCCCATTGGCAATATCGGCAACGGCTGTCGGGCCGCTTCTAAACAGGTGTTGCATCAGTTTTACCTTTTGCAAGTGCCTCTTACGTTCAACGTTACTCAGTTTTTTGGGTTGTATAGCTTCCAATTTTTCTGGATAGGTATTCTGCATTTATGGTTAGAATTTTCCCGAAATAAATGTAATCCCTTTAAACTTTTGTTAAAAAATTATGAAAGTTGATAATGTTTATTAAAATAAAATACAATTAACATATAGTTAATCAAAGATTTGAACCTTGCATCGCTTTAATAATCGATGCCTTCTGTTTGTATAGAATGATAAAATTATGAAAGCCGGCTCTGACAAATCCTCAACTTCATAATTTAATAATGAAAAAACTACTACACAGGTCTCTCTTAAAAAAACATGTAAAAGGGTGGTGTCTTTCTCTCTTAGTTTTAGTGACAGCACTTGGCCATGCATTGGCACAAAACACAGTGATAGTTTCAGGTACCGTACGTGATGAAAAAAGCAAAGAAGCTTTGCCCGGTGTTATCATTTCAGCATCGGCATCCAAAAAAGGTACTGCTACTGATGTAAACGGAAAGTTTACTTTACAGGTTCAACAGGGCGAGCAATTATCAATCCGCTCAGTAGGTTATCAAGAAACAACTGTTGTTGCCGGTAGTCAAACAGATTTTAATATTACCCTTGCGCCAACCCAAACCAACCTTAATGACGTAGTGGTTGTAGGTTACGGTACCCAAAGAAAAGTAGATTTAACCGGAGCAGTAAGCCAGGTAGCTGGATCGGAACTTAGCCGCCGGCCCGTAACGTCGGTTGGTTCGGCTCTGCAAGGCCAAATGCCTGGTGTTACCGTAAACGTGCAACGTGGTTTGCCGGGTAATAACGGGGGTACTATACGTATACGTGGCATAGGAACATTAGGCAATGCAAACCCGCTGTTAGTGATTGACGGTGTGCAAGCTGGCGACATTAACATACTTAACCCCGAAGATATTGAAAGCGTGTCGGTGTTAAAAGATGCAGCTTCTGCTTCTATATATGGTGTTAGGGGCTCAAATGGTGTAATTTTGATAACCACGAAAAAGGGAGCTAAAAATGCTGAGCCTACATTAAGCTATAACAATTACTTTGGCTTTCAAAAGCCTACAGCGCTTCCAAAATACCTAGGGTCGCCGCAATATATGGAATTGCTGAACGAAGCCCGTGTGAATGCAGGTCTAAACCCGACCTACACACCCGAGCAAATAGAGATCGCTCGCAACGGTTCCGATCCTAACTTTTTTGCTAATACTGATTGGATAAACGAAATTTTTAAGAACAACGCACCTCAGCAAAACCATAACTTAAATCTTTCGGGTGGATCAAATAAAACCAACTACTACCTGTCTTACGGGTATTTAAAAGAAGGTGGCTTTATCACCGGCGATGTATATGGTGCAAAACGTCATACCATCCGTACTAGAGTTACTTCAACCCTTTTCGATAGGTTAGACATTGATGCAAGTATCGGTTATATCGACCGCGCTTATTCTGAGTCAAATGAATCAACTGGTGCAGGTGCCGGGCCGCTATCTGTAGCGCAATATATATCGCCGCTGGTGCCTGTGCGTTTTACTAACGGTAGCTGGGGTTATGGCGGCGGATCGAGAAATCCTCTGGCAGTTGTTACCGATGGTGGTTATAATGATTTCAGTTCGCAGGAAATTACAGCTAATATTCAAACAGCTCTACACATCACCAAAGACTTCAGGCTGCGTGCGCAATACGGTTTAGTAAGAAGCAATTCGTTAAGGGAAATTTTCACTAAAACCATTGATTATGTAAGTCCGGTTACCGACCAGGTGATTTATCAAACTAACTTCCCTAACAGATTTTCAAACGCCGATTATACCCGGACATATCAAATGGTTAACGCCAGGGCAGAGTATGAGAAAACATTTGTTAAAAAGCACTATGTAAAGGCTTTTGTTGGTGTTCAGCGCGAAGAAGATATTAATAAAAACTTTGATGCTTACCGTACTTATTTCCCAACCCAGGATGTGGCAAACCTTTCATTGGGCAGTGCTGATAATCAGTTTAATAATGGATCGGCCGATCAGGATGCATTACAATCGGTATTTGGGCGGGTGAATTATTCCTTCAATCAGCGTTACCTGTTCGAAGGTAACTTTAGGTTCGATGCTTCATCAAAATTCATCAAAGAATTGAGGTGGGATAACTTCCTTTCTGCATCTGCCGGATGGGTATTTTCCGAAGAATCGTTTTTTGCACCGTTAAGAAAAATAATTGATATAGGTAAGATCAGGGTATCTTATGGTAGCCAGGGCAATGATAATATTTCAAGTTCGTCCTATATGAAAACTTACTCTGCAGTAGCAACCATGCCTATAGGCAATACCATTACATCAGGCTTTCGCGAATCTCGTATAGCCAATCCGTTGCTTAGGTGGGAGGCTGGAACCAAGCAAGATATAGGTATTGATTTAAGTATGTTGAACGGTCGTTTAGGAGTTACTGCTGATTATTATATCAACAATACAAATGGTATTTTGCTACCAGTGCCACTTCCAGGTGTTTTAGGTGGAGCGTTCCCACAACAAAATGCGGGAAAAGTGCAGAATAAAGGCTGGGAACTCTCTTTAACCTATCGTGATAAAATTGACGATTTTACTTACAATTTATCAGCTAACTTGTCAGATGTTAAAAATAAGGTTGTAAGTCTTGGTGGAACTATCCCAACCTTTGGCGATCAGGTTAGAATACTCAACCAACCAATCGACTCTTTTTATGGCTACGTTGCCGACAGGTTAGCGCAGGAATCGGATTTTACTGTTAATCCTAACAATCCAATTGCAACCCGCTACACGCCTAACTTTCCCTTTGACTCAAGTTTCCCAATGCGTCCGGGCGATGTAATCTATAAGGATTTAAACGGCGATGGTAAAATTACAGCCGATGGCGACAGGCAAGTCATAGGTAATCCTATACCACGTTACACATATGCTTTTACCGGTAATTTTGGCTACAAAAGCTTTGATCTTACCATTTTCTTACAGGGTGTGGGTAAGGCTAGCGGCTACGTTAACGGTGCTGCACGACATGCCTTTATTAATGATGCATCGAGCCCGCAGGAATTTCATTTAGACCGTTGGACACCAACTAACACCGGTGCCAGCTATCCACGTTTGGCATATGGGTTTTCTTACAATCAGCGTCTATCAACCAAATGGCTCGAAGATGCTTCGTACTTCCGTGTTAAAAATATACAACTGGGTTACACGCTGCCAAAATCGTTTACCGAAAAAATTAGGGTTAGCCGCTTAAGGGTTTATGCCTCGGCTGATAACCTATTTACTGCAACCAACTTTTTTTACGGCTATGATCCTGAAACCCCAGTTACAGCCGGCGGATTTTACCCGGTGCCTAAAACCATCGTTTTCGGCTTAAACCTTAGCTTTAAATAAGAACTGACAATAAGATAATCTGAATATTAAGATGAAAAGAATTACTTATTTATGTATGCTGGCTCTTTTAAGTACAGCATCATGCCAAAAAAACTTCCTGGAACGGGTTCCACTCGATGAAGTATCAAGCGAAACATTCTGGACTACGCGTGAGCAGCTTCAACTTGGCTTAAATGGATTATACGCCAACGTTAAAGCAGCCAATACCGTGGCCATGGATCAGCTTGGTGATAACAGTATTAACTCAACCACAACCGATAACTACCGTATATTAAGTAGTGGTAACTACAACGTTGAATTAGGTACGTTAGACTCGGAGTGGAATTCGCAATACTCAGGTATACGCCAGTGTAACGTATTTTTAGAAAACTATCAAAAAGCAACTACCGTTTCTGAAGCGGTTAAAAACCAAATGGCTGGCGAAGCTAAGACCATTAGGGCTTATATGTATTTCCATTTGGTGAGCTTTTTTGGCGACGTGCCACTTGTTACCAAGTCTTTGAATATTGATGAACTTTATGGTCCTCGTAACCCAAGAAAAGAGGTTATAGATTTTATGTTGCAGGATCTGCAAGAAGCAGCTGATATGATGCAGCCTGCTATTCAAACTGGTACGGCTTTAGGCCGTTTAAGCAAAGGCGCTGCTTTGGCTTTAAGGGCAAGAGTTGCATTATACGATGGCCGCTGGGCCGAAGCTGAAAAATCAGCCAAGGCTGTAATGGATCTTGGGGTGTATTCGCTTTACTCAACAGGTAAACCTAACGAAGATTATTACAACCTGTTTACCTATGCCGGTAAATTGTCGGCCGGTGCCAATAAGGAAACCATTATGGCCCGCACGCACCTAATTGATGTGAGCATGCATAACATTAGCCGCGAAACACAGGTGCCCGATCAAAGCTCACGTTACAACCCAACTAAATCATTGGTTGATGCTTACCTGTGTACCGATGGTTTGCCTATTGACAAATCACCGCTTTATAGTGAGGCTTCTTATGCCAGTCTTTGGCAAAACCGCGATCCACGTATGCGCATGACTATTTTGGCACCAGGTGCTGCGTGGGGTGGCCGTAGAGACGGAAGTGTTTCACAACCTAATACAGGTATTTTTACAGCGCCAAAGTTTGTGTTAGATAGGCAAGGCTGTGTAACCATTACCGGTTACTACTTTACCAAATATGTGCAGGTAAGCGCTGTTGGCTTAGTATCGCGCGATGAAAACGATATTCACATCCTGCGCTTGGCCGAGGTGCTCCTAACTTACGCTGAAGCTAAACTTGAGCAAGGAACCTTAACTCAGGCCGATATTGATCTTACTATCAACAAACTGCGCGATAGGGTGGGCATGAAACGTATGGTACTTACCGAACTTGCCGCCAATGGGCTTGATGTACGTACCGAGATACGCCGTGAGCGCCGCGTTGAGCTTGCCCGCGAAGGTCAGCGCTGGTTTGATATGATGCGTTGGAAGCAGGGCGCATTGTTGGCTCAGGATGTTAAAGGCGTTAAAAAGTCGCTTGCCCCTGTTGCGCAGGTAAGCAACATTACTGCCGATGCCAATGGCTACATCGTCGTGCAAACAGGTCGTCAGTTTGTCGATCCTAAGCATTACCGCTGGCCGGTGCCGCTTATTCAGTTGCAGCGTAACCCTGAACTTGGTCAAAATCCTGGTTGGTAAATTGTTAAAGCAAATGAAAGATTTAAGGTTTTTATTAATCATCTGGAGCATGCTGTTTTTGGCAGCATGCTCTAAAAAGATCACCGGTTTGGCGCAAAGTGCGCAAATAAAGGTGATGTCGTATAATATTCATCATTGTAATCCTCCATCTAAACCGGATTTTATTGATTTGGATGCAATTGTTAATGCAATTGCCAAAGAAAACCCCGACGTGGTAGCCCTGCAGGAAGTTGACGTAAACACTAAACGCAACGGCAAAGTTGACCAGGCAAAACAACTGGCGGCTAAGCTAAAGATGAACGTATTTTTTGCCAAAGCAATTGATCATGATGAAGGCGACTATGGCGTTGCAATACTATCAAAGTTTAAGATGCAGGACAGTAAAATTATACGCCTTACCACCAAACCAGAAACTAAGAGCGAACCCCGCGTACTAGCAACAACCATACTGGTTTTACCTAACGGCAAACGCGTAAAATTTGGCTGCACCCACCTTGATGCCCAGCGCGATGAAACCAACCGCTTGCTGCAAACCAGGGAAATAGCTGAAATTGGTAAAAGTGATAATATGCCATTTATTATTGCCGGCGACTGGAATGCAAAACCAGGCAGCGACCCTGTAAAAATTATGGACGAAGCTTTTACCCGTACCTGCAGTAATTGTGAATTTACCATACCGGTTATTAACCCGCGCAGCACTATTGATTTTATAGCATACGGCAAAGGCAATTCGTTTGAAGTAATCTCTCATCAGGTAATCCCTGAAAGGTATGCATCAGACCATTTGCCTATAGTATCGGTACTAAAACTTAAAGGTAATTGATGAAAGTAAAACGTTTAATTATCCAAATTACATTTTTGCTGTTTGCCGTTTGTGCAAACGCACTTAAGGCCCAACCAACGTTGGGCCATAGTGGCTTTAATCCGCAGGCGTCGTTAAATTTAATTGAGCGCATGCTGCCAGGATACTCGTCACATTTTGTGGTTGAGCACATTGCGCCACATAACAGCAAAGATGTGTTTGAGATTGAAAGCCGTGGAAGCAAAATAGTATTGCGTGGAAATACGCCGGTTGCCGTGGCCAGCGCATTTAACTACTATCTTAAAAATGTGGCTAACTGCCAAATCACCTGGAATGGTTCAAACACCAAGCTAAGCTTGCCGCTACCTGTCGTCAAATCTAAAATCATAAAAAACACGCCCTACAACCATCGCTATTACCTTAATTACTGTACTTTCAATTATACCATGAGCTGGTGGGATTGGAAACGTTGGGAATGGGAGATTGACTGGATGGCCATGAACGGTATTAATATACCGCTGGCGGTAACAGGGCAAAACATCATCCATAAAAGGGTTTATAATAACCTCGGTTTTAGTGATAAGGAGCTTGCAAGCTTTTTTAGTGGCCCTGCTTATTTTAGCTGGTTTTGGATGGGTAACCTTGATGGCTGGGGCGGTCCGTTGCCATTAGACTGGATGAAGCGTCATGAGGAGTTACAGAAGAAAATACTTGCTCGTGAGCGGTCATTAGGTATGACCCCTATACTGCCTGCCTTTACCGGGCATGTGCCGCCGTCGTTTAAAAACAAGTTCCCAAATGCCAAACTTAATGTAACAAGCTGGAATGGCAAGTTTCCTGATGTGTACCTGCTTTCGCCCGATGACCCCATGTTTGCACAAATTGGCCGGGCATTTATTCAGGAGCAAACCAAAGCTTATGGTACCAATCATTATTATTCGGCCGATACCTTTAACGAGAATCGCCCGCCTTCAAATGATTCCTTGTACTTAAACAATATCAGCAAAAAGGTATACGAGTCCATGGCCGGAGCCGACCCTAAAGCCGTATGGGTAATGCAGGGCTGGCTGTTCCATTTTTCGGCCAAGTTTTGGCAAACCAAACAAATAAAGGCGCTACTGAACGCTGTGCCTAATGATAAAATGATGGTGCTTGATTTGTGGAGCGAACGGCACCCGCTTTGGCAGCAAACCCAAAGCTATTATGGCAAACCCTGGTTATGGAACATGTTAAGCAATTTTGGCGGTAACATATCCTTACAGGGCGTAATGGACGTGGTTGCCACTGAGCCTGCTAGAGCTTTAACAAACCCCAAAGCTGGTAACATGATTGGTATTGGCCTAACCCCGGAGGGCATAGAACAAAACCCGGTAATGTATGAGCTCATGACCGATAACACCTGGCGCAATGAGCCCATCAACGTAGATGAATGGCTTACCGGTTATGTTAAGCGGCGTTACGGCAAAGTAACCGATAGTGCGCTCAAAGCCTGGCAAATTTTACGGCGTACCGTTTATAATGATACCTTAACCAATGGTGGTCCGGAATCAATTGTTTGTGCACGGCCCACACTTAAGCGCAATACCAGAGGTGTAACTACGCGTTTCCCTTATAGCAATACGGAGCTATTAAAGGCGTGGAAGCTGTTGCAGGGAGAGGCTGAATTGCTGAAAGGCTATGACGGGTATGAATATGATATGGTCGACCTGACGCGCCAGCTTATGGCTAATTACGCAAGCTACTTACAGCAGAAAGCCGTGGCCGATTATAACGCCAAAAACATGCCTGCCTTTAAAAGAAGTAGCCGTGTCTTTATTGAACTTATTGAGGATATGGACGCCTTACTGCTTACCCGAAAAGATTTTTTATTGGGTAAATGGCTTAATGATGCCAAAAGATGGGGTACTACAGCAGACGAGAGACAGCTTTACGAAAAAAACGCCCGTAACCTTATAACGCTTTGGGGCGATAAAAACAGCACCCTGCGCGAGTACGCCTGCAAACAGTGGGCAGGGTTACTTAAAGGCTATTACAAGCCGCGTTGGGAAAACTACTTTGCTCACCTTGAGAAATTACTGGCCGAAAACAAAGAGCTTAATCAGGATGCCTTTGACGAAAGTATAAAAAACTGGGAATGGAAGTGGGTGAATAGCAACGAAACCTACACTGAAAAGGCCAGCGGAAATGCTCTCCAGGTATCTCAAAGTATGTTTAATAAATATTATAACAGCATGGCACATGATTTTGCCACACAAAAACTTCCTAACTAATTAAAAACAAACTTTACAGTTATGAACCGTCGACGTTTATTACAATCATTATCACTTACGGTAGGGGCAACCGTAATTAATTCCGACCTGCTTGCACGCATATCTGAAAACGAGTATGAATATCAAATAGCCAACAATCCGTTACATGCGCCAATGGCAAAGGCTGTTACTGCAATAACCCTTGGTGCGGGCAACCGCGGCAGTGTTTACGGCAATTTTGCAGCAAAATTTCCAAATGAAATGCAGGTTGTTGGCGTCGCGGAACCAAATGTCTTCCGAAACGATAAGTATGCAGCCAGGCATAAAATAAGCGCCGAAAACCGCTTTAATACCTGGGAGGATGTTTTCAAGCGACCTAAGTTTGCCGATGCGGTAATTATATCAACGCCCGATAACCTGCACTACGGCCCCTGCATGAAAGCGCTTGAAATGGGTTACGATGTGTTGCTTGAAAAACCTATAGCCCCAACCGAAAAGGAATGCCGCGATATATTGGCAATGGCTAAAAAAACGGGACGCATTGTTGCCGTATGCCATGTTTTACGCTATGCTCCATATTTTGTAAAAATGAAAGAATTAATAGCGAAAGGTGCCATTGGTGAAGTCATCAGCATACAGCATTTTGAACCTATTGAGCATACGCACATGGCGCACTCGTACGTGCGGGGTAACTGGCACAATTCGAAACAAACAACACCTATTATTTTAGCTAAGTCGTGCCATGATTTAGATATTATGAAATGGGTAATCAATAAGAAAAGTAAGAGCATAGTGGCCATGGGCGATTTAAAATGGTTTAAAAAGCAAAATGCTCCCGCCAACAGTGGTACTCGCTGTGTAGAGTGCGCCGTTGAGCGTGATTGTCCTTACTCGGCCATTAAAGAGTATGCAGAGCGTGGTTCGCGTATATCAGTATTAGATATTCCGGCTAACGTAACAGACAAGAAAACGGCTGTGTTAGAAAAACTCAAAACCAGTAACTACGGTCGCTGTGTGTATAAAATGGATAATGATCAGCCCGATCATTACATTACCAGTATTCAGTTTGAAGATCAGGTTACCGCTAATTTTTCGATGGAGGCATTTACATCCTATCATGACAGGCGCACCCGGATAATGGGATCAATGGGTGATATGGTTGGCGATATGACCGAACTGGTGGTAAATGATTTCCGTACCCGCAAAGCAACCAAATTTAAACCCGTTGCCGAGGATGTTGAAGAATACAAAAACAGCGGTCACGGCGGTGGCGATCATCTCTTGGCACGTGACTTTGTACAGGCCGTTTCACAGCAAAACGCTGCACTTCTTACATCAACTATTGATGAATCGATAGAAAGCCATGTAATGGGCTTTATGGCCGAGGCAAGCCGCAAGTCGGGGAATGTAATGGATATCAAATTGTAGACTTGTTTTTTATGTATAAAAAAGGCCAGCTCCTTGCACTTATCGTGTTGTTCTGTGTAATCGCTTCTAAATCAACTGCACAAGAGGCTGATACTATTCTTAACCGTTACGGCCGGTATTTACTCAGCACATCAAACAATAAGGTAGCGGGTTTGCCTAATATAATAGCTAGCTGGCCAAAGCTTGTAAACGGACAGTGGCCTGATGTTGATTACGCCGACAGAGAGCGTGGACAATGGAAAACGCTTACACATTTACGCCGCGTTAATGATATGGTTTTAGCTTGGGCTAATCCGGCATCAACCTTATACCGCAATGGAGTTTTGTGGGCAAACCTCAGCCAAGCTCTACAAAACTGGACCGACCATAAATACATTAATCCAAACTGGTGGCATAACGAGGTTGGTGTTCCGCAATTAATGCGAAACATTATTGTGCTTACGCGAGGTAAGTTACAGCCAGCGCTCTATAACGACGCATTGACCGTACTTGCCCAAACCAAATTGCATGAAGATGCAACCGGTGGCAACATGATTTGGTGCGCCGACCTGGTTTTGCACCGCGCGGCATTAACCGGCAATTATGAGTTGATGAAGCGCAGTCGCGATTTGATAGTTAATGAAGTAAAAATTACCACTGGTGATGGCATACAGCCCGATTTTAGCTTTCACCAGCATTATGCACGTCTGCAAATATATGAATATGGTAGGGCCATGTTTTTCGAATCCATAAGGCTGGCGTGGCAATTCATGGAAACGGACATGGCCTATCCGGCTGATAAGCTCGAAATTTTAAAGCAGTTCGCTATAAACGGCTGGCAATGGATGGCGCGCCACACTATCACCGTACCCGGAACTATTGACCGGGCAGTTGTGCGCAAAAATGAGCTTCGCAATGCCGATATACAACCATGGCTGCCGTTTTTAAAGCAACTTTTTCCTCAGTCGGTTGGCATACATGAGTTGGAGCAGCATCAGCAAGGAAAGTTAACGTTAAACGGTTTCCGGTATTTTCCTTATTCTGATTTTGCTGTGTATCATCAGCCAAAATTCAGCGCCTTCCTAAAAACTTTATCGACCCGTACCTATCCAACCGAATCTATCAATAACGAAAATTTGTTGGGAGGATTATTGGGGGGCGGAGATATGTACTACGTGCGTACCGGCAACGAGTATTTTAACCTTATGCCTGTTTGGGACTGGACGGCTATACCGGGTATTACAACCTTAAAGGGAGCAGCTGTAATTGAACGAAAAAAATTTAATGGCAGTGTGGGCTCATCAACTTCGGGGTTTTCGGCAATGGATTTTGCCATTAAAAATAAAGCAGAAAGTCAAAAGCTTGAAGCAAGAAAGTTTTGGGCCTTCCATCAGGGACTGGTGGTGTCATTGATTGCCGAGGTCGACCGGACTAACGTTACAGACACTATTTTTACCGTTGTCGATCAATCACGATTGCAAAGCAAGGTTTATATGAACAATTCAAAACAACCGTTATATCAGCGTAGCGGCTATCACAATGGTGCCAAATTGCTGCATCACAACAAATTAGCTTACTATTTTGCACAACCTACGCAGTTGTATTTAAAGCAAGGGGAGGTAACCGGATCATGGAAACGTATAGATGGTGGGGCGAGTGATGCGAAAGTTACCGACAGCACTATGCTGGCCAAAATTGTGCATGCCCCGGCTAAATCTGTAAATACTGCGTTTGCGGTAGGCTATTGTGAAAATGCAAAAACATTAAGCAAAAGCAAAGAGTTTGAAAAAGCATTTAAAATCATTGCCAACAATGCCGATTGCCAGATAATACAATTTAGTGATGGTTTAGTGATGGCGGCTTTTTACAAGGCATCAGCAGTTAAAATTAATACCGTGCAAATGTTAGAGGTAAGTAAGCCCTGCTTGGTGATGATAAACAATCGTCAATTTTATGCAAGCGACCCAACGCACACCGGAGGAACTCTCCAAATTAATTACGGTAATAGGAGAGTCAGCTTACAACTGCCTGATAATGGCACAACTGGAACAGCCAACTTAAATTAGTCAAGATTTAAACAATGATGTTTAATTTTTTGAAGGTAAAGCCAATCGTGCACATCAATTGAATATCCTTCATGATTTACGTGACAAAAGTCAACCTTACACAGATTCAGTTGATATTGCATATTAATTAAATAGGTTAATCATTTTAGAGGTTAAATACCTATATTGGGGTAATTTAATCTCTGCACCTTGTTAAATCGCAATTTTCTTTCCCTAAAGTTACTATTGATATTTTTTGTAGCCGCTATGAATTTTTCATACGCACAAAAAATAGGTCAGGCGCGTATTGATTCTTTGCTAAGCCAGCTACAAATCAGTAAGGAAGACACTGCCAAAGTGGTGCTTTTGGTACGCATTGGTAATAATTATAAAAGGTTAAATTTGCCAAACGCCGGCCATTATTACCATCAGGGTATTGCACTTGCTGAGAAGTTGCGCATTTCAAAATATATTTATCTTACTTATGAGGCCATGCGATCGCTAAGCTTTGCCAATAAGGATTACCCCGCGGTAGAACGGTATCTCTCCCGTTCGCAAGCTATAGCTGATATTGATCTGCGCTGTAAATTCTTTTTGTCAGCAGGGTATGATTATTACCTGGAAGCTGATTATATACGTGCTCAACGTTGTTATATGAAGGCATACAAATTGCCTAATTTATCTACAAAAAGCACAGCAATGGTTAATTTTTATATCGGCTCTACATATTATTCAAAAGGAGACACGTTGGCTATCCGGTATTATGCTGCAGCGTTAGCAGGTTTTACTAAAGTAAACGATCGCAGCTTTATGCGGCGGATCAATCAAAATATTGGTGGCCTGTATTTGTCACTCAAAAGAGATTTGAAAACGGCAATGCAGTATTACCAGCAGGCAGTTGCCCTCAGCCGTAATCTGCCTGATGATAATTCATCAGCAGGCTTAAATCAAAGTCTTGCATCGGTCTATCAGGCCACAGGCGATACCTTGCGTGCCCTTACTTATTATACGGAAGCTTTACGAACGGTAAAAAAAATCGGAGACACAAAAAGCACGCTGTTATTACTTGATCAGATTTCTCTCCTGCATTATCAACAAAAAAATTATAACCGAGCTTTGGAAGAAAGTCTTGAGGCTTTAAAATTGTCGGCAAATGATGCGACAAAGGAACAATTGGACAACCGATATAATACTATTGCATGGATTTATTACGCCAAGAAAGATTATACTAACGCTTTAACTTATTTAAAAAAAGCGCTTCCTAGCAAAAACATTGGCGTTTTAGGGACACTCGGCAGTATATATCGTGAAGCGCCCGATGGTGTTCTTGCCGAAGCCGGAGTTGACCCTGCCCGTCGGTATTCACTCGCATTATATAATCTTGAAGAGTCAATGCGATTAGCGGCTAACACTAAGGAGGCAACTCCTTACTTTTATCAGGAAGCTTATCAGGAGTTGAGCATGACTTTTGAAAAAATGAAAGACTATCCCAGGGCTTACGCTGCTTTTAGTCGCTATGTATCTATAAAGGATAGCTTGGCCCGCGTTAACAATAACAAGGAGTACATTAAGATAGTTGCCGAATCAAAACATTTCCATACCGAAGATTCTTTAAAATTGCAGCAGCAAATAGCGAAAGCCAAACTGGACCGCCAAACACTTATTGCAACTCAACAGCAACAAGCCTTATTGCTTAACAGGCAAAAGCTTTCTTTGGTTAGCAAGGAAAAGGATCTTCAGAAATTGAACTATCTGAAAACACAAGCTTTTTTAGAGCTGGAGCAGGGAAAGCGCAAAGCCAGAGAACAGGAATTAAGTACTGCGCGGCAGGCTCAAAAGTTAAGCGAAACAAGGGTGCTACTACAAAAAAGCGAACTAAGCGCACAACAAACCAAAGGCAAACTATTTATGGCTGGTATTGGTGGCCTTATTTTGCTTTCTTTGGTCATTGGTAAAAGCTATATAAACCAGCGCCGGTCAAACAGGTTACTTACTAAAGCAAATGCGGAAATCAGCGAAGCGAATGCAAGGATTTCGTTTGAACAACAACGCTCAGAAAATCTGTTGCTTAATATTCTTCCTGCAGACGTAGCAGAAGAGTTAAAAGAGAAGGGAAGTGCAAATGCCCGCCTGTTTGATGAGGTAACTGTTCTGTTTACCGATTTTGTAAACTTTACTACCGTAAGCCAGCAACTTACCCCTGAGGAGTTGGTAGCAGAGTTACACTTTTGCTTTATGGCTTTTGATAAAACTGTTTCCAATCATAGTATTGAGAAGATAAAGACTATTGGTGATGCATACTTGGCTGTGGGCGGCCTGCCAAGCCCCGATAATCTGCATGCACAGAACGTTGTAAGGGCTGCCCTCGAGATTGCAGCTTTTGTACGCCAGCGTAAAGCAAGTTTAGGCGACAAAACGTTTGATATCCGCATTGGAATTCATTCCGGCAGCGTAGTTGCCGGTATTGTTGGGGTAAAGAAATTTGCCTACGACATTTGGGGCGATACTGTCAATACTGCGGCACGCATGGAACAAAACTCTATGCCGGGCAAAATTAACTTATCTGAGACAACTTATAAGCTTGTTAGAGATAGCTTTACGTTTACCTACCGTGGCAAAATTGAGGCGAAAAACAAGGGATCACTTGACATGTATTTTTTAGATCAATCTGAGGTTTTCGATGGTGATTTGGCGGCCAATTCATCATTTGTGTTTGACGCAGTTACATTTGAATAATTTCTACTTATGAAAGAATAGTTATTAAACGGATAATCAAAATTTAACCACTCTTGCAAAAGGACGAACTTTAAATAAAACACTCAACATGGTGCTGAACCTAATTGATAGTGATTTAGCACAAAGTGTTATGTTCAGTCAGTATTTAGTCTTAACGTTTAAGACATTTTTGCCGGTATCACTTGGGAATAAATTGTCCTAAGTTAATTTTATGGCTATACACCGGTAATATTAACAGTCGTTCATTAACAATCTGTCAGCTGATGATTTTTAATTTTTACTTTGAACGATAAATTATGAATTAACGCTTACTTTTACCTTTTATCTGCTTTAGTCACTGCAGATTCATTCCCCGTATGATTTCTAAACATTTTTCCTTTGAAAGGTCTGTTGAGCTGCTTGCTGAATCCAAAAATTTCTATCTGGTTAAGATTGATACCAAGGGCAACTATATTTACATGAATGACCTATTCATCAACCGGCACAGTTCATTTTACAACAAATCTGAGGTTCGCTCTGCCGCATTAGCCTTGCACCCGGATGACCATGCTACGAGCTATCAAACCTACCAGCGCTGCGTTGCACATCCTGATCAAACTTTTGCCGCTACTTTAAGAAAATTGGATGGCAAAGGTGGCTATATTATAACCTACTGGGAGTATAAAGCAGATATTGATAACGATGGAATCATTAGCGGTGTCATTGGGGTAGGCCATGACGTTACTGCATTTGAATCGCGTAAAGAACATCTTCGTTTCCTGACAGAGACACTTAATAATTTGGCCGAGCAGCAATCACATGACCTTCGCCGTCCGCTGGCGAATGTGCTTGGTTTGGTTGAAGTGCTTAAAGTACTGGGAGATGACAGTGAGCAGGTAAAAGAGATTGCGGATAAGTTAATTCAAAGTTGCGAACAGCTTAACCAGGAATTTGAAGCCTTTATGATAAGAGACCTTACCGAAAAGCCACAATAAGTATAAATAATCAAAAGGTTTACTTCATAATAGTTACATAGTCGTCATGTGCGTAAATGAAATATTGCTAAATATACTAGCTTGATTAACTGCTTTAAACAACGTAACAAAAAGTGCCGCTCTGTAAGCAGGCGGCACTTTGCATTGTAAAATGTTGCTAGAATTTATAGGTTGACTACGCCTTTAAGTTTAATATCTTTTGACGAACTGCCTATCATAACATCAAATTGTCCTGGTTCTGTAATCCAAGAATTTGTTACATCATTAAAATACTGAAAAGCATCGGCAGAGAGCATTAACTTGATCTGTTTTTTCTCGCCAGGCTTTAGAAATACTTTCTCAAACGCTTTCAATTCCTTTTCGGGCCGTGGAAGCAGTGACTTTTGCTGATGTACATAAAGTTGTGCTGTTTCAGCTCCTGCGGTTTTACCCGTGTTGGCAATGGTAAACGTAACAGTAGTGTTGTTAACACCTTTTTGAACCTTCAAATCACCGTAGGTAAATTGCGTGTAAGATAAGCCATGACCAAAGGCAAACTGTGGTTCGATTTTGTAAGTGTCGTAATAGCGATAGCCCACATATAAGTCGTCAAAATAGTATACGTTGTTGCTGTTGCTATCCTTATCAGCAGGGAATTGGCCTAGCTTATGGTCAGGAGCATCAACCAGGTGTTTAGGAAAAGTCATAGGTAACCTGCCCGATGGATTAACTTTTCCGTATAGTATGCCGGCTATAGCATTGCCGCCTTCCATACCCGGATACCAGGCCTGTAGCACGGCAGGAGCAGAGCTAATCCATTGAGCCATCTCAATAGGTCCGCCGCCCAATAATACCACCACGGTTTTTGGATTAGCTTTAAGTACAGCCTTAATTAATTCCTCCTGCCCAAAAGGCATATGCATATCTGGTTTGTCGGTATCCTCTGCATCATACGCATTGTCGCTCCATTTGCTGTAGTCATACCCATGTGTACTTCCGCCAACAATAACCGCAACATCTGCTTTGGCGGCTGCATTGGCAGCTTGTTTTATTAAGTTCTCATCGGCCTCTGCACCACGCTTAATATTATAACCTTGAGCGTAAGTGATTTTTGTTCCTTTAGCAGCCAGCTTTTTCAATCCCTCTAATGCGGTAATTTCATATAAAGCCTTCACCTGTGAACTGCCGCCGCCAAAGGCCTGAGGCCGGTTGGCGTTTAAGCCAATTACAGCAATAGATTTAATTGATGACGATAATGGTAAAATTTTGCCTTGATTCTTCAACAAAACAATACCTTCTTCAGCAATTTGACGTGCTGTCTGCTGATGTGCTTTGGTGTTATAGGCCCCCTTACTGCGTTGCTTGTCTATCACATGCGTTTTGAGCATTACGTATAATATGCGCCTCACTTTATCATCAATTAGATACTCCGGAGCTTTGCCGTTCTTAACAAGCGCAAGCACCGTATCGCCCATAAAGTACTTA
This sequence comes from Mucilaginibacter aquatilis, assembly GCF_009755275.1. Classification (GTDB taxonomy): domain Bacteria; phylum Bacteroidota; class Bacteroidia; order Sphingobacteriales; family Sphingobacteriaceae; genus Mucilaginibacter; species Mucilaginibacter aquatilis. Next base: position 231,416 of record NZ_WQLA01000004.1, on the reverse strand, counting down.
CGATAATCAGGCTTTTCACCTAAGGAAAGATCAGTGCCCATTTCAACATCGGTACCGTTCCAAAGCGCTTGCTGCGTATTATGAACCGCACCCCAGTCGCTTATTACAGCACCTTTAAATTTCCATTCTTTTTTAAGAATCTGGTTAATAAGGTAGTTGTTGTGAGTGGCCCATTCGCCGCGTACCTTATTGTACGAGCCCATAAGCGTGTATACATTCCCTTGCTGAACGGCGGCCTTAAAGCCGGGCAAATAAATTTCACGTAGCGCACGTTCGCTCAATTCAACGTTGATATTGTTACGGTTAGTTTCAATATTATTTGCCGCATAGTGTTTTATGCAAGCTGCAACACCTTGATCTTGAACGCCTTTAATATATCCCACCGCCATTTGCGAGATCAAGTATGGGTCTTCGCTCTGGTATTCAAAGTTGCGCCCGTTAAGTGGCGAACGTATAATGTTGATGCCTGGACCCAAAATTACGTCTTTACCACGGTAGGCTGCCTCGCTACCCAATACTGAGCCGAAGGCATAACCTAGTTTAGGGTTCCAGGTGGCTGCCAGGCAAACGCCTGTTGGTAAATATGTTCCGGCATCGTTTACACCAATACTATCTTTATAAGTGCGGCCGTGTTCTACACGAACGCCGTGTGGCCCGTCAGACATTACCCACTCGGGGATGCCCAACCTGGGCACGCCGCCCGATGTAAATGAGGAGCTGCCATGTATCATATTAACCTTTTCCTGCAGCGTCATTTTTTTTAGCAGGGCATCGGCTTTCTGATAGATCTCTTCATCGGTTTGGGCTACGGCGGCGGTATGTAAGAGCAATAACAAGCCCGCCACCTTAGAGGTAGAAATAATCGAAATTTTCATCATAAAATGAGGATGTATTACTTTTCAATCATTTTATATACCCTTACGTAATCTACCTCCATGGCTTTCGGAAAAACGGTATCGTCAACGCCTTGCGCACCGCCCCAGTTGCCACCAACAGCTACGTTAAGTAACAGGTGAAAGCGTTTATCAAACGGCCAGGTAGATGAGCCTTTGCCATCGTTGACATATTCAAATACTTTTTGGTCGTCAATGTAACCACGAAGTGCATAAGGTGTCCAATCAACGCGGTATAAGTGAAATTCAGTAAACGCCGTTGCTACATTTTTAAAATCACCTTTTTGCGTGCCCTGGGCGCCGTTGTAGGCATCAGTATGAATAGTAAAATGCACTTTCATAGGATCGTAACCCACATGCTCCATAATATCAATCTCGCCCGATTTAGGCCATTGCCCATAAGCGTTATCGGTAGGTAACATCCATATAGCAGGCCATGTGCCACGGCCTGATGGGAGTTTGGCTTTTATTTCCATGCGGCCGTACAAAAAGTCGCCCTTGCCTTTAGTAACCAACCTTGCCGATGAATAAGCATTTGTTCCGGAGTTTTCTTTACGTGCGGTAATGGTAAGTACACCGTTGGCTATGCCGGCGTTGTTTTGGCTATTAGTATAATTCTGCAGTTCGTTGTTGCCCCAGCCTGTGCCGCCTAAATCATAGCCCCATTTTGCGGCGTCGGGCGCGCCATTGGTGTTGAATTCATCGGCCCAAACCGGTGTAGTTTCAAAGGCCCAGCCTTTGTCGGTAGGTTTTCCGTCTCCGGTGCCGCTTGTTGGTTCAGTAGGAAGGGGTTTGAGTTCATCGCCGCCGGCGCATGATAACAGAAAACCTGCCACCAGCACTTTCCCAATAAATGATGTATACATTTTTATTTTTTTACTTGTGTTCATATCAGTTGCTTTACTCACGTCTCGGTAAAAAAGTAGAAAGCATAAGCCGCAACCTACGCTGCGGCTTATGAGTAATTATTTTACTAGTTCAAAACTTCCCACGTAGAATATACCCGGTACAGTATGGCCTTCGCTGCCAAGTTGTAATACAATTTGGTCATAAATGGTAACAGTTGAGATAGATGAAAAATCAAATTCCAGCTCTACCCATTGGTTCAGTGGAACTTGTTTAACCACTTCCGTTTGTGTTTGCCAGGCATTACCCCCGGCAAGCGAGTTTTGTAGCTTTACTGATACCTGGGGTTTCAACGTTCCGCTATAATCGTTGCCACCCGGGAAAAATACTTTCACTTTAAATTTATTGCGGGTGCTTAAATTTAAGCGGTAGTCTAAAGTGGTTTGCAAGTTGCCATATTGGTTGGCATCACCAGTAAGGCGCTGATAAAAGCCAACCTTAGCAGCAGTGTTAGCACTCTGAGGGAATGGATTGTCAAACGCGTTTTTAAATGTGATTGCATCAGCACGCCACGCTATGTTACCTGTGCCGTCAAACTTATCACTGATATCATTAGCCCGAAGTGGCTTTTCTACCACCGGGCGGGTATAACCTTTGGGAGCTAAACGTAAATACCAGGCATTGGCAGCATTTGCTTTGTCGGCCACACGCAGGTACATTTCGTTTTCGGTTAAGGTGATGATCTGATATTTTGAAACTCCGGTGTAGTAGGCTATAAAACCATTATTCGATATAGTAAGATATTTTTTATCACCTTCTTCAGTAATGCTCCAGCTTAGGTTAGTAGGAGGGGTGTAATTAACCGTAACATCACCACCTGTAGCACCGCCAATACCTGCAGCATTAGCACCGTTGGCAAAAGTACTGCCATGGTTAATATAGGTGTACTTAAGGTTATTGCTTAGGGTAAATACCATTTCATCATCATAAAAACCTTCTGAGGCTTTTTCGTTGGGAGCAGCGTTATACCACTCGGCGGTTTGTGATGTGGCCGGACCCACACCTAAGTGACCCGACACGCCTTTTTCAATTACCCAGGTTTTGCCCGCAGTATTGCTACCGCCACCGGTTAAAAAGTTATAATCTGGACGGTTAAGCATCTCGGGCTTGGTATTGGCAATTGTTACCGTTTGGGTGCTTGATGCAAAGCCGCCGCTGGTGTAAATGGTAAGCTTAACGGTATAAGTGCCGGCCAAAGGATATGAGCCGGTTATTTCCTCGCCCGAGCCTGTTTGTCCGTTACCCAAATCCCATACGGCTTTTGTTACCGCACCCGACTGATTTTTAAATACAACTATATTGGCATTTGCAGCAGTAGGTGTGGCATTAAATTTTACCTGAGCATTTTCAGGAGCAGCGCCAAGCTCAGGGTCGTCAACCTTACAGCCCATCCAGGTAAGTACAAGCAGTAAACCTGCAAGTGTTTTATATAAATAGGTTCTCATCTTTTTATGATTATTGAGATAAATTAAAAATTAGGTTTTAACACACTCGAACATTGGTCAAGCTCGCTTTGCGGAATTGGGAATAAACCGCGTGTAGCTTGATTAAAGGTTACGTTGTAGTCAACCTGATCGCCGGTGTAACTCGGGCCTTTTTTACCGGTTATAGTGATAGCTTGTGCTGCCACAGGTAAACCCTGGCGAAGTAAGTCCCAGTAGCGTATGCCTTCAAGGGCTAATTCAGCCCTACGCTCCTGGTAGATGGCGGCTAATGAAACAGTTTTGCTACCTAAACTAACCCGGTTGCGTACGCGGTTAAGGTAGTTTTGTGCCTGGCTTCCGCCGTTAGTTAAGTCAAGTTCGGCAGCCATAAGCAAAACATCAGCAAAACGTATTGAGCGATAGTTGTTACCCCAGTTTAATTCGTACTGTCCGGTTGTAGGTCTGTACTCTGCCGTGGTAGTATACTTTTTGCTAAAGAATCCTGTGTGCTGATAGCCGGTTGATACCTTGCCTTTCAACTCAGTTTCCATATTGATAATAGTTGCAGTACGGCGCGGGTCGTTAGCCTCATAGCTGTTGTAAAGCTCTTGCGTTACCGGTGCAAAGCTCCAGCCTGTGCTGTATAGCGGGTCGCCTTCAATACGTGGTGCCTGCATAAGCGGCTGCATATTGCCTTCGCCACCTTGTATGTAATTCCAATCATACCATGGGTTATCATTAGAGTATGATATTTCCCAAACCGATTCTTTGCTAAACTCGTTGGCCTTTGTAAAGTTATCAGCGTAAGTGCCTAACAAGTCATGACCGCTGTTAGAAATAAGGTCTTGCAATTGAGTAAGAACATACTGAGCATTTACTGCAGTGCTACCTGCCTGCAATTCGGCTTTGTAAACGCCTTTATAAAATAAATAAACACGACCTAGCAAACCTTCTGCCGACCAGCGGGTGGCATGTGCCTTACTGGTACGTAAGTCAGATTTGTCTAATACCTGAATGGCATCAACTAAATCTTGCGCTATTTGGTTAAATGTTTGAGCCGGACTAGCATTTGCCACACAATACTCACCTGGGTTTTGCGGTACGGTAATCAACGGAATGCTTCCAAACCACTTAACCAGATCAAAATAGAAAAACGCTCGCAAAAATTTACATTCTGCAGCCATTTTGGCTTTTGCTGCTGCCGGCATGTTAATATCAGGCAATTTTTGAAGAAGCAGGTTTGCACGATAGATACCAGTGTAATGATTACTCCAGTAAACACGTATTAACGAATTAGTAGCCGCTATTTTTTGCTGATCAACCTGTATCATATCAGGCGAGTCGGAACGGCTGGCGCCACCGGCGTATGAATCATCAGAGGCAATGTCAGCCAGCATAGGATCGGGGCTGAAGCCGCCGCCTCCGGCGTTAGTGTGCCACTGTAATGCATCATAAACGCTGTTTAAGGCTTCATTAGCGTCTTTTTCAGTTTTATAAAAGTTTTCAGCAACCCGGTTATCTACGGGTTTCATTTCTAAAAACTTTTTGCAGCCGCTACCTGCAACGGTTAGCAGGCCGGCTAATATAATGGTGGAAGTATATTTAATATTTTTCATTATAACTGGTCAATTAAAATGTTGCACTTAAACCTAAGCGGTAAATACGGGCCTGTGGATATATACCACGGTCAATACCAATATCAAGACTGCTGCGCGCACCAATTTCCGGGTCGAAGCCAGAGTAGTTGGTAAAAGTTAGCAGGTTGTCACCTGATACATAGATACGCAAGGCTTGCAGCTTAATTTTTGACATAAGCGCTTTGTTGAATGAATAACCAAGTTGTAAGGTTTTAAGGCGTACATAATCGCCTTTCTCTAAATACAGGTCAGATATTTTGCTGTAGTTTCCGTTGGTATCATTCCAGGTGAAACGAGGGTTGGTATTTGTGCTGCCCTCACCGCTCCAACGGTTTAGGTAAAGCGTTTGCATGTTGGCAGTAGGAAAGTCATGACGGCGTGTACCGTTAAAAATTTGATTGCCAAATGCACCTGTAAAGAAGCCATTAAGGTCAAAGCCCTGATAAGCTAAGCCAAAGGTAAAACCACCTGTAATTTTAGGCGTAGGGTTACCAATAATGGTACGGTCCTCGGGGTCAATGACACCATTGCCATTCAGGTCTTTAAACCTAACATCGCCAGGTACCGCATCCGGTTGGATTTTTGTGCCGTTGAGGGTATATGCATTTACCTCGGCTACGTTTTGGAATATACCATCGGTTTTATAACCGTAAAAGTAAGAGAACGGCTGACCAATGGTACTGCGCTCAACTTGTCCGTAGGTTGATATACCTGCACCACCTAAAATCCTTTCAGCGTTGCCAATCTCGGTAACGGTGTTTTTATTGAAGCTGCCGTTTATACCTGCATTGATTTTGAACTTACCGATGTTTTGCTGATAGTTAAGTGTTAACTCGATACCTGAGTTGCGTACAGTGCCACCGTTGGCAGTTCCGGGAGGTACGCCTACACTTAGTGGGATAGGTACCTGTAAAAGCCAGCCTTTAGTTGTTTTTACATAGTAATCGGCAGTAAATGTAAACATATTACGCAGGAAGGTTAAGTCTAAGCCGATGTCGCTTTGTACCGATTCTTCCCAGCGGATATCAGGGTTGGCTATGAACGATGGTGAAGCGCCGCTGATGTAGCCATTGCCGCTTCCGTTATAATAAGTATAACCACGACCTACGCCAATTATGGCTGCCCAAGGGTAATTACCTATGCGGTCGTTACCGTTTTTACCCCATGATGCACGTATTTTACCAAATGTGATGAAGTCATTTTTAGGTATAAAGTTTTCCTCTGTGAAAATCCAGCCGGCAGATACAGCCGGGAAGTAACCAAATGGATAATTTGAGCCGAATTTTGACGACCCGTCACGGCGCAGAGAAGCAGATAACAAATATTTATTATCATAGTTATAGTTTACCCTTCCGAAAAGGGAGAACAAAGCATTGCCGCCTGCTCCGCCTGTAGCTTTAGCTGTACCTGCATCAACTGCAAGGTCAAGGTAAGCCATATTTGGATCGGTAACTACTAAGCCGGTATTGGAACCGTAAAGTGTTTCAGAGTTTTCGCGGCGATGAGTGGTACCCAGCGTAACGCCCAACGTATGTTTGCTGAATGTTTTATTATAATTCAAAACGTTTTCAGCCTGCCAGGTATAGTAGCGATCAGTACCTTTTGATACACTGGAGTTAATATTTTGCTGGGCCGCGTTTAGGTAAAATACAGGACTGTAATTATTGCTGTTAACGTAAGCCAAGTCAATACTGAATGATGAACGGAACGTAAGTTCTTTCAAAATGTTGATTTCAGCATAGGTGTTTCCCACCAACTTGTCAACCCGGGTAAGTCCGTTGGTAACCGCAAGGCGAGCAAGCGGGTTTACAATTTCCTGTGCTACATAAGGCGAAATACCATAGAGATTACCGTTACCATCACGTACAGCATTAGCGTTATATGTTGCTGCACGGGTAGGGTCGTTTTCAATAACTGGTGTAATAGGGTCAAGGTTAATGGCGTTATTTAGTAGACCGCCAAACTCCTGGTTAGGATCAATTGCCGTACGGCGAATGTGCGAGTAAGCTACGTTAGCACCAACCTTAAGGAAGTCTTTTACCTTGTTGTCGCTGTTAGCGCGAAAGGTGTATCGTTTAAAGTCAGATTTGTCGCCGCCAACCAAACCCTTTTGGTTAAACAACGAAAAATTAATAGCATAGTTGTTTTTGTCGGTACCGCCGTTTACGGCAAACTGGTGATTATACGTAGGCGCGTTTTTTTGAAACAAGGCGCGTTGCCAGTCGGTACCGGTACCTGCCGGATATTTACTTAAATCGGGATAAGGGATGGAGTTGCCTGCGTTGGCAGCACCCTCATTCATCATTACTGCATACTCACGGGCATCAAGCAACTTCATGTAACGCCATGCGTTTTGTATACCCATATATCCATCGTAAGTTACGCGGGTTCTTCCATCTTTTGAGCCGCCTTTTGTGGTAATAAGCACCACACCGTTACCACCACGCGCACCGTAAATGGCAGCTGACGCGGCATCCTTAAGTACGTCCATCGATTGAATGTCGGCCGGGTTTAAGTAATCAATTCCGCCTACCTGGAAGCCATCAACGATGTAGATAGGAGAGGCATCGCCATTGGTGCCAATACCACGTATGCGCACCGTTGGGGCATCACCCGGTTGTCCGGAAACATTGGTTACCTGTACACCGGCTATCCGGCCCTGCATGGCTTGTTCAATACGCTGCACCGGGGTTTGCGTGATTTGATCGGGCTTAATTGAACCAATAGCAGATGATACATTGCGGCGAACCTGCGTGCCATAACCAACTACAACCACATCACTGAGGTTGGTTGATTTTTCAGACATTACAATTTGAATGAAGTTGGTTGAGTTTACGGTGTAGCGCTGCGGCTCTAGTCCAATTTGGTTGAATACTAGCACGGAGCCTTGTTTCGGCACCTTAATACTGAATTCACCGTTGGGGCCGGTTGCTACACCGTTCGATCCGCCTTCAACAGATACAGTTACTCCTGGTAAAGCAGCTCCGTCGCTTTTTAGAGTAACCTTGCCTGATACTTGCAGCTCCTGAGCTTTAAGCCCAAAGGCATGCAATAGCAGAACTAATAGAAAAAAAGTAATTTTTCCTTTCATAGAAGATCATAAAATGGTTTACAAAATGGTTTAATCGGTACAGGCGGGTGCCTGTTGGTTGAGGCAAATATAAACTCACATTTAACTACACCTAATTTTCAACACACTATATAACCCATACAACGGTATTTTTACCCCTCAAAATGCCCCTACTTTAACACTACAAGAGCGAGACAAAATATTAGCATTTAACTCATTGTCAGTTAGTTGTTTATTAATGTCAAGGCTACATTTAAAATAAATTTGACACTACACGAGGTTGGTTAAAATCTATTATTTAGTTTTACGCTTATTCAATGAAAAAAGCATTACTAACCATAATAACCTGCTTTTCATTTATCTTTTTCTTGTATGCCCAAGACCCAGTAGGACTGCCTCAAATTGTTAATTATACCAATTTGGAATACAAAGGCGGTATCCAAAACTGGGCTATTGATCAGGATAAGGATGGTAGGGTATACTTTGCTAACAATGAAGGATTACTATCATTTGATGGTAAGCACTGGAAACTTTACAGGTTACCAAACCGCACAGTTGCGCACGCCTTGAAAATTGAAAAAGATGGAAAGATATTTGTTGGCGGACAAGATGAAATTGGCTACTACAAACCCAATAATGGAGGCATACTTACCTATCAATCATTAAAACCACTTATACCAAAGGCAAACAGGCAATTTGCAGATGTTTGGAATATTTGTGAAGCCAATGGAGAAACGTTTTTCCGTACCGTAGAGAAAATATTTTATTTAAAAGATGGAACCATAAGCGTATATAGAACTAACACCGAGTGGACTTTTTTAGGATGTGCTCAAAACCGTATCTACGCGCAGCAAAAACATAAAGGGCTAATGGTTTTTGATAACGGTACATGGAGAACTGCTTGCAAAAATTCGATACTTAAAGAGGGTACAGTCACATCTGTTTTGGATTATGCACCCGGAACGCTATTGATAGCAACGCTTAAAAACGGGTTGTTTTTATTAAAAGATGGTGTTCTTACGCCTAAAATAACAGCTGTAGATAATATCCTTAAATCAAGTTATGCCTATTGTGCAATTGCCGTCAACAAAGACTGGTTTGCCATAGGTACTACCACATCGGCATGTTATATCATTGATAAAGAAGGGAATATAATTCAGCACTTTTCAAGTGATGAAGGGTTGCAGAAAAATTATATACGTAATCTTTTTACCGATAAAGCTAAAAACCTTTGGCTTGCTTTAGATGATGGTATTGATTTTATTGCTTTTAATAGTGCTATTAAACAAATATTCCCCGATAACAAAAAGCAGATCAGCAGTTACACATCATGTATATTTAAGAATGAGTTATATGTGGGTGCATCAAACGGCCTTTTTAAGCTTCCGCTTGATATGCAAGCGAGAGATTTGAGTTATTCACGCAGTAATTTTAAAGAAGTAGGCAACTTACGCGGCCAGGTATGGGGGTTAAATGAAATTAACCAAAAGCTGTTGCTCGCCCATGAAGACGGTGCTTTTGAAGTACAACCAAATAATTTAAAGCCCCTAAGCCAAAACACAGGTAACTGGTTGTTTGAGCCTCTATCACCTATTGAGCCCGTCCCTGTAGCTGTTGCTGGTACATATGAAGGATTACAGCTACTTAACTATAAAGATGGCAATTTCATTAATGCAGGTCCAATTGTTGGCTTAGATAAACTATCGTTAAGATTTTTAGCCTATGACAATAATAGTAACATTGTTTGGACTTCGCACCCTTACAGAGGAGTATTTAAGTTAACACTATCAGCAAATCATCAGCAGGTGATTAAACGGGAAGTGTTAGGCGTTAAAGAAGGCTTGCCTGAAGCATTAGGAAATTACATTTTTCGAATTAAAAACCGAATTGTAGTAGCCAGCTTAAAGGGCATTTATGAATATAACGATGAAACAATGCGCTTCCAGCGTTCGGCTTTGTTTGAACCCTACACGCATACTACAGCTATACACTACCTCCATGAAGATGCCGCCGGAAACGTTTGGTTTGTAAATGGAAAGAAACTTGGAGTTGTTGATTTTTCAACTAATGAGTCTCACCCTACAGTAGTTTATTTTCCTGAACTTACTTCCAAGCTTGTATCAGGTTTTGAGCATGTTTACCCGTACAACCAGCAAAATATTTTCGTAGGTGCTAATAAGGGTATTTACCATATCAATTTCCTAAAGTACCGCGAGCAAAGTCGTTTACCTATTAATGTTTTACTTACGCAGGTTAAGCTAATAAATGACAAAGACAGTGTAGTTTTTGGTGGCTATAATCGAATAAAAGCCAATGCACAAATTAAATTACCTCACGAGCTTAATTCACTGCAGTTTGAGTTTGCTTCTACTTTATATGAGCAGCAAAATACGCTGGAGTTTAGTTATCAGTTGGAGGGATTTGACAAACAATGGTCGGCTTGGAACACAAAGGCCGAAAAGGAGTATACCAATTTGCCTGCGGGTACTTATACTTTTAAAGTAAAAGCCCGTAATAATATGGGTAATGAATCGGTACCGGTTGAGCGGCAGTTTGTAATTGAAGCAGCCTGGTACCAAAGCTGGTGGTTTTATGCGCTATGCATGGCCGTGGTGACGGGCGGCGTTCATATGTTTATTCAACAACAACAGCGTAAACACATCAAAGAACAAGAAAAGCTCAAGTATTTGCATCAATTGGAATTGGAACACAATGAGCGCGAAATAATGAAGCTGCAAAATGAAAAGCTGGTAGCCGATGTTAGTTATAAAAATAAAGAACTGGCCTCAACTACCATGCATTTGGTACAGCGTGGTAAACTGCTTGCTAAAATTAAAGATGAACTATTGCCTTTGGTTGCCAATGGTAAAAGCGAAAAGTCAGCTGACTTTAAACGTGTTGTACGCTTGCTAAATGAAGCTGAACGTAATGATGGCGACTGGGAGCAGTTTGCCATGCACTTTGATCACATACACTCCAATTTTTTAAGCCGGCTTAAAGAGCGTTTTCCTGAGCTGAGTTCAAATGATTTAAAATTATGCGCTTACCTTAAAATGAATCTTACCTCAAAAGAGATAGCGCAGTTAATGAGTATTACCATTAAAGCAGTGGAGGTAAGTAGATACCGTCTTCGTAAAAAAATGCAGATACCGTCAGATGTACCGCTGTTTGATTATTTAATTAAAGCAATAGCTCAACCAGCAAAGGCGGATGATGTACTTAAGTAAATAGCCTAATAACCTTTAATTCTATATAGTCTTCTAAAGTTTATAAAGCGCAAAATTACTCCATTTTCTATCTTTGCTCATAAATTCATAAGTACTGTGATTAACGTAAACAATATTTCAGTTTCATTTGGCGGAACAACCCTTTTTAGTGATGTTACTTTTTCAATTAATGAAAACGACAAAATAGCTCTCATGGGCAAAAACGGTGCAGGCAAATCCACAATTCTTAAAATAATTGCCGGTGCAGCCAAACCTACTACTGGTAATGTAACCGGCCCTAAAGAAGCTGTAATTGCTTATTTGCCTCAGCATTTGCTAACGCAAGATAACGTAACCGTTTTTGAAGAAACCATGAAAGCTTTTGCAGAGGCAAACCAAATGCAAAAGGAATTGGATGAAGTTAACGAGCAGCTTAACATCCGTACCGATTACGAAAGCGATGAGTACATGAAACTCATTGAAAGAGTATCGGAATTGAGCGAAAAGGTATATACGGTAGAGGAAACCAATTACGATGCAGAAGTTGAAAAAGTACTGAAAGGGCTTGGTTTTGAACGTAAAGACTTTAACAGGCAAACTTCTGAATTTTCGGGCGGATGGCGCATGCGTATTGAGTTGGCTAAGATTTTATTGAAGAAGCCCGATCTTATTTTACTGGATGAGCCTACTAACCACATGGATATTGAAAGTATACAGTGGCTGGAAGAGTTTTTATTAAATTCAGCAAAGGCTGTAATGGTAATATCGCACGACCGTGCCTTTGTTGATAATATTACCAACCGCACCATAGAAGTAACTATGGGGCGCATATACGACTACAAAGCTAAATATAGCCACTACCTGCAGTTACGTGCCGACCGCCGTTTACATCAGCTAAAGGCTTACGAAGAACAGCAGCGTTTCATTGCTGATAACCAAGAGTTCATTGACCGTTTCAGGGGTACGTATTCAAAAACTCTGCAAGTGCAATCACGCGTTAAAATGTTAGAGAAGCTGGAAGTAATTGAAATTGATGAAGTTGATACATCAGCTTTACGACTCAAGTTTCCTCCATCTCCACGCTCGGGGCAATATCCGCTTATGGTTGAGGAAATGAGCAAAAGCTACGGAGACCATGTAGTATTCCAAAACGCATCGATGGTTATTGAGCGTGGCGAAAAGGTAGCCTTTGTGGGTAAAAATGGTGAAGGTAAATCAACCATGATCAAAGCTATCATGAATGAAATCGACTTTGACGGAAGCCTTAAAGTAGGTCATAACGCTAAAATAGGCTACTTTGCACAAAATCAAGCCGCTCTGCTTGATGAGAACTTGACCGTATTCGATACCATCGACCAAATCCCATTATCTGACAATACTGTTAAAATCAAAGATTTGTTAGGCGCATTTATGTTTAGCGGTGACGATACTACCAAAAAAGTTAAGGTACTTTCAGGAGGGGAGAAAACCCGTTTGGCTATGATCAAACTACTTTTGGAGCCCGTAAATCTGCTTATATTGGATGAGCCTACCAACCACTTGGATATGAAGACGAAAGATATCATTAAAGATGCCTTGCGCGATTTTGATGGTACGTTAATCCTTGTATCTCACGATCGTGACTTTTTAGACGGCCTCGTTACCAAAGTATTTGAATTTGGCAACAAACGGGTGCGTGAACACTTTGAAGATATTAAAGGATTTTTGGCTTATAAAAAGATGGATAACCTGAAAGATATTGAACAAAGCTAGCGCGTTACTATAACTTAGGATATTTACTTAAAAGGTGCTGAAATTCCTGACGCATAATAGTATTATGTTTTGAGGGTTTTGCAGCACCTTTTTTTATGGCTGAAACTGAACTTAGCTTATTAGTCAACAATTAAAAGGTTATGCTTAATTATAAGATTTACAGCTGGCGCCTGCTTATACTGGCAATTCTAGCTCTAACACATAATAATGCTGTTGCAAGTAAGTTAGTAAGCCCACCGCGACATAAGCAGCTAAAAAATATTGTTTTGATTGCCGGTACTAAAAGCCATGATCCCGGTGAACACGAGTACGAGAAAACGGTAAAGCTTATTAAGGTAATGCTTGATCGCTCAAATGTAAAAGGCATCAACACCAGTTTTTACTTAAACGGATGGCCGCCTGCAGATTCATTACTTAATAAGGCCGATTTAATATTATTTGTTACCGATGGTGCAGATGGAATAAATTTTAAAGAGTCGCCATTTTTGACCGGCAGTCGTATGGCGGTTCTACAACGGCAAGTAAATAGGGGATGTGGCATAGCATTACTACACTTTTCTACGTTTGCTGATTATGAACATGGACAAAAGCTTTTAGAATGGACCGGAGGGTATTATGACTGGCAAGATTCTACGGGTGCTAAACGTCATTATTCAGATTTAAAAGTTGCCAATGCGCAGGTAACACTTGCCAGTCCAAAACACCCAATAAGTAATGGAGTTAAGCCTTTCACCATTAAAGATGAATTCTATTATAATATGCGTTTTGTGGCTGAACGTAAGGATATTATTCCAGTACTTAATGTGCCCGTTTTAGGGGGGAGTAAACCATTAGGAGATGTAGTTGCCTGGGGTTATAAGCGTGAAAAAGGCGGACGGGCATTTTGCGCTACTATGGCACATTACTATTCAAACTGGCAAAATGAAAATTTTAGAAAAGTGCTCTTAAACGGATTGATTTGGGCTGCGGGTATAAAAGTTCCGGTGAGTGGCACTAATTCAGTATTTTATATCGACGAAGAAGTTGCGAGTTTATTGAATACAACCAATTGATCGGTTGGGCTAAAAAAGTATTATAAACTGGCAAAAAAAAGTAAACGCATTTTTGAAGATTTTCATTGCTTTGCAGTACACCAATTCAAAGCTAAATGAAAGTTTCTTACCTCGGGTTAACATTACTGGCTGTAGTGTGTAAAATAGGAGCGGCCATTGCCCAGCCGGGCTTGCAAAGCAATGCTATTAAAAAAGACTGGTGGCATATTGATGCCATAAAGCCCTACAAGCTCCCTGCAACTGCAAGTAAAATGTCTTACATAAAAGTTCAGGGTAATTCTTTTGTTAATGATAAAGGCAAGGTAATTGTTTTCAAGGGATTGTCCATTTCCGACCCGGATAAGTTGGTTAAAGACGGGCATTGGAACAAGAAGCATTTTGAGGTAATTAAAAGCTGGGGCGCAAATTTAATACGTATCCCGGTGCATCCTGTTGCCTATCATCAGCGTGGGGTAGAGGCTTACATTAAACTTTTAGATGAAGCCGTTAACTGGTGCTCAGAACTGGGTATTTATGTGTTAATTGACTGGCATGCTATAGGCAACCTGCAAATGGAGGTTCTTTCGCAAGACATGCATAAAACCACTAAAAGCGAAACTTTTAATTTCTGGAGAAACATTGCAGAACATTACAAAGATATTCCTACTGTGGCATTTTACGAGTTGTTTAATGAGCCTACCACTTATGATGGGCAATACGGCACCGCCAGTTGGGACGGTTGGAAAACGTTAATGGAGCAAATGATTGATTTGATTTACGTTTACAATAAAAATGTAGTTCCGTTGGTTGCCGGCTTTAACTGGGCATATGATCTTACACCAGTAAAAGACAACCCAATTGCCCGCCCGGGTATTGGTTATGTAACGCATCCTTACCCTGGTAAACGCGCTGTACCACGTGAAGATAAGTGGGAATTGGACTTTGGTTTTGTGGCCGATAAATATCCGGTGATAGCAACCGAGCTTGGCTTTATGCCCGGAGATGAAGATGAGAATTTAAAGGACGATGGCATTTACGGGCCGTCAATTATAAAATACTTTAATAAAAAAGGCATATCATGGGTGGTTTGGGTTTTTGACCCCGATTGGATACCACAAATGATTAAGAACTGGAATTATGAGCCTACATCACAAGGTAAGTTTTTTAGTGATGTGATGAAAGGTAAGTAATATGTTGGTTATGCATTTTTTGGTTTGGCCGCCGGTAATTTACCGGCGGCTTTTTTTTATTAGCATATTTTTCAACTCATAAAACAATATTATTAAGCTAAAAAAGTATTAGTGTCATTTTGCTAATAATCACACATTTACATATACCTAAAAGACGCTTGTTTTCTCAATTATCAAGTGTCTGCAAACATCTAAACCAAAGTATATAACCAATTAATAAATGAAATTATGAATGTTGGAATTGATAGTTACTGTTACCACCGTCTTTTTGGCGAGGTATATCCCGGCCAGGATAAGCCCGAAAAAGAGCTTTCATTTGATGCTTTCCTAAAAGATATAGGCAAGCTGGATATAAAAGGCATATCACTGGAGTCGTGTTTTATTCCACGGTTTAATAAAGAGTACTTACTTGATGTAAAACAGCAACTTGATGATAACGATATGGATAGGGTTTACGCGTGGGGGCACCCTGATGGTTTGGAAGGTGGTAAAAATGAAGCTGCATTTGATGAAATGCTTGAGCACATTGAGTATGCTAGTTATATAGGTGCCAATGTAATGCGGGTAGTAGGCAGCAGCCTTCAATTCAGGTTTGAGGATCATGCTCCACAGCTCGAAAAATTAAGCCAAATGTTTACTGATGCCGCTAAAGTTGCCGCACGGTACAACATAAAGCTGGCTGTGGAAAATCACATTGATTATAACTCCGACGAAATACTACAATTGATCACTAATGTTAATTCGCCATATTTTGGAGTGAACTTTGACACCGGCAATTTTTTAAGAGTGCTTGATGATCCTATTCAAGCAATGGAAAAGTTAGCGCCCTATGTTTTGGCTACTCATATTAAGGATCTTAAACCGGTTAAAGGTGTTCCTGTAAATGAATGGTATTTCTTTTCATGCGTACCAACGGGTGAGGGCTTGGTTGATAATGCCCGGCTTGCACAAATTTTAAAGCAGCACAATTACAAAGGCTTCCTGGCAGTTGAAATTGACTTTTTGCACCCAGATTATACCAATCAGGAAGAGGATGTGGTAAAAAAGAGTGTTGCTGAATTATGGAAAATAGCCGGAAGATTAGAGTATGCTTAAAACATTGAACGTAGGTATTGTAGGTTATAAATTTATGGGTAGGGCGCACAGTAACGCCTGGCTTAAAGCACCGTTGTTTTTTGATGTTGCGGCTAAACCTGTTCTAAAGGTTGCATGCGGAAGACACGAACCCTCACTGAAAGAATTTGCTGAACGTTGGGGCTGGCAGGAAACGCAAACTGACTGGAAAAAGCTTATCAGCAGAGCAGATATTGATATAATTGATATTGCCTTGCCACAGCACCTGCATTACGAAATTGCCATTGCTGCGGCTAAAGAAGGTAAGCATATTTTTTGCGAAAAGCCGTTGGCCATGAGCGTAAAGCAGGCTGAGGAAATGCTGCGCGTGTGCGAAGATAACAAAGTAATACACTATCTAAATCATAACTACAGGCGTGTACCTGCAATAGCATTGGCAAAAAAAATGATTGAAAATGGCCTGCTGGGAAGGCTGTTTCACTGGAGAGCTGCTTACCAGCAAGATTGGATAGTTGATCCTGAATTTCCGCTGACATGGCAATTGCGTAAGGAGACTGCTCAAGCTGGTCCGCACTGGGATTTAAACTCACATTGCGTTGATTTGGCGCATTATCTTATAGGCTCAATTGATTCGGTGACTGCAATGAGTACTAACTTTATTACCGAACGGCCTTTAGCCGATGAAGCAAGTACAGGCAATTTACAGGCCGAGGTGAATGGTAGCGAACGAGGTCAAGTAACCGTTGAAGACGCTGCTTTAATGATCGTGAAGTTTGCAAACGGCGTAATGGGTTCATTTGAAGCCACACGTTTTGCAACAGGTCGTAAAAATAAGCTTTCATTTGAGATATATGGAAGCAAGGGAAGCCTCACATTTGATTTGGAGCGAATGAACGAGCTTATGTTCTTCTCCTCAAGTGATGCTGACGATACTCAAGGCTTCCGCAAAATTATTGTTACCGAACCGCAACATCCATACATAAAAAGCTGGTGGCCGCCCGGCCATATAATTGGCTACGAGCATTCCTTTGTTCATGCGGTAGTTGATTTCATTGATGCCATTGAGAATAAAAAGCAGGTAACTCCCAACTTTAATGACGGACTCAATACAATGAAGGTGCTTGAAGCAGGGCTGCTATCGGCTCAAACCAAACAACAAATAACTTTAAATACATAGCGTATGCAAACCCTTAAAGAGAAGTTTTTACAAGATGGATACGTAATAATAGACGTATTAACGCAACAAGAAATAGACGACTTCAGGGAGATAATGGATGCCCTTATCAGTCCTCAGGTAAAAGCCGGCAACAACGAAAAGAAGAGTTCTTCTTTTCAGCACTTAGGCGATGAGCTGAGTGATTTTGGTAAAGAAGCGCGCCAGTATTATTTCCATTTGCTAACAAAGCCGGGTACCGAACCAATACACCACGCTTTTCATCACCCGGTAATTTTAAAAGCGGTTGAAGAAATTATTGGCCCTAACCTCATAGTCAATAACGCTTCAATACTTGCAGCTAATGAAGGTACAGAATACTCGTTAGGCTGGCACCGTGATATTATTCAAATACCTCAAGATGAGATTGCCGACTGGCTTTTTTCGCCGAAGCGTTTTCACAACAGCGTTCAAATCAATCTTCCGCTGGTTGATGAGAATTCCTTGTGGATTGTCCCTGCAAGTCATAACCGCCCTAACACAGATGCCGAAAATGCTGCATTTAATGGATCTAAGCACTATGCACCAGTAGGAGCCGAAATGCCTGGAGGCGTACCTGTTAAGTTACAAGCAGGACAGGCAGTGTTATACAATAATAATTTAATACACAGAGGGTTTACAGAGAAAATGACGATACCGCGTCGCACCTTGCACATGGGATATCATAGCGCTGCATATCCTCCAACCTGGCATTTTTATCTACTAAACGGAGATCTGCTGACTCCCCAATATCTTGAAACGTTAAGCCCTACAATGCGCACAATGATGCAAGAGTATCTTGAGTGCCGTACCCAATACCCCAACATGGCCGAAACCTGGAAATGGGAGTATAATTTTCCTAAAAAAGAATATACCGCTTAGTATTTGAGGCGGATGCATAGCTTTATGCATTCGCCTTGTAAAATTCAAATGCACTTATATTAAAATGATGCTTACCAAGCAGTTCATAAACGTTAAAAATCTGGCTAAAAAAGTATCATTATACGAAGGCTTGATTACCGGATTCTCAAATTTAATTAATCGCTCAATATTAAACTTATAAGTTGTCAGCACTTTTATTGCTAATTTATTTGTTAACAGCTATTAGAAATTTAAACCGCACTTAATGAATACGCTACGTATTTTAGATAAAAAAGTATTAGAAATGCGTATAAAAAACTTCCATTTTTAGTGATTATAAACCAACCGCTTTTTTGTATCAAGTAAACCAATGATGATACATGCTGAAGCGGATTTTGATAAACCAGCAAGAGCTCGAGACTTGTTGCCCTAAAATGTAAATTATGAAGAAACAAACTTTTACTCCATCTCAAAATAGCGGTATAAGTTGCGGTTAGTATAAAGCTCAATCTAAGCGTTAACTGTAATTATTTAATACCGACTAACCAATTAAACACATGAACTATTTAAGTCACAAATTTGATGGCATTGCTGTGTGCGGCCCAATCTCGCCGCCTAAAAGCAACTTCCGGTCAAAATCTTACGAACGTAATTTGCTCAAATCTGTACTCATTTTATTTTTAGCTTTAGTAAGTGTTGTATATCCATTTACTAGTGCTTGTGCACAAAATGCTGCTGCCGGCATAAGCATCACAGGTAAGGTTACCGATGAAAAAGGAGAACCGCTTGTTGGTGTAAGCGTAAAGGTGAAAAATGGCCAAACCGCTGCACAAACAGACGTAAGAGGTCAATACACAATCAAAGTCCCCAATCAATCGGCAGTGCTGGTTTTTATTTACATGGGTTATGGCACAGCCGAAAAACCTGTGGGTGCAAACAGAACCATCAACGCTCAATTGGCGGTATCAAGCAGCAGGCTTGATGACGTAGTTGTAATAGGCTACGGAAGCGTTGCCCGCCGCGATCTTACAGGTTCGGTTGCCTCCGTAAAAGGCGAAGACCTTACCCGCAACGTGCCCATAAGTGTAAACCAGGGTTTACAGGGCATGGTAGCTGGTGTACAGGTAAATCGTAACGATGGTGCTCCCGGGGCAGGTATCAGTATAACTGTGCGTGGTGCAAACTCTTTCACCGGTAGTGAGCCATTATATGTTATTGATGATATCCCGGTAGTATCGGCACCTACACCAGGTGGCGCCGAAGACAACTTTCAAACCATCAACGGTCTTTCTTTTTTGAACCCGCAGGATGTGGAAAGCATTGAAATTTTAAAAGATGCTTCGGCCACAGCTATTTACGGTTCAAGAGGTGCTAACGGGGTTGTATTAATTACCACTAAAAAAGGCAAAGCCGGAAAAGATAAGGTAAACCTTATAGCTAATACAAGCTGGGCAACAATATCTAAAAAGGTTGACATGCTTGGAGCTTACGAGTATGCAGTGCTACAAAACGAGGCGGCTCAAAACTTAACCACTTACTATGGTTCTCCATTGTCGCTGCCTTTCCCCGGAAATTTCGGACGCGATCCTATAACGCTGGCAAACAACGTATATCGTCCTAAACCGGAAGATTATATCAACGGTTTGCCTGCAGGTAGTGTTTATCCTGAAGGCTTCAAAGGTGAAAACTGGCAAGATCAGGTATTCAGAACCGCAATGACGAAAGATTACACCTTGCAGGTTGCAGGAGGTAGTGAAAAAGGCAGTCACCTCATTTCAGGTAACTACCTCGATCAGGAAGGTATCATTAAGCGTACAGGTTTTAAACGTTATGGTTTGCAGCTAAACATAAACCGCAACGTAAGCCGTTTCTTCCAAATTGGAACAAACAGTAATGTTACTTACACTAACTATGTATTAGGTAAAACCAATACATCAGGTGCGCAGCCAAGCTTAATAAGCTCAGCGTTGTTTTTCCCGCCAACATGGCCTTTAGATGATCCTTATGCCGATGCAAGACAGCAATATGTAAATGCTTCAGGCTTAAGTAATCCAATATTGTCGATTGATAATTCAGACGACCGTACAAAATCTGTGCGTGTTTATACAACCGGTTATGCGCAGTTGAACTTTACGCCGTGGTTAAACTTCAGACAGCGTATTGGTTATAACTACAACACCAATATGCGCCAAACTTATTACAAACGTAATATACCGGAAGGTCGCGTACCGGGCGGGCAAGCATCTGAAGCTAATAACAGCTACGCCCAGTTAACACTTGAGTCGTTATTGAATTTCAAGAAAACCTTTAATAAGGTACATACAATCAATGCTGTAGCAGCTTTAACTTATGAAAAAGGTCAGGCTTATTGGAATGAACAGCGCGCAAATGGTTTCCCTAACGATCTTACCGGTTATTGGAACCTTGCAGCCGGACTAAACCAGGCGTTACCTTACAACTATCGTGAAGATAATGCGCTGATGTCTGTATTAGCACGCATAAACTACAGCTATAAAGGCAAATACTTATTTACGGCTAATTTCAGGCGAGATGGATCGAGCAAGTTTAGTGATCTTAACAAGTTTGCAAACTTCGGAGGCTTGGCGTTCGCCTGGACAGCAAGTGAGGAAGAATTTATACGCAATTTGAACACATTTTCAAATCTGAAAGTTCGTGCAAGTATTGGAGGCACTGGTAACCAAGGTATAGGCCCTTATGGTACGCTTAACAGAGTAGTATCAGCAAATGCAATCGTTGATAAAGATGGAACTATCGGTTCGGGCTATCGTTTGGATGATGGCCGGGGTATTGTTGATCCTAATTTGAAATGGGAGACAACTGTACAAAGCGATGCAGGTATTGATATGGGTTTCCTCAACAACCGCTTAAACGTAACGGTTGATGTTTACTACAAAAAAACCAGAGATCTGTTGCAAAGCATCAATGTAGCACCGAGTACAGGTTACCGCACTAAGCTAACCAACTTTGGTACAGTTGTAAACCGTGGTTTAGAAGTAAGCGTACAAGGCGGCATTATACAAAGTAGTAAGTTTAAATGGGGGGTAAATGCAAACATTGCATTTAATCGCAACAAAATAATGGACCTACCGGCCGATCAGTTTGCTCAGCGTTTATATCACGGTGTTGACCAAGTGCTTATACAACGCAACGGACAGCCTATTGGTGCCATATATGGCTTAGTAGAAGATGGCTTTTATGATAATATAGCTGAGGTACGTGCCGATCCACGTTGGGCAGGCTTAGATGATGCTCAACTTAATCAAAAGCTGGGTACCATCAAATACAAAGATACCGATGGTAACCGCGCCGTGTTAAGCCAGTCTACCGACCGTTTGATAATCGGTAGTACCCAGCCAGATTATACATGGGGTATTACCAACACCTTTAATTACAAACGTTTTGATTTTAGCTTCTTTATACACGGTGTAATGGGAGCTGATGTTATCAATACCAACTTACTTAAAGTTAGGTTAAGCAACACAGGCAACTCTACAGTAGCTGCTTTCAATGGTCGTTGGACGCCGGCAACTGCTGCAACCGCAACCTGGCCACGTGCTGATGCATCTTCAACTATGGAGTACTTGTTTTCAAACAGATATATTGAGGATGGAACCTTTATTCGCTTAAAAACAATCAATCTTGGTTACACTTTTAAAACTCCTGCCAAATTCTTAGGTGATATAAATGTGTACGGCAACGTAAGCAATGTGTTTACCATTACCAATTATAGCTGGTTTGACCCTGATGTGAACTCATTTGGAGGTGATGCCTCGCGCCGTGGGGTAGATATGAATTCATATCCTAACGCCCGCACATTCACTTTAGGTGTAAGAGCTTCATTTTAATCAATAAGGAACCTACAAAATGAAAAGAAGAAATATTAAAATTGCTTTCGTTGCTTTCTGCGCCGTAATGATGTGCGGCTCATGCCGAAAAGCCCTGGAAGAAACTCCATATTCATTTATTGCGCCTGAGCAACTTGGCGATTCAAAAGAAGCTGCACAATTATGGGTTAACGGTGTAAAAAGCTCGTTTACCACCGGAGGTTTTTTCGCCTACGCCATATTTAACCGCGTTTATGATGTTGATAGCGATGATTCATCAGGACCAAACTGGGCCTTTGCTGCCACAGGTGCAGGCAACTTTCAGGAGAATACCGACATCAGGGCTTACTGGTTTGACCTTTACAACTTAATATCAAGGTCAAACAATGCCATAAGCCGCATTACCGCCATGACTGCTATTGATCAGGCATCGAAGGATAATGCCTTGGGCGAATTAAACTTTTACCGTGCGTGGGCATACTTTACTTTAGTAAGAGGCTTTGGTCCGGTACCGCTATACAAGTTTTCAGTAACTGATGGCGAGGATCCTGATCAGCCACGTGCACCGGTAGCTAGTGTTTACGCGTTTATTGTCGAGTGCCTTAAGCAGTCAGAAACGCAATTGTTTAGCCGTAAAAATGCTGCTTACAAAGCGGGTACCCTTAGCCAGGAAGCTGCGAAAACGCTATTAGCCAAAGTGTACTTAAACATGGCCTCGGGTGCCCTGGCCGGTGCGCAGGTAACCGTTTACGGTGGCCCGCAAGGTGGTCGTGGTGCAAGGCGTAATCCGGTTGCTACAACTTATACAAAATCTGTTGTAGCCGGTCATGAGGGTATCAATGCTCGTGAGTACTTTACGCTTGCCCGTAATAAAGCTAAGGAGGTAATAGATGCGGCCGACGGAAATTTAGGTCTTTTCTCTACCTGGGAGCAGGTTTGGCAAAAAGGTAACCGCGGAGGTAAAGAGCATCTTTGGATGATGTATGGCAAAAGTAATAGCGAAGACTTTGGTAACTTTTTAACTTACCATTACTCAGGTATTGAAGGTGCTAACGGAGCACGTGTACAAAGTGGGGGAGGTTTTTATGGCTTGTCTGATCACTGGTACAATTTATTTGAAACTAAAGACGCACGTATAAGACAAGGTGTAACTCATAAATGGCTTAACTATCGCGGTGAAAAACAATGGTATCCGGCCAAAGAAGTTGGCAGTACCGACCCGGCAGTTGGATATGATCCAACCTATATGTACTCTGATGATGATAGCCATATTGCCTTGGTTACCAAGTTTTATGATGTAGCCGACCGCACGGTGTTCCGTACCGATGCAGCTTACCCTTGGTTGAGGTTTGCCGAAACACTTTTAATATTTGCTGAAGCAGATAACGAAGTTAACGGCCCAACAACTGATGCGCTTAATGCCGTAAACCAGTTACGTACCCGCAGCAATGCCACTCCGGCAAGCGTAGCCGATTTTAATCAGCAAAGCCTTCGTTCATATATATTGGAAGAGCGCCGCCGCGAACTGGCAGCAGAAGGAAGCCGCGCCTGGGATTTACGCCGTTGGGGTATATACCTGCAGGTGATGAATGCAATTGGCGCTGTTGATGCAAACGGTATTGTAAAAAGCCGCCAGCAACGACACCTGTTGTTCCCGTTACCAATTGATGAAATTAACGGTAATAAAAACATTGATGGCAATAACCCGGGTTGGTAAGCAACTCAGCAATTAACTACTGTGACTTTTAATAGTACACGTTATTATGAAAAAACTAAGATTTACCAACCATATTGTGGCCTTGAGCATGGCTTTTGTGAGCCTGCACTTAGCTGGCTGTAAAAAAGATAAGGATAATACCGGTAATTGTGACGGTACACCAACTATTACTAAGGTTGTAAAACCAACCGATAGAACAATAACCGTTACATCAGGTAATTTACGTGAGTTTGTTACTATTCAGGGTAGCAATTTATGCGGTGTTCAGGAAGTAATGTTCAACAACATTAAAGTAACCTCAGCTGATTTTTATGCCACTGCTGACGAGGTAACAGTTCGCATCCCTACAAGCGTGCCTAACCCTGATCAGATAACCAATAAGTTAACCGTAACTACGCCATCGGGTAACGCTACAACAACTTTTGCTGTTAACATACCGGCCATAAGTATAACCGGCGTGGATAATGAATATGCGCCGGCAGGTTCAACCATGACGCTGTTTGGACCAAGCTTCGGCATTTACGGGTTTACCGGTGGTAAGGGTAAGGTATTCTTTGGTAATACAGAGGCTACTATTACCAAAGCAACTGCAGATACATTGCAGGTTACCGTACCTGCAGGCGTTGTGCAAAACTCGCCGATAAAGGTTGTGGCTGATAATGGCAGCAATGCTACTTACGCCTATCCATATATGGATAATACCAACATGATGTTTGATTTTGATACTAAAACCGGTACTGCTGCCGGCTTTATTACCAACAGTGCAACACCTGGTGCTATAAGCGGAAAGTATATGCGCATTGCCAAAACCACCGGCACATGGGCTGCGGATGAAATTGTTAGAGGAACGGCCAAACTACCGCAAGACGTAGTCGATCATCCTGATCAGTATCTGTACAAATTTGAAATTAATACCCAGGTGCCGTTTAACCAGCAGGGTATACGCATGTGGGCTGATTACGGCGATAGTGGTACTTATTACTTATGGAATCCTACCGTGTCACCGTTTGATACCCGCGGTAAATGGATAACCTATTCAATACCATTACTTGATATTGTGAAAAAACCAACTATAGTGGCACGCACCAATAATGATTACACTTTCAGGTCAATTGTTTATGGTCCAACGCCTTTTCCTATTGATTTATCAATGGATAACATACGCATAGTGCACAAATAACCCCTAGTTAATTTAAACATGAAAAAAGCTTTAAGTTTAACCGGCATGATGCTGGGTGGCCTTGCCATGGGCTTTGCGCAAAGCAATTCGTTTACGCTTGTCAAAATGCTTAACGAGTATGCTCCTGTGGGTAGCAACATGGTAATTATAGGTTCGCAGTTAAAAAGCAATATTGTACCCGGTAAAGCAAAGGTGCTTTTTGGTAGCACCGAAGCAACCATTGTACGGGTGACTGATGATAGTTTATACATTAAGGTACCTGAAAATGCACAGCCAGGCAACACCATCAAAGTAGTAGCAGGCGGTGCTGAAAAAACTGTTCCTTCTCAGTATAAGGATAAGCGTAACATGTTATTTGATTTTGAGTCGGGTTCGGTAAGCGAGTTCACTACGAAGAGTTCCAAACCAGGGGCTATTGATGGTAAATACATCAGGGTTGAAAAAGAGATACCATCATGGTCGGTAATTGATTTTGTACAGGGCAATGTGCCCTTACCGGCTGATGTAGTTAAAAACCCGGAAAACTATGTATTCAAATTTGAAGTAAACACACTTAAACCATTCGATGCCAACATGATCAAATTTATGATTGATGGCGATTATCATGAGGTGAATACCTATTTGTGGAAAAGCAGGCAAACGTTTGACACACGTGGGCAATGGCAAACCTTTTCTATTGATTTAGGCAAAATGATCAATACGCCGCTTAAGGAATCATCGGCTAAGCACAAGGTTAAGTTTTCTTATCACGGCAATGGCATTCTGGATGCCGATATGTCTTTCGATAATTTTCGCATAGTACCTAAAGAAGATTAATTTTTTCACACAGGGGCATTTTAATGTCCCTGTTTTACTTTCTACAATGTTTAAAATCAACAAATCAAATACACCTGCGCTATTCGTTGCACTTTTAGTTCTAATAATAGGTGGCTTTGCCAGCAACACGCAGGCTCAGGATCAAAAATCTTATTACTGGAATACCATACGCAACTTCCGTAAGCAAGACAGTTTGCAGGCGTTGCCGCAAAACGCTATACTATTTGTAGGTAGTTCATCGTTCACAAACTGGCATAACGTGCAGCAAATGTTTCCTGATTATACCATTGTAAACCGTGGCTTTGGCGGTTCGCAGCTGCCCGACGTAAAGCAGTATTTTGAACAAACTGTTTACCCCAAAAAACTCAAACAAATTGTGCTTTACGCCGGCGACAATGACATTGCCGCAGGAGCTAAACCCGAAGAAGTATTTGACCGTTTTAAACAGGTTTACAATTTGATAAGAAAAGATCAGCCTAAATTGCCGATAGCATACCTATCTATAAAAGGTTGCCCGGGCCGTGCACGCTCAATACCTACAGTGCAAGAAACTAATGCCCTTATCAAAGCATTTTTAGCTAAGGAAAAAAATGCAGCCTATGTTGATGTTTACACGGCAACTATGGATAGTGGAGGCCAGCCCCTTAAACAAATATATGTGGAAGACGGCGTTCATATGAACCAGCAGGGATATGACATATGGGCCAGTGTGCTGAAACCATATCTTAAAAAATAATCTGCTTTACAAACCTGTATTATGCTACCGTTCAACTGGTAGCATAATGCTCAAATCATCTGCATGATATGAAAAAGCAAGTGCTATGCTTATTGGGCATTGCTATGTCTGTATTTTTTGTTTCCTGTAAAAAGAAATCGGTCGAGGGCGAAAGCAAGCCCAACCCTGAGCCTCAAACGTATACCGCACCCGCACAGCCTTTTGGTGTAAACCTTGCCGGTGCCGAATTTGGAAATACCTATCCAGGTACCATCAACCAGCATTATGGTTACCCAACCGCTGCCGATCTGGATTACTTTAAGTCAAAAGGCTTAATGCTCATCCGTTTTCCGTTCAGGTGGGAACGTATTCAACGTTCGCTTTACGCCGAGCTGGATGCTACCGAGCTGGCACGCATGAAAACTTTTATTGATGCTGCAAAAGCACGTAACATGTTTGTTTTGCTTGATATGCACAACTATTGCCGCCGTAAGGTGGGTGATGTGTTTGAAGAAATTGGTTCAAACGCTATTCCGTTGGAATCGGTAGGTGATGCCTGGGCAAAGCTGGCCGCTGCATTTAAAGGTTACGATAACATTTGGGGTTACGGTATTATGAACGAGCCATACGGCTTAACCAAACTTACCTGGTTCAACATAGCGCAATCCATTATTACTAAAATACGTGCAGTTGATAACAAAACAACCATTGTGGTGGGCGGCGATTCGTTTAGTTCAGCATCAAGGTGGCCCGAAGTAAGTAATAATTTAAAAGACCTCAACGACCCGTCAAACAACCTTATCTACGAGGCACACACGTATTTTGATAATGATTCATCAGGCAATTACGATCAATCATATACCGACGAGAAAGCCAATGAAAATACCGGTGTGCAACGTGTAACCCCGTTTGTGCAATGGTTGAAAACAAATAACAAACGCGGCTTTGTTGGCGAATACGGCGTACCGCGCAATGATGCCCGCTGGCTGGTGGTACTGGAAAATATGTTGAAGTATCTTAATGCTAACTGCGTTAACGGCTGCTATTGGGCCGCGGGGCCACGCTGGCCTGAAGACGAGCATCTTTCTATCCAGCCGTGGCACGGTGATTTGCCTCAAACTGCTATATTGCAAAAGTACCAAAAAACCAATCCTGAAAATTGTAAATAGCCATAGTTGGCAACCCGGAATGATAAACAGATTTTTATTACTGCTTGCTTTGTGCATTTTCTCATCGGCGATAAGTGCCAATGTAACTTTACCAAAGCTTTACAGCGATGGTATGGTATTGCAGCGCAACAAGCCCATCAGTCTTTGGGGGTGGGCAAATAAGGGAGAGAAGATTACAGTAAGTTTTAAAAAGCAGAAGAAAGTAACGATTACCGGTAATGATGGCAAATGGAAAATCATTTTAGGTGCTGAACCCGCAGGTGGACCATTTGTGCTTACCATAAAGGGTGCCAATGTAATAACCGTTAGTGATGTTTTACTGGGCGAAGTTTGGGTATGTTCCGGTCAATCAAACATGGAATTTTCTGTGCGCGGAAGCAATAATGCCAGCAGGGAAATACGCGAGGCCGATTACCCGCAAATACGTCATTTTAAAATACCCAACGCCATTGCCAAGCAACCACAGGATGATTTTACAGGCGGCAGTTGGAAAAGCGCAACACCCGAAAATGTAGCCGATTTTACAGCCGTAGGTTATTTTTATGCACGCGAGTTGTATAAAAAGCTTAAGGTGCCTATTGGCTTGATTAATGCAAGTTGGGGTGGAACAGACATTGAACCTTGGATAAGCCGTCCTGCTTTGGAGAACAGCGAAATTTTTAAAGCTATGGCGCAATCGCTTCCGCCTGCGGCTAATCTTGATGTGATCATTAAGGAACGAAAAGTACAGCTAACGAAAACTATCAACCGCCTTCAGGGAACTTTACCTAAAGACTCGGCTACGGCTTCGGTTTGGCGCAACGCTGATTTTGACGACTCGAAGTGGACTGAAAGCCCGGTCCCTGCGTTTTGGGAACAATCGGTAGAAAACTTTGACGGAACCGCCTGGTTACGTACCACATTTAGCATCAGCCGTAAAAATGCAGGCAAGCTTGCCGAACTGCATTTAGGTATGATTGACGATGCCGACATCACTTACTTAAACGGTGTTAAAGTGGGGGGCATTAAAGATGGTTACAACACGCAACGTGTATACCCAATAAACCCAGGCATGCTTAAAGAAGGTTTAAATACCATAGCCGTACGGGTAGAAGATGCAGGCGGTGGCGGCGGAATAACCGGTAAGCCCGATGATATTAAACTTTTAGTAGGAGAGGACACCATCAACCTGGCCGGTAAATGGAAATTTCAAATAGAATCATTGTGGAAGGGTAGCAGCAACGCGGCAGATCCCAACTTGTTCCCAAGCTTGCTGTACAATGGCATGATTAATCCGCTGGTTCATTATCGTATTAAAGGTGTGCTTTGGTACCAAGGCGAAAACAATGCGCAAAGGGCTTACCAGTATCGGGCGGCCTTGCCTTTACTCATTAAGGACTGGCGCAAAAACTGGCAGCAAGGCAATTTCCCTTTTTACGTAGTTCAAATTTCCAGCTGGAAAGCCTCCGGTGGTGATAGCCGTATTGGCAGCCAATGGGCAGAACTGCGCGAGGCGCAAATGCAGGCGTTAAAACTACCCAACACTGGCCTGGCTGTTACCATTGATGTAGGCGAAACAAATGATATTCACCCAAAAAACAAGCAGGATGTAGGCAAGCGGCTGGCAGCTATTGCCTTAAACCAGTCGTACGGTCAAAATGTTGCTTTTAAAGGGCCATCATACAAAAGCATGGAGGTTAAAAGCGGGGAGGTGGTTGTTAGCTTTAACGATGATGACGGCGGCTTGTGGGTAAAAGATAAGTATGGCTATATAAAAGGGTTTGAAATAGCAGGTGCCGATCAAAAATTTTATTACGCCAAAGCAATTTTAAAAGAATGTAAAATTATATTAGCTAACGCTAATGTTAGCAACCCGGTTGCTGTGCGTTATGCTTGGGCCGATGATGCCTTAGATGCTAATGTTTATAATAAAGAGGGGTTTCCGCTAATGCCTTTTCGCACGGATGATTGGAAGGGCGTAACTGAAAACGTAAATTATACCGTAAAATAAATGAAGTGGATTAGTGTTATCGCCGTAGTTGTGTCGTTTCTGGGTGCATCAAATGTAGGTTTTGCGCAGTGCAAACCAGCGCATTTACAGTGTGAAAGCCTGACCAGCCCATTAGGTATTGACGTGCAACAGCCGCGTTTAACCTGGAACTTGTTGGGTTGTACGGCTGGTGCTCAGCAGGTGTCATACAATATTGTGGTTGGTACCGACTCAGTAGCAGTATCGGCAGGTAAAGGCAATGTTTGGCAGTCGGGCAGTATCAATAGGGATGATATGCTTGCCGTCGTACCCTCGGGTTTATTGCAATCTTTTACTCGCTACTATTGGCAGGTAACGGTTAAGAATAACGCAGGGACTTCTGCAACGTCTGTTGTATCAAACTTTGAAACCGCGTTGATGAGCAGCGCCGACTGGAGAGGCGCATGGATCACCGACGGAATTAACGTAAATGAAAAACCTGCGGGATACTTTCGCAAAGCGTTTAAACTTACCAAACCAGTAAAAAGTGCAAGAGCCTACATTGTAGCCGCCGGTTTGTATGAACTTTACCTTAACGGCAAAAAGGTGGGCAACCATCGCCTTGATCCAATGTTTACACGTTTCGACAGGCGCAACCTTTACATCACGCACGATGTAACCGCCATGTTAAACAACGGTCAGAATGCCTTAGGGGTGTTGTTAGGAAATGGCTGGTACAATCATCAATCTACGGCGGTATGGTTTTTTGATAAAACGCCGTGGCGCGCCCGGCCGAAGTTTTGTATGGATGTGCATATAACTTACGCCGATGGTACCAAAGAGATTATATCTACTGATAACACGTGGAAAACATCGCACGGGCCGCTCATATTCAATAGTATTTACACGGCAGAACATTACGATGCCAGGCTGGAGCAAAACGGCTGGAATACTGCGTCTTTTATCGACACCGCCTGGAAAAATGCAATATATACTTCGGCGCCATCAAAAAATATTGTCGCTCAGCAATTGTATCCCATCAGGGATGTGCAGGCGCTTAAACCGGTAGGCCTAAAAAAACTGAATACAGGATCTTACGTGTTTGATTTTGGCCACAACATGGCCGGCGTAAGCCAGATAAAAGTTAAAGGCAGCGCTGGTACCACGTTGAGATTAATACATGGCGAACGTTTAAAACCTGATGGACATGTTGATCAGTCAAATATTGATTACCATTACCGGCCAACGGATGATAAAGACCCTTTTCATCAGGATATTCTAATCCTTTCGGGTAAAAAAGAAGACACGTTCCGGGCAACGTTCAATTACAAAGGGTTCCAGTATGTTGAAGTTGTATCAAGTGAACCTGTAAGTTTAACTAAAGAGAGCATGATAGCCTATTTCATGCATAGCGATGTGCCTGCCGTGGGTAAAATACAATCATCAAGCACTTTGCTTAATAAAATATGGCAGGCAACTAACAACTCATATCTATCTAACTTTTTTGGTTATCCAACCGACTGCCCTCAACGTGAAAAGAACGGCTGGACTGGTGACGCACATATAGCTGTGGAAACTGGTCTATATAATTTTGACGGTAAAACCATCTATGAAAAATGGCTGGCCGATCATCGTGACGAACAGCAGCCTAATGGCGTACTACCGGCCATAATACCCACGGCCATGTGGGGTTATGATTGGGCTAACGGCCCCGACTGGACAAGTACCATAGCTATTATACCGTGGAATTTGTATTTGTTTTATGGTGATAAACGTCCGTTAGAGCAAAACTACGAAGGGTTAAAAAGATACGTTGACCATATTGAAAGCCTGAGCCCGGCCGGGTTGACTGACTGGGGGCTGGGCGATTGGATTCCTATTAAATCACAATCCAATAAAGAGTTAACATCCTCGATTTATTATTTCATTGATGCGGGTATATTAGCCAAAGCTGCGAAGGTTTTAGGCAAACAGTCTGATCATGAAAAATACCACGCACTTGCAGATAAGATAAAGAACAGCGTCAACAAAAAATTCTATAACCAATCTACCGGCTCGTATTGTTCAGGCTATCAAACCGAGTTAAGCGCGCCGCTCTACTGGGGTTTGGTTCCAGATGGCGACAAAGCTAAGGTTGCGAAAAACCTTGCATTGCGAGTGCAGGCAGATGGGGGACTGGATGTTGGCTTGTTAGGTTCGAAAACCATCTTAAACGCACTTAGTGAAAATGGATATACCGATTTAGCTTATAAACTAGCCTCTAACGAAAAGTATCCGTCATGGGGATGGTGGATTAAGAACGGAGCAACCACCTTGTACGAAAACTGGAAGATAGAAGGCAGTTCAGACATATCCTTAAACCATATTATGTTCGGCGAAATAAGTGCCTGGTACTACAAAGCCTTAGGCGGCATATTCCCTGATGCTAACGCTCCCGGATTTAAAACCGTGATCCTAAAACCAAATTTTGTAAACGGCTTAACCCAATTCAGCGCAACCCATACAGGTCCTTACGGAGACATTGTATCATCATGGAAGAAAAAAGGTAACAAAGTATCCTACGATGTAACTGTTCCGGCCAATAGTAATGCTGTTTTAGAAGTGAAGGCGACTAACATTAAATCAAAATCACCAGCATCAGGGGTAAAAATCAATCAGTCGTCGGCCGGTTTGTATTCAATGCAGCTACAGTCTGGCAGTTACAGGTTTGATATTCAATTATAATTTAAACAAATACCCTCACCCCTGAGAAGTTTTCACGAAACTCCTTAGGGGTACAGCCCTTTTTCTTTTTAAACAAACGGTTAAAGTTCGACATATTATTGAAGCCGCACTGGTAAGATATTTCGGTAACCGAGTGTGTGGTATCAATCAGCATGCGCGATGCATGGCCCAGCCTTATTTCATTTAAGCTGTTAATGAAAGTGTTACCAGTTCGTTTTTTAATAAAGCGGCTAAATGATTCGTCTGTCATGTTTACAAGTTTGGCCACATCGTTAAGTGATATCTGATTATGGTAATTGGTGTTCATAAACTCAAAAGCTTTTTCGAGCCGGCGACTGTTATAACTGAAATTTTTGCTGTTTAAAAACGACGTGTCCGAAAGCGAAAAAATCTTCCGTGAAGTTGATAAATCATGCAAAAGGCTAATCAGATCCATTACCGAATCAAAGCCGCTGCGCTGGCTTAATGTTAAAATACGGTCGCGCACTGCTTCAATAGTTTTTTGAGGGAATGATACACCGCGAGCGCTCATATCAAACATTTTTTTGATAAAGCTTAACTGGTTACGCGTTAAAAACTTCTCATCAAAAAGGTCCTTATGCCATTGTATGGTTACTTCTGTTATTTCAGTAGTGCATTGGTGGGTAAGCCATACATGGGGCGTGTTTGGACCAATGAGTACCAGTTCAAGGTCATCTATTACCTCAATGTGGTCGCCTACAATACGCTTAGCGCCTTTGGCATTCAGTATCAGGTTCAGTTCATATTCATCATGATAATGCAGCGGGAAATTGAACTCCTTTTTCACCCTCGAAAAAATGGTGAAGCAATCAAAAGGCGTTAAAGGAGTAATCTCCTTAAAAACATTTTTGTGCAGGTTTTGCATGGCAGTAAATGAAAAATATATTCAGGTTTATAGGTTAAATGTATTTTAAAGTTATGCCATTGCAAAAATTAATGTAAAAAATAGCCGTGTTTGGCTAAAAAAGTATTAGTACTAATTAGCAGCTTTAAGCAATTTTACATCATATAAACCTGAGTAAAGTAAGTATGTATTTCTAAGCAAAATTGTTGCGGTTGCAAGCAGTATACCTTTCATTTAGTTTGTTTTTAATACAATTGAAGTTGGTTTTCATTGCACAATCAATTATAAGCACATTGGTACTTTCATTACAATTCTCTAAATAATTAAATAATACATCCTTAAGCCCCTAATGAAGTTACAGGCAATAGATATAAGCATCATCATTTTCTACCTGGTTATGATGGTGATGATTGGCTGGTTTTACAAAAATAAAGCCCGCCAAAACAAAGAAAGCTACCTGATGGGAGGTAAAAAACTACCATGGTACATGCTTGGATTGAGTGATGCATCAGACATGTTTGACATTAGCGGCACCATGTGGATGATTTCCCTGTGTTTTGTGTATGGGTTAAAAAGCATTTGGATACCCTGGCTTTGGCCCGTTTTTAACCAGGTATTTAATATGATGTTTTTGGCTAAATGGTTGCGCCGGTCGGGTGCAAACACAGGCGCCGAGTGGCTGGCTACCCGTTTTGGGGTAAGCGGTAAAGGCGTTAAAGCATCTCACAACATCATTGTAGCGTTTGCACTTATCAGCTGTCTGGGATTTTTGGCTTATGGCTTTGTTGGCCTTGGCAAATTCATTGAGATTTTTGTACCGTGGAATCTGGTAAAAGGTTATATCCCATTTGAGGTTCCGGCACAGTATGTAGCTCATTTCTACGGTATCATTTTTACCTTATTTGCTATGTTTTACTCCATTCTGGGAGGAATGCACAGTATCGTAGTGGGCGATGTGATCAAGTACATTATTATGACGGTAGGGTGTGTTGCTATAGCCATTATAGCATTCACACATTTAAACGGCCGTCAATTAAACGTACCAGCCGATTGGCAGAACCCGTTTTTCGGCTGGAGGCTTGATTTGGATTGGAGCAACATTATAGCCGATGCAAACCGTAAGATAAAAGAAGATGGTTTTAGCCTGTTCGGTATCTTTTTCATGATGATGCTGTTTAAAGGTGTTTTTGCAAGCCTTGCTGGTCCGCCGCCAAGCTACGATATGCAAAAAGTACTATCTACAAGCAGCCCTAAGGATGCTTCGAAAATGACCGGCTTTGTTTCAATTGTATTGCTGCCCATCAGGTACTCTATGGTCATTGGTCTTACGGTGCTGGCTTTACTTTATTACAATCAAATCAACATCAAAGTAAACGGCACGGCCGATTTTGAACGCATATTGCCTGCCGCTATCAACACCTTTTTACCTGTTGGCATATTAGGCTTGGTACTCACCGGCTTGTTGGGCGCATTTATGGGAACATTTTCGGGCACGCTCAATGCTGCCCAAGCCTACATAGTTAACGATATATACCTCAAGTATGTAAACCCCGATGCTCCGAACAAAAAAATTATTACCCTCAATTATATTGTTGGAGTTGTGGTGGTATTTGTAGGGGTTTTGCTGGGCTTTTTTGCCAAAGACGTCAACAGTATTTTGCAATGGCTGGTAGGTGCTTTATATGGAGGGTATATAGCCGCCAACATGCTTAAATGGTACTGGTGGAGGTTTAATGCCAATGGCTTTTTCTGGGGAATGGCATCGGGTATTGTAGCAGCGTTGGTGTTCCCTTTTATTTTTGATGGCATACTGCCGCTTTATGTTTGGCCTTTATTGTTTGCAATATCGGTAACTGGTTGCATAGTTGGCACCTACACGGCACCGGCAACTGACGAAGCAATTTTAAAGAAATTTTACAGCACTGTTAAGCCCTGGGGATTTTGGCAGCCGGTGCATCAACTGGTTGTTGCCGATACTCCTGGCTTTGAACCTAACAAACGGTTTGGGCTCGATATGTTCAACGTAGTGCTGGGCATCATATCGCAATGTTGCTTAACCATTTTGCCTATGTATGCAGTTTTATGGATGAAACTGCCCCTAATAGTAACCATCGGTATTTTGATAGTGGTGCTAAGCATTCTCAAAAAAACCTGGTGGGATAAACTCGAAGATTAACCTTATTAAAGTGATAGATCACATGAATACAAGTTTTAAAAGCAGACTTGACACCCTTGAGCGTGAGCACACGTTGCTTATTGACAGAAGGAATTTAAAGAAAACGTCATCTAACGGAATATTTGACCGTTATGAGTACCCTATACTTACCGCCGAGCATGCGCCGCTTGAATGGCGGTATGACTTTAATCCAACAAGCAATCCGTACTTAATGGAGCGTTGCGGTATTAATGCCATTTTTAACGCAGGTGCTATTAAGGTAGATGGTAAATACCTGGTAGTGGCCAGAGTGGAAGGGTTGGACCGTAAATCGTTTTTTGCAGTGGCCGAAAGCGATAACGGTATTGATGGCTTTAAGTTTTGGGACTACCCGGTTGAAATGCCCGAGAATGAAATGCCTGATACCAACGTATATGATATGCGTGTGGTAAAACACGAAGACGGTTGGATTTACGGCTTATTTTGTACTGAAAGGCGTGATCAATCAGCACATGAAGGCGATCAGTCTGCCGCTATAGCACAATGTGGAATTGCCCGTACCAAAGATTTAAGAAGCTGGGAAAGACTTGCCGATCTTAAAACGCCATCGCCTCAGCAACGCAACGTTGTTTTACATCCCGAGTTTGTGGATGGTAAATATGCATTTTATACCCGCCCGCAAGATAGCTTTATTGAAGCCGGAAAGGGTGGCGGTATAGGCTTCGGGCTAAGCAGTTCAATTGAAGAGGCCGTAGTAGAGCAGGAAATTGTGATCGACAGAAAAGTATATCACACCGTTTACGAAGCCAAAAATGGTTTAGGTCCGGCGCCAATTAAAACTGAGCATGGTTGGTTGCATCTTGCACATGGTGTACGTAACACTGCAGCCGGCTTAAGATATGTGCTTTATATGTTTATGACCGATTTGCATGACATCACCAAGGTAGTTCATAAACCGGCAGGTTATTTTATGGCACCGGAAGGCGAGGAACGAATTGGCGATGTGTCGAACGTACTGTTTAGCAACGGGTGGATAGTTGACGAAGACGGAACTGTATTTATTTATTACGCATCTTCAGATACGCGCCAGCATGTAGCCACATCAACTGTTAACAAGTTGGTTGATTACGTGATGAATACGCCTGAAGATCAATTGCGATCATCAAAAACTGTTGAGGCTATAGCAGCTATGGTTGATAGCAACAAAAAGCTTAACGGAACGGCCGAGCCTGTAAGTATTTAACATTATGAATAGCGGTAAACATAGTAATTTTAGGCATAATCCTTTGTTAAGGTTTGGTGCATTGCTATGGCTAATTGTGTTGTTTGCCAGTTGCGACAGGATAGAGCTGTATAAGAACACGGTTGACTGGTCAAACCCAGGGGGCGACGCAGGTCAAACCAAATACTCAACGCTTGATCAAATTAACGCCACCAACGTTAAAAACCTTAAGGTAGCCTGGATTTTTAAGTCGGGTAACAATGATGGCAACGTGCAGTGTAATCCGTTAATTGTTGGCGGAATTATGTTTGTAACAACGCCTTCGCAAACTCTTTTTGCCGTAGATGGAACAAACGGTAAAATGCTCTGGCGTTTTGACCCGTCGCGCAAAGGCGAAAAACTTGGTGGCCTCAATAGAGGTGTTGTTTACTGGCGTTCGGGCAATGATGCTTTCCTGTTTTACACAGCAGGCAGTTTCCTTTACAAGGTTGATATGTATACCGGCTATGCCGATAAAGCTTTTGGAGACGAAGGTCGTATTGACCTGAACAAAGGTTTAGTACGCTCACCCGATAAAATGGCTATAACTTCTCCGGGAGCACCAGCCATTTATAAAAACATGGTTATTGTAGGCGCATTAAGCTGGAGTGCCCCGGCCAACGTTAGCGCATTTGATGTGCATACCGGCAAGCGCTTATGGAAGTTTAATACTATACCCCAGCCGGGCGAACATGGTTACGA
Source organism: Mucilaginibacter aquatilis (assembly GCF_009755275.1). Taxonomy (GTDB): domain Bacteria; phylum Bacteroidota; class Bacteroidia; order Sphingobacteriales; family Sphingobacteriaceae; genus Mucilaginibacter; species Mucilaginibacter aquatilis. The sequence continues at coordinate 194,083 of NZ_WQLA01000004.1, read as the reverse complement.
AACCTGGGGCAATAAAAATTTTTGGAAAGATGGAGCGGGCATTAACTCCTGGGGAGGCATTACGGTTGACAAAGAAACCGGAATGGTTTATTTCCCTACAGGACAACCAAAAGATGATTTTTACCGGGCCGATAATAGGGGCGCGCAATTATATGGTAACAGTATAGTTGCCGTAAACGCCAATACTGGTAAGCGTGTATGGCATTATCAGGCCATTCATCATGATTTGTGGGATTTGGATATGCCGTGTGCGCCAACATTAGTCACACTTAACGTGGACGGCAAACGGGTCAGAGGCGTTATGCAGCTTACCAAAACAGGTAATATTTTACTGTTCGACCGATTAACGGGTAAACTGCTGTCAAATGTAGTTGAAACGCCTGTGCCGCAATCAACATTACCGGGCGAGTATTCTTATCCAACGCAACCTAAAGTATTATGGCCGCAATCATTCACAAAGCAGGTGGTTACCGCTGATGATGTTACTAACCGCACACCTGAGGCACATAACACTGCAAAGAAGATTATTGCCGAATCAGAAACCGGCTGGTATTTGCCGCCATCAAAAAAGGGAATTTTATACTATGGCATACATGGTGGAGCGGAGTGGGGTGGTGGGTCATATGATCCGCAGGAGAATATGCTTTACATAAATGCTAACGAACTGGCCTGGCTCATTAAAATGAAAGATATTAATGACGCCGGTAAACAATGTGGCAACAAGGGCGAGCCGATGAGTGCAGGTAACGCTGTGTTTTTGAAAATGGGTTGCCCAAGCTGCCACGGTGCTAACCGCGAAGGGCAGGGTGCTGCCCCGGCGTTGACCCAGCTCGATAAAAAATATAAAGAAGCTGATATTGTAAATATACTTAAAAACGGCCGCGGAGCTATGCCTGCATTTCCGCAAATAGAGGAAAAAGATAGAAAAGACATCGTTGAGTTTTTGCTCAATAAAAAAAGTACTTCGGCATCGGTGGCAGTTAAAGGTAAGCCTGAGTTCCGTTCGTTAGGATATAATAAATTTTTAGATGCAGATGGTTACCCGGCCACTGCACCGCCATGGGGTACACTAAATGCGGTTGACCTTACCACCGGTAAAATTAAGTGGAAAGTACCGTTGGGAGAATATCCTGAGCTTACAAAAAAAGGTATGCCAATAACCGGTACCGAAAATTTCGGCGGCAACCTTGTTACTAAGGGTGGCTTAATTTTTATTGGAGCAACGCGTGATGAAAAGTTCAGAGCATTTGATAAAAACACAGGTAAAATAATGTGGGAAGTGAAGCTTCCTTACGGTGGATACGCTTCGCCAAGTACTTATGCTGTTAATGGCAAGCAATACATTGTGATACCTGCTACAGGCGGTGGCAAGCTGGGCGGACCGACCGGCGACACCTACGTGGCCTACGCTTTACCTTAACCATTTCAACTATGAAAAGATACCAGTTTTATACCTTGATGATTGTTTGTGCGCTAACAGTTGCTACGGTTGCTTTTACAACTAAGGTGCCATCAAAAAAAGGTGTTTTTGCAAAGAGCAATTTGGTAGCCTGGTGCATTGTGCCTTATGATGTAAAGAATCGTAACGCCGAAGAACGTGCACAAATGCTTAACCACCTAGGCATAACTAAAATGGCGTACGACTGGCGTGAAAAGCATATTCCTTATTTTGATGATGAACTGAAAGCGCTTAAAAAACATCACATTAAGTTACAGGCATTCTGGTACATGTCTGGACCTAACCCGCAACGCGACACCAACTTAAAAATTATACTTGATGTGCTGAAGCGCAATAAAGTTAAAACGCAAATTTGGCTCATGATGATTGGCGTTGATATGGAAAAAATGACACAGCAGCAAAAGGTAGATACGCTTAGCAAACCGGTAAAGTATATTGCTGAGCAAGCTGCAAAAATTGGCTGCCAGGTTGGTTTGTATAATCATGGAGGCTGGTATGGCGAACCTGAAAATCAGTTGGCCATTATCAACAAGTTGAAAATGCGTAGTGTGGGCATGGTATACAATTTCCACCATGCCGAAGAACAGGCTTCAAGATTCTCAAAGTTTTATCCAAAAATATTACCGCATTTGCTAACGCTAAATATTTCGGGCCTTAAAGGCGTTGATCCTGCAAAGGTAGTGCCTGTTGGCGAGGGCGATACCGAATACCAGCTGATGAAGATGGTGCTAAAAAGCAATTACAAAGGTCCGATAGGTATCATTAACGAGGACACTCATCCTGATGCAGAAACCGGCCTGAAGATAAATATGGATGGGGTTGCTAACGTGCTTAAATCCATTGGCGATAAAACTGATTTAAAAACATACTAATAACAACATGCTGCTTTAATTATGAAACCAATTTATTTATTACTGAGCTTTGTATTTGGCGCAGCTGTTACTATTGCTCAACCTAAACCTTACAGCGGTGTGCTCAACGGCAACCGCTTTCTTACTTTTAACGCCATTATAAGGGTTAACCAAATAGAGGCAACCCGTACCCTTAACCTGGGCGAGGATGAACGTAGCCTGCACACGCCTCAACGGGTAATAGCCTTTCGTAAGGCGATAGAAGATGGCTTCCCGGGCGCGCGTATTACATGGGCATTAAGCTGGCTGGCTTTGCATGATACCACAGCCAATTACGTGGCAATTAAAATGCTGGTAACGAAATACCATAAGCAGTATGGCGATGAAGTAACATTTATACCGGGAGCATATTTTTCAAACGCACACAATACCCGCAGCCAGGTAAATAAAGATTTGCACGACGGGTTGGCTAAGGTGTCGGCCATCGTAGGGAATAATTACCGTCCAAAATGTGTAGTTGCCGGTTTCCTGGCCGCAGCTAACCAAAAATACTTGGCCACAACCGAAAACATTCATGTATGTCAGGGAAATATATGGAGCCAGTACGCAATCGATAATCAGGATGGCGAAGGTTCGGTAGTTTACCCATATTACCCGTCTGTTGACCACTTTTGTAAGCCGGCACAATCCAAAACCGACTTGATCGATTGCGTAAACCTTGACGGTTGGACAATGGATTTTTTAGCCGCTAGGCGTGAAGGTTATGCCGACGGCTTTAATAGCCGGCTTGGCGTAGGGCCTATCGAAACATTAGGTAAGTATGGTGAAACTACCGGTGTTAGAGAAATGATACACACCACGGCAGCACATTTTGATGAAGGCTTTAAGCTTAACAAGTTTGGTTGGGTGACGGTGAACTGGGAAGTATCGCTTGATATACCGGTGAGCGGTTTAACCGAATGGTTACACCAAATTAAAAAACGATGGCCGCAAACACAATTTATTACTATGGGAGAGTTTGGCCTTACCTGGCGCAAAGCTTATAAAACCAATAATTTTAATTATCAGTTCGTCCAACGCGGAAGCGGTATTGGAGGTTCGGACAAACCAATGGAAATAAAATGGTTGATGAATAAATCTTTCCGCCTTGCGCTGTTACGCAACTGGCAAACTAAAAGCCCATGGCAGGTGATTGATTTTACAAAATACGATGGCAAAATTAAAGAGCCTGACACACTTACCCGCAACTGGAGCATTTTGGGCACTATTAATCAAAAGCAAACCCGCGCGCAAGACAAACCTGTAAGTTTAAGCAAGTTGTCGCCAAACGATATTAAGCTTATCCGCAAGCACTATCCCGGGTTCAAATAAAATTCGGGGTTTTGCAGAGGCATTTACAACTTACTTTCTAACAGCAGCACCCAGTCATTACCTGGTCCTGCCGTTGGGGGAGTGAAACGTTGAAGACTTGCATGTTTGAAAGTATTTATATATGATTTTTTCCCAAGCCGTGGGTCATACCAGTAAGCCTTTAAAGAAGATTTCAGCTGTTTAAGGTCAATCACGGTTGATTGCCCCAGTGCCATATAAACAATAGCTAAAGTATGTTTGCTGTTGGATGCCGCAGCTATGTAGGTGCTGTCAGCAGCGTTCTTTCCTTTTAATAGTTCTGTATCCGGAATCAAATTGTAAAAGCGGTTTGCAAACAGTTTGTTTAAGTTTTTGATCTGCCGGGCTCCGGGGCTGTTCAATGCTTCATTCCAGTCGGTAAGGGTGGGTATTACAAAACTGCCACCTTTTTTAAACATTTGCCAAACGGCGTTATGGCCGTAAGTGTAACCACATGCTCCCGATAAAAGATTCCAGTAGGCGTGTACACGAACATCGTAGTCGGTAAAAAAACCTTTTTTAAAATGGGATTTATCTGCCAGCAAATTGTCTTTAGTTAATATGGCAGTGGGTACGCTTTGCTGTTGGTCTAACTTCATAAACGCCCAAAATTCAACAGGGATGTCTTCATAGGCAGGCTCGGCGTCTAAAAATGGTTTTACAGGTTTCTTTTTATAATCGGCTTGTGCAAACTTGTAAACCGGCATAAAGTGGTGGGCGTGGCCACTTTGGTAAGTGTTAAAATCAATCCACTTATCATTTTGAAACCAACGCGACGACGAACTTTCACCTGCGGGATGATAAGTGATTAACTGCCTGTTATCGCCTTTTTTCAAGCCTGCTGCCATAGCTTTCCATATATTATAAGTAGTTGCGTCATTTATAGCCCTGTCGCCACCCAATACCCAAATTATTGGCTTTTTAGCGTAACGCCGGGCTAAAAATTCACCATAGGCTGATGCGTTGCTTTCATTAAAAATAACTGAGTCTTTACTTATGCGGTTTGATGGCACCTTATCGGCCCATGTAGGCAGCATAGCCATGTGTAACCCGAGCGATGCAGCCTTGTTAATTACGTGATCGATATGTTTAAAAAAGGCATTGTTAGGTTTTAGAGGTGACAGGCTGGTAAAAGGTAAATGACCGTAAACATCAGGTTTGGTTAAGCCGCTATCTTCAGAAATAATTACGGCCTGTATAATTGTAAACCCTTGTTTGGCTCGGGTTTCGAGGTAATGGTCGGCTTCAGCGTCGCTCAGCTTGTGGAATAATTCCCAGGCAGTATCTCCCATCCAAAAAAAAGGTTTACCTTTTGCGTCAACCAAATATCGTTTATTGGCACTTACCTTGAGTGTTTGGCTGGTAGCCGATAACTGGTAAAATGATAGGACAAGTAATAGTATAATTAATCGCATGTTTAAGCTTGGAATTGGAGCTTTAAATGTATTAACCATTTTATATAATTGTGATATAATAACAGTTAAAGATAAACCTCGGTTAAAAAAGTATTACAACCCGCAAACAGGTAAGTGTACTTTTGAGACGTTTACTAATGCAGGCTCATTTATTTTGAGCCACGTTTAACCATTATACCAACTTATGAGAATAGTTTGTACAGCATTGCTTGCCTGCGCATGTTTCGTATCTGTAAGTGCACAATCACTAAAGGCGTTAAAAGCGGGACCTGCGCCATTTGGTGTGAATTTGGCAGGAGCCGATTTTGGGCAGATACCGGGCACTTATGAGAAAGATTACGATTACCCTACCGCTAACGATGTTGAGTATTTAAAGTCAAAAGGTTTCAGGCTAATCAGGCTTCCATTTTTGTGGGAACGGTTACAGCCGCAATTGAATGGTGAGTTAGACACATTCCAGGTAAATAAACTGGTGCAGGTGATTGATGTAGCCGCTAAAAAAGGCATGCTGGTGGTACCCGATATGCACAATTATTGCCGCCGTATGGTTGGCAAGGAGCTTACTTTAATTAATACCAATGGTATAAGCATAGCTATGGTAGCCGATGCCTGGAAAAAGCTGGCTGTAAAATTAAAAGACAAAAAAAATATATGGGGCTACGGTATTATGAACGAGCCTCATGATATGCCCGATAGTACCGCCTGGTTTAATATAGCACAAGCTATCATCACTCAAATACGTACGGTAGACAAGAAGCATCCTATAGTTGTTGGCGGCGATAATTGGAGTTCGGCAGCCAAATGGCAAAACGGAAGCGACCACCTCAAAAACCTAAAAGACCCAGCTAATAATCTGGTATTTGAAGCACACCTGTATTTTGATAATGATGGATCGGGCACTTACAAAGTAAGCTACGAAGATGAAAAGGCAACCCCTCAAACCGGTGTGGAACGTGCGCAGCCATTTGTAAACTGGCTTAAAAAAAATAAACTTAAAGGCTTCATAGGTGAGTACGGCGCGCCCGATGATGATGAACGCTGGCTGGTTACTCTAGATAATTTTTTGAAATATATACAGGCAAACGGAGTTAACGGTACTTACTGGGCAGCCGGTCATCGCTGGGGCGACTATAAATTAGCCGTACAACCTGTAAACGGAAAAGACAGGCCGCAAATGAAAGTGTTAAGCAAGTACACTTTTGTAAAGAAATAGAGAATTAAAGATTACTATCTCGTATTAACTACGAAAAACAAGGGACATAGGCTATATGCATTTAGTCTATGTCCTCAGTTTTAATTGTATCATTATCTTCATTGTAAATCAGCTCCTTTTTATTGCCCGATGCATCTAAAACATACCATTTACCTTTAGTGTAAAGTGCAGCGGCCCTATCGCCTTTATGCTCATTAACGTCAAGCCCTACCACTTTTCCACCGTAATACAAGCCAATATTTTGTTTAATTATGGTATGGCCAACAACAATGTATTTTACTTTATATTGCTTTAATGTGGCATCAACAGTTTGCATACTTGCCCTTGACTTTGTGAAGTAACCCCTGTACCAAAATACGCCTTGATTTCCTAGAAAAGACTTCAAGATATCAGGAGTTACTTTAGAGGATTTATCAAGATAAGGCCGCGATGCGTTGTTTATTTCGTCTACTGTTAGTTTTTGCTCAAGGGCATCGGCAGACATACCTCCGTGCATAACCAGCATATCGCCAATCTTCTCAATTATATTCTTACTTCTCAACCATCTACCAAGCTCGGTATCGGCGTTGTGCAAATCGCTGTATGATTCATGCATAAGCTTAGCGTTAGCCCAGTATAAAGGCTGCACGTAACGGTAATCGCCTTTAAAGTTCATAATGTCATGATTACCTAATATCACGTTTACATCACCACCTTTAGCCCTTGCATCATCTTCTAATTTGTAAAGCAGCCACAAGTAGGGTGTTACCTGTTTACCACGATCAAACAAATCGCCCGCAATTACAAGACGGCCTTTGCCAAATAACCAGTTATAGTTAGAGTCGATAACATTGTTGGCCAATAAAATTTCACGGAATGCGGTAAATTCACCTTCTATGTCCGACAGAAAAAGCATAGGTTCTGAACCCGAAAAACTTGCCGACCGTGGTGATATCTTTTTTTTAAGCTTAACTGTAAAACTCCAGTCGGGGTAACCATCTACATCTACCCTAAACTTCGTGTCAGCCCTGTCACTTACTTTAAAGCTGTCAATTTTAAGCTTTAACTTTTTACCTTTTTTTTCAATCCGCTTGGCATAGCCATAGTCGCCTTTGTAAAAAATATACGGTCCATCAACAGTGGGATGACTTGGCTGAGCTGTAACGCAATGGCTGATACCGCTGAAAAGGCCTGCAAGCAGGATCCAAAAAACTTGCTTCATTTAATTTAAACTGTACAAATTAATAATTCAATTATCCACTTTAATTACTAATGTAACTGCCGTGTGTACTTGTAACAGTAAAGCTTACGCATTGTGAGTCGCGGGTTTGTAAAATAACATTTCACCAAACTGTCGGCCACTTTATAAATTGGAACAAACCATCTTCATAAAGATGTTGAACTGCTTGCCAGCATTGCTTCCGAAACCTTACTTGTATGGGATGGTTTAAAGTTACGCTCTTGCATTTCACTTGAGCTTTTACGCTTTGGCTTTTTGTCACCTTTCTTTTTGAACTTGCGATTATACCAAACCAAAAATCCGGTGACTGGTAAGCTGGCACCAATCAGCGATGCAAAAAAAGCAAGTACTTTACCCGGAAATCCCAAAATGCTGCCGACATGAATATCATAGTTCATTTTGCGTAATTTTTGCCCGAATGAAGCTTGCTCATAAGGTACAGAGTAGGCGTCTTCTCTGATAAACTCTTTTAGCGTATGTTGGTCAAACGAGTACCCCCTGCTATTATAGAATTGACCTCTATTTGGGTAAACTGTAATATCAATAGCTGCCTTGGGTTGGCTGGCATCAGCAAAGCTGTAATAAAAGCCCATTGACTTAGGATGCCTTGATATTACCTTGCTCCATGCTAAATCCATGGCCTGGCCGGTGGTATAAAATTTTCCTTGTTGCAATGAGTCAGACTGCATACGCTTGTATTCAGCCAGCTTTTCACCGCCTGATGTTACCCAATAAACGCTTTCGCTGTACCATTTAATGCCATACACCATGCCGGTTAGGGCAATACAAGCAAGGAATATCATGGCATAAAAGCCTAATACGTTGTGCAAGTCAAGATTGAGCCGCTTAAACGATGCATTCCATTTTATGGTGAAGCTCTTTTCGCGTGTAGTTTTATTCCATTTTTTGGGATACCACCAAATGAGGCCCGTTATTAAAATTACTACAAAAATTAGCGTTGCATAGTTTACAACGGGGCGACCGATTTCTACAGGCAGCCACAAAAAACGATGCCCATTTAAAATAAATCTGAAAAAATCTGTTTCACCTTTTTTGTGTTCTTCCCGTGCCAATACCTCTCCCGTGTAGGGGTTTATTTTCAATACGGTGTTGCCACTTCTTCTTTCTTTTGGTTTGGCATCGGCAAGGCGTAAGCTTAAATTAATTGCCCTGCCTTGCTGGTAATTTGCATAGGAGGGAACCTTACCGGGGTAAAGACGGGATGCTATTTCAGTTAATTCAGAAGGCTTAAGTACCGGTTTGTCCTGCCATTCAACTTTAGTTTGAGGTTCAAGCAAACCGGTAATTTCTTCATTAAACACCCAAATACAGGCGTTTACACATACAATAAACACAATGATGCCCGATATAAGGCCCAGCCACAAATGCAGCCAGTTGTTAATCCGTTTAAATACCGAATCTTTATGCTTCTTTGCGTTTATGGACTTGTTAGCGGTCATCATTGCGTAGTGTTAGATTGGTGATTATTTAAAACGGTAAGCAATAGTTATTCTGCCGTTTCTTGGATACTCGTAGATGTAAGTATAGTAAGAAACAGCAGTTGCAGTTTCCTGAGCCAGTTTGGTATATGAGCCTTGAGTTAGCAAACGACGGTCGAGTAAATTGTTTACAAGTGCAGAAATTGTAATTCTTCCTTTTTCATAAGATGCTCCGGCGTCAAAGCGATAGTAGGCAGGTAGTTTCATTGGAGAAGTTGTCGATCCTGCATTTCTGCCCAGTTGAATCTGGTAACCACCTGATAGACCAAAACCTTTGAATATTGAATTTTCATCATCAACACGATATGACAACCAGCCGTTTGTTATATGTTTTGCTGAGTTAGGCACGCGGTTGCCTACCAATACCGGACGGGTATCTTCAAGTACCTTTGCATCGGTATAGGCATAATTCAATACTAAATTCAAGCTTTTAGTCAATTCCCCATTAATATCAAGTTCAATACCTTTTGATCTTATTTTACCAAGTTGAATTTGTGCGTTTGGATTTATACCAATGTTATCAAAGTCGGTAGCAAGCACATTACTTTTAGTGATTTGATAAATTGCAAATGTTGTATTCCATCTACCCTCAAACCAATCTTTCTTCAAACCTAATTCTACGTTACTTCCTCTAATTGCCCTGAAAGGAGTGCCAGTAAAATTATTTGTATTGGCTACAGGTAAATAGCTTTGATCATACAAAGTGTAAGCACTAAAATCATTAGTGATTGAGTAGCTCAAACCAAATCTTGGCGTGAAAACATTATCAGATATTTGCTGGCTGTTGGTTTTGCCTACAGTTACCGAATGAGTGAAACGACCGGCAAGGGTTAAGCGCAACTTTTCGTCAAGCATGCGAATTTCATCCTGTAAATAAGCACCGGTATAAGTAAGATTGGTTGCGTATGTGTTTGAGCCAGATCTTACCTGCAAACTTCTCGATCTATCGAAAAAAGGAATGTTTTTAGTGGGAATGCCGTATTCAGGATTATAAATATTGAAGGTTCGGTTGTCAGTTAATTGAAGATCGGCAAGCATGGTGCTCGAAAAATCGCCCCAGGTTTTAAGGTTACCCATATCAATACCCGTTAATATGCGGTGTATTACTTTACCTGTAACCAAATCGCCCATTACGCTTAACTGTGCGTTCTTATTTATGGCAAGCTCTTCACTGATATTCAAGTACCTGCGCATGTCACCGTTAGGCGCAATTGACGATGGCCATGGTGAACCGCCAAACATGCCATATCGTACATAATTTGCCTGGCCGTTAAGTGTCCAGTCCTTATTAAGTTTATGCCTTAAATAAAAAGTAACGTTGTGGTCATTTAGCTTCACCGGGTCTAGCGAAGGATCGCCCAAAAAGAAGCTAGGGTCGGTATCGGCAAAACCCTTCGGTGAAAATCCGTATGAGCCTAAAGCTTGTGCTTCTACATGCTGTGTGGTGTACTCGGCCGTTACTAGGGTGTTGCTGTCAATTTGATAGCTAATTACCGGGGCAATAACGTACTTATCAGTGTAGTTGTATTTGTTATAACTGCCCTTGGTTTGCGCAGCTAAATTGAGGCGAAACAATAGTTTTCCATCACGTGATAATTTTCCATCAATATCAACCGCGCCACGGCCAAGGTTGTAACCACCTCCGCTAAGGCTAACCGAACTGCGGTTTTGGCCAGTAGGCTTTTTAGTAACGATGTTGTATATACCTCCCGGTTCGCCGTTGGCCATCATAAAACCTGATGGGCCTTTTACAAACTCAATACGGTCAATGGTAGCAGCATCGTCAGCAAGCGGTCCCCAAGGCATTTTTTGGTTCATACCGTTACGGAATGCCGGAATATTGGTGCCACGCATAAAAATGTTTGCGTATTGGGCATCCCAGTGGCCAACGCGGGTGGCACCGCTTACGTTGCGGGTTATACCATCAACAATGTCAAACACTTGCTGATCGGCCATTAACTGGCTGGTAACAACCTGTATATTTTGAGGCACCTCTATAAGAGGCGATTGTAACCTTAACGAAGAGGAGGGACGTTCAACCTTGTATTTCTTTTTTACAGTTTTTACCTGTACCTCGGCCAACTCCGAGCGGTTTTCATTTAGCGAGAAATCGGCAATAACGGTGCTTTTGCCGTTTACATGTACATTTTTTTCTTTAGGGTAAAGACCAACGGCTGTAACCACAATAGTGTAATCACCTTCGGGTACCCGTTTAATCTGGTATTGTCCGTCTTCGTCGGTAATGGCACCAAAGCGGGTGCCTTTCAGTGTAACAGATACCATCGGTGCAACTGTACCATCAGAAGTAGTAATACGACCTCGAATTGTACCGGTTTGCTGATCGTCGTCATTCAAGATAACATGTAGAGTGTTTACATACGCAACATTGTTGGTTTTGTGTAAGTTGTTTAGTGTTGCCGCATTTAAAGAGAGCGCGGCGGTGCAGGCTGCACCAATTAGCAGAAAATTTTTAACTTGCATTACTTTTAATTCAACGTTAAGAGTAAGCCGGGTTCTCCGGCCAGCCACACAGGGTCAGATCCTGTGTGGCATTTTTTTACAAAGCTAAGTTTATTTAGAATAAATCCAAATAAACTTAGCTTTGGGTTTTAAATTTTTGTGCTTTGTTCCCCGATAAATTAGTCCGGCGCATTTCCAAGAAAGGCTTGAAGCTTTAATAAGGGGGGAATAAAACGAGAAACCCAACTTTCCCGATATAGGATAAAGTTGGGTCTCTCATAATGATGCTAATGGGACGAAGTACTTGACTGCCGGCTTTATTACTTTATATTATTGTTTGCCGTTGTGTTCATTATGCTGTAAAACTCTTTAATAAAACGATCAATGCTTTTTTCGCGGAATAGTGAAGCAACGGTAAGCGGAACTTCCTTATTATTCTTTTCAGGAAGAACGAATATGAGGTTTACCGATGTTCGCACATAAATCAAATTCACCGTGTGACGTATGGTTTGTATGCCGGCATAGTTTACAAAGCTGTACTCTTTGTGTAAAAAGCTAAACAGGCCTGTACGCTTCACCGTTCCGTTTTGAGGGTCAAATAAAAACTGTGTAAAGGCTGCATTGATAAACACCAGGCCAAATAAAAACAACAGGCCAATGCAAAAGAGTATAGCTATGAGGCTATCGGCAGGTATTGTAAACAGCCATATGCCTATACCAATCAAAATTATGCCTGTTATCAATGCTCCAATTTTATTGCTTTTCACAGCGTACACACTCCCTTTAAGCTCAAAGTATTTGTAAGACGTAATTGGTTCGGTAACAAAGTCGGCGGGGCTATCGTATTTTTCCAGATAGCCGTGTATTATTGGTACAGCCTCTTCCACAAAAGCTATAGCGTTAGGGTCGTCGTTTTTAGTATAAGCCGATGAAACGACAATGCCTTTACCGTATCTTGAATTTTTACGGAACAAACTGTAATTGTAGCTGCCCGTAGTAATGCCGCTTACCACATCAATGCCATGCAGCTGTGCAAACGGAATATTTTTGGTAGGTATAAATCCCATAAACATTTTGCGCATGCGGGCCTGTCGGTTATCAAATTCAATATAAGTGTTGGCGGCACCCCAAAACAGTACTACTATAAGCAGTATGAGTAACACAATGGGCATTGATTGGCTTATGGAAACATTTTGAGTACTGGTATACATGTATAAAAGGCCAATACCTAAAATGGCCATTATTGGTACGAAAATGTAAAATACACCGGTTGGGTATATGATAACGCGTTCAGGTTCAATTTTCCAGCGTGTTTTTGCCAGGCTTTTTAATGACATGAGGTTGTTGTGTTGATTTATGCACTCAACAACGTTGAACAGATGATAGTTTGCAGGATAGTTGCTTAGCGGTTAAAAACATTTTGTTTGACTGCTGTTTATACTAAAAAAATATTAAAAATTATACATCACTTAAATGCGCTTACAAATTTCTTTATCGTTATTGATGTTAGCATCAGGCTTGCAAGTCATAGCCCAAACACCAAAGCTGTCAGTTAACGTTCCGGCAAATATGAAGCAGTTTGTAACTAAAGGATACGAAGTACTTGATATTACCAAAGGTGATCTTAACCGCGATGCTTACACTGATGCTGTTATGGTGCTGTACAAAAAAGGCGAAGAAAAGACATCGAACGTTATTGACAATCCGGAAAAGAGGCCGTTACTTATATTACTAGGGCAGGCCAATAAAACTTACAAGATTGCAAACCGTAGCGATAACGCAGTATACTGTGTTGACTGCGGCGGTCAAATGGGTGATCCCTTTACCGGCATAACTATAAAAAACGGCTACTTTTCGGTTGAGCATTACGGGGGATCAGGCCAACGCTGGACGCGCATTATAACTTTTAAATACAATCCGGCCGCAAAAAATTGGTTATTGCATAAAGACGGTCATGAATACTTTCGTGCCACCGAACCTGAAAAGGTTGAATCAAAAATAGAAACGGTGAAAAACTTTGGAAAAGTTCCCTTTGAAAAATTTAATATCTACAAAGAGCGTTAATATACACTGATAGTAGAAGGTATTAGATTCGATGAGGATGCGTACATAAAAAGTCCGTAAACACATTACCAGCTTCCTCCTGCGCCGCCTCCGCCCGTGCTGCCGCCTCCCCAGCTACTTCCTGATGAGGAGGAACTACTACTGCTGCCGGAGCTGGATGATAACGAACTACTAGACGATTTTACCAGCATCGGCAATGTAATAAACTCAATAAAATGCTCATAGTTGCAGTTACGGCATAAGCGTACACGTTTTGCTTTTCCAGCACGTGTGTAAGTGGCCCTTTGTTCGGTAATTTCAAGTGGTTTAGAAAAAGTTCTGAAACTACAGTTAGGGCAAGGCTCAAAGTCATCATAACAGTAGCCGTGGTTGGTTACTAGTTTTACTGTTTTTCTATCTTTTTGCAGCCATATGTCGTAAACCATGCTGCCTAATTGCTCTTCCTTTAACTGACCGGCAGATAAGTGAGTTGAAGCCTTTTTTTCTTCATCGCGGTTTAGCCGCTGCATTGGCTGGCCATTATCATCAACAAGTGGCTGTACGCGTTTGCCAATTTGCGTGTCTTTGTAGTACTGTATAAGCAACCAAATAATTGATAGGGGCGACAGTATAATTTGCCACCACGCCTTACGGTAAAAAGCCTGGCTTTGTTGTAAAAAATTAACATCGTCTACATAACCTCTGCGCATTTTGTTTAGCACGCCTAAGTGCGCAAAAAGTATATAAAGCATGCATATTATTATTCCTATTGTTAGAATAGAATCTGTAAATACCTTGAACAGATCACCAATGTGACCGGTTACAAAAACAATTAACAAAAACAGCAATGTTATAATTGTTATGGATACTCCAAACCAAACAGCGATGTCAGAATACAGGTTTACAGTATGAATGCGGTTTTTAGGGATTTTAGCTTTTACCTTGTTTAATTGTAAGCCTGCAGCAATAGTCAATGAAAGAATAGTGAAAAATGCAATGAACTTTGTAGAAACGCCATCATCGTTAACGCTCCGCTTTTGCAATAGCAAATCCAGTTCTTTCTTATTTGCTGGCTGTTGTAAATAGGCGCTAATCACTTCCATTGAACTCAATACACCTTTGCCGTATTTTTCGGCCTTGAATGCCGGGACCAATGTGCGGCTTCCAATTTTTGATAACATTTCATCCGGTAGTAAACCCTCCAGGCCATATCCCGTTATAAAACGGTATTGCCTGGTGTTGGTTGCTATGAATAGTAAAAGACCATTGTTTGCCTGCCTTTTGCCAATACCCCATTTTCGAAACAGCTCCGTAGCAAATTTGAAGTCATCAGCCTGCTCATCAAAATTGTTTATGATAACCACAGATGCTTCAACACCTAGTTTCTTGTCCAGTATTGTAAGTAACCGGTTCAAACTGTCAGTTTCGCTTGGTTCAATCAAACTTTGAGGATCGCTGATATAGCCACTGCCATTAGTTTTAGGGTTAGGTACCTGGTCAGCCGAATTATATAGATTGTTTTGTATCGAATAGGATGGAGACGTTACAAGCAAAAACGTAAAGGTCAGTAAAACGCATAAAAGGTAGCTTGATTTACTTTTTGAGAAGTACCAATTTTTATGATTTACCTTGTTAGACGGCATTATGATGGGCTTTAATTATTTTAAAATCCTAAACGTTACAGCTAATATCTTCTTGCTCTACAAACAAATGTTGTTTAAAATGTTTTATGGCTAAAAGTTAATATTGTTGAATGAACACACTTTTGGGTATACCGCAAATTATTAAGATAAAAGCAACTTCGCTTTTATTACTGGCTATAATTTTTTCCGGAGCAGTATGTGCTCAAATCGGAACGTACCAAAGGAAAATAGCGAACGGCGCATACAGCGTAATTTCATTTGATAAAACAGGAAGTAAGGTAAATGCAGAGATTTTTACCTGGTGGAATACACATAACGGTCAAATGGGTTACTATGCAGGCACGGGAATACTTAAGAACAACACCTGCACCTTGCAAAGCGTTGAAAATGATCCTGACTGCAAAGTTACACTGGCTATGATAGGCAACAAGTTAAATGCAAAGTTTTCTGATTGTGCCACCGACCATTTGACCGAAGATTTCAACGGCTTGTATATAAAGTTTACCAATGCTGTAGCGGGCGACTATTTGGTAACAGCCGCAAAAGCATATTTTTATAAAAAGCCGAATGCGACCACTAAGCTTAAGGCTTATGTGTTGAAAGGCGATAAGGTTACACTTGATATGGACCGCATAGCGGCCAGCAAAAATGAATGGCTTTATGTGTATTTTACGAACAAAGCCGGAAAGGAAACCTCAGGCTACATCAAAATGGATGATTTAAAGTTGGTTAAATAAGCATAAAGTACGCTTAGCCTGCAATTAAGCTTTTGGATGGGCACGGTTGCCTACTTTATTGTTATAATTTCGGTTGGTATTTTTCAAAAAAGCACCATACACAACAATCAATACTAGGGAAGTAACGCCTAATATTGCCAGTGTAATGCTACTTCTTGCAATTGTTTCAAAGCTCAAAATCTTAATATCCCATACACGTAAAATCAGCAAGCCAACAAATGCAAGTGTAATAAGGGCAGCAAGTATTCCTATCAATGTTTTCATGGTATTTAATTAAAGCTTATCCAGCCATTCTTTTTTCTTGTTGTCAAACTCTTCCTGGGTAATAATACCTTCGTCAAGCAGTAGCTTCAATTGCTTTAACTTAGATACCACATCTGTTGATTGAGCGTTAAGATGTTCATCTTTAGCTGTGTTAAACGTTTTACCTAAATCCATACCTACACCAAGTTGTAAACCAGCACCTGCTAAGCCGCCTTCATTACGTGCGGCATCACGTAGGGCCTTCAACTTTTCCATTTCTACGTAAGTTAAACCTCCTTCGCCTGCAGCCATGGCTTCAGCAGTAATGTTGGCTACCTTACCTATGCGCTCTTTTGTTGCGTCATCAAAAATGGTCCCGTTTAATTTAAAGTCAGTTAACTCAAAGCCAAGTTTGTCAAGTTCGGCATTCAGTTGTGCTTTAATACTAGCTGAAAGTACTGGTAGTTGCGCATCAATTTGCTGATAAGACACACCACTTTGAGCTAAAACTGCCGATAAGCTTTCGGGGAAACGGCTTTGTAGCAACAGTCGGGCTTCTAAAATAGTAAATGTGTCTTTTGCGCCAACAACGTTTGAAAACAAATAAAGCGGGTTTGATATACGAAACGAGAAGGTACCATTAGCACCCAATTCTACCGGAATTTTATAAACCGGATCCATGTACTTTATCATTTGCGCTGTTCCCCAGCCCTGATTAACATTTTCGGCCGTACGATAAAACCAGATCTTTAATTTATGCTCACTTTCAAAGTTGGTACGCAATTTCAATAACGTTGTTATGAACGGATGATTATCGGTTTCGAGATCATAAATACCTTCGGTGGACAAATTGTCGGTGACTTTACCTTCGTAAACCAAAATAGCACCCTGCCCGGGAGATATAATCAGTTTACTGGCATTTTTAATCTCATCTTTTTCAGATGGAAATTTCCAAACCAGCATATCCGGCTGCTGATTGTTCCATTCTATTACCTGTGAGAGCTGATTTCTAAAAAAGCTTCCGATGCCCATATTAGTTGATTATTTTAAATTCGTTTACTGTCTTACCTTTCATGTCAGTAACGTACACTGCCTCATAAGTTTCAAGCATAAACCCTTTACTGTATTTGTAGGCTTCACGGTCTATTGATTTGTCCAATTCAATTGGTTTTGTAAATATAATTCGCCCATCAGGCACAGAAAGGCACTGAACCTTAACATTTGAATTTGCCGCAGCTGTTGCTTTGTACATAATTAACACATATTGGTTGTCGCTGTATAATACCTCTGGCGAAAAATAGAGTCTTCCGGGCGTTAAATCTTTGTAGCTTATGACGTATTTCTCGCCTTGCCTAAAATCTGACACAGTATTTCTGCCGAAGAAAGAATCGTCGTTTTTTTGAAAAAAGGGACGGGTATTAGGGCCGCCTTTGTTGTCTTTTTGCGTATACATCATTAGCTTGATAGGTTCGTCGGGGAAATCATCACTTTTTTCACTAAATAAAAAGTAAGTCCTTGTTTTGGCGCCGGGTTCTCTCTTTTCAAGTGCGCGTTCAGCAGGGTATATTTCCTTTTCCGTGTAAACCTTATCGGCAATTGGAAAGTAAGTCCGGTTCTTTCCATCATTAGTCACCAGTTTCAATCCATCACCCCAGCTGGTTCCAATAAATTCAACTTGAGCAATACCCGCTGCTAAGTCTTCATGATGCGTGAAAAAATCGGCCGGTACATTAACCAGGCGCGTGTTGGTCTTATCTATTTTATATAATATACTTTTATTACCTATTGCATAGATATCGCCATTTTGAAATATACTGAAATCGGCATTATTGAGCCTTTCCTGCGGCAATTCAGTTAATCTTTGCTTACTAAGTTCCTTACTATTTAACGCATTATAAAAAGCAATGTAGTTGCCCGATTTTTGTTTCTTATCATCATTATTATAATCACGAAATCCCATTATCGCAATAACCGGTACGCCTGCGGTATTTTCAAATGCAACAACTTCTCTGTCGCTCCAGCGAAAGCTGTCATCGCTTTCGGTGGTAAGTGGTATTACAGAATTACTTGTGTTAGAATGACCGGAAGTAAACAGCCGGGGAATTATAATTGCCGCCACAAAGAAAATTATGACAACACTAAATATAACGAGTATTGATTTTGAGTTTGGAGATGAGGCGTTTGAGGGCTGATTTTTGTAATTTATATTATGATTGATAGTTATATCATCATTATCTAAAAAATATTCTGTGTTACAGTTATGGCACCTAAAATAGTCTGGTCTGAGTTCGGCCTTTTGTGTTGAACCACATTTGGGGCACTGAATTGCTTTAATTTCTTTTGCCATGAATTTAATAAGGTATACGTTGTTAGTAACAGCAAATAAGTTTTTTAGTTTAAAGCTAGTTATTCTGTACGTCCCAACTGGTAGTTATTAATCAGTTTGCCTTCATTGGATGCTACTATTACCCCATGAGCATAATCTGCCTCCTCATCTTTACGATACTCAATGGCAAAGCCCTGCTTACATTTGGTGGCGCTGTATAAGTAATACCTATCTGGTGGTAATGCCCAGTTAAGTTTACCGCTTTGCACATTAATGCTTTGTATAGAAATGGGAGAGTTGTTGGCCGCTGTAGTATTCACTTTGATGAGTAAATTTTCTTTATCCTGATAAAGAATCTCGGGATTAAAATACTTCCTGCCGGGTGTTAGGTCGCGCTGGGTTAGCTTTGCTGTTTTAGACGAGTAGCGGTTTTCAATCAGTTGATTATACTTGTTATCATCTGTCCAACTACCCAGGTAACCAAAGCTAAAATAAAACCTGTCAAACTTCGATTCCCAAACTTTGTTTGCTTCCTCATCACTACTTACAAGCACTTTTAAGGTAGGAAAATAGTGAAAGCTTGTACCCTCATTGTTCATGATGTTGATCATGGGCTTGGAGTAATCAAACTCAATTTGCGCAATGCCTGAGCTTAACTGAGGAAAGCCATCAAACAAACGGCTTGTTATATCGGTAATTTGATTGCTGCGCGTATCTAAATGAAAAATGGTGGTGTTGCAGCCAATAGCATAAGTCATATCAGGCCGAAACGTTTTGAACCTGAGGTCGCATTTTAAGCTTTTACGGTAATCACCGTCCATAACCCTGTCTTCAATAATCTTCCCGGTAGCAGCGTTAACATATTGCGTATGCATTTCAAACTCACTTTTACCATTATCACTGTAAGTTTGATCGGCCCCGATGCGAAGATATATAGGGTCGCCCGTGGCAGTATTTTCATAAACTACATTACTGTAGTGCATACGTGGCGTTTTGAAATTGGTGTAGCTACTGTATGATTTTTCTTTCTTAGGACTAAACACCATTACGGCAACAAATGCTATGACTATGAATGCAATGGTGCCTATCAAAATGTAAATGGGCAATTTACTGTTCGACTCCGTTGTATTGACGTATTGTTGATTTTGCCTTGTATGGTGATGATAAATGTGTACGTCATCACTATCCAGAAAGTACTCGGTGCCGCAATTTTCACAACGATAAAAGTCTGGCTTGACTTCTGTTTTTTGCACACTGCCGCAATGCGGGCACTTAATTGCTTTGATATCTTTAGCCATTTGCCTCATAACATATAATAGCTATGATGGGTTTTAACAATACGGCCAGAGTCGTTAAAATAATAATCTAACACCCATTCAAGTTTATGAGCAAGGCTTAGCATTATAAATTGCTTTTTGGCAACATGCATCGGCCAATACAAATGTTGCTGTAAAATAAAACAGAATTTTACAGCATAGGTTACTTGCAGTAAAGGGATTTTTGTATGAAGAACAAAATATATCTTCTGGCAGGTTTAGCCGGACTCACTGTACTCGGTATAAAGCTTTCCTCATGTGTTTCCATACCTAAGGGTGCTACGGCGGTTAAACCGTTTAATGAACAAGAGTATCTTGGAACATGGTACGAAATTGCAAGGATGGATTTTAAATTTGAGAAGGGATTATCAGAGGTCACTGCAAATTACTCAATGAATGATGACGGTACTATTAAGGTAACGAACCGCGGATTTAAGGATAAAGACCAGGAATGGAAAGAAAGCATAGGCAAGGCTAAATTTGTGAAATCTCCAGACGAAGCAAGACTTAAGGTTTCGTTTTTTGGACCGTTTTATGCAGGTTATAATGTTATTGCCCTTGATGATGACTACAAATACGCTTTGATTGCCGGCAACAACCTTAAATACTTGTGGCTGCTATCAAGAGAGAAAAGCATGCCCGATTATATAAAGCAACGTTACCTTGAACATGCAAAAGCACTAGGCTATGATACAGCTAAGTTAATATGGACTAAGCATAATTAGCTATAATGAAGATCAAAAAATGGGTTATATATCAATTTGGATTGATGACCCATTCGCCCTTAACAACAGTATTTATTTGCTTCAAATTTCTGATATCAAGTAATGGATTAGCGTTTAATATCACAACATCAGACTGTTTGCCTTTTTCAATACTTCCAGCCAATGTGTGAGTTTTCATTACAGTGGCTGGAACTATAGTAGCACTGCGTATTGCCTGTAAAGGGCTCATGCCTGCGTTCACGTAATTATTAAGTTCATCAGCAATGGTACCTTCGTTATCAGTACCGGCTACTATCGGTATACCGTAATCAAAAAGTAGCTTTACTATCTTACTGTAATAAGGCAGTTTTACGTCGCCGGTTAAATTATAAACATTTAAAGTAGGGTCGACATATATTCTTTGAGATAGCAGGGTTTCAAGAAGGGATTTGTTGTCCTCTTTTAAATTGCCGCCCCACTTAAGGCTATTCATAAAATAGTGAACATGACTTATGCTGTTCATACCATTATTTATAAATGAACTTAATGTATAGCCGAAAGGTAAGTGACCAACTACCGGCATGTTATACTTAGAAGCCTCTTTAACAATCGTATTAAAATCATTTTTTTTAACGTATGTATACACCTTAATCTGATTAAAACCGGCGTCATAATATCGTTTTATATTCTTTTCAATCTCTTGTTTACTGCTGGCGAAAACAGTTCCTAAGCTGTTTTCCGATTTTCCGTCTATTAGCCCGGCGCTATAAACATGCGGTATAAAACTATCTGGCGAATTTGCTTGCTTAAGGAGCAAAACAGAATTGTCAAATTCGTTACCCATATCTCTAACCGAAGTAACGCCCGATAGTAGCTCCTTTTTCAAATATTCGGGGTGAAAGAGATGTGCATGCATATTCCATAACCCGGGTATAATGTATTTACCTGTTGCGTCTATAAGTTTAGCGTTGGCAGGAATAGCCGATTTATCATACACGCCAACGTAGCTTATTTTACCATCTTTTAATACCAGTAAGCTATTGGTAATCACGTTCCCATTATCAACCACATCAATAATGTTTCCTCCTGTGATAGCTATAACCTTATGTTGCTGACCCTTCAAGCTTTTATTGCTTAAAACTGTATTGAGCAGAACGCTGTTGGATTTTTGATTAAGATCAGAGAAGAAGCGTTCGTACTTTGCGTCGATAACTTCTCTTTTATCTCCTTCAGAGTCGCAGTAGCTCAAAAAAACAGCGTTGTTTTGAGCATCCAGCCAAAGTAGTTCATCTAATCCGCTATTAATTTTATATACGTTTAGTTTACTTCCTTCAAGTTGATTATTCTCAAAATCAAGTAACTCAATACTAATTTTGGCACCTGTTAAAGCGTTGATAATAAATTGCGGCTTGCCTTGTTGTTTCCAAAAATCAATCAGTGATTTCCTCAATGCAATGGAGCCATTGTTGGTTAAAGGAAAGCCATTTTTGATAGTAACGGTAGTATCTATACTTTCCGTTTTAAACCGAGATGTGTTACCTTTAGAAGAGTATTTGATACCGCCAGTTGTGAACGATATACTTGCGCTTAGCTTCATTACTGTACCCCGATCTTTAGTCTCAATCTGAGTGGAGAGATCAGTCAAGTCGCCTGGAGTACTGAAGCGGACAACTTCTTTACCAATGCTCTTTTCAAGCTTGTAAACGTTATACTGTTTTATTGATTGGGCGGTTGTTGTAAGAAACGAAATGATTAACGCTGTAGTAAATCTGAGGGCCAATAATTTATTCTTCATCCTGATTAATTACTTCAATAATAAGTAAAAGAGTCAAACTCCTAAAAGCCGCATTGAAAAATGTGCAACAATGCTTGCGAAGTTTGTCGCAAAAGCAGGTTGTTCCACATAATTAAACACATTACTATAAAAATGGTAATACAGAGACTGAGAAGCTACCGAAGAACGATGGATTTACCTTATTGCGCAAAAAGTAGTCATTAGCTTTTGAGTTTACTTCAAACTCGCGCGATTGAAGATTGGTTAAAAATCCAGCGTTCAGTCCAAAAATAAACTTTTTCGCAAAACGATATTCAATGCCAGGGCCGGTTTTAAGGTCAATGGTACTAAAGTTTCCGTCTTGTGGAATACCAGGCTGGTTGTGCCTGAAAAAGGCAATGGAGCCTGATAGTGATGTACCTAATGTTGCCCATAATTTCGGCGAAATGCCTTTGCGCAATGTTAATTGCTGTGGCAAGTTTACGTTAAGCTCTAAGTCATTGTTTAACTTACGCCAGTAAGTAAAAAACGGTACAACGGGTACATTGATAGATGGATCAATATTTATAAAAAGGCCTACGCTTGTGCGCACTTTAGGCGTTTGCTTAAGCGAAAATATTACAGCGCCCAGGTAACTGAGCTTTTGTATTGAACTGGCCCTGCTGGTAACGCCCGATATGCTGGCTGAATAAACAACCTGATGCCCGAACAGTGAATCGACACGTAGGAAGGTACCAGTAAACCCAACCGTAAACTTGTTGAATACTTTGCCCTCCAAATCAGGCAAATTAGGTTGATAAGGCGTGATATTGCTTAAGTGAAAACGCTGCTGAAAAGCGCTGAATGTAGCACTAATGCTGTTTTTGCCCCATTGATGCACAGGTACGTTAAATAAGGCGCTAGTTCGCAATACCTGCATTGTGCCATCAAATATTTTATTGCCGTGCACAAAGTTTTCAATATTGCTTCCGGAGGTAACATCGGTAGTGATGGAGGCTTGCCTCAAAGCAGGGTTGCGTATGGCGGCTTCTATAAGATAAACGTTCTTAATTGAATCCATCATACGTTTACGGTATGCATCGGCTTGGCTTTGTGCAAACGCGCTATTGGTCAAAATAAAAAACAGGAGAATGTAGTTGTTATAAATTTTCATGTGGTGAAGGTAGGGTTGAAGTAAGACCGGAAAAAGCAGGCATGGCAAGCCCCTGTGGCCCTCAGGGCGGGCAGGTAAGCCTATTGTTACCCGCCTGCCTTTAGCCGGTCTGTGTTTATTTAAGTATTAAGTAAAGGGATTTTTAAATTGCCGGTTGAACGGTGTTTTGTTTTTTAGAAAAACGGACTTTCAACTTCTCAATTATGAGGTACATGGCCGGCACTACAAATAAGGTTAAAATCATGGAGCTGGTTAAGCCACCAATAATTACCCATGCCATACCGTTTTTAACTTCTGAGCCCGCACCACTTGCAATGGCTATGGGCAACATACCTAATATCATGGCTAGGGTAGTCATTAAAATAGGGCGTAAGCGTTCTTTACCTGCTTCAATCAAGGCATCGACTACGCTACGGCCCTCGGCTTTGAGCTGATTGGTAAAGTCGACGATGAGGATGGCATTTTTTGATACTAAGCCCAAGAGCATAATTACACCAATAATAGAAAATATGTTAAGTGTTTCCATTGACAATGCTAAGGCAAGCAATGCCCCGATAAGCGCAACCGGGATAGAGAAAAGTACTACAAACGGGTAGATAACACTTTCATATAAAGCCACCATAATGAGATAAACCAGTAGTATGGCTATAATCAATGCTAAGGCTAAACTGCCGAAAGCATCGGCCTGATTTTTTACATCACCCAGGTACTCAACAGTTATGCCTTCGGGTATTTTTATTTTTCCGGCTTTTGCTTTAATGTCGTTAGCCACCGTACCGGTAGGCCGACCGGCTACGTTAGAATTTACCGTTATCGAACCCATCCTGTCGCTGCGTTGCAGTACGCTTTCACCCAAACCTTCTTTTACTTCGGCAAACTGGCTTAATACAAAGCTTTTACCATCACTGTTAACAAAATTCAGATTTCGCACATCATTAATATTGGAACGATTGTAACGGTCAAGGCCAATCAAAATATCGTACTCATTGCCCGATTGTTTAAACTTACTTTGATCATTACCGCTAAAGGCGTTTTGTAAAGCTGCACCTACCTGGCCCGCATTTATGCCAAGCAAGGTCATCTTTTCGCGGTTAAGTTTCACCTCAACTTGCGGCTTACGGTCTTTTACCGAAAGTTGCACAAACTGAGTTCCGGGTACGGTTGATACCAATTGCATATATTGCTCGGCTACTGAGCGTACTGCATCTAGGTTAACACCTTTGATAGCAATTTGAATAGGCGCCTGGCTGGCGTTACCGGTAATTGACGTTGGCGAGGCCGTGATTTTGGCACCAGGTATTGCCTCGCTTAACTCACGCTGCATCTTAATGCCAAATTCCTCTGAGGTCATACTGCGCTCTTTGGCATCTTTTAGGCTCACCGTAAGTTCGGCCCGGTTAGCGTTATTACCTGCGCCAACCACACCACCGCTCACAAAGCCAATGCTCGAAAATACCTTATCAACCTCGGCGCGGGCCATTATCTTCTTTTCTACCTGCTGCGTTAGCATATTGGTTTGGTATATTGATGCTGCCGGCTCAAGCTCAAGATTGATGAGTAACTCACCCTGATCGCCTGCCGGAATAAATGATGCTCCGATGAAACCTTTACCAACCAGCATTAATGAGCCAATAATTAGTACAATAACGCCCGACAGTAACCATCGTTTTTTGTGCAGCGCTGTTGCCAGCATTTTGCCATACTGCTCTTTAATTACGTCAATAATATGTTCAAAACCTAAGTTTATTTTGCCCCAGAGTGTGTCTTTACTTAAATGCTCCACGCGGCCAAAACGGCTGGCTAACATAGGCGTAATTGTAAAAGATACGAACAAGCTCATCAAGGTAGAAAATACCACCACCAACGAGAACTCACGTAAGATAGCACCTATTATTCCGCCCGATAAGGCAAGCGGTAAAAATACCACCACATCTACCAGGGTAATAGCCATGGCAGTAAATCCAATTTCGCTACGGCCTTCAATAGCAGCCGTACGCCGGTCTGATCCCATTTCCAAGTGACGATAAATGTTTTCGAGCACTACAATAGAATCATCAACTAAAATACCTACTACTAATGACATAGCCATCAAAGTCATTAGGTTGAGCGAGAAGCCCATGAGCATCATAGCAATAAAAGTTGGTATGATAGAAGAGGGCAGGGCTACCATAACAAACATTGAGCTGCGGAAGCTATGCAGGAAGGCCAGCATAACCACACCAACTATTATTACAGCCAGCACAAGGTCTTCCATTACGGCATCGGCCGATCGCAATGTGTAAGTAGACTGATCACTTGATACGGTGAACTTCAAATTTTGGCTTTTGTACTGCTGCTCAATGCGGGCAAAGCTTTCCTTTATGCCTTTACTTACGTTTACAGCGTTGGCATCTGTTTGCTTAATAACCTGTATACCAATTGATGGTATACCGTTAATATGGTTAATGGCTGTTTCTTTAGCGGTTGCATCAACTACCTCGGCAATGTTGCGCAGGTATATGCTGCCGCTGCCGGGGCGTTGCTGCACAATTAAATTACGTATCTGATCTACCGACGCAACGTTGGCATCATATTGTATAGAAACCTGCTGCTCGCGCGTTTCAATGCTGCCTGCCGGGAATGACTGGTTCGCGTTTCTGACAGCTTCTGTTACCTGGGTAATAGTTAGTCCATAAGCTTTGAGTTTACTTTGGTCAATGTTTACTTGTATTTCGCGTTCATCGCCGCCAATAATATTTACCTGGCCCACACCGCTTACGTTTTGTAATATTGGCCGTAGTTGAAGGTCAACCATATCATACAACGCTTTAGGCGCTAGGTTTGAGGTTACGCCAGCTCTTATAACCGGTACCTCTTCGAGGTTAATTTTATTAACTACAGGGCGGTCAATATCATCCGGTAAATCGTTTTGAGCCTGGTCAGCCTTGCGCTGTATGTCGCGTTCGGCTTTATCAATATCAACGCCGCTTTTAAGCTGTACCACTACCTGCGATACACCTTCTTGTGAGGTAGAGCTTAGCTTATCCAAACCTTCAACAGATGCAAAAGCATCCTCCAGCTTTTTTGTAACAGATGTTTCCACTTCGGCTGCCGAAGCCCCCGGATATACGGTACTTACCGATACCGTTGGAACCTCAATAGTAGGAAGGAGTTTGTAATTGAGTTTGGTATAGCTAAGTGCACCAAACAGTATAAGCACCGTAAATATAACAATGATCAGTAATGGCCGCTTAACGGCTACTTCAGCAATTGACATGGTTGCGTATTTTTATTTGTAAGCACGGCATGTGTTACTTTAACCTTAAAGCCTGCCTGAACTAAAAGTATCAGTACAATCATGAACACAATCATAACGTTTAGCCGGTTTCGTTGCATGCTGCCGTGCATCAGTGTAGTTTTAATTAAGCTTAATTAGATATACTTACCTGGGTGCCATCTTTCAAATTGATCTGGCCGGACGTTACCACCTGTTCGCCGGCGCTTAACCCTGAGGTTACCTGCACCATAGTGCCCATTTCGGCACCGGTTTGTATAGTTCTGCGTTTAACTGTGCCATTTTGTATTACGTATACGGCAGCATCTTTTATACTCTCAGTAAGTGCCTCGCGCGGAATCACCAGTACTTGCTGGCGGGTCTTTTTACTAAAATCGGCATATACAAAGGTGCCCGAACGCAGAATAGCACGCTGTGTGTTATAAACCAGTATTTCTACAAGATAATTATGCGTGGCATCAGCTTGTGGGCTAATAAAGCTTACAGTACCAGCAAACACTTTACCCGGATAAACTTCAGTGGTAATTTTTACTTTTTGGCCTTGTTCAACTTTATAAACCTCAGCTTCGGTCAAATAAACCTGTACTTTGGCCCTTGAAAGGTCAACTATTGTGGCTACCTCGCTACCTGCATTTACAAAAACGCCTTGCTCAACGGGCTTTGATGAAATTATGCCGCTCGTAGGTGCTTTAATGGCAGCATCGGCCAGGTTTTTACGGCTCAGGTTAACCTGCGTTACAGCATCCATATAGTTTTGGCGTATATCGTTCACCTTCTCTTGGGTGGCTGCTTTGCCTTGCAGTAATTCTGTATAGGTGTTTAAGTCGTTACGCAGTTTGGCGGCGTTGCTTTCAGCTTTTTGCAGGTCCAGCCGGGCACTTTGATTATCAGTAACGGCTAATACCTGGCCTTTGCTTACACGGTCGCCCAATTCAAACCGCACCTGTAGTAAATTACCTCCGGTTACAGCAAGCGCTTTGGCCTCTTTAAACGGCGCAAGGCTACCAGTTTTCATAATGTTTATTTCCTGCAACTGCTCCTTGGCAGGGGCTGCTTTAACCGGTATACGTACGCTGGTAACCTGTACAGGCTTGTTTTTCTCGTCAAGTTTCTTTTTGTTAGATGCCAGTTTGTAAACTATTAAGCCAACAATGGCAATACCAACGAGTATAATAATGTATTTAGTTTTCATTTGCTGAGTTATAGGGCCGAGTAAAAGGTTTTTAAGGTGCCGCCTGCTTTTTCAAGCTCTACTTTGGCAAGGTAGAACTGGTATAATGATTTGAGATAATTGTTTTGAGCTTCTTTAAGAGAGTTTTGGGCATTCAGCCAGTCAGTAAGGTCAGTGGTACCTTTTTGGAACTGCAAATCTGTTGTGCTGAATACGGAACGTGCCAATTCAATATTGCGTTTATTATTATCAACATTGGTTTGTTCTTTCAGCATTTTGGTGCGGGCATTTTCATATTGAAGCTGATATTTGCCTTCGTCAAGCTTCAGATTTTCCTGTGCGTTGAGTCGTTTGAATTTGGCCTGATTGTACTGTGCACTACGTTTAAAAAAATCAAAAATGGGAAAGCTTAGCTTTAAACCAACTGCTGAATACGGTGTCATGGATGAAAACGATTGACTAAGGTTATCGCCAAACCCAATGGTGCCATACCTTGCATAGGCGGTCAGCTTTGGTAAGCCGCCGGCTTTGATACGGCTTTCATCTATTTCTAATAATTTGGCGTTAATTTCAGAAATGCGATAGTCTGTACGGTTGTTTAAGGCAAATTGTGAGTTATTTGCCGCCAGCGTAGGCGCGGGTGTTTTTTCAGCACTCATGCTTTCAACAGTTAGCGCATCAGTAATAGGGTATCCCATTTCATACTTCAGCTGATTTTCAGAAAGAGTTAAGTTACTCTCGGCAACGCGCATTTGCGATTCTGCATTGTTTAAGTCAACAGTTACCTTATCAAGGTCTTTTTGCAGGGAAACTCCCTTTTTTACTTTAAGCACCGATATGTCTATCTGTTTTTGATAAGTTTTCCGGTTTATTTGAAGTAAAGCAAGTTGTTCACGGTAAACCATAATTTGATAATAGGCCGTACTGATGTTATATATAATTGCTTCATCATTTTGCTGTTGATTGAGTCCTGCCTGTTCAACATTGTACTTGTTTGCCTTTAAACCGTTAATTAGCGATTGATCATACAGAGTTTGATCAAGCTGTGCAACACCGTTAGTGTTGAACTTTTTGGTAAACGCAACCCTGATATCATCCGGGCCAAAAATACCGCCAGGAATTACTGTTTGCTGTACTTTTAAATTGTCATCAACTGTTCCGTTAAGGCTTATTTTAGGTAAATAGTCTGCCAGTGCTTCTTTAGCCTGAGCATCAGCAATGCGTTTTTGATTAGCGTACACCGCATTGCTGCGATGATTTTTTAAACCATATTCAATGCACGTTCTCAGGTTCCAGGTTTGCTGGGCCATAAGATTTAGCGGCATTAAAAAAATAATAGCAGTTATTAATTTCCTGTTCATAACACAACGGCTGTTAAAACCGATGATACAAAACTATAATGCTTGCGGTGGCTTTTAGCCATAAAATACCTGAACCGTGCAAAATTGATAGCGAAATGTACCAATGCCAAGCTGAAATGTCACGCATGTTTTACAGCAATGGTGTGTGTAAAGCCAAGCTTATTGCTCAATCCAGCGCAAAAAATCGTTGGCTTTAAGGCGGCTTACAATAATGGTTTCGGGCGTTGGGCAGGCGGTATGAACAACCAGCCTGCGGTTAAAGTAATGCTCAATGTTTTGTACCGTGTCACGGTTGATGATGAATTGGCGGTTAGCTCTGAAAAAGTGCTTCGGGTCAAGCATGTTTTCGAGCTGCTCTATGGTATATTGAACGGTATACTCTTGTTTGTCGGTCATGTGTAGGTTAACTAACCCGTTCGCTGCATACACCAGGCATATATCAGCAACCTTTACCGGAATAATCTTTTCACGGTAGTGAACCAGTAGCGACTGTTTGTACTGCTTGGTAAGTTGGCTTATAACCCTGTCTAAATTACCTGCACTACTGTAGTGCCCCTTGATACGATGAAACTTTTGCAGGCTTTTTTCAACCCGGTCTTCTTCAATAGGCTTCAGTAGGTAATCAATACTGTTAGACTCAAAGGCGTTTATAGCATATTCATCAAATGCGGTGCAAAAAATAACGGGTGCGTTAATTTGAACTTCTTTGAATATTTCAAAGCTCAAGCCATCACCCAGTTGAATGTCAGAAAAAATGAGTTCCGGTGCCGGATTGCTTTGCAGCCAGGCAACTGCAGTACTAACTGATGGCAGAATAGCCAGCACGTTAATTGAATTATCAAGACTTACTAAGGTGGCCTTTAAATCGTTTGCGGTACGGGGTTCGTCCTCAATTATGATCACGTTCATTAGCTACAAGCGGTAGAATTACGGTAAATGCCTCATTATTTTTTTCTACTCTGATCTCCTTGTTAAACAAAAGTCTGAAACGGTCATTTATGTTTTGCAAGCCAAGTCCGGTACTTTCAACCGGAACCTTTTTAGGACGAAAATTATTGCTTACTACTAGTTGTAACTGGTAATCTACTTTTATGCTGATCGTCAAAGGCCTGTCAGGCGATAGGGCGTTATGCTTAATTGCGTTTTCAACCAGCAATTGCAATGACAGAGGGGGAATTTGATAGTTTAAATACTGCTCAGGCACATTGATGTGGATGTCTAATGCGCTTTCAAACCTTTGGTGCAGGATATATAAATAAGAGCGTATAAAAGCCAGTTCTTCAGAAAGGCGCGAAACTTGTCTGTCGTTAAAGTTAAGCAGGTAACGGTACACGTGTGCCAGTTGCACAACAAAGTTCTTGGTGTCGGCATCAGTAGCAATGGTTTTTAAAGTACTGAGTGAATTAAATAGGAAGTGCGGACTAATTTGCTGTTGCAAAGAAATTAACTGCGCCCGCAGATGAGCCTGCTTAAACTGCTCATTCTCCAATTTAGTTTGCTGCAGCTTATCGTTGGTATCGAGATTGTTGTAAGATATGTAGCAGGCCATACTTAAAAAGAATGAACCTATAAGCCTGCGTACCAAATCAACGTAACCGTAACCCAAATGATTTTCGGGAAAAAAGTAGCGTTCAGGAATAAAAAAAGTTAACGTTGAGCCTACAGCAAATGATGCTACAATACCACAAATAATACTAATGATTGATGTTGCGTAAGTTGTGTAACCAGCAAATGTTCGTTTTTTAAAATACCCTTGAATAAACCAGCAACTCAGTATCGAGGTTGAAATGGAAAGAAGGTGTACAAAGTACTGAATCCAATTATGGGTGGAAAAAAAGCCGGGTCGCATAAGCAGAGTGCCTATGGCCAGTATGCCTATCATGGTAAAACACCACTTTAAATGGTATGCACGAAACATATATAAAGGTAAGCAGATTACAACTGTACTGACAATTATTTGAGCCACATGTACAATAATGAACCTGAAATGTACAAGATATACTTTAAGCCCTTACAAAGCTTTCATCCCCAAAAGCTACTTGACGTAGCTTGCAACCGAAACCTGCTCTATAACCAATTTAATTTTTGAGTCAAGTTCTTCAACAGTTTTTTCAAGATACTCAAATTCCGATTGAGAATTTTTATACTCATTTTCTTTTATTAAATCCATTAAGCCTAAAATGGTAGCTACAGGTCTGCGTAATTCATGAGCCTGCAAAAAAGCGATATGTTCAAGTGATTTGTGTTGTTCCTGAACAAGAATTTCCTGCTTAACACGCCTGTTAACATCAGTGGTATTGATGGCAACGCCAATTACTTTTCCATCCATATCAAACGCAGGTTCAAATTTCACTATACGCCAGGCTTCTTCTCCTTCGTTGCCTAGGTTACGCTCATCATAAATTGCAGTGCCTTTTAAAGCGTGCAAATAATCCTGGTAAAAGCGGCTTAAATTTGCGGGATGCACATAATCAGTCATTGATGCCCCCCTGGTAAGGTTTTTACCATACGCTGCAAGTACATGGCTTTCCCATGCGCGGTTGAAAGCAAGTACCTGAAAGTTAAGCCCTAAAAGTAAATGATGATCAATGGTGCTCTCAAAAAAGGCCCTTAATTCAATTTCAGATTGCTTAGCACTAATATATTGTGATCGTAATATTTGTAAACTCATATCAAACTCAAGTAATTGAATTACTTGTTTGGCCAACGCCACGAGCATCTGCTTTTGTAATTCAGACAGCTTGTTCATTGCCGTATCAATAACACACAAGCTGCCCAAACTCATACCGTCTTGGGTTGTCAGCGGTGCACCGGCATAGTAACGAATATCAGGCTTACCTGTAACTAATGGATTGCGGTTAAATCGTTCATCCGTAAGGGCATTTTCAACTTCAAAAAATGATTCTGAACGTACAACATGATCACAAAAGGCGTCAACCCTTTTGGTGTTGTCTAGTTGGATGCCGGTTTTGAACATTACATTTTGTATATCGGCATCTAAAAAAGTTATGAGTGCTGCGTTGGTACCACAAACTCTGGCAGCAAGTTCAACTATCTCCTGTAACTCAGCATCCTTACTGATTTCAAGTTTCAAGAAACGGTTAACTGCCTTGATTCTCTCCAATTCCCTTAAAGGCATCTTTATTATATTATAAAAATCACTTACGAAAAAGCACGGCCGAAGGTTGCAGCAGCATACTAATAAGACTACACTTTTTTTTATTTTGCACAGTTTATTGTAAACTATTAAGATATGTAATTTTAATTACGGGATAACTTGTGCTTGGTTTGAGCTTGATTTTAAGACTAGTGGTTATTATGTTAAAAAATATTTAATTGATTTTTCATTTGAGTTAATAATTGTGGTAAGAAAATTGCAGGCAAAATCCTCGATCTGTTGAGGAGAAAAACTTATCATCTTAAATTTATTAAAAACATTGCTACTAGTAAATTACCTATATGTCAAACGTAATATTGATTTGTGACGACGATGCCGGCATTTTGAATATGCTCAATGTAATGCTTGATTACGAAGGATACGATGTAGTAGCTGTTGACGACAGTTCGGAGATAAACGGTGTACTTGAGCAACGACTACCTGATATAATTATAATTGACCTTTGGATGCCAACCATATCAGGTTATGATGCCATTAAAGCTATAAAAGCTAATAATGAAACGTCAAAAATCCCCATTGTGGCCATATCTGCAAGTCCTGATGGGCGTAACATAGCGATGGAGGCAGGTGCAAATGAATTTATAACAAAGCCATTTGATATTTACGATTTAATAGATGTAGTTAATAGATTGTTGGTTGCAGCATAAATCATAGTCAACACTTACTGCAAGGTATATAAAACAATAAAAGCGGACTATGTCCGCTTTTATTTTACTGCAATTAATTTAAATCTAACGATGTAGATTTTTTTGAGCATTTTTTTTGAAAACTACTATTTAATCATGCCTGTCTTATCAGCAGCAAAGCGTTTGTCAATCATTGAGCTCATTTCCTCTAAATGAAAACGTGTCAACTTATTGAGTGAGTTACTCTTCAATTTTTGTTTAAACAAGCTGTTTAGTTGCTTTAGTTCATCCTTTAAAATTGCATTTATATCAGTAATGGTGAAATGATAGGTATTACTCGGAAATATAGTACTCATTTCATTTGGCAAAAATGCCTGCTCGCACACCCTGTATACAAAAAGCTTCTGTATGGTACGACGGTAAACATCAACGTTGCGATTAGCATAAACCTCCTCAAAAATGCCCCTTTTTAAATCGGTGAAAAGTTCGTTGATTGTATAAGTTTTACCCTTGCCTTCTATTTCATTAGTGTACATATTGCTGAGTCGCATACGTGTTATTAACGGATATAATACACTTTCCTGAAGCTTACTTAGCTCTATTGGGAATGTTTCAGAAAACGATGATTGAAAGTCAGAAGCGTTAAGCCATGTAGGGGTTTTAAAAACTTGTTTGTTTAAAAACGCAACAGCCTGCTTTTGCCGCCAACGTGGTACCGGTTGGTAGCTTGGCAAATGTTCACTGTTTAAACGAATTGTATGGTAAGTGCCGCCTACATTTTTTAATACGTGTCCGGCATACATACCCATTTGACTCCATATACCAGAGTACGCGTTTAAGCGGTCTGATTGATCTTCGTATGGTTTGTTAACCCAATTACCCAACTGCGGCATAATACGCTTAAGGTTTTTGATGCCATACTCACTTGCTAAAACTGAATTGTCACCCAAATCTTCGTTTTGAGCACGGGGATCAAATGGTTCCATTTCATTGCCAAACCATAGGCGGTGATTTTTGGCTAAAGAATCGGTTACTACTTTAACCATTGCCTTATTTTCTGCTATTTCGTTAGCAAACTCAGGTCGCCAGGTGTAACCGAATTTAACAGCCCATTTATCATAATCGCCTATGCGCGGAAAGATTCCCTTTTCGCCAATATGATCCTCAGGTTGCGCAACGTAGTTGAACCTTGCATAATCCATAATAGATGGCGTATGGCCATGCGCCTCAACCCATTCTTTCTTGCGAAGATTTTCAACAGGAACGGTTGAGCTCGAGCCAAAGTTGTGAAGTAAACCAAGTGCGTGACCAACCTCATGAGATGATACAAAACGGATTAGTGAACCCATTAGCTTTTCATCTAACTCAGGTTTGCGCGCCCGTGGGTCAATTGCACCGGCTTGTGTTCGGTACCATTGCTCCAATACCGACATTACATTGTGATACCAGAAGATGTGACTTTCAATTATCTCTCCGCTCCGTGGATCGGCAATGCTTGGACCCATGGCATTAGCAACTACTGAAGGCCTGTAAATTATAGCTGAGTGATTAGCATCATCAATACTCCAGGTGCTGTCCTGAGCTTTTGTTGGCGCTTCTTTAGCCATAATTGCATTTTTGAAACCTGCTGCTTCAAACGCTTTTTGCCAGTCATTTACGCCTTGAATTAAATATGGAACCCATTTGCGTGGTGTAACTGGGTCAATGTAAAATACAATAGGCTTTTCCGGTTCAACAAGTTCTCCGCGTTTGTATTTTTCTTCATCACCGGCTTTTGGGTTCAAGCGCCACCTGTTAATGTAGGTAGTATTGGCTACCCCTTGTGGCTTAACATCAAAATCACGTGTTGATGTGGTAAAATAACCAACGCGTTCATCCTGCAGGCGTGGCCTCATAGGCTGAACCGGCAATAGAACCATTGATGTATTTAACTCAACAGTATAACTTGAGTTGGTTGGATTCATTCCGGCCGAATATGTTTTTACCGTATGAATTTCAACATTGGTAGGGAAGGTGTGGATATAATCTATGTAGCTTTTGTCATTTTGCTGACCACCCATGCCTGCTTTATCTTTGTACTGTTTTCTTTGAAAGTACAGCACATCATTGTCAGAGTTTAAAAGCTCGGTTACTTCAACAAGTATGGCAGATGAATCGGGCTTGTACGATACCAATGGGAATGAGGCCACAATGGTGCTTACATTGTTTTTAACAACGCTTGCGTACATAGTTGCTGTACTGTCTTTAGCATTCTCTCTGAATGAGCGGCGGCGCAATAGTAACTTGTTGTCAGGTGCTCTTTCGAAAGCGTAAACGCTTTCGCCAATTTGATCGCCCGCGTAACCCATGCTGCCATTGCGCATATCTGATGATGCCTTTGAAATACGGCTCACGGTTAAAATATCCCTGCCAAATATGCTTTTAGGTATCTCAAAGTAGTACTTGTTATCCGTTTTGTGAACGGTGATAAAGCCCTGGCTCGATTTGGTGTTTTTAGTTACTATGGAAGCATACGGTTTAAGCGCGTTGGCTTTTTTCAAGCTGTCTGCCCGTCGTTGTGCCGGGTCTACCGCCACTGCCGGCTTAACCGGAGTTTTCTTTTTGTGCAACAGTTTACATGCGGGTGTAAGCATGGCAGCGCTTGCAGCACAAGCAATAAGAAAGTTACTCTTTCTAAAATTCATGGTATATTATTATCTCGGGTTTTGTGTAATTTCTGGATTCAAGGCTATATACTTTTCTGCAATAGGGAAGGTGTAGCGGTTGCTGCCCGGTGCCAGCGTATAAGTCGCATCTTTAAACTTGCGCGTAACTGTTTGTATTAAGCCATTATCTTTACTTAAACGGCGCTGATCAAACCAGCGGTAACCTCGTCCCATAAATTCACGGCCGCGTTCGTCAATTACAATACGAAGTGCATTGTTTGCATCAGTTGCAGCAAGGTCATAATATTCAGTTGGTTTAAAACGCTTTTTGCGAAGGTTGTTAACCATTTCCATGGCCGCACTTGCATTTCCTGCACGGGCTTCACACTCTGCTTTAACCAGCATCATTTCGGGTACGCCCGGGCCAATGTAAGTGCCCTCTAAAAAATATTGCGATCTGGTAAGACCACGGCCCACAGCAAAATTAGACCCTCTAACCATTGCTGCCGGAGCTGTAAAAATACTGTACCTTAAATCTTTAGTATCATATAAATTTAAAGCGGATTGTTGAAGCGGAACGACAGTAACGGTTTGAGCGGTACGTTTAAAGAACATTTCTTCAGGGTTCTGAAGTTTAAGTGGCCATGTTGTTGTGTAAGCGTTATAATCAAGCAAAGTATTCCTCAAGGCTAACGCCATCTCCGCATAACGTTTAGCTTCGCCAAACTCACGGGTGTTTAAATAATACCGTGCAAGCAAAGAGTACACAGCCAACTTTGAAGGGTTAACGTTAAAAGTGGCAACTTCAGGCAGCAATGGCAAAGCCTCAGTTAGGTCAGATTTCACCTGCTCATAAACGCGTTGTACTGTTGCGCGGGTTAAACTGGCATACAAATCAGGGGTGAGTAGCAAAGGCACACCCAAATCACTGTTAGCTGTGGCTGCATCATACTGTTTGCCGTACAGATTTACCAGAGTGAAGTATGCATATGCCCTATGAACAAGTGCACTTGCTTTTATTGCAGCTTTTTGGGCATCGGTGCCGCCTTCACTTTTATCAACACCTGTAATTACTGTATTGTAGGTGTTCATAATTTTATAAAGCGTACTCCAATCCGCATCTTCTTCAGTTGGGCCCCAAATACGTTCGGCCCAGGTGTATGCATTTACTGGTGGCTGATAGGAGAAACGGGGATACCAGCTTGGGTCATCCACGCCAAAATCATCAGCTGCATAAACCGGGTAAGTATAACCCAGTTCAATGGTAGATGCATAGTTAAGTAACGCACTATAATCTGTTGTGTATTTCAAAGCCCTTACCTGACTTGGCGGAATCTCTACATACTTACGGCATGCGCTAACCATTAGTAGCAGGCAAGCAATGATAGCTAAACTTGCTTTAGACATGATTTTTGTAAACATCTTATAAAGAAATGTTAAGGTTAAATAAATAGGTACGCGCAGGTGGCAGGTTTGATATGTTTCCGGTACGCTGATAGTCCGGATCGACACCTAACTTGTTGGCGCGCCAAATAAGACCAAGATTACTAACTGTAGCACCAACATTAATTGCTTTAATAAACGGCGCCTTGCGAAGAATTGTCTGCGGTAGCGAGTAGTTCAATGATAGCTGTTGCAGCCTTATATTTCCTGCGTCAATCAGGTTGTAATCAGAGTTAACAAAATAATCAACATTTGTAAAGTTATTACCGGCTAAGCCTGGAATATTGGTGAAGTTTTCATCTCCCGGATTGCGCCATCTGTCTAACAGCCTGATGGTATTGGGCAGGTAGCCGCTGGTGCTTGTGCCGGTTGGATAAGTAGCACCGGTTATATCAGTAAGCATAACTTTATGCCCTAAATTATAAGTAGCTCTTACGATAAGGCTTAGGTTTTGATATCTTACAGTGTTTGTCCACCCACCAAAATACGGGGGTGTTGTGCGACCACCATAAGTAAGGTCATTAATGTTTGGACTGCGTGAACCTGATACATTCAATATAGTACCATCGGCTCCGTAAATTCTTGATTGTCCTTTATTGTCAAGGCCTGCCCATTTGTACACAAAAATGTTATCTGTTGGAAAACCTTGCGTTGATACTTTTCCGCCTGCGGTGGCGAAAGTTGGTTTAAATCGCGAATCAGTTACTGTATTTTCTGTGTATGAAAAATTGAAAGATGACGTCCAGTTCCACTTATTAGTCATAATGGGTTGCCCGGTTAAGTTAAACTCAATACCGCGGCCCTTAGCGTCGCCCGCATTGTATGTCAAATTTGAAAAACCGTAAGTTGAATTGTAGGGTAGAGAAACAAAGAGGTTATAATTCCTTTTCTGATAGATATCCATAGATAACGCTAATCTGCCGTTGAAGAAATCAGCATCGATGCCTTCATTAAAAGTGCGGGTTGTTTCCCATGTTAACCGCGAGTTAGCCGGACCGGAGATACCTGCTGTTGGTAAAAGCGTATAGGAATCGTTAGGGTACAGTGTTACAGTAGCAAAAGAATAACCGCTGTTAGGAATGCTTCCACCTGTACCTATTGTTGCGCGAAGAGTTAACCCGCTAAGCCAGCTAATATTTGATAAAAAATTTTCGCGCTTTACATTCCAGCGTAACCCGGCTGAATAAAGCGGAGTGGCGCGTAGTTTGCGGGAAAGTCCTTGATTAGTATAATCATCAAAGCGTACGCTACCACTGGCATAATACTTGTTTTTATATGAATAAGTAGCCAGGGAGAAGTAAGACAGGTATCTTACCCTATTTGCAAAGATGGTTCCATCCAAATAGCCCAGATTGGTTGAATAGCCAAAAATAGTTGGATAATTAATTGTTGGGTTTACAACAACAGACGTACCGGTATCTTCATTATAACCATAGCGTGTTTGCGTACCGCCTTTATATTTGGTTTGCCTTATCTCGGCGCCGCCCAGCATATCAAAGTGATGGTCAGTCCAGTTTTTGTTAATGTTGAACTGTGCGCGTAAGCTGTATTCATCAGTAGTACCGTTGCTGGTTTTATAAACGCCGCCTACAGGTACACCGTAGCTTGGTAAGCGGGTGGTAGCGTTAAGTACAGTGCCTGTGTTAATCAGGTTGCGTGTTAAGTAACTGTTTTGATTTTGCAAGTAATCCTGGTTTGCAAACTGACGTTGAAATTGGCCTGATACATTCACATTTAACCATGATGTTATGATACCTCTGATTGAATTGCTGACTCTGAGAGAGTTTTTCAACAAAATGGTGTTATTGTAGTTAAGCTCATCAATAGGATTATAAGTCCATGGCATGTAGCCTATACGTGCAA
Source organism: Mucilaginibacter aquatilis (assembly GCF_009755275.1). Classification (GTDB taxonomy): domain Bacteria; phylum Bacteroidota; class Bacteroidia; order Sphingobacteriales; family Sphingobacteriaceae; genus Mucilaginibacter; species Mucilaginibacter aquatilis. The sequence continues at coordinate 155,078 of NZ_WQLA01000004.1, read as the reverse complement.
GACTGTCTGATACACGCTGAGTAAACATAATAGGTTTGCTTATTGGATTTCCATTGGCATCAACTATCATTTCGTAAGGCGCAAAACCAAATGGTCCCTGGCTTAATGCGGCTGAAGAAGCGTTATTAACCTGGCTTTTGGTGCTGATAAAATTGATGTTGGTAGCAACTAATATCCTCTTGTTCCAAAAATCGTTAGTAAGGTTAGAGGTGAGTGAAAATGTTTCACCGTAGTTGCTCTTAAAAATTGGCACATCTTTGGAGTAATTTGCCGCCAGGTAGTAGGTGTTATTTGCGCCACCACCAGATATAGATAAGTTGTGTTGCTGAGTTGCGGCTTTTTGCAGTAAATATTTTTTTAGTTGATCAGCATTTGAGCGATTACCGAGAACACTTAACGCCGAGTCACGCTGCGCAGCGGTTGCTTTGCCTCTCTTCACCCTAAACATCCACTCCTGAGCCTCACTGATAGGGCCGTAACGGTAACTCAGTGTTGGATCGGTAAAAAAGCCTTTGTCAAACATCTCGCGTTCCAGGTCAATGTATTGCTGACTGTTCATGGCATTCAACTTTGACAAGTCAGGTGATTGTGCTGTGCTTAGCGTCATGCTATAATCAATGCTTGGTGCACCTTGCTTGCCTCTTTTAGTTGTAATAACAATTACGCCATTAGCTGCCTTAGAACCCCATATTGAAGCTGCCGCAGCATCCTTAAGAAAGGTAATGCTCTCTATATCATTTGGATTGATGTTATTTAAGATAGCATTCCCGGCTGTAGCGGGCTGGTTTACGTTTCTAGGATTACCTTCAATAACGTTGTTTGATACGTTAACCAAGTTTTGATTAGTTGCAGGAAAACCGTCAATAATTAATAATGGCGATAAGTTTTCGGTCATGCTTATGCCGTTTGTTCCTCTTATTTGTATAGTGTTGTTACGTACGTCAAATCTAACACCCGGTACTTTACCTTCAAGTCGTTCAATTAAGCTTATGCTTGGTGTGGTTTCAATGTCTTTAGCAGTTAAAACAGCGCTTGAGCCTGTAGTGCTACCCTTTCTTACCTGCTGATATCCGTTTGAAACAATGACGTCATCAAGTTTTTGCGTGGTCAACATGAGTCGCACAACCATTACGTCTGACGCTGCAACCTCTTGTGTAGTATAGCCTATGTAAGAGAATACGAGTATAGCATCGTCGGGCAAGTTTCTGAAGTTAAATGTGCCGTTTTCGTTCGTGTAAACGCGTTGCGTTGTGTTTTTCAGGTTTACGGTAACGTTTGGCACCGGTTTGCCACTTTCTGCGTCAAGCACCTTGCCGGTAACGTTAACGCTGCTAAAATAGCTAACCACCTTATCAATCAAGGTTTTTTGCTGCTGTTGAATAACAACAGTTTTATTTACAATTTTATAAGTAAGTGAATAGGGTGGAAGCGTTTGATCGAGTACCTTTTGCAGTGTTTCTCCTTTAAAAGCAACGTTAATTTTTTGCTGTTCGTTAACCTTGCTGTCCTGCCAGAAAACATTATATCCGGTTTGTTTTCTAATTTCTGTAAACAATTCTTTAAACGAAGCGTTTTGCTTAACGAATGTGACCTTTTGAGCAAAGCCAGCCGCGCTGACTTGGATGAAAAAGGTTGTCATCAAAAATATGGTGAGTTTCACTATGCGAATGACTGAGAGATTATTGCAGGCTGAATGCCCTGATCTAATAAGATCTTGAAATTTCATTACATTTGTTTATTAGCGTTTTAGTTGAATGTGTGAATACGTCTTGGCTAAACACTGATATTTAATTGACCGGGGATGTTGGCGCATTCCCGGTTATTTTTTATAGTGTTTATTGGCTAGATAAAAACTATTGCATAACAGTAACTCTCCTTCCCTCAATTTTAAAGTGTACAGATCCTGTTGTTTCGAGTACCTCAAGCATTTCTGAGATATTTTTAAAGCGTGATAATGCACCGCTAAAAAGTTGTTTTCTTACGTCCTGGTCTTCATACACCACATCAACGTTGTACCACCTTGATACCTGGCGCATTATATTTTCAAGGCTTTGCTGGTTGTATAAAAATAAGCCGTTTTTCCAGGCCATGGCTTCTTCCAAATCGGCAGTCTTTACGCTAACGTTGCCATTGGCAAAAACGGCTTGCTCACCCGGACTTATAGTTGTTGATTTTTGAGCGGTAACTACACTTACTTTTCCCTCAAGTAAAGTGGTTTTAGTAACCGGTTCATCTGCGTATGCGTTGATGTCAAAATGAGTTCCAAGTACTTTGACCTGTTGTTTATCAGTAATTACTAAAAACGGACTTTTGGCGTTTTTGGCAACTTCAAAATAAGCCTCACCCGTAAGCTTAACCGTACGATTTTGCTCATTGAATTTCACCGGAAATGTTAATGATGATGCTGTGTTCAGCCATACGTGGCTCCCATCAGACAGAACTACCTGAAACTGGCCGCCACGCGGCGTTTTTATGGTGTTGTGTGATGTGTCGGTATTTGAAGATGCTGGGTCTGCTTTATAATGGTATAACAGGGTGCCGTCTGCACCTTTCTTTATAATTACGCCGTGCTCTTGTATGGTGCCTTGGTTGTTTGCCTGTGATAGATTTACCACCTTGCCGTTTGCCAAAGTCAAAGTTGCCTGCTCAAAGCCTGGCTTTACATCGTTCTTATAGCGTTTGGCTATTGATTGATTTGCCGGCGACTGAGTTGCGAGGTATATTGCCGCACCCGCCGCAACAACTAACACAGCAGCTGCATAACGATACCATGGTTTTAGCTGTTTTATTTTAAGGTTGTTCTTCCCGGATGTTTGCTGTGTTAAACGTTTGAAAATACTTTTCTTAACATCTTCCGGTGCTGAAAACTCATAAGCATTCAGGCTATGCCATATATCATCCATCGCAGCCAAAATTTCGGCATCATTGCCAGTTAGCTTGAAATGACTTATAAGTATATCAAAGTCTTCCTTTGATATAGTACCATCAGCATAGCTGCGTAAAAGAGAATTTATTTGTTTGCTTGTCATTATAATTACAGGATGTTAACACACCCTTAATAATGACATTACACATCAAACCTAATGATGTACCAATGGAAAGTGAAAAAAACTTGAAAACTTTTCAATGTTTTTTAAAAAACCGAGTAAAAACACAATATATGGTTCGTTTAAATGCTCTCGAAGCGATTTTAGGGCAAGAAATAAGTGATTTCGTACAGTATTTTTTGACAAGTTTAATTTTGTAGCGATTTCGTCGTGGCTTAAACCGTCTTCACGGCTCATTCTGAATATTTGTTGCTGCTGCGCAGGAAGCAACGCAACTTTAGTTTCAGTAATTCTTTGAAGATCATTAAAAAGTATAGCTTCCTCAGTAAGATTTGTGCTATCATCAACCTGTTTCCACAATTCGTCAACTGCTTTTTGTGAACTGGCGGTTTGACGTAGCGAATTCAGCGCAAGACGTTTAGTAATAGTATATATATAAGGTGTTATAGGAAGTGAGGCATTAATCTTATCACGATTATTCCAGGCGTTTAAAAAAGCATCATGTACTATTTCTTCGGCTTGCTCCCTGCTTTTTAACATTTTGAAGGCAAACGCATACATTTTGCCAACGTTTTGCTCGAAAACCATTTTAAAGGCATTCTCATCTCCCTGCTTAAAGGATGTAATCAAGTCTACAGCAGCACTATCATGGCTGGCTTGTTGTATCCAATTTAAATTTTCGAAAACTGACCTTGCGAATATCCACCACGAAGGACCTTTTAAAACTATCATCGACACTTTCTCTTTTAACTTTTAGCAGCCCGGCATGTTTTCGTTTGGTAGATAAATAGAAACACCTAATTTAAGATGTTTATATTAAAAAAGTGAATTTAATAAGATAAAGGAGTGAATTTGATGTATAAACATCTATCTAGTTACTTACTAAGCCAAATTTTACGTTGGCAGTATAGGAGTTTTCAATGTGTTGTACAAAAAGAGGTAGCTGTTGTAACAGTGATTTATTTATCTATACTTTACATCAAGCAGCGTTTGTGTACGGCCGTTTGAGTAATAAGGTGATGTGCTGTTTGAAGTCACTTTAAGCTCATCATTAATATATATCTTTCCTATAGCCGTTGCTTTGTCGCCGTTAAGGAGCATGTCAACATGCAGGCCTATTGAACTCTTGCCGTTATCAATAATGTTTACTTCTTTTTTCCAGGTGGTTCCTTTAAAGGTATCAAAAAGGTAGCTGCCTTCAGCTGCAGTAAACATTAGTTTATTGTACGCCTCATTATCGAAAGCGGCTACCGAACTATTTACTTCATAAGTTATCTTGATAGTTTTTTCGGGAGTTGTGTTGGCAATAGGAGCTGGTTCTTCTTTGTTTTTCTTTTTGCAACCAAAGCCGGTAAATACAGCAGTTATCAGTAATATATATAATAAAAATTTCATCGACTGTCAATTTGTTAGGGAACACTTACTTCGTGATTAAGTTTGTGAACAATGATTTGTAGCTAACGCTCACAAAATTGATATCCAGGCCTAATGCCATGTTGATTATATGATATGTATGAACCGTTAATCATTACCCGTAGTCTTTGTAAATATGCCATTGGGTTTAAGTTGGTAAATAACAGTAGACGTTTCGACAGGGGCGTTAGTTAGAGAACCCGTAATATCGCCCTGCTCATTATACGTAAACTGATCTTGGCTATGTGAATTAATAGTAACCCTACCGTTTTGTTCAATCACGAAGTCTCTGTAAAAAATGACTTCAAAAGTGAACCTGCTATCCAATAATAAAGCATCTAACTGGTTTCCCATTTTATCATAGCTATTCAACTGTATATTAATAATCTCCGTATCGTTTTCACCCTTTACCGAATAAATCACCATTTTATAATTTACACCAGCCATTTGAAATTGAGATGCTGTTATGTACCGGGTGTCATTTTTCATTTGATAACCATATGGGCTTTCTTTTACTTGCAGCTCGTTGCTCGTGTTTGGAGTAAGAGTAAAGCCTTCCGGAACAACCAAACTGTAGTCATGCGTATCGTTGTCTTTTTTGTAGAACTTAGTAAAGCGGCCGGATGTAATTGGCCATTCAATTTTTGCATCGATAGTCTTTTTTATAACAGGTGCTTTTGATAAATATATCGTATCGCTGCTATTTTTGAATGTACTTTCCATTACTTTACCCGAGTGGGGAGTTATTGTTCCAATGGTATCTGCTGTATATCCATTTTTATAAAAGTATAAAGTGCCGTTTACATCACCCTCGGCAATTAAACTGAAGTATCCTTTAGCGTCAGTTTGCACCTGTTTGTTATTGTAGCTCACAGTCACACCCTGCAATGGGCGTTTTGTTTCTTTTTCATATACATAACCGGTATGCTCGTTTTTGCTGCATGAAAACAAAAACATCAAGCAAATTGCGACGGTGTGTAATGTAAATTTTGAGGTAATTTTCATTATTGACAAGTAGTTGAGGTGTAAGTAGTGATTGAAAGGACAGATGTCTAGCGCTTCTCGGCTGACCTTAGGTACGTCAATTTGTTGTCTTTGCTTATACGATAAACATCCTGCCACCAACGTGCACCACCACGGCAAGACGTATAGAGTAATTTTTGTTTTTCATTTAAGGTTACATCGCATAAACAATTACATTTAGCACGCGCATCAGTTGGTTCCTTCAGTGGTTTAAAGTTTTTTGTTGACGGGTTGTAAAGGAATATGTTAAAAGTATGATAAACCCCCATGCCTGCATCAGGTAACGAAAATGCGATATCATCATAACCGTCGAAATTGTAATCTTTAACGTATGCAGATCGGATAGCATTGGGAGAGTCTAATGATCCAAAGCCGGTTGTAATTAACTTACCGGTAGGATATTTAAATTGAAATGTCTCGTCTAAACTGTTGGTAGTAAAGGAAATAATAATACCATGTAATAGGAGTTTTTGAGGCTCGTTATCACCTTCCGTTTGCTGGTCAGCCAGCAATTCAAATTTTTTGCCGTCTTTACCTCGCAAATACCAGGCGCTGCTTACCCGACCTGATTGTTCAACCACTCCATATGTTCCTGTTGTTTTGTCTCCTGCCAATTCACTCCACTCGTAATAATAGCCTTCGGGTTGCTTGTTTGAATTTGTTAAAACGCTTTTGGTGAATTTTTCCAGTCTTAACGCTAAGTACCCAGCTTGCTTATTGTATTGAACAAATGCAGCTTTACCATCATTTGAACAGTGGATGCTTAATTCAAATGGCTTGGTTTCATTCTTAGACATCAGCTTAAATGTCTTCGCATAACCTACGCTGAAAAGCAGTGTTACAATTAAAAGCAATTTGGTTATGTTAATTTTATGAATCTTCACAATTTTCAATTTTAAATAGTGGACATACATTTGATTTTAGCAGGGAAACCACCAGTGCAAGAGATGTAGTTTACCGTTCTTGAAAAATATCTTCACATGTCCGTCAGATACATTGTTGTAATCTTCACGCAATTGTATAACCTGTAATTTCCCCTCGCCAAACACGTCCATTTCACTAATATGTTTTATGGCGTTAGGAAACAGTCTTTTTATATCGCCCATGGTTGTTGACTTGTTGAGTAAATGTCCTTTATATAATATATGATCTCCACCATCGAAGCTTATTTCATCAATGGCAACCTTATTGCCTGAATTTTCGAATCTCGAACCATTCTTATACAAGTATTTTGCTTGCGGATTAACCGAGCCATCTGCCTCTTCAAATATGGAAGTGCAGGGCTCTACATCGCTTAAAAGTTTTGAACTGTCTGGCTCTCCAAAATTTGCCTTAAAATCCATTACTGAAAAGTACCTTTTCAGTTTCCCATTTAATAAAATGTCTTTTTCGTCCACAACTTCAACGGAGTCTTTATTGTTGGCATTTGATTTTGGTTCAGACACTACGGTATCTGTAGCCTTGTTAATGTTTTTTATATTGCCGGTTTGTTTTGGAGCGGAGGGTTTGCCGTTGTTGTTGCAAGATGTAAAAACCAGGCAAATAACAATAAGGCATGTAGTGGTCAATTCAAAAGTTTTGCATTGCAGATTGTGACTTTGGCTTTTCTTCTTGCCTGGGGATGACTGATGATTGATATTAAACATTTCTATTAGTTTAGGTAGCATTTAAAGATTTGTATATCTCGACTTCTTCATAATTGATCTTTTAAAGGATACAAAGAGCAAAAAAGACGTTATTAAGTTGATGACTGAAAAGCATAAAAGACGCATCAGAATGCCACTGTTATGATCACGAAAATCTTTAAAATAAACAGCAATTAATATAATAACCAATATGAGGGGTGCACCACAAAAAGTAAGCAATGAGAGTTTGCGGTTTTCCCTGATTGAGTTGAGTTTATTAAGTAGAATAACAAATGAAGAAAGCAACATTACAGTCAATAAAACTGCCGAATAACCAAGGTTCAGAACTATGTCCAAAATGTCTAAAACGGATGATAGAAACCCTTCACCGTGCGTATTTATATTAGAAATAGAAAACCTGTATACTATAAAAATTAATAAACTTGTAACTAAGCTCAGTAACCAATATAAACTAATAACTCTATTCATCTTATTGGTGTTTTATATGGATGATAGGTATAGAATGACACTATTTGTATTCAACCAGATGGTCATTTGCTAAATCATATTCATAAAGTTTATCATCTTCATCTCCAATGTAAAGCCACTGCACAACGTTGCTACCGTTTGGCCCAACAGGTGCAATGCCTAGCATGGTATAGCTTTTTCCATTTTTTTCCTGCGGCTCGATAGAGTAGGTTATATCCTGCTTATTGCTAATAGCCTGCCTTAGTAATGGATTTTGTGTAGTTGCTAAATAATATTCTGCTGATAAGTAAAGCCGGTCAAGGTAAGACGAGGTGTAATCTTCTGTTGTAGCCCAGGTATACTTTATTTTTTTTGGATACAACTTTCTGAACTTTGATACGGGACCATCTCCTGTCTTCGCTACTGCAATAAGCAACTTAGCAGGCACCTCAGCATCATCATCGCCCGCCATGGTAATGGTTCCATCTTTCCAGGTAATTTTAACTAAGTCGCCACGGTTTAGGCTACGGGTGGTGTCTGCGTCATTAATGAAGCTCCGTGACGACTTATCCTCACTTGCTATCAATTGAGAATAGTCGCCGTCGTCAATATATTTAACAAATGCAAAATCGCCCTCATGGCGCTTTTTTACAATTTCTTTATTGGTTAGGCTGGTATCACGAACTGCTGGTTTGATTTCGGGCTTTGCGCTTTTGGGAGGCTTGGTAGAGCATGCTTGAATCATAGCAAGTGCTATAATAACGGTAATTGTTTTTAGGTTGAGCATATATTTGAGTTTTACATTTACTTGCCGTTAAGATATAAAGGCATTAATGCAGTAAACAAATTAAACGTTCATAGTAAACCACACCTCAGTGATATAGTTTGAATAAATTAGCCTTGATGTTGCTGTTGAAATATTTTAAAGCGTATTATACTTTTATGAAAAGCACTGTGCGTTGTTAGCTCAAGTATTCAAATAGGATAATATGACCCATCCGATAGCATTTAGTATCTCCTGCAAAGCCCTATGGTGTGCAAACTCATCAACTAGGGCCTACAAATTCGGCAAAAGCAGTGACGGGTTAGGCAAATGCTTTTACGTTGTTTAGTTTTGAGAACCTATTATAAAAGCCCTTACAAAGGCTTTCATTTATACCATTCCTCATTATGAAGATTAATTTTTTACGCGGTCTAATTAAAAGGACTTTGATGTTAACGCTCATCGTTTTTGCCATGCAGAGTTTTGCTACGGAGCAACCTTCAGGTATGCATCCTAAGGCACAGCTCGATTTTGTAAGAAAGCAAATTAAGGCTAAAAAGGAGCCTTATCTTTCGGCTTTCAAACAACTTATTCAAAAAGCTGATAGTGCCTTGCTGGTTAATAACCATGCAGTTGAAGATTTTAGAGTTCCGGGCTATTATCAGCAGAAAGCAGAGCACCAATCAAAGTCTTTGGCTTTACAGGTTGATGCTTTCAGCGCGTACAGTTGTGCGTTAGCCTGGCAGTTTACCAATAAAAAGGTATATGCCGAAAAGGCACTATATTTTCTCAGTAGCTGGGCAACTACCAATAAGGCTTACTCAGAACTTGACGGATCATTGGTGATGAGCTATTCAGGTTCGGCTATGCTTATGGCAGCAGAACTACTTAAGCCATATTCAGGGTGGAAAGCAGATGATAAGGCATTGTTTACTAACTGGGTAAAAAATGTTTTTATAAAAGCCGCACACAGCATCAGGTATCGCAATAATAATTCGGGAGATTGGTCAAGACTGGCAACCGTTTTAGGTGATTGTTTTATTGGCGATGTGGCCGACATTAAAAAAACTACTGAGATGATTAAAGCCGATTTGTTTAATAAAATAGCGCCGGATGGTCATATGGTTGAAGAGGTTAAACGTCAGGGTAACGGCATATGGTATACCTACTTTTCACTCGCTCCGCTTACCGCTTCTATGTGGGTAATATATAATACCACGGGAGACAATTTGTTCACGCTTGAAAAAGATGGCTCATCGGTAAAAAAGGCTTTAGAAAGATTGCTATACTACAATCAACATCCTGAAGAGTGGATATGGTTTAAAAACCCGGTTACCAGTAATACCTATACTTCGGTAGGATTTTGGCCGGTTAACCTGCTTGAAGCCATGCACTATATTTATCCTAATGATAATTTTGAAGCCTATATTGCGCCGCACCGTCCAATCATGTATTCCAAGCATGATTACGCCTGGACATTCCCAACATTGATGCCCGTAAAGCTTAATGGTTATAATTAACTGGCAGCCTGCAGCATCATTCAAAAAATGCATTTAATGTGCATTCGACGGCAAACAATTTCATATATTGGCATTACGTTCAGTGTTGTAAACCAAGCTTAATTATTAAAATACGCACCGTCATGAGCAATCATGGCGGTTTGCTGTTAACACTGCGCCAACCAATTATAATACTTTCGGGTTTTGTGTATGAGGCTATTGAATGTTTTGAGATGCGCGTTTTTAATAAGCAGCTTTTATTTTTTGATTTTTAGTGCCATTGCGCAACAAAAGCCGGTTATAAATTACCTCGGTATTGAAAATGGCCTATCAAACAGTGCGGTACGCAGCATATTTCAAGATCATAATGGTTTTATGTGGTTTGGAACCTATGATGGTTTAAATCGTTACGACGGTTATGAATTTAAAGTTTTCAGAAGCCGCGCCGGAGATGCAAGCACACTAATACATAACTGGGTTAATACCATTGCCGAGGATGCACAGTACCACCTTTGGATTGGTACTCAGCAAGGTTTAAGTATTTATAACCCTGCATCAGGGAGGTTTGGGACTGCGAAGTATATTGATGGGGAAACTTTAGCGCCGGTTACAGGCAATATAAAAGAGATTAAAGCCGATGCCTTGGGCAACGTATTCGTCTCGGCCGAGCATAAGGGACTTGTTTTATTCTCAAACAATGGCAAGAATCCCGGGCGCTTGATTAAGTTGCCATCTACAACCAGGTACAACATATCATCGCTAACTATAGGGAGTGATCAGAAGCTGTGGCTTATTATTGAAAATTTGGGTCTTTGTACATTTGACATCAAAAAGCAAAAACTCACGTTAGTGAATGCAAGCATACGTTCTGCCTACTGTATGCTGTTTGATGGTAAGTTGCTTTGGATTGCAAATTCTGCCGGATTAAGCCGTTTTAACACAAGCATTAATAAACTTGATCAGCAATACCGCGTTGGCTCCGGTCAGCTAACTTCCCAACGCTTCACCGCAATCATTAAGAGCGGACCTAACGAGTTGTGGGTATCAACAGATGGTGGAGGCATCAATATTCTAAACACGCAAACGGCTCATTTCACTTATCTTACCAGTGGTAACGGCTCGCACTCGTTAACCAGTAACGCGGTTGCCGCTTTATACTGCGATAAAGAAATGCGTAAGTGGATAGGAACGTTACGGGGCGGTATTAATATTCTCGACCCGCACATCGCAAATTTCAAAAACGTTTCAAATATAGCATTCCAATCAAACAGTCTGGTTAACAATTTTGTGCTGTCGCTACTTGAGGAAACACCTCAAAGGTTATGGATTGGAACTGATGGTGGTGGATTGAGCATATGGGACCGCTCCTCTAACCATTTTACCAATTACACGCATAATGCAAATGATGAAAGCTCTTTACCTGGTAACTTTATAACAAGCATTAAAAAAGATGTTAACGGCAACATATGGGTAGCGTCTTACGATGGCGGAATTGGCAAGTACATAAGCAGCACCGGCCGCTTTCAAAAATATTATGGTACTAACCCGCACAATAAGCGCTCTTCAACCTTTTGGCTATTGGAGAGTGACAAGCAGGGTCGACTATGGGCGGGTTCGATACAAAATGGATTATACCTTTTTAACGCTCAAGCTAACCGGTTTGATTTATACGATGAAAACCTGCGCGATTTACTGGTTTTAAAAGCTGACAAAGCGGGGCAATACTGGGCAGGAGACTGGACTGATTTGATAAAAGTTGATTTACTGAATAAAAAGTACGAGCGTTATAAAATAGGTAAACCTGTGCGCTCAATTTTTGAAGATGGTAAAGGTAATTTATGGGTAGGAACTGAGGCGGGTTTGATTCAGTTTGACAGGAAAAACAAACAAATAGTAAGAAAATATACGACTGATGATGGCTTGGGAAATAATCATGTGCTAAACATTCAGGAAGATAAGAATGGAAATCTTTGGATAAGTACTTATAACGGGTTGTCGAGCTTCAACGTTATAAAGCAAAAGTTTAGTACTTATTCGCAGGCTGATGGCTTGCCAACTAATGAGTTTAATTTTAACGCTTCTTTAGCGCTTAGCTCAGGTGAGCTTGCTTTTGGGAGTATAAAAGGGTTGTCAGTGTTCCATCCCGAAAATATATCCCAAACTCGTTCTGATCCTAATATTGTACTCGCGGGGTTAAAGGTAAATAATCAGCCTATTGCACAATCGCCGCAGTATATAACCAAGCGCACCAGTAACGAAGCAACAGAATTGAAAGTGCCTTATGACAAGGCTATTTTTACCTTTGATTTTACCGCAATTGACTATCCTTATGCCGAACGTATCAATTATCGGTATAAAATGGAAGGCTGGGACCGTGGCTGGATAAACGCCGGAAATGTGCGCAGTGCCACCTATACAAACTTAGCTCCTGGTACATATACCTTTAAAGTTAATTGTACAAACCGCGACGGGCGTTGGGTAAAAAAACAAGTCTCCATTCATCTGATTGTTTTACCGCCTTGGTACCTCACCTGGTGGGCGTATTTATTGTATGCTGCAATTTTTGCATCGTTAGTTTACATATTTATTTCATACCGTATAAAGCAAACGCGGTTAAAATATGAAGTTAAGCTTGCCGTAGCCGATGCTAAAAAACAAAAGATATTGCAGGAGAAGGAGCGGGAAATTAACGAAAAGCGACTGGAGTTTTTTACCAGTATATCGCATGAATTTCGTACCCCAATATCGTTGATTATAAATCCTATTCGTGATATGCTGCGGCTTGATGCCAATGATAAGGGTTTAAACATTGTCTATCGCAATGCCAGACGCTTACTTAGTTTAGTTGACCAGTTACTGCTTTTCCGTAAGGCCGATTCAGGTACTGTACAATTAAGGGTTGCACCTGTAAACATTTATCGTTTATGTCACGAGGTATTTTTATGCTTTAAGCAACAAGCAAAATCTGCAGGGTTAGAATATGAGTTTTTGGCTAGTGAAGACACGGAATTAATGATCTACGCGGATAGTGAAAAGCTGGAGATAATATTATTTAACCTTATATCAAATGCCATTAAATTTACACCGCCTGCCGGAAATGTATCAATAGGTATTTTTGAGAATACTGAAGGCATAGAAGTAAAGGTTGCTGATACGGGCTGCGGTATTCCTGAAAGGGAAGGCGAACGCTTGTTTGAGAAGTATTACCAGTCGCGTACTGACGGGCGCCCCGTGAAAGCAGGTTTTGGTATTGGTTTGTATCTCGCCAGGCAATTTGCTGATGAACATCATGGTAACCTGACATATACAAGTAGAATTGACCAGGGCACTACTTTTACGCTTTCCTTACTCAAAGGCAAAAATCATTTTTCTCCTGAACTCATAGTAACACCACACCAACAAGAAGCCACATTCATAAATGAATTAGTAGGGGAGGAACCGATAGTGGAAGCTGAATCTCTGACGGGAGAGGAATTTAAAGCTGAAAATATTTTTACAGACCGAAAAGCTATACTTACCATTGACGATGATGCAGAGATACGTAGCTATATAAAATCGGTATTTAGTCCCCAGTACATCGTTTACGAGGCTGCAAGCGGCGAGGAAGCCATGATTATGGTGAAAGATAAATTGCCAGACCTTGTACTTTGTGACGTGATGATGTCAGGTATGACAGGTATTGAATGGTGCGACTGGTTGCGACAAGACGTAGCACTCAGCTACATACCGGTAATCCTATTAACGGCAAGCTCATCTTCGGAAAATAAACTGAAGGGCTTGGATTGCGGTGCTGATGATTACATAAGCAAGCCATTTGAGAAGGAGCTTCTGTTAGCACGTGTTGCCAATTTGTTAAATACGCGTAATAACCTGCGCAGCTACTTCTATAACGAGGTTACCTTGCAATCAAATAATATTGCCATATCAGAAGAGTACAAAGACTTTTTACAGAAGTGCATAACTATTGTTGAAAAGCACATCACTAACCCTAACTTCAGCATCAAAGTACTTGCATCTGAAATAGGTATGAGCCATTCAAATCTGTATCGTAAAGTGAAGTCAATGTCTGGCTATACTATCAATGGTTTTATACGCCTCATAAAGCTGCGTAAGGCGGCAGAACTGCTCATCAATACGGAGTATAATATTAATGAGGTAGCCTTTGAGACAGGCTTTAATAACGCTAAATACTTTAGGCTACAGTTTGTTAAGCTGTTTGAAATGACACCGTCAGACTTTGCAAAGCGCAATCGTAAAGTATTTAAAAAGAAGGTTAAAGTAAACCTTTAAACAAAATATACAGCAATGTAAAAGCCCCTTGTTTAGTAACCAAGGGGCTTAATTGTGTAAGTGATAGGTTGTGTGATATTATTTAGTGTTGTATTTATATATCTCGCTTCCGCTTAGTAAAAAGGCACCTACGCCATATACTTCTGTGCTGCTTGCATCAACTTTATCTGGGCTTGCACCAATGGGTTGAACGTATCCCAGCATTCCGTTTTCATGAACAGATGATGTAAGTGCAGCCCATGCCTTTTCAACAGCCGGCCAATAAGCTTTTTTGTTTAGCAAGCCATGATTAACACCCCAAGCCAAAGCATAGCAGTAAAAGCCTGTACCGCTCATTTCTTTAATTGGATAGCTTGCAGGGTCAAGCAACGAGGCGTGCCAACTTCCATCAGGCTGTTGTAATGATACAATACGGCCTGCCATGTCTTTGTAAAGCTTCTCAAGCTTTTTACGGTCAGGATGTTTAGCAGGCGTACCCTCCAGCAAGCGTACCAAACCAGCCAAAACCCAGCCATTTCCTCTAGACCAAAATACTTTCTGTCCGTTCTGTTCCTTTTTATTTAAATAAGTTTCATCACGGAAGTACAGCTTCTCAGCAGGATCATACAAAAACTCAGTAGTTTTCCACCATAGTTTTATAGCCGTATTGGTGTATTTTTGATCACCTGTGGCTAACGTTAGGTAGCTTAGCGCCGGCGGGCCCATAAATAAAGCGTCGCACCAAGCCCACTCACGCATGGCGATGTTGTTTTTCCAGTTAAGTGGCTCGGTGTGTGGTTGCGCGGCAATACTATCAGCAAGAGCCCTGAAAGGAGCAATCATTTTAGGCTCTTTATACCGCAGGTATAATTGTGAATACGTTTGAGCAACGCAATAATCATCGGCATAAAAGCGCCGTTTTCCTGTGTTCCATTTATTATCCTCCCCAATTTTTATCAATACGTCCAAATATCTTTCATTACCAGGTAAGTTACCTAGTGCAAATATGCCGGTATAGCAAGCGCCCAAAGTCCAGTCAACTTTTGGATATTTATAACCGTCAGTGTTCCATTTATTAATTTGCCAGTCGGCAACGCGTTGCATATCTTTTACTACCTGTTCTGCCTTGCTCTTTCCAGAGGTAGTTTTTTGCGAAAAGGCCTGCAATCCTGTAACGGTGAATAATGTTAGAATAAGTCCCGTTTTTGAAAATTTCATGTAGGGTGTATTAAGTTGTGTTTATAATTAATTTCTTACTTCGATTTTTGATAAATCCTTACATAGTCTACCTCAAAGCGTTTTGGAAACGTTGTGTTTGAAGGATCTCCTCCCTGCTGACCACCAATGGCCAAATTTAGCAGCATATAGTGCGGTTGCCTAAAGGGATTAATACCTGTGCCGTCTTTATTAACCATCTTGTCAACATCAACATTGAGCATCAGCATATCATCAACATATAAGGCAATGGTTTTCTCATCCCAGTCCATTCTCCATATATGGAAGCGGGATGCCCAGTTTTTACCACCCAGTGAATCAATATTACGGGTTTGGCTGGCCCATTCATCTTTGTTGTTTTCGCCTAAACAAACCATGTTAGCCAGCAATTTTTTACGGTAGAATTCCATAATGTCAATTTCGCCTGTCGCGGGCCAGCGACCCTTATTGCCAAGCGTCCACCATGCAGGCCACATACCATTACTGATGTCAATTTTGCCACGCATTACAAAGCGCCCATATTGCCATGATTGTTTGCGGCGTGTTTTTATGCTTGACGAGGTGTAGTAAGCTTGCTCCCTGTTTTTGCGCCACTCATCACTACCTGGTGTATAGTTAGGGTTAGTTTTCGTTTCGCGTCTTGCTTCAATTATAAGCAAGCCATTTTCGCACCAGGCATTTTCCGGCTGGTACCATTGGGCCTCTTCATTACGTTCAAAGCCCCGCTCATAACTCCAGTTGCTGCTATCGGGTGCTCCCTTGTAATTAAATTCATCGGCCCAAACTAATTTGTATCCACCAAGAGTGTCTGGCTTAACGATTTGCGCCGAGGATTGCGTCACACCGTAAAAGGCTGTAAATAAAACAGGAATAATGTATTTAAGCATTACTTACTCTTATCGTTTGATTGGTTTTGTGCGGCTTGTTTGTCAAAGTAATCAAGGCCCCATTCATCAAGCCATTTAATTTCAATATTGTTGCCTTTAAATGTGATAGGTAACCATAAATGACGACCATCTATAGCATTTTTAGGCGCCCATTTATCGGCCATGAAGATAAAAGCATTTTTTTTACCTTCAACAGGCAAAACATGCGTGCTTTGACCGCCAAAGGTTTTCTGTGCTCCGGCACCCACACATGGATTACCTTCAAACTTCCACGGACCCCATATTGAATTGGCCGAGAACCAACGAGCCGGGTTAGGAGCCCAACCTGTACAACCCGAACCTATCATGTAGTATTTACCGTTGTTTTTGAAGAGGGCAGGAGCTTCAGTTTGCTGTCCTATATAAATGCGTATAAATTTGCCGGTATGTGCCGTAAAGTCATCACTTAGTTCGGCTAAATGTAAAGTGTTATTTTCCTCAGATGAAAAAATATGATAAGCTTTTCCATCGTCATCTACAAAAATGGTCATATCACGCGCCATTTGTCCGCCAGGAAAGTCGCGCATAAAAATACTATCACTCCTGTTAGCCGGGTTAAGTTTGTTTATCTGAGCAGATTGTAAAGTGCCTGCCGGATAGTAAGGCATATAACCAGCATTTGGGCGGTAGCTGCGTACAAATTTAAACGGGCCAGTAACCCTATCGGCAACGGCAACACCGGTGCGGGCAGCTTCATAACCTTTGCCAAGCAGCTCAAGATGGAACCACATCACATACTTTTTGGTTTTAGGGTTGTATACCACTTTCGGGCGTTCCAAAATACAGCCTTTAGCAATATCACTCGTTTTGTCGTCAGATACTTTAAGTGCTATCCCTTCGTCTTTCCAATTGTACAAATCTTTTGAAGAGTATGCATGCACCCCTACATGGGCAACATTGCCGGCATCACCCTCAATTTTATGTTCTCCAAACCAATAATAGGTTCCGTTTTGGTACAGTACGCCACCGCCGTGAGCGTTTATATGAGTACCCTTATCATCGGGCCATATGGCTCCGGGCTTAAAAGTGTTTGCTTGAGCGTAAGAACTTTTTATACTGCCCAGTAGCAGGCCTGCTGTAAATAAAATGAAAATAGATTGTCGTTTTGTCCTCTTCGATAGGTTCATAAAAACAGATTAATTTGAGAGCAGCAATTTGTCATCATTAAGCCAATTACAGGGGGGGTAAATCCATCATATAAGTGCTATAATTTGAGCAAGTATTAAAACTGTGCTGATAATCAATACGGCATCAGCTTTAACTGAAATTTCATTTGGTAATATGCTGTTGCCTGTTTTAAGTTCGCGAGCTGACGTGTAATAGCCTTTAATAAAATGCAAGTTGAAGCAACATACAGCTGGAGAGTGATAACGTTACAAAGGCGGCAAAAAAAAGCGTTTTTGTATGGTTTGACGAAAAAGTACCCCCTAAATGGTTGATTTATGGGGCTACGAATGAGCAATTACTTAACAAATTTGCTTCACCAATTAATCATTTAAAAACCAAACAACCTTTAATTATGGTAAAATCTTTACATCGAACTCTCAGGGATACGAGTCCTTGCTTATCCCACACTTTTCTTTTAAAGCCTGACGCTTTGTAAAGCATATAATGAGGCTTAACGGTTAGGTAAAGCAAAAATTATTTACCGCTGCTGTGTTTACTAACGTTACGCAGCAAACCTGAGTTGCGCGTAGCGCAACCGGTTAGTCTATTAACCAATTTAAACTTATGATAAGAAAATGTACCCAAATCAATTTAAGCGTACACGCAACTTGCTAACCATGCGGGCATCGGCTATCACATCGGCCATAGCTTTGCTGCTTTGCGCTAACGAACAAGTGATGGCAGGAAACTTGCCGTCAAGTAAAACTGCCTTTAATTCCACCGCATTTTTTCAGGCCGCAGCACCTATTAAGGGCACTGTAAAGGATGAAAGCGGACAGCCCATAGTAGGAGCCAATGTGAAAATAAGAGGAACAAACACAGGTACCCAAACTGATGCAACCGGTCAGTTTAGCATTAATGCGGGCAAAGGGACTGTGTTATTGATAACCAGTATTGGTTTTGATGATAAGCAGGTTACCGTAGGCAACACTCTGCAGTTAAGCATTACACTTACATCAAAGCAAAACTCACTTACCGAAGTAGTTGTGAACGGTTATACATCGCAACGAAGAAGTGATGTTACGGCCGCGATTAGTACGGTATCAGGTAAAGAAATATTGAAATCGCCGGTAACCAACGTAACCCAATCCTTAGCAGGTGTGGTTCCGGGGCTAATTGTGCAACAATCACAGGGCCGTCCGGGTTTTAACTCAGCGAACTTGTACATACGTGGCCGTGTATCTCCAACAGCTACAGCTCTTATTATTGTTGATGGTGTTGAGCGTACAAGCTTTGGCGATATTGACCCCAACGAAATTGAAAGCATCAACGTACTTAAAGATGCAGCTTCAACAGCTCTGTATGGTTTGAAAGGCGCCAACGGCGTATTTGTAATAACAACAAAACGTGGCAAGGAAGGGCCTGCAAAAGTTACATTTACAGCTAACACAGGCATTGTTAGTCCAACGGCACGCCCTGAAATATTGAGGGCTTATGAAAGTGCATTGGTTTATACCGAAGGACAAATAAATGTGGGTGAAACCCGCACCTTTAGCGACGCCGACTTGCAAAAATTTAAAGACAAAACAGGCGATCCGTTACTTTACCCTGATGTTGACTGGTACTCGGAGCTGGTACGTAATTCTTGGTCTCAAAACCAGCAAAACCTTACTGTATCGGGTGGTACTCAAAAAATCAAATACTTCACCTCATTCGGACATCAGTTTGAGGATGGTAACTTCAAAAAATTTAAAACACCGCTTAATTACAGCACCACTCCAAGCTATACCCGTTATAATTTCAGGGCGCGTGTAAACTTTGATATTACCAGCTCAACAAACTTCGAGGTTAACCTTGCCGGGCGTAATGAGCACCGTTACAGCCCTGCCGGTATGAGTGAGTTTAATGATCCATCGGGTGTTGTTAGTAATGGTATTGAGGGTTTGGTTGGCAGATCTTTAAAAATTGCGTCATGGGGATTGCCATTTTTCCCGCAGTACACAAACTCATCCGACCCGCGTATTATAACGCTTGATAACACTTACAACCATATTGTAAACATGAGTTTGCTGGGTACAAATAGCGTTAACCCTTATGCATTCCTTACTTACAATGGTTATGCATTTACCGATATCAACGTTTCGGAAAGTATATTTACTTTTAATCAAAAGCTTGACTTTGTAACAAAGGGCCTATCATTCAAGGCCCAGTTTGGCTACGATGCCACTTTTAATACCGGAAAGTTGCAGCGCGGTAGCGTGGGTTATTACGAGTTGAACCGTAATACATTGGCAATTACACCTTATTCAACGTCATACAATGACTTTTTAGGTGCACCGGCTTACACGCGTACCGGTTTTACCAAAACTAACCTGCAATTGTTTTTAAACTACAACCGCTCGTTTGGCGAACATGCAGTAAGCGCAAACGTAATTGGACAGCGCGAGTTACAAAGCTCTGTAAACGCAAGCGCTCCGTTTGCTAACCAGGGTATAATTTCTCAGGTTACTTACAACTACGCCAGTAAATATTTCTTAACGGCTAACGCTACTTACAACGGTTCAGAAAACTATGCCGCGGGTTACCGTTATGGTTTCTTCCCGGCTGCAACTATTGGTTATAACATTGCCAATGAAGAATTCATGAAAAAGTTTGATTGGTTAACGTTGCTGAAAGTACGCGGTTCGGTAGGTAGGGTAGGTATCCCAAGCCCGGGCACTGGTCGCTTCTATTACCAGGATAACTTTGGGGCCGGAACATCTGTGCCATTTGGTAACCCAAGCAGCGTTTTCAGTGCGCCAACTTATACCCAAACCCAATACGGCAACCCTATGGTTAGCTTTGAAATTTCTGTAAAAAGAAATCTTGGTTTGGATATATCGTTGCTGAAAGATAAGATAAACTTTACTGCCGATGTATTTGACGATCGTAGGTCTGACATACTTATAAGCCGTAACAATACCAGTTTTGGCACCTACGGAGCAACAGTTCCAAACACCAACTATGGTGTAAATAAGAACCATGGTTATGAGCTTTCGGCCATGTATCAAAACCGCGATCATAAATTCACCTACTCAGTATCAGGTAACTTAATGTTTGCCCGCAACACCCGTAAGGTTTTGGATGAGGCACCGGGCCAAATACCAAACTTAAGAAGCACAGGAACGCCAATTGGTACTTACTTTGGCTATCATGTATTGGGCTATTATGCTAACCAGGCAGATATTGACAACAGTCCGGTTAATAACTTAACCAGTGTTAAATCAATTCCCGGCGACTTAAAATATGCGGACATTAACGGTGACGGACAAATAACAAGTTTAGATCAGTTACCAATAGGGCATCCTAACATTCCTGAATACAACGCCGGTTTAAACCTGCAGGCAGGATATAAAGGGTTTCAGCTATCGGTACAGTTTAATGCTGTTGACAATGTAAGCTCAAACGTTATTTTCTACGGTGGTGGTTTAAATCAGTACTACAAACCTATGTTGGGCCGCTGGACGCCTACAAATCCAAATCCAACATGGCCGGCCATGAGACCCGGACTGGCACCAAACCCGAACGAAACACTGAACGACTACTTTTTGCAGGATGCATCATATATAAAGCTGCGTAACATACAACTAGCTTATACATTCCCCAAAAAGGTATTAAATCGTTTAAAGCTTACCAATCTTACACTAATTGTGAGCGGACAAAATCTTCTCACCTGGACCAAATTTTACGGTGTAGACCCTGAGAATAACATAGTAGGTGGTACGTACAATTATGCCGCTACGGTTATCCCAACCACCAAGATTGTCAATTTCGGATTAAATATGTCCTTTTAATTCCTAAAACATTGAACATGAAAACTTTAAAGCTATCATTGCTCGCTATATTCATACTTTCATCCACCGCTTGTAAAAAAGACTTCTTACAGCGCGATATTGGTATTCAAACTGATATACAGAAAGTATTTCAGGATCCTATCCTGGCTTCTCGCTATGCCGATAACAGTTATACATTTAGCATCAACGATTACGGTCGTTTAAGCGGCTACAAAGGCATGACCTCGCAGTTTAGCGATGAATCAATTGCCAACAACGCGCAAACTGAGGTTGCTGTAATAAACCGGGGTTTGTTTTTGGATGCAGGTGCTTCAGACGTAAATACTATTTATACCCAAATGTACCGTGGTATACGTAATGTGAACGTTACCCTGGCCAACATGGATAAAACTCCATGGACGCCTGATTTAAACGCTAATTACATTAAAGGAGAGCAGCTATACCTGCGCGCTTACTTTTATTCGGAACTTATTAAGCGTTATGGTGGTGTTGTGCTTTTAACGCAGCCGCAAGATTTTACAGAAGCGGCTGACGATAAAGCGCGTGCGTCATTTGACGAAACATTGAACCAAATACTTGCAGATTTAGATCAGGCAATAACTCTGTTGCCGCAAACCAACGCCGATTGGCCTAACCCTGCTGCACAGGCTAACCGTGCAACAGGTGCAGCTGCTATGGCGCTAAAAGCACGCGTGCTTTTGTTTGCCGCAAGTCCGCTTAATAACTCAGCAAATGATGTTACCAAGTGGAAGAAGGCCGCTGATGCCGCTTTGGCAATCATCAACCTTAACAAGTTTGCGCTTGAGACCAATTATGCAAGCGTTTTACAGGTATCATCATCACGTGAGTATATACGGATATGGCCGCGCGGTGGGCGTTCTTATATCGGTACCTACATCAGCGATTTTCTGGTGCCCCTTAGTTATGGAGGTGCGCAGTCTAACTTATCTCCAACACAAAACCATGTTGATTTATATGAAATGAACAATGGTAAAGCCATTACTGATCCAACTTCGGGCTATAACCCTCAGGCGCCTTATACCAACCGCGATCCGCGCTTCTATGTAAATATACTTTACAACGGTGCAACCTGGCAGGGCAGGGCAGTGCAAACCTGGCAAACAGAGCCAAATGCATCTGGCGCCATAACTTACGGTACAGACATAAGTGCAGCTATTTCAATAACTAAAACCAGCTATTACTTGAAGCGTCTATGGCCCGAAACATCGCGTTCAGGCTCTACCGCTAGTGCACTGTTAAATTTTGTTTACTACCGTTATGCGGAGGTACTTATTAATTACGCCGAGGCACTTAACGAAGCTGAGGGACCAACCCAGGCTGTTTATGACGCGGTTGATGCCATCAGACAGCGTGCGGGTATGCCAAAATTGCCAACCGGCTTAAACCAGGAACAAATGCGTGCACGCATACGCAATGAGCGTGCTGTTGAATTTGCATTTGAAGATATGCGCTGGTGGGATATTTTGCGATGGAAAAAAGGGCCTGAATTGGTAGCACAACCTATGAAGGGCATGAAAGTAATCAGGAATGCAAATAATACTTACACTTATAATGTAGTGGAGCTTCCAACCTTCAGGAAAGTGTTTGAAGATTACATGCATCTGTATCCAATTCCGCGTAACGAGATGAACAAATCATCAGGCGCTCTTAAACAAAACCCAGGCTGGTAATCAATTCGATTTAAATTAACAAGTAACACAACATGACTAAATATATAAAGTGTTTTGGGATGTTTATGAGCTTGTCGGTATCGTTTACCGGCCTTGCGCTACAAGCCCAAACACTCAACATAAAAACCTTCAGCGGTAAAATTACCGATGAAAAAGGCGCCGCTATTGACGGCGTTGAAGTTACCGTAATAGGTAGCAGGGTAAGAGCCGGCTCTGATAAAAACGGCGGCTTTGCAATCAAAGGTATGTCCGAAGATTCTTTATCATTCAGCAAAGCAGGATATAAGGAACTAAGGGTTGCCGGGAAAGACAGGGCCGACATTAGCGTTGTTTTAGCAAAAAGTAACGGTGCCGATTACTTTAATGAACTGGTTGACATTCCGTTTGCCAAACGCACACGTCGCGAACTTAATTATGCTGTAAGTGCATTAAAGACTGATGACTTCCCAAAAATACCGGTAAGTAATCTATCAAGTATGCTTGCAGGCCGGTTTAGTGGTTTGCTGGTTCAGCAAACTGGCAACCAGCCGGGTACCGAAAATATCGCTTTCCAGGTTAGAGGCAAGTCGTCATATGCTCAAGGTTCAGCTCCTAAACTATTGGTTGACGGTGTTGAACGCGACTTTAGTGACATGGATATCAATGAGGTAGAAAGCATAACCGTTTTAAAAGATGCTGCTGCACTCAACTGGTATGGCTTACTGGGCGGCAATGGTGTTATTTTAGTAAATACACGCCACGGTAAAGCCAGACAGGACTTTATTAATTTTGACATTCAAGGCGGATTTCAAAAGGTGGAAAACCTGGTTGGGCCATTAAACTCTTACAACTTTGCCACTTTATACAATCAGGGCCTTACCAATGCGGGGCAGGCTCCTGCGTATAACCAGGCAGCGCTTGATGCGTACCAAAATCAGTCAAATCCTTATCTGTTTCCGGATAATAACTACATAGACCGGTTTTTGAACAAGACAGCGCCTGTACAACGTTATGCAGTATCATTAGGTGGCGGCAGCGATAAAATACGCTACTTTACTAACGTAAGTTATTATGATCAAAACGGTTTATTTAAAAACACACAAACCGATGATTATAACTCAAACTTTAATTACAAGCGCTATAATTTTAGGGTTAACCTTGATTATGATGTAACCAAAACCCTGAGCTTTTCATTGCTTGCGGGTGTGCGCAGCGAGCGTCGTACCGATCCAATTGGTGGCGGCGGCGGCGGTACAGCAGCAGTTCTTTCCAGCTTGTTTACACTTCCACCTAATGCGTTCCCAATTTTAAACCAGGATGGTACCTATGGCGGTACTTCGGTTTATCAAACCAACCCGTTGGGGCAATTGCAAAATAGCGGTGTTTACAAGGCTATTACCAACGTATTGCTGGCGTCAATTTCAGCCAAACAGCGTCTGGATTTTGTGACACCGGGTTTATCTGCAAATATTTTCTTTTCTTATGACGGATACGGAAACTATACGCACGGTTTCACTCAAAACTACTCAGTAGTAAATCAAACTTTAACACCATCACAAACCTTCCGTACGCCTGCGGTATTGGCTTACCAGTTTGCCGGTTTTGGCACAAGTACAAAAAACAATGAGGTTTGGGCTGGATTTGATTATGACCGCACCATTGGCGATCATAAAATTAATGCATCTGCGCGTGCTCAACAAGCTACCAGCGCCGCTGTAGACAGGATTGATTATAACGAGCGCTTGTTTGTTGGCCGTGTTGATTACGGATTCAAAAACCGGTATTTTCTGGGATTCACCGGAAGCTACTCAGGATCTGAAAATTACGCGCCCGGTCGCAGATTCGGCTTCTTTCCGGCAGGTACCATTGGCTGGGTAGTAAGTGACGAGGATTTCCTTAAGCCAACTAATGCGTTAAGCTATTTGAAACTGCGTGCATCATATGGACGTAGCGGTAACATTGGCCCAACTTACGATAGCAATGGCAATTTGGTAAGGTTGCCTTACAGGGCATTATTTACGCGCGGTGCCGGGCCAATACTGGGCTCTTCGTTCTCAAGCACCACCACCGCATATGAGGTAAGTCCAACTGGTAACCCCTTAACAACCTGGGAAAAAATTGACAGGCTAAACATTGGAGCCGACATTAGTTTCCTTAATAACTCGCTTTATTTAACGGCCGACTACTTTAACGAAACACGTACCGATATTTTGAGTAGCGCTAACCTGCCTGGCATATTAGGTGTGGCGGTAAGTGCAGTAAATTCGGGTAAGGTGAACAGTAAAGGCTTTGATATGAGCGTGCTTTACCAAAAAAACCTTAACGGTGTAAACTTAAGCTTGAATGGTAATTTTACTTATGCAGCAAATAAGCTGTTAGAGCAATCATTGCCAAGCGGAACACTTTCATACCAATCACCACTAGGATATAATATTGGTAATGTTAACGGAGCAGGCAACAAGCGCTATTATATATCTGATGGGTTATTTCAATCGCAAGAGGAGATTAACGCAAGCCCTAAACAGTCTTTATCAGGGCTAGTAGTTCCGGGAGATATTCGTTATAAAGATGTAAACGGCGATAACATTATTGACAGCCGCGATGCGGTATCAACTAACTATACCGACGTTCCTAAAGCGTACTACGGATTTGGATTTAACATCAGCTATAAGTTATTTGATATCAGCACACAGTTCCAAGGGGTTTACGGCCGTACAATTGACATTCGTTCACTTGTATATTCAGGGCCTAACAACCTGAATGCGTTATCTCTTGACAGCTGGACTCCGGCTACTGCATCAACTGCACGTTTTCCGCGCATAGCGTTGACTGACAATGGTAACAACAATGCAAGTTCAGATTTTTGGTTACGTTCAGGCGATTTCATTAAGCTACGTACTGTAGAGTTGGGTTTAACCCTGCCTCAGCGCCTTACTTATAAACTGCATATGCAAAAGGCCCGCTTTTTTATAGGTGGATATAACCTGTTATCATTCTCAAAATTAAAAGATTTGAATATGGATCCCGAAACTCCGTTTGCCGGACGCGGGAACAACTATCCTTATCTTAAAACTTATACGTTGGGTGTTAACGTGAAATTTTAACGCATTAAGTTCATAAAATCATGAAAAAGCATTTACAATATATATACGGCGCTGCTTTGCTGCTTATGGCTCTTTCGGGCTGCAGTAAAGACTTTTTCGAGCCATCTTATACCGAAGGCCCTATTACTGAAGAGTCCATCTGGATTACCGACCGCAGGGTTAGGGAGTACCTAAACCAGGGCTATAATTATTTATTAAGCCGTTACAACCTTGATGCAGCTGGTGCCATGCTGTCAAGCGGTAGCGACGAAGCCGTTAACTCTAACCTCAATAGTAACATTAATTATTTCAATAACGGAACCTGGGGGCCGCTGCGCACTTTTGATGAACAGTATACCAATATGTATACCGGTTTGAGAGTAGCAAACGTGTTTCTGCAAAAATCGCCTACCAGTACTATTTACCCTGTAAGTGATTTAACCGGTTTACGTGGCGAAGCTTTCTTTTTGCGGGCAATGTATCATTTTGAGTTATTTAAGCGATATGGAGAAATTGTGTTGGCTACCCGTCCTTTTGAAGTGGGTGAGAACCTTAACCTGCCGCGTAATTCGGTAGATGAGGTAGTTAAAGCCATTACAACAGATTGCGACTCGGCCGTTAATCAAATTGCAGCGGCCTCAACACGTGATTGGGATGCTGCTAATTACGGCCGCGCTACTAAAGCCGCCGGTATGGCACTTAAAGCAAAAACGCTTTTGATTTACGCAAGCCCGCTTTATAACACTGCTAATGATTTAACCCGCTGGCAAAATGCAGCTAATGCTGCCAACGCACTTATAGCCTTAAATAAGCATGGTTTACTATCGGCAACCGATTATCAAAACCTTTGGGATTATACCAATACAGCAACGTCTTACAACCGTGAAGTAATTTTTGCAACACCGGCGGGCTCTGTAAATACCATTGAGTCGTTCAACGCGCCTATTGGTTTTACAGGTGGCCTGGGCAGAGCTAATCCAACTCAAGATTTGGTTGATGCATTTGAAATGACTAACGGCAAATCAATTACTGATCCAACATCGGGCTATAATCCGCAAAACCCATATGCCGGACGCGATCCGCGCTTGAATCAATTTATCATCACCAATGGCGCTACCTTTAAAACAGGCAGTTTAACCAGGGCGGTTGAAACTTTTGAAAACGGATTAGACAACGTTCTTACCAACGTAAACAGCACCAAATCTGGTTACTACATGCGTAAGTTTTTAAGTGGAAATGCTACTTACAATGTAAATAGTATAACAAACGTACGCCGCCCGTGGGTACTTTTCCGCTACGCCGAAGTTTTGCTTAACTATGCTGAGGCTTTGAATGAGGTATCAGGCCCAACAAGCGCTGTTTATGAAGCGGTTAACGCAATTCGTAACCGCGCCAATATGCCTTCGTTACCGGCAGGTTTAAGCCAATCAGCCATGCGCGATCGTATTCGTAACGAGCGCCGTGTTGAGCTGTGTTTTGAAGAGCAACGATTTTTTGACGTTCGCCGCTGGAAACTGGGTGAAACCTATTTTAATGCACCTGTGCGCGGCATGCGTATCACTAAAAACGGCACGACTTTAAATTATTCGCCTTTTGTGATAGAAAACAGGGTTTTCAGTGCTAAAAACTATCTGTACCCAATACCTCAGACTGAAATAGACAAGGCTGACAAGCTTAAACAAAATCCCGGCTACAATTAATATATTTTAATGATTCTGACTTATAATAAAATTTCTGTTGCGGGCAGTGCACTTGTATTTGCCTGGTTGCTGAATACAACGGTTGCCCTTGGGCAGACAAATGTTCCGCAGTTAGGTAAAAGCACGGTGAAAGAGGTAATTGCCGCAATGACACTTGAAGAAAAAGCTATGATGGTAATAGGAGGAGGGCGCGATGCTGCGCCCTCAGCCTTTACTGATGGATCGATGGTGGGGAACACAAGCTTTCGTATACCGGGTGCAGCAGGTGTTACCAACGCCATACCAAGATTAGGTATTCCTGCAATGGTGCTGGCCGATGGTCCTGCAGGTGTACGTATGGACGTAAGGCGCAAAAATGATGATCACAAATACTTTGCAACCGCTTTTCCGGCCGGTAATACGCTGGCATCAACCTGGAACCCGGATGTGGTGAAACGCATTGGTGAAGCTTTTGGTAATGAGGTGAAAGAGTTTGGTGCTGATATCATTTTAGCACCTGGAGTAAACATTCACCGCAACCCTTTGGGCGGACGAAATTTTGAATACTACTCTGAGGATCCTGTACTTACAGGTGAAATTGCTGCGGCTATCATCAACGGAATACAAAGCAATGGTGTAGGTACCTCAATCAAACATTTTGCAGCAAATAACCAGGAGGCAAACCGCGCAGGAGTAAATGCGCACATTTCCGAGCGTGCTTTAAGAGAAATTTATTTAAAAGGATTTGAGATTGCTATCAAAAAATCTTCGCCGTGGACGGTGATGTCGTCTTACAATTTGCTGAACGGCACCCATACTTCTGAACGTAAGGATTTATTGACCACCATACTTCGGAATGAGTGGAACTTTAAAGGGTACGTAATGAGTGATTGGGGCGGAAAGGCCACAAATTGGGTTGAGCAGGTCAAAGCCGGTAATGATATGATTATGCCGGGTAACAACAAGCAAATACAGCGTATTATATCTGCAGTAAAACATGATTCACTTGATGTTAAAACATTGAACACAAGCGTTGAAAGCGTACTTAATATAATAATGCGTTCGCCAAGTTTTAGCGCTTATAAGTTTAGCAACAACCCTGATTTAAAAGCGCATGCCAAGGTTTCGCGTGAGGCGGCTACAGAGGGCATGGTGTTGCTTAAGAATGAAAAAGAATCACTACCAATAAAAAATAAACAAGCTAAAGTTGCCTTGTTTGGTAACATAAGTTATGCACTTATTGCCGGTGGTTGGGGTAGTGGTGATGTGAACAAGGCTTACACTATATCATTGGCTAAAGGCTTGAACAATGCAGGTTATACGCTCGATAAAGAGTTATCAGACCCTTATCAGCAATACAATTCAAATTACCGTAACTGGAATAAAGAGCTTTTGATAACAGACGAGTTGATTGAAAAGAAAGCAGCTGAGTGTGATGTAGCTATACTAACCATAGGCCGCAATAGTGGCGAAACAAAAGACCGCGACCTTGACTACGATTACTACCTGAAGCCTACCGAGCTGTCGTTAATTGAACGTACTGCCGAGGCCTTTCATCGTAAAAATAAAAAACTGGTTGTTGTTCTTAACCTTTGCGGACCTATTGATACCAAAGGATGGCGCGAAAAGGCTGATGCTATTTTGTTAGCCTGGCAACCGGGCATGGAAGCCGGTGATGCAATTGCCGATTTATTGAGTGGAAAGGTAACTCCATCGGGTAAACTGCCCGATACCTTTGCCGATAACTATAATGATATTGCTTCATCTGCAAACTTTCCGGGTTTGCCTTATGATAACCCTTCCGATGTTATACATCAGGAAGACATTTACGTAGGTTACCGTTATTTTGACACCTGGAAAGTTAAGCCCGCTTATGAGTTTGGCTATGGATTGTCATACACAACTTTTGGTTTCTCGCCACTCAAAGTATCATCATCAGTAGTGAAAGATAATTTGAAGGTAAGCTTAACTGTCACCAACACAGGTAATGTTGCCGGTAAGGAAGTTGTACAATTATATCTTTCTGCCCCTGGTGAAATTATTAACAAGCCGGTACAGGAGTTAAAGGCGTTTTGCAAAACCAATTTACTGCAGCCGGGCCAGTCGCAGGTTGTGACTTTCAATCTGCCGGTAAATGTCTTTGCTTCTTTTGACAACAATCAAAATGCATGGGTGGCAGAAGCCGGTGCACATACTTTAAAAGCCGGTAGTTCATCAAGGCAAATAAAGCAAACAGTGGAAGTTACGATCCCAAAAACAATATTGACCCAAAAGGTAAATTCTGTTTTACATCCTCAAACACCCATTGAGGTTATAAAACCTAAATAAAGAATGACTAAAAAGATTTTTTTTACCATTGCGCTTGCTTTATTACTTGTAAATAGTTCTGAAGTTTTAGCACAGGCTACATTACGTAAGTCGTTCAATTTAAACGGGAAATGGAATGTGATTGTTGACTGGTATGGTAGCGGAAACGCTCATGATATAGCAACGCAAAAACGACCCGTGACAAAAACAGATTTCGTAGAGTTTTCTTTTGATAACAGCCAAACACTTTATGTACCCGGTGATTGGAACTCTCAACGGCCGGAGTTGAAGTACTACGAAGGCACTGTTTGGTACAAACGTGAGTTTGACTTTAAACCCCAAACCAATGCACAGACTTTCCTTCGTTTTGGTGCAGTTAGTTACCGATCGGAGATATTTTTGAACGGCATTAAGTTAGGCGAGCATGAAGGAGGTTTTACATCCTTTACTTTAAACGCCGCAAGAGCCATTAAAACCGGGCATAATGTTTTAGTGGTTAAAGTAAACAACGAACGGAAGGAGGATGCTATCCCCGCCCGTAAATTTGATTGGTGGAATTACGGCGGCATAACACGAGGCGTATGGATTGATGAAAAACCGGCTAATCACATCAGTGATTTTTTTATTCAATTAAAAAAGGGATCACTCAAAGAATTACAAGGCTTTGTACAAACTTCTGAACATAAAAAGCAACAGGTAATTGTTGCGATACCCGAAGCTGGCTTCAAAAAGTCTTACACAACTGATACTAGCGGAAAAGTAGCGTTGACTGCAAGTGTTAGCTTGAAACTATGGTCGCCAGAAAACCCAAAGCTTTATACAGTTAAAGTTTACAATGCTGCAGATACCCTTACCGATGAAATTGGCTTTCGGTCAATTGAAGTACAGGGTACCGATATTTTGCTAAATAAAAAGCCGGTCTTTTTACGTGGCATAAGTTTTCATGAGGAGATGCCACAACGCTCCGGCCGCGCTTATGGAGAAGCTGACGCACGCACGTTGCTAACCTGGGCAAAAGAACTGGGCTGCAATTTTGTTCGCCTGGCACATTACCCTCAAAGCGAAGAAACCGTTAGGCTAGCCGAAAAAATGGGCTTGATGATGTGGGAAGAAATACCGGTTTGGCAAGGAATTCAATTCACTAATCCTCAAATTTTGCAAAAGGCAAATCACATGCTTGCAGAAATGATTGCTCGCGATAAAAATAGATGCGGTATTGTCATCTGGAGTTTATCAAACGAAACGGCTCCATCGCCGCACCGTAACAGCGTGTTGAAGCAAATGGCATCTGATGCCCGCAAAGCTGATCCAACAAGGTTAATTTCTTCTGCATTTGACCATTTCAAATACAATGGAAATCAAATACTTATTGATGACCCTTTAAGCGAAAGCTTAGATGTTTTAGCAGCAAATAAGTACATGGGATGGTATGCCAAATGGCCGTCAGAACCGGGTAACGTTGAATGGAAAAGTAATTTTAACAAACCTCTTATCATATCAGAGTTTGGTGCGGAAGCACTCTACGGCAACCACGGGTCAAAAGACACGGCAGGTTTATGGACTGAAGAATACCAGGAACAGCTTTATAAAGACAACATTAATATGTTCAATAAAATTTCTTTTTTACGCGGCGTTTGCCCGTGGATACTTGCCGATTTTAAAAGTCCTGCGCGTATGCACGCACAATGCCAGGAAGGGTGGAACCGTAAAGGTTTGCTTTCTGACAAAGGCTTTAAAAAGAGGGCTTGGTATATTATGAATGATTATTACAAACAACTTGAAGCCAAACCGCTGCAAGTGAAAAACAAATAAATTTACTATTAATGCACAAATTAGGTATAGGCGTTTTGAGCCTTGCGCTTGCCGGTATACAGCTAAGCGCAGTTGCACAACGAAAATCTGTTAATCAGCGGGTTGATTCAGTTATGCGTTTGATGACGCTTGACGAAAAAATAGGTCAGCTAAACCAATACTCGGGCAGGGAAGTAACAGGCCCTTTGGTTAAGCAAAACGCCAATATGTTAAATGATATTAAGCTAGGCCGCGTAGGTTCAATGCTTAACGTTCAAGGTGTTAAAAATACCCGGCAGGTGCAGGAGGTAGCTATGCAATCGCGTCTTAAAATTCCATTGCTGTTTGGTATGGACGTTATACATGGCTACAAAACTATTTTTCCTGTTCCGTTAGCCGAGTCTGCAACTTGGGATATGGATCTTATTGGTCTTTCGGCACACATAGCAGCCAAAGAAGCTGCGGCTGTGGGCTTACACTGGACGTTTGCACCAATGGTTGATATAGCCCGTGACCCGCGCTGGGGGCGTATAATGGAAGGCGCAGGTGAAGACACCTATTTGGGTAACGAAATAGCTAAGGCGCGTATCATTGGCTTTCAAGGTAAAAAACTGGGTGGGTTAGATGCAGTTATGGCTTGCGCTAAACATTTTGCTGCCTATGGTGCAGTATCATCAGGGCGCGACTATAATGATGTTGAAATGAGCGATCATCAGCTTTGGGAAACCTATCTGCCGCCATTTAAGGCAGCTGTTGATGCCGGTGCTGCAACATTTATGAGCTCATTCAATACCTTAAATGGCGTGCCCGCTGCGGCGAGTGACTATCTCCAACGTGATATACTCAAAGGAAAATGGAATTACAGTGGGTTTGTTGTTAGCGACTGGGGGTCTATAGATCAGATGATTAAATGGGGTTACGTAGCCGATAAAAAGGAGGCTGCTTTGAAAGCGATTCTTTCGGGCTGCGACATGGACATGATGAGCTATAGCTACCTTGAGCATTTAAAAGATTTGGTCAGCTCGAAGAAAGTAAGCGTCAAAATAATTGATGATGCAGTGAAACGCATTCTTGCCAAAAAGTTTGAGCTTGGTTTGTTTGATGATCCTTACCGGTTTTGCAGCGAGGAACGCGAGAAGGCGGAACTGAATAACCCTGAACATGTTAACGCAACGCTTAAGGTTGCTCAAAAATCAATAGTACTTCTTAAAAATCAGGATGCTGTTCTTCCAATTAAGCAAAGCGTAAAAACTATTGCGCTCATAGGCCCTCTGGGCGATTCAAAACGTGATATGCAGGGTGCGTGGGCCGGGGCAAATGATGCTGACAGGGTAGTTACATTATTGAAAGGTTTACAGCAAAAATTGGGTAATAATGTTCGTATAAACTTTGTAAAAGGTGCAAGCATCAAAACCAATGATACAACCGGAATTGCTGAGGCAGTAAAAATTGCCAAAGATGCCGATCTGGTTATTATGGCTTTAGGTGAAGCCTATGACATGAGCGGCGAATCAAGATCAAGGGCCGACATAGGCTTGCCTGGTAAACAAAACGAACTTTTTAACGCAGTACAAGCCACC
Source organism: Mucilaginibacter aquatilis (assembly GCF_009755275.1). Taxonomy (GTDB): domain Bacteria; phylum Bacteroidota; class Bacteroidia; order Sphingobacteriales; family Sphingobacteriaceae; genus Mucilaginibacter; species Mucilaginibacter aquatilis. The sequence goes on along the minus strand of NZ_WQLA01000004.1, from coordinate 121,780 downwards.
GGAAAACCTGTAGTTGCTGTTTTAATGGCAGGCAGGCCACTTACATTCAACCAAATTGCTGATAAAGCAAAAGCAGTGGTTTATGCATGGTTCCTGGGTGACCAGGCTGGCAATGCCATTGCGGATGTGCTTACCGGCAAAATGAATCCATCCGGAAAGCTGCCGGTTACCTTCCCGCGTTCGGTTGGCCAAATTCCACTAACCTATAATGATTACAAAACCGGTCATCCGTATAATGCTAATGTATTTCAATATCAAACTGGCTACATCGATGTTCCAAATTCTCCGCTTTATGCATTTGGTTACGGACTTAGCTATACAACTTACAAGTATGCCGACCTAAAACTTAGCAATACTACAATGGATAAAAAAGGAGTAATCACCGCTTCTTTTAACCTGACTAATACGGGTACAACTGCGGGCGAAGAAGTAGTGCAGTTATATGTTCATGACCCTGTTGCATCAGTTGTGCAACCAACCAAAAAACTTAAAGGCTTCCAAAAGGTAGCCCTCAGCCCTGGCGAATCCAAAACAATCAGCTTTACCATAAGTAATGAAACGCTGGCTTTTTACAACCAACAATTAAAATGGGATTCGGAGCCGGGTAAATTTAAAATCATGATTGGTGGCTCGTCTGATAAACTCGAGCTTCAAGCAGATATGGAACTTAAATAGTGCAGCCCTATATGACATTTTATACAAAATTTATAGTTACGCTGGCGCTTGTATTTGCGGTTGGTGTTCATATTCTTTCAGCTCAAACAACCAGTCACAAGGATAGTCTTATCAATTTCGATTGGAAGTTTTACATAGGCGACAACTCTGCAGCAAAAGAAAAAGTATTTGACGATAAAAAGTGGCAAACCGTACACCTACCTCATGATGGCAGCATTGCAGGTGGTTTCGACACAGTAAGCGGTACCCGGCAAAATGGTTTCCGTCCGCGGCATATCGGCTGGTACCGTAAGTTGCTTTTTATGCCTGCAAATGCTAAAGGCAAAATCATCAGCATTGAATTTGAGGGAGTATACCGCGCTGCCGAGGTTTGGGTTAACGGTACGCATTTAATTAAACATTTAAACGGCTACACCGGCTTTACCCTTGATGTTACTAAATACGTAATACCAGGCCAAAACAACGTTATAGCGGTAAGGTATGATAACACTTACAAGCAAAGTTCACGCTGGTACACGGGTGAGGGCATCTATCGTAATGTTTGGCTGCACATAAGAAACCCTTTGCACATAGCCGAAAATGGTACCTACATAACAACACCCTTTATTGGAGATGGTAAAGCAAAAGTATCGGTACAAACCGAGGTAAGCAACACAGCTAATAGTGCTATTACCGCTACCTTAAAAACGGTTATTCTTTCTCCTGGCGGTAAAGAGGTGCAATCAATTTTAAGTACAGTTCCGTTACGTGCGCGCGAGACATATAGATTTCAGCAGCATACTACTATTCAAAACCCCGAAATTTGGGATATACTTAAGCCCAATATTTACATTGTGAAAAGCTACGTGAGTATTGGCGGTAATGAAAGCGATGAGTATACCAGTCGTTTTGGTATCCGTACAATTGATTTCACACCAGAGCAGGGCTTTTTACTTAATGGAAGAAAGGTGTTTTTAAACGGTGTAAATATTCACCATGATTTAGGTCCGCTAGGTGCAGCTGCATTTGATAAGGGTTATAAACGTCGCCTGCTTGGGCTCAAAAAAATGGGTGTTAATGCTATAAGGCTGGCACATAATCCGTATACGAAATCGGTGCTTGATATGTGCGATGAAATGGGCTTATTGGTATTTAACGAGGCTTTTGATAAGTGGAGCAGTGAATACTACGGACCAGGTGAAGACTTTAAACAACATTGGCAGCCCGATTTAGGCTGGTTTATTAAGCGCGACCGCAATCATCCAAGTGTGTTTATTTGGAGCGTGGGCAATGAAGTTGCAGTTAAGCAGGAATACAAAGATTCGGCATTTGTGTTACAGCTCAACAAGATGGTTGAATTTGCGCATCAGGCTGACCCATCACGCAAGGTAACCTCGGGGCTTTACCCTTCGCGTGATGAAGATAGCCCGGCGCCGATGGCTTTTCATATGGACGTAATGAGCGACAACTACATGTCAAGATTTTACAAACGTGATCATCCGAAATTTCCACAACTTATATTCATCGAAAGCGAAATGACCACTGATAACGGAGGCGAAAACTTTTTCAATTATGATCATAGTTATGCTTGCGGCCAGTTTTACTGGGGCGGTACAGATTATATTGGCGAATCATTCAAATGGCCGTCAAAAGGGTGGAACGGCTTAATTGACTGGTGTGACTTCTGGAAACCTATCACATACTACATCCAAAGCCTTTATAGCGAGCAGCCAATGGTAAAGGTAGCTGTGTTTGATGCGTCGGCAAGCGAGTCGCGTGTGTGGAACGATGTGTTTATGAATACTATTAAAATGAGTGATAGCTGGAACTGGAAGCCCGGCCAAAAACTTACCCTCTACACCTTTACCACCGGTGACGAGGTGGAGTTGTTTGTAAACAACAAGTCGGTAGGTGTGAAATACATGAAAGACTTTCCGAAGCATAAAATAAGCTGGGAAGTTAATTACGAGCCAGGCACTATAAAAGCCGTGGCCCGAAAAAACGGTAAACAAATTGCAACCGACGAAGCCAAAACCACCGGTAAGGCTGAGCGTATTGTTCTTGAAACTGATTCTGCTCATTTTAATGCCAACGGGCTCGATCTTGCTTATATAATGGTAACCGTGGTTGATAAAAATGGATTGGTTGTACCTGAAGCTACCAACAGCATAAATTTCAAACTTTCGGGCGAAGCTACGTTAGCAGGAGTAGCAAATAACGATCGTATGAGCGATGAGCATTTTGTAGCTAACCACAGGAAGGTAAATGATGGCAAATGTTTGGTAGTATTGCGCAGCACACGTAAGGGTGGCAAGGTAAAACTTACTGCCTCGGCAGCCGGCCTTAAGGATGCATCATTAAGTCTTACAGCCAAATAAATTTAAGTAAATACCTAATGAAGAAGTATATATCAATTGTAGCACTGCTTTCTATCTGCGCTGTCACAAAAGCGCAAAATAATAAACGTATAACAATAGAAACAGACCACGTTTCAATGGTTTTGAGTGTCGGCAAAAACGGCAGGGTATACCAAAATTATTTGGGGGCAAAGCTGTTAAACCCGGCCGATAACGCAACGCTTCCACAAGGCAAGGAAGTATACGTATGTGGTGGAATGGAAGATTCATTTCAACCGGCCATCCGTGTAACACATACAGATGTAAACCCATCACTTGAGTTGTTGTATACCGAACAAAATACTCAACAACCAGTAGCGGGCTGCACCGAAACAATTGTAACGCTTAAAGATCCAAAATACCCGCTAACGGTTAAGCTGCACTACCAAGCATTTGCCAAAGAGGATGTCATAAAAAGCTGGACAGAAATTATCAACGGAGAGAAGGGTGAGATTACCTTAAATGATTATGCTTCTTCCATGTTAAATTTTGATGCCCGTGAGTACTGGCTAACTCAATATCATGGCGATTGGGCTGCCGAGATGAAGATGCAGGAATCAAAGCTAACCAGTGGAATTAAGGAAATTGACAGCAAGTTGGGTACGCGTGCGGCTATGTACCAAAGTCCGTTGTTTATGCTATCGTTGGGTAAGCAGTCTGACGAAACCAGCGGCGAAGTAATTGCTGCAACTCTTGCCTGGACAGGTAATTTCAAGTTTCATTTCGAAACAGATCAGAATAACGCGTTGCGGGTAATATCGGGCATTAACCCTTATGCATCAGCCTATCGTTTGGCAGCGGGTAAAACTTTTACAACGCCAGTGTTTATTTTTACTTACTCGGCAAACGGCAGAGGGCAGGCCAGTCGTAATTTGCACAAATGGGCGCGTAATTATGATGTTATGGACGGTAACAAACCTCGTCTTGTGTTATTAAATAATTGGGAAACCACCTTTTTCAACTTTGACGAGCAAAAGCTTAGTGGCTTGTTTGATGATGCCGCAAACCTTGGCGTTGACTTGTTTTTGCTTGACGATGGCTGGTTTGGTAACAAATATCCACGTAGTAATGATAAAGCTGGTTTGGGAGACTGGCAGCCTACCAAATCTAAACTACCAAACGGCATTGGCAATCTCATTAAACAAGCCGAAGCCAAAGGCACCAAGTTTGGAATATGGATTGAGCCCGAAATGGTGAACCCCAAAAGTGAACTCTACGAAAAGCACCCTGATTGGGTACTACGGTTACCAAACCGCGCTGTAAACGAGCAACGCAACCAAATGGTGCTTGATTTAGCTAACCCAACGGTGGCAAATTTTGTGTACCAAACCATGGATGACCTGATTAGTAAAAATCCTGGTTTAGGATTTATTAAGTGGGATTGTAACCGCTTAATGACCAATACCTGGTCGCCGTATTTAAAAGATAAGCAATCAAACCTGTACGTTGATTATGTACTAAATTTATACAAGGTTTTTGAGCGTTTACGTGCTAAGCACCCACATTTACCAATCATGTTATGCTCGGGCGGAGGAAGCCGTATAGATTACGAAGCACTTAAATACTTTACCGAGTTTTGGGCCAGTGATAACACCGATCCGTTAGAGCGGGTTTATATGCAATGGGGTTACAGCAATTTTTACCCGGCCAACGTGGTTGCAAGTCATGTTACATCGTGGGGAAAGCAGCCACTCAAATTTCGTACCGATGTAGCTATGATGGGCAAGTTGGGGTATGACATCGATGTCAAAAAAATGACACCCGATGAACTGGCATTTAGCAAGCAGGCTATCAAAAACTATAAACGCTTAAGCAACGTAATATGGTACGGAGATTTATATCGCCTTATATCACCTTATGAAGAAAGCCGCGCTGTATTAATGTATGTTGATAGTGCTAAAGCCAAAGCTGTTGTATTTAACTACAATCTCAACATCCGCGAGCGAGAAACAGTTAACCGTGTGAAACTACAAGGACTTGACACTGCCAAAAAGTACAAGGTGGAAGAAATAAATGTAATGACAGGAGCCAAGCCTATCTTGCCTGATAACGGCCGTGTATACACCGGTGATTTTTTAATGAAAGTAGGACTCGACTTAAATAGTTGGCATTTAAAGGCGTTAACAAGTTCAATTGTTGAAATTACTGCTCAATGATTTGTATAACAAAATGTTAGCATGGAATTATATCTAACTTAAAAACATTAAAACAAGGTACTTTTTTGCCATTTGGCGAAAAAGTACCCCCTAAATGGTTGATTTATGGGGCTTATGGTGAGCTTATACTCAACAAATTTGCTTCACCAGTTAATAATTGTAAACCAAACAACCATTTTAAATTATGACAGAAATTTTTTTACGTCATCACTCCGAAGGTTTTTTTAAACCATCTCATCTGGATTATTTGCGGGCAACGTCACATGAACATTGTTGCTGCAATCAAAAACCTTCTTGATCCCGAGGGCTGCAAAACCCTAATCACTGCTATGTATTGAATCACCCGGCCGTAATGCGGGGTAGTGCTTTTCACTGCTTTTCAGGCGGTAAGCAATTCTATTGTTCAAATTTTAGTATTCCAAATGTTAAAAAAACCACCCGATTACGGATAGTTACAATTCCTCACTTCTGTGAGGCAAACACAAAATAATCACACAAATCCCAAAAAACTCCTTAATGAGAAAAGAATTATACAAAGAACTTAAAAGCTGGCTTATGCTCATTATGCTAATGCTGGCGGCCGGTTATGGCTTTGCACAAAATAACATCAAAGTTACAGGTAAGGTTACTGATTCGGGCAAAGCAGCGTTAATTGGCGTATCAGTTATTGTTAAGGGAAGCAATAACGGTACCCAAACAGATGCCGATGGCCACTACACTCTACAAGCTCCTGCGGGTGCCACATTAGTTTTTACCTATGTTGGTTTCGATGCCCAGGAGGTAAAAGTAGGATCGTCGGGTGTAGTAAATGTAACTATGGCCGGTGATAAAGTGCTCGACCAAATGGTTGTTGTAGGCTATGGCTCGGCCAAAAAGAAAGACCTTACCGGCGGTTTAGCTGTGGTAGGTAAAGAGCAGTTAAGCCTGGTATCTACTCCAAACCTAATGGATAGGTTAGTTGGTCAGGTTGCAGGTTTTAACATTACCACTACAAATGCAGCTCCGGGTCAGGATCAGTCGTTACTTATACGCGGTGAAAACTCGCTTTCTGCCAATAATTCACCCTTAATTGTATTAGACAATATTCCATACAGCGGCTCATTGGTGGATATTGATCCGAACAACGTAGAAAACATAACGGTGTTAAAAGACGCCTCAGCAGTAGCCATCTATGGCTCTCGCGGCTCAAACGGGGTAATCCTCATTCAAACTAAACGTGGTATGGTTGGTAAGCCGCAGGTTACATACCGTGGCCAGGTAGGTGTGGCCGAGCCTATGCAGCGCATAGACGTGATGGGACCAAATGAGTTTATTCGTTTTCAGCAGGATATTGGCCGTTTGAGGGAAAATTACAGTGGTGATGCGCTTGACCCAATTGCAGGTGGAATAATATCAGTGTCGGAGCGTGATAACTATTTAAAAGGCATCACTAACGACTGGCAGAGCTACATTTTCCGGCGGGCTATCACTACCGATCATCAATTAAGCATCTCGGGTGGTACCGAGAGTACCAAATATTTGGCTTCGGCGGCTGCTTTAAAGCAAGATGGGGTTGTTTACAATTCTAAACTTACCCGTATCAACATCACAGCCAACATTGATCAAACTTTTAACAAATGGCTTACCATTGGCATTGGTACACAGTTTACCCAGCGTAGCGATGGCGGTGTGCAACCTAACATCGAGCATGCTATTAAGCAAAGTCCCTATGGTAAGTACATAGATGCATCGGGTTATTATATTCCCGAACCAATGGAATACTCACTGATAGTAAATCCGATGCGTAATGTGAATGCCGATCAGGACCGGATTAACCGTAATTTCTTCCTTTCAGGCTACGCAAATATTTTGCTACCGGTTAAAGGCTTGTCGTTCCGGTCAAATTACGGTTTTAATTACCGTAGCGGTTTTACAGGAACATATTATGGCCGCGATACCTTCGACGGTCGGGAGCAGGCCGGCTTAGTAGGCGGGCGGGCAACCATCAGCAACAATCATTATAATGATTACACCTGGGAGAACATACTGAAATATGAACGCCAGGTAGGTGAGCACCGCTTTGATGCCACCGGACTTTTCAGTATGCAGCAAACCAAAAGTACAGGCTCATCACAAACTGGCGAAGGCTTCGTAACCGACGAAACGAGCTATTTTATGATGAACACAGCTGCGCGTAATATATCTAATACCTCAAGCTTGTCTGAAACTGCATTGCTTTCATACATGGGGCGACTAAATTATTCATTTAGAGGAAAGTATATAGCCACACTTACAGGTCGTTCTGATGGTGCTTCAGTATTCGGGGTTAACAATAAATACGCGTTTTTCCCATCAGCTGCATTAGCCTGGCACATTGGCGAGGAAAGCTTTTTGAAGAATAAGGTTAGCTGGCTAAACATGTTAAAATTACGCCTTTCATATGGTGCTAATGGTAACCAAGCTATTACGCCTTACCGCACGCTTGATCGTTTGTATTCAAACGTTAAATACATCTGGGGCGATGGCGGTACCGCCGTTAACACCGCGTATCTTGCAGGCGATGGTGTGGGTAACCCTAACCTGAAATGGGAAACCACTTATACAGGAAATATTGGTGTTGATTTTCAACTATTCAACAACCGTGTAAGCGGTAGCCTAGACTTTTACCGTTCGCGCACAAAAGATTTGTTGATGACCCGTACAGTGCCCATCATGAACGGCTACAGCCGTATATGGGACAACGTTGGCGAAACCCAAAACCAGGGTTTAGAGCTAACCTTAAATACGACAAACATCAACAACAAAAATTTCAAGTGGAACACAACTGCTGTTTTTTCATTTGACCGGGACAAAATTATAGAGTTGCGTGGCGATGGGCTTGATGACATAAATAATAACTGGTTTATAGGAAAGCCGCTACGTGTATTTTACGATTATAACATGGTTGGCATATGGCAGCGTGGCGACCAGTATTTTTATACCGATGCAAATGGCAGTCAGCGTGAAGCACAAACCGGTGCTGCTCCCGGTTCGGCCAAGTTAGAGGATGTTGATGGTAATGGTTTTATTAACGCCGCCGACCGTAAGATAATCGGCTCAAGAATGCCCCGCTACACGGCATCGTTAGCAAACAGGTTCACTTACAAAGACTTCTATTTATCAGCCTTGCTCACCGGAACCTTTGGTGTATGGCGTGATGATAACATGGCCAACCTAGGGTCGTGGACATTTGGAATAACCAATTACGTGCATAATGCTAATTACTGGACTCCTGAAAACCCAGGTGCAACCATTGTATCTCCGGGGTACAATAACGGCTTTGGTCACGGTTTCTACAAAAAGGTAAACTATGTTCAAGTTAAAAACATAACGTTTGGGTACCGCATACCTCAAAATATTGTGAAAAAACTAGGCGTAAGTGGTATCGAAACTAATCTGAGTGTAAACAACCTTTACACTTTCTCTAACATTAGGCAGGTACTCAATTATGACAATACCTGGATGGCCTCATATCCAACCGCACGATTACTGATGTTTGGTTTAAACGTAAATTTTTAACGGCAAAACACACGTAACATGAATAAATTTATAAAAGCAAGCTTTACGCTTATTGTGCTCATCTCATTAGGCGGGTGTAAAAAATTTTTAGATGAGGAGCTGAAAACTGAACTAGCTCCAACAAATACATTTACAAGTACATATGGTTTTGAGGTAGGTAGTGCAGGTTTGTACGCACTAACCCGGTCAGAATATAACACTTTTGGTGAGGGCGGCGCCTTTCTACATAATGGTGCATGCCCTTATGAAGCCTTACAGGCCGCAACTGATATTGCCGACGTAATAAACAGCGATGCCTCATTAATGGCATTTGCAAACTTAACACTCACACCGGCCGAACGCTTTGTTGGTTCATATTGGAATTGGGCTTACAGCTTAATTTCATCGGCCAACTTAATGCTGGTGTATTCAGAAAAAAACACCAACTGGGATTCGCCCTCTGATAAGGTACGCTTCCAGGCCGAGGCAAAATTTTTTAGAGCTTATGCTTACCGCACGCTGGTTTACCTTTATGGTGATGTACCTTATGTTGAAACCATTCTATATGATTTTAAGCTGAACTTTACACGCACGCCGAAAGCTGAAGTGATAGGTCATATTGTTGATGATTTGAAGTTTGCAGCAGAGAACCTGCCGGCAAATCCTGATCAGGTTAAAGAAGGTAAGGTTACTAAATGGGCTGCCAATCACCTGCTAAGCGAAATGTACCTCATGCAGGGCGAGTACCAGCTGGCTGAACAAGCAGCACTTTCAGTTATAAACAGCGGCAACTACAGCCTCATGAAAACTCGTTTTGGTGCAGGTAAAGACAAGCCCGGAGATGTATTCAGTGACTTGTTTGTAGAGAACAATCAAAACAGATTAAAGAACGGTAACCGCGAAAGCATTTGGGTGCTGCAGTTTGAATTTAATGCTATTGGTGGTGGTACAAACTCCGACGATTGGACCCGCCGCGCCTGGATTCCAAAATACCCCGACATTAGCGGCTTCGTTTTGGCCGACACATTAGGTGGCCGTGGTTTAGCTCAATTGGTACCGATGAAATGGTGGGTAGGTACTAATGGCACCAATGCATCTGGTAATGTGGCAGGTATTTTTGAGGCCTCAGATATTCGTAATTCTAATTACAATATTAAACGCAACTGGTACTATAACAACCCAAATGATGCTGCTTTAAATGGTAAAAAAGCCAGTATAACCGAGCAAACCTGGTTTTCTACCAAAAGCTTGTTCCCAACTATAACCAAATTCTTTTACGGTCGTGCCGAAAACTTAAGCTTAACCGGCAGCTATAAAGATCGCATGAAGTTTCGTTTAGCAGAGACCTATTTGCTGCTTGCTGAAGCTTGCCTGGGGCAAAACAATCCGCAAAAAGCAGCTGATGCCGTGAATGAGGTACGTAAAAGAGCAGGCGCTTCAACCGTTACAGGTGCACAGATGAACATGGATTTTTTACTTGATGAACGCATCCGTGAACTGGCAGGTGAGGAGAGCCGCAGATTTACACTTGTACGTACTAACAAATTGGTTGATAGGGTAAAAGCATACAATGGCGCCATCCGCGATAAAATAACATCAAACAATATATTGTGGCCAATACCACAAACCATAATTGATGCCAACCGCGATGCTCCTTTTCCGCAAAACCCAGGCTATGGTAGGTAGAGTAGGTCATGGTATACTGATATTAAAAACCAATCACAATAATTAATTTAAGCATTAACTGCATGAAAAAAGTTAAATATTTATTTAACTCGTGGAGCCTTTTATTCATGATTGCCTGCCTAACGGCATGTAAGCACGAAATAAATGACATTGAAAAGGTTCAGGAGACATTGGAACTTAAGGTTTCATCAGAGAATATAACGCTAGACGAGAACGATCCGGGTAAAGATATACTGACATTCAATTGGGATAAGGCCCGTAATCAGTCAGACGATCACATGGTCACTTACATTACCAAGCTCGATGTACTTGGTAATAACTTCGGTTCGTCAACCGCTATTATGACCTATGAGGATGATGGTGTTTTTACCAAAAGTTTCACCTCGGCGCAACTGTTGAACTGGGCAAACCAAAAATGGAAGGTTGCTACCAACAAGCCATTCACGCTCGAATTTAGGGTAGTGGCTCAATGGGAAGGCGGGGCTACTTTTGAAGCACCTGAAGTGCGTACGGTGAGGATAAATGTGTTACCTAAAAAGGTATCTGTAGGCGGAACCGCTGTGCCCGGTAACAACCGTGTTGAAATGCAAAAAACCATTGAGGATTTAAATCAATACGCATTTGTATTAAACCTGCAACCTGGCGAACTACAAATTCCGGTGGAAACAAATGGTAAAACAAACTATATAACAGCTACCGATGGTAGCAGCACACTTAAAGATGGTACCACAGTTGGTACAAACTTAAGCGAAACCCCATTTGGTTGGAAAATTGAAACAGCGGGCGAATACAGGGTGGTAGTTAACTTACTTAAAGCTACAGCAACCATTTATTCACCTGCAAAAGCCTTGCAGCCAAAAATTGTACAGTGGGGCAATGCAGCTACGCCTATCAGCACCACTGTTAATGAGCTATGGATGCACGGACAAATAAATAGTTTTTTAGTACCTATAAAAATGGATTGCCAGGTGAGTGTGGCCGATCCGCAGATTTTGGTGTACACCGGCGGCCGTGTGGGCAAAACCAAGTTTATAGTATATGGCGGTAATGATAATAATAAAAATTTGGCGTACGCATTCAGCTGTCCGTTAACTTCAACCGGAACTTCGCAGGAACTAGCCTTGAGCGTGGGTACGGTAGCTCCGTTAGCGGGAGGTAATTCCAGTGCGCAACGCAACTCTTATTATACCATTCCATCGGGTACTAATATCATAATTTTCGACCTGCGTAACATGACCATACTGGCAGACAGGAGATAAGGAAAATTAAGTGTGATTTATACTTAAATACGATACTCAAAATGATAAAATCAAGTTATAATCTAATGCTTTTAAAACTCACTACCGCCTTATTATGTGTAGCAGCATTAGCGTGCAAAAAAGATTCAGATAACGACGCTAAACCCATATCAGGTACACTGGTAAAACCCAATTATAACCGCAGCACCGTGTTTCGTAACCCGCTTAACGGTTGGGTAATGTATGCCGGTGCCGACAATGCTAATTATTGGGATCTGAACTTTTATGTTCCTGATTTAGGAAAATCAGTAAAGGCATCTGATTACGCATCGGCTTGCTATATACGTACAAGCTGGGCTAAACTTAACCCAGCCGATGGCGTATACGCTTGGCGCGATCCGAATTCGGCCTTAGGAAAACTTATAAAGGGCGCTGAAGACAGAGGCCTGCCAATAGCCTTTCGTATTGTAGTTGATGGCCGCGACCAGGGCTTGAATACTCCTCAATTCGTGTTTGATGCTGGTGCCAAATTCTATCTTGAAAATGCATCGTTCCCTGCGCGCCGAACGCCGTACCCGCAGGATGCTGTTTTTAAACAGTATTACGCAAAATTTATAACCGAGCTTGCTAAGGACTTTAATGATCCTAAGAAAACATCATTTATTGATGCTTACGGCTTGGGCAAATGGGGCGAAGCGCACAATGTGGTTTACGAACAAATTGGTGCAGCTGTTACCCCAAACACAGAGAAGCTTAAAGAAGAGGTTTTTGATTGGGTTACTGATTTGTACAGTCAGCAATTTACAAAGGTGCCTTTGGTTATTAACTATCACCGTTTGGTTGGTCACCCTGCAAGTTGGGGGGCTGCAAATGCAAACAGCGATAGGTTACTGGTTAAAGCCATTAATAAGGGCTACAGCCTACGGCAAGATGCGTTTGGTATGACAGACTACTACCAAAGCTGGGAGAAGCAGTTTACCAAAACCTGGAACTTTAAACGCCCGGTTATTATGGAAGGCGGCTGGATAACTACAGGTACCCACCGTTACTGGACGGATCCTAGTGGGAAATACCGGGAAAACCATCCGGAAGACGTTCGTCAGGGCGAGTTTGATGCATCCGCCGAAGCTGCTGTTAACATGATGGATTTTCGTGTAGGTGAAATTGATAGCTGGTTTACCAAGTCATTCTCATTAGTGCAGAGGTTTACAACCGAAGGCGGCTACCGTTTATACCCTGACCAGGTTTACTTGCCCGAGACTTTAAAAAGCGGCGAAGAAGGCACTATTACTCACCGCTGGCGTAATATGGGGTGGGGCTATTTTCCTAACAATATTCCGCAATGGAATTATAAGTACAAAGTTGCCTTTGCATTACTTGATGCTGCGGGCGCAGTAAAAAAGGTATTTGTTGATGAGAAAGCCGAACCATCTACCTGGCTTAAAGGCACGCCTGCAAGGTATGAGCTGAAAGCCAAGGCCGATTTACCTGCCGGAACTTACACTTGGGCAGTTGCTATTATTGATGCTCAAAAAGAGAACCAGCCAGGTATACGGCTTGCTGTAAACGGTGATATGACTACTGCCGGCTGGTTAAAACTTATGAACGTTCAAATAAAATAAACCTAATTTACTGATGATAAAAAGCGTTTTGTGTTTGCTTACAAGCTTACATAAAGCGCTTTTTAAGTAAAACCTTAAAATGAAAACCTTTCAAATCACATCAACGCTTAAAATTGCTGTTTGCTTGCTGGTTCTATTTGGCAACAGTACGTACGCTCAAAAAACAGATAAGTTTATGGGCGAAATAGTAAATTACGACGAGGAAGCCGTTCCTAAATATATTTTGCCCGATCCTTTAGTTACCACCACAGGTCTACCCGTGAAAAATAAGGCAATGTGGGAGAAATCAAGACGGGCGGAGATAATAGAACTGTTCAAAAATAATGTTTATGGCCAAACACCATCACGTTTTGACAGCATTAGGTTTGAGGTTACTAAAACTACAGACACAGCTATGAACGGGCTTGCAAGTTCAAAGGAAATCATCGTTCACATCTGGAATAAGGGAAATACAATAGGCATTCCAGTTGTAATGTTTGTGCCAAACAAACGTAATAAGCCTTCGCCCTTATTTTTGTTGATTAATAACCGTAGCAAGCGTAATACCGACCCATTGCGCGCCGTAAAAAGCACGTTTTGGCCTGCCGAGCTTTTAATTGAAAAGGGTTACGCCATTGCAGCATTTCATGTAGGTGATGCGGCACCCGACAGGAAAGATAGCTACCAACACGGCGTGCTTGATAAACTATACCCAGAGCTGTTGAACCAAAAGAACGGTATGAAAGCTATTGGTGCCTGGGCCTGGGCCGCCAGCAGAGTAATGGATTACCTGGAAACTGACAAAGACATTGATGCAAAAAAGGTTGCCTTGGTTGGCCATTCTAGAGGAGGAAAAACTTCGTTGTGGGCAGGTGCGCTCGACCAGCGTTTTGCTTTAATATTCAGCAGTTGTTCGGGTAGTACGGGAGCTTCATTGGCACGCAGGCAGTATGGCGAAACAATAAGTTTGGTTACTAAACAGTTTGGCTATTGGTTTGCCGATACCTACAAAGATTACAGCACAAAGGTGAATGAGCTGCCTGTTGATCAACATATGTTAATTTCTCTTATTGCTCCCAGGCCGGTTTATACTACCAATGCAACTGAAGACCGGTGGGCCGACCCGAGAGGATCATACCTTGCACTTATAAACGCTTTACCAGTATACAATTTATACAAATCAAACACAGCACTACCGCCACAGCCTCCTGCTGTAAATTCACCTATCATCAAGTCAACTATTGGCTATCATTTCCGCACGGGCAAGCATGACCTTAACGTTTATGATTGGGAGAGATTTATTGAGTTTGCCAATTATCACTACCAAAAATAATTTCCGAAGACTTGAACTTTGCCAGCTCAGTTGCGAACAATTCGTGCTGAAATACAGTTGATACAAAAGCGTACTAGTACCCAGGCTGTGACTAAATTCTGTACTGGCTTGGAGCTGCTACGTTTAACAAATATCGCATGAATAACAAGGAAACCGAAGTTCAGCCTGATGGTATAAGTCGCAAACAGTTTTTGTCCCTATCCGGCAAATCAATAATAGCAGGTGCTGCAGGCGCTGTAGCTTTAAATGGATTGGTTGATAACAATGCCTATGCGCAATCCACGAATAAAAAAGCTTTGTCGCCACCGGCTAATATTCCACCCAGTTTGGAGGAACCGATTGTGTTGGAGCAGTGGAAATCTGACGCAGATCAGAAATCGGCACCAACACCTACACCGCTACCTCCCGACAGGCGCATTGGCTATGCCATAGTTGGGTTGGGACATCTATCCCTGGAGGAGTTGCTTCCGGCTCTTAACAATTGCAAAAAATCAAAGCTTGCGGCTTTAGTAAGCGCTAGTCCTGATAAGATGAAGAAGGTGGCTCAGCAATACGGCATCAGTCCTGAAAACTGTTACGACTATAAAAACTACGACCGTTTAAAGGACAATAAAGATGTTGATGTAATATACATTGTATTGCCAAACGGATTGCATAAGGAATTTGTTATTAGAGGAGCAAAAGCCGGTAAACACATATTATGTGAAAAGCCAATGGCTAATACCGCTGATGAATGCCGCGATATGATTGCTGCGTGTAACAAAGCAGGTGTTAAACTGATGATTGCTTATCGTATACACTATCAGCCGCATAACCGTAAGCTGCGCGAAATTTTAACAGCAAAAGAATTTGGTTTAGTAAAGTATGTTGAGGCATCAAACTCTCAAAGCACGGCCAACGTTGATCATTGGCGACATAAAAAGGCACTGGCCGGGGGCGGAGCATTACCCGATATTGGTTTGTACTGCCTCAACACCACTCGCTTTATTTTGGATGCAGAACCGGAAGAGGTATTTGCATATAGTTATAGTACACCCGGCAATCCACTTTTTGCCGAAGTTGAAGAAATGGTATCGTGGCAGATGCGTTTTGCCAATGGCATTTATGCAAGCTGTACCACGCATTACGATGTGCATGAAAGCAGACACTACAGAGTTAATTGCCAAAAGGGATGGCTACATTTAGATAAAGCATATGCTTACAAAGGGCAAAAGTTAAAAACCGCACGTGCCGATGGTATGCTTGAGCGCCAGGAAGACCTGGGCATAGCCGAAATTGACCAGTTTGGAGCAGAAATGGATCATTTTTCAGACTGTATATTGAAAAATAAGAAACCGTTTACACCCGGCGAAGAAGGCCTGCAAGACCATATCTTGATGGAGGCAATTTATCAATCGGCTAAAGAAGGTAAGCCGATAAAGATTAAAGGCTTGGGAAGCAAAAATACCTGGCGCGGTCCGGAGCCTGAGCTATGAAAGAAAAGCGGATTACTATTTGTAATCCGCTTTTCTTTTTCAAATACAGCGACGAGAACATTCTTCGCTGTATTTAAGAGTTATACATCAGCTTATTAAATTTCTCTTATCCAAATATTTCTAAAGCTGATAGGCTCGCTTTTATCGCCGTGCGCCTGTAACTTTATTGGACTTTTACCGTGCTTTATCGAATATGACGCCTTACCAATGTATTGTGTTGGTCCAAGCAGCACTGTGTTGTTTTGTACAACAACTCCGTTCCAAATAACAGTTACACTTGCCGGTTGTTTAATAGTTCCGTCTTCGTTAAATACAGGAGCACTCCAGGAAACATCATAGGTTTGCCATTCACCGGGTTTGCGCGCAGCATTTGCCAGCGGTGCAAATTGCTTGTAAATACTGCCGGCCATACCATTTACGTAGGTCTTGTTTTCGTAAGAATCTAAAACCTGTAGCTCATAACCAGGGTCGCCTTTACCTAACGATGCCAGAAAAACACCGCTATTGCCACGGGTCTGGCCTTCGCCTGTAATATTGGCAGGAATTTTCCACTCAATATGTAGCTGGTAACTGCCAAATGAGCGTTTGGTCTCTATGTTCCCTTTCGATTTGTCAACTACCATTGCATCGCCTTGAACTTTCCATGCGGCAGGTTGACTTCTGTCAGCATTTGATACCCATTCATCCAAACCCTTGCCATTAAATAGTATAATAGCATCTGAAGGAGGTGGAAGCATTGGCGTTGCTTTACCAACTTCAACCTTTGGCGGTACGGGCGTCCATGACTCTGTATCTTGAGGTTTGGCCTGCTGTTGCCCGCAAACTTTTAAAGAAAGGGTAGAGGTTGTAAGTAGCATCACAAAATATGATAGTTTCATACTGAAATTAGCTTAAAAGATTGTTTAATAGATATTTACTGCTTTGAGCAATGCTTACATAAGGGTCAATCTTGAAGTTTTCCTGTTCCACAATGTAATGCTTTATGCCTCCTAATTTTGCATTTGCAAATATTTGCTTAAAGTCTACAGAACCTGAACCAACCTCGGTGTTGAGCTTGTTGTCCTGTTTGTCCATATCCTTTACGTGCACCATACTAAAACGGCCCGGATATTTTTTAAACCAGTTAACAGGATCGTTACCGGCACGCACAACCCAGTATAAATCCATTTCAAAATCGAGCATACCTGGTTGTGTGCCTTTTAATAGTTCCTCATACAAAGTCACACCCTCAACAGATATCAATTCAAAATCATGGTTATGGTAAGCCATTTTAAGGCCCGCTTTTTTAATATGCGCGGCTGCAGTGTTCACCTTCGTTACAATGCTTTTAATATCGGCAGCAGTTTTGCGAAACTTAATATTGATGTAAGGCATGGTAACATATTTATGTCCTAACACTTTAGCTGCCGCTATAGCATCGTTTACTTCATCCATACTGCCGGTTTCTAAAAGCTTATCCATACCATAATGGCCGCTTGGAGAGGTGAGTCCGTGTTGCGTCAGCAAAGCTTTAAACTCTACCGGCGACAAGCCCCAAAATCCATTTTGCTTACTGTAGCCGTAAACCTCTACCTCTTTATAACCTGCTTGGGCTACTTTTGCTATAACACCTTTAACATCCTTTGGTAATTGGGCACGTAGAGTATATAGTTGCAGCCCGGCAACCTTATTAGTTTTAGCCATTAGTAACTCAGGCGCTAATGCAAGCCCTGCACTTATTAAGCCGGCTTGTGCTATAAATGTTCTTCTATTGGTCATGTTTAATTCAAATAAAGCATCATGCTATACGTCACAAATTTGAACGCACTTTTGCAATGATTTCAATTTGTTATCGCCTGTAGGCACAAACTCTTGTGCTACATACCCTTTAAAGCCTGTTGCCACAATGGCATTCATAATAGCCGGATAAAACAACTCTTGTGTTTCATCAATTTCATGACGGCCGGGTACACCACCGGTATGATAATGCGCGATATATGGATGGTATTGTTTAATGTTTGTAATTACGTCGCCTTCATCAATTTGCATGTGATAAATGTCGTAAAGTAGCTTAAAGCTTTCCGAACCCACTTTTTTACAAAGCTCGGCACCCCACCAGGTACGGTCGGCCTGATAATCCTGATGATTAAGTTTGCTGTTTAGCAATTCCATCACCAAAACCACTTTATGCTTTTCGGCTAACGGCATCAGTTGTTTTAAACCTTCTGCACAGTTTGCCCAGCCTTCTTCGTCGCTCTTGTTGCGTTTGTTACCACTAAAGCAAATAAGATTAGTATAACCTGCTTTTGCCACCAGCGGAATCATTTCACTGTATTGTTTAATAAGGCGGGCGTGGAACTGTTTATCGTTAAAGCCGTCCACTAAATTAATTTCGGCGCCATTACACATTGATGAGTGTATACCATGTGCTTTAAGCGTGTCCCATTCTTTGGGGCCAACCAAATCAATGGCACTTAGGCCTATTCTTTTGCCTTCAATACATAGCTTATCAAGCGGTATGTCTTGGTAACACCAGCGGCATGCTGAGTGATTAATGTTTCCTTTAAGCGGCATGTTTTTTTGTAAAGGCTGAGCAACGGCATCCATATTGGCAAATGCTCCAATTGTTGATAGCGCGGCAGTACCGGCAACAATATTTTTAATAGCCGAACGGCGATCTGTACTCATATTATATTGACTTTATAATTGGATATAAGTTTAAATAGCATCGGTTGCAGGCATGAACTTGTCAGGCGCCGGCGACTCTAATTGTACACCTCTGTTACGGTCTTTAAACAATAGCAGGAACAGTATTAGTACAACTGCGGCAATAGCGGCAGGTATCAACCATATTTGTTGCCAGTCATGTAATCCTCCGGTTGTTTGGTGTGCATCAACAATTGGCCCTGATATGGTAAAGCCAATGAGCATACCTACACCATAGGTGGCAAGTGTTATAAAACCTTGGGCTGCACTTTTAAATTGTTCTCCTGCTAACTCATCGGTATAAATCTGACCGGTTACAAAGAAAAAGTCATAACAGATTCCGTGCATAACAATACCGCCTATCAACATCCAGTAATTAGCGCCGGTATCACCGTAAGCAAAAAGCGCATAGCGCAATACCCAGGCCAGCATACCAACAGCCAGCATTTTTTTAACACCTAAGCGTTTAAAAAACAAAGGCATTAAGGCCATAAATACTAACTCCGATACCTGACCAAAAGCTTGCTTACCTGCGGCACCATTCATGCCTACCTCATTTAAAAACGGGTTAGTAAAATTGTAATAGAAAGCAAGGGGTACACATATAGCTACAGATGCTAAAAAGAAAATGCGGTAAGAAGAGTTTCTAAGCAAGCCAATAGCATCCAGGCCTAATATGTCTCTGACAGATGTTTTGCTTCCTTTTTTTAGAGGAGGCGTTGCTGGTAACGTAAAACTGAATAAACCAAGCAGGAGGGAAGCTGCTGCAGCGGTTTTAAAGGTGAGATCAAGCGAACCACTTTTTTCCCAGTTCAACCAACCAATGGCAAAGCCGGCAATAATCCAGCCTAAAGTTCCTAAGAACCTGATGGGAGGGAACTGCTTGCTTGGATCAGTCATTTGACGGAATGATATCGAGTTAACCAGCGCCAGCGTTGGCATGTAAATGATCATATAAATCAAAACATACGGATAGAACGCGTTGAAGTTAGGTGCAGTACCGCAAAACCAAAGCATTACTGCGCCAATTACATGCAGTACACCCAGTATTTTTTGGGCCGGAAAATACTTGTCGGCAATTAAGCCTATAATAAACGGCGCAACAATAGCTCCAATTGATTGGGTAAGATAAGCTACGCCAACTTCGGTAGCATTGGTTTTTAAGTCGGTAAGCAAATAGGTACCAAGCGTTACAAACCATGCTCCCCAAATAAAAAATTGAAGGAACATCATTACCGAAAGCTGGATTCTAATCTTATTGTCCATATAAAGTGCTACTACTTAACCATAAGAATATATTTAACCATTTCTTTGGCATCGTCAACAGAAACAGCCGGGTGGGGTGACATAGGTACTTCACCAAAACTTCCCGAACCACCTTTGATTATCTTGTCGGCCAGCTTATCAATATCGGCATTGGTGTACTTTGCAGCAACCTCGGCGTATGATGGTCCAACCAGTTTATCGTGTTCCTTGTGGCAGCTTAAACAATCTGATGATGCAATAAGGCTTGCACCTTTAGAGTTAGTAGCCACACTTGTAGCTGTGTTTTCGGTACCAATGCTGCCCGCGGTATCTTGTGCGGCGTTAGGGTTTTGCGCAACGGCGTTTTGGTCGGTTCCGTGAGTGGTATCGGTGCTAATTTTATCGCCCGATGTTGAGCCGCCGCATGAAACTGCAACCAAACAAACTGAAGCAATGGCAAAAGAAAAAAACGTTTTTTTCATGATAGATTATTGTATTCCTAATAAGTTGTTGTTAAGTGTGGGGTTACCGCCTGACGATACGAAGTCATCAAATGCATGGTCGGTTACGCGTATGATATGGTCGGCAATGAACTTTGCTCCTTCACGCGCGCCATCTTCTGGGTGTTTAAGGGCGCATTCCCATTCTAATACTGCCCAGCCCGGAAAATCATATTGTGCCATTTTGCTAAAAATCGCTTTGAAATCAACCTTACCGTCTCCCAATGAACGGAAACGACCAGCCCGGTCAACCCAGTTTTGATAGCCTCCGTAAACGCCTTGTTTACCTGTAGGGTTAAACTCCGCATCTTTTACGTGCATCATTTTAATGCGCTCGTGGTATATATCAATATGCGCTAAGTAATCGAGGCATTGCAGTACAAAATGAGATGGATCATAAAGCAGGTTGGCCCGTTTGTGCTGACCTACGCGGTCAAGAAACATTTCAAATGTAACGCCATCATGAAGATCTTCACCGGCATGTAGTTCGTAACAAAGGTCAATGCCGCATTCGTCATAAAAATCCAGAATGGGTTTCCAACGCTTGCCTAATTCGTCGAATGCGTCTGCGACTAAATTGGCCGGGCGCTGCGGCCATGGATAAACAAATGGCCATGCAAGTGCACCACTAAAGGTTACACTTGCCTGCAATCCTAAATTTTGTGATGCTTTTGCAGCGTGTTTTACTTGCTGTACAGCCCATTCCTGCCTTGCTTTAAAATCATTGTGCAAGTGGGCAGGGGCAAAGGCGTTGAACAATTCGTTATAAACCGGATTGACAGCCACTAACTGTCCTTGCGTATGAGTAGAAAGTTCTGTGATTTCCAAACCTGCTTCATTCACAATGCCTTTTACCTCGTCAGCGTAAGTTTTACTTTCGGAAGCTTTTTGCAGGTCAATAAAACGTGCATCGCCGGTTGGCAACTGCAGTCCTTTATATCCTAATGAGGAAGCCCACTGCGCTATTGATTTCAAATCATTAAACGGCGCATCGTTGCCAATAAATTGTGCAATGAATATGGCTGGTCCTTTAATTGTTAACATAGATATTTAGATGGTAAATGGTGTCCACTTCTGTTCTGATTTTCCTGAAGCAATCACATTCTCAATAAATGCCATACCCCTTACACCCTCGTTCAAGCCCGGATAGTCTAGCATTTGAGCCGAAGGTTGTTCGCCGTTACCAATAGCTTTAATAGTTAAAGCAAAATTGCGGTAAATGTTGGCAAATGCTTCAAGGTATCCTTCAGGGTGACCGGCCGGAGTGCGTGTGTTAAACATAGCCGCGGTTGATGTGTAACCGCCGCCAGTGCGCCATATCTCGGCCGGCTTGTCGGTGTATCTAACAATAAGTGAGTTCAAATCATCCTGTTGCCATTCTATGCCGCCGGTTTCGCCATAAACACCTATCTGTACATTGTTTTCGGCTCCTGCAGCTACCTGGGTGGCTACTAAAACTCCACTGGCGCCGCCATCAAAACGCAGCAACACGGCACCATCGTCATCAAGGCGTCGTCCGGGAACTACAACATTAATATCGGCACATAAATGACTTACAGATAAGCCCGTTACATACTCAATAAGGTTAAATGCGTGTGTGCCAATATCACCCATGGCACCAGCAATGCCGCTCTGTGACGGATCTGTGCGCCAAGATGCCTGTTTATTATCAGTAGCTTCGGCCAAAGAACTCAACCAGCCTTGCGGATACTTTGCATATACCTTTCTTACTTTACCTATGTGATTAGCGGCAATTAAATCGCGTGCTTGTTTTACCATTGGATAGCCGGTGTAGGTATGGGTAAGACAAAGCAGGTTACCTGTTCTGTCAGAAATTTCTTTTAACTCCTTTGCTTCCTCAAGTGTAAGCGTCATCGGCTTATCAAGTATTACATGAAAGCCGTTTTCGAGCGCAAGTTTTGCAGGCTCAAAATGAACATGATTTGGAGTTACTATGCTGATTACCTGTGCGCGTTCATGAGCAGTTAATTTACTCTCTTTTTCAATTAACTCAATATAACTGGCATAAGCGCGGCCTTCATCAATACCCAGCACAATGCCGCTGGCTTTAGAGCGTTCGGCATTACTGCTGAAAGCACCGCAAACCAGTTCGTATTCATCATCGATACGGGAGGCTATGCGGTGAACGGCACCAATAAATGCGCCCTGGCCTCCGCCTATCATTCCTAATCTTAATTTCATAGTAGATGTTTATATTATTTAGGCTAGCGCCCAGGCTTTATCACCTTTTTTATACGGGTAGTTACCATCATATTTGCCTGGTACCGGCAAGTAGCGCTGCGCTTTTGTACAGCCAATCTCTGAGGTAAAGTAACCCAAAAGGGTAAGCTGTTTAACCATCGTAAAGTAATGGTTTGGCGCTTCTTTCTCTTTTGTTTTGCTATATGCAGCCTGTTCTTTATCAAGGTCGGTAAGCAATTGCGTGCGTTGCTCAACTGTTGCCTCCATGAAGCCAACTTTGAATTTCTTATCGCAAGCGTCTTCTAACTGCTTAATGCCTTTCTTAAATACTTTTTGATCGTCATCGGCATAGCAGTCGCGTACCATTACGGCCATAAAGTTACCTACGTTGGCATCTTTGGCTCCCGGTGTTTGAGTGCGCGGTAATATGGTGTCGGCTACTTCGTTTAAGAATGCCTGCGTTTGCTGATTGAATAGATCTTCGGTATCAACCGAACTCCCGGATTTGCAACCCGATAAAAAGAAATCGGCTCCTATAACTGAACCGCCTACCAGTAAGGCTACACGGTTTAAAGCTTCTCGTCTGTTCATAAAATATGTCTTATATAATCCGATAGTTATGCTTCTAATTCCCAACCATTGCGGTAGTTGCGTTTCACAAATTGGTTAACCTCGTTGAAGTTGCTAACCTTCATGGCCTTGTTGTCCCACTCATACTTGAACTGGCCTCCGGGTAAATCATGCCCGCGTACCGCCAGGTTGGCCATAAGCAAGGCCTCAGTAAGCGGACCAGCAACCTCAAAAGGTGAGCTTAGTTCTTTTTTACCATAGCCGGCAAGGCAGGCTTCCACCCACTGTGTATAGTGGCCGTTCGATCCGCCTGGTACGCGGGCCCATTTTTGCGGCGCTTTTGCTTGTTCGGTTAATGATTTTGGAAGCAGGGTTGGAGCTGTTGAATAAGTGCTGGCATACATTTTACCTTTAGTACCTATAAACAAGGTGCCATTACCGTCTTCGCCACCCCATTTTTCGTTAGGGCCTAATTCATCAGGGCGTTCAGGTTGTATACCGCCATCCATCCAGTGAAGTGCAACTTCACCTTTGGTTTTATTGGTTTTAGGAAATGTAAGCGTCACATGGCTTGATGGCGGACAACTTTCAGGAAATACACCTTTCTTAAATTCATCCACATAAACACTGCCTACACTGGCTTGTACTGATTTAACATATTGTAAACCCAAGGCACGGAAAGGAGCTTCGATAAGGTGACAACCCATATCGCCTAGTGCTCCGGTGCCGTAATCCCACCAGCCGCGCCAGTTGAAAGGTGCCAGTTTATCTACATATGTTTTATAAGGTGCCGTTCCCAGCCATAAATCCCAGTTTAATTCTTTTGGTATGGTTGCGCCTGTTCCCGGCCAAGAAATACCCTGCGGCCATACCGGGCGATTAGTCCAGCAATAAACGGTGTGCACGTCGCCAATCAAACCGGCGTCATACCACTCTGATAATAGCCTGGTACCATCATTTGAGGCACCCTGATTACCCATTTGCGTAACAACCTTGTATTTTTTGGCAGCTTCGGTGAGCATACGGGCCTCCCAAATATCATGGGTTAAAGGCTTTTCAACATACACATGCTTGCCTAGCTGCATAGCATGATAGGTAATAATGGCGTGGTTATGGTCGGGCGTAGCTACTGATACTGCGTCAATATGCTTGTGCTCTTTATCAAAAAGCTCGCGCCAATCTTTATAATATTTTGCTTTCGGAAAATTCTTTACAGAGTTGGCTGCCCTCCGGTCGTCAACATCACACAGGTATCCAATTTCGGCCTTGCCACTTTTATAAAAATTGGCAATATCGGTTTCGCCCTTGCCACCGGCACCAATGCCGGCAATAATCAATCTGTCGCTAGGAGCAGTAAAACCCTTTCCGCCCAACACATAGCGTGGAACAATCATAAACCCGGCAGCTGCTACAGCACCGGTTTTTAAAAAATTGCGCCGTGAGGTTTGAGCATTTTTTTGATCTGAATTCTCTTCCATTTTAAGGCTTTGTGAGGTAGGTATTAGATATTCATTTTCTTCAATTCAGAAACTGCATGATCTGCCGCACGGGCAGTTAGTGCCATATAAGTAAGTGACGGATTTTGGCATGCTGCCGAAGTCATGGCGGCACCATCGGTCACGTACACATTTTTGGCATCCCAAACCTGGTTAAACTCATTAAGTACCGATGTTTTTGGATCACGACCCATGCGGGCAGTACCCATTTCATGTATACCACGGCCTAATACCGCTGTATCATTGTATGAGTTTACATTTTTAACGCCCGTTGCTTCAAGCATTTCGGCCGCATCGTTCATCATGTCAATACGCATTTTGTTTTCATTATCGCGTACAACAGCATCAATAACCGGTACAGATAGTCCCCACTTATCCTTAGTGGTTTTATCAAGCCACATACGGTTCTCATGGTATGGAAGTACCTCTCCAAACCCACCTATACCCATACTCCAGCCTCCCGGTTCGCTTAATTCATCTTTAAATTTAGCGCCGATGCTAAGCTCAGGTATATTACGGCTCCAACGTTCGCGTGAGGCCGAACCCTGGTACCCAAAACCGCGGATGTAATCACGTTTTTCCCCGTTAAGGTTGCGGTAACGCGGAATGTAAATACCATTAGCTCTGCGGCCATAAGTGTATTTGTCCTCATAACCATCAACCTGGCCCCATGCACCTACATTTAAGTGATGGTCCATAATATTATGACCAAGCTGACCGCTGCTGCTACCTAAGCCTCCGGGCCATACATCATTAGCCGAACGCATAAGCACGGCGGCAGTATTGATTGTTGAAGCATTAAGGAAGATAACTTTGGCGTAGTACTCGTAAGTTTTATTGGTTTCCGCATCAAGCACCTCAACTCCCTTAGCAAGTTTTGTGTCTTTATCATATAAAACACGGGTAACAATACTCCACGGGCGCAGGGTTAAGTTGCCCGTACGCATAGCTGCAGGTAGGGTAGATGATTGCGTACTGAAGTAAGCACCAAACGGGCAGCCTAACCAACATTTATTACGATACTGGCAATTGGTACGGTTTTCATGCGGCTTGGTAATATTAGCCACGCGGCCAATTACCATATGCCTTGATCCTTTATATAAACTTTTAATACGGGCAGCGATATCTTTTTCAACCACGTTGAGCTCCATAGGCGGCATAAAATCGCCATCCGGTAAAATTGGAATACCATCCTTATTACCCGATATACCAGCAAAGCGTTCAACATAGCTGTACCATGGCGCTAAATCTTTGTAACGGATAGGCCAGTCTACTGCTATACCATCTTTAGCGTTGGCCTCAAAATCTGTATCGTGCCAGCGGTATGATTGCCTTCCCCACATCAGTGAGCGGCCGCCAACATGGTAACCCCTGAACCAGTCAAAGCGTTGTTTCTCAATATAAGGGCTATCGTGCTCGTTAACCCAATAATCTAAATTGGTTTCGTTGAGTACGTAATCGCGCTTAATAACCGGGTAATCCTTTTTCATTTGCTGGGTAGCGTTACCCCGGTGTGCAAATTCCCAAGGGGCGGTATTGGCGTTCACATAGTCTTTAATGTGTTCAATGTTCCGGCCGCGCTCAAGCATTAAGGTTTTAAGTCCTTTTTCGGTCAGTTCTTTAGCTGCCCAGCCGCCGGAAATACCGGAGCCCACAACTATTGCATCGTAAGTATTGGTTGCCATAAAAGCAGGTTAATCTAAAATTGGTTGTGTTGGTAATTAAATTGGTAAGTTACCCAATGCAATTTATCGAAATAATTTATTGCGACGAACTACAATACATAAAACCTCAAAAACTTTACAATGAAGTAGTATGTCTCATTGAGAGACAAAGATAAAAGCCTGCATTACTTTTGCAAATTAATTTTCGGATTGTTACAAAGAATATAATTCACTTTAAAAGGGCTACCAATCTTGCTTTAGGCCGTTTTGCAAAGCTTCATTGTAGCGATCGGTGTTGAAGCTGTAGAGAATAGGAGGGCGGTGTGCATTTTTGCTGGGCGTAGCATCAAGCTTATTTAATATATTAAAACTGTGAATTTTACGCTGAAAGTTTCCGCGGTGAAGCGCTTTACCCAAAATGATTTCATATAAACGCTGTAACTGAGGCATGGTAAACTCGCGCGGGAGCAGGTTTAAACCAACAGGGGTGTAGTTTATGTTACGCCTGAGAGTATGAAGGGCACTGTTCATGATCTCTTTATGATCCATCATAAGTTCGGGCAAATCGTCTATATCGCGCCATTCGCAGCTCTCGGATATGCGATCGGTAACGGGTGTGATTTCGCCATAATTTACCAATGCATAATAACCAACCGAAACAAAACGCTGACGCTGCCAAAATCTTTGGGGCAAGTGAGCCATATCAGCTTCGGAACGGCCAACGTTGCCAAATACATTGAACTGTTCGAGATATAAATCAGTTGCACCGGTACGGGCCTTTAAAATTCGGTGAGCGGCGTTGTTAAGGTCTTCGTTTGTTTTAACGTAACCGCCTGGAAGCCCCCATTTATCAAAGCCCTTCATTTTAAGCAACAATACTTTTAACGAAGATTGATGAAATCCAAATACAACGCAATCGACAGACACATGCGGAATGCACGACTTATATGCAAGCTCACTGCCTTTTTCAAATAATTCGATTACGTCCATTTTGCAAATAAGAGGAATAATTGTAAGCAATCAAAGTCAAAAGGTGCTCAAACAGCTTTAAACCGTTTCAAAAGCGATAAATATCACATAGTAGTGAGCAACATATGCATAAGACTAAACAACTGCTTTTTTTGAATTGGCACGACACCTGTCTGAACAATATTTGACATCTTCCCAAACCCGTTCCCACTTTTTTCGCCAGGTAAATGGTTTACCGCATACTGCACAAACTTTGCTTGGTAGGTTTTGCTTTTTAACCCCTTTCATGCTTCCATTTTTTTTTCATAGCGGCGTAATTGTCGTTTGCTTCGGCCAGCTTCCATTTTTCGTAGAAAATGTTTGCGGCTGCAGCTTTTTCATTCTCACCGGTGCCGCGTTCCAGTTGTTTGTAATTGTTTTGCTTATCATATTTCAGGCCCCCTTTGTAGTTGGCGTAACGCCTGGCACGGGTATAGCCCATTTGTAAATACTTTCGCGCCATGTCGGCGCCAACAAAATCGCTTACGTTAACATACTCCTTAAACATTTGATATATCTTTTGGCTGCTTTCGTTGGCAATGTCCTGATCCTTAAATCTCCAATATTTGCCAATTTCACTTTTGTATGGCTCACAAATTAACACGCCTTGTTCTCCCTTACCAACTTTGTAAAGTTCAGGGTGTAGCCTGTAGTCAATATCGGCTTTCCAGTGATACTTGTTTATGTCAAAATTGAGGTAGCTTGGCTTATCCATTTTAAAATGCGTAACGTATACCGCAATAAGGTATCATCTCGGTACAAAGATTTACTAACTCGTTTACCAACTCACGTTTGGTATTATTTTTATACCGCACATTGCGCTGGCCACTTTGGCTATATTTAACCTGTTGTATATCCGGTCGCCATAACACTTCTTCGGCTTTAGGATGCCAGTTCATGTTTACATCATGCAGTTGTTCGTTGTGTGTAAGGAAAATTATTTCAGTAACTAGTTTTTTCTTTGTCTCATCGTCCAGCACGTCGTTCATCTCGTCAAACAATCTACGCCAATCATCAAGCCAGCCCTCATAATAAATTACAGGTGCAAAACTTACGTTAACTTCGTAGCCGGCCTCTCTGAAATCGTTCATTACTGCAATACGGTCGCTTATAGGCGTAGTGCGTACATCAACCAGCTTTGACATTTGATGAGGCATAAGGCTAAAGCGTATACGCGTTTTGCGCTGCGGATCATAATCAAGCATTTGCCGGTTTACAAATTTGGTTGCAAACGTAAGTTTAGCATTTGGGATGCTGCGAAACTGCTGTACGAGGTCTTTCACGTTATCACAAATGGCGGCATCGGCGCTGCAGTCACCATTTTCGCCAATTTCATATACCCAGTATTCAGGGTCGGTTAAGTCGGGTATAAGTTTTTTACCTTGCCGGGCAGCGTGGCGCTCAAGGTACCCCATTATCTTTTCAATGTTTACAAATATGGTTATGGGGTTAGCATAACCCTTACGGCGCGGCACATAACAATAAGAACATGACATAGTACAACCGTTTGACTGCGACGGCGCTACCCAATGCGAGCTGCGGGTGTTGGGCCTTGCACTCAAGCTGTGTTTACTGCCCAAAATCAAAACGTTCTTTTTGTTCCACAGCCAGTCTTCAACCGCTCCTTCAAAGCCAAACAGTTCCGGAATTTTATTATGAGCCGGTACTTCAATCAATTTCGCATCCGGGTATTTAGCTAAAATTTCTCGGCCGCGTGCAAACTCACGTATGTTAGGTTCGTGATATATTTCGTGTATGGTTAATAGCTGATCTATGGTTTTTTCGTGAAGCATAAATACTAAAGCTTAGGTGTATGAAAATTGTTGGCATGCTGCGCTATAATAGTTACAACTATTTGCTTGTTGCAACAACAATGCAACCAAAGTGCTGTTGTTAACTAATATGAAACTTAACTAATTACGATGAATATTGACTGGCATACGTTATTGTTAAATGATTTAGACTGGAGCTATGCACTTGAGATAGTAATACGCACCATGGTAATGTTTGCCTTCATCTTAATTCTTTTACGCCTCTCGGGTAAAAAAGGGGTTAGGCAGCTAAGCATTTTTGAGGTAGCCATCATTATAGCGCTCGGATCGGCAGCCGGTGACCCCATGTTCACCAAAGATGTAGCTATACTGCCCTCATTGTTGGTGTTTGGAATAATTTTATTGTTTTACCGAGTACTCACTTACATTGCGGCTAATAGCGAGCGTTTTGAGAATATTTTGGAAGGCGAGCCAATGTATATCATCGAAGATGGAATGTTTACCCTGCAGGAGGAGACTGATAATACGTTTGCCAAAGATGAATTTTTTGCTGAAATGAGAAATCAGAGCATTGAACATGTTGGGCAGGTACGTACCGCATTACTGGAAACAAACGGACAGGTAAGCTTTTTCTTTTTTGAAGATGAGGAAGTAAGGCCCGGATTACCGGTTTTACCAAAACCATACAGTTTGCGCTCAAATAAAATAGACAAAGAGGGTGAATATGCTTGCACCTTTTGTGGTAACGTTGAAACAAGACAACATGGCGGTACATGCAAAAGATGTGACAAAGATGAGTGGGTTCCTGCTTTGAAATCACGCCGAATTTCATGACAAATGATAACGCGGCACAACAGTTGAACAATAAGATAAAATTATAATTATGAATACGCAAAAAGCTGTTTTGGCTGGAGGTTGCTTTTGGGGAGTTGAGGAACTGATACGGCAACAACCTGGGGTAACTAAAACGGTTGTTGGATATACCGGTGGCGATGTGCCAAACGCAACATACCGTAATCATGGCACTCATGCCGAAGGAATAGAAATTACATTTGACGCTGATGTAATATCGTATAGAATGATTCTTGAATATTTCTTCCAGATACATGACCCAACAACCCGTAACAGGCAGGGTAACGATATAGGAACGTCTTACCGTTCGGCAATTTTTTATATTGACGAGGAGCAGAAAGCTATAGCCGAACAGGTAATTGCAGATGTTGACGCATCAGGCAAATGGCCGGGCAAAGTTGTTACCGAGGTTGTGCCTGTAAGTGATTTTTGGGTGGCTGAGGAAGAACATCAGGATTATTTGCAAAAATATCCTTTTGGCTATACCTGCCACTTTGAACGGCCCGACTGGAAGCTGTAATATATAAAATGCAGCAGGCGTCGATTTGATTAGCCTGCTACATTTTGTTGTATTTCATTTACAATGGTAACTTAAAGAAGAATGTTGAACCTTTTCCGAGTTCACTTTCAACCCAAATTTCGCCTTTATGCCTTTTTACAATTTCGGCGCTTAAGTACAATCCTATACCAAAACCGGAAATCTGTTGCATTTGATTGCTTTCCACGCGATAGTAGCGCTCAAACAATTTTTCCTGATCATCGGGTTTAATGCCCATACCTTTATCAGAAACTGAAACTACCGCATAATTATCTTTAGTATACGATTTGATAAATACTTGTTGCTGACGGGGTGAATATTTTATAGCGTTACTGATTAAATTGAAGATTACCGACTCAATCTTGTCAATATCGGCCTGAACGGTTAATTGCCCCGACGATTCATAAATCAACTCATGTGATCCGGTTGCACTTTCAGCATCTTCAACAGTGTCGCTTACGAGCTTGCTAAGGTCAAAGCTTTCCATGTTCAAATGTATTTTGCCGGCTTCTAAGCGCGATACATTTAAAAAGCCTGATATAAGCTTATTCATTTTCTTAACCTGGGCCGATATTTTAACCAATTTTTCTTTGGCAAAAACATCGTCTTTTCGTCCGGCATGAAGCTGTAAAAGTTGCGAGTAACCGCTTAATGATGTTAAAGGTGTTTTTAGTTCATGGCTTACCATTCCTATAAAATCATCTTTACGCTGGCTGTCTTCTTTAGATTCGGTTATATCTAAAATGGTTCCTATTACACCAATGACGTTTTCATTATCGTCCAATTCCACCTTACCTGTTGTGTTGAGCCATTTGCGCCTCGTGCCACCCGGCGGCAAAATTTGATAGTCATAACTAAAGCGCCCTTTTGCGCTTACTGCGTTTTCAATAGCTTGCAACAACGGCGCTTTGTGTTCGGGTGCCACAATTTCCATAGCTTCACTGAACTTGATGGTTTCATCAACAGGTAAGCTTTGCGTACTTCTTGCAATATCCGAAAGAATAAGGTTATCAGTGCCCCAATCTGTGCGCCAGGTACCAAGCCTTGAAGCATCTAAAGCAAGTTTAAGTGTATCAGTTGTTTTTTCTAACTCTCTACGCGAAACTACCTGTTCTGTTACATCAGCTGCCACTACAATCATCCCTGTGATGTTCGCCTGTTCATCTTTAAGCGCCTCAATAGTAAGGTTTATATAGCTATCTTCTTTACGGCCAAGCTTGTTAAAACTAAGACTAACCTCTGAAGACACAAACCTTTCGCCGGTTTTGTAAACGTCATCCATAATGTTGCCAAAGCCCTGTGCTTTAAGTTCAGGAATAGCTTCGAGTATAGGCTTATTAAACGCTTGTTCGGCAGTGAGTCCCCAGTACTCAAGCATACGTTTGTTTGCAAATTCAATTACATGCCATGGCGTACGGTAAATGGCAATGGCAACGGGCGCTTCAACTAACAGGTTACGCAGTTGCTGTTCGGCATGATTGCGGGTTTTACTAATTTTAATTTGCGCACGTATTTTAGTTAAAAGCTCAGCTGCGGAGAATGGTTTCACCAAATAGTCGTCGGCTCCAGCTTCAAGGCCATCAATGCGGGCTTCTTCACCAGCACGGGCCGATAGGAATATTACAGGCAGGCGCGAGGTCTCTACCTTATTTCTTAAATGTTCGAGCATGGCTTTACCGTCCATAACCGGCATCATAATATCGCTTAACACCAAATCAGGGGTTAGCTCGTAGATTTTTTGCAATGCATCGGCGCCGTTTACGGCAAGTGCAATGGTAAAGTAAGGTTCCAGTAAACGAGTTAGATAAGCGCGCATGTCGGCATTATCATCAACAATAAGTATAACGGTATCTTTACTTATCGAAAAATCCTGATGTGCTGTCACATCTCCGGCCGCAACGTCATCTCCGGCCCTGTATTGGGCTTGGGTAGATTCCTGTAACAAGCTAAAAGCCTCCTGTAAAAATGCCCCTTTTAAAGCAGTTGAATCTGTTTCTTTGGCCGAGTCTAAAACACGGTCTTGAGGTAGATGCGCTTTTCCTGTAGGTATCCGTACAGTAAAAGTACTGCCTTCACCTTCAACACTCTCAACCGTAATTTCTCCACCATGCAAGTGTACAAGCTCATGCACCAGTGATAACCCAATACCTGTACCTTCATGGGTACGCCCGGCTGAATTTTCAACACGGTGAAAACGCTCGAACATGTGAGGCAGCTCTTTTGCAGGGATGCCAACGCCTGTATCGGTGACGCTTAATACAGCAAATGAACCTTCTTGTTTAAGTGCAACCGTAATGGAGCCGGCGAGGGTGTATTTAAAAGCGTTTGACAAGAGATTGAGCACAATCTTCTCCCACATTTGCCGGTCAACATACATTGCGCTTTTCAGCGGTTTGGCATCTACTGCTAACGCCATGCCCGCCTTTTCGATTATAGATCTGAAGCTGCTTGCAAGGTCAGTTGTCAGCTCAGCCAAATCTAATTCCTGGTAAGCGGCTTGCGCTCGTCCAGCTTCAACGCGGCTGTAATCAAGCAGGTTATTAACTAACTTTAGCAGCCTCAGTGCGTTACGGTGAGTTGACTCAAGCGGCGCTTTAACATCGGCACCTAACGAGGGTTTAGCCAATAAATCTTCAAGCGGGCCCAGCATCAAGGTAAGCGGAGTACGAAACTCGTGACTTACGTTGCTAAAAAACGCAGTTTTTGATTTGTCTATTTCGGCAAGAGCTTCAGCACGCTTTTGCTCCTGCTCATAAGCATAAACGTTAGAAATTGCGGTATTGTAAGTGTTTAATAATTGCTCGTAGAAGTTTACATAATCAGCATCAACAGCCCTGCGCGCGCTTACACCGGCTACAATGAAACCATACAGGTCGTCCTGTCCGCTTATTTTAAGCGGAAGAATCATAGCATTCTGAGGTGTCTCGGGGTAAGGCTCGCAGCTATAATCACCAAAAATAGCGGTGAGATTACTCACCTGTTCAATCTGCCCTGATGCTTTTGCTTTGTGCAAGGGCCACGTGCCGTTCACATCATTTAATGAAATTACGGAAGGAGCAAGCTGAGGTGCACTTGATACCCCGGCAGCAGAAGTTAAGTGTGCTGTATTGGTAGAATGGTCTAACTGATATACCATTAAAAAAGGTATATCAAGTTGGTAGTCGCTTTCTTTGTCGGACGTTATGGCATTAACATCCTGCATATTTTTGGCTTTGCCTAAGGCTGCGCCTAACTCTCTCAGGGTTTGCGTACGTCTACCACTAAGCATTTTTACCGTGGTTTCGGTAATAGGGTGGAAGATGCCGCCCACGCCACCTGATTCATCACGTATAGGTGCAAATGAAAACGTCATCCATGATTCTTCCAGGTATCCATACCTGTCTAAAAACATCCGCTGATCGTTAATATAAGTGCCCTCGCCTTGTTCGCCCCGGCTAAAGGCATCACCCACAACAGGTAAAGCGGTTTCCCAGCAAATTCTGAAGTTTTGACCCATTGATTCGGGGTGTTTGGCACCGCAAATAGGGCGGTAACTATCATTGTAAATTTGAATAGTTTCGGGACCCCAGGCTATTAAAATTGGAAATGTGGAAGATAAACAAAGGCTTACCGATGTTTTTAAACTTTGTGGCCATGACTCTACCGGCCCAAGTGCTGTTTTCGACCAATCCATGCTACGGATTAGTTTACCCATTTCTCCTCCACCGGAAAGAAATTGTTCCGTGCTCTCGTTAATACTTTGCTCCATCAAAAAATTGTGTACCGTCGGCTATAATGTACGAGGGTTGATGCGTAAAGGTAATCTTTTTAAGTATAAATTATAGTTGCCATAAAGCGGATGGCTGCAGAGGTGTCCATACTATTAGCAGCATGTTTTTTACGTTTACACTTAATTTTACTACTAGTTAGGTGGTTGAATTATTTATTAAATTTTGACACTCTTACTTTTTCACAAGGCCTTTGGACGTCAATTTAACTTTGGTCAAATCAAGACCCATGGATTTGAATTGCTGATCAATACCCGAGCTAAATTGTGCAGACTGGCCACCCTGTAAGGCGCTTTGCCAACCTAAGTAAAGTACCACTGCCTGTAGTTTTAATTCCTCTCCAAGGCGCGAAATTGCCGTTGGTGTTGTTAAACGTTTGTTTTGACTTAACAGCGCTGTTGTTTGGCGTTGTAGTGCTTTGTCAACCTCGGCAGTTATGCTGGTTGTGTTTTGAACGTTATTTACAACAACATAACCAACTTCTAGATAGGCTGCCAGTGCAGTTGCGGCATTATTGGCCGGTAATCCTGACTGTTGAACCATTTGAGCAAATAGTTGGTTATAATCGGCCTTTCCTGGACCCAAGGCATTGAAAAATGCCTGTCCGGCTGCGGCGTTGCGCGCTTTTAGGTTATCTCCAAGTTGCTGAACTACCTTTTGCTGTAAGGCTTTATTTGGCGTATAGTTAAAATTCACCTTTGTTGCTAATGCCTTAGCTGATTTTCCCTTTCGGGCATTACGCATTGAACTTTCAATTGCTGAATTAGCTAGAAGCGTATTGGTTTGTGATATAACAGAACTTGTAAAGTTGTCCATTATAAGATCAACAGATTGTTGGGCTTTAGCAGTGCTGTTTGATAGTAGGAGGTAGGCAAAAATACAATTGATAAGAAATAATTTGCGCGCCATAATTAGATTATTGAATTATGGCTATAACAGAATAGAAGAAAAAAGGATTTAGCTACAGCGAAAATTAAAACTCGCGTAACATTATATTAAATTCAAAATGCATATTAACACATTTATGTTAATGAGGGAAACTAATTTTGCCCATACTCACGTTGGGAATGCCGTTTGCCAGTTTCATGCTACTTAAATTTCCCGATACAGCTTCGTTTGCAAGTAACGCAAACAGTACCGCTTCTTTAGCATCAGGGTGTATGCCCAAATCAGCAGTTGACTTCATTTGTTTATTGAGACGTTTTTCGATCAACGATACCAGTAGTTTGTTGTACATGCCGCCGCCACTTAAATAAATTTGAAAGTCGTTTACATTGCCCGTTGCTTTCTCAATAGCATTAATTATTCCGTGTGCTGAGAAATGTGTAAGCGTTGCAATAACGTCCTCATTAGTTAATTTCCCTACGCCGCTTTGATCTTTTGCGTTTTGCAAGTAAGCTTCATTAAAAAGCTCAGGACCTGTAGTTTTAGGAAACTCGGCAGCAAAAAAGTCGTGGTTCAATAACGAATTCAACAGTTGCTCATTTACTTTTCCGCTCAACCCCAAACGTGAATCGTCATCATAATACATGCTTGGGTAGTGAGCTTGCACAAACTGATCAATCATGGTATTACCCGGACCTACATCTGTAGAAAAGAAACGCTCAGGTTTTCCAGCAGGGAGAAAGGAAAAGTTTGATATGCCACCAATGTTGAGCATTATACGATTTTCTGTATCGTCAGAAAAAATAAGTAAATCACCATAAACGGCTAGAGGGGCGCCTTCGCCACCGGCTGCTATGTGCTTTTGCCTGAAATCGCCTAACGTAATTATCTCTGTTGAAACGGCAATATGATCGGCATCACCAATTTGCAAAGTGGCATTGCCGTATATACTATTAGGGTGGGTGTGTTTAGGAGCATGAAAAATTGTTTGGCCATGACTGGCAATTAAATCAATGGAATCATTTCCAACCTTCCATTCTTTTAAAGCCTCATTAATAAGCTTAGCATGATAGTTGCCTATAAAAGCGTTGAGCAATGTAAGTTTTTCTAAGTCAACGGTTTTTTTGGCGAATACAGACTTTAAATCCTCTTTAAAGGCCGGCTCGTAGCCTTTAGTAATGAAGTTGCTTACTTTAACCTTCGTAGTTAAGCCACTACCGCTAAATTCGCATAACGCAATATCCAAACCGTCAAAAGAGGTTCCGGACATTAAGCCGATGATTTTTTTTACCGGTTTTTGGCCAATTTGATAAAGCTTGTGTAAATCAAAATTCATGGGATTGATATTAGACGTTTTTGACAGCTTTAATGCTCATAATGTGATGGTCAAACTCATCGCCATGAATTTTTGCTTTCGCCTTAATACGCATTTTATACACATAAATCGTTTTCTCAGTGTATTCCAAAATATTGGCAACCGCCTGCACATCAGTAATACCTAAACGCATTAAAGCAAAAATTCTTAAATCTGTGGTTAGCGCCTCATGTTCACGCGGCCAAATCTGATCTTTTTCTTCAAACAGCGCATTAAATGAGCTAATAAAGTTTGGGAATATCTTTAAGAAAACATGGTCGAAGGTATAAAATAGTCGTTCGCGTTCTTTCTTGATGTTAATATCGTTTATGGTTGACCTTATATCATCATACTTTTTAAGGGTAAGCTTAGTATCAACCGAATGTTTAAGCTTTTCCAATTTGGAAATATAACTTGATATTGAGTCAAAAAAATAGCCTATGTAATCCTCCTTAATCTTTGCATCCTCCAGTAACTTACTGTTGATTGACTTAAGCTCTGCATTCTTGTCTTCAATAACCTTTTCCTGTAATTGAAGGGCCTTGTACTGTTTGAATAGCAAAATGGTTATTACAATAACAACTGCTGCCAACACTGTCAGTATTAAAAGATAAGTTAAGAACCGCGTGCGTTCTGTTTCCGAGTAGTTAAGCTGCTGAGCTGCTACTATAGGCAGTACAGTACTTATTTGAAGCTGGCGTAGCCGTGCGCCGTAAAATTCGGCATCGACCATGGCCTGTTGCAAAAAGTCATAAGCATCTTTACTGTTACCATCTTTGTAAAGCTGTTCAGACAACCATAGCAAAGCCACCGTTTCTTTGGTTGATGATTTAATGTCACCTATCGCAGCATTTATCAGTAGTTCTGTGCGTTTTTGAGGATTGTTGTTAACGTACAGGTTGCTTAGGGTTGACGTTGCAATGGCATACTGATGCTGTGTGAGTTTTTGTTTTAGTAAAGCATTAAACGTGGCTTCTGCTAATTCGCGCTCGTTGTTTTTCAAAGCTTTATAGCCCGAAAGGTATTCAAAGTCGTATGAACCAGGTTTACTTAAGGCTATAGCCGAATCAATAAACTTGTTGGCAGATGTGTTGTAGCCGGGTGAGTAATGCGTGTCGCTGTTGAAGGCAGCTAAATCGTAGTTTGCCCGCGTTAAAAGTGAATAATATTCAAACCTGGCGCTATCGGTTAATAGTTTTGCGTTAACAGATTTAAGGTTGTCAAACGTTTCTTTAAACAGGCCTGAAGATAACAGAATAAAAGCAATTTTAAGTTTAGCCTCGTGAATAAGGTCTTTGCGGTTTGCCGCCTCACTTAGCTGCAAAAACTTATTGGCATATACATAAGCTGAGTCGTACTGATACGACCTGTATAGCTCATATATAGCATCACATATTTGTAGTGATCTTCCTGTATTTGTTTTAGCTGTATTTTGAAGTTGTTTTTTCAAAGAGCCGATGAGGGCTTCTTTCTGCCGGTCGTATTTTTTCTTATTTGCAATTTCCTGTTTAAGCCTCTCAATAAGTGGCGCTTTACTTTGCGCAATGTTAATTTGCGGCAAAGCAAGCGTTACAAGCGTCCAGCAAAGTAAACTTAATACGTACCTGTTAAACATGCGCAAAAGTATGGGTAAGAACTTATTATACCAAATGCAAAAGCCCCGCTGCAAACTTTTGCAGCAGGGCTTTTATTAGCATTAATTCGTTAATAACTTAGTACAATACGGCCTTTATTATTATCAATAATTAAGCTTTGCACACTACTTCCCTCTGCAACATTATCCGTTCCCTGCGGATCAAATGTAGAGATAGGCATTAAAAGTGACACAAATTCTTTTTTAGGTTTTAAAGATTTCCCGTTCAGGCTAAGTTTTTCAACTCCATCAAATCCGTGCAGTTGTATTTCTATGTATCTAAACTTTGACGCACGGTTGCCTTCTGCTTCATTAATTACAACTTGTTTTAACGATGCATTGTAGGTTATTAGCCTTTTATAGAAAGATCCTTTTTCGTAGTCATAGCTTTCGCCATCATCTTCATAATACACAAAGTTGTTGTTGCGGTTACCTTTATAAATATGTAGGGTAAGTGTATCGGTAGGTTTTTCGGCAGTGCTTTGTATAAGCGATTGCATAGGAATTATACTGCTTTCTTTCACAAAAACCGGAAGTTTCGTAACAGTAATTCTGGTCAGCTTTTCCTGTTTACCGCTTATGCGTTCATCATTATACAGGTTATACCAGTTACCCTCAGGAAAGTATACTGCTCCGAAGCTATCAGCGCCTCCAAAAGGAGCAACCATAAAACTGTTACCAAAGCCATATTGATTTTGAAATTGTGTTTCATAAATCTTCGGATCGAAGGTATAGTCTATTGCCAATGAGCGTACCACGGGGTTGCCGCTTTGCGTTGCTTGGTAAAATGTTGAATACAGGTATGGCAACAACCGGTAACGCAGGTTTATAAAGTTGCGTGAAATCTCCAGCGCTTCCTCACCAAAGGCCCACGGTTCGGCTGACTTGGTATTTACAGCTGTATGATTACGGAAGTACGGACTAAATGCGCCTATTTGCATCCAACGGGAATAAAGCGCTACATTAGGGTTGCCGGTAAAGCCGCCAATATCCATACCGGTAAAGGCAACGCCGCTTAAGCCAAGGCTACTTAGCAAGCGTACGCCTAACAACATATGGTCTTCCTCGGCCCGGTTGTCACCTGTCCAAATTGCAGTGTAGCGTTGCAATCCTGCATAACCGGCACGCGTTAACATAAACGGACGTTTGTTGCCATTAGCTTTCAGATAGCCCTCGTAACTGGCGCGAGCCATTTCCATGCCGTAAACATTGTGCCCCTGCAGGTGAGATACGTTTTTACCCTCATAATTGAACAACACGTTATCGGGTATTTTTTGGCCCCATGTTGCAATCTCGTTCATGTCGTTCCAAATACCATCAACACCTACGTCGGCATACTTTTTTACCTGTCCATGCCACCAGGTACGTCCTTTGTCTGATGTAAAATCAGGGAAGTGACACCAGCCTGGCCAAACCTGTCCGGTATAATTTGTGCTGTCGGCGTACTTTATAAATATGTTGTTTTTAACGCCGTCTTCATACACTGGGTAGTCCGCTTCTGTCTTAACACCGGGGTCAACAATAAGTGTTAAATGCAAACCCATGTCTTTCAGTTTAGCTGTTAACTTTGCCGGGTCAGGAAACCGATTTCTATCCCAGGTAAACACTTTGTATTTATCCATATAATGAATGTCGAGTGTTATTCCATCTGCAGGTATTTTCTTTTCGCGTAGCGTTTGTGCAATGCGGTACACCTCTGTATCGGGGTAGTAGCTGTACCGGTTTTGCTGATAGCCCAGGCTCCACATAGGAGGCATTTTCATGCGGCCGGTTAAATTGGTATAGGAGCTTATAATATCAGCAACGTGTTTGTGGTAGATGAAGTAGTAGTTCATTTCGCCACCACGGGCACCAAAAGAAGAAAAGCGGTTGTTGCTTGCGCCAAAGTTGAAATCGCTTTGAAACGTGTTGTCAAGAAAAATACCGTAATTTAACTTATGGTGTATGCCGATGTAAAACGGAATAGTGGAATAAATAGGATCCTGGTCGGTGCGGTATCCAAATGTATCAGAGTTCCAGTTGGTATAACCGCTACCTTTGCGATCAAGATTGCCGGTCTTTTCTCCTAAGCCTACAAAGCGTTCACCATCCTGCATGTGCTTGTACGTGGTAACCGATTCATTAACCCATGATGTAGTCATTCCTTTTTCATCCTGGCTTATGATGTTACCATCCAGCGTATAGAAGGTAGCGCTGTAAGGCTTTTTACTAATCACAAGTTTAACCGAATCTGTTTCAATGTTAATTAGATTCTCATCCTGATTGATAGTAACCTTGCTAGGTTGTGGCTTGGTAATTACAGCGTACGAAAAATCGGGTTGTAATGGTTGCTTATCCATACGCAAACGTATTACCGAAGGGCTGTAAACCGTTATTTCGGCAAATGCGTTTTGCGTGGTTAATTTAACCTGCTGTCCGCTTATTTGCACGTTACTCACGTTGCCTGCACTTTTAACAGCTACGTTTTGTGCATAACTTATACCAGCTGTACACACTGTTAAAATAGCTAGCGGGAGCACTTTGTTCAATATCTTCATGTATTTAACAGGTTTTTGAATTACGGGCAGTGTTGGTGCACTGCCCGTAGCATTATTGTTTAGTTATGGTGTAAGTAAAGGAGTTAAGATCTACATGAAGCTTAAACGTACCCGTTCCCGGAAAGACAAGGTTTGCGCCGCTTGCACTTAATTGTCCGCTTGCACCGCCAAAGCTTTCATCCCAGTTGGGTTTGGTAGCTACCTTGAATTCAAAATTGGTTACCGTTGACGGTACGGTTACAACACCATCGTAAACCTTGTTATCCAAAGGTGATTCCAGCTTTGGTGCTGTAGCCGGCGACCAGCCCTGGTATGCACCCGGCAGGTACACAAAGCCCGCAGCCGAGTATGGAATT
Source organism: Mucilaginibacter aquatilis (assembly GCF_009755275.1). GTDB lineage: Bacteria > Bacteroidota > Bacteroidia > Sphingobacteriales > Sphingobacteriaceae > Mucilaginibacter > Mucilaginibacter aquatilis. The sequence goes on along the minus strand of NZ_WQLA01000004.1, from coordinate 80,661 downwards.
ACGGTAAGCGTTACTGCGTTTGAATAAGCTGCATCGGTATTTGGAGCAATGCTTGATTTTAACCTTACTTCAACTTGTGCCTGTGCATCAATCACAAGGCCAAGGTTAAGCAGGGCTTTGTTCAAATCGCCAACTTTTACTGCGGTGGTGGTACCTGCTGCTGCTATCTCGCGTGGAAGTTTAAAATTGTTGCCTTTTTTATCAACCTGCAGGGTATAGGTAACATTACCTGCCGAACCGCTTACCGGGGTTGCCGGCCAGTTAAAGGTTACGGCAGTGTTCTCTGCAGTTGGCTTTGACAGGGCAGGTGTAGTGGTTGAGGCGGTTAAATTACCTGCATTACCTAATGAGGAATAAACCTTTGTTTCATCCTTTTTGCAGGATGCAAGCATGAGCAGCATTACACTGCCCGCTGCCATCAATGAAAAAAATATCTTCTTCATAATAATTATGCTGATGCTTATTAATAACCTGTGTTTTGTTTCAAATTAGGGTTGTTGTTTAAATCGCTGCTTGGTATTGGGAAAAGGGTGCGGAATGATTCAACACCACGGCCGTCACGTATGCCGCCTTTCCATGGCCATAAGTATGTGCCCGAGGTAAACAGGCCATAACGAATTAAATCGGTACGACGGAAACCTTCCCAGTACAACTCACGCCCACGCTCATCAAGTATGCTGTTTAAGTTTATTGAAGTAAGGTTACCTGCAGGTGTGCCGCTATAAGCACGTGTACGTAAAGCGTTTATATACTGTAGCGCAGTTGCTGCGTTACCACCCGCGCCACCACGTAGTGTCGCTTCAGCATAAATCAAATACATTTCGGCCAGGCGGAATAATGGGAAGTCGGTTGAGCAGTAAGTGCCACCGGTTGATGGTGCTGCTGTACCGTTTTGTAAAGTGTTTTTAAACTTGGTTACGGCTAAACCTTGTGTAAAATCATTTACATTGTTAACCTCCTGGTTATTGCCGTAAAACAAAGCGCGTTTGTCTGTAGTACCGGTACGGTCGGTAAATAGCAAAGGTAAATTGCGCGTACTGCGGTTACCGCCCCAGCCACCACTTGGTACACCAAAGCTAGCCGGGTTCATATCTGAGTTTATTGCCGCATTGATGATATAAGTAGTACCGCCGTAGTTTTGGGTGTTAACACCATCATAGTTTACCGATAAAATGGTTTCGGTGTTATTGAGGTTGTTATCGGCTATAAACAATCGTTGGTAGCTTGGCATTAGGGTGTAACCTGCACCAATTACCTTATTGGCGTAAGTTATAGCATCGCCATATTTTGCATTTCCATTACCTAAATACACTTCAGCATTCAAATACATACGTGCAAGCAATGCCCAGGCGGCAGCCTGATCAGCCCTGCCGTATTCGTTTTGGCGTGGTGCTGCCAGTGAACTTTCAATACCTTTCAATTCTGACTCTATGTAGGCAAATAACCGGGCACGTGTAATTTGCTCAGGCAGGTATTTGCCAATAGGTGTTGTTTCATCAACATAAGGCGGATTGCCAAATAAATCCATCAATACCCAGTATTGATAAGCCCGTAAGAAACGCGCTTCGGCGCGGTATTTACGTGCGTTATCAGCATCGGCACCGGTAATGCCTCGGTTGGCCAGCTTTTCATCTGTAGATTCGCGAATGAAAGCATTGGCTACCGTAATTTGATAAATACAACGGTTGTACAAACCATTTAGCAAGGTGTTATTAGGTCCCCAGTTCAGGTTATGGAAATCAGGTACATCTGTATTATTCCATGCACAAATAGCTTCTTCAGTGGTCCATTCCTGGGCACTCCAGTATAAGCGGATAAAGTCAGACGTACCGGCATCAATACCGCCTAAATCTGATTTATCGGCACCTACGCTACTGGTTAAAGCAAACGCGCCGTACACCTTTGCAAGCGATTGCTTGTAGCCTATTGGGGTAGCGTACACATCATCAGCTGTAGTAGCATTGGTAGGTGTACGGTCTAAATCTTTTTTGCAGGATACCAAGGCAGCTGAAACTATAACAGCAATACCCAGATTTTTCCATATATTCTTTTTCATTTCTTCTCTTCTCTTCTTTTATGGGTTAAAAGCCAAGGTTTAAACTCAAGGTATAAGTGCGCGGGCGAGGATAAAATTTGTTATCTATACCACCTGATATTTCAGGGTCAAGACCTTTATACTTGGTTAGCACGAATACGTTTTGCACGTTGGCGCCAACATTTAGCTTTAAGCCGCGTCCTTTAAAAATATTACCAAAATTGTAGTTAAGCCCAACGTTATCCATGCGCAGGAATGATGCGTTTTGTACGTAATAATCTGACAGATAAGTGCTGTTGGTAAAGCCGGTATTAAGCAAATCGCGGCTGGCATTATTATTTAAGTTGCCTGCAGTGCTAATGATGGTATTTTGAGTGCCAAGATTGGATGCAACGTTGTTATACATGTAATTGCCAATGTTTGCACGTAATACAGTAGAGGCCGACCATTTTTTATAGTTAAAGTTGGTGCTGAAACCCATAATGTATTTAGGGAAAGGCGATTTGTAATGATATAAATCGCTGTTGTTGATTACACCATCTTTGTTTTGATCAACAAATACGCCTTGTAGCGGCTTGCCTGTTTTTTGATCATAAACCTGTTGGTATACATAAAATGCATTTGGCGAATAACCTACGGATTGTATTTGCACATTTGTACCTGTACCACCTGTAATACCGCCTACTGCATTACCTACCGAGCTGTCATTTACACCTGTGGCAGAAAGGTTGGTGATTTTGTTATGATTGTAAGCAATGTTGTAGTTCACTGTCCAGTTAATGTCCTGAGTTTTTACCGGAACAAAGTTTAAGTTCAATTCAATACCACGGTTTACCATGTTACCTACGTTGGTAACCAAACCGTTGGTAAAGTTGGTACCTGCAGGCAGGAATATGTATGATAACAGGTCTTTAGTGTTTTTATAATAGGCATCAACGCTACCGCTTATACGCTGGTTCAGGAATCCAAAGTCGAAGCCAACGTTGGTAGTAGCTGTTGTTTCCCATCTTAAGTTTGAATCATAGAATGATGGGGTATACATATTATAAAACTGGTTGCCAAACTGGTATTTAGAGTCGTTGTTACTCACAAAGTAGGTAGGCAAATAGCGGTACAGGTAATCGTTACCCAAATCCTGCTGACCGGTTATACCGTAGCTCACGCGTAGTTTTAAATCAGATACAGTTTTTGAAGTTTTCAGGAAGTCCTCGTCACTAATGCGCCAGGTAAAGGCAGCCGACGGAAATACACCCCAACGCTCGGTTGGTGAAAAGCGAGAAACACCATCTGTACGAATTGAACCTGCAAATATGTATTTGGTGTCAAAAGTGTAGATTAAACGTCCGTAGTATGATTCGAGCGTGTATTGCGGAACATCAAAGGCAAACACAGGGGTTGAACCGGCTAACAAGCCACCCGCTGCGTTGTAGCGAGGATAATTGCGGTTTACCGTACGGAAATCGTAGTAACCATAACCGGCAGTTGCATTGATATTGCTTTTAATTGATTTAAGATCGGTTACATAGTTTAAATAAAACTCGCCGGTTGTGTTGTAATTTTTTTGATGTGACTGGTAGCTAGATCCGGCATTAGCATAGGCTTGGGCCGCTGTAGCAGGAACAAATACGCTGCCACCACTTTTTGATAAATCGTAACCTAAATTCAAATTAGCCCTTAAGCCGGTTAAGAAAGGAAAACGATAGTCGGCAGTGAAATTACCGAAGCTGCGGTAGGCATTGTATATGTCTGATTTATCATTTAACAGTGCTACCGGGTTGCGTGGTGCGTTAGGGTTAAGCACCACAGTGCCATCAGCAGTTGTGTTATACCACTCGTTATAGCCGTTAAAAGGGCTGCCGGTTTTGTAAACAGGTTGCGTAGGGTCAAATGCAATTGATGCACCAATGGCATCCTGATTGCCAAAACGGCTTTTAGCATAAGTTCCGTTTACGTTAAAATCAAGTTTTAAGGCGTCATTGAAAAACTTAGGACTTAAACGAATTGCTGCAGTGGTACGCTGCAAACGGTCGGTTTTAAGTAAACCGTTAGCATCTAAATATCCAACCGAAACACGGTAAGGAAGTTTGTGGGTAGTGCCTGATACACTAAAGTTATTATCAGATGTAAAAGCTTTTTGATAGATTTCGTTTTGCCAGTCGGTATTGGCATTACCCAAAAATGATGAGCGGTTGGTACCATTTGCAGCATCATAATTACGAATATAGTTGCGTACTTCATCAGCCGATAATACGTCAATTTTATTACGCATTGATGCTATGGCATTTTTGGTTGAAAAGGTAAACTGTGGTGTACCGGCAGTGCCTTTTTTTGTAGTAATTAAAATTACACCATTTGATGCCCTTGAACCGTAAATAGCGGTTGACGAGGCATCTTTTAATACGGTAAATGTTTCAATGTCATCAGGATTGATCAACGCCAATGGGTTTGAAGCACCCGAAATGGCATTGTTACTCACTGGTACACCATCAATTACAATCAAAGGATCGTTGCTGGCGTTTAGCGAAGCACCCTGACGTATACGTATAGTAGCGCCTGCACCCGGCTGGCCGCTGTTGGTACTAACTGATACACCAGCAATTTTACCTTGAATCAATTCCGCAGGTGTGGTTGTAGTACCCTTTTGAAAATCTTTTGATGAAACGGTTGATATTGCACCTGTTACTTCTTTACGGTTTTGCGTACCGTAACCTATAACTACTACTTCCCCCAAAGCCTTGTTATCGGGCGCTAGTTGGAAATTGGCAGTTGCCATAGCTGTGGCGCTTACAGTAACAGCTTTACTTATTTTTTCGTAGCCTATAAATTGCGCTGCTACAGTGTAGCTGCCGGTTTTTAAATTACTTATCCGGTAAACACCGTCGGGGCCGGTAACGGTGCCTTGAGTAGTGCCAGTGATAACAACACTTACACCAGGCAAAGCTTCGCCTTTTTCGTCGATTACTTTACCGGTTATGCCCCCGGTTTGTGCGAATGCAAAGCTCGAAATAAAGAGCAGCAGGCACAACATTGCATAATTTTTGAGATAGTTCTTCCTCATACAACTTTTGTTTTTTGCTGTAAAACCTTGTTGGTTAAATAAAATTGGTTTGAAATAATGGGGTAGGGCAAAGCCTTACCTGCATAAACTGCGATTGTTTTTTGTTTAGGTTGGTTAGGTTTGAGGTACAGTTATTTGCTATGCATATTGGGGATAATTGATTAATTTAATTCTAATATAAATTGCCCTCTGGCCGGCACAGATATGCTCTTGGTGATATTGAATTTATTGCCTGTGATTATATCAAGGCCTTCCGTTCGGTTGCCGGCTACTTGCTTATACCTATCCATAGGTACTTGGCGGGTTGAGTTATTACCATTTAGCATAACCAAAACAGTTTTTTTGCCACTTATACGTGCATAAACATACACGCCGGTTTCGTCAGGGACATAGTGTACAAGCTTTCCGTTTGCTATTGCCGCATTTTGTTTACGCCATTTAAGCAATTTTTGCAAGTAACTCCAGGCCTCGTTTTGCTTATCACTACGGCCATCGGGGGTAAACGCATTATTTTTATCACCGCTCCAGCCACCAGGGAAGTCGGTACGCACGTAGCCATCGCTTTTAGCTTTTTTACCGTCCATTAAAATTTCGGTACCATAGTAAATTTGCGGAATACCCCTTGTGGTTAGTAAAAAGGCTAGCGCTTGTTTATAGCGGCGAAGATCCTGGTCGTCTGCACGGGCAAAGCGGTCTAAATCGTGGTTATCTAAAAATGTAAGAATGTTGCTTTGGTCAGGAAACATAAAGTCTTGAGCAAGCTCTTCGTATATGCTGTAAAAAGGACTTCCTTCACCTGTGCGATCATCTTTGTGATAATCAAAAGCGCCTGAGGTTATGAAAGTAAGCGGAAAATCCATTACAGTTTTAAGCCCGGTTTTGCCTTGCTTATTCAATACAGAGCCTTGTTGCCACCAAGATGATGCCGATGACCGGCCATACCATGATTCGCCTACGATGTTAAACTGCGGATATTCGGCTTGTACCTCGCGGCACCAGCGGGCCATAAACTTATAGTCGGGGTAGGGATATGTATCCTGGCGTATACCGTCTATACATGCAAATTCGATCCACCATATGCTGTTTTGTATTAAATAAGTAGCCAGGTGCCTGTTGCGTTGATTTAAATCTGGCATCTCCTTAACAAACCAGCCTTTAATCAAAATATCTTTATCGATGGCAGCAGCGTGTGGGTCCATCAAAGTGTACTTAGCATGGTTGGTTTGTACATATTTGCCAGAGTTATTATTAATCCAGTCCTTTGAAGGCAAGTCATTCATCCACCAATGTGAGCTTCCGCAGTGGTTAAAAATCATATCCATTACCACCTTCAAGCCGTTTTTGTGCATGTTAGCCGTCAAGGTTTTGAATTCACTGTTAGTGCCAAAACGCGGATCAATATTATAAAAGTCGGTGATGGCGTAGCCGTGATAGGAGCCACCAGGCATGCGGTTTTCCTGTACGGGGTTTAACCATACCGTTGTAAAGCCTAAATCTTTTATGTAGTTGATGTTTTTAGCAATGCCGGCCAAATCACCGCCATGGCGTGCATTTGGGTCTTCGCGATTTACTTTAACGCCATCTAAATCATCATTAGCCGCATTGGCATTTGCAAAACGATCGGGAGTTATCAGATACATAACATCGGCCTGACTAAAACCTGCTGCACCTTCTGTAGCTGTACGTGCAAGCAACGGAAAGTTATGCGTAAGCGTTTTGTTGCCTTGTCTAAATTGTAGCTTAACGTTGCCCGGTTTGGTGTTATCCGCAATGTTCAAATAAACAAATAGATAATTTGGATTATCAGTATGGGCAACTTCTTTTACAGTTACACCTGAATAATTTACAATTAACCGGCTTAACCCAATCTGTTTGCCATAAACCATTATTTGAAGCTGCTTGTTAACCATGCCGGTCCACCATGATGATGGCTCAACTCTGGTTATTTCAGCTGCCTGGCTAAGTAAAACAGAAAGAACAAAAAATAGCGAGAGTACAATTCTTCTCATTTAAGGTCAGTTAATAGTTTTTATTTTCCAGTCAAAAAACACGGCACATCCAAATTACTGATACCGGAATTTCAACTAAGTGTATAATTGGTTTATGGCTGTTTACGATTTTGAGTAATAATCGTTGCAGCAATACAAAGTAAAGTCAGAAACAGCAAAAAAGAATTAAGCTGCCGTGGTTTTTAAAATTAATTTACGGAATTTGCAATTTAAATATCTGTAACACAGTGTTATAATTAGATTACGGACCTGTAAAATTTAACCTCATTTTGAACGTAATTAACTTTACATGCAGTATGTTCACTAAATCATGATGATAAATCCCTAGATAACATAGTAACAGGCTTAGTGTGAACAACCACTGTTCAAATAAATGACTGAGTGTATTTACTCAATCAACTCCCACAAATTGTAATGTTTTATGTTATTATTACAATATGAAAATTGCCACTTATAATGTCAACGGCGTAAACGGCCGACTGCCGGTTTTACTTCGCTGGCTGGCCGAGGCGCAGCCCGATGTAGTTTGTTTGCAAGAGCTTAAGGCGCCACAGGAAAAGTTTCCCGAAGAAGCCATTAAGGATGCAGGGTACAATGCCATTTGGCACGGGCAAAAAAGCTGGAACGGTGTTGCCATCTTAGCCCGCGGCATGGAGATAAAGGAGTTACAACGAGGCCTTCCGGGTGACGATGACGATATACAAAGCCGCTACATTGAGGCTATGGTTAACGATGTAATAATAGGCGGACTATACCTTCCTAACGGAAACCCGGCACCGGGACCAAAATTTGATTACAAATTAAGCTGGTTTGAGCGGCTGCAGAAACACGCAGCACGCCTAGTTGAACTGGATATGCCTGTTATACTTACAGGAGACTTTAACGTGATGCCAACCGAGCAGGATGTTTACAAGCCCGAACGTTGGTTGGATGATGCCTTGTTCCGTCCTGAAACACGTGAGGCATTCCAAAACCTTGTTGCACAGGGGTGGACAGATGCCATACGTAAGCTATATCCTGAAGAAACCATTTATACATTTTGGGATTATTTTCGCAATGCATACGGACGTAACGCCGGTTTGCGTATTGACCATTTTTTACTTAATCCGAAAGTATCAGATAAACTGAAAGCGGCAGGTGTTGACAAGCATGTACGCGGCTGGGAAAAAACCAGCGATCATGCACCCGTTTGGATTGAGCTGAAATAAATGCAATATAAGCAACTGTCAACTTAATGGGCTTCGGATTCAATTTGATGTTTGCATTTATAATAGTTTCCTCAACGGTTATCTTACTTATTGCAGCTGTTGTAGGTAAAAAGGCGAATAGGCTGCGTTAAGCAAATAGTTAGTTTAATGAATAATTGATTTGCAGTTTTAGTTTTATTAATAAACTTAACGGTACAACAATGAAATATTTAGCCGTAGTGCTTTTTTGCTTTGTCTGTTCAATTGCAATTGCACAGCCTAAAATGGATGTGCTTACATCACGTGAAGACACTACTTTTAAAAATAGGTATGGATACGCTTTTGTAAATGCTAAAGGTGATACGGTTCTCAAACTCGACACCGCCAAGTATTCATTTTGCTTTACAAATAGCTTTAAACACTTTGCTGTAGTAGGGTTCAGAAAAAAACATGGCTGGTATGCTATTGACAGGAGAGAAAAAGTGTTATTTGAAGTTTATAACACAAGTAAGGGCGAGCCATCACCTGATGAACTGCGCGAAAATTTGATACGCACAGTTGACAACAAAGGACTTATCGGCTTTGCCAATGAAAAGGGACAAGTTGTTATTGAACCCCAGTTTGAAGCTGTTACAAGTTTTTATAAAGGCAAAGCCATTGTTGGAAAGGCATGTGAAGAAGTGTTATGGGGCGGCGAAAGCCATGCTAATGATGGCGATAAGCACTATACAATTCATTGCAAGCAAGCAGGCTACATTAATAAAAGAGGCCAGATACTCAAAATGGGAATCTTTACATTCGAACAAATACAAAAGCAAATTGGTTGGAAATCAGAATTTGATTTGATGTAAAAGCGCACACACTCGTTTATGTGCACGCTTTACTTAATATTATTCATCAACACTCTTACCCTTCATGGCTGTTGCAATAGCCTGGTCCATCACGCGTTCGGCATAAGGGCGGGTAAGTTCATTGAGCTCGTCAATTTTTTTGTGGATGAGGTCTTTATCACCGCTGGTAAGTGCAGCTTTCAAAGCCTCAACATATTGGTGTGTACCGCTAACTTCAGCAACGCTTAGTAGTGCACCGTGCTTTTCTATGAAGCGTTCAGTGGTATAAACCATTTGTTCACCTTCGGTACGCGCTTCAATCAGCATACGTTGAGCCACATCGTCTTTAGCATGCGTAATGCTGTCCATAAGCATTTGTTCAACCTGGTCATCGGTAATACCGTAAGCAGGCTTCACGTCAACTTCCTGCTTAGTACCAGAGCGTAATTCAATGGCTTGCACTTTCAATATGCCATCGGCGTTAAGTAAAAAGTTGATATCAACTTTAGGGAAACCTGCAGGCATAGCCGGTATTCCTTTCAAATCAAATTCAGCCAGTTTGCGGTTTTCTTTAACTAAATCACGTTCACCCTGGTAAACAGAAATTTTCATATTCACCTGTCCATCGACAGAGGTAGTGTACTGCCTGCCTGCTTTAGTAGGTACCTTTGAATTACGCGGAATAATCACATCCATTAAACCGCCCATAGTTTCAATGCCCAATGATAGAGGGGTTACATCAAGCAGTAAAATGTCTTTACGGTTACCTGCTAAAATGTCGGCTTGTATTGAAGCACCAAGGGCAACTACCTCATCAGGGTTCACATCATCATGCGGTGTTTTGCCAAAGTAATCGCCAACGCGGCGTTTAACTAAAGCGGTGCGGGTAGATCCGCCAACCATAATAACCTCGTCAATATCGTTGATGCTTAAGCCTGCATCTGTAAGCGCATTGGTACAGGCTTTAATGGTTTGCTCAACTTTAGGGGCAATCAGTTCTTCAAATGTAGTGCGGTCTAGCGTACACCATATATCGCTAATTTTTTCATTAAACAGGCTTTGATGTGCAAACGCTTTTTTAGCTTCTTCGGCCTTTAAGCGCAGCTGCTGCATCAACTCGCGGTTATCAGCAAGTTCTGTACGGTTCAACTGGTTTTTTTCAATCCAATATTCAAGTATAGCCCGGTCAAAATCATCTCCGCCCAAAAAGGTGTCGCCGTTAGTAGCTAACACCTCAAATATGCCGTTTTGTATTTGCAGTATAGACACGTCAAATGTGCCACCGCCTAAATCGTATACTGCAATGGTTTTAGTTTCGTCGGCCTTAAGCCCTATACCGTAGGCTAAGCTGGCGGCAGTAGGTTCATTTACAATACGTAAAACGTCTAACCCGGCAAGTTTGCCAGCATCGCGTGTGGCTTGGCGTTGCGAATCATTAAAGTAAGCAGGAACGGTAATCACCGCGCGGTTAACAGGCGTTTTTAGGGCGTGTTCTGCACGCTCTTTCAGTTCCTTTAATATTAAGCCAGATAGTTCGATAGGGGTGTAAAAGCGATCGCCTACTTTAACCTTAACAAGGCTTTCTGTGTTGTCATCAATTACTTTATATGAGAAAAAATCTTTGTAATTTTCAATATCTCCATAGGAGCGGCCCAGCAAACGCTTAACTGAAAATATAGTGTTTTGCGGGTCTGTAACCAGGTAATTTTTGGCCTCGTTACCTACAGTAATGGTGCCTGTGGTATCAAAATGCACAACCGAAGGCACTAACACTCCCTTGCCTGCGTCATTTATAACCTGCGGGTTTTTTTCGGGGTTGATGAATGCTACCAGCGAGTTGGTGGTACCTAAATCAATTCCTACAATAATTTCTTCCTTTTGCAATGAACCCGTTGCCAGGTTGATGGAAACTTTAGCCATAATACTTGCTTAACAAGCGGCAAATGTAGCTAGTTTTAGCTTAAGGCTTGTCATACTTGTGTGAATTGCTTTGCAGCATGTAAGTATATACTATGATTGAGTAAAGTACTCAACTGCAACCATACATTGTTGACTCCTATTTTGCCTATATAAATCATTGCGTTAATGCGTATTTCTCATTAATTTCATCGCATAATGATTAAGGCTAAGTTTTGTGGTGTATTTATAGCAGCATTGGTGTTGATGGCGTTGGGAGCAAATGCACAGCAATTTGGCGGAAATCCACCTTCACTTAAATGGAATCAGCTCAATGATTCAGCGGCAAGGGTAATATATCCGTTGGGTATGGATTCAATTGCAAGGCGGTTAGCGGGCATAATTGATCATGTCAAACATAGTACCCAACCAACCATAGGCTTTAAGCAGCGTAAAGTAAACATCGTATTGCAAAACCAGCTAATTACTACTAATGGTTACGTTGGTTTGGCACCGTTCAGAAGCGAGTTTTACCTTGTACCGGCACAAAACAGTTTCTCATTAGGTAGCTTACCTGTGGGCGATCAGCTGGCTATACATGAATTCAGGCACGTTCAGCAATTCAATAACTCCAACGTAGGATTAACCGCTTTTTTAAAAGCTGTTTTTGGAGAAGGCGGGCAGGCCTTGGGATATGGTATTGCCGTACCAAACTGGTTTGCCGAGGGCGATGCCGTTTATAATGAAACCTACTTAACCAACCAGGGACGGGGCCGCCTACCTTACTTTTTCAACGGCTATCGAAGTTTATGGGCGGCCGGAAAAGACTATAGCTGGATGAAGCTTCGTAACGGATCATATCTAGACTTTGTGCCCGACTGGTATCCGTTAGGGTATATGATGATTGCTTACGGAAGAAACACTTACGGTGATGATGTTTGGCGCAAAATTCATGGAGATGCAGCAGCTTACCGTACACTTGTTTATCCTTTTCAAAGCGCATTAAAACGTTACACAGGCAAAAATTACGCTGACTATCGCACCGCAGCGCTTAATTATTTCAAACAGCAGCTGGTAGGTCCCGAATTAAAAAAAGGCGCCTCACGATACAAAAGCAATCAGCATTTTATCGGCAATCAGGAATTTCCTGCCTATGTAGATGACAGCACTATTATCTACCGGAAATCGTCGTACAAGCAACGGGCAACCTTTGTTGAAAGGCGAGGCGACCAAGAAAGAAAAATACGACTATCGGACTTTACCGTTGATGGTTACTTTACGTATAACAACGGTAAGATTGTTTATGCATCGCGTCGTCCTGATCCGCGCTGGACCTACCGTGAATATAATGAGCTTAAAATAGTTGACGTGGCAACCGGCTATCAGCAAAATGTTACTCATAAAACCAAGTATTTTGCTCCGGCCTTTAATGCTGATAACAGCCGCATTGTTGCAGTTGATGTGCAGCCATCGGGCAAGTATGCCTTACATATATTAAATGCTGCTAACGGTGTATTAATTAAAGAAGTACCCAATCCTAATGGGCTATTTTATACTTACCCCAAGTTTTATTCTGAAAGTTCGATTATTGCAGCTATCCGTAAAACATCGGGCAATATGAGTATTGCGTTAGTTGACGTTGAAAGCGGAAAGTTAACCGAACTTACACCCGAAGGCATAGCGCCGAAAGCATTTCCGGTGTTGCAGCGCGATACAGTTTACTTCACAGGAACATCGGGCATTAACGACAAACTGTTTGCCATCAGCATACCCGACCGTAAAGTATATGAATTGCAAGGCGACTCTCTTAGTAATTACATTGGCAACTATCAGCCTGCTGTAAGCACAAATAAAGTAGGGTGGGTGAGTTTTAGTGCATTTGGTTATCAATTGCACCAGGCAGATAAAAAAGATCTTTATTTGAAACCATTTACCGAAATATCGCAGTTACCTGATTTCAATATTGCATCACTGAAAAATGAACCGGCCAGTAACTTGATTACATCGGCGGCTCCAGCTGACACGCCTGCAAAAAAGTATCCGAAGTTTACTCATCCGTTTAACTTCCATAGTCTGGTTCCTAATATTGATGACCCTGATTACAGTATATCTTTAATGGGAGAGAATATTTTGAATACCCTGCAAACTGAGCTTTCCTTTGGTTATAACCGTAATGAAGGATATAAACAATTAAGTTTTAATACTACTTATGGCGCCTTTTTTCCTTACCTGTTTGGCAGGGTTGATTACACGCTAGACCGGCGCGACTACGGCTTTGACGCCAACCGCAATGTAGTTGAAGTAAACTGGAACGAGACAAGGTTGCAAACCGGCATTCAGGTGCCACTGCTTTTTGCCGGTGGCAGAAACTATACGCGCCTTACCTTCACAAGCAGCGTTAATTTAAGTATGAATGATGTTAAACAACAGGCATTCAGAAGTTCACTTCCTAATTATACTTACTTAAATAATTCATTCACTTTCAACAATCAAATTGCCAAGCCCTATCAACTAATAAATCCGCGGCTTGCGCAAAGTGTAACGCTGAGCTATCGTAATACTATAAACAGCTTAAGTGCGCATCAATGGTTAGCATCCGGTACTTTTTATTTTCCTGGTATACTACCAACGCACAGTATTGTAATTAATGCAGCTCATCAGCGCCGAGATAGGGCTTACAGCTTTTTCTCTAATCAGTTGCCGTTTTCGCGCGGTTATACAGCTGATAACTTATATCGTTTATACAAAGCCGGAATAAGCTATCATTTCCCGGTAGCGTACCCTGATGCAGGCTTTGGAAACTTATTATACGTTATGCGCCTGCGCGGAAGTGTATTTTATGACTACACCCGTGGTACTGATTTTTACCGAAACGGCACAACGTTTAAAGCAGATTTTAAATCGGCAGGAGCAGAGCTATATTTTGATACCCAATGGTTTAATCAAAGCTCCATAACATTTGGCCTGCGGTATACGCGTTTGATGGATGAAGATTTGTTTGGAGGAAACGGTCGTAATAGGTTAGGCCTCATACTGCCCCTGAGTATCTTTTAGCAAGGGGTATGGTTCGTTAGCTTTTTCAATTATCGAGCGTACGCGGCCTGCATCGGTTTCGTCTATATCGTAATCTTTGCCTACGCTACGTCCTAACAATATATTTTCATTCATATAAAGCATGCCCGTTTTACGAATTTTGCGTGCCGATGAATGAATTTCTGTGGCACCGGTAAAGTGCACCAGGTCATTCACATTATATTCGCTCACACCGCCGCCGGGCATTATGCATATACGCCCGTTTGCTTTTTGTATGAGTTGAGCTATCTTACTGGCGCCTTCAATTGCAGTTGTTTTACTGCCTGAGGTAAGTATACAATCATACCCCATTTCAATAATTTCTTCCAATGCCTGAAACATATCTGCGCAAAGATCAAAAGCGCGGTGAAAAGTTGCTTTCATGCCTGCATCTTTTGCCATTTGTACCAGCTCTTTACACCTCACTTTATCAATGGTTCCGTTGGGGTGCAGCATGCCGGTTACTATAGCATGCGCGCCTAGTTGAGCAGCCATCTTTAAATTTTCTTTCATCACCTCATACTCTGCAGCAGAGTATAAAAAGTCGCCGGTACGCGGCCTGAGCAGTACATGTACAGGTATATTAACTTTATTTAAAGTAACTTTTATTTGTCCGTAGGATGGCGTTGTGCCGCCTTCATGAAGGTTGTCACATAATTCGATACGTGTGGCGCCGCCCTTTTCGGCAGCAATGGCTGATTCTACAGAGTTAGCGCAAACCTCAAGAGCAATATTCATATAAAATTGACGAAAAGATATATAGGCTGTTACTTATTAATATACTAATAAGTTAAATATAGCGTAAATGTTAATATTATAAGCGTAAGTTAATAATAACTTTTCCCGTCAATTAACAAATCTTGTTTGTCCTTGTTGCACACCGCAAAGTTGAATCCTTTCTGGAGCGCAAAAGCGCCATACTCACCTTTTTTATTGATAGCTAAAAACCCAACCTGTATTTCCTTGGCAATTTCAGGCTTCTTTTTTACAATGCGCATCACGGCTTCTTTACACGCAGCTTCGGGTGCGTAACCCTGGCGCATAAGCTCAACCACTAAAAAGCTCCCTACGTTGCGTATCACTTCTTCGCCTACACCTGTAGCAGTTGCCCCGCCAACCTCATTGTCAACGTATAAGCCAGCGCCTATAATAGGGCTATCGCCCACGCGGCCGTGCATTTTAAAAGCCATACCGCTGGTAGTGCACGCTCCAGATATATTGCCTTGAGCATCAATAGCCAGCATGCCAATAGTATCATGATTATACTCGTTACCAGGTAGGCCCTTTTTGTTCTCGATGTTTATTGTTGGTTTATATTCGGCTTTCTTAAGCCACTCTTTCCATGCCTTTTCAGAACTTTCCAGCAGCAGCTTTTCTTTTTTAAAGCCTTGTTCAACAGCAAATTGCGTGGCACCTTCGCCAACCAGCATTACGTGCGGCGTTTTTTCCATTACCAGCCGCGCAATACTTATTGGGTGAGCAATGTACTCCATGGCTGCAACCGATCCGCAGTTGCCTTTCTCATCCATAATACAGGCATCAAGTGTAACGTGTCCATCACGGTCGGGGTAACCCGACCGGCCCACAGTATGATTCGTTAAATCAGCTTCGGGAATTTTTACACCAGCCTCAACGGCATCAACAGCACGTCCGCCTTTTGCCAGGGTTTTCCAGGCTTCCTGGTTTGCCTGTACACCAAAACCCCAGGTTGATATTACTATGGGCAGGCTATTAGCTTTAGAAACCGGTTTTGCGTTTCCGGCTACATTTTTTGATAGGAGAGACACTGATGCCCCTACGGCCGAAAGCTTAACAAATTTACGACGATTGTACATTGAATCAGAAGGTTGTTAACGTTGAATAGTCTTTGAAAATACTAATTATCGGTTAAATGTTAAGCGTTTACCTTTTATTGTCTCGTTAAAGTTACCGTGTTTATAAATTAAGTTGCCCGATACTATAGTATGAGTAATACTAGCCGGAAATGTAGTGCCTTCAAAAGGGCTCCAGCCACATTTATATAAAGTGTTTTGCCTGGTTACCTCCCAAGGCTTATTAAGGTCGGTTAATACTAAGTCGGCCCAGTAGCCTTCGCGTATAAATCCACGCTTTTCAATTTGGAAACAGGTGGCTACGTTATGCGCGGTTTTCTCAGCAATTTGTTCAAGTGTTATTTTGCCTTGCTGGTGCAAGGCTAGCAAAGCCGGTAAGGCATGCTGTACCAGCGGCCCGCCCGATGGCGCTTGTAAATAAGGCTGTGCTTTTTCCTCAATTGTGTGTGGGGCGTGGTCGGTTGCAATAACGTCTATGCGTCCATCTAATACAGCTTTTAAAATGCCGTCACGATCTTCA
Organism: Mucilaginibacter aquatilis; assembly: GCF_009755275.1. Classification (GTDB taxonomy): domain Bacteria; phylum Bacteroidota; class Bacteroidia; order Sphingobacteriales; family Sphingobacteriaceae; genus Mucilaginibacter; species Mucilaginibacter aquatilis. Next base: position 64,222 of record NZ_WQLA01000004.1, on the reverse strand, counting down.
GCGGTCTTAACTGCCGGATTCCATTTTATTAGGTTACCTTTAGTAGCGTAATCAGCATCGCTAAACCATAGATGATGCACGCAGGCTTCAGCTGTAATCTTCTTGTCTTTTAACGGGATATTATTATCAAAAAGCTCGGTTTCCTTTGCGGTAGAGATGTGAAGAATGTGCAATCGCGCACCATGTTTTTTTGCCAGTTCAACAGCCATAGATGACGATAAGTAGCAAGCTTCGGTGTTACGAATTTTTGGATGATAATCAATAGTAATGTCATCGCCCATTAATTCTTTATAGTGTGCAAGGTTGTTTTTTATGGTTTGCTCATCCTCGCAGTGGGTAGCGATAAGCATAGGTGATTGTGAGAAAAGGTTCTCCAAAGTTCGCGGATTGTCAACCAGCATATTACCCGTTGATGAACCCATAAATACCTTAATGCCACAAACATTGCGAGCATCAGTACGCAAAACTTCTTCAATATTATCGTTAGATGCTCCCATATAAAAGGAATAATTAGCGAGCGAGTTTTGCGCGGCGATGTCATATTTATCTTGTAAAAGCTGCTGGGTTAGTGTGTTAGGTACGGTGTTGGGCATTTCCATAAAAGATGTAATGCCACCGGCTACCGCTGCGCGCGCCTCCGTGTATATGTTAGCTTTATGCGTTAAACCAGGCTCACGAAAGTGTACCTGGTCATCAATTGCGCCGGGGAGCAGGTGCAGCCCTTCAGCGTAAATTAATTCATCGGCATGAGCGTCAATGTTATGGTCTATCCGCTCTATCAAGCCATTTTTTACTAAAACATCGGCAACAAACTTTTGGCCTTCGTTAACTACGGTAGCAGATTTTATGAGAATAGATGACATGTGGTAAAGGTATGCAGATTTGGATATTTATTGCTTAAAAGTTTGAATGCGTAAGAATGTTATTGTTTAATTATTTGACAGGCCGAAGGGTATTAATACCCATACTTACCCGATAAATACCCGAAAGCCCATTGCACGGAAACATCAATTGCGTTTATTGCTTATTGAGTAAGATAATTAATCAATATGAAAAACAAATTTATTTTAGTAATAATGCTTGCGTTAAGCGTTTTCACATTCTCAGCATGCTCTGATGATGACGATGATGATGCCATGAAAATGCAGAACCAGCTTTTTGTAAATGAGGCAGCAAGTGGTAACATGCTCGAAATTCAGGCTGGTGCCATGGCGGAGCAAAAAGGTGTAAGCCAGCAGGTGAAAAATTACGGTCATCACATGGTTAATGATCACACTACAGCAAGTACTCAGTTAACTACCTTGGCTAATAACGAAGGTTTCACTGTACCAACGCAACTACTTGAAAAACATCAAACAAAATTAAACAGTTTAATGCCATTAACCGGTGTTGCGTTTGATAAAGGCTTCGCTACGTTAATGGTACAATCGCACGAGGAGCAAGTAAACTTATTTGAACAGGCTTCAAACAACGTTGAAGATGACGACCTGAAAAACTTTGCACGCGAAAAACTGCCTACGCTAAAAGCTCATTTAGAGGAAGCACGCCAATTGAACACCACCGTAAACGCACAATAATAATAATTGTTGATTTGCCTGGGGCTTTGGTAGGGCCCCGGGCTTTTTTTGAGCAAATACTTGTTCCATATAATAAAAGCTAATGCTTTTGCCAGTAAAATGACTGCTTGACGACCAACTCAGTAAGCAAGTACTTTCCCACTTCTTCACTAAAAGCGTATCTTTGCCCGCTATGGGCGTACCTTTCGATGATTTTAAATTTAACCGGCAGATATTAAATGCTGTTGCTGATGCCGGCTATACCGAAACCACACCGATACAGGAAAAAGCTTTTCCGCCTATTTTAAACGGTCAGGACGTGATGGGCATTGCGCAAACGGGTACAGGTAAAACTGCCGCCTATGTGTTGCCAATAATTATGAAGTTAAAGTATGCACAGGGTAACGATGCACGTGCACTAATTTTAGCTCCAACCCGTGAGCTTGCTATGCAAATTGAGGAGAACATACGCAGCTTTGCTGCCAATACCGATTTGCGTACCGTTATTCTATATGGAGGCTTGGGACCTAAAACCCAGATAGAAAACATAAAAAAGGGCGTTGATATAATTGTAGCTACACCTGGTAGATTTATGGATCTTTATCTTGCCGGGCACATTGTTACCAAGCCATTACAGGTACTCGTACTTGATGAAGCCGACAAAATGATGGATATGGGCTTTATGCCGCAAATTAACCGCATTTTGGAAGTGGTACCTCGCAAAAGGCAAAATTTATTGTTTTCGGCTACCATGTCTGATAAGGTTCAAACCCTGTCTGGTAATTTTCTTGAATTTCCTACGGTAATTGAAGTTACACCGCAGGCTACACCTGCACAAACCGTAACGCAATCACTGTTTCACGTACCTAACGTAAAAACCAAAATTAACCTGCTTAAAAAGCTGCTTGACCGTAACGAGGATATTAAGAAGCTTATTGTGTTTACTAAAACCCGTAATGCTGCCGAAGATGTTTACAAATTCTTAGTTCGTAAATATGATGATCAGCAGGTTAAGGTGTTGCATGCCAATAAAGGCCAAAACACCCGTATAAACTCTATCAATTCATTCAAAAATGATGATATTAAAATTTTAGTGGCTACTGATGTAGCTTCGCGAGGAATTGATGTGAGCGATGTAAGCCATGTGATTAACTTTGATGTGCCTATTGTTATTGAAGATTATGTTCACCGTATAGGGCGCACCGGCCGTGCGCATCAAAGTGGCGAAGCAGTAACCTTTTGTAACCCTGCAGAAGAGTATTACGTTGGGAAAATTGAAAAGCTTATAAGGCAGCAAATTGCCGTGCAGCAAATACCCGAGGATGTTTTCATTGAAGAAACACCTTATGAAGAACGCCAGGAGCAGGCACGCGAAATTGACTTGCAGAAACGCAGAGAAGACCCTGACTTTAAAGGGGCATTTCATGAGAAAAAAGAGCGTGTAGAGAAGAAGCCGAAGCTTGGCCACAAACAGCAGTTGGCAAAAAAACATGGTAAACCCAAAACAACCCGCGGTAAGGCCTTGCGTAAAAGATAACTTTTCGAAAGAATGAAAATTAGAATAACCCCCTTAAACTTTGCCACGGCCTTTTTTTTAGTACTGGCATTAATTACATGGCTGTTTAAACCGGCAAGTATTATTGATAACCAGCCACAGCAGCTTACCGGCGCAATTGCCCTGGTTTTCTTGGTTTATGCGGTGGGTTCGGCTTTCCTGGATATGATTTTTCGTAATTTTTTTAAAGACTTAAAAACCCTTTGGCTTATTGAAGGCAGCTTTATAGCGCTTACAGTGGTTATATATTTACTTGTAAAATAATAATTGAATAAATGAAAAGAGCTGAGATTAAATTAATTGTAGATCTTGACGATAATAACGTTCCTGAAAAAATTACCTGGGAGTCTACCGATGCCGCTAACAAAGATGCTGTTCCGGTAAAATCTTTCATGCTGGCTTTATGGGATCATAATTATAAAAATACCATGCGTATTGATTTATGGACTAAAGATATGCCGGTTAACGAAATGAAGAAGTTTTTCTTTGAAACGTTGCAAACTATGGGTGATAGCTTTTTACGTGCTACAGGTGAAACGAATATTGTAGAAGATTTGCGCGACTATTGTGCTCACTTTGCCGAAAAAATGGAAATCACAAAGTAATCTTTAACTGCTAAAAACCTTTTTACAAAACTCAGCCACCCAAAACGTATGTCGCCCAAATCGTTTTTGTCATTTTTTGGATTTATATTGCTGCTTGCCGGTACATGGTGCCCCTTAATTACCGCTTTTGGCTTAAAAACTTACAATTTGTACGGTTTGGAAAAGGCATTTGCCATGGTTGTCTTATTAATGGCTGTAGTGGGCGTAGCCTGCGTTATACTGCGCAAATTTTCAATAGCCCGCCTTGTGGCGTGGATAGGTTTGGCATTGGTGTTATTGGTATTTACTGCAGCGCAGTTAAAGGTGCACGATTTTTTCAGCTTCATACCATTTAAGGGAATTGCCGGTTTTTTTACACATCAAATAAAATTTAAATGGGGCTGGTACTTGCTTTTTGCCGGTCCTGTTTTAAGCATCCTTGCCAATCCCAAAGAAAGATTTCCGCTCACGCAACAAACCACAGTAACCGATGTTAAGTCATGAAATTGATTTAATATGCTGGCGCGTGGAATAAAAACAATACTGTTCCTTATTATTTCTAATACGTTTATGACGTTTGCCTGGTATGGGCATTTGCGGTTTAAAGATTTTCAATGGGCAAAAAACCTTCCGCTTATAATGGTGATTTTGCTTAGCTGGGGTATGGCTTTTTTTGAATACCTTTTCCAGGTACCTGCAAACAGGGCCGGTTTCGAGGAGGAGGGAGGCCCCTTTAGCTTATTACAACTCAAAGTAATTCAAGAGGCACTTACCATTACCATTTTTATGATATTTACCACGCTGTTTTTTAAAACCGAGAAAATTGCCTGGAACCATATGGTAGGTTTTGGGTTGATTATGCTTGCCGTATTTGTAGTTTTCAAGAAGTGGTAACTATTATAGGTAATTCCTCGTACGAAAAGATTTTTATTTCAACATATTTTGATTTATTGTTAGCTTTGATTCGTTAGTCTCGCAAGGGCTGATATTACATTCTTATCCTATAAAATGCTTAAGTTAAACTTCCGCACGCAGGTCTTAATTGGCTTTGCGTTATCCATTGTGCTGGTATTTATAGTCGGTATATTCTCTTTCCGCAGCATCAACCAGCTTCAAGATAATCAAAAATCTGTAGAGCATAGCCAGGAAATTGTAACTACATCACGCAATGTATTACAAAACCTTATTGACGCTGAAACCGGTATGCGCGGTTACGTGGCAACGAACAAGCTTAAGTTTTTAGATCCGTATAACGCTGCCTTGCCACGTATCAGTCAAAACTTATCAAAGCTCGAGAGTTTGGTTATTAACGATGCCGACCAGCAAGGCAACGTAAACATGCTGTTTACGTTAACCAACAACCAGTTGGGGCTAATGAAAACCAATGTTGAAAAGCGTGACGACCTAGGCCTTGAGTACATGGTGGCTCATGATATGCTCATTAACGGTAAAGCGTTAATGGATAGCATTCGTACAACAATTGACGAAATTAATAGGGTTGAAACACGCTCGTTAACCATTGGTAAGGCACAAACTACTCAGGCGGCCTATTCAACTATTTTAACCATAACTACGGGCTCAGTAATATTTTTGATCATCATCGTTGTATTATTCTTTTATATTCAAAAAACGTTTGAACAACAAAAGAAGATAGAGGCGGAGATTAAGGATACAAATACTGAGTTGGGCCAAGTACTTGCTGAGAATGAACAGCGAAACTGGCTACTCACAGGCATAGGCTTGCTGAACGAAAAGATGCAGGGGCAGCAAAATGAAAAAGAACTTGCCGAAAATGTATTAAATGAGGTTTGCAAGTATACCAACGCTCTAAGCGGAACCCTATACCTTTATAACGAGAATGACGAAAACTTAGACCTATATTCTTACTACGCTTTTCATGATTTAGGTGTATTAAAGCCTAAAATCAAATTGTCTGAAGGTTGGATGGGGCAGGTAGCGCAAGATCAAAAATCGGCTACTATCAAAGGTAATTTGAACGATAAACTGAAACTCCAAACGTCCATTATTGATCAGGAACTTGCCGAAATCCTTATTGTGCCATTCTTCTTTGACAAAAAGCTAAAAGGCGTAATGGAAGTTGCTTTCCAAAAGGAGGTGAAAGAGGTTGACAAAGAATACATTTTAGCTGCGGCGGATGATATTGGTATTGCAATAAATACTGCGCAGGCCCGCACCATAATGCATGACTTGTTTGAAGAAACGCAGCAACAGGCCGAGGAGCTGGAAGCCCAACAGGAAGAAATGCGCGTTACTAATGAGGAGCTTCTGAACAAAACTGAAATGCTGCAGGCCTCTGAAGAGGAGTTGCGCGTTCAGCAGGAAGAGCTGCGTACCATCAACGCCGAGCTTGAGGAAAAGGCCAGCTTGCTTGAAGAAAAAAATCAAGCTATTGAAGAAGCTCGTGCAGCCATAAACCTTAAGGTTACGGAGCTGGAAACTACCGGCAAATACAAATCGGAGTTTTTAGCTAATATGAGTCACGAGTTGCGCACGCCGTTGAATAGTATATTGGTTTTAGCGCGCATATTAAAAGATAATAAGACAGATAATTTAAGTGAAGATCAGATTAAATATGCCAGCGTAATTTTTAATGCCGGTAATGATCTGCTTACACTTATAAATGATATCCTTGATTTATCAAAAATTGAATCGGGCAAGCTTGATTTAAATTATGACGACATCCGTGTGTCTGAGATATTGAAAGACATGGAGATGCTTTTTGCCGAAGTTGCCGGTAATAAAAATATAAGCTTCACCAATCAGGTAACTAATGTTCCTGACATTATATTTACTGATAAGGTAAGGGTTGAGCAAGTCATCAAAAACCTTCTTTCAAATGCCTTCAAGTTTACTCCTGAAAATGGCAGCATAGCTATTAAGGCGCTTCCTGGTAAAAATGAAGGGACAATTAGCTTTGCAATAAAAGATAGCGGTATAGGTATAGCTCCTGAGAAGCAAAGAATTATTTTTGAAGCATTCCAGCAGGCCGATGGTTCTACCAGCCGTAAGTACGGCGGCACCGGTTTAGGCCTTTCAATAAGCCGTGAATTGGCGGCGCTTTTAGGTGGAGAAATAACACTTAGCAGCGAGGTTGGCCGTGGCAGTGAATTCATTTTAACTATTCCGGTAACGGGTACGCCAACAGCCCGCAGCGAAGAAGAGCCGCAGGTTCCTACAGTTGAAAGTTTCAAACCGGTTTCTGAGCCATTGAAACCGGCTTCGCAAGCGCAAATACGTAAACCAGGCCGCACAACTCCGTTGGTAGTAATTGTTGAAGACGATAAAAACTTTGCCGACATATTACAAGACTATGCCCGCGACCATGGATATGAAGCTTTGATGCTGAATGAAGGTACCAATGCGCCTGAGTTTATCAAAGACAACATGCCTGACGCCGTTATACTTGATATTATGCTGCCTGGCAAAGATGGGTGGCAAATATTGAAGGAACTTAAAGCTGATGCTTCAACCAAAGATATTCCTGTCCACTTAATGTCTGCCGGAGAGGCAGCTGCAAACAGGGTGCGCAAAGAGGGTGCTATAAGCTTTATGAAAAAGCCTATAAACACCGAAACGCTTGATAAGCTCTTTAACGATATGATGAGCCAAAGTGGTGTTTCGTTTAAACAAATACTACTGGTTGAAGATCACGAAGCGCAAAGTCAGGCGTTGAAGGACCTGATGCAAAAACAGGGAATTACGGTTGACCAGGCATTTAACGGTCAACAGGCATTTAACATGCTGCAGCAAAATGAATATCAATGCGTGATATTGGATTTGAACCTTCCTGACGAATCGGGCCTTGATTTACTTGACCGAATCAAAGCCATTGATCGTTTTGCCGAGCTTCCGGTAATTGTGAATACGGCTATGGAACTGGATAAAACTTCAGTTAACCGTTTGATGCAGTACGCTAATGCCATGGTAATGAAAACCAACAAATCGGCTGATAGGTTGATTGATGAGGTTAATTTATTCCTTCATAAGGTAAGCTCGTCACCATCAGCAGAGTCGGCTCCAAAAACCTTTGCACCAAACAAAGGAAAAGATAGCCTTAAAGGTAAAAAAGTGCTCATTGTTGATGATGATATGCGCAACATATTTGCCTTAAGCAGTGCATTGCAACAATATGATCTGATTGTTGAGATAGCTAATGACGGCGACGAGGCGCTTGAAAAACTTGAAGCTACCGAAGGGGTTGATATAGTGCTGATGGACATTATGATGCCAAAAATGGATGGCTACGAAGCAACACGGCAAATAAGAAAACAAAACAAATGGAATAAATTACCTGTAATAGCACTAACGGCCAAAGCTATGAAAGAAGATAGAGAAAAGTGTTTGGCCGCCGGCGCTAATGATTACATAACTAAACCAATTGATATGGACCGTTTGATATCATTGATGCAGTTATGGTTAGAGGGGTAATTTATGATAAATGAAAGTACAGACACGCAAGGCTTAACGCCTGTAGAAATTGATGAGCTTGTAAACGTTGTAAAAAAAATACATGGGTTTGATTTTTCGGGTTATTCAAAAGCTTCACTTAAAAGGCGCATAACGCGTATTATGCAGTTAAAGAAGCTTGAGTTTTATGATCTCAAGCATCTTTTAATTAATGATGCGGCGTTCTTTCAGCACTTTTTGGAAGAAGTTACTGTGAACGTTACCGAAATGTTTCGCGACCCTTTATTTTATAAGGCGCTGAATGCACAAGTGCTGCCTTACCTGTCAACCTTTCAGCATGTAAAAATATGGAGTGCCGGTTGTTCATCAGGCGAGGAGGCTTACTCATTGGCTATACTTTTGCGTGAAGCCGGATTGCACAAAAAATCTTTTATATACGGTACCGATATAAATACAGAAGTGCTGAAGGAAGCAAAGAAGGGCATTTACAGTTTACGCAAAATTAAATCATACGCCGAAAACTATCAGTACTGTGGCCTGCCAGGCACCATTACCGATCATTTTACCATTTTATATGATGCAGCAACCGTACAAGCCGAGTTGAAGCAGAATACATTATTCTCGGTTCATAATCTTATATCTGACAATGTGTTCAACGAGTTTCAGATGATTAGTTGCCGTAACGTATTCATCTATTTCGAATCGCATTTGCAGGAAAAGATATTGGACTTGTTTTACAAAAGCTTATGTCCGTTAGGTTTCTTGTGTCTTGGCAGCAAGGAGGCTATACGCTCCGATGCCTTTAAGAGGCGCTTCAAGACAATCAATTCCAAAGAAAATATTTATCAAAAAATTGGAGCTTAGTAACGACATTAAGGATAGGTGGCATAACTCCAAGGTTTTGTTGCTTGCAGGTTCGGCCGGGTCGTTCAAGCTGTTATTTCATGCAGTCAAAAATTTGCCTGCCGATTTGAATAAAACGGTAATCATTATCATTCACCGGAAAAAAAATTTTTTTAGTGAAATTGAAAAACTGTTCGCTGAAAATAGTCGTATGTACCTCCGTGAGATAAGCGACAAGGATAGAATAGATAGTAACACCATTTACATAGCACCGGCAAACTACCATACGCTGGTTGAAAATGAAAAACAATTTAGCTTGGATGTCTCAGAGGCAGTCTGGTATTCCAAGCCATCTATCGATGTAACATTTGAAAGTGCTGCCGATGTTTTTAAGGACAAATGTACAGCTGTGCTTTTGTCTGGAGCCAACCAGGATGGGGCGGAGGGATTGTTGAAACTGCGTAATAATGGATCACTTACTATAGTACAGGATCCGGCTGATGCAGAAATGAAGGATATGCCTGCGGCTGCGATAAACATTGATGCAGCAGATTACGTATTAAGCTCAAATCAAATATTTCAGTTATTACAGGTTTAGCTTAGCATATTTGTACCTTTACCTACTTATTATGAGTGCCGTTAATATATTAGTTGTTGATGATAGGGAAGAAAATATTGTTGCGTTGGAGGCTTTGCTCCGCCGCGATGATATCAATATAATTTCTACTACATCACCAAATGAAGCCTTGCGCATTGCCTGGGAAAATCAAATTAGTATTGCCCTGGTTGATGTTCAGATGCCTGAGATTGACGGCTTTGAATTGGTGGAAATGCTCAAAGCAAATCCGCGCACTAAAGACATACTCATCATATTTGTTACAGCAATCTCCAAAGAATCTAAGTACGCAGTTAAAGGGTTTGGTACAGGTGCAGTTGACTACTTGTATAAACCACTCGACCCCTATATAACATCAGCCAAAGTTGATGCATTTATTCAGTTAGCTCAACACCAGAAAGACATCAAGGAGAAGAATGAGGAGTTGCAGAACTATGCCATAATGGTTAAAAATTCTGCTGATATCATTACCACCGTTGATGCTAAAACTTTTCGTATACTTTCGATAAATCAGGCTGTAAAAAAGTTGCTTGGCTACCAGGTTAACGAGCTTGAACAAACAAGTATTGTTGATATGGCCGTGCCGGACGATCAGCCAAAACTGCGTAAAAAGCTCTCTGAGATTGTAAACAACAACATGAGCTTTGCAGTAGCCGAATATCAATTAGAAACGTTTGATAAACGTACTATTTGGGCCGAGTGTCGTATTACTTATAATAATAAAATATTATTTATTAATATAAGTGATGTGTCACCGCAGAAAAGCTATCAGCAGGAGCTCATCAAATCAAAAGAGGCAGCCGAGCATTCACGTAAGGTTAAAGAAAGCTTTCTGGCAAACATGAGCCACGAGTTGCGCACGCCTGTTAACGGTATTTTGGGCCTAACCAACATGTTGCGCAAGGGCGACCTTGATGAGCATCAAAGAAATATAGTTGACTTGCTTGATGTTTCCTCACAATCATTACTGGGTGTTATTAATGACGTGCTTGATATATCTAAAATAGAAGCAGGTAAGTTTAGCATTATTCGTAAAAATAATAATGTACGCCAGGTAGTTCAGGCTACTTTTGATTTACTTAAATATAAAGCCGACGAAAAAAACATTGATCTGCTGCTGGAAATTGATAGTGATGTGCCTCAATGCTTGCTTTTTGATGCCCTGCGCCTTAATCAAATATTGATGAACTTGCTTAGCAATGCCATTAAATTTACCGAGCGCGGCTATGTTAAGCTGGTACTTTCGGTATTGCAAAATGTTGAGAGTAATGTAAAAGTTAAGTTTAGCGTTATCGATACAGGAATCGGTATTGCCACAGATCGGCTTGCAAAAATATTTGAATCATTTGAGCAGGCTGAAGATGATACACTGACTAAATATGGTGGCACCGGACTGGGGCTCACCATAGTTAAAAAACTTATTGAACTTAAAGGGGGCGAACTCACGGTAAGTAGTCAGATAGGTAGTGGGAGCGTATTTAACTTTACTAACTGGTACGCTGTTGCTGATGCCCCTAAGGCTGAAAAGATTGACGGTAACAAGCAAAGAAGTTTAACTCCGTTTATAGATGTACATGTATTGGTAGCCGAAGATAACTTGGTGAATCAATTTATGATGTCGAAGATGCTTAAAGACTGGAATGTAAACTTTGAGATAGTAGACAACGGACAAAAAGTACTTGATAAATTGCTGGCGAAAGATTTTGACCTGATATTGATGGATACGCATATGCCCGAAATGAATGGGTATGACGCTGCCAAAACTATCCGTATGAACTTTGCAGAACCAAAGCGCAGTATACCAATCATCTCTTTATCGGCAGCCACTTTTGATCATGAGCAGCAACAGGCGCTCTCGGCTGGTATGAACGATATTCTATCTAAACCGTTTCAGCCATACCAATTGCATGAAAAAATGCAACATCTGCTTGAGATATCAAAGGGTAAGCAGTTAGCTTAAGTTTTACTGCCTGTCATTAAACCTTAGCAAGCCACAACAGCTTTTTGCTATATTTGCAGTAATGAAATTATTGCGCCAAACAGGCTATTTGCTCAGGAAAGAAATATTATTGGAGTGGCGCTCTAAATATGCATTCAACGGGGTGTTGCTTTATATTGTTTCTACCGTTTTTGTTTGTTATATAGCGTTTAATTTAACGCCCGGCTTTACAAAAAGTCAAGGGTACCCTGTAGTTTGGAACGTATTGTTTTGGATAATCATCCTGTTTGCTTCTGTAAACGCCATTGCTAAAAGTTTCCTTCAAGAAAGCCGAAGTCGTCTGCTTTATTACTACACCATTGCAAGTCCGCATGCTATAATTTTATCTAAAACAGTCTACAACGCCTTGCTCATGGGTTTGTTAAGCACATTGGCGCTCATAGTTTACATCCTTTTTTTTACTAATAACGTTGGCGATGCCTTATGGTATTTCCTGGTGGTGTTATCAGGCAGTGTAACGTTTTCTACTGTATTTACTATGGTTTCGGCTATAGCAGCCAAAGCCGGTAACAACGGAACTTTAATGGCTATATTGAGTTTCCCGGTGATAATACCTGTAATTATGTTGCTGGTAAAAATTAGTAAGAGTGCTATGGATGGTGTTGAACGCAGTCTTACTTATGGTAACTTTGGTGTACTGGGTGCAATTAATGTGATAGTGATAGCAGTATCTCTTATATTGTTTCCGTTTTTATGGCGCGATTGATATCTGCTGTGGGCTATCTTATAACAAGCAATTATAAAATTCTACATTGAAACTGGTGCGTGTATACTTCTTGCTGTTGTTAAACCTCATGGTGTTTGCCTTAGCCAAAGCGCAAACTGGTACCATAAGTGGCAAAATTGTACGCGCAGACACCAAGGCACCACTAGCTAAGGTAAGCGTTTTTTTAAGTAACGCAACTGTTGGTGCTACTACAGATGAAGCCGGAAATTTTACACTTCGTAACATCAGGCCAGGGCAGTATGATTTGGTTGCTACCTCAGTAGGATTTGAAGATTTTACTCAACAGGTTTTGGTTGATGAAAAACCAATTACCATTAACGCTGAAATGAAAGCGCGTGTTATGCAACTTGAGGACGTAGTAGTCACTAATAATGATAATTGGAAGGCAAATTATCAAATGTTCTTGGCTGAGTTTTTTGGCACATCTGCCTATGCCAGGCAATGTAAAATATCCAATCCGCACGATCTGGTTCTCATTTACAGCAAATCAAAACGAACCCTTACGGCTTTGTCTTACGACTTCATTAATATTGAAAATAAGGCACTAGGCTACCGCATACGTTTCCTACTTAAAAACTTTAAAAGTGATAAATTAAACAATATAATATCCTGGCAAGGAAAGGTGTTATACGAGGAGTTGCCCGGAAGCGCGGCTCAAAAAAAAATTTGGGAGCAGCGTAGGCAGGATATTTACTACGGTTCAGCAATGCAGTTTTTCCGCTCACTGGTTGATGGTAATTACGAGCGTGATGGTTTTGTTATGCGCATCCTGGCCCGACGACCAAATGCTGAGCGCCCGCCCGACCCGGTTATACAACGCAAGATTGATAAGTTTGACGGCGTAAATAGCGATTCATTAAGGTACTGGGTAAACAAATATCAGTTGCCAAAATATCACGAGCACCTCTACCGCGATCCACTCAAAATTGAGCAGGTAGTAAAAGAGACAGACAGGCAGGGTATATACGGCATGGCGTTTCCGGAGTGCCTTTATGTTGTTTACACTAAAAAGCGCGAAACGCAGGATTTTAAAGACATTTACAGGCCCCTTGATTGGGACAATTTTGAAACAAGTGTGATAACGCTTTATACGCCATATATACTGTTTGATAAAAATGGCTCAATTTTGTCAAATCCAAGCCCGTTGCAGGAAGGTACATGGTCAAAGAATAAAATAGCGGAGTTGCTGCCGGTAGACTTTGAACCATCTGCAACCTATACACCACCGTATATAGGGCAGCAAAATAAGCCATAGCCTACATGATATTTGCTATGTAAGCATAGTAATTTTAACTAATTGTTTTACCTTTGCGCGTTGAATTTTATATGAAATTTATATATCAAAGTTGGTGGAAAATTTTAGGCGTTGTGCTGGTGATGTATACACTGGTGGCCGGGTTCATGCTAACTGTTCCTAGATTGCCTATTTTACACGAAACCATACGCAATGTATACTTCCACGTGCCCATGTGGATGGCAATGTTTTTGGTGTTTGGTGTATCGGTTTTTTACAGTGTGCGCTATTTAGCCACTGGCAAGGAAGAGTATGATTTAATTGCCATTGAAAGCGTTAACACCGGTATTATATTTTATATTTTAGGATTGCTAAGCGGCATGCTTTGGGCCCGGTATACCTGGGGGCAATACTGGAGTAATGATCCTAAACAAAACAGTGCCGCAATTGCTTTTTTGCTTTACTGTGCTTACTTGGTCTTGCGTAACGCCATAGATGAAGAGCAAAAGCGTGCACGTATTTCGGCCATCTACAACATATTTGCTTTCCCGATAATGTTGGTTTTGTTATTTATACTGCCACGCTTAACTGATTCGTTACACCCGGGTAATGGTGGTAACCCGGCCTTTGGTAAGTATGATATGACCAATGAAATGCGTGCCGTGTTATATCCTGCATTTATAGGCTGGATGCTTATTGCTTTGTGGATTGCAACTTTGCGTTACCGTATACGTTTAATCGAAAATAAAAACAACTCCTTATAAATCATCATGAAGAAACTTACTTGTTTAGCCGTATTGCTGATGGGCTATTTAGGCGCATTTGCACAAGATGTTGAAATGGCTGATACTATGCGGAGCGAAGGAAAAATATATGTTGTTATAGGCACCATAGTTATTGTATTTGTTGGCCTGGCTTTATACCTGTTTAGTATGGACAGGCGTTTAAACCGTATTGAAAAGCACAAAGACTAAAACTTTTTTGGCACTTGCAATGTGTTAACTTTTTAATTCAACTATTTATTGCGTAAAACTTTACCAATTATTAATCAAATTCATATATGAGCAATTTAATTATATCCGATCAGGACACTCATTTCTTTTCAGATGTGTGCGCCAATTTTGATCACGCAGCTCAATTTACCAAACACGATGCCGGTTTATTAGATCAAATTAAATCATGTAACAGTGTTTACCGTTTTCGCTTTCCTATACGTAAAGGTGACGGCTTTGAAGTTATTGATGCATGGCGCGTTGAGCATTCGCATCACCAATCGCCTACCAAAGGTGGTATTCGTTACAGTGAAATGGTTAACGAAGATGAGGTGATGGCGCTTGCAGCGTTAATGACTTACAAATGTGCTATTGTAAACGTACCATTTGGTGGTGCTAAGGGCGGTATCAAAATCAATCCAAAAAACTACACGGTACAGGAGTTAGAGAACATCACCCGCCGTTATACAGTAGAACTTACCAAGAAAAACTTTTTAGGCCCAAGCATTGACGTACCTGCACCAGATTATGGATCAGGCGAGCGTGAAATGAGCTGGATTGCTGATACTTATGCAACCATGAACCCTAACCAGGGCGATGCATTAGGTTGCGTTACCGGAAAGCCGATTGCACTGCACGGTATTGCAGGCAGAAGAGAAGCTACCGGCCGTGGTGTTGCCATAGCTGCCAGGGAATGTGTTAGCGTTGGCGAAGACATGCAAAAACTTGGTTTAACAACCGGGTTAACAGGCAAAAAAGTAATTGTACAAGGCTTGGGTAATGTAGGTTACTACTCTGCTAAGTTCCTATCTGAATTTGGCGCAACCATTGTTGGCTTATGCGAATATGAAGGCGCCATCTATAATGAAGATGGTCTTGATTATGAAGCTGTTTTTCAACACCGTAAAGCCACGGGTTCAATATTAGGTTTTGCAGGCGCTACAAAGGAATTTACCCGTTCGGGAGAAGGACTTGAGCAGCCATGTGATATACTGGTACCGGCTGCATTAGAAAATCAAATTACAATTGAAAACGTTCGTAACCTACAAGCTAAAATTATAGTTGAGGGTGCAAACGGACCAACTACACCTGAAGCAGAAGCCATTTTCTACGAAAACGGCGGCATAATCGTACCTGATATGTATGCCAATGCCGGCGGTGTAACCGTTTCATATTTTGAGTGGTTAAAAAATCTTTCACACGTTTCATTCGGTCGTATGAACCGCAGATTTGAAGAAAACTCGAACTTGAACATAGTTAACATGGTTGAAGGCATTACCGGCGTTTCATTAACTCCGCTTCAGCGCGAAACTATTATTAAAGGCGCTACTGAGCTTGAATTGGTTAACTCTGGTTTGGAGGATACTATGATTCGCTCATACCATGAGATACGCGAGACTTTACGCAATAATCCGGAGGCAAAAACGCTTCGTGTTGCTGCTTTTGTTGGCGCAATAAATAAAATTGCGGTATCATACCAAAATTTAGGTGTTTGGCCGTAAATAAATCCAGCAATACTTATTTGGTTTAAAAACCGTTTCAGTAGCGATAACCCTAATGGTTATCGCTATTTTTGTTTGTTAAATACGCATTTACAAATTCACTAATCAAACTAATGAGATTTATACCGGGCGTGCTTGCCTTAATGTTATATGCAACCTGTTCATTTGCACAAAACGCTCCACCCGAGTACTTCGAAACCGGGATAATTAAAACCAAGTTTGGTGCAAGGGTAGCTTACACTAGCCGCAAGCGTGCGCTTACACTGGATGTAGCGTCCAGCGAGGTTAAAGCCACAGAGCACCCGTACGTTATATTGGTTGGTACCCAGGTTTTGCAGTTTGCATTTACACCTGTTATCAATGATACACTATCGCGCACACCTGATAAGCAAAAGGAACTTGTTTTAGGCTATGTACAGTCGGAAATTGATTACGCTAAGAAGATTTTGAAGGTAGATAACCTGGTAAGCACAACAGAGTGGATAACGCTTAATAATAAACCGTATCTGTTCTGGACATACTATTTGCCTGAGGGAGACCAATCAAACGTAGTTAAGCAAACTTACTTGTGCACATACAGTTACGGCAGGGTGTTGAGCATCAATTCACCGCTGATGAAAGGGGCAGATGAAGCACAAAGTAAGGGCTTGTTGACACAGGTAGGCAAAACTTTTATGCAGTATAACAACTACATTGATCTTGAAAAGATGTACAAGGCTATGCGTTAATATTATATTGTTAAGAATAGTTCTAAATAAGATATATCTGCGGTAATAAATTATATTGGTTATACGTTTTGTATTTTTGTGAATTGTTTTACAACAGGTAATTTTCAATGAAGAAAAGTTCTATTTTAGGTATTATTGTAATTGCTATTGCTATAGCAGTTATCATCAGTACATATTCAAATACAAGTACTTACGGTTCATTTAAAGATGCAGGTGCCACTACTGAGGAGTTGCATGTGGTAGGCCATTTGGTTAAAAACAAAGAGCTGTACTACGATCCTACTAAAGATGCCAATTACTTTTCATTTTATATGCTTGACAATAAGGGCGAGGAATGCAAAGTGGTATTTACCGGAACAAAGCCGCAGGATTTTGAGCGTTCTGAGCAAATAGTGCTTACCGGACAAATGAGGGGCAGGGAGTTTCATGCCTCAAAAATTTTAATGAAGTGCCCGTCTAAATATACCGAAGATAAGCTTGAGGTAACCGAGGTTTCTGCCAAACAAGCTAACTTATAATCTTACTTAATGAACACAGTTTTTACAGGGGAGCACCTTTTACCGGGGCACCTTGGGCAGGCTTTTGTTATCCTGTCCTTTGGCTCGGCATTGCTTGCTGCCATCAGTTACTTTTTTTCTGCAAAACAACAGTCTGATCTTTCTGATCAATCCTGGTTCCGCATAGCCCGCGCGGCATTTTTTGTAAATACCTTTTCGGTGGTTGCTATTGGTTGCTGCCTGTTTTATATCATTTACAATAATTTATTTGAGTACCACTATGCTTGGGCGCACTCATCGCGCACGTTGCCGGTCTACTACATCATATCCAGTTATTGGGAAGGGCAGGAAGGCAGCTTTTGGTTATGGACTTTTTGGCAAGCATTATTAGGTAATGTACTTATCTGGAAAGCTAAATCATGGGAACGGCCTGTAATGGCTGTGGTAAGCTTGTCACAAGTATTGCTAAGTTCAATGCTTATCGGAGTTGAAATGTTTGGCGAACGCATAGGCAGCTCACCTTTTATTATGCTGCGCGATGCTATTGAAGCACCAATATTCAGCCGGCCTGATTATTTACAGTATATAAAAGATGGTAATGGATTGAATCCCTTGCTGCAAAATTACTGGATGGTTATTCACCCACCAACCCTGTTTTTGGGCTTTGCTTCGATGATTGTTCCGTTTGCCTATGCGGTAGCGGGTTTATGGCAGCGCAGATACAAGGAATGGGTTGCCGCTGCAATTCCTTACGCCTTATTTGCGGTAATGATTTTGGGAACTGGTATCATCATGGGTTCATTTTGGGCATACGAATCGCTTAACTTTGGCGGTTTCTGGAACTGGGACCCGGTAGAAAATGCTTCGCTTATTCCATGGCTGGTTCTAATTGCGGCAGTTCACGTATTAATTGTTTATAAAAACACAGGACACTCATACTTCACCGCCACCTTGCTCACCATGTTGAGCTTCGTGCTGGTGCTTTACGCTTCATTTTTAACACGTAGCGGCATCCTTGGCGAAACATCAGTACATGCTTTTACCGACCTTGGTATGTTCTGGCACCTGGTAATTGATGTGCTTGTTTTTCTTAGTATTATGGTGGGTTTACTCATATGGCGTTGGAAAGATCTTCCGTTCTCAAAAAAGGAAGAAGAAACTTACTCGCGTGAATTTTGGGTATTCGTGGGGTCATCATTCCTGGCGTTATCATGTTTGCAATTGGTTATCGTCACATCTTTCCCGGTGTGGAATGCAATATTCGGTACTAAAATCGCTCCTCCGGCAAATCCTATTACGTTATATAATATCTTTCAGGCAGGGTTTGCTGTAGTGGTGACTTTGTTTTTAGGTTTTACTCAATTTCTGAAATACAAAAGAACCGAACCTGCCAAATTCTTCATTAGTACGTTGGTATACCTGGTAGTGGCTGCCATCATCAGTGCAATTATCATTTATATAACCGGCTTGTATAAGCTTAAGGTTGTATTTATGCTGGCTATGTTTGGTTCGGTTTACGGCGTGCTAGCCAATGCTAAAATACTTGCCGACTCACTTAAAGGTAAGTTCAAATTAGCCGGCTCTGCGGTTGCTCACATTGGTTTTGCCTTATTGTTGGTTGGCGCATTAATAGCTGCAGGTACCAGCAGGGTAGTATCAAAAAATGAAAGCGGTGTTATACAGGTGAAAGACTTTGACAAAGCTGGTGACGCACGCGAAAATATAATGCTCTACAAAAATCAGCCCGTAGACATGGGTGGCTATAAAGTGACATACGTTGGCGATTCACTTGTAGCGCCTAACCATTACTTTTTAGTTGATTACAAAAAAGTTGATGCAACAGGTAATGTAATTGAGCATTTTGTTTTAAAACCTAACTCGCAGGCTAACGCTAAAATGGGTTTGGTGTCATCTCCTGATACAAAGCACTATTTGTTTCGCGATTTATATACGCACATAACAGCAGCGCCTATTAAGCAGGAGCAGGATTTGGCTGCCGGCGCTACCGAGGTTGCAGAAGATCATGCAGGTGACGATAAAAAATATAACCCACCTGTTGTACACGAAGTTGGTTTAGGTGATACCATCCGTTTCAGAGAAGGTTACATGATATTGCGTAATCTTAACAAGTCTCCTAAATTACAGAATATACCTTTAGGTAAAAACGATGTAGCAGTTGGTGCTATGCTGGATGTGTATTCGCACGATAAAACTTACAAGGCGGAGCCTGTGTTCATGATAAAAGGAGGAAATACATTTGACTTCGCACGTAAAGTTGACGATGCCGGTTTGAAAATTCGTTTCACTAAAATAATTCCATCTGACAATAAATTTGAAATTACGGTATTAGAGCAACCCGAAAGCGAAAAATCATACATTGTAATGCGGGCCATTGAGTTCCCTTACATCAACTTTTTTTGGTCGGGCACCATTATAATGGTTATTGGATTTCTAATGTCAATATTCAGGAGGAATAAAGAGCTTAAAGTTAGCTAATGGATAAGCGGCTTCATTTAAAGAACATTGCCGATGATGGGTTCACCATCATCGGCAATGTCTTTAGCGAGTATGAAGTTAAAACCATTCTTAATCAAATAAGCAAGGCTGATACTGGCAATACAACTTTTCGCAAAACCGATGATCTGTTTGCCATCAGGCAGTTTCTAAAAGAGGTACCGGAGGTTAAAACTTTAATTTTAAATAAAGCACTCAAAGGACTAATTGAAACGCTGTTTAGTGATGACTATTTTTTGGTAAAATCCATTTATTTTGACAAGCCTGAAAAATCTAATTGGTTTGTTGCTTATCATCAGGATTTAACTATTTCGGTTGATAAACTTGCCAACTTACCGGGCTATGGTCCGTGGACGGTAAAGCAAAACCAATTCGCTGTACAACCACCGTTAGAAATACTTGAACAAAACTTCACTATCCGCATTCACCTCGACGATACCGACCAGACTAACGGTGCACTGCGAGTAGTACCCGGTTCACACTCAAAAGGCATTTACCGTCCGGAAACTATTGACTGGAGCAAAGAGCATGAAGCTACTTGTGATGTGCCAAAAGGTGGCATTATGATTATGCGTCCTTTGCTGCTACACGCATCAAGCCGGAGTACGGGCAATAATAGAAGGAGAGTAGTGCATGTCGAATTTAGTAAGTTCAATTTACCTAACACGTTGGACTGGGCGGAGAAGATAATTACTTTTGAATCATGCGTATCACCCTCATCGGCTCAGGTAACGTAGCTACCCATTTAGGTGCTGCTCTTAAAAATGCGGGCCATTACATAGTACAGGTTTACAGTCGCAATCAGCAGAATGCTGCTCTGTTGGCGTATCACCTCAAAGCAGACGCCATTGATGATTTGATGATGGTTAGTGCAGAGACAGATTTGTTTATCATCAGCACAAGTGACAGCGTGATAGATAGTGTTGCGTCACAGCTAGCAGTACATCAAAAACCTATAGTTCATACATCGGGTGCTACACCTATACAGGTTTTGTTAAAATATACCGAACATGCAGGAGTTTTCTATCCATTGCAAACCTTCAGCAAAATAAGAGAGGTAAATTTTAGCATGGTGCCGTTATGCATTGAGGGTGCATATGAAGATCTTACCGCTATGTTAAAAGAGCTTGCTTACACCATTAGCAGCAACGTTAGCGAAGTCAATTCGGCACAACGTAAAAGGTTGCATTTGGCGGCGGTATTTGCATGCAATTTTCCTAATTACTTGTACAATATTGCACAGGAGCTTTTAGCCACGCATCAGTTAGATTTTAATTTAATGCGCCCGCTTATTTTGGAAACCGCTGAAAAAGTACAGTTTCAATTACCGGCCAAAGTGCAAACCGGCCCAGCAATACGTAACGATAAAAATACGATGGATGCGCACATTCACTTGTTGGACAATGAGCCTGTTTTAAAAGAAATTTATGAGCTGTTAAGTCAGTGTATCATCAAAATGGGAGAGGGGCAATACAGGGTTGAGTAATTTTATTACTTTTGCCAAAATGGATATTTTTAAAGTTAAAATAAGCTTTGAGGAGCCCGACCACGCACCGGTTGAACTTCCGATAGCCGCAGGCGAATCAGTACTGGATGTTTGCCTTGAGAATGGCATTGAATTACAACACAACTGTGGCGGTGTTTGCGGCTGCAGCACCTGTCATGTTTATGTAACAAAGGGTATGGATAACATACAGGAAATTTCAGACAAAGAGGAAGACTTTATTGACCGTGCAGTTAATCCGCGTATAACATCACGCTTAGGATGCCAGTGCGTTATTATCAATGGTGATATTGAGGTGCTTATTCCGGATCAATCGGCATTTATGGGTCATTAATGGCCCTGCTAGTAGCTTAAATGTTGCTACATAGTAGACGGATGTTGACCTGGATAAATTGCCACTCCTTATATATAGATTTACAACATACAATAATGAATAACGATAAATTTGCACTTCCAATTCATTGGAATGATTATGAAGATATTGCCATGGGGCTTTATGAAAAGTTTGGCGATGATTTTAGCGAATCTAAAATTTACCGTATACGCTTTACCGATTTGCTGGAGTGGGTGTTAACTATTCCAAATTTTGCCGGCACGCGTGAAGAATCAAACGAAGGTCACCTGGAGCAAATACAATCTGCCTGGGTTTATGAATGGCGTGATAATCAATAATTTTAAGTAGGAATTATTCAACTATTTTCTTAAAATTGTTTGATTTGATATAAACTTTACAAAACATTGCTTACAAAATTTAAAGACATTACCACGTTTATATTTGACGTTGATGGTGTATTAACCGATGGGTCGGTATATGTGAATGAAGCCGGCGAACAAACCCGCTCTTTCAATATAAAAGATGGATATGCGTTACAACTAGCCGTTAAATGCGGTTATAATGTATGCGCCATATCTGGCAGCCGCTCAAAAATAGCTATACATCGTTTAAGTAGTTTAGGTATTAAAGATATATTCTTGGGTTGCAGTGTGAAAACCGACACCTTTAAGCTTTACATTAACGAGCGTGGTATTAGCCCGATGAACGTAATGTATATGGGCGATGATATACCTGATTTGGAAGTGATGAAAATGGTTGGTATGCCGGTTTGCCCGGCAGATGCAGCGGAAGAAATTAAAGAGCTTTGTGAATATATCTCTCCGCTAACCGGTGGTAAAGGTTGTGCGCGAGACGTTATTGAAAAAGCATTAAAAATTCAGGGTAAGTGGATGGGCGCTGAAGCTTACAGCTGGTAGTTTCAGATTTTTGTATAATCCCTCTTTATAAATACTTCAACTGTAAATAATCATGAGCTTACCTAAAATCATTCTGGCATCAAAATCACCACGCCGGCAAGAGTTGTTAAAGCAAATGGATGTTGAATTTGAAATAGTGCTTAAAGAGGTTGATGAGTCATATCCGGAAGGATTGACACCTGAAGAAGTAGCTGTTTACATTGCCCGTAAAAAAGCTGAAGCTTACGATGGTACAGTTAACGACGAGGTAGTACTTACAGCTGATACCATTGTGACCATCGATAACCTTATTTTAGGCAAGCCCAATGATGAGGCTCATGCTGTTGAGATGCTTAAATTACTCTCAGGAAGGGTTCATAAAGTTGTGACAGGCGTTTGCATGCTGCATAAAGGCGAGTACAATTTATTCCATGACGTATCTGAAGTGTTTTTTCGTGAACTTACCGAGCCGGAAATAGTAAGTTATGTAAGTAGATACAAGCCCTTGGATAAAGCCGGTTCATACGGCATACAGGAGTGGGTAGGCATAACAGCAATTGAGCGAATAAACGGTTCATATACCAATGTTGTAGGTTTGCCTACCGAAAAAGTATACCAGCAGCTAAAACGTTTACAATAGTTGTTACTGCTGGTAACTTTACAACAAGGACTAACTCCAATGTTATTTGATCATTACGCCAACCTTGTTTAATACCGGCAGCTTTATAAAGTTTCCATCAACAATGCTTTCGGGTAAAAAGATGAATTTCTTGTCATATATATCTTTCCCAATATAGTAGCTTATCCAGTACTCATTGTTCAGACCAAATGTTTGTTCATCAATTGGTTCAATCAATGCAGACTTTCCAGCCTCAATCAATGGTATCATATGACGTAAGGTAGATGTTTTAACCTGCTCACCGTCTTTTTCTCCATATCCTTTTGAGGTAATCAATACGTTTTCGATAGCCTGCTGCTTTAAGTTTATTATATAAACGTACCAAACCTTACTTTCAACACTCTCTTTTTCAAGCGCAACGGCAACAGCAATATCTTCAACTATGTTTTGTGGCAAATCTTTTATCATATAACTAAAAACGCCTGTCTCCAGGCGTGTTGTATTATTTTTTCTTAGCAAATTTTTTTCCTGCAGGCTTCTTTGCTTTTGGATCCTTTTCCATCGCATCGGCAAGGGCCTTACACTCTTCGTAAGTGAGTTCCTTCGGCTCTTTACCTTTAGGTATTTTAACGTTTAACTTTCCAAATTCTATATACGGTCCCCAGCGTCCATTTAAAATTTTAACGTCCGGGTTTTCATCAAACGTCTTGATAAGCTTTTCGGCGTCTTTTTTACGCTTATCCTCAATAATTTCTATAGCCTGGGGTTCAGTCACTCCCATAGGGTCAACGCCTTTAGGCAACGAATAAAAAGTACTGTTGTGGCGAATGTACGGGCCAAACCTGCCAATGGCAACAGTCATATCTTTATCTTCAAACACACCAACTTTTTTAGGAAGCTTAAACAATTCTAAAGCTTCTTCTAAAGTAATGGTTTCAATCATCTGACCGGTCCGCAAGCTTGCATACTGAGGTTTTTCTTCTTCATTTTCGGTATCACCAATTTGCACAAACGGACCAAAACGACCTATACGTACTGATATTTTTTTACCGCTTTCTGGGTGTACACCTAAATCGCGTTCACCACGTGCTTTATCTGCCGTTTGTATAGTACTTTCAACACCTTCATGAAAAGGCGTGTAAAAGTCTTTAAGCATAGCGGTCCATTCGGTCAAACCTTGCGCAATCTCATCAAACTGCTTTTCAACATTTGCAGTGAAATGAAAGTCAACAATACCATTGAAGTGCTGCACTAAAAAATCGTTTACTACGGCACCAATATCAGTAGGGAAGAGCTTGTTTTTTTCGGCACCGGTATTTTCCGTTTTTTCTTCCTGCTTTACCGCCTTATCTTTAAGTGTGAGTACCCGGTAATTGCGGGTTTTACCTTCACGTTCCTCTTTAATTACATACCCACGGTTTTGTACCGTTGATATAGTAGGTGCATAAGTAGATGGGCGGCCAATACCTAACTCCTCAAGTTTTTTTACCAGGCTTGCCTCGGTATAACGGGCCGGCGGACGTGAATAGCGCTCGGTTGCCGTCATCTCCTGCAAGGTTAGCTGCTGGCCTTTTGTTAAAGGCGGCAATATGGCGTTATCACCATCCTGGTTGCTATCGTCATCTTCGTCATTTGATTCCAAATACACTTTTAGGAAACCATCAAACTTCATAACCTCTCCATTGGCTACTAAACCTTCGGGCCGTGTTGATATGCCGATTTTTGCAGTTGTTTTTTCAAACTGTGCTTCACTCATTTGTGAGGCTATTGCTCGCTTCCAAATCAGTTCGTACAAGCGCTTCTCGGCGTTATCGCCATCAATTGTATGCTCGTTGAAGTAAGTTGGCCTTATAGCTTCGTGAGCTTCCTGCGCACTGGCAGATTTGGTTTTGTATTTACGTGATTGATGGTAACGTTCGCCATAAGCAGATGTAATTTCCTGTTGAGCAGCATTTAATGCCATTTCAGATAGGTTCACACTATCGGTACGCATATAGGTGATCTTACCCGATTCATATAGCTTTTGCGCTACAGACATGGTACGTGATACCGAAAAGCCCAATTTGCGACTTGCTTCCTGTTGTAAAGTAGATGTTGTAAATGGGGCGGCAGGCGAACGTTTGGTTGGGCGGGTTTCAAGCGAGTTTACTGTAAATGCAGCATCAATGCAGTCCTGTAAAAACTTTTCGGCCTGTACCTGTTCAGCAAATCTTTCAGCAAGCTCAGCTTTAAAAGCGTCGCGGCCTTTACCAAATATGGCAACGATTCTAAATGCAGCTTCGGGAGTAAAACGGTTAATCTCGCGTTCGCGCTCTACAATTAGTCTAACGGCTACCGATTGTACTCGTCCTGCAGATAAAGATGGCTTAACCTTTTTCCATAAAACCGGTGACAGTTCAAAACCAACAAGCCTGTCTAAAACGCGGCGGGCCTGTTGTGCATTCACGAGGTTATAATCAATGGTACGCGGATTTTCAATAGCTCTTATTATAGCCGGCTTAGTAATCTCATGAAAAACAATACGTTTAGTTTTATCATTCTTAAGTCCAAGCGTTTCAAATAAGTGCCATGAAATAGCTTCCCCCTCACGGTCCTCATCGGATGCAAGCCAAACCATCTCTGCTTCCTTAGCAAGTTTCTTTAACTCGCTTACTACCTGCTTTTTATCGGCAGGTACCTCATATCGTTGTGCAAAGTTATTTGGTATATCAATGGCATCCTCAGACTTTACCAAATCACGGATGTGACCGTAACTTGATTTAACCGTAAAGTCTTTACCAAGGTAACCTTCGATAGTTTTGGCTTTCGCCGGAGATTCAACAATGAGTAGATTTTTAGCCATTAAATGCTTTTTATTTTCTGCAAATAAACACAAAGAATATGAAACACAAATTCTCTGCTGCTATTATTTTCATAATTGCAACAGCAATTGTACACAATTGTTCGGTTTGCTTATTGAAGGACGGGGTTTGTTTTTACATTAAAAAGCCACCACCAAGCAGGTCGCTTCCTTCATAAAATACAGCCGACTGACCCGGAGCAATGCCAGAAACATGATGATGAAAGTCAACTTTCATGTGTTCGCCCATTTGAACAATACTACTTTCAGACCCGGCATCTTTATAACGTATTTTGGTAACTGCTTGCAGGGGTTCGGTTATACTTTCGTATTTAACAAGATTAAGATCTCTCACCCAGGCTTCCTTGCGTTGTAACTCTTCAGCAACGCCTAACACAACGGTGTTATTATGCGGGTTTATTTGCGTAACAAACATAGGTTGCCCTAAAGCTATACCTAAACCCTTGCGTTGACCAATAGTGTAGAACGGATAGCCTTGATGCTTACCCACTACGGTGCCGTCAGTTAAAATGAAGTTGCCCGGCCCAACACGCTGATCAAGGTCTTCAACTTTGTGGCGCAAAAAGGCACGGTAATCATTATCAGGAACGAAACAGATTTCGTAGCTCTCGCTTTTACCGGCAAGCTCAACCTGGCCGTAATCAAGCGCCATTTGCCGTATTTCGGCTTTGGTAAAGCTTCCTAACGGAAACTTGGTACGTGCCAGGTTTTCTTGTGATACACCCCAAAGCACGTACGATTGATCTTTATTTTCGTCTCTGCCTTTTGATACCACATAGCGGCCATTGTCTTGCTGGCGAATGTTGGCATAGTGGCCGGTAGCAATAAATTCACAGTCTAACTTATCAGCACGTTTAAGCAATGCTTCCCATTTTATATGCGTGTTACAAAGTACACAAGGGTTAGGAGTGCGGCCGGCTAAATATTCGTCAACAAAATTGTCAATAACATAGTTGCCAAACTCGTTGCGTATATCTAATATATAATGTGGAAAGCCATAGCCAACGGCTAAAGCCCGTGCATCATTAATACTATCAAGGCTGCAGCAGCCGGTTTCTTTGGAGCTACCGCCAGATGATGCGTAATCCCATGTTTTCATGGTAAGGCCAATAACTTCGTAGCCCTGTTCATGTAACATTATTGCTGCTACCGAACTATCAACACCACCACTCATGGCTACTAAAATTCTACCGTGCTTACTCATATAGTTGACAAAGATAATATATAAGCACGGTAGGATAAAATATGCACCGTCAGGGTAGGGTAAAAGCTGAAAGGAGGCTGGTTTGCCTACTTTATATAAACGGTTTTGATGTTTACAAATTCGTGAATGCCAAACATCCCTAATTCTCGGCCATAGCCTGATTGTTTAATGCCACCAAAGGGTAAGCGCGGATCTGATTTAACTAGTGAATTAACAAAGCACGAGCCTGCCTCTAGATTGTTAGCGGCCAAATGTTCCCCGCGTTTAACATCTTGAGTGAATATAGCGCCTCCAAGACCGAATACACTATCGTTAGCTATGTCAATGGCTTCCGCCTCATCTTTAGCAACAATTATAGCGGCTACAGGGCCAAATAATTCTTCGTCATAAGCCGGCATACCTTTCTTTACATTGGTAAGAATAGTAGGTGGATAAAAAGCATTTTCACCTTCAGGAACAGTTCCGCCTAAAATACATTTCGCGCCCGCCGCAACAGACTTTTGTACTTGCTCATGTAATTCGTTGCGTAAATCAACCCTGGCTTGAGGACCCACCTCGGTTTCTTGTTTCAGAGGATCACCAACACGTTTGCTTTCCATTTTCTTCAACATTAATGCTGTGAATTTGTCGGCAACGGATTCAACTACTATAAATCGCTTGGCAGCAATACAGCTTTGTCCGCTATTAATCAGGCGGCTGTCCGTACAGGTACTGGCCGCTAATTCAAGGTCAGCATCTTCTAGTATGATATAAGCATCGCTGCCTCCCAGTTCAAGCACACTTTTTTTAAGTACAGAGCCAGCCTTTTGTGCCACCTTTATACCGGCGTTAGTACTGCCTGTTAAGGTAACCGCTTTAATGTGTTCGTTTTCTATAATGGCATCAACCTGGGTATTAACAGCCAAAAGCGTTTGAAATACATTATCCGGAAAACCAGCCTCGCGTACCATATCTTCAATAACAAGGGCACAGCCCGGTACGTTCGAAGCATGTTTTAGCACCCCGCAATTGCCTGCAGCTAACGCCGGCGCTAAAAAGCGAAATACCTGCCAAAACGGAAAGTTCCAGGGCATAACGGCGAGTACCACACCAAGAGGGTTAAAGGTAACATAGCTTTTTTGAGCTTCGGTTTCTATCAATTGCTCTTTTAAGAATTTAGCAGCGTTATCAGCGTAATACTCGCAAACCGTTGCACATTTTTCAATTTCTGATGCGCCCTGCTTAACCGGTTTTCCCATTTCAACGGCCATCAGTTCTGCAAGCTCACTTTTGCGTTTGTTTAATACCTCCGCTAACTTGCGCAGCAAATTGGCGCGTAAACTACTATCACTTTTGCGCCACTTTAACCACGCATCATGAGTTTGTTTTATTCTATCGGCCACTTGTTCATCAGTGTGCGTTTTATAAATTTTAACAACCTGGCCATTGGCAGGATTTACTGATTTAATTGACATAATTTAACTTTTAGTATTAATGCGGCAGCAATTGAATTAAACTTAATTGTGGCTTTTTTACATGAAAAGGTTGTTTTCGTTAGAAAAAATAGGTGAAATAACCGGTCTCGTTGTCCTGATTTAACCCTTGATTTCTATTAAATTCATAACACCTGTTCAAAAAAAAATAGTGTTTACTGAAAAAAATTTATCAAGATGGTCAAACAACTAAATAATTCTTAAAAATGCTGTAAACCCTTGCAAAAAAGTACGCCAGGCCTATATTTGCTATATATCCCCTAATAAAATGAACATAACTAATTTAACCATCGAACAAAAAATGCAGGGCTGCATATTGGCTCTTATTTGCTTTGCTGCAATTATAAACTGGATTATATAAGTATTACTTTTTGGAATAATCGTATCCCCAATTTTTGAGAGAATAATTCCATTTTGAATCTTTTAAGTTACCTGATGGTTGCTGGGCTGTATGCCTTTTAATATAGCCCACAACCTTTTGCATATGTTTATAGTCAGTAACTGTTAGCTCATCCTTCTTTTTACGAACGATGTCAATAATCTTCTCTCCGGACTTGTGCCCAACTGATTCACCGTCACCGCTATCCCATCCCGCATCTTTCGATTCATCAGTATTCAGCCATTTATCTAAAGCCGCAGCCGGCATATTTACAAGGTCTTTAAATTCTTTATAAACTTCCTGTTGTTCGTCCTTCTCCATAGCATTGTATTTAAAAGAGATAACAAGGTGGGGCTGTATTTTGTTGCCATTACTACTACCGGGTGTAAATTTGATAAATGCCTGAAACGGTACGATCAGTAGGAGAGCCAACAAGTATGGTAGTAATTTTACGTCCAATCATAAGCTGCTCTGCTTGGTTTATTAGTTCATCGGCGGGTATAATAACCGGATTGCTGCTCATCATGCTGCTTACGGTTTGTGTTGATGTATTGGGGTTGCGTAAAAGTGCCCTGCGTAAGTCGCCATCGGTAACAACACCTTTAACGTAGTTTTTATTGCCAACTATTACCATTCCCAACCGGCCTTCTGACATGCGTAGCAGCACATCAGTAAATGACGCGTCTTCGTCAATAAACGGCAGCTGTTCTGTGCGCATTAAATCTTTAACCTTAACAAGTAACTTGCGCCCAAGACTTCCACCGGGGTGAAAACGTGCAAAATCTTCGGGCTGAAATTTTCGTGCCTCCATAAGGGCCACTGCCAAAGCATCACCCATTACCAGGGTTGCTGTAGTAGATGAAGTCGGCGCAAGTTTCAAAGCACACGCTTCGTGAGTTATACGTACGTTAAGGTGATGATTGGTATTCTTAGCAATAGTTGAGTTTGGATTGCCCGTTATGCTGATAGTTGCGTTCTTATTCCATTTTAAAAATGGAATAATTTTGATCACTTCATCAGTTTCGCCTGAATAGGATATAAGTATTAACACATCCTCCTTACCCACCATACCCAAGTCACCATGAAATGCCTCGGTTGGATGCATGAAAAAACTTGCAGTACCAGTACTTGCCAGCGTGGCCGATATTTTTTTACCAATTAAGCCGGATTTACCTGCTCCGGTGATTATTACCTTACCCTTACTTTGCAGTATAAGGTCAACGGTTGAAGAAAAATGCTCATCAATAAGTGCAGCAGCCTCTTTAAGAGATTCAATTTCATCATTAAATACACGTTGAGCTATGTGTTGCATAATTAAGAGTTGGTTTAACGTACTAACCGATACACTACTTATAACATGATACCGGCTGAAACTTGATTTCGATTTATGATGGAAAGAAAATTAGCTCAATAAGGATTCCATTACCTTGTCCAGATTTTGCAGCTTAACCATGTTAGGGCCATCGCTTAGGGCGTTATCAGGGTCGGGGTGGATTTCCATAAAGTAGCCATTAGCGCCGAACGCCTTTGCAGCCAATGCCATCATAGGTACAAAGGTACGGTCGCCACCAGTTTTACCGCCTGCACCGCCCGGGCGTTGCACGGAATGCGTACAGTCCATACAAACCGGGTAACCAAAAGCTTTCATGTCGAATATATTTCTGAAATCAACTGCTAAATTATTATAGCCATACATATTGCCGCGCTCGGTTAATATTATTTGCGTGTTACCGGCCTCGGCCACTTTTTGTGCCGGATAAAACATATCCTGGCCCGACAGGAACTGTGCTTTTTTCACATTTACAATTTTGCCGGTATTTGCCGCAGCTACAAGTAAATCTGTTTGGCGGCACAAAAATGCCGGTATTTGTAAAATGTCACAGACCTCACCAGCTATTGCTGCCTGATGGCTTTCATGTATATCTGTGGTAACAGGTAGGCCAAACTTTTCTTTCACGTTTTGCAGCATTTGCATACCCACTTCTAAACCAGGACCACGGTATGAGGCAACTGACGTACGGTTGGCCTTATCAAAAGATGATTTGAATACTACCGGAACATTATACTTTTCCTTTACGCGTGCAACCTGTTCTGCAACATGATAAAGTAAATCCTGACTTTCCATAACACAAGGACCCAAAATAAAAAAAGGCTTGTGCTGTATTTGTTCGTAAAGTGTCATGCAGGCAAATTTATAATTTTTTAATAATGTAAGCCTTCTAGGTACGCTTGATTACTAATGCTCAAGTCTTTTTGCCTCCGCCTTAAGTTCTTGCAGGCGGCTATCCATATTCAGGAAATCATTTTTTGGAATTGCATAGTTGGTATTAAGGTTTATTGAAGCTGTGGTAGCTGATGCAGCATCATCCCGCAAAAAATTTTCAAAGCTATAAGTGACGCCGGTTAGCATTAAAATGCGTTTTACGATTGCTTCGCGACTGGGTGCGTTAAAATTCAGAGTATTTAAGCTCGACATTAAGCTATTATTTTCTGGCCGGTACATACCTTTTCTACGGTAGTATGCACCTTCAAAAGAGTTTACGCCACCGTATCCGGCACGGCCAACAAAGTGCGACCACTTAGCTTTTGATGCATCGGCGGTTACATCAATGTTAGCCATCATTGGCAGCCGGCTTAATGGGTAATTGTCTGCAATTTCTTCTTCGATGTATTCATCGCCCAGGCCGCAAAAGGTGTGACCCACCTCATGTACCATTACATATCTCGAAGCTTCGTTAGTTGATACTACTGCAATATTGCCACCAGAACCGCCATATTTATTGTCGTTTACCACAAGAACTATAAGGTGTGCAATGGCGCGCGGAATAGCCTTATCAACATATTGGTAACAGGTGTTATAATTTCCAGCCATCAGCAACCTGTCTGTAACCGGCGAAAAATAGGAACCGAATTTATTATCGGCTGAGGTTGAACCTACGGCTGCTCCCTGCTTGCCAGACTCGGCATATACTACGTAAGTATTGAAATATTGTTTGTATTGTTTAAACGGAGCCACGGTAAAAAGATAATCAATCACCTTTTTTACCTGCGTATCAAATACGCCATTTTTTTTTAAGTCCTCCTTAACAAACCCATCACCAAGTACAACTATGTTAACACCATTGGCCATATTATAATATAACTTGTTTACATCACCGTCTTTATGGTAAAGTACATCTTCGGGAGTTGTGCCGCCGCTTCCTGGGTTTGAACCGCTAATTGGAGGCGTTGTTGTTGCCTGCTTCGGTGCTTCGGTTTTTTTGCCACAAGCTGATATCAGCAAGCAAAAAATAATTGTAACAATTGAGTTTAGTTTCACCAGGTATGATAAGATCAGTGCAGAGCCATATTGCTCCGCACCACTAATATACATCATATGTTGTTAAGCTAAAATGATATTTGCAGACACTGTTTGTTTATCATTTATAGATTGTAGCCCAAATGTTTCTTGCCGTTAACGCACCAACCTGTATATTCGGCTATGTTAAAATCATTTTTTAAATATGTTCTGCTGTTTATACTCGGTACAGGCTGTGCAAACCTGTATGCACAAACAGACCCATGGAATCAGTTAGATGGTATTCTTTCTAAAATCAAGCGTCCGAGCTTTCCTAAGCGCATGTTCTTTGTTAAAAACTATGGGGCCGATGCCACAGGTAAAAAGAATTGTAGCGCAGCTATAAAGGCAGCTATTGATGCGTGCCATAAGGCTGGTGGTGGTAGAGTAATTATTCCGGCGGGCCGATACTTAACAGGGCCGGTATATTTAAAAAGTAATGTTAACCTGCATTTGGAGAAAGGTGCAACTTTACTATTCTCAACCAAACCTGATGACTATTTACCCTTGGTGCCAACCCGGTGGGAGGGTATTGAACTGATGAATTATTCACCGCTGGTTTATGCCTACAACGAGAAAAACATTGCAATTACCGGCGATGGTGTACTTGACGGACAAGCCACCGCTCAAAACTGGTGGCCTTGGAAAGGCAAAAAAGAATATGGCTTTAAAGCGGGTAGTGCAAGCCAGGTAGATAAAGGAAACAGGCCAGCACTGTTTGCCATGGCAGAAAAAGATGTGCCCATGGCCGAACGACGTTTTGGTAACGGCTTTTACCTACGCCCTCAGTTTGTGCAGCCCTATAAGTGCAATAATGTGCTTATTGAAGGGGTACGTATCATTAATTCACCAATGTGGATACTTAACCCGGTGTTATGCAACAACGTAACCATAAGTAAAGTGACAGTTGAAAGCGAAGGCCCCAATACTGACGGCTGCGACCCTGAATCCTGCAAAAACGTTTTGATTAAAGACTGCTACTTTAATACAGGTGATGATTGCATTGCCTTAAAATCTGGCCGCAACCGCGACGGACGTAGAATTGGTATACCATGTGAAAATGTGGTAATACAAGGTTGTACCATGGCGAACGGACATGGTGGCGTAGTAATAGGCAGCGAAATTTCGGGCGGCGCTAAAAATATATTTGCAGAAAATTGCACCATGAACAGCCCGGAGCTTGACCGTGCCTTACGTATAAAAACCAGCTCGGCACGTGGCGGCGTAATTGAAAATATTTACATGCGCAACATAAAGGTTGGGCAAGTTAAACAGGAAGCTATTTTAGTGACGATGTTTTATGAAGATAAGGGCAATTATATGCCGCTGATAAAAAACATTGAGGTGAGCAATATGCAGGTGGATAATGGAGGAAACACTGGCGTGGTAGTTGAAGGCTATAAAGAGCAACCGGTTCAATACCTAAAGCTTACCAATGTTACTATAAACAACGTGAAAAAGGCGTACAACATAGCCAACCTAAAAGGGTTACAATTGAAAAATGTTGTTATTAACGGAACAGGCTTATTAACCGAACAGGTTAAGATAACTGACGAGGAAAAGAAGCTTCACTATTAAGAATAAAAAAGGCTGCCTTGATCAAGGCAGCCTTTTTTATTTATGCGGTTAAGTATTTGTTTAAATGTGCAAATAACACAATGTCTAACCCGTAAATATCAGGTCTGAATTGTAAGGTTCCACTTTTATCTGCCCAACAGGTTGTGTATGTTAAATATACAGGCACCTTTTTAGGCAGTGCAATATCTTTCGGTTCCGAACTTCCGGCTTCCATGTCTGATTTAATGGTATCAAACTTATTACCGTCGCCAAATAGAGCATGTGCAAGGTCAAGCGGGCGTTCAACACGAACACAGCCATGGCTTACCGCACGCATCTGCTTATTGAAGGCAAGCTTTGCAGGAGTATCGTGTAAATAAACACTGCTGCTGTTTTTAAACAGGAATTTGATTTTACCAAGCGCGTTGTTGTCGCCCGGACGCTGTTTGAACTCGTAATCATTTGGCCCGGCAGATGACCAGTCGATTGTTTCACTGTCTTCAATCTCTTTTCCATTTTGATAAACCGCCATATTATGGTTTGAAAGGTAGTAAGGGTCCTGGGCTGCTGCAACCATAATCTCTTTAGTAGCAATACTTTTTGGTATGTTCCAAACCGGGTTTACTTGTACCGTATA
The DNA here is from genome assembly GCF_009755275.1 of Mucilaginibacter aquatilis. Taxonomy (GTDB): domain Bacteria; phylum Bacteroidota; class Bacteroidia; order Sphingobacteriales; family Sphingobacteriaceae; genus Mucilaginibacter; species Mucilaginibacter aquatilis. Next base: position 29,648 of record NZ_WQLA01000004.1, on the reverse strand, counting down.
AATCGCACTGTTAAGTTGAGGTGTTTCACGTGAGAACGGCCTGTCTACTTTATCGCTTTCGTCATATTCAACCAGATTATCTGTGCGGTCAATGTTACGCCCTTCGCCAACACAAACTTTCATGTTCATAACCGATTTGCCGTTTTGCATCACATCCAAACGGTAATCAGGAATATTGACAACTACGTATTTATCATCAGCAGGCTTGTTTTTCCAACGCAGGCGTTCAAGATTTACTTTTAAAATCCTGTCAGTTTCTTCGGCAGTTTTACCCGGAACCTGTACGTTTGATGCAAGTGCTTTTTGTAAAGCTACATACTGAGCACTTTTGGGCTGAATGCTGTCTAAAAACGATTTCATATCGGCAATACCAAACACCTTTTTCATTGATGTGCTATCAGGGCGAAGGGTTTGGGTGAAATAGCGCGCATAAATTTTACGCGGACTGATTAATCCATATTGAAGTGCGTTGGTATAATTAATAAGTGAGTTAGCAAGTGCAACTTCAAGGCGGGCCATAGTCTCATAAGCTTCTTCGGGAGTTTTAATGGCGTCTTTGCTGTAAAATTTATCAACCAGGTTGTTGATGTCATCAGCCTGGAATATTTTAGGATCGAGGCCGTGCTCACCCGACTTTTTCAAATAAGCCGCAAGGGTTTTAAGGTCTTCACCTTTCATGTGGTCAAGTACCAGCACAGGGTCGTAACCGTTGCTTTCGTAAAATCCAGTTATAACTTTCGGGTTTTTAAGTTTGGCTTTCTTTTCGGCAAGTATCTTTTGAAATACCGGCTGGAAGCCTTCTTCAGTTACTTTATTGAATGCTTTGTTTTTGTTTACTTCATATATGGTTTGCGCCATATCTGATCGTTTGGTATGCTTACAGCTTGCAAACGTAATTACCAAAAGTGCACATAACCCAACGGATAGGGTATGCCACTTGCTCTTAAAACTAAATGTGTTGAGTATTTTCATGGATCGATTGTTAATGGCTGGCTTAATGCAATTGCTATACCACACCTATGTTTATACTTGTAAATGGCTGTTTAACCATCAATACACATATCATGTTAGATTGAAATGATACGCTATTGTATAGTTTAGCATAATTTTACAGTATGAAAAGTAAACAACCAGAGGTGTGGCTGCGCGGACCACTTGATGATGTTCCGGCGTTATTACAGCCCGTGGCGCATGCTTTACTGCAAGCCAGGGAAGAAATTGCAGAGTTAATGAATGGATTTCCCGAGCAGCAATTGTGGACTAAACCAGCTAACCTTGCATCGCCTGCATTCCATTTGCAGCATTTAACCGGTGTGCTTGATAGGCTATTCACTTACATTCGGCAAGATGAACTTAGCGAGCAGCAATTGAATTACCTTGCAGCCGAGGGTAATGCAAACGCGAACGGCATTACAGTAGCTGGGTTGGTTCAATCGTTTTCGAACCAAATAGATTTAGCTTTAGAGCAAATAAAAACCCAAGACCCCCAAACTCTTATTGAATTTAGAGGTGTTGGGCGTGCGCAACTGCCATCAACCGTAATTGGATTGTACACTCATGCCGCTGAGCATACTATGCGGCATCTTGGGCAGTTGCTGGTAACTGTTGGCGTATTAAAGCACGAGGCTTAAGCGTACTGCTCAATAACTTTGGGTAATTCTTTAAAATTACTGATGCGATGATCAGCTTTCTGCTGAGCATACGAACTGTTGCGGTCATACAACACCGTTGGTATACCTAAATCAAGTGCAGCTTTTATCTCTGATTCAGGATCGTCGCCAATAACCAAAATTTCCTGAGGTTTAAAGGTATATTTAAGCATAATATCCTGAAAAACTTCTTTTTTTGTGTCTTTAGTCAACTCGGGGTCGTTAATGTGTATTTCCGTAAAATCGTTGGTGATGTTGAGTTGCTCAACCTTGCTTTGTTGCATATTGGTAAAACCCATAGTTACCAAAAACTTAGCAAGGTCAATTAACTTCACTTCCTTATAATCAGCAAAAGTTTGCATTGGCTTATCATAAGTCAACTCACGCAGTAGTTCGGTGCCGGTTTGTTTTAGCTCAGCGCTCAGGTCAAAATCGTCTGCCACTTTCTGCCACGCCCTTCTCATAATCTCTGCTTTAATCTGCTTAATTTTTTCGTCAGCAATTTGAGGCTTGCTCTCTTCTAAAAGTTGCAATAACGGCTCAAAAAGTTCATTGCCTATTGAGCTTACCGGGTAAATGGTGTTATCTAAATCAAGTATTAGCGCTTTAATCATACTTAGATAACCATTTAAATTACGTTGGGTTTACATCAGCTGCTTTTATTACGTTGCCGCGTTGTGGTTTAAAGCGGTAAGCATACAATGATGCAAACCCCGCGGCCGATGCTATACTTATTATTCCCAGCGCCCACCATAAAAAGCTATACCCATTAAAATCAACCAAAAAGCTACCCATTGCAGGTGCCAAAATTTGTGCGGTTGACCATGCCATGCTATACAGCCCGGCGTATTGCCCGGTATTGCCTTCTCCGGCCCTTGATATCCAAAAGGCGTTCATAAACGGCATACTTAAAATTTCGCCTATGGTTAAAAAAACAATAATTAATACGCCTGTAAACGCAACTCCTGGTAATATATTAGTTAGGGCAAACCCTGCGCCCGTGAGTAATACACCAAAGGGTATGTATACTAATGGATGATGCCGTCCATCCAGTTTATGCACTAAAACCATTTCAATAAGAATAATCAGCAAACCGTTCATCGACATAAGGAAGCCGATAAACATTTCACTATAGTGCCAGTGCGTTTTAAAGAAAACAGGCTGTATGGTAAAAAACTGAAAGAAGCAAATTGCAAACAATGTAGTAAAAAGCAGGAACAGGAGGTAGGGCACATCTTTATATGCTGATGCTGCTTTTACTGTATGCATTACCTTACTGGCTGCGCTTTTGATTGCGCCCGAACGCGGCATCAACTTAACAAGCAGCAGAGCCGAAAATATATTGGTAAAGCCATCAACCCAAAACAACAGACTATAATTTACAGATGCTATAAATCCACCAACGGCACCACCAACGGCCCAACCTAAATTTACAGCGAGCCGATTTAATGAGTAAGACCGTGTGCGTGTTTCGGTTGTACTGTAATGTGCTACGGCAGTTGAGTTGGCTGGTCTGAAGGCATCGTTACATAAGCTTAAAATGAATGAGTTGATACAAACCCCCACCAGGCTTTGCTGAAAACCAAGAACTAAAAATAATGCGCCTCCACTTAATAATGCACCAAATTGCACATCATAAAATCCGTACCTATCGGTAAGTTTTCCACCCAAGAAAGCTCCGGCAAGCGAGCCAAAGCCAAACATTGACATTACGATACCTGCCTCGGCAATAGTGAAATGCAGATGTTGCGTACAATAAATTGTCATGAACGGAAGTACCATAGTACCACTGCGGTTTACCAACAATACCAGTGATAAGTTCCAGCTACTACGCGCAAGGCCGCTGTATGCTGTTTTGTAAAGGTTGAGTGCCTGGGTAAGCATGCTTATGTGAAATTAGAATAGGTAAAAACAAAAAAACCACTGCCTGATGGTGAACAAGCAGTGGTTTTAGATATAACGTATCTGTTGAGTTTATCAGATACGCGTTATATCGGCTCCCAATGCTTTTAGTCGCTCGTCAATATGTTGGTAGCCGCGTTCAATTTGCTCAATGTTGTAAATAGTTGATTTACCTTGTGCAGATAATGCAGCTATAAGTAATGAAACACCGGCACGAATATCAGGGGAGGTCATTGAAATACCACGCAATTTAACCTGATTATCTAAGCCAATTACTGTAGCGCGGTGCGGATCACAAAGAATAATTTGCGCGCCCATGTCTAACAATTTATCTACAAAGAACAGGCGGCTTTCAAACATTTTTTGATGAATAAGCACAGATCCTTTAGCCTGTATGGCTACAACTAGTACAATGCTTAACAAATCAGGGGTGAAGCCCGGCCATGGTGCATCGGCTATGGTCATAATTGAACCATCAATGAAAGTTTCGATTTCATAATGGTCTTGTGACGGGATGAAAATATCATCACCACGCAGTTCCATTTTAATACCCAAGCGCCTGAAAACATCTGGGATAATACCAAGCTCTTTATACTGGACGTCTTTAATGGTAATTTCAGAACCGGTCATAGCAGCCAAACCAATGAATGAACCAATTTCAATCATATCTGGCAGCATGCGGTGTTCTGTGCCATGCAGTTCGGTAACGCCTTCGATTGTTAAAAGGTTAGAACCAATACCGGTAATTTTTGCACCCATGCGGTTAAGCATTTTACAAAGTTGTTGCAGGTAAGGTTCGCAGGCTGCATTGTAAATGGTAGTTGTACCTTTAGCCAGTACTGCTGCCATAACAATATTGGCTGTACCGGTTACAGAGGCCTCATCAAGTAAAATGTAAGTACCTTTGAGGTCTGAGGCATCTACGCGGAAGAAACCGTCTTCAGGATTATAATCAAAGCGCGCACCCAGTTTTTCAAAGCCCAAGAAGTGCGTATCTAATCTACGGCGGCCAATTTTGTCTCCTCCCGGTTTAGGTATGGAGGCTTTGCCAAAGCGGGCCAGTAACGGACCAACAATCATGATGGAACCACGCAGGCTGCCACCTTTAGCTTTAAACTCGGCCGATTGAAAAAAGTCAAGATTAATGTTACTTGCCTCAAAAGTATAGGTATCGGGTGCAAGGCGCTCAATTTTGACACCCATGTCGCCAAGCAATTCAATAAGCTTATTAACGTCTTTTATATCAGGTATGTTGCTGATGGTTATCTTATCGGCTGTTAGCAATACGGCCGATATGATTTGCAAGGCTTCGTTTTTCGCACCCTGAGGTGTAATTTCGCCTTTAAGTTTTTTACCACCTACAATTTCGAAAGCATTCTTCATAAAAAATCTATATAGTGTTTAACAGACACTATCACCGGTTTATTTTGTTTGCAAAGATGTTTAAAAGAGTAGCAAGAAACAAGAGCTTTTAACAGAGAGACAAGAATCAACGGGCCAGAACAAGGAATGGAAGAAATATCCAAAGCGATTGTCTCTTCAACAAAAAGAGCCAAAAACAAAGACTCTAAAATGAAATCTTGGTTCTTGGCTCTTAGCTCTTGTTTTTGGCTTACTAATATTTTCTTGAGCCGCCGTTGTTACGGTTTTGGTTATTGTTACGGTTTTGTTGTCCTCCGCCACGGTTTTGCTGGCCTCCACCACGGTTTTGCTGACCTCCGCCACGGTTTTGCTGGTTGTTGCGAGGGTTGTTATTGCGTGCGTTTTGAACAGGTGTACGGTACTCAACCTTGTTCAGGTTTACGTTATCTTCCAATTTAAGCTCCCCTTTTGAAAGTTCATAAAGGTCGTTTAAAATAATCTCGTCACTAACTGAATCCTTATTCCATTGTACATAAGCCATTTTCATAAAATTGGCTATAGCTTGTACCATGTGTTGCTTGCGTGCCGGTTCTTCAATGCTTTTAGCCTTAGCAATCATCAGCTCAATGGTTTTACCATAATGCTTAAAACGTATCCGCTGGTTAGGATAGCCTAACGGTTCGGGCTTAAGGTGTATAGCTTCGGGTGAGGGTAAAGGGTAGGGAGAATCCACATCAATCTTATAATCAGATATAATGTGCAGGTGATCCCATAGTTTATGCTTAAAATCGGCCACATCTCGCAAGTGCGGGTTTAAAAAGCCCATAAGCTCAATAACCACATTTGCGTAACGATTACGCTCTTCTTTGGTTGGCAGGTTCACAATGTACTTTACCATGTTTTGTACATTGCGGCCATATTCGGTTAAAAGTAATTTGCTTCGGGTTGAGTTATAATCAAATTCTCCAGGCGTATTTTTTGCAGCCATGTAATTGTTTTGAGTAAAATTTTAGTTCGGCGCTGTACTTTTAATTAAAAGCATTGGATATAAGCAGCGCCCGATTCGGTAAGTTAATAAATATATTATATACGGGTAACGCAAATATAAACTAATTTGTGTGGGTACGGGTAAAATAATTGCTGCAAATGTGTAAATTTTTAGTAATCACACAAAAATATCGGTAGCACATTGCGCATTAAGTACTCAAATACTTTGATAAGCTTGTAAGTTACTATAATACATAGGAATGCCGGCACTGACAGGTTTAGTGATGAACACTTAATGTATTGCCGGAAACGATATGCCTTTTATATTACGATATAGCTCAACTGCATACAAATCGGTCATACCAGAAACAAAGTCAAGCACACTCTGAATTTTTGAATACACATCAGTGTTTTTGGTGATGAATTGCTTTGGAATAAGCTTTACAAGTTTTTGATGGTAATGCGTGTTGTTGTGCATTACTGCAGGTATAAATTCTTCCAGTAAACCACCCATTACTTTATAGCCCGCTACCTCAATTTGAACTACTGATTGGTAATTGTATATTTTTTCAACTGATATTTTACTGATGGCTTTCCACGGTGTTTGGAATGGCTCGGGCAAAGCATCAGTTAAACCCATGTTAAAATTGCCACTGAGCATAGCTTGCTGATTGTCCATAAATACCTCGGAGCAGGCGGTTATAAGATTGTTTATTGCCTTGGCGCGCATAATACTTACTTTGGCATCTTCATCTTCAAACTCATCTTCCAGCCATTTGCCCATGCGCGAGCTATTGCACAGCGGCAACAATAACTCCTGTATCTTATCGTAAGTTAATATTTTAAGTCGATGCGCATCTTCGAGGTCGATGATATTATAGCAAATATCATCGGCCGCCTCAACTAAGTAAACAAGTGGATGGCGTTTGTAGATTAATGGATGATCATGAGCCTTGATTATGCCAAGTTCGGTAGCTATAGTTTGAAAGCTAGCTTGTTCGGACTGAAAAAAACCATATTTTTTTTGATGAATATTGCCTTTAACATGGCCGGCAATAGCATCGCAAGGGTACTTAACAATGGATGCCAAGGTGGTGTAAGTTAACGCAAAAGCACCGTTTCCCTTGCCATAAAAGGGATGTGTAAGTATGCGCAATGCATTAGCGTTGCCCTCAAAGTGCGTAAAGTCGTGCCATTGCTCGTCACTAAGCTGCGAGCGATAAACACTGCCATCACCGTCAGTAAAATAGCGCGACAAAGCCGATTCGCCCGAATGGCCAAAGGCCGGGTTGCCCATATCATGCGCCAGGCATGCTGCCGCAACCATATTGCCAACCTCACTGATGAGTGGCAGGCGTTCATCTACTTTGCTATCTTGTTTTTTAAGGTTGTTATAAAATATGGCGCCTAATGAGCGACCAACACTGGCAACCTCGAGACTGTGAGTAAGACGGTTGTGAACAAACACGCTGCCGGGCAGCGGGAAAACCTGTGTTTTATTTTGCAGACGACGAAAAGGCGAAGAAAATATTAGCCGGTCGTAATCACGCTGAAACTGAGAGCGTGCTTTATCCTGATCCTGAACTTCATCGTTATCAATTCCCCACCGTTTTGCCGAGATGAGCTTTTCCCATTGCATCATAATGCCGGCAATTTACAAGGAATTTCAATAAAGCACTAAACAAACAAGCCGTGCTTTTATTGAGCACGGCTTGTTTATAAAGGAATAGCATAAACTATTTCTTTTTTTTGTTGTCGCTTGCCATTTCTTTAGCAGCGGCACTTTTTTCTTGTTTTGAAGCTTTCGGATCTCTCATTTCTTTTGAAGCTTCGCTTTTCGAACTTTTCTTTGACGTAGGCATAACTGTAGTATTAAGTTAAACAATCAAATTATTAATCTTATAATATTAATTGATTGACTAAAGTTTTCAGTTCATGCGGTTTAAAGCCAAAATTCAAATTCATTTTAGTTGTATGATTAACTAAGCGCCGCAAAATTTTTGTAAAACAGCGGTATAGTCTCAATACCTTTATAGTAATTAAATATATCGTATTTTTCGTTGGGGGAGTGCAATGCATCACTGTCAAGACCAAAGCCCATAAGCACTGTTTTAACACCCAGTTCTGCTTCAAATAAAGCTACAATTGGTATACTGCCACCGCCACGGGTTGGAACAGGTTCAACACCAAATGCCTCGGTAATGGCCTTTTGGGCTGCCTGATATGCCACGCTATCGGTTGGTGTAACAACGGGCTCACCACCATGATGAGGTGTAACTTTAACCTTTACGTAAGGAGGAGCAATGCGTGAGAAATGCTCAGTAAATAACTGTGTGATTTTGTCAGAACCCTGGTTAGGTACCAGTCTCATCGAAATTTTTGCATTGGCTTTTGAAGGTAATACTGTTTTAGCACCTTCCCCAATATAGCCGCTCCAAATTCCGTTTACTTCAAGAGTAGGGCGTGTGCCGGTGCGCTCAAAAGTACTGTATCCCTTTTCGCCCCAAACCTCGTCAATACCTAAATCTTTTTTATACTCATCCTCATTGTAAGGAGCTGAGTTTAATGCGTCCTTCTCACTGTCTTTAAGTTCAACAACGTCATCATAAAAACCCGGGATGGTTATATGATTATTTTCGTCATGCAAGGAGGCAATCATTTTTGACAGTATAGTAGCAGGGTTTGCTACCGCACCGCCATAAACGCCTGAATGCAAATCGCGGTTAGGTCCGGTAACTTCAACCTCAAGGTATGAAAGACCTCTTAACCCTGTTTCCAGAGATGGAGTTTCCATGCTAAGCATTGAAGTATCTGATATCAATACAACATCAGCCTTTAACCGCTCTCTATTTCCCTTTACAAAAATGCCCAGGTTGTTTGATCCAACTTCTTCCTCGCCTTCAATCATAAACTTTATGTTGCATGGCAGGGTATTGGTTTGCATCATGAGTTCAAAGGCCTTTACATGCATGTAAAACTGGCCTTTATCATCACAAGCACCACGGGCATATATCTTTCCATCGCGAACTGTAGGTTCAAACGGTGGAGTTTCCCAAAGCTCAAGCGGATCGGGCGGTTGAACATCATAGTGTCCGTATACCAAAACCGTTGGCTTTGTGCTATCAATAATTTTTTCGCCGTATACTATGGGGTAGCCGGCCGTTTGGCAAACTTCCACATTGTCAGCACCTGCTTCGCGCAGTTTGGCTGCCGTATAATCGGCTGTTTTTAATACGTCAGCCTTGTATTTCGGATCGGCGCTAACCGATGGAAAACGCAGCAAATCGAATAACTCATCGAGCATACGTTGTTTATGCTCTTCAATATACTGTCTTATAACTTGCATATTTTGCCCATTTGGTAATGCTGCAAATATAGAATTATTAAACAGGCTGCAGTTTACAAAACTGCTGCTAAAACTTAATCAATTCATCCACCGTATGAGGATAAAGATTAATGGTTGCAAATCAACGTTTAAACCCGCTTATGTAAATAAGACTAAAGTTATAAACATGTTATTGCGCAATAATTAAACAATACTTAATTTTAAGGCTAAAATATGCTTGGCATACACACCTTAAGCTATTCCAATTACAACTTTAAAAGCAAGGCAATCAATGGTTAATACAGGATATTACCTGCCTCCATCAGCTGTACCCAGTATGGCTTTTATACCCTTTGAACTGGCTTTACTTAATACTGCCTTAGCTTCTGCCAGTTTTAAAGCTGCAACCGTAGTGTTAGCAGCTGTTCCCGGCCTCACGCGAACATCAGGTGTTGCCGAAGCTTTTGAGATGCCCGCTGTGATGACTAAAGCAGATAAAATAAATAAACGTTTCATGAGTTTTTTGAAGTTATGACTTGGGTTTGTACTGTTTAGCATCTATCACGGTTTGCCCGGACGCTCAACACCACCGTCACCGGTACCTAAACCGCCACCACCAATCTCAGTGTTATCTTCATCGCTCTCGGTATTACCTGCTACCTTGGTTACAGTTGGAGCAACTTCTTTTTCTTTAGTACATGAAGACACGATACCAGTTGAAATAAATAATGCGGCGATCAATAAAATCTTTTTCATAAAAAATTGTTTAGTAGTTATTTATATCTGTTACCTAAAGCAACACTACAAAAGTAATTAAGTTTTTATACATTCAAAAAAAATTTAAAAAAAAATTTTTTGCTCATTTTTGGCCCGCTTTGTTATTATATTTAAAACATTTGGTTTGGGTTATCGTAATATGTGTTTAATGAGAAAATTCTTCACCCTTTTGTTGTTGCTGGCGATAAGTTGCGTTGCGTATGCACTTCCCGATCATTTAGCCAGCAAACAAGATTCAAATGAGGTGTTGAGCACTATAGGGCGTGGTTTTGATGTGAGGCTTACAGATCCTACACAAACCGTAAAGTATGCTAATAAAGCTTTAAGACTGGCAAAAAAAATCAACTTCACTAAAGGCATAGCAGCAGCCTATCGTATTAAAGGGTTAGGCGAGCATTATTTAGGTAACAATGAAAAAGCTATAGAAAACTATTTTGAGGCATTAGCTCACTATCAAAAGATAAACAATACTATAGGTGAGGTTCGTATTTACCTAAATATAAGTACTCTATATCAATATGTCGATTATGATAAGTGTTTAGAGTATTTGAATGAAGCCCGTGATTCCTATTATTCGGCTAAGTTAGATAACCTTGATATCCTGGCGTCCATATATCTGAATATGGGTAACGTTTATCAGTTACAGGCAAATTATAATAAGGCGCTGAACAATTATATGAAAGGTTACCAAATTATTCACAAGCTGGATAACGATGAGCTTAAGGTAACGGCCATGCAAAACTTAGGTGTTGTTTACACATCTATAGGAAACACCGATAAGGCTAAGGAATATCTATTTAGTTCGTTAGGCCTGGCTAAGGGGTTAGATTTAAACTCTCCTGTAGCGCAAATCAATTTATCGTTAGCTGAAATATACATCAGTGAAAGTGATTATGCTAAGGCACGCCAATGTTTACAAGAGGGGCGTGCTTATGCTATTTTAAGCAAAAGCGAAAAATTGCTTAAAGATTTCGAAAATAACTCTTACTTGCTCGAACTAAAACAAAAGAATTTTGAACGTGCGCTTTTGCATTTGCAGGCCATTTATAAGCAAGACAGCATTGAATACGCATCCCGAAACTCAGCAGCTTTAACGCTGTTTCAGGCTAAATACAGGCAGGAGGAGTTAAGAAGGGAAAACGAACGTATTACTGACAGGCAAAAATATGAACGGAGCATTGCAATTGGTACCATTGTTTTAGCAGCGCTGCTTATTGTGGTAATTGTATTACTAACAAGTAACGTAAAACGTAAGGCCGAAACCAACAAAAAACTTACTGAGCTTAATGCCGAGATATCAAACCAGAAAGATAACTTGGACAGGATTAATCATCACTTAGAAGAAATCATTGATGAGCGCACCAAAGATTTGCAGTTAAAAAATAAAAAGCTTTCGGAATATTCCTCACATCTATCGCACCAGGTACGCGGGCCAATAGCAACTCTCAAAGGGTTAATGAACCTGGAAAGGGAAGGGCTGGTGAGTCAGGAAGAATGTATACAGATGATGATCAAATGTGTATCTGAAATTGACGACAAAATTATTGATATGAGTGATATGCTGCACAATCCCGAACGCGCCGGAATGTAATATCACTCTTCAACAATTACCTGCCTACTTTATTCAGCTTGCGTGCAATAATGGTAATGTGCTGTGTATTTGCGCTTCAATCAAGCCTAAATATAAGCAATACCACGCAATCATTTGCAATATCAAAACTTTACGATGTTTACTGTAACCACGGGTTTCAAACGCAAGCTGCGTATCACCATCGGTAACGAAAAATCTTACCTCACCTTTACTTGGCTTAAACGGCGCTGTTAATAAATCAACAACTGTTACTTTGAGCTTTGTATCCGGATCATGAATAGTGCCTAATTTTTGGCGCTGATTATTTGAGGTGGATAGCAAGTAGTTAGTCATAATAACTTGTTTTAGTCAGCTTATTACGACACAATTATTACTCCAAAAGGGTAATTAGAATGAATAAAAATAAAAATACCGTATTAATTGATTTTCACGAAACGTATTTAACTTACGTTTAAGCAATTTATACGGTACAATTTATTTATGTCCTTTATAAAATATAAAATGCGTTAAGTCTATCTGTTAACGCATCATATTCTTATACTGCATATGACCTTTTATTGTGCAGTTCTTCATACAGTTCAATTACCTTGCGCTGCAAATCAGCAATTTCAGCCTCGCGGTCTGTTAATTTTTTTTGCGCAGCACTCATGCTTGAATACTGTTTTTCGGTTTCGGTAAGGCCTAAACCTAATAGTTGTACTACGCTGATTTCATAAATATTAGCAATTTGCTCTAATCGCGAAAGATTTACATCAGTAATACCGGTCTCAATTTTTGAAAAGGCTGGTATAGATATGCCTAATCTGTTGGCTACATCTTCCTGGCTCCAGCCACGTTGATGACGTAATGTGCGGATGTTATTTCCTACTGAATTCACCGCTTTGTTGTTAATTAATGGGCTCATAAAAAGTTTAAACACCGAAGGGGAAAGGGGGTGTTACGGCTAATAATTCAAAGCATATGCCAACAACCAAAAGTTAGCATTAATGTAACAAAAAGGCAATATGAATAATCCTTTCAGTTAAGGGTGTTGAATTAATTCCACAAATGCGGGAAATTTAGAACTGATATCTTACTCAAAATGGGGTGCTTTTTACCAGCTGTTGCTTATATAGCAAATTGAGCTTTAAGCACAAGTTTGCAGAATAATTTAGCCGTAAAAAATTTTAATTAAAATGAAAACATGGCGTTATTAAAAAGGCCGCTACAAAACGGCGGCCTTTTTAATAATTACTTCAAATCAATTACTCAACTATTCGCAATTTGGCAAATTTTAACAGTAGTTGCTTGTTGCCAATTTCTTTGAAAAATATAGTGGCCTTGATATCTGGCTTATTGCCTTCAAGGTTTATCACTTTACCGTAACCAAAACGTTCATGCTCTACCTCCATTCCCACTTGCAGGTTTGATGTGTCAGAAGGGGCAAAGCCTGCCGAAGGTACGTGTGCTTTAGCTAACAGAGATGTGGTTTTAACCTTTGCAGGCGTTGGCGATGCAGCCGCCTTTGGCTTCGAAAACGTATCACTATTACGATTCCATGCTTTGCGGTCATCATCAAAAAACGGGTTACCGGTTTGTTGTTTAGCCTTAAAGTCTAACTCCAGGTACTGAGCATCAATTTCATCTAAAAACCGGCTCGGTTCGCAGTTAATTAATGTGCCGAATTTAAAGCGCGATGTAGCATAGCTTATAGTCAACTTACTTTCGGCACGGGTAACGGCCACGTAAAACAGGCGGCGTTCCTCTTCCAGGTCGGTACGCGAGTTAAGTGACATTTGCGAAGGAAACAGGTTTTCTTCCAAACCAACCACGTATACCTGCGGAAACTCAAGTCCTTTTGATGCGTGTATGGTCATTAATGAAACGGTATCGGCATTTGGATTTTTGTCGTTATCGTCATTAGTCAACAGGGCCACATCCTGCATAAAAATATCCAGACCGCGCTCTTCAATATCTTCACGTTCTGAAAATTCCTTGATACCATTGAGTAGTTCCTGTATGTTTTCGTAGCGATTAAGGCCCTCAACCGATTTGTCTTCATATAAATCTTTCAACAAACCCGAATGCTGTGCAATATGCAAAGCTGCATCATAAGCACTCAGCGTTTGCGCAATTACCTGAAAGCTTTGTATAAGGGTTGAAAACGTTGCTACAGCAGCTGTGCTACGCCCGTCAATATACTTGGCTGGTTCTTTAACAATTTCCCATAGGGTAGTATCATTTTGGCCGGCGGCCAAAATAATCCTGTCTACGGTGGTATCGCCAATAGCACGTTTAGGATAATTGATTACGCGCTTAAGTGCTTCCTCGTCGTTTGGGTTGAAGGTTAGCCTGAAGTAGGCAATTAAATCCTTGATCTCTTTACGTTGATAGAACGACAAGCCGCCATAAATTTTATACGGAATATTTAGCTTGCGCAAACCTTCCTCCATAGAACGCGATTGGGCGTTGGTGCGGTATAAAATGGCAAAGTCGTTCCATTTCATACCTTTTGTGCTACGGTCTTGCATAATGGCTTCGGCAATAGTCTTGCCTTCTTCATTATCACTGTAAGCACGTATCACCTTAATTTTATCGCCGTGATCTTTCTCCGAAAAAACGTTCTTTTTAAGCTGCTCTTTATTGTTTGATATGATGCTGTTGGCAACATTAACAATGTTTTGCGTTGAGCGGTAGTTTTGCTCCAGCTTGAACACTTTCAAATCTGGATAATCTTTTTCGAAGTTGAGTATGTTTTGGATGTTTGCACCGCGGAAAGCATAGATACTTTGCGCATCATCACCCACAACACAAAGGTTTTCATTTATAGCAGCGAGTTTTTTTACAATGAGATATTGCGAAAAGTTGGTATCCTGATACTCATCCACCATTAAATACTTAAACTTATTCTGATACTTATATAGTACATCAGTATGTTCTTTTAGCAGGCGGTTGGTTTGGAATAAAAGGTCATCAAAATCCATGGCACCGCTTTTAAAGCAGCGCTGGGCATACATTTCATAAACCTTACCTAAATGACCACGACCATTTGAAAAGTCGTCAGCCTGTATTTGCTCATTTTGCTGATACTCTGACCATGACACCAGATTGTTTTTAGCAGCCGATATACGCCCGTAAACATAATTTGGAGCGTATAATTTATCATCGAGGTTCATTTCTTTTAAAATGGCCCTTAATACGCTCTTACTGTCGTCGGTATCGTAAATGGTAAAATTGCTTGGGTAACCAATTTTAGTAGCCTCAACTCTCAATATTTTGGCAAACACGGAGTGGAAAGTTCCCATCCAAATGTTTTTGGCCTCGGGGCCTACTACCTTACTTATACGCTCGCGCATTTCTTTAGCGGCTTTGTTGGTAAAGGTTAGTACCAGTATATTAAACGGATCAACGCCTGTATGTATAAGGTGAGCCACCCGGTAGGTAATAACCCGCGTTTTTCCCGAGCCGGCACCTGCAATAATCATTACCGGTCCGTTAATTTGCTCGGCGGCAGCCCTCTGCTGCGGATTCAATCCCTGTAAATAATCCAAAATTTTTTTCCTCTTTCTATTAAACTGCGAAATTAGAACTTTGGGCTGAAAGGCGAAAGCAGAGTTATACGAATTTGTGAAATCATTATGTATTCACCGAGTGACGTCATTTTAATTCGTGCCTATATGTAGCCGCTCTTGCAATTCTGATTTAAACATAATCCTGCAATCTAACATCCGAAATTCAAATCAGGAAAAACCTTTAGCTTAGCCCGCTGGTTTACATAAATCCGACATCAAACGTCCCAAATCCCGAAATCAAAATGAATCGTCTTGCCAATTCAGCATCACCATATTTACTGCAACACGCTAATAACCCCGTTGATTGGTACCCCTGGGGTACCGAGGCCTTGCAAAGGGCAAAAGATGAAAATAAGCTTATACTGGTAAGTATTGGTTATTCTGCGTGCCACTGGTGCCATGTTATGGAGCACGAAAGTTTTGAGGATGCTGAAGTTGCTGCCTTAATGAATGAGCATTTTGTATGTATTAAGGTAGATAGGGAAGAACGCCCTGATGTTGACCAAATATATATGAGTGCCGTACAACTCATGACCAACCGTGGAGGCTGGCCACTGAATTGTATTTGCCTGCCCGATCAGCGACCGATTTACGGCGGCACCTATTATCAAAAGCATGATTGGATGAACATACTCATGAGCCTGGCCGATTTTTATTACAACCGGCCCAATGAAGCCATTGAGTATGCGGTAAGGCTTACCGAGGGAATACAGCAATACGAAACTGTGAAGCTGATAACCGAGGAGCCGGAATACGACTTAAATGATTTACAGACCATTGTTGCCAACTGGAAAAAATACCTGGACGCGACAGAAGGGGGTATGGGCCGCGCACCTAAATTTCCGATGCCTAATAACTGGTTGTTTTTGATGCGCTATGCACACCATATTAAAGATGATAGCCTTGCCCAATTGGTTAAGCTCACTTTGCATAAAATGGCGTTTGGTGGTATTTATGATCATATTGGTGGTGGCTTTGCCAGGTATTCGGTTGATGGTCGCTGGCATGTGCCTCATTTTGAGAAAATGCTGTATGACAATGCGCAGCTTGTAGGTTTGTACGCTGAAGCTTACGCCTGGAGCAATAACGAGTTATATAAGGAAGTAGTTGAGCAAACCATTGCCTTTACCAAACGCGAATTAACATCACCCGATTACGGCTTTTATTCGGCACTTGATGCTGACAGCGAAGGAGTGGAGGGCAAGTTCTATACTTTTACAAAACCCGAAATTGAAGAAATTTTAGGTGACGATGCTGATCTGTTTTGTATCTACTACCACGTAGTTGATGACGGAAACTGGGAAGAGGAACATACTAACGTATTTTACCGTAAGGAGCAGGATGCCCTTTTAGCTAAAACGTTGGGCTTAACTACCGAAGAGCTACAAACGGCTATAGCTGCAGCAAAGCTTAAAGTATTTAAAGCGCGCGCCACCCGCGTTCGTCCGGGGTTGGATAATAAAATACTGGCATCATGGAACGGGTTAATGCTTAAAGGCCTGTGCGAGGCTTACCGGGTTTTTGATAAGGAGGCATATTTACAGTTAGCGTTAAATAATGCCAAATTCATTCGTCAAAACATGATTAATGCCGATGGCCGTTTAATACGTATTTGCAAAATAGATGCGCAAGACGAAAAAGCTGTAGCCTTTTTAGATGATTACGCCAATGTGATAGAAGCCTACCTTGCACTATATGAGGTAACCTTCGATTTTCAATGGTTGGCCGTGGCGCGTAACCTGGCCGATAAAGCCATTCAATTCTATCTTAATGATGTTGATGGTATGTTTTTTTACACTGCCGCCGATGATGAGGAACTGATAGCCCGCAAAAGTGAAATAATGGATGGCGTAATTTCTTCATCCAATTCAGTAATGGCACGTAACCTTAAACGGTTGGGTATGCTGTTTGAGGCAAGTAGATATGAAGAAATATCGGCGCAGTTGCTGTGCAATGTAATGCCTTTCATGGGTAAATACGGATCGTCGTATTCAAACTGGTGCTTGCTGTTGCTTGAAGAAATAAGTGGCTTATATGAAGTAGCCATTACAGGTAACGATGCTGATGATATGCGTGCCGAGATGGAACAATTTTACATTCCTGATAAAATTATGTTGGGCGGTAACGAGGAAAACTTACCTTTACTGCAAAACAGAACGGGAGAAGACACCCGCATTTTTGTTTGCAAAGACAAAACCTGCGGATTGCCGGCCCTGTCGGCGGCCGAAGCTGTAAAACAAATATGGCTTTCGTAGCTTTACATTATTAAACAATTATCCAATGAAAATTGAATCACAACACGTCGTATCGTTAACTTACGATTTGTATGTTAACCAGGAAGACGGACAAGAAGGCTTGGTTGAGAGCGCAACTCAGGAACAGCCATTAACATTTTTATATGGCGCCGGCCAAATGTTGCCACGTTTTGAAGAAAACCTGAGCACACTGTCAACAGGTGATAGTTTTGACTTTAAACTAAGCGCCGAAGACGCTTATGGCGAATATAATGATGAGGCGGTAGCCAACCTGCCTAAAGAAATGTTTGAAGGTGAAGGTGCGGAACTACCTGAAGTTGGTTCAATTTTACCTTTACAGGATAACCAGGGTAACCGTTTCCAAGGCCAGGTAGTATCAATTGCCGAAGATTCGGTTATTGTTGACCTTAACCACCCTATGGCAGGTCAGGAGTTGCACTTTAAAGGCGAAATTATTAACGTTCGTCCGGCAAATCCTGAAGAGTTGGCTCATGGCCATGCTCACGGACCTGACGGTCATCACCAGCACTAAAATAAAAGAGCCGCTTAATTTAAGCGGCTCTTTTATTTTATAACATCTCCAGCCGGTCGGCGCCGGTAAATCTGCAGGGAATTACCATTCTTACCGCTACACGTTCATTGTTGAGCGTTGCCGGTACAAATACTTTATCTTCATCACTCAAAAGCTTAATATTAAGATTTAGTAGTGCATCTTCTTGATACGGTACCGGCCTTGCAGGTTTAATGCGCACTTTGAATTCTGCGAGTCTCCCGTAAGGACTTATCAAAAGCTCCATGGTAACGGAAGCCATGTCATTACTTATGCTCCAATAGTCTTTGGGTAAGCGCACTAAATTTACGTAGTTCAAAAACCCATAGTAACTACCACCAACTCGTATTGGCCTTGTAAAACGAGGGTCGTTGTTCAGTGAGTCATCAACAATATACATTATACGTTGATTACTGTCTGGAGCAGCTTCGTAAATCAGGCTGTCCCTATCGTAATTATAACGTTGTGTAAGTTTGCCCTTCTTATCAAAAAATGTCCAGGTTGCTTTTTTTTGGTTATGGTCATATAAACCGGCGGCAATAAGCGTTTTTTTCAAGTAAGCTGCATACTGACCATTCAGAACAGAGTAATCAGATTTAAGCACGCGGTAGCGCTCGGTTACACCCGGAGTAAGCTTGCGGCTGCGCTCAACTGTTTCCTGTGCAAAAACATTTAATACAACAAAGGAAAATATGATTGTGTAGAATAGTTTCACTATTTAAAGTATTTGAGATGGTAGGATTGTTAGACCTGAGTTTTTAAATATAGTTTAGTTTCAAAAATAACAACACTATCAATAGCTTAGTTTGAGTCGTTATATTATTATGTAACATAATTGTGTTGTAACATAATGTATTGAATTTATTACGATATGCCTCATTATAATTTATAAAGCTGTACTAAATTTGTAGTTGTAACCATATAAACATCTACTGTAACATTTATACTTCACAATAAACCGTCGTCTGGCTTTGCAGTCGTACTTGCTATACATCAACAACCTTAAAATATGCAATTTAAAAACATAGTAGCGCCGCTTGTTGCCTTTTTATGCTATTCTGGTATTAACAACAGTTTGTATGCTCAAAACTCTGACATTTCATCAGGAGTTAAAGCACCGTTAACAGTAAAAGTTGACGGCAAGATAACTGAATGGGGAAATTTGCCTGCTTACAACAAAGCTACCACCGTGCGCTACACTTTGGCAAATGATGCTAACAATCTTTACCTGGTGCTTAACTGTACCGATAACCAAAACATTAATAAGCTTTTGGCCGGCGGATTAACTTTCACCATAAACAAAGACGGTAAAAAGAAGGAGAAAGATGCAGTACAAATTCAGTATCCGCTACAGGGCAAAAACGGTGGTGGCTTTAGGGGTATGCGTTTTGGTGGTCGAGGCACTAATATTAACGTTGATACCGCAGCACTGGTAAACTCGCGAAAACAAATGGTAGCTGCGGCTAAAGAAATAAGTGTTATAGGAATTAAACAAATTACTGATACGCTTATATCTATTTACAATACTGATGGCATTAAAACCGGTATAAACTTCGACTCCAAGGGTAACCTATTTTATGAGCTTGCCGTGCCGTTAAAGTTGCTTGAGTTAAGCGCCGGCAATGCTACCGAGTTAGCCTACAATTTAAAGCTGAATGGAATGCAGTTTGGCGGCAACCGTGAACGGGGTGAGGGCAGGCCCGGTGGCAATGGTGGCGGAAATTTCGGCGGTAACATTTCTATTAGTGGCGGCGGAGCTTTTGGCGATACAATGCTCGAATTGATGTCACCCACTGATTTTTGGGGAAAGTATAAGTTGGCTAAACCATAAGCTTATCTGTTATTTTGCATTTGAAACCTTATCACATGAAACATATACTACTTTTTATTTTCTTACTGCTGTGTACAGCTACGGTTTTTGCTCAGCTGCCGGCGCGGCAAGGTGGCAACAGCAAGCCCCCTTTACCCGTACGTGAGGTTAGCGGTATAGTTAAAGACAGCACCGATAATACCATCATTGGTGCAACCGTAAAGCTAAAAGCCGGCACCGATAGTTCAATTACCACAACCAACGCCGATGGTATCTTTGTTTTTAAAAACGTAAAGTCGGCTACGTTCGTTATAAGCATAACGAGTATAGGTTACAAACCTGTGGTTAAGCGCATGCTTAATAATGATGCCGTTGCACGCCTGGTGCTTGATCCTTTTGTTTTAGGTGTGCAGGCTAACCAGTTGGCGGCAGTTGAAGTTAAAGGACCAACCATAACTTACAAAACCGATACGGTTGAATACAGGGCCAGTGATTACAAAGTACGCCCCAATGCAACAGTAGATGAGTTGCTGAAGAAAATGGAAGGCATGGAGGTGGGCAGCGATGGTTCTGTTACGCACCAGGGACAACAGGTAACCAAAGCTAAACTTAATGGAAAAGACTACGCCGGAGGAGATTTGGCGCGGGCCATACAAACCTTAGGTGCTGATATAGTTGAGAAGATTCAGGTGGTTGATGACTACGGCGATCAGGCCGCCCGTACAGGCATCAAAGATGGCGACCCGCAAAAGATCCTAAACATCACCACCCGTGCCGACCGCTCGGTTGGTAATACAGCACGTATAAATGCAGGAGCCGGAAACAACGAGCGGTATGAAACCAATATTGACCTGAGGCGCATAAACGGCAATAAGGTGCTTAACGTTAGCGGAAATTTTCGCAATACTGTAAACGGTGTAGCCTCAAGTGGTATTGCCGGCGGCGCTGATGGCGGCCGTGGCATAGGTCAGGGTGGTGGTAATGCCGGTGGCGGTGGTGGCAGCGGTGGTACAACAACCTCGGGCAGCCCGTCAATTACATACCGCGATCAGTGGGGGAAAAAAATTGAAGTTAACTTAAATTATAGGTACAACTTTAATAACGTAAATTCAATCAATAACAGCTACGGTCAAACATACTATCAAAACAGGTTACCAGGTGGAGTTACATCGTCTGATACATTGATATTTACGCGCAACAGCGAATCGCAAAACAACAGCAAGAATCACAATTTTACATTCGAAATGGAGTATAGCATTGATAGTGCTAACTTTTTGCGGGTGACACCAAGCTTTTCGCTCAGCAATGCTGTTGCCAATAGCTTTTCAAACAGGTTTGATACAGGTTTACGTTTTCAGGATAACACCGGCAGGGGCATAAGTGATAACTCCACGCCTAATTACGGTGGTATTGTGTTTTACCAGCACATATTTAAAAAACCGCGCAGAAACGCATCTGTGCAATTAAGCTATACCCGCAGTAACCAGCAGCAAAGTACCGAAAACGATAACAACACGCTATTTAAAGATTCATTAGGAAATGTTACGCGTGATTTAAATACACACCGCTTAACAACCCGTGATAATTTAACACGCAACTTTCGTACAAGTATAACTTATGTTGAGCCTTTAAGCCCAAAATCGCAGTTGGAATTTAATGCTCAAATAAACAGGCGTGCTTATGATAACAACGCTTTGATTGACAGCATTACACCGGCCGGCAACCGTGTAGCATTAAGTAGCAACTTGAATAACATTTTTAATTATTCATTTACCGAAAGCCGTATGGCGTTAAACTACCGTTACAATCAAACCAAGTTCAACATGTCGTTTGGTGTTACAGCGGTGCCTACCAACCTTTCAGGTACTAATGTAAGTCGCGGTGGTATTGAAACTAGTCGTAATAATTTCTTTATTATTCCGATTGCACGTTTTGAGTATGCCTGGTCAAGGCAGCACAGGGCTTCAATAAATTACACAGGTGCCCCGCAGGAGCCAAGCTTTAATCAAATACAGCCAATTGTTGATTCATCAAACCGTTCAAACCCTATTGTTGGTAATCCAAACTTAAAGGTTGCGTTCAGGCATACTATAAATGCACGCTACAATAATTATTTGTCAAACTCCAGGTTTACCATTGGTGCCAACTTATATGGTACAAGCGTTCAAAATCAAATTACTACTAACAACGTAAGGATTATTGACCCGTTAGATCCGGAAAAGAAGGCGTTTATTAATCAAACCAATTACGTTAACATCAGCGGGTCATATAGCATTGGAGGTAATTACACCTTATCAAAGCAACTGGCCGACCGTAAATACAACCTCGCTTTAAATGGTAGTGTCAGCTATAACCATACGTTGGCTATGGTTGACAATTTACCCACCACCAGCAACGGATGGAGAATAAATCAAAGGTTTGGACCACGCATTAATCCTAACGAGTGGATGGAGGTAAATCCGTTTATTTCTTATGATTACACGACAACCTTCCTCATTGTATCAGACACCAAAACAACCAGCATACGCCGTACCGCACTTGCTATTGACGGTCGATTCTTTTTACTTAAAGAAGGCTCACTGACCATTGGTTATGATGCCAGCAAAAATTTTGTAAGCCAGCAAGGGTACAGCAGCAATCCGTTGGTGATAAATGCCTATCTAGAAAAGAACTTTTTAGCAAAACGCAACCTTACTTTCCGCTTGCAGGTGTTTGACTTATTAAAGCAAAACAACTTTACCAACCAGGTAATTAATGATAATGGTTTTACCAATACACTTTCAAATGCACTAAGCCGGTACTTTATGTTTAGCGTACGTACCAATCTGCAAAAATGGAGCGGAACGCCAATGCGTAACGGCAGGCCAATGCGCCGACGTGGCGATGGTAGCTTTTTTTAAACCATAGCAATCACCAAGTAATTTAAGCCGGAGACAAGGGAACATTCCTTATCTCCGGCTTTTAAGTTAAATAACATTATGTACAAGCTGTAAATATTTATTGTAGTTATACGGTGTTCGGGCTAAAAAACATAATTTCGCCCCTATAGTTTAATACCTATGGCTAAAATTGCATTAATAACAGGAGCTACCGCCGGTATTGGCGAGGCCTGTGCTCATCTGTTTGCCCGCGAAGGGTATGATTTGATCTTAACAGGTCGTAGGCAAGAAAGGCTGGATGCGCTTGCGCAGCAGCTCAACACAACCTACAACGTGCGTATAGCCGTTGCTGCGTTTGACGTTCGTAACCGCGAACAGGTTTTACATCATTTAGATACCCTGCCTGGTGATTTTAAGCAGGTAGATGTTCTCATTAACAACGCAGGCCTAAGCCAGGGGCTTGATCCTTTGCAAAACGGAAGCTATGATGATTGGGACACTATGATTGATACCAATTTAAAAGGCCTGCTGTATGTAAGCAAATTGGTAGCTAACTGGATGATTGGCAATAAAAAAGGGCACATCATTAATCTTGGTTCAATTGCTGGTAAAGACACCTATACAAACGGAAACGTGTATTGTGCAACTAAATCGGCAGTTGATGCGCTTAGCAAAGGCATGCGCATGGACTTACTGCAGCATGGTATCAAAGTAACCGCAATTCACCCCGGAGCCGTAGAAACCGAATTTTCGGAAGTGCGCTTTAAAGGTGATAAAGAGCGGGCTAAAAAGGTATACGAAGGTTTTACACCGCTTAGTGCACAGGACGTAGCTGAAACCATTTGGTACGTGGCATCGCGTCCGGCGCATGTAAATATTAATGATTTGGTGCTGATGCCTACCGCCCAGGCTACCGGAACTATGATACATCGTGCATAAGTGAATAATTAAGCAGTTGATTGATTGTGTTACTGTGATCAATTCTTAATCAGTTACTTAACTAAGCTAACTTATAACAATACAATTAAAAGAAAAATGTCACTCGAAACAACCATTAACCAGGATATAAAGCAAGCTATGCTTGCCAAAAACGAAGCTAAGCTGCGCGGATTGCGTGCAATTAAGTCGGCTCTTTTGTTAGCTAAAACCGAAAAAGGGGCCTCAGAAGATATAACTGAAGAGGTCGAAATTAAGGTACTGCAAAAGTTGGTGAAGCAACGTAAGGAATCGGCTGATATTTACCAGGCACAAAACCGTCCCGACTTATATCAGGTGGAAAAGGAAGAAATGGACGTCATTGAAGCTTACTTACCAAAGCAAATGAGCCGCGACGAAGTTGAAGCTTTTTTGAAAGATTTGATTAGCAGGGTAGGTGCTATCTCGGTCAAAGACATGGGTAAGGTAATGGGTGCTGCTAACAAGGAGCTTGCCGGCAAAGCCGATGGCAAAACAATATCTGAAGTGGTGAAACAATTGCTTGCTTAATTTAATTTGTTTAGTATTGAAGCAACGTTTCAAATTAAACTAACTTTACAACCTTGTTACCGCTGTTTAAAATATAAACAAGTTGGTCGTAACGAAAAACTACAGCTTATACTGCTCTGAATTGTATGAAATACGTGCTTAAAGAAGAAAAGGGATTTATTTATATTGACGAAGGGCAGGGCCCTGTGCTGTTATTGCTGCACGGTTTAATGGGCGGTTTAAGCAACTGGGAAGGTGTTATAGATGAGTTTAAGCATGATTACAGGGTAGTGATACCTATACTGCCAATATTTGATTTACCGCTGTTAACTACCGGTGTTAAAACGTTAACCAAGCATGTGCACCGCTTTGTAAAGCACATGAATTTGAACGACTTTGTACTGGTTGGTAATTCACTAGGTGGCCATGCCGGTTTAATATATTGCGTGCTGCATCCTGAGAGGGTTAAGTCGCTGGTTTTAACGGGCAGCTCCGGCTTATATGAAAATGCTTTTGGCGGGTCGTTTCCACGCCGCGAGAATTACGAATTTGTAAAGGAAAAAGTTGAATACACTTTCTACGATCCGGCTACTGCAACCAAAGATTTGGTTGACGAGGTGTTCATCCTGGTAAATGACCGCTCAAAGGTGGTTCGTTTGCTGGCTATGGCTAAATCGGCTATAAGGCATAACATGGCCAAGGAGTTAAACAAAATTACTATGCCGGTAGGATTAATTTGGGGACGCGACGATAAAATTACGCCCCCGGAAGTAGCGGTTGAATTTAACCAGTTACTACCTGATTCAAAATTATACTGGATTGATAAATGCGGCCACGCACCGATGATGGAACGCCCTGACGAGTTTAACAAAAAACTGAGGGAGTATTTAAACGAACTGAAACAAAAAGCTTAACATTATGCTTGCGATAGAGTTAGCTGCCAATACCATACCGCCGGTTACCACAACCGACAGCATTCAACTTGCCATTGACCGTATGGCCGAGTTTAAGGTTAGGCACCTGCCTGTTGTAAATGATCAATTGTTTATTGGCTTGCTGGCCGAAGCTGATATTACCGACCCTGACCATAGCCTGCCCATAAGTTCATTACAGCAGTTGCATGTGAATACATTTGTTTATGAAGATAAGCATGTGTATGATGCAGTGCGGATGTTTTATGAGCATAATTTAACTATTGTACCTGTGCTTGGGCCAAATAAAACGTACGATGGCGTAATAAACCAATATGCCATGAATGCTTATTTTGGTGAGATAACCGCCATAGCACAACCGGGCGGTATTATTGTGCTCGAAGTAAGTAACCGCGAGAATTCAATGTCGCAAATGGCACAGATTGTTGAGTCAGACAATGCGCAAATATTAAGCTCATACGCACGTAACTTTCCTGATTCCACCCGTATGGAGGTTACGCTTAAATTAAACAAAGCCGATATTTCTTCAATTAACGCTGCATTTTTGCGGTATGGCTATGACGTTAAAGCCACGTTCAATCATAACGACGATGATGATGATTCCATGAACCGGTATGAATCGTTCATGAATTATCTCAACATGTAATTACTATCCATGAGAATAGCAGTTTACGGCCGCCAGTTTAACGACACGGTTATACCTTATATTCAACAGGTATTTAATGTACTTGCACAGCATAATGTTGAAGTATACATTCACCCGCAACTGCAGGCAACGCTACAAGATCAAATTGATAATCTGAATTATCCTGTGCTTGATAGTACAAGTGAGCTAAAAGGTTTTATTGATGTATTCTTAACGCTTGGTGGCGATGGTACCATGCTTGACGTGGTTACGCTCATTCGCGACAGCGGTATACCTGTTATAGGTATAAACTTTGGCAGGCTTGGCTTTTTGGCTAGCGTAAATAAAGACGATATTGCCGCCGCTATTAATGCGGTAGTAAATCAGCAATTTACGTTAGACAGCCGCGAGCTGATTTGCATAAGTTCAGAAGCTGAGATTTTTGGAAAGGATAACTTTGCCCTTAACGATATTACCATTCACAAGCGTGATGACTCAGCCATGATTACCATGCATGCTTATTTGAACGGTGAGTTTCTCAACACTTACTGGGGCGATGGTATTATAATATCTACCTCTACTGGCTCCACAGCTTATTCATTAAGTTGCGGCGGACCAATCATTTACCCACAAAGCGACAGCATTGTGTTAACGCCGGTATCTCCTCACAATCTTAACGTAAGGCCAATTGTGCTGCCCGATAATATTACATTAACGTTTGAGGTTCAAACACGCAGCGCTAACTATTTAATAAGCTGCGACTCCCGTACGGCAGTAATTGATACCAGCATGAAGTTTGACATCCGTAAGGCAGGCTTTCGCTTAAATTTAATAAGGCTTAACAATGAAAGTTACCTGTCTACCCTGCGCAATAAATTATTATGGGGATTAGACGCCCGCAATTACTAAATTTGTTTATGCCGCGTTTGCTCACCATAATTCTGTTGTTTATCTGTTTTACAACAGCCCGGGCCCAAAAATGGGAGTTTGGTGTATTGGCAGGTGGCTCAGGGTATATGGGCGATTTAAATCAACGCAACCCTTTACAAGTTAGCGGTGTAGCTGCCGGCTTATTTGCCCGTTACAATTTTAGCGGTTATGCTGCAGCCCGATTAAGTATCACTAAAGCACAGATAGAAGGTGCAGATAGCACATCGCGCTTTAAACAACAACGCGACCGCAACCTGAGTTTTTTTACACCATTAACCGAGGTGGCTCTTATTGGTGAGTTAAACTTTATGGAATACCTTCCCGGTGCAGGCTATAATAGTTTTACGCCCTACATATTTTTAGGGTTGGCAAGTGCAAATTATAACCCTCAAGCAAATTACAATGGACAAAGCTACGAACTGCGTTCATTGCGCACTGAGCAGCAACGCGTACCTTATAAAAACAGTACCCTTGCCGTACCGTTTGGCGCGGGAGTGAAGTATAATATTCTTGGCAAGTTGAGTCTTACCGGCGAAGTAGGTTACCGCACCGCTTATACCGATCGCCTTGACGACGTAAGCGGCCTATATGCTCCAAAATCATCATTTACAGATCCTATTGCCCGTGCGCTAAGTGATCGCTCAGGAGAACGTAACGGTATTTATATAGGTGATGCAGGCACCCAAAGAGGCGATACCCGTAAGCATGATACTTACATGTTTTTTCAAATCAGCCTGTCTTATACATTCCTAAGTCAAAAGTGTTATTACTAATTGAGTAAGATGCTAAAATCGTTTAAGTGCTTTGTTTTCGCTTTTGAAGATCTATAAGTTTAAACTTGATTAATTTGGGCTATACCACGTTGTGAACCCTTTATATACCAATCAAGCACTAAACAGACATAGGCAATCATTCTCCCCAGGCTGTAATTAAAATATTCCTCGATCCGCCGTAATCCCGGTGCTCGCATAAATAGATACCTTGCCACGTTCCTAACGCTAATCTTCCATCACTTACCGGTATCATTACTGAATTGCCAAGCATGGCCGCCTTTAAGTGTGCCGGCATATCGTCCGGTCCCTCATCTTTGTGCAGGTAATCAGGGTCGTTTTCAGGGACAGCTTTATTAAAGAATGTTTCAAAATCATGCCTTACGGTTGGGTCGGCGTTTTCATTTATGGTTAACGATGCAGATGTATGTTGTATGAAAACCTGGCAAATGCCAGTGTGTATCTGCTTCAATTGCGGAAAATTCTGAATTACCTCTTTAGTAATTAAGTGAAAACCACGTTGTTTTGGTTGCAGACGGATGCTTTGCTGAAATATTTTCATATAGATAAAAGATGTTTATTAAGTATAGGGGATTTTATAACCGCATCAAAAAAATATTCCTTTAACTATAACATTTTTTTTAAGATTTAAGTAAAAGGTATTAATATTATTCCCCAATAATATTCCCCTATTAATTTAAAATATTATGATGCAAACTTCACTAGCTCCCGTACCAGCCAACGAAATGGACAGGTTGAAAGCCCTGGCCGATTTAGACCTTGATTATACCGCACTTAACGAAAATTTACAAAGTTTAAGTAAGCTTGCTGCTAAAGTAGCAGGTACCGAAATTTCAATGGTGAACCTGATTGATACCTACACGCAATGGACTGTATCAAACTATGGTCTTGATGTGGACCAGATGAGCAGGGAAGATTCTGTTTGCCAATATACAATTTTAGGAAATGATGGATTTGAGGTAAAGGACCTTTCAGAAGATGATCGTTTTAAAAATAAGTTCTACGTAACCAGCGATCCTAATTTACGTTACTACTACGGTGTTCCGCTTCGTGCTGATGATGGTATAAACTTAGGTGCTCTGTGCGTTCTTGATACCCAACTACATAACCTTACGCCCGAAAAGGTGGAGATGCTTAAAATAATTGCCGATGAGATTGTAAATAGGCTTAAAGCACTTAAGGTTATCGAAAGCATGCGCAACCATGTATCTGAAGTTACTGAAAATCAGCGCAGGGTAGCACATGATATACGCGGACCGTTAGGCGGCATTATTGGGCTGGCACGTATAATAAGCGAACAAGGTGACGAAAACACAATGGAAGAGGTGCTGGAATTTATTCATCTTATCCAAAAAAGCGGTCATTCGATTTTAGAGCTTGCTGATGAAATATTAAGCGTTAAATCAATCCAGGCAGCCAATGAAGTAAAACTTGCTTCAGACGAATTCAACCAGGTAACATTCAAAGAAAAATTACTCAAACTATACACCCCTCAAGCAATTAACAAAAAGGTAACGTTTAGTGTAAATACAAGTGCCGATACGCAAAACATCCCATTCTTTAAAAACAAGTTGCTGCAAATTGTAGGTAATCTAATTTCAAACGCCATTAAGTTTACGCCTGAGGGAGGATTTGTTAAAACGCATTTATCATTAGATAGTGTAAACGAAGGTCGTACGCTTCACATAAAAGTTGAGGATTCGGGAGTGGGTATCACGCCCGAACGGATACAGCAAATAATGAGTGGTAAAGGCGAATCAACAAACGGAACGCATGGTGAACAAGGATACGGGTTTGGACTTGCACTTGTTAAACACCTTATTGATAGTTTGAGTGGACAATTGCAGGTGATATCGAAAACAGGCAATGGCACTACGTTTACTGTAAGCTTGCCGCAACAGGCCTCAAAAAAATAGTATTTTAACTTTGATCGCCGTGTAAAGCTGCCCAGGCTTTGCACAAGTGCCTCTCCGGTATGGAGGGGCATTTTTGTTTTTAAGTTATACTAATTGATGTCATTGCATTAAAAAACATATTACCTGTGGAAGCACAATTCCCCATCAGCTGAGTAAAGTTGGGGAAAACTTAACCACAGGTTAACCGCTGTGCGGCTTACTTTGTGTTTTTGGCACGATGCAAAAAGTGTGTTTTTGTATATATCAGGGCTGTTTTTGCTTCGTTTGCTGTTTTTTAGCGGCTGCTGGTACAGCAGTTGCCTATTACTTATCAAACAACAACAAATTAAGAACACACCCTTTCCCCCTGATT